>NZ_FNBW01000045.1 GCF_900102465.1 Thalassobaculum litoreum DSM 18839 | reverse complement strand
CGACGGAGCTGCGCTAGGCGCTCGGCCGACAGGCCTTTACCTTCGCCGGCCGACTGCGCGTCTCGCTGCGCCTGGTCAAACAGCTTGGCGGCCTCACGCTTGAGTTTGGCGAGGATCTTCTCCTCGGCGTCCAGCGTGGCCTTGCGGGCGGCAGACATGTCCTTCAGGCCCTTCATCAGGTACATGAACTCCTGAACCCCGTACCCGTCCTTCTCATCCATAACCTTGAACGCAATGCTCTGCGCGATCTGGACCAGGAAGCGAGCCACGTCGTTGTCCTGGTCCCCGAACTCCTTGGAGAGCTGAGCGGTCACCGAGTTAAGGCGATCCATGTCGCCCCGAATCTTCGACGCGGAGGCGCTGTAGCGGGCTACCGAGCCACGCGACGGCGAATCGTCGAGTTTGAGGGTCTGCAGGAACTCGACGACGTCGTCGATCGTGCGCCCCTCGTCACGCAGGAGCCGGTCGATCTCCGCCTTGATGGCCGGATCCAGCTTCTCGATTTTGCTCTTGGGGCCGCGCTTTCGCATGGCGTCCGCTACGCGTTCGGGCGCCGGACACCGGCGGTCTTAAGCCGGCCGGTGGCGGTCGCTTCGCCGCGCGCCGTAAGCGTCGCCGTGTAGCTCACGCGACCAGGCTGCGGATGTTCGGCGATGGTCAGCAGGCCGGCATCGCGAAGCCAGATCAGCTCGGTCTGGAGTTCCGCGCGCGTGGGGAACTGGTTGTGGTAGCGAGCGATGGCTTCCTGCAGCAGGCCCTCGTAGGCGCTCTGGCCGGGTACCTCGTTGAGGGTGACGATGATGGTCAGCCGCAGCTCTTCGCGCAGCATGTCCTGGATGTTCATGAGCTGCCCTTCCGATTCTGCGCCACCTGGATCTCATTCTCGACGAGCATGTCGACCTTGCGGCCGATCTGACTGACCGAGCGGTCCAGCGCGGTCACCTCGGCGGCCATCGCCTTGAAGTCCCCTCGAAAGGATTCGATCGCGACCGCAATTTTCTGCAGATCGGTCTGAGTCGGCGCCACCGCGGCCAACTGGTCGAGCTTGTCGACCGATCGTTCCAAAGTGTGAACGCGATCCGTCAGTTCTTTGGTGATCTCGTCGCGGTCCCGACGCTCTTCTTCGAGGGCGGATTGAGGGGCAAAAACGCTGCGCAGGTAGAGCATCGCTATTGCGACCAGTGCCATGCCAACCACCGACAGCAGACCGGCCCAGGCGTTCAGCTCTTTGACGAGATCCAAGATCATCGAGCGGGGCGCTCCCGGTCGCGTTGGCAGTCGATGCAGGTGACCGTGCTGGGGTCGGCCGCGCGACGCGCCTCCGGAATCTCCTCACCGCAATCGATACAGTCGTTGCGGCCGCGAGCGGTCGGCACGGAGAGAACGCGCTTCAGCGCCATGGCGCGCAGGGCCTCCTCGTGTTCGCTGGCACGGTCGGCGGCGTCAGGCACTGCTGTCCCCATGCAGCTTGGCGCGCAGCTCGTCGGTAACGGCGTTGATCTCCGCCCATTCGGCGTCGGTCGGGTTGCGTCGCTCGGCGACCATCCGTTCGACTGCACGCTTGGCGGCGATGGCGTTGGGGATGCCGGCGGCGATCGCATCCGCGATCTGAATGCCGATCAGAAT
>NZ_FNBW01000042.1 GCF_900102465.1 Thalassobaculum litoreum DSM 18839 | reverse complement strand
CTTTTTCCATGATCTCCTTCTCCCCTTGTTCGTTTTCTGCAACCGCCACTTTGGCACATTGCGATCCGTCGGGAGGGGCATCCACTCCATCAGTTAACCGCCTGGGCCAGGACCAACACCCTGCGGCAGGCCGGCGTGCGGATCTCCATGGACCGCAAGGGCCGGTTCCTCGACAACATCTTCGTCGAGCGCCCCTGCCGCTCGCTCAAATACGAAAGGGCTTAACTGCACGCCTGGAGCGGAGTAAGTCAGGCTCGTCGCGGGATCGGCGCCTGGATCGACTTCTATAACCAGCGTCGCCCCCACACCGCCCTTGCCGGGCGAACACCCGACGCCGTTTACTGGCAACATCGAAACCTGGAGCAACCCGATCAGCGACCCACGGCTGTAGCTTAAGTTACCTGGAAAACCGTCCAACTTCTGGGGAGTAGCTCACAGCCCCTGTAAGCATCGCAATCTTCGCAGTTTTGGGACAAGTCATGGCGCAGAATGCCACCATCTACAAAGTTGAGCTTTCGGTCTCGGACATGGATCGTCACTATTACGAGACCCATAAATTGACCGTGGCAAAACATCCGTCTGAGACGGATGAACGGATGATGGTGCGCATTGTCGCCTTTGCGCTAAATGCCCATGAAAATTTGGAAATGACAAAGGGACTGTCAACGGATGACGAGCCCGACATTTGGCAGAAAAGCTTGAACGGCGCGCTTGATGTGTGGGTGGCCCTAGGGCTTCCGAGCGAGAAGGTGATGCGTCAATCCTGTGGCAAGGCCGGCAAGGTGATTGTCTATCCTTATGGCGGCAGGACGGCCGAGATCTGGTGGGACAAGATCAAAAAAAGCACCAACCGTTTTGACAACCTTCAAGTGGTAAATTTTTCCGAGAAAGACACAGGCGAACTGGCAAAACTGGCAAGCCGCACGATGAGGCTCCAGATCAATATTCAGGATGGCGATGTAATGGTTAGTTTAGGTGATCGCATCGTCTACATGACCCCGCTCAAATGGAAGAGTGCTGCATAATTCACCCGGGCTCACCGCAAAGCCGGACTTGAGCTGGTCAGTGAACCCCATCTCAGTCTCAATGTGCGAACCGAGAGAACTGCGCCGTAGCGCAGATTGGCATGCTCTCGGGCAGTCAGACGACAATCGAGATTGAAAAAACTGTGGGATGAGGGCCTTGCCCCCAGTGATGAGGGCCTCGCCCCTAGTAACGAGCTTGGTCAATGCCTGGACCAAAGATAAGATCTACACCAACCGCCTATGCACTAATATTCAAATCGGACCAATCGACAGGGGAAGGGCATGATCGTGGCGCGCTTGAAGCCAAATGAACTTCGGGAATTTTTGTTCGGGAAAACCCTGAATTGTTACGACCCAGAAAGCCGCGCTCATATTGCGACCGCGCATTATGGGCAAGACGGCGTTTGTCGGATGACGTTTTCGGACGGAACTGAGGACACGGGGGTGTTTGGTCTCACCGACGACATCTACTGGACGCAGTACAAGCGGTTCCGGTCGGGAACGTTAAACAAGTTCTATCTTGAGAGCGTTGCGCCGCAGATAGCACAAGCGTTCCACACCGACGGGCGCCGTGCCTTCCTGCAAACTCCTTTGCCGACGCTCGAAAATGAAACGCTTGAAAGCCGGTGAAGGCCTCGTTCCCTTTATAAGGGGCTCGGTTTTCATAACGATAAATTGAAACAGAGGCACGACCAGACGGCATGCTGGATAACCGTCGGCGGGAACCGGCATCGCGGGTCCGAACTCGGTTTCAACGAAGGATCATACCGTCTGGATTGCCGATCTTCCCCCACTGAATTGGCCCACCGCCATATTTGTGAAAACGGAGGACCGAGGAGGGCCAGGGCTATAGCGGAGACCCACCCCAGACTTCCATCAGGTGGGATTATTGTTCTAGACGATCACGGCTGGTGACTTCACTCAGACCAGAAAATCGCTGTTGATGGAGCGCTGATGGACTCAGGAGACCGGGCGGTTGAACTGCCTACAGGCCAAGGGCTCCCAATAAAGCGCCAACCGCGATATGGTCTCCCCCGCACCAAGCCATTGAGGTTGGACCCATGCGAGCGCCGAGGAACTTCACCCCGACAGGTCCACGCCCCGTGAGAACCGCCGGTCTGCTGGTGTCCCTCTTGATCGGCCTGGCCACGCTCCTGCTGGCTCCATCCGCCGCCGAAGCACATCCGCTGCATTCGAGCGCGCCTGCAAAACAGGCCTTGGCGGCCGGCGCCGCGGTGGCGGCAGACACCGGCACGGACGGGCCGGGCCTGGCAACCCGGACGTCGCTGGCCGGACTGGGCGGCGGATGCTCGCTCGCGGGTCTCGAGGTGCCCAGACAGACCACGCCTCTGCACCTCCGGAAGGCGGGTCGGCCGTTGCTCCCCATGGGGATGAAGCCCGCCCGGGACATCGCGCGTACCCCTCCCTGCCCTCCTCCAACCGGCACACTCCGCGTCACCCTCGACTGATCCTGTAACGATCCGACGACGAACGGAGTTTGACGATGAAACGCAAGATGATTGCCGCGGTCGCGATGGCGGCTGCGATCGGAGCCGGTGCAACCACCGCGATCGCCCATGGCGACGCCACTGGCGTGGTGAAGGAGCGCATGGAATCCATGGAAGCGCTCGGCGACGCCATGAAGGAACTGACCGCGATGATGCGGGGTCAGCAGGATTACGGTGCCGAACGGGTCCGGTCGCTGGCCGCCACCATCGAAAGCCATGGCGGCGAGGCGCTGACCAGGCTCTTTCCCAAGGACAGCCTCGACCACCCGTCGGAGGCGCTGCCGGCGATCTGGAGCGATTGGGACCGGTTCAGTGCCCTGTCGGATCAGCTCTCC
>NZ_FNBW01000039.1 GCF_900102465.1 Thalassobaculum litoreum DSM 18839 | reverse complement strand
GTCATAGGCTTGTAGGGCCTCTTCTAGACGGCCAAGCTCACTGAGAGCATTCCCCGCACCAAGTAGTGCGTCCACTTGGATTGGAGACAATCTCAGGACCTGCTCATATGTCTGCAATGCCTCATAAATGCAGCGAACACGTAATAATATGTTTGCTTTATTTAATAAGATAGATATATTGTTTGCCTCAATGTTATAAGCGCGATTTATTGCATCTAGTGATTTACACCACTCTTTAATCATCTTAAGAATATTAGCATAAAATACATAGTGTGAAGCCATATCAGGTCTTAGCATAATTGCGCGCCTACTAGATTTAACTGCATTATCTAATACCATTTTTTTACATTGGACTTTACTCAGATTTATCCAAGCAATATCAGAAAAAGGAAAAAGCCTTATTGTATGCTTCATCATCTTGTATGAATCATCAATTTTGTTTGCGCTGCTCAAAAAATCACTCAGCGTTATTAGATAATCTAGCTGTTTTGGCGCACCTATCACAGCTCGTTTCTGCATCGTAATGGCGGTTGATAACACGCCACTCTGTAAGAATAGACGAGACAACAGAGACCACAGCTGATGCGCGTATGGTTTAATTAATAATGCCCGCAGTGCATCTAATTTTGCTTTATCAAATTCTTTCGTGCGCGCCTGAATTAAAGAACGAGTTGCTAAGCTTTCTGAGTGATCAGGAAAATATTGTATTGTATTATTTACTTTTAATAGTGCTTCGGAATAACAACCCATAGCACCTAGCGCAGATGCCATTATTACTGATACACTAGGATCAGAAGGAAATCTTCTTAAAATACTCTGTGCAAGCCGAAGCGCTGCTGTATTATCTTGTTTTTTAAGATATAATCGCGCGCGATTTATTATTACAGACACATTATTTGGTGATAATGATTCCGCTTTTTCTAAATACTTTATAGATTCATAAATCCTACCCTGTAAGAGCTTTATATGAGAACACAGAGCCCAAGCATCAGCTTGAGCGGCAACGCCCGATCTTTGAGCCTGATCACTGCAGAGCCATTCTTCTAGCCATAAGAGAGCTTCAGTGTATTCCCCCGCTTCACGAAAATAAACAGCCGGCATTAAAATATTTGATACATAAGATTCATAATAGTATGTGCTTCTATTATGAATAGCTTCGAAATCGAATTTTGTCATTATCTTCAAGCCAACTGTCCAAGAGTCCTAAACCAATTCTATAGCATTTATGTCATCCCGCAATAGTGGCTTGCTGCCGACTTGACCTGCTCCCCGTTTTGTCCTCGTTCAGAAGTTAGTTCTGTTCCGGTTTTGGTCCTGTTGTGACCGGTTGCGGTACTCCCACGGTGTGAGCCCACCGAGGCTCGTGTGGGGACGGTGTTGGTTGTAGTCGTCGCGCCAGGCACCGATCAACTGGCGGGCATGGCGCAGGCTGGTGAACAGATGCTCGTTGAGGCACTCGTCGCGCAGGCGGCCGATAAAGCTCTCGACCAGGCCGTTCTGCATCGGTTTGCCGGGGGCGATGTAATGCCACTCGACACCGCGCTCTTCTTGCCAAGCAAGGATGGCGTTCGAGGTGAGTTCCGTTCCGTTGTCGCTGACCACCATGCAGGGATGGCCCCGGAGCTCGGCGATCCGGTCGAGCTCGCGGGCAACCCGCTGGCCGGAGAGCGAGGTGTCGACGACCGCGGCCAGGCACTCCCGGCTGAAGTCGTCAATGATGCAGAGCACCCGGAACCGGCGCCCGCAGGACAGGCTGTCGGCTACGAAGTCCAATGACCAGCGCTGGTTCGGCCCCTGCGGGATCGCCATCGGCGCCCGCGTGCCGAGTGCCCGCTTGCGACCACCACGCTTGCGCACTGTCAGCCGCTCCTCGCGGTAGATCCGGTACAGCTTCTTCCAGTTCACCTCCCAGCCCTCCCGCTGCAGCAGCAGGTGGAGCCGCCTGTAGCCGAACCGGCGGCGCTCGCCCGAGAGCTCCCGCAGCCGGGACCGCAGGTCAGTGTCATCCGGTCGCGTTGACCGGTATCGGTAGACCCGCGGATCGATCCCGACCAGCGCGCAGGCGCGGCGTTGGGAATAGGACTTCTCAGTGATGGCCCAGGTCACGGCAGTTCTCCTCGACCCGGGCGTCAGAAGTTTTTTCCGAGCATCTCGCGGAGCGTCGAGACGTCCATCACCGACTCCGCCAGCAGCTTCTTCAGCCGCGCGTTCTCGTCCTCGAGCTGCTTCAGGCGCTTGGCCTCTGACACCTCAAGGCCGCCGTACTTCGATCGCCACTTGTAGAAGGTCGCATCGCTGATGCCGTGCTTGCGACACAACTCCGCTGCCGACAGTCCCGCCTGATGTTCCTTCAGTATCCCGATGATCTGCTCTTCGCTGAACCGACTGCGCTTCATCTGATCCGTCTCCTGCTCGGTGACGGACTCTACTCAAATCTGGAGGAGATACAGGGGCTCAGGTCACAGGTTCTGGGGTCAGGACCAAAGACCGGGGCGTCGACCAAGATGGCCCAGCTGAGAGGACGTGCCGCCAGGGGCGAGCGATGCCGCGCGCCTGTCCCACATGGACACTGGAAGACCACGACCTTCGTGGGTACGCTGCGGCTTGGCGGCATGAGGGCGCCGATGAACGGACCGGCCTTCACAGCCTATATCGAGCAGATCCTGGCGCCCTCCGGCGACATCGTCGTCATGGACAACCTGCCCGCCCACAAGCTCGCTGCTGTGCGCCAGGCCATTGAACAGGCCGGAGCCGAGCTCCGCTTCCTGCCGCCCTACAGCCCCGACTTCAAGCTGATCGAGATGGCCTTCTCCAAGATCAAGGCGCTCCTGAAGAAAGCCGCGGCCCGAACCGTCACCGATCTCTGGGACTCCGTCCGAGACGCAATCGATGCAATCTCGACAACCGAAGCCAGAAACTACTTCACCGCGACAGGCTATGAGCCAGAGTGATCGGAAAATGCTCTAGAAATCCTGTTGTATGTCGCAATCTTCATCGGACAATATAAAGCATTCAGCAAAAAATAACATACTTAACCATTATCATATAAAGCATCTTTCAGCGCTTGCGCATACGCACTTTTTGCTGTCTGAGCAATTGCTATTTTCATTCTCAATCGCTGAAGCTCCTGATCAACGACGCGAACGTTGTTTAGTTGCTCTTTTGCTGCGTCTGACATATCATTTACAGCATATTCTTTATCGTCGATTATTACCTTTTGTTCGTCATTCATTGCCATTCCTTTAGCAGACAGTGCTTCGTTAGGATTCTTCAAGCTGATTAAAGCTTGAAGCCGTGGTACTCTCATTCAGTTAGCGCGAGCAGTCACCTTGACTGATGTGTAGTACTTGTCCCTCAACCTAACAGGCAAGAAACTCGTACTTATCACGCGCAGAACTAATAGTGCCTTACAAAAAGGGCGGCCTCGAAAGGCCGCCCCAATTGCATCCGCCCGTAGGGCAGAATGTCTTAGAGGAAGTTAGCGAAGTTATCGGCGTCGAAGTTCGCGTAATCGCTCGACGTCATGTCGATCGTTCCGATCAAACGAACAGTGTCACCGGTTCCCAACGTTGCGTCTGCAGTAGCAACCTCGAGGATCACCATCTTGCTATTAGTAGTGTCATAGTAAGATGCCGCGTAAGTGCCGGTCGACAGCGTCGTGACTGTCGAAGTGCCGATAGCATCGTTAAACGTAGTCTGGGTGTTCGTGTTGAAGGCTACACCAGTTGTCAGCTTGACGAACTCGGTAGCTGCATCAGTACCAGCAGTCGCCCCTGCACTTTGAGCGATGTTCAAAACGCCCACAGTACCACTAGCACCGGCCGCCGTGCCGTCGACCGACAGTCCTGCACCGTAATCGGCGTTATTTGAGCTCAAACGGAGGAAGTCCGTGTTAGTCGCGGACGTCCCCACCGTAAAGTCAGTGATATTCGGCCCACCATTATAGTTGGCCGCGCTAGCAGAACTGCCGATGAGAGTAAAGGTATCGAACCCATCGCCGCCAGTCAGAATATCTCCCGCACTAGCATTCGCACCAGTAGCAGTATTAGTCAGGAAGTCTGCACCAGCTCCACC
>NZ_FNBW01000037.1 GCF_900102465.1 Thalassobaculum litoreum DSM 18839 | reverse complement strand
CCAGCTCTTTCTTGGCGATCTGGATCTTGGCGACGCGGGGGCGCCGGGCGGCCTTGTCGTCGGCGCGGGTGGCGGTGGCGGTCATTCGGCGGCCCTCCTGGTAGGACCGGCGCAGCGCCGGCCGGCGGCGTTGACGATCAGCATGACGTCGGACCACCCAAGCTCGGCGGAGGCCCGATCGAGCGCCTCGCGCAGCTCGGTGCGCGGATCGCCGGCCGGGCGCTCGGCGGCCTCGCGCGCTGCCTGGGTCACCGCCGTCGCCGCCCGGCGGACATTGAGCTGCAGCGCTTTCGGCTGGTGTGGCAGCAGCTGCCGGGTGGCGGCCCAGAAGCCCAGCAGCGCGTCATCGAGCGGCCTAGTCATCGCCGCATCTCGCTGTCCGACACCGCCAGCGCCAGGGCGCCGCGATAGCGATTGATGGCATGGAGCCGTTCGGCGACCGGTGTGTTCTGAACCTGGCGCCAGCGCTGGCTGACATTCCGTCGATGGAATGTCGACGTCCGGCTCCAGCACTCGCGGCACATGGCGTGGCCCTTTCGGAGCGGGGCGCCGCAGCCGCGGACGGGGCAGACGCGGTCCATCTCAGATCCCCTGGCCGGCGAGGAACTCGCCGATCGGCGGCCAGCCGAGCCATTCGGCATCCGGCAGCGGCGTCGGCAGGCCCCGCACTGGCGTCAGGGTGCGGACCTCGCCGCCGGCCGCGCGGTAGACCCACAGGTCGCGGCGGCCATACCAGACATCCAGGTGGACTACGGGGACCTCGGCCGGCCGGGAGGCCTCGTAGATCTCACACTGGACCGGCGCCTCCGCGGCCGGGCGAGTGTGGCGATTTGCGAGCGCGCGCATCGACCCACCCTCATACCGCGGCCAGATCGATCGGCACGGCGCGCCACCCATCGGCCTGGTCGTGGCGAATGTAGAACCGGGCATAGCTCTTCGAGCCGATGACCCGGATGCTGTCGCGGATCGCCTCCTGGCCGCGCTTCCACCGCGCGTCGTCGAACTCCAGGCGGAGCAGCCGGAAGACCGCGTCGCGGCTGACCTGACCTTCCTTGTCGGCCTGGAACGCCTGATCGACCAGGGTGCGCAGCTCCGCGCGGGCATCCTCGGTCCAGTCGGAGATGCACTCGTCCAAGAGTGTGCGGGCCACCTGCAGCTCGGGGCCGAAGGTGAGCCGGTCCGCGACGGCGATCTGTACCTTCATCAGACCGTCGAAGGTCATAAAGGTGACGTTGCCGCGGCCCTTAGCACCCCGCTTCGTGGCGCCGTATTCCTCCTCCGCGAGGCTCATGTAAGACCCGGTGTCGGCGAAGACGTGGCCCTTGAAGCGCTGGATCTGGTTGTGCAGATCGACCGCGTAGCCCAGGACCTTCCGGACCATCTGATCTTCGAGCTGCTGGACCGGGCGGACGCTCGTTTCGGCAACGAACCTGCCCTTGGCGTCCTCCACATAGCCGACCGGGATCTCGCGGCTGGAAACGGGCAGAGTGAGTTGATCGCTCATGTCTGGCTCCTAGTTGGCTTCGATGGATCTGACGGCGTCGACGGAGTCCGCTGCCATGATCAGTGCAGCTGCTAGTCCGCGAGCCTCTCGGCTCCCGAGGCCGGAAAGGCCCTGGATGGGCTCACCGTCCTGAGAGACCCGAATCCAGGCCGCGTCCATGCCGACCTGAGTGGCTCGGCGGCAAACCTCGACCGAAACACCGTCCGGAAGCGGCTTGTTGACCATCTCCGCGAGGTCATCTTCGGTCTTCCGCTGGACCGCTCTGCGTCGGTCCGATTCCATGCGGCTTTCGTAATCGCCCATCGGGTGCTCCTCAGATCTGTGTGTTGGTGAAACGGCCGCGGCGGCTGCCGAGCAGCCACCACCGCAGTTGCTGGCGGATCAGCCAGAGCAGGCCCTGGCGCTTAGCCATGGTCGGCCTCCAGCATCACCAGGTGCCGCTCGCCGTCGGCGCTCTCGAAGGTCATCGAGATCGCGCCGCCGTCCGGGTTGGCGTCCATGACGGCGGTCGACGACGTGCCGTCGAAGAAGTCCAGCCGGCAGACCTGCATGTGGCCGCTTGGACGGACCTTCGAGACCAGCGCGTCGACCCGGACCGCTGCCGGTCCCTTGCCCTCAGTCCAGCTGATCCGCGCACCCTCGCTCGGGTACAGCGGCACGGCGTCCATGACAGCGCTCATAGACCGGCTCCCGATGTCGGCTGTTTGGCTCGCCCCCGGAAGGAGGCGAGATCGACGACGGGGTCGGCGGGGTCGGTCGACGCCACGACGCGCTGGCGCCGCGGTACCGGCTTGGCTTCGAGGCGGCGCGCCATGCGGGCCGCGTCATGCAGCTCGTCGATGCCCCGCGTGAAGGTGATGTACGAAAAAGTGCCGGTTTCCTGCATCTCCTGGAACCAGCGCTCGATAACGCTTTCTATTTTGTCGGCAATCATTGGCCGCCCCCCAGGTTTGCCCAGGCGGCCTGCAGATGCTGGAGTTCGATCCGCTCCACGCCGCCGGCATGCATCACGGCTCGGCGGAGCACCTTGTTCACAAGGCGCAGCGCACCGGGTTTGGCTGCCACTTCTTCGGCGTAGGTGATGCAATCGGGGTTGAGCACGCCCCAGGCCTCGATCTGGGCTCGAACGTCGCCGATCGTCGGCCTCGGGATGTAGCGACGGCCGCCAACTCGGCTGTAGACCTGCGCGTGTTCGCCGGCCCGGCCACCACCCGTCATTCGGCCGGCAACCGTCTCGTTCCCCAGAAACGCGATCCCGATTCCGGTGGCGTCGTGGATACTGCGGATTTCATCGAAGCACTTGACGTTGAGGTGCTGCGCCTCGTCCACGATCAACAGGCCGCCGGTCTCCGCGGTTTTCCGTAGGATCGCGCGATATAACGGGCGCGCTCCGGTGTAGGACATGTCCTTGATGCCCACCGCCTCTGCGATCTCCTGCAGGGCCGGCACCACCGACGAGCAGTGCGGCGCCATTGTGGCAAGCCACACCGACCGATTGCTGTCGCGATAGTGCTTGGCGGACTCTGTCTTACCGACCCCAGGAACGCCGGTGATCGTGACAATGTCGCCGTCCGCGTGTGCGATCGCCAGGGTGACCAGGATGTCCCGGGCAGTAGGCCCGGTGAAGAACGGTGGCGATGACGGGATCCGCGATGCGGCTTCTTGGCGGCGACTGCGCGCAGACAGCCACTGCTCGATCGCCCGGTCAAAGCCCTCGTTGTCGCCCTTATATTTGCCCTGTAGCCACTGGTTGAGAGCGCCGCCCGATACGCCGATTTCCTTGGCGGCGGCAGCCTGGGATAGACGCTCGGCCTCCATAACGGATCGCGCGCGCTGTCGAAGGCCGCCGTCGTCGATGCTTTCCAGGGGTGACTGTGTGCTGATATGGTTCATTCTTCATCCCTCTGCTGTTATCGACCGGCGGGCGTTCCAGCGCCTGCCGGTCACCCATGCCCCGTCAGAGACGGGTGCGGTCACGGATGGCCTTCATGGCCATCACGTTGTTCACGAACTCTTCAGGCAGTGCGTTGGGGTCGTGCTCAGGCAGGCGGGTCGGCTGCGGTTTGGCCGCGGTTGCATTGAACCGCTGCGGCTTCACGACCTTGGCCTCAGGCTTTACCGGGGTTTCGGGCGCCGGTAGCATCCGCGCGACGTCGCGTTCACTTAGGACGATCTGCGCGTCGGCAAGCTCGCGGGTGGCGCGCAGCCGGGTCTTCATCGCCTTGGCGTGCTTCTTCGCCCCCGACTCATCCATGAAGCCGGTGTCGGCGATGCAGCCGGCGGCGGTGATGTAGGTGCCGTCCAGGTCATAGACGTGGACGTGCTTGCCGAGGCGGTCCGGGTCGTAACGGACCGCGACCTTGCGGCCGATGTAGCGAGCGAGAGCCGGGTCGTAGTAACGGTTGCCGTAGAGGTGCAGCACCCCGTCCGGTTGGCGGCACGTAAGGCCAACGACCGACAGCAGCCAGAGGCGGCGGATCGCTTCGTCTTCGGGGCCAACCTTGCGGATCAGGTCGCGCTCGTAGCTCTCGTTGAACACGTCGTCGAAGGAGCGACCCTGGGCGACCAGGCTGTTGCGGTCGGTCCGTGAGTTGTAGCGGTTGATCTCGCGCTCGCAGACCCGCAGCAGGTCGATCATCCGCACTGTGCGCGAGCCGTAGTTTGCCGGCTTGTTCGTTGCGCTGTTGCCGGTATAGGCGCCCTCGAACTCCGGGGCCTTGGAGATGTAGCGAGCCAGCTCCCCGAAGGCGCGCTCGATCGGCTTGGACTGGCCATGGCCCGGCTTCGTGAAGCGCAGGTCAATACCGAGTGCCGGGAACAGCCCCAGGAAATCGTCGTCGCGCGGCTTGTAGCGGTTGCGGTATTTCGCGCCGCCGGTGTTGGCTTTGGCCGCCGCTGCCATGGTGTTGTCTGAGAAGACGGTGTCGGGGATGCCCCAGTTCTCGATGACGTCGCCGAAGGCCAAACGGAAGCCGGTGGCGTTCTCGGTGGTATCGAGCCGCCAGCTGACGATCTTGTTGCTCGACAGGTCCTGGAACCCCAACAGGAATGCGCGGCCGATCTCGCCGCCGGGCCACTCCACGAACAGGTCGATCTTGTGACCGTCGTAGTTGAGCGCCTCCAGGGCGCGCAGATCCGAGCGATCCCGGCGCTGTGCTGGGTATTTACGGTTGAACTCTTCCATACCTTCCCTCCTGAGTGTGATGACTTCGGGGTCGATCTCGCGCTTGAGCTTGCGGGACAGGGTCTTCGGCGTGCGCGGCAGCACCCATCCGTGGTCGCGCGCGGCGTCCTGCAGGCGTTGCCAGCATTCGGCGACGCTCGGCTTGCTGAGGCGCAGGTAGTCGGCGAGGAAGAAATCCCAGGCGTCGGGGTGGATCTCGGATGCTTGTCCGCTGCTCCGCGAATAGCGGGGCGTGAGCCATGCCAGCCAATCGGCGCGGTCTTTGCCCGCCACCGCGTCGAACCAGTTCCAGATGGCGCTGATGGCGACTTTGTTATCGACGGCGGCCTGGGCTACTGCGGCGGAGCGATTGGCGCCCCCGCGCTCCAGATCCAGAACGGCTGTCAGGATGGCGAGGTTGCGCCGCGCCCGGTCCTTCGACTTGCTGGTGGCCGCTTCGAAGTGCTGCCAGATCTCGCCGCGACCGGGTTCGGCGTGCTGTGCATTTGCCTCGGCTGCCCGCTCTCGGACCTCGCGGGCCAGCAGGGCGACCTGAGCGAGTGTCGGCAGAACGGTGTAGTGGTACTCGAGGCCGCCGGCACCCTCGCGACCGGCGCGCTTGCGGGCGAGCGACTGGCCGGACAGGGTCTGCATCGCCTGCCAGTCTTCGCGGTCGGCCAGAATATTGACGCCGCGCTTCGTGCGGGGAAGCCCGCGCAGCTTCATATCGGCCAGCTCGGCGGCGGTGAACCATTCGACGCGCATCAGCGGCCCCTCCATTTCGGACGGAGTTGTTTGCGCCGCTGTTCGCGCTCCTCGATCTCGTCGATAAGGATCATCTCTTCGATGGCCGGCAGGTAGCGCTGGTCGACAACCGCGCTGCCAAGTAGCCGCGCTCCGGTGTCGAGCAGATCGAGCCGCCCGAGCGCATGAGAAAGAGCAACGAGCCGTGCGAAGGAAATGTTGTGATCGTCCCGGGCCTGGCTGGCGTAGGCACTCAGCATGTGGGCCGACACATCCTCGCCGAGGAACTCCGACATGCGGCGCGCCACTTCGTCGCGCGGCATGTCGGACTCCCTCAACGCGCCAGCAACCGACAGGCTGATCCGCTCCGCAAGCCGCCAGCCTTCGGGCTCGACTGAGCGCGCGGGCGCTGGAACAACCGGTGTCATAGGTTCCTTGGGCCGCCAGGACAGCAGGTCCAACGTGAGCGGATCGCGCGGCGCCTTGGCCATCATCCGACCTCACCGAATTTGGCGACCTCGTCGCCGAGGGACTTCCAGCCGGGGCGGGTGTTGCGCGCGAACAGCTCCAGATAC
>NZ_FNBW01000035.1 GCF_900102465.1 Thalassobaculum litoreum DSM 18839 | reverse complement strand
CGAGAGACTCCCGACGGGCTTCGAACTGATCGACCTCAGCTGTTATGACCGTCATCACCTGAGGATCGCTCGCAGCACGCTCGATCAGTTCCTCAGGAAACTCGATTTCTTGGATATCGGCGAGCTCCGCACGCAGACGCGCCTGAGTGGCAAGTTGCTGGTCGATCTGTAAGCGAAGGCGCGCTGTGGTCGCCCCGGCTTGCACACTATCAAGGATCACGAGAGTCTGACCCTTGTCGACGTGCTCACCTTCTTCGACCAAAATACGTTCGACGATTCCACCTTCGAGATGCTGGATCTGCTTGCGTTCTCCCTTGACCGAAAGCACGGCCGGAGCAGGGATTGCTCGCGCCAGGGGGGCAACCGCAGCCCAGCCGCCAAATCCTACGAAAGCGATCAACACGACCGCTAGGCCAAAGCCAACGGTCCCCCGCAGACCGGCTGTAGGCCGGAAGGGCTTTGGTGCATTATCGCCTGTCAACGCGGGAAGCTGAGGTTCCGTTGCTGATTGCATAGCCATGTCAGTAAACCTCGACTTTACGGCCGGCGGGAGCCGCAAATGGTGGAATTAGCCTGTGTGCCTACAGGCAACTCTCAGCTTTGGCCGCCAGAGGTGGCGGCGAGAGCGAGTGGTTGAACCGGTTTGCTGAGTTCTCCGAGTACGGTCTCGCGGGGGCCGTATTTCATCAGCGCTCCGTCCTTCAACACCGCAATCACGTCAACAACCGAGAGCAGCGACGGTCTGTGGCTGATCACCACAATTGTGGATCCTTCGGATTTAGCCTGCTGTAGAGCGCGCGCCAGAGCCTGCTCGCCGTCGGTATCCAGATTGGCGTTGGGCTCGTCGAGCACCAGGATCTTTGGATTGCCGAAAAGTGCTCGAGCTAGTGCGACGCGTTGGCGCTGCCCTCCGGATAGGGCTCGTCCGCCATCACCAAGTTGGGTGTCGTAGCCATCCGGGAGCTGCAGGATCATCTCATGTACGCCAGCCTTGGTAGCTGCCGCTACAACTGCTTCAGAGTCAATTTCCTGAAAGCGCGCTATGTTCTCCGCGACAGTACCAGAGAACAACTCCACGTCTTGTGGCATGTAACCAATATGGGGTCCTAGATGCTCGGGGTCCCATTGTTTTAGGTCTGCACCGTCGTACCGGATTGTTCCCGCCGCTGTCGGCCATACCCCAACCAACGCGCGGGCCAGGGACGATTTGCCAGATCCACTTGGGCCGACCAACCCAATTGCTGTTCCCGCCTCAAGATCGATCGAAACGTTATTCAGTACCAAGTTCCGTCCGCCCGGCGGCACAACGCTGATATTGCGGATCTTGATGTCGCCCTTCGGATCGGGCAGGCGCATTGGTATTTCTTGAGCGCTTGCATGATCCAGAAGCTCGTCCAGACGCTTGTAGGCATTGCGGCCACTGACGAAGGATTTCCACTGGCCAACCGCCATTTCCACCGGAGCAAGCGCCCGCCCCATGATGATCGAGGCCGCGATCATCGTACCCGGTGTGATCTCGCCCTTTACCGCCAGAAACGCGCCAGCACCGAGGATCGTGACCTGCAAGGCAAGCCGCACAAAGCGTGATGACGCCAATATCGCGCCGGCGCGATTGCTGGCGTCGAATTGCTGCGTAAGTGCTTCCCCATGGCGCGTGCTCCAGCGGTTCATCACAGCGGGTAGCATGCCCATCGCCTGGACCACCTCGGCATTACGCAGGTTGGTCGTAGCCTCGTTTGTCGCCTTCAGGCTGCTAGCCCCGGCTGACTGCAGCATCGACCGTGTCGAGGTCTCGTTGGCGAGCGCCAAAGCGAAAATGATAATGCTGCCCCCAAGTGACACGAGGCCCAGTACCGGGTGCAGGACGAAGCCAACGGCAATGAAGATGGGAACCCAGGGCGCGTCACAGAACGCCAGCACCGCCCCTCCCGAGAGGAACTCGCGCAGCGTGTCCATGTCGCGCAGCGCCTGGGTCGAAGAGCCACCTTTGGCACGCACCGACCCCTGGAAGATCGCGCGAAACACCGGCGCGTTCAGCTTCTCGTCGATCTTGATGCCAGCACGGGTCAGGATGCGCGAGCGAACGGCTTCCAGCACGCCATAGACGATGAGAAGGCCAATTGCGATCACACTCAGCGCGATCAGCGTGACTGTGCTGCGGCTCATCAGCACGCGGTCGTAGATCTGCAACATGTACAGAGGGGCTACGAACATCAGCAGGTTGATGAACAGGCTGAAAAACACCACCGCGGCCAGGTACGGCTTACACGCCGCGACGGCGTCGTGAAGTACTGTCCTGGGCTTCTTGCTCATAGTTCCTCCAGAGCACGCCGCACCGCAGGCCACCTCAAAGAGACGGTGAAAACCGCGTTGCTATCACACCCGCTATCGAGTTCCGATCATGGATCATACCGGCATGATCCAGCGGTAGCCATGTTGCTGTACCGTTTGCCGCATCAATCGCAGAATCGATCACACAGCCCCAACCAGCCGAGGCCTCCCGGTGCGGCCCCTTTCTTCAACTATCGCCCAAACAGTGTCAATCTCGAGGGCGAAGCTGCGTCAATGTCGACCGGCATCACGGTCCAGTGCGATAGCCGACAGCTCCCCTGATCGGCGACCATCAGCATTGCGCAGGTGGCCTCAGTTCAGCACCACACGTGTCTGCCCAGGCTCCAACCAGCTGGCCTCTGTCCGCAAATTCCATTCAGCCGCTTTGGCCTGCCGGCCAAAAACATCGAGGATTCGGTGAAGCTCCGTTCGATTGGCCTGGAAACGCGCAAGGATTGTCTCAGCATCATGCATGACGACATCAAACGTTTCAGGATGAACGGTGACAGACACACTCGTCACCAATCGTGCCGGAACCTCACCCGTAATAGCCTCTGCCTGCGACTGCTGCGTGCCGGGCAACACGCCAGCCCCGCTAGGTTCGCTCGTCGCCAAGACCGCTCCTTGATGCTCAAGGAGAACCACATCGCCGCGCATGTCAGCCGGTGCGTGGTTGGCGGCCACGCTCGAGCGCTCGATGATACCAGCAAGACCGTTCATCAGGCGCTCGGTCAGCCGACGGGTAAACATCAATGCCAGCCTGGCGCCTGCCTCTCCCTCCACAAGCAAGACCAACCGGTCCTCGGGCTCGCTATGGGCGAAGGACATCGACTTGACGGCAATCGGCAAAGGCATCGTCCCTCGGGGCTCGTTGCGTTCAGCTTAACATGACAGGGCGGCAGCGCTGCCCATCGGGATCTTTTCCCATCGTTACTGGCGGCTCATGACAGACACCGACCCGGCGGGTCAAGTGCGTTCATGTTGGTTTCCGGCCACGCTGACCTCAAAGAAGCCCCACATAATAGGCCACACCCTCCGCTTCGAAATGCGGGATGGTGGCCTCCACCTGGCTCGCCTCGGTCGCGCTTGCTGTGAAGAAATGTGAGCCGGTCTGGGTGTTGAGAAAGCGGTAGAGAGCGCCCATGCCATCGCTCTGCGTTTCGCTTGCCCGATAGGCCTCACCTTCAAAATTGAAGGTCGGCATGTTGGCGGCGATCCAGTCGCGTTCGGCCGTGGAGATCGTATAGAAATGCGAGTCGGTCATGGTGTTGTAGAAGCGCCAGACTGGCTGATTACCAGATGATGACGTCGCAAAGTTCGGGCCCTCGTAGACGAAACTCGGCACTGTTTCGATGATGCCATCACGCTCTGCGGCCGAGCCCGTGTAGAAATGGGTGTCAGAGACCGAGTTGTAGAACCGATAGACTGGGTTCTCGGCCCGGAGATTTACCGAACCGTCGTCGAACCGCAGGATCTCCAGATTACTGAGGGTGTCGCTCCCATCGGGGCCGGAGATGTTCAGAAAATCACCCGAACTCGTCCACGAATACGCCGCCTGCGCACCAGAGAAGAGAGCCGCGTCGGTGCCAGTACCCCCATCAAGCTGGTCGTCCCCGAGCCCGCCCCGGAGCACGTTATTGGCCGCGTTACCGGTCACAACGTCATCACCTCTACCGGCACTTACGTTCTCGATCGTCACCCCGAAGGCGATCGCCACATTGTCGCTCGCCCTCTCGCCGTTGCCGCTTGGGCCCACTGAACTGAAACTTCCAGCCAGCAGCGAGATGACGGCACCGGTCGTCTGGCCGGAGAAGTCGATCGTGTCAGTGCCGCCAGTGTCCCAAATGGTGCGGATTGTGGGGTTTTGGGTGTCGTTGAGGATATAGGTGTTGTCGCCGGCATTCGCCGTCGTGTTGGCACCGTAGAGGTACTGGATGGCGGCGATGTCATAAAGCCCTGGCCCCTGGGAATAGGTGCTCACGCCCGGATGGTCGTTATACGACATCACCGAGTATTGCTCGCTATCCTCCGAGCTTGGCAGATAGGGGCCCTCTGTTCCGTTGCCGTCCGCACTGTAGTTGCCCGGGTGCTTGAGGCCAATGGCGTGGCCGATCTCGTGCAGGAGAGTGAGGTATCCGTAGTCTCCGGCGACGGGGCTTTGATTTACCGCCTGGTCATTGGCGATATAGACATCACCATTGGCATCGCTCGTACCCGGGTAGTAGGCGTAGCCGCTCGAAATGCCGAGCTGATCATTGGTTCCAAACCGGATGAAACCGCCGTCGCCCGCATCGGAAACCTCAACAAACGTAATGCCCGCAACCTCCGCCCAGGCATCCAGAGCCTGCACGGCAGCTGAGCGCTGGGCGGAGTTCATTGCACTGAAGCCGAACCGCTCGTCATCATCGGCATAGGACGGTGCCGCCGTCATGAAGCTGTAGGTCACGACCGCAGAGGTCCCAGTGGCTGAAGGACCCCATTTCAGCGAACCCGAGGTCAACAGCGCAGAGACATAGCTGGATGCTTCGACATCCGCTGCCACTCGCGGTGTGCCCGACAGATCGAACTGGGACTTGCCCGCACACAAGGCACATCCACAAGCCGGGGCAATGAATGTGCTAACGATGCGATCGATCACCACGGCGTTGCCCGTTTCCACTACTGAGCCCCTTCATCCACCAGCGCCGCTCACGGCCCTCGACCTTCAGTGCTCCTGCGACCCGCATCAACCCAACCCGACACGTAGCATGGCGCGTGGGGCAATTCGGGGCGGGATGATCTTCAATCAAAATTGAATTGGATGTCGTCTGAATTCGGTGTGAGGAAGCTATCCGCCATGATCGCCGCCATCTGCTGCTTGCGTTTCGCATGTGCGTCTGACAGCCGCCCGAGAAGAGGCAGGTGAGTCATCGAGAGCATCTGCATGTACGCAATTGGCAGCGCGCCGCTGTGACGGAGTTTCGCGAAGACCTCGTCGTCAGCGGCATTCAGGGCGGTTTCACTGACACGATACAGTCCTTCGACATTACGGTCGCGCCCACCCATTTTAAGCGTGATCGGCCAAGGTTCGATAATCCCAAGCTCTCCCATGGCCTGACAGGCGGCATTGGTCACGGTGCGGTTCTGTTCGACCTGGAACAGAAAATCCCGCACGGCAGCCAGATCGGTGCTGATCTCACCCTCGTCATCAAAGAACTTCTTATCCGCCTTGTCGGCATCGACAAGCAGTCCACTCGACTCACTGATGCACAGAACCCATTGCTCTTCGACCTCGGCAAGCGAGAATGGAAAACCGCGTAAAGCCGCGGGAACGTAGCTGCCAAGCCACTGGCCTTCGTCGGTAATAAAGAGATTGCGACCAGGCTCAAGCCCTGTCAGCACATGCAAAACGTATTGCTCGCCTTGTTTCAGAAAGGCGATCGGCATGGTCATGGTTGCCTTGGGCACCTCGGCGCCAACGATCGGCACAACCGCCATTTCGACGGCAAACGACATGTGTTTCCAGGGCTTCCAGCCCTTATGGCGGTGTGCCTCTCGGCTGACGGCTACATAATTGTTTGCCATGGCTCCAGCGATCTGATTGTCGATCCCGCATCGGGGAAGGTGTCGAGTTGATGCCGCACACCTCCGGTGACGGCAAGGGGGATCGGTGCCCCCCAAGTACGGCAAACGCGTATCGGCGCGCTCGTTCGATACTAAGCCGCCGCACTGTCGCTCCGCGTAGATGTGGCGCGTCGCCGTCGATCAAGCCCCCATGGGTGGGAGCCCGCCAAAAAGAGCGGGGAGCACCTCACGTGTCAATGGTAGGTAGTGTCTCAGTCCCTGCAGCCTGTCGGCCTCTCGACCTGTTGGCGCACCCGCGCCTCTCGCTTGATATCGGCGGCCATGGCGGTCACGACCTGACCCGTGCCGGCCTCAGTGAGGCGGGGGTCAGCAGTTCCTTGAGCAGTTTGGTTCCGCAACCCTCTTCGTTTAGGCCGGAGAGGACGTCAGTTTCTGCGATGATTAGCCCGGCGTCTCTATTCCCATATCAACAAGTGCGTCGGCGAGAGCGATCGGGTCGTCCGCGAGAGTTCTGTCAGGCTCGGGAAGCCCATTCTTTCTTGCATGCCGGCGCAGACGTTCCAGGAAACCGAGGCGCCCCATGAAGCCTCGAGCCTCGAGATCCCGAACCAGGGCTGGATGGCGCATCGACCGGATCGGCTTGTCATCCTTCTTCCCGGTCGGCTTCTTTTTGACGGTCGACACACCCCCACCAACAACGTGGAGCTTTCGGCCGACGGACGGCGGTGAGGGATAAAGGCGTAACCCACCATCGACATGCTCGACATTGGCGTCAGGATAGACGCTGGCGACTTTATCGAGCGCTTTTCGAACATCCCGGCCGAACTGCGATCCCTTGCGGGGGTTGACGATTTGCCCCCCCCC
>NZ_FNBW01000034.1 GCF_900102465.1 Thalassobaculum litoreum DSM 18839 | reverse complement strand
TGCCTCATCGGTCCGCAGCGCGACCAGGCGGGCGATCGACTGCTGACGGCCGCGGTCGTTGATCTGGGCCTGCAGGCGCTGAACCTCGCGATCGCGTTCGGCGGCGATCGACGCCTGAAGCGCGCGGACGTTCGCCAGCTCGGCCGCTGCCGACACCTCGGCCGCGCGTGCCGACGCCAGCGCCTGGGCGGCCGACTGACCTTGCGCTGCCGTCTTCAGCTCGGTCGCACGCGCGCTCTCGATATTGACAGCCGCCCCGCGGGCCACGGCCGTATTCAGAGCGACCCAACTGGCCGTGCTCGAGGCGACTGCCGGCACCAAGGCATTGATCGACTGCAGCACACCGGCGATCGCCGGCCGCATGCGGGCGAAGATGCCGACCCCCGCGGTCGCGGCCAGGATGTCCAGGTTGCTGGAGAGGGCGCCGACCGCATAGGCCACGGCCTCGAAGGTTGCTTTGACGTCGCCGGAATCCACCGCCTGCTGTACGAACGACCGCAGATCCTCGGTGGCCTCCACGATCGCCGGGGCAAGAGCGGAGCCGAGCGAGGCTGCGATCTCGTCTAGGGCGTTGCCGGTGAGGGCGAGCTGCGACGACAGCGTCTTCGAAGAGCGCAGGTACTCTTCATTGAGCGCCGTCGTGTTCTCGGTCTCATCGGCGACGATGCCAAGGAACCGGCTCAGCTGCTCACTGTTGACCGCGAGGGTCGGCAGGACCTTCAGCAGCTCCTCGCCCTTCAGGCCGAACCGCTCCAGGACCTCTGCGGCGCTCGCGCCGCTCTCCACTGCAGCGCCCACACCTTCGACGAAGGACACGAACACCGAGGTCGCGTCCTTCTCGAAGGTCTGGCGGAGCTGGTCGCCGGTAACACCGGTGATCTCGGACAGCTCCCGGAAGCGCTGACCGCCGCCTCGGATCGACTCCTCGATCGCGCGGAAGGTCCGACCGACCGCAGATCCGCCCAGCTCGGCCTGCACGCCGACCGATCGCAGTGCGGCACCAAACCCTGCCGCTTCGCCAGCCGACACGCCGAAGATCGCCGTGGCCTGGGCCACCTGAGTGGCGACGCGGGCGATTTCGGACTCGCTGGCCGCGGCGTTGTTGCCCAGCGCGACAATGACCGATGCCAGCGTGTCGATGCTGTCGATCGCCTCGCCGGTTACGTTGAGGATCCGGGTAAGGCTGGTCGCCGCTTCCTCGCCAGCCAGGTCGGAGGCCGTACCGAGCTTCGCCACCGTCTCGGTGAAGAGCGTGAGATCCTTAACACCCTTCACACCGAGCTGACCGCCGGCCTGGGCAATGCCGAGCAGCTCCGTTCTCGCGAACGGCATGCGGCGGGCCATCTCCGTGACCGCCGCGCCCATCTCCCGGACCTGGTCCGCTGTCAGATCGGCAGTCTTGGCGACGCCGACCAGTCCGCGCTCATAGGCGGCGAACTCCTGCACGGCCTCGCGAACGCCGACGGCCAGGCCAAGGCCGGCGATGACGGTCTGCAGCGACCGCAGGGACGCGAGTGCGGAGGAGCTGCGCAGACGCAGATCCTCCATGGCACGGCCGGCGCCGGTACCGCTGTCGCGCAGGCCGACCAGTTCCGATCGGGCGTTCCGGACTTCGCCGACGAAGCCGCGGCCGTCTGCCCGCAGCGTGATGCCGACGACCATATCGTTCATCGCGACCTCGCCGACTGCGGCTGCTGGCGCCGGATGCGCGCCAGGTCGGCCATGCGGATCCGGCCGAGCACCTCGAGCGCCTTCATCTCGATGATCTGGATCCGGCCGAGAAGATCCGGCCGGCGCTCTGCCGGAACACCAAGCGCGTCAAGGCAGGCCGTGACGGCTTCCATGCGCAGACCCGTTTGGGCCGGCGGATCGCCGGCATATGTCCATTGGGTCTGGCACCTCTGAAACACCATCACTGCCTCGGTATTGGCCGGCAGGATCGGATAGGCCGGCCGGCTCGTCGGCAGCTCCCGCTCTCGCCGACGTTCACGGGCGCGGCGTCGGCGCTGTGCGTCGAGATAGGCGTCGACGTCCTGGCCGGCATCGCGCAGCTGATCGACTATCCCGTAACCTTCCGGGTCTTCGCCTCCGCCGCCCGACGTGCCGCGCGGTTTGGCCCGCCGGCCTGCGGTTGCCCATCTTCGGGCGGCGTCTCGGAGTTTTTTTCCTCGATCCCCAGGACCATCTTCATGGTCGCTTCCAGCACGGCGCCGCGGATCCGCGGATCGCTCAGCAGCTGGCTCTTGGCCGCATCGGAATACCCGAGCGCGCCCTTGCCTTGGGCAGCGATGCCGGACCAGCCGCGCAGGTGCGGATACAGCGGGTCGGCAAGCGGATCTCCGAGCTTGCCACCGGCTGCAGCGAAGGCGGTGACCCGCTCGTACAGCTCCTGGTACTCGTTCATGTCGCGGTACTGGAGATCGAAGCGGATCTCGTGGATGCGGAACTGGCCAGGCCCGACCGGCACCCGGATGCCGACAGGCCAGTTGCGAACGACCGGCCGCGCGTCGAAGGCGAAGAGACCGCCTTCATCGAACGCGTCGAGCGGCACGTCGGAAGCGTCGATGTCCTCGTGCTTCTGCTTCTTGGTCGCCATGCGACCCTCCTGTTGCCGAAATGGATGCCGGTCTCTCCCGGCTGTCACGCCCATAGCTCCGACGTTGCAGCAGCCTTCAGCCTGGCCGCGGGCCTACTCCCGGATCGTTGGATCCTGCCGGCCAATAGAGCCGTCCCGGAGGATCCTCCCCGGTTTCGTCTCGATCACTTGATGGCGAGCGTCAGCTCGTCGTTGCCGGCGTCGGACGGGAGCGCGGTGATGTTGGCGCTGAACATCGCCACACCTTCCTCGTCCTGATACTGCAGGCCGGTGATCTCCAGTTGCGGGCAGGTCAGGTGGACGATCTCGCCGCGCAGCAGGCCGTGGATCAGCTCGAAGGCCAGCGTCGCTCCGGTTCTCAGGTTGGCGAAGTAGTCGGCATCGTCGAGACCCGGGGCTTCGAACACGATCGTCCCGGAGGCGGCACGATCGGTCGCCCGCACCTTCTTCTGGCCGACCAGCGATCGCATGACGATGTTCTGGCCGACGTTGAGGTTGAAGCTCCGCAGCACGATTTCGACACCGCCAAGAGCCACGTAAGGGCTGTTGTCGTTGTCGACGATCAGCGGATCCTGGAAGGCGGAGAAGTCGACGGTCGGGATTGCTTCGCTCGAGAAGGTCCCCGGCAGGCCCATAAAGTCGAACTGCAGATCGAAGTACCCGTCGGCCGCGGCGTTGATGGTCACGTTGCCGCGCTGCCCCAGGAACTGGTGCCGGTTCGGACCATACTGGAAGAAGCTCTCGCCTGACTCGATGGTGTCGCTCTCGGGCGTGTAGAACGCGCCGGGAGCAGACAGCTGGATCGTGTAGCTGTCGCCGACCTCGAACGCGGTGCCCACCGTCGGAGTGATCGTCGCGCCGTGAACGAGGTCGAAATCCGTGGCGTCGGTCATCACCTGTTCGGTGGCCTCGTATGCCGCCAGGTGCGCGATCGCCGGAGCGCTCACCGTGAACTCCGCGGTACCAGAGCCACCGCCCGTCGTGCAGAGCAGCGTGACCAGGCGGTCCACGATCCCCTCATAGGGGTCGCCGGCCGCGTAGGTGAAGGTGCCCGTCGGACCGCCAACGCCCGTCGGCGGGCTGGCCGCGATCGTGGCTGCCGGTGCGCGCATGGTTTCCGACATGACGGACTGGCGGAGCAGGCGCCCGAATGCCGGCGGTGTGCCGGCGTCGAGAGCCGTCTCACCGGCGCCGGTGGCCTCCACGGTGAACTGCATGGTCCCGCGCTGCGCGGTCAGCTTCCCCGGATTGGCGCCGAAGTACGGCTTGACCAGGTCGCGCTCGACCCGGTTACCGGTGAGCGGTACCGCGGTCATGGACTTGATCAGAACCGCCTGGCTGGCAGTCATCGCCCCAGGTGACACGCCGTAGGTGCTTTCCAGCTGGTTGAAAACCACCGCGGTGTTCATCGAGATTTCGTCGGCCATGGCGGTCACTCCTTACCGGTAGAGGGGTCGGACGCGGCTTTCGCCGAGCCGGTGCTCGATGCCGGCGGGCGCGGGCTGCTCTCGCTGGCCGGCGTCGTCGATCGACGCGGTGCCGGCTTGGCCTCAGCCGCCGGCTTGGGCAGGGCCTGGAGCGGCTCCTCGGCCTTCTTCTCAGCCTGGGCCTTCTTCTCGGCCTCGACCTCGAGCGCTCGGCGCTCGGCGCGGCTGAGCGACTTTGGCGGCTCGCCGACGCGCTCGGGCTTGCCGGTCTTGGGATTGATGACGAACTGGCCTCCGGACATGGGGGCTCCTCCTTACCTTTCGCGGTGACGGGTAGAGAGCGCCAGGCGGGCGCCGTGGCAGAGCACGCCGGCAAACATGACCGGCGAGCTGTCTTCGACCTGGATGCCGGCGAGGTCATCGACATGCGTGGTTTCCACCACACCGCCGAGCGTCGAGCTGGCATCGAACGCAGCCCGGATCGCCTCGATCGTGGCGTCGAACAGGATCTCGCTCTGAACAGAGTCATCGAGCGCGCGGTATCCGCGGATCCGCCAGCGGTTGATGACGGTCCGGATCCCGCGGGCAGGCGATATGACGCGCGTGGAGAGCCGGCGCACGAACCAGCCCTGCAGTCGCCCCTCGTCCTCGTACAGCGCCTTGAGATCCTTCTCGGCGCGGGCGTACCGCTCGTAGCTGTGAACCTGTCCGATGTCGGCGACGCTGTTGAGCGTGGCGACAATGGCGGTGCGGGTTGCGGCCAGATCAGACACCGGGCACCTCCGCCAGCTCGGCGGCCAGGCCCTGGATGTGTCGCTCGAAGATCGAGGCGATTTGGCCTTCGTTCGCCGCAAGCGCGCTGGCGAACATGTGCTGGCCCTCGGTACCCTTGGCCGCGATCTTGCGCGCCACGCCCCAGGCGATACGTTCCGCCTCCTCGGGATCGACACCGAACTTGGCCTTGGCCCAATCGACCAGAGGTGCGATCGGCGGCATGTGCGGCCGGGTGCCCAGCTCGACGTGGAGCGCATGCGGCTGCGAGCTGCCGATCGACCCGACGACGGCCTCGGGACTGACCTGGGCCGGCTGTGCCGCGATCGACGCTTCAAGGGCGCCGGTGGCGCCGCGTGGAGTGCGCTCCTTGGTCTCCCGCTCCAGCAGCAGGGTGGCTTCCGTGACGCCAGCGGTGAGCACGGCGATCGCCCGCTCGGGCATCACGGCCCAGGCGCGGATCACGGCGTCGACGGCGCTGGTGTCGATATCGATCTGAATGTCCGTCATCGGTAGCGCCCCGGGTGTGTGAGGCGATCGCGGCCGCGGCTGTCTGTGAGGTCGAGATCCACGACGACGCCGTGGGCGACGTTCTTGCGCTCGGTGAGACCGAAGGTGTTGAGGTAGCGATTGCGGTGAGCGCGGGCGCGGGCCGCGTATTCCTGGCTCTTGCTGCGGTGATCGACACTGTCGGCGCCGATCGTCGGATCCGACGAATTGGCGGTCGCCGAGGCGAGCTGATCCAGCAGGATGGAGGCACCGTAGGCCGCGACCGGCTCACGGGCACCGAAGGGAATGGTGTCGGCTTCGTCGTCGAGCACATGGCGCCCGGTGTGCGTGGCCCGAACGCTCGCAGCCGCGGCGAATGAGAAGGCGACCATGATCCGGGTGCCGCTGGGGCTGTGGTACAGGCGCCAGTCGGCCGGCGAGATCTCGCTCGGCGGCACCTGGTCGACCGGATGCTCGAGGGTCTCGAGCTGGCTGAAGCCGTCCTCCCAGCTCTCGGGCAGGTCGAGGTAGTGACCGCCGGCAGCGGTCAGGTCGACAACGATCTTGCGCGGCCGATCCTCAGAATAGCGGGCGACGGCGAGCGCGATCGCCGCATCACGATCGTCTGTCGTGATGCGGTTCTCGTCGTCTCGGACGAAGTCGTCCACCAGGTCCTGAAAATCGGCCAGCGCCATCTCGTGCCTGACCTCAGATCCGAACGAGCGTCAGAACGACCTGGACGTCGTTGAAGGTCGGGGACGAAGTGCCGCCGATCGTGAAGTCGATCGTCAGCTCCGCCTCGTCCGCGAGCCGGTCGGTCGCGATCACCCCATGGGTCACCGTGGCCGCGGTCACGGCGATCTCGGCGTCGAGCACCGACTCACCGCCGGCCTGGACGTCGATGTCCAGGGTCGGGTCGGTACCGGTCGACGAGCGGGCGGAGACCTGGACGTCCAGCAGCTTGGCCGGGAACGGCAGGTCGAAACGTGCCCGGGCCACCGCCGTCGCGGCGTTGGCACCGGGGAAGTTGAACGGCAGCACCAGCACGCCGGGCGTGGAAATGGGAAGGTTCTTGGTCGTCATGCTCTCTTCCTTGCGATGAGAGCCGACCGGTGCCCGAGGTCAATGCGGGGCAGACGATCGGCTCAGGTTACCGATCAGTCCGCGACCACCGCCTTGAACATGCCGCGGAAGTCCATGACACCGCCGCCGTAGACGTGGCGAACCTTGTAGGTGATCTGATCGTGGCTGAAGAGCGACCCGGAGGTCGGCGAGTCCTGGACGAAGATGTCCGGCTCCTCCGCACCATCCAGGAAGCCGACCTCGATCGTCGGGCATTCCATCGGGTCGGCGACAAGCGACCAGTCGGAGACGTCCGTCCAGTACCAGACCGGCAGGATGTCCAGCACCAGGGACTGGATGAAGGTCTTGTCGTTCTCGGTCGACCGACGGAACTGGTTGGCTGCGATCTCCTCCAGATCCGGCGGGCACAGCAGCGACCGCGGTCCGATGCCGAGCCGGTCTCCGCTGTCCTTCTCCGTCTGCTTCAGCATCAGCAGGCGGGCAGCCGCAAGCGCACCGGCGGTGCCAAGCGCCGTGGTGCCGAGGTTGCCGTGATCGTTATGGAAGAGGGTCTTGTTGTCGTAGATGACCGGGTT
>NZ_FNBW01000029.1 GCF_900102465.1 Thalassobaculum litoreum DSM 18839 | reverse complement strand
AGCAAATGGTGGAGCATGAAGGGCAGCATCACTGGCGATAGCCTTGCCTCCAAAGACTACGTCGACACCGCCGTCGCAGCGGGGGGCGTCAACGGGCGCTATCAATTGATGTGCACAAACTATGGAGTGTATTACAATAATATTACATGTCTTAGAATGGATACCCAGACGGGAAGCGTAATTTGTAAGGATAGAAGTCAACCGGGTGGCGGCGTGCAATGGGGAAATTGCTCGATTCCGTGGTAGTTTTAGGTCATTTTGTATTTTATTTATTTCTGACAGTTCTATGTTTTTATAGAATTATAGCGGATAGTGCTGCTGGAGGCTTCACTGAAGATATTATCTGCACGCTCCGGCCTGTGGACATTGCAGGTAATTCCCTCGCGCCGGTTGTGGCCGATGGTGGGACTGTGATGATGTACCCTGCCAATTGTTCTGGCTCCGCGCAAACTGGCGATCTCGTGGTGTTCCGATCCGGCGCACACAAGATGCCGATCATCAAACAAGTGCGCGGTGTGGCGGGTGATACCTTCGCGATGCGCGGGGATGGCCGCATCATTTTGAACGGTGACGTGCTCCGCAACGCACTCGGCCAACCCTACATCCTCTCCGCTGGGCGCTCTAAAATGATCGCGCTCTATGAACGGGATTTCGATGGGGTGATTCCGCTGGATGCTTATCTCGTGCTCGGCACAATGACCGGCGGCGGGCTGGACAGCACGCGCCTCGGCCTCATCAGCCACCGCGATGTTGTGGGCGTCGTGCGCATGGGTGACGGCGCTCAGGCCGCCTCTAGCGCCAGCCCATAACGGATGAACGCGCGGTCCAGCGTGATCGGCGCAACGCCAAGGGCCATTGCCAGGTCCAGCACGTTCCCACCCGCGTCTGTCATACATTCGTATGCGCCCAGCGCTTGCTCGAACGTGAGCGCGCAGGGCCGCCCGAGGGTCTTGCCCCGGCGGCGGGCGGCTTTCAGCCCCTCAATCGTGTTCTCGGAAATAATGTCCCGCTGAAACTCCGCGAACGCGGCGAAGACGTGAAACACCATCTTGCCGCCCGGCGTGGCGGTGTTGATCCCCTCGCTGAGCGAGCAGAAATGTATGCCCTCCCCATTGAACCGGACCAACAGGTCGGAGAGATGGAATACCGAGCGCCCGAGACGGTCCAGCTTATACACCACCACCATATCGCCGGGCCGCGCCGCCGATAGCAGATCATCAAGGCCGGGGCGTTCCGCCTTCGCGCCGGATATCCCGTGATCGGAGAACACGGCGTCGCACCCGGCTTGCTCCAGCGCGTCGAGCTGCATGCGGAGTTTTTGATCGGGCATGGAAACGCGTGCGTATCCGAGCTTCCGCCCCGATCCCGCTGTCATTGTCACGGCCATCATCGGAGCCCCCCGGCGTTGACAAAAACGACGGTTTTTGTCGCATGGCGCGGCCCTGCCTCCGGACGGTTGACGCGGGAATCTGTCTCCCGGATTTCTGCGGTTTTGAAGTGCTGCGATCTCATAGTTACGGTACATTCTCTAAGAATCAATAATGGTCATATTTGACTCTGAGAAAATTCACCGTCACCGCAATATCCGTGATGTGTTCGTTGGCACTATATCCACAGGAAGCGCACGCGCAGGGTGCGACATCAGAAAAATTATTGCAGTGGACTCGTGCGCAGCAGAACTCATATCTCGCGAATTCAATAAGTATGGCTATCGTGATTACGTCCCAGCTCGACAAAACCCAGTCCTCCTGTCTGGAACTCTGGTCAGACGAGGAACGGCAATCGGACTACGCCGGGATCAAACGCAACATGCGGGAAAACCCCCGCTTTCATCCTCAGGCAGTCATCCTTTGGATCGCCCAGCACGAGTGCGGGAAGATCGGAAGATAGTCAGGTCGGCGAGCCGCCGGGCAGCTGAAGTTCGACAGAGGAGCCGCTTCGGTCGAATGATGCGCTTTCAGGCTGTCCAAGTGCGAGGGCTTCCGCTCCAGCTCTGATTTCGTCCTGAATCTGCTTCAACTCATCGGGGGTCGGCGGATTGTGCGGGTCTTCCATGCGGTCGCGCGCAGGTCCCAGAACATCGTTCTGATAGCGCAGCAGCTCTTCGACCCGCTGGCGCGCATCGCCTTCGGCTTTCCGGCGGGCCAATAGCTCTTCGTAGCTCGGCTCGCCGCCCTTCCAGACAATCGTCTCCGCATCGGGGCCGGAGACAATCTCGCCGTCTTCGGTGCGGATGTTCCCAACGGCATCGCGAAACACGCGCGTACCGTCCGGCAGACGGGTGGCACTATCGAGGGTGGACTGTAGGTCTGTCTCGGCTTGGCTGAGGGCGTCGTGCGCATCTTGCAGCGCCGCTTCGGTCGCGGCCTCCGCCGCGCGAAGCTGGTCGAATGTGTCGTTATACAAGGCGCGGTATGCTGGATCGTTCAGCAGAACTTGCAGACGCGTCAGGGACGCGGCGCGTTCCCGCTCCTCTTTTTCCTTCCGGTCACGAGCACCGACCGGTTCCTCGCCCGGATGGTCGAGACGCTTGATCCGGCCAGTCTCCCGGCCCGCCATCTCATTAGCCAGGTCGTCGTGAATTCGTCGCCGCTGTTCCGCCTCTAACCGCGCTTCCCTGTCGTGAAATTCGTCATCGTCCAATGCCATACACAATCCCCTGAATATCCTCATATTATATCAAATTGTAACCGATTCTGCAATTTTGAGCGGCATACCGGGGCATGTCGTAAAGATTCTCGCTGGGATGCATCCGGGGATCATCTGACACGGCTTGATGCGGCTGATAATGCAGAAAGCGTTACACGCAAGATGTGCGTGGTAAGACCACGCCATCTTCTCCGGGTGCATTCGCACCCTCCGGGAAGGGGGCGTGCCGCCCCCTGTCCAACCCCCTGCTCTTGGCGTCTGACGACACCATCGAAACGGGCCGACGTTTCATCCCGGCAAACGCTTGCGCCGTTTGATCGCGCTTACTGGTTGCCGCCTTGAGGACCCACCAATTTGGCTTCTGTCATCAGGGGCGATCCGTTTGACTGCCTTTGCGGCGTAAGTGATGGCATCGAATCTGGCATTTGGGTTTTTGGCTTTGTTCTGATTGCCCTCGGAGCCTGGCTCGACAATCAGTTATCTGCCGTGCTGGGTTCAGCTTCGACGCATGCCGCGCGTAAAAGCTGCGACCGGGTCTACAAGTCCACGCTATCAATGCTATATGGCACTTATAAGCAGTGCTTTCTCTAATGCCGCCGGCCGATATTACGGCACGCGGCACTAACCTCCTCGACATCATCGAGAGGCGGGGAAGCCCCTGTAAAGCCGATCTGGCATGCGCGTTGTAGCGTTCGTAGGCGACCGAGGCCCGGACACTTCAGCGTCGGCTTGATCTGGCGGGCGGTGCGCCGTCCGTCCTGTCGGCTGACATTGGGGATGTACCGGTCTCACCTGTCGGACGAACCGTTCCGGTTCGAACCGGGAACCCGCGCATGCTTGCCAAGGCCTACGAATGTGGAGGTTCGAAATCATGGTCGTGCCGATTGGAAGCATCCGAGACAGGCAAGTCTCAAAACAATCCACGGAAGATCGCGGCACCGGACTGAGGCCTGTGGACTTCCCTGTTTGCGGTGGTTTTCGCCTTTGCAGCGTAAGCGATAACCGTGAGGTCGAAGCGGATGGGTGGATCACGGTCTACCCTGCGCCAAGGGTCTCGAGGTAGTGGAGCGAAGCGCCTTGACAGTCAAACTTTCGGACAATCTCAACGCGCGACCGGTCACTGGTCCGAATTCTGACCGCGTAATGCGTATCGAGGCAGCGCCAAGTGACCAGATCTTAACGGTCCAGCCTGCCCTGCGACCGACATGCAAATTGTGAGGATGGGAGGCCGCAATTGCCTATGAAGGATAAACCGGCCGGATCCGGCGTTTTGGAGGGCACTGATCCAGAGTCCACCGAGGTCCTGGGTGAGACGGTTTCGACACTAGAAGCGACGACGGACATGGCCTCCAGGCAGGGGTTTGGTCAACAACGGAATCAAGGTGGTCGGTTGGCTGCGCTACCCATGGCCTGGTATCCGCTTGGTCCCATAACACAGCCTGCACGCAGACGAGATTTGGAGTTTTTCGGGATCACCCGCACCCAAGCGGTTCCGCCGATACAGTCTGGTGACGAGCTAACGCTGGACTGCGGGGCCACAATAGCGGTCCGTAACGGTCTCTATTGGGCTTGCCTGCAAGACTATGTCGATATTTCGATAGCGCCACATAACTTGGAAGAGTTGGAGGCCGCACAGATGGTCGCGGCGAATGAGGTGGAGGTCCGTGCCGATTTCGACCAAGTTGTTCTCGGCTTGGTCGATCCTGCCCACGTGCCGATGGTCCACACGTCCTGGTGGTGGAGGAAGAAGCACCGAACGAAGAAGGTTCGGCACTACGAGCCTTCGGATCTTGGCTTCACGGTCCGCCAGCAGGGAAGGGCATATAGGTCAATATACAGTATGGTTGGGGCTGGCTCGGAATTGTCCATCCAGTTCGCACTTCCTGGTCTTCGGATCGAACGCATCGGGCCTCCCGGCCGGCGCATCACGAACTTGACGTTCGTCACCCCGCTGCGCCCCGGTGTTCAGCGTCTTCACAACGTCATCTATTCGAGTATCCGAGGCCTCGGCGTGCTGCGACCGTTGCTCCAGATGCTCGGGCACAGATTTCTGGCGCAGGACGCAGCGGTGTTGAACCGTATCGGCAGCAACAGCGTTCATGCCGCGCCTATGCTATTTGTGGGAGATCCTGATCAACCGTCACTCTGGTATTTCAAGCTTAAACGGGAATTATACGCCAGCCGTGTTGAACGCCGCGCGTTCGATAACCCGGTACGAGCCGCGACGCTGCAGTGGCAGACCTGATGTCGTCTGCACTCGCGCCATGGATCGCCTGACCCTGTTCGCCGTCGGCGATGTATTGGCTTTTCCGCCCGCTGTTCATCCCGACCAGAGACGGAATTAGTTAACCAGCACTGAGCCATCCGCAAACGAGAGAACGTGATGCCTAACGAGATCAAGATCGGCCAGATCTACGCCGACGTGCCGCCGCCCCGCCGCAGTTGGAAAATCGTCTCTGACAATGGCGGCCACTACATGCTGCAGCGCATTGACAAGCCGGGTGTGAGTCGATTTCCAGATGCGAAAACGCTGCTCAACCGAACCTTGTACGAATTGGTCGAGGAAGCTTAGAGGCTCAACGTCTCGGTCACCGGTCTATTTTCCCCATAGTACTGTATTCAAGCCGAGATGCGAGAGGTAGTGCCCTGCGCAGTCCAACCAGACGTCGGTCGGTCGGTTTTCCCGGGTCAATCCAATGCAGATACAAGCCATCCATCGATTCGACGGTACCATCGTGCATCCGTTCCGCCTCACGTGTGCGGGCGTAGGTAGGCTTCAACGCCTGCTGCGCGTGAAAAGCCGCGACCGGGTCTACAAGTCCGCGCTTTCAATGCTATATGACTTCTGAAAGCAGTGCTTTCTCTAATGCCGCCGGCCGGCTCTACGGCGCGCGGCACTAACCTCCTCGACATCATCGAGAGGCGGGAAAGCCCCTGTAAAGCCGATCTGGCATGCGCGTTGTGGCGTTCGTTGGCGATTGAGGCCCGGGCACTTCAGCGTCGGCTTGATCTGGCGGGCGGTGCGCCGTCCGTCCTGTCGGCTGACATTGGGGATGTACCGGTCTCACCTGTCGCACGAACCGTTCCGGTTCGTGCGCGCTCCCTGCGCATGCTTGCCAAGGCGACGGAGAGTGACGCTTTGACAGACAAACTTTCGGACAACTTCGAGATGGGACCGGCCGTTAATTTGAAGGCCGACGATGTGGTGCAAATCGAGGCGGCACTACGCGACCTGATCTGGCGCGTCGAGTATGTACGCCTGCTGATGCAGCGATCGGATGCCTTCAGCGCTGCAGATGAAATTGTGACCCTACTCGATACCGCCGATGCACGACGGATCCTTCAGCTGCCGGACACGCCGCTGTCGGGTGATGCGAAGACTGTGGATGAAATCGTAGGGAGGATCGAATGACTGCGAAGGACGTGAGTTTCGAAGATGACGCTCGGACCCGGCTCCTGCGGGGGATCGATGTTCTAGCCGGTGCGGTTCGGGTGACCCTAGGTCCGAAGGGACGCAACGTGGTGCTGCAGAACGGGACCGCAGCTCCGAGTTCCACGAAGGATGGCGCCATGGTGGCGAGCAAAATCGAGTTGGATGACCGCTTCCAGAATCTCGGCGCAAGGATGCTGCGCGAGGTTGCAGAACGTGTGAACGAGGAGGCTGGCGACGGCACGACCACGGCCGTGGTACTGGGTCATGCGATCGCGCGCGAGGGATTGAAGGCGGTTACGGTGGGGCTGGACCCGATGTCCGTAAAGCGCGGCATCGAGCGGGCGACCGATGCCGCCGATGCTCATATTGTCGGGTCGAGCCGGGCGATCGAGACCCGCTCGGCTGTAAGGAATGTGGCTCTCGTATCTTCGAACGCCGACGGTCCGGTCGCGGATATGCTTGCTGATGCGTTCGATAGTGTGGGTCCAGACGGCGCGGTTACGATCCAACGATCAGAGTCGCTGTTCACGGATCTGGAGGTCGTTGAAGGAATGCGGTTCGACAGCGGATACCTGTCTGCGCACTTCGTGACTGACACGGAGCGGATGGTCTGTGAACTGGATCGCCCTCGGATCCTGCTGCACGACGGGAAAATCAATAACGTGCAACCGCTCTTGCCTATTTTGGAGGCCGTTGCCAGGGAGGGAACGCCGCTTGTGATCGTTGCGGACGACGTCGAAGGGGAAGCGCTTACCACCCTTGTCGTCAACAAGCTGCGAGGCGGCTTTGATCTGGTGGCGGTCAAGGCTCCGGGCTTCGGCGATCAACGCAAGGCGATGATCGACGATATCTCCGCTCTTACCGGCGCGACCATCGTGCGCGGAGAACTTGGAGTTTCGCTCGATGCGCTCGGCATCGACGACCTCGGCCGCGGCAGCCGGATCCGAATCACGAAGGATTCGACTGTTCTGGTCGGACCGGGTGGACGCGAAGATGCGGTCGCGGATCGGCTCGCCCGGATCCGGACAGAAATTGGCGATGTCAAGTCGGACCACGAGAGGGTGCTGCTCAAGCAGCGCCTCGCAGCACTCGCCGGGGGAGTCGCCGTGGTTCGCATCGGTGGCCTGAGCGAAGCCGAGGCCAACGAGCGCAAGGAGCGTGTCGAGGACGCGGTCAGCGCCGTACGGGCCGCGCTGGCCGAGGGTATCGTGCCAGGCGGCGGGATAGCGTTGCTAGACGCGGTAAGCGCGGTCGCGAAGCTCGAACCCCGCAACCACGACGAAAGGGCCGGCATCGAGGCGGTACGGCGGGCACTTGAGGCACCACTCAGGCAAATCGCCGAGAACGCGGGGCTACGAGCTCCCTGGATCGTCGGCAAGCTTCACGAGCGAACGGATCGGGAGACCGGTTTGGATGTCCGGACCGGCGACATGGTGAACCTCATCGAGGCTGGTGTGATCGACCCGACGCGCGTCGTGCGTGCGGCACTGCGCAGTGCCGGCTCGATCGGCAGCTTGCTGGTAACCACCGAGGCCATGATCGTCGAGCATGTGGAGCCCGGATCCGCGTTCGGCACGGCGGCGGCCTAAAGGACAGATACGATGCGGCGATTGCACGCCCATCCTACCATTGAAATTGGACAGTGCTTTCGTCCAATCGGGGGAACGGGTGCATGGGCTGTGGTGGGCTTTTACGTCGACCACTCCGGGAATCCGCATGCGCGGATAGAGTTTGCCCGCGACCGCACTCGCGTCATTACGATCGCGCTGGCGGCACTTCGCGACCGGCGACTCTACCGACGCCTTCATGAGAGCGAAATGCACGATGACCACGCGAGTAGCCGGTGGGCTGCACCCAAGAGGGCCGATCCGGGAGAGCCTGCTTGAGCGCGTCCTTATCGCGCGCCCTGACGTCAGTCCAGACGAGGTCGGTCGCTTGGCGCCGTTGAGTTCAATGCCGGCAGTCTGCAGAGTCGGAGTCGGCTGGCCGTGGCGGGCATGATCGGCACCGCCTTGCCAGCGCTGAACTGGCTTTGCCGCAACCGGTTCGTCTAGACGGCATGGCGGCGGCCCCTCTCGAAACCCACGGTCCTCGGGGAGGCGGAACGAGATGACATTCGACCTTTCGGAACTGGCCATCGACCACTTTCTGCCCCTTCTTGACGAGCGGTCGCCAGAATGCATCGACGGCATCAACCCGGATCACAGACGCGTCGTGCGAATGAGTGCACGAGCAACGTTGTCCCGGATTGCGCGATCCGATGCGCTCTATCACGATCTGGCCCACACCATGTCGGTCGTTCTCGCGGGCCTCGATATCCTGCGCGGCAAGCAGATCCTCGACGGCGGGGTCACGTCGAGCGACTGGATGCACATGTGCGTTGCGCTGCTCTGCCATGATGTCGGCTATGTACGTGGCATTTGCCGACAGGACCGCCCGCCTGAATACATCGTTAGCCAAAGCGGCGATACCGTCAGCCTTTCGCCAGGGGCTTCAGATGCCGCGCTGACGCCGTATCACGTCGACCGCGGCAAGATTTTTGCCCGCGAGTACCTGGCGACATTCCCGGATCTCGAGCTTGACCGCATCACCGCTGCCATCGAGGCAACCCGGTTTCCGTGTGTGGACAAGGCGTTGACGAAGAATCCGGAGCGTGAGCCGAGCCTGGTTCAAGCCGCCGACCTGATCGGCCAGTTCGGTGATCCGAACTACCTCCGCAAGGCGAACGCGCTGTTTCACGAATTCGTCGAGGCCCGGATTGCCGAAGAGAAAGGCTACACCTCAGCGGTGGATCTGACGACGCGCTATCCGACCTTCTATTGGAAGATGATCCGACCAAGCCTGTCGGCGGCTCTTGACTACCTGGCGCAGACGGCGCGGGGTCGGACCTGGATCGCAGGCCTTTCTATGCACGTCCACATCGAAGAGCACCGGGAGCCGCGCTCCGGGCCGCAGCGGTAGCCCCAACTCAACGGAACAGTGCCACGGGGACCTTGCAGGCGCGGATCATCTCCGACGTGGTCGAGCCGATGATCAGGTTGCGGATCCGAGAATGGCCGTAGGCCCCCATGACCAAGAGATCGATACCTTCTGCTTCGACGGCCTCAGCAATCACCGTCTCCGGCTGCCCGGGTAGGATCGCCGCGTCGACCTGATAGCCGCCCGCCTTGAGGAGTGCCTGCGCGCCATCCAGCCGCTGCCTGCTTTCCTCCGTCTCGGCGCTGACCATCAGCAGCCGGCAGGCCAAGCCCGCGAACAGTGGGCTTCGGGCTACGTAATCCACGGCCTTGAGGCTGCTGGTCCCGCCGTCAAAGGCTATCAGAAACCGTTCGACCGGCCTGAACGCTCGCGAAGCCACAAAGATCGGCTTGCGACTTGAGCGGGCAATGCGTTCCAGGTTGGAGCCGAGATGCAGCTTGGCGAAATCGGCGGCCTCGCCGCGCTTGCCGATCACCACCATGTCGGCGTCGGCCTCAAATTCCGTAGCCGTCTCCACGATGTCCCCGAACCGGAGGCGAGTTGTCACCTGCTCGGCTCCAGCACCTTCCAGGACCGCTTTTGCATCCTCCAAGATGGCGCGCCCGCGTTTCTGCGCCAGCTTCGCGCGCTGCTCGTCATGCGCGCTCAACTCTTCCAGAAGCGCTGTTCGGGCGCCGAGGGCGATACTGCCGCTGAGGTCCGCCGGCATGCTGCCGGTTTCCCGGCGGCCGAGGACGTGCAGCAGTTCGACCGCCGCGCCGGTCCTGCCCGCGATCCAAGCGGCGTGATCGCAGACACTGCGCGAATAGATCGAGCCGTCCACAAGGGCAATGACCTTGGTCAAGTGTTTGTTCCTCCCTGGTGCCAGGAATATTGTTCGGCGGCGCTTCGTTGGTCTCGGTGATCCCCGGCCGAACTCCGCTCAGAGCGTGCGTCTGATGGGTTCAAGCGTAAAGCCCTGGAGGCGCGGCGGACCTCAACGTCGAGGCGCGCGCCATGGCCTCAAATATAGGTCGGTGACGTATCGTTTTGGGATCCTGTACCCAATAGCTCATAAACTTGATGCGGGCGTTTCGTGTTTATGTATGTCACCACGACATTGTCGTCGGTAGGTAGGGCGTCGAAAAACTTGAACCGTGCGTCGAACCCGCCAACGCGTCCAATCAGACGAAGCGTGTTTGGGGTGAAGTAGTTCAAATGATCCGGATGCCGGAATCCGCACCATTTTTTTCCCATCACCACACGGTTGAGGGACGCAAAATTTGGAACCTTCACCAACGCAACTCCGCCCTCAATTAGAACTCTGCCCAATTCCTCTACGACGGCGCGTGGATCTGCCTCGTGTTCTAGATAAGAACGCAGAACAGCGCCTGAACAAGAGTTGGATTCAAGCGATTTAAGCCCTTCCAGCGCGCTATTGGTCAAAATCTCCACGGGTCGACCAGCAAGTTTTTGTTTTGCGCGGTCTGCACTTGAAGCGGAAATTTCGATACCGATGGCAGTGAAAGTTCTCGGCAACGTGGCCAATTCCGCGCCATCGCCACATCCAACGTCGATGACCGGCCCGGATCGTACGGTTTCAGCCAGCCGTTGCGCCAAGGAGGGCCGGCGCAGGATTTTCGAGCGCCATCTCAGTCGCCTATGCAAGGTTTCGATCACCGGTCGCGACGAATCACGCCATTGATCTTCCAGTTTCGTGGACTTGTTCCAATCGTAATCTTCGATGAGCGCCGCTTGATCGGGCGCGCGCGTAATATAAACCATGGTGCAGCGATGGCATTCTTTTATCGGCCACTGACCTAGTGAAAATCTGGATGCCTTCGTCGAGCTATTTGAGCTTCCGCAAATCGGGCAGCTCCGATCAAGTATCGTGATCCCATCAAGCAATTCGGCCTGTGCCGACATAAACTCGTCGACGGATCGTAATGGCGGACTCATGCTCATAGACTTACCTCCGAATACGAAAGACGGGAGAGAGGCTCCCATGTAATTATGAATCTCCTATAGTCTTCAATACTCCGAAAATAGACACACGATCTACCTGGCTCGATGAGCAAGAAGAACGACGATTTTGCATTTACTCTCAGATAATCGAGTACATCGGAAAATATCGGATGTGCTTGATCGATATTAATTGGAAAAGGCATGAGCATAATCACCGCCAGCGGGTTCCGGTTGCGTCGGTTGCAGCTGATTGTGACAATCCACAATCAAAACCGCCGTCGCTGACCACACGGGCAGGCACAAATCGAAGGGACGCGTCGCTCCGCCTTCGACTGGTGTCCGCGCAAGATCTGCGCACCATCGTCGGCATCTGCAACATCGTCCCCCGAACTCAATGTCGGGATTGGTGTTTGATAACTGATGCTGCGGGCTCTGTGAATACTTTTTTCGGCCAACCTGAGGCTGGAACAATTCGGCGCGATTCGACAGACTTGAGGGAAGGGGCGCAAGCCTGTCGCGGTCTCTCCTTTAGTATTCCGACAGCGGTGCCGTCCGCGTTCACGATTCGGCAACCTAGGGGACGGGCAAGAAACCATCGGCGCATCATGGATTTGGCAAAGGGCGTCGAGAACCGCTTTGGCCTACAAAGTTCCACCGCGTGGTGCTAGAGCGTTTTCGGATCACTCATGATCGTACCCTGTAGCGGTGAAGTAGTTTCTGGCCTCTTCCGGCGTGACGGCATCGATGGCCTGAGCGATTGCGTCCCAGAGGTCTTGTAGGGTTCGGGCGGCGGCCTTTTTGAGTAGCGCCTTGATCTTGGAGAAGGCCAATTCGATCGGGTTGAAGTCTGGGCTGTAGGGCGGCAGGAAGCGGAGCTCGGCGCCGGCCCGCTCAATCGCGTCGCGGACTGCGGCGGGCTTGTGAGCCGGAAGGTTATCCATCACGACGATGTCGCCTGACCGCAGTGTCGGTACCAAGACCTGCTCGACATAGGCGGTGAAGGC
>NZ_FNBW01000033.1 GCF_900102465.1 Thalassobaculum litoreum DSM 18839 | reverse complement strand
CCGGTCACCGCCAGGGTGCCGCCGTTGATCGTCACCGTGCCGGCGCTCAGGTTTCCGTCCCCGGCGACCGAGAGCGTGCCCTGGCTGACGGTCATGGAGCCCGAGGCGGTGTTGGTTCCGGACAGCGTGAGCGTGCCGGTACCGGTCTTGGCCAGCACGTTTGTCGCGCCGCCCTGGCTCACAGTGCCGGATATGCTGACATTGTTGGCGCCGGTATCGATGGTCGCGGTATCCTGGACCTCGATATTCGAGGTGTAGGTCGCGCTGGTCGTGAACCGCACGGTCGAATTGCCCAGGATGTCGATCAGGGGCGCCGAGGTCGTCGTCCCGATCTCGGCGGTCGTGCCGCCGAGAACCCATATCCTGCTCGTCCCGCTGATCGAGCCGTTCAGAGCGATGGTTCCGCCACCTGCCGTCTGAAGGACGAATGAGCCGCCGGTGAAAGAAACCCCGGAATTGAGCGTCAGCGATTGTCCGGCGGAAATATCGAAGTAGAGATGGGAGTCCGCAACGATGTCCGATCCGCCGATCGTCAGCGAGGTTGTCGTTCCCGTGAAATCGAAGCTCGCGGCGGCGCCAAGGGTAAAGGTCGGTGAGGCCGCTAGGTTGATCGTGTCGACGGGGAGGAGGTTACTGAAATGTACATTTTGGTAACCAGGTGTCTCTAGGGCGGCAGCCGCGTTGGCAGTAACGGCAGCCCACTGGAGTGTATTATCGCTATCGTCACCGGAGTTGCTGGTGACGTCCACATCCAGCAGGCCGGGCCACAGGGCGGCGCCATCCAGCTCGATCAGATTGGAAGACACCATTTGGGATGCGCCGACAGCCACGTCGAAGTTCCAGTCGCCGCCACGTGATGCCGCGCCAGTCGGTGTCGAGGATGCGAGGACCCGGCTGCCCAGCGCCGCCGCCAGGGTTGCGACGAACGCCCGGCCGCTCTCACCCGCGCCGACCGAACAGCCGTAGAGCGTGACTGGCGCGCCGGCGAGACGCCGCCGGATGTCGGCAAGCTCCACCACCGATCGCCGCAGGGCCGCCGTATCGATGCGCTTCCGCCCAAGCAGGAGCCGCCCGGGCGCGCCGTGGCTGATCAGATGAACTGAAGATGGCGGCGTTCTGCTCTCGCTCAAAGCGCGGCGCAGCAGGGCCAACCCGTCGGCACCCTGCGGCATCCGCACCACCCGGCACGGGCGCGCCAGGGCGGCCAGCAAACCGTCTGCAGCGGGGACCCGAGCATCGATCAGAACAAGATCCGGCGCGGCATCCGCGTCGGTATCTGGACGTTCGATTGTCATGAACGGATCATCCTTGAAGGCGCATGCCCCAAAGGGGCAAAGGAGACGGGCTGCCTGGGTCGAATCCCCGGATCGGGCGGCAGATCGCGCGGGACGGCCGAACGCCGCGGCAGGTCGCCACAAAAAGTCCACGCGCCCCATGCCCCAATCGATGTGCTGCCCGGTAGTCCAAGTGCTCGCCATTTGCCCGCAGCCAAATCGCGTTCGGCGCCAGATCACGCCTCATGGTGGCGCGTGCATCGGAGTCAGCAGTTCAGGAATTTTGGTAATTCCAAAGATTCCGCAATTGACGATTTCGATGGGGCGAAACATCTACAGATTAATTCCAGAGACTTTCGGTCTACACTGAGATTTCAAAAAATCGCCTTGCGCTTGAGGGACACCCAGGCAAATGACGTTAATTTCTGATTTTTCCGAAATACGGGATTTTATCTTTGTTGAGCAGAGCCAATTCGGTAGCGTTCGCCCAAAAACTGGGGCTCCTCATGCGGGTGCTTGGCATCGTCACCCACAAGCAGCTCTATATCCGCCTGAAGGAGATCAATCCGGGGACGGGTTATCGCCCAGAGCTTGCCTACAAGTGGGCAAATGGGGTGGCGTCCCCGCGCGACCCCTCGGTCTACGACGATCTGGCCACTCTGGTCGATCTCAACGACGGCGGTTATCCGGTTAGCGGCTCGGTTCTCCGAGCTTGCAGTTATCAGACCTTTCACGGGTTTTTGGTGGCCCAGTACGGCACCAAGGTTCCGAAAGACGAGGTTGAGCCGTCGAACCCCGCAAGCACGCGCCAACCGACGGCTGAACGCCGTGGCCCGGAACATGACAAACCTGAAGACCAGATTGAAACCCCAAGCGATATTGGATCCGCGAATACCCTGCCCGCCTACATAGCGGGAGCGTATTTTGTGTTGAGCAACGCGTGGTCGACGCTCCAGCGTCGCTATGTGTTGTGTGGCGAGTTGATCATTCGCGCGCGCGCCGACGGAACATGGATGGCCTCCTATCTGGAACGTCTTCCGGGCGGTGATCTGATCATGACCGGGCAGATCTTCCGCATCGGGCGGAGTCTGCAGGTCACGCTGGTCAACACCGCGTTTGAGAACGTCCTTGCAATGACGTTCTTGCTGCCGCACGCCCCCGGGGCGGTCTTGAGCGGCATCATGAGTGGGACTGCGCTGCACGACACAGACATGCGACCCTCGGCGGGACGGGTCCTCTGTATCGGGATGCCCTATCTCAAAAGCGCTTCGGTGGCGGACACAGCCACACCGAACGATAGGATCGGCTTCGGGTTCGCGCCCGGTCCGGCCTATCTGGAAGGCACGACAACAGCGATTGCGAACCGACTTGAGGTCATGGGTCTCGATCGGGAACTAGCGCTACTGGCCGCTTCGGACGTGCTGCCGTTCCTCACCGAAGACGGAGAGGCTGGGGTCATCCAGGCGGGCGGCGGTCGGACGGACGCGATCACCCGTGTGCTCCTCCAGGTAGGCGGTCGCACCGACGAAGAGAACGTCACCACGATCTATCCGTGGTCCTGACCCGATTTTGGTCCAGCCGCTATGCGACTTTTCGGGCTGGTGGTGAGTCTCGTAAGCGCATGTGTCCAGCTATGAGGCACCGGGCACGGATTAGGGTCGAGGTTTTGTGACCCTGCCCAGGTTTACGTGAAGAGCCACTCGGAATAGCCGTCGACCAGAAAGCCGGTTCGTCCCTCGGTGAAACCGAAGGTCAGGTAGTGTTCGAGCGCGTTGACGCCAGCATCGGCGACGTCGGGATTGCTCTCGAGGTACTTGGATGTGTCGAAGAACTGCGAGGCAGCGCGGCCCTCAAACGCCCCAAGTGACTTGTAGTGTTCATAAGCGCTGACAAAGTATCCGTCCGTAATCGCCGCGGCCACGTCGGAATTGGCGGCGAGGTAGTACGCTCCATCAAACATTGGATTTGGGTCGCGAGCTTCCGCATAACCGAGTGAAGTGAAGTGCTCGAGTCCGTTTGTGAACTGCCCATCAGCGACAGCAGCGGCGATATCCGGGTTGTTGTCGAGGTAATAGGTTTCATCGAGGCTGTAGGTGAAGTTTATGGAGCGATCTTCGTCTTTGCCGACAGCCTCGAAATGCGCCAGCCCGGATGAAAAGTAACCGGCGGTCACAGCGGCCGCGACATCCGGATTGGCGGCTAAATAGCGCGCTTCGCTGTCGAGAGTGATGACGGTTCGACCATCAGCAAACGCTAGAAGCTCAACACCGTCGACGGTGTCGGAGCCAGCGAGGGAGACAGCCCCTTGTGATCTCTGCACGTCTGCTGCAAGCAACGAATACGGCACGTCAAAACGCGCTACATCGCGCCCTTCAGCACCGACGAGAAGATCATCACCTGCGCCACCCGCCAAAGTGTCGTCACCGATGCCCCCCGACAGAGTATCCTCGCCGCTTCCCCCGTTGAGCGCGTCGTTTCCACCGGCCCCGTAAAGCGCGTCGTTGGCCTCCTCGCCGAATAAGGCGTCATTTCCGTCCTCGCCATAGAGCAGGTCGTTGCCCAGACCGCCTGACTGAGTGTCGTCGCCGGCACCGCCAGAAAGCGTGTCGTCGCCCGCACCGCCGCTTAAGAGATCGTTGCCCGCACCGCCGTATAGGGCGTCGTTGTCGGCCTCTCCGGCTAGCGTATCGTCGCCCTCATTGCCCTCCAGGCGATCACTTCCGTCACCACCTGTCAGGGCATCGTTACCAGTCCCGCCATAGAGCAGGTCGTTCCCGGCATCCCCGAAGAGCAGGTCGCTCCCGTCGCCGCCGAAAATTGTGTCCGGATCCCCGCCGCCGTATAGGGCGTCGTTGCCGGCATCGCCGTACAGCAGGTCGGAGCCCGCCGCACCCGATAGCGCGTCTGAGCCGTCACCTCCGACAAGCACATCGTTGCCGGTCCCTCCCGATAGAGTGTCGTTGCCTGCTTGACCATAGAGGGCGTCAAGCCCGTCGCCGCCGCGAAGAAGGTCCTGACCACCACCGCCTTCCAGGACGTCATTGCCATCATTGCCGAGCAATTCGTCGTCCGAGGCACTCCCGATGATCTCGTCATCTCCGTTGCTACCAGACGCAGTGAGCCGGTTGACGACCTCGCTGCCGGAGCCATAGGCGGTAATCGCTGCGGCCTCTCGGCGCTGCTCCTCGGAGGTATCGTCAATCGGCATTGCTCGCTCCCCAATACTGCCGTCAGCTGATGGAGCCAGCGTCGCAGGCCAGCCAGGCCCGGAAGGCCGCAAGTGCCGCGCCGATGGCGACAATTAGGCCAGGGGAAACCAGCAGTGAGTGGATAGCGAAACACACTCCACCATTGCCATATCCGCCCACTCCACCATCAATAGTGATTTAACTTAAATATCTGATTCGTCCGATTTCGTCATGGAGTGAGGCCGTTGTATCAGGGAATCGGGGTGAATAATTTTCGTCGTTTGTCTCTAATAGAGATGGTCCGTGGAATGAGCTTGAGATGCGCAAGGGCCTCATGAGCGCGCGGAGCGCCATCCTCGGGCCCATCGCCACCATGATCGTGATGGTGGCGATGGTGCCGCAAGGACCGGCAGCGCTCCATGACACAAGCCGGACTGTGTCCAGCGGTGCAGCGGATATCGTGCTTCTGGCCAGCCCGCGACGCTTCTCCGACGATACTCTCGCTTAACGAGCCGCGCTCGACCATGCGTCGTCAGTCGGGCAGTTTATTCGGCCCCCTGCTCACCTCTAGACTAGAGGGTCATCCGACACGAAGCCGGCGCGGCCTTCGTAGATCCCGTATTTGAGATAATGATCAAGGGCGTTCATGCCGCTCTCTGCCACATCAGTATATTCAGAGAGATATTTCGCCGTATCGAAGTACTGCGACGCCGCGCGACCTTCTTGAGCCCCACGCAGCTGATAGTGCTCGTATGCGCTATCGAATACTGAAGCTGAAACTGCTTCGGCCACGTCAATATTTTCAGCTAGATAGAAGGCGCTATCGAACAGAGGGGTTGGATCGCGGCCTTCTGCTTGGCCGTGCTGCTCAAAATGAACTCTCCCGGATGCGATCTCACCAAAGGCTACCGCTTCGGCAACATCGCTATTCATCTCAAGATAGTACGACTCATCGAAGGTCATGTCCGCACTGCTGAAACGACCTTCGGCCTGCCCATGTTGCTCATAATGTTCGCGGCCCGAGGAAAAGAGGCCTGCAGACACTGCGTCCGCGACGTCTGTGTTTTGAGCTAGATACTCCGCCTCGTTGAAACTTGCGGCGCCACTCATTTTGTCGACTGTCAGCATCACGCGGTTGTCGGAAAAGGTAAGTATTTCCACCCCCGACTCTAACCTGTCATCACCTTCCGCAGAGATCGCCCCGTCGTAACGTTGTACCCAACCAAAAGAGGCTTGGTACTTGACTGAGAACGCACCGACGTCTCGTCCAAGGCCACCAACGAGTACATCGTCACCCTCGTTGCCCAGAAGCACATCATTGCCGGATCCGCCATTAACCGTGTCGTTGCCGATGCCGCCAAAAACCCGGTCGTTACCGCCGTCGCCGTTCAATTCATCATTACCATCACCCGACCCGACAGTGTCGTCACCGTCTCCGCCGAACAATGTGTCGTCGCCCACGCCAAGAGAAATGAATTGGCTGTCGTCATCTCCCTCCACAAAATTGTCGCCTGATCCGCCCGTGACCGTTGCAGAACCCATTACCGAAGCGAATTCGATATTGTCGAGTTGAAGCGTCCTGCCTGAGGGAAGAGATCGCAGGTCAATGACGAAGGCCTCGGACTGCGTTGACCCATCAGCGGCACTTGTTCCGGTGATTACGATCGGGTCTGAAACAGTGCTCGACGTTGTGGTGGGCACGATTGTCCGGACGTCTAATAGCGTTGTACTGGCGAGCTTATTCAGAAATGTTCGGGCGCCGGAAATCAACAAATCCTGTGACAAGGAAGCACGCCCTTCCACCGCTTGTAGCAGTGAGGCGGCGGCGTCCATCGGCGTTTGAGCTGTCGCCGGCCCTTGGGAAGTTATGCTCATGCCCGAGGGAAGGGTCGCCGTAACGACGTTGCTGTTATTTCCGGTGTTCTCAACAATCGCCGCCGTACCGGCCGTGGGTCCGTTGTTGGTGATCGTGCGGCCACCACCGGTCGACTCCGTCGGCGTGCTGTCGGTCACGACCACGGTTCCACCACCGGAGGGCGCGCCACCGCCACCACCGGTCGGCGGTGCGACCAAGGTGATCGTCGTGTTGCCGCCGGCGAAGGCTGCGTTGAACGTCCCGCTTCCCGAGGTGATGCCGGTGAGCGTGGTCGCGACGCTGCCGCTGATGTCGATCGTGCCGCTGGCGGTCGTGCCATTCAAGGCCGACAGGTCCTTGCCGGTGACAACGATGCTGTCGCCCACCGCGAAGTCGGAGATGGTGTCGCCGTTGAAATCCGACGCGCTGCCAGTGAACGTGTCGTTACCCGCACCACCGGCCAGCGTATCGAACCCGCTCCCACCACTCAGAACGTCGTTGCCGGCACCGCCGGAGAGTGAGTCGGAACCAGCGCCGCCTGAAAGCGTGTCGCTACCGTCGCCGCCATACAAAAAGTCGTCGTTGGCGCCGGCCCGCAAGAGGTCATTGCCGGCACCGCCCGAGACCGTATCCGCCCCGTCACCGCCGGATAGCTCGTCATTGCCCGCACCGCCGAGGAGCAGATCGTTTCCAGAGGTGCCATACAGGAAGTCATTGCCGGCAGCACCAGAGATCGTGTCGGCCCCGCCACCGCCTTTCAGGGTGTCGTTGGCGCTACCGCCGGTCATGGAGAAGGTGCCGTCGGTTTCGGCCGACCCGTCCCAGTTGATGGCGGACGTGTTGGTCGAGCCGTTGACCGTCAGGGTCTGGCCGGACGCCACCGTCCCGTCATGGGTCGTGAC
>NZ_FNBW01000028.1 GCF_900102465.1 Thalassobaculum litoreum DSM 18839 | reverse complement strand
TGGTGGTCAGCGACAACGGAACGGAGCTCACCTCGAACGCCATTCTGGCTTGGCAGGAGGAGCGGGGCGTCGAGTGGCATTACATCGCGCCCGGCAAGCCGATGCAGAACGGCCTGGTCGAGAGCTTCAACGGACGGCTCCGCGACGAGTGCCTGAACGAGCACCTGTTCACCAGCCTGCGCCATGCCCGCCAGTTGATCGGTGCTTGGCGTGACGACTACAACCACCACCGCCCCCACACGAGCCTCGGTGGGCTCACACCGTGGGAATACCGCAACCGGTCAACACAGGACCAGAACCGGAACAGAACTAACTTCTGAACGCGGACATCACGGGGAGCACGTCACCATCGACCGATCTTGAGGATCTGTGAGTACGGCGAGCCGTCGTTGAGTCGGGTGAGTTGCACATGAGGGCAAGTGGTTTTCCCATTATATATTCAGATGTGCGCAGCACTGATCGAATCTGATCGCGACCTGAAGTACTGACATGTGGATCCCCGAGGCAAATTTTGTCGTCTCAATCTTTATGAATTAGCCAAACGGTGCATCGGTGATCATTAACGCTAGAATGTCCTGCTATTCTGGGGACCGTATTTCGACAGTGAAGGTGAAAAGGGGAATTAGATGTCGAATAATATCGACGGGTTCATCCAGCTTCACCGCACGTTTCGCGATCTGGCCATTAGCGAGGAGGAGGGCGAGGAGGCCGATCTGTTTCGGCTTATGCGCCGCGATAAGCTCACGCAATGGTCCGATCTGCTCCAAGAGCCGCGTGTTGTTCTCCTTTCCGAGGCAGGGTCCGGAAAGACTGAGGAGATCCGGCACGTCTGCCGCGAGCTGCGGCTCGGTGGAAAGCGAGCTTTCTTTCTACGCATCGAGCACTTGGTCCAGGACTTCGAGGCCTCGTTTGAAGAGGGAACACTCGAAGAGTTCGATGCGTGGAAGGCCTCCGGCGAGGATGGCTGGGTCCTTCTGGACTCTGTCGACGAAGCGCGACTGAAAGACCCAAAGGACTTCGAGCGCGCCATACGAAAGGTAGGACGCAAGCTCGGGGATGTACGCCAGCGCACCCACGTCGTCATCACTGGACGCACCGACGCCTGGCGTCCGATGACTGATCTCCTGATTTGCGAGACCCAGCTGCCCTGGACGCAGCCGGTTAACGCGCCCGAGGAGGAGCAGGAGTCTGACGAAGCTGTGACTACCACGGAAGGCCCCGGATCGAAGCGCAGGAAGTCACCCTTCCGCATCGTCGCGCTAGACGATCTTGCGGGCGAGCAAGTCGACCGCTTTGCTAGCGCTAAGGGCATCGTCGATATCGAGGGATTCAAAAAGGCGTTGGAACGCGCCGAGGCATGGTCGTTCACCGCACGCCCCCTCGACTTGGCTGAGTCCGTCGAGTTTTGGCTTGCTAACAATAGGATAGGTTCACGTCTCGAGCTGATGCGAGCGAGCATCAACAAGCGACTGGAGGAGCGGGACCAAGATCGCGCCGACGCCAATCCGATTTCCAAGAAGCGCATCCGTGAGGGCGCGCGCCTTGTCGCGGCGGCGGCGACGCTCGCGAAGGAATCGGCGATCCGCGTTCCCGATGGCCATCAGAACGACCGGGGCCTCGCGGTCAAAGAGGTGCTCCCCGACTGGAACGACGCCGACTGTCAAACACTTTTGACGAGGCCGATATTCGACGAGGGCATCTACGGGACTGTGCGCTTTCATCACCGCTCGGTACGTGAATTCCTCACGGCAGAGTGGCTAAACGAAATGCTTGCCAATGATGCGGCCCGAGCGAAGATCGAAAACCTCTTCTTCCGGCGCCAATATGGCGTTGAGGTCGTGGTTCCAACTATGCGTCCAATCTTGCCCTGGCTCGCTCTTCTCGACCAACGGATACTCGACCGCATTATTCGCCTCGCACCTGAGGTCCTGTTCGAGGGTGGAGATCCCGCGCAGCTCCCAGTGGATACTCGTGCGCAGATCCTGCGCGAAACCTGCGAGCAACTCTCCCAGCCGATGGACGGTCGACGCGCCACCGAATACTCAGCGGTGCAGCGCTTCACCAATCCGGATTTGGCGGACGTAGTCCGAGGGCTTCTCGACAAACACAGCGACGATGAGGATATCGTCTGGTTCCTATTGCGAATGGTCCAGCAGGGAGGCATTTCCGCGCTTGGGGACAAGGCCAGACACTTCGCCCTCACTTCACGCGCTAAGTATACTCGGATAGCCGCCATTCGGGCCGTGATTGAGGTCGGGTCGCCAGATGACGCTGGCGATGTTCGCAAGGCGTTCATTGCGGAAGTACCGCCGCTTCGTCGGAGCTGGCTCGGCGAACTTCTCGACAAGCTTGGTCAAACGCAGGCCGACGTGGACTGGCTGTTCACGGCCCTCGCGCTCACTGCACCTAAGGAGCGGTTCGAGGTCGATCCGCTTTCGGATTCACTCGCCAGCTACGTGGCCGCGCTTCCGCCGGCTCTCCTCTCCAAGTTTCTAACCGGAGTCGCCGAGCTTCTGGGACGCAGTCCACACGTGGAGCGGCGACACTGCGAAATCTCCGAGCGATACAGCTGGTTGGGTCAGACCGCTGGACAAGTTCTGATGCGAATGATAGGGCATCGCGATCCTGCCACACTGCAAAAGACGGCGCTCACGGTGCTTCGGACGCTACCGATCGCCGAAGACTATGGGCGCGCACTTTTCGATGAGATCCGAAGCGAACTGCCGCATATGGTCCGCGAATGGTCAGAACTGAACCGTGCGCTGTTCTGGCATTGCGTCGCCGAAGAGCGCGCGTGGCGGAAGCGCGCGAAAGAGCAGCGGCTGACCGACTGCTGGATGGTATCGAGTTCCTCCTCCTACTGGGCCTTCGACGTCTCGGACTTCGACTACATGCGCTCTCAGATCATCGCTCAATCGTTCCTGGACGACCAACTCGTGGCACTAACGCTATCCTTCGAGCTCTACCAAAAGTCTGGCCGTCTTCGGGCGCGACGAGAGGCGCTCAAGAAGGCGGCGTCGACCGACCCGGATTTAGAGGCCGGGCTCAAAAAGCTGGTGGATTCGTTCAGGCAAGGAAGTGCTGCATCCAGACGCCGGCAAGCGGCCTGGAGGAAGCGGACTGAAAGGGAGGCTGCGAAGAAGACTGCGGACAAAGAGAACGCGAAGCAGATCCTCAAGGGCCGGTTAGCGACGATCCGCGACTTCGGGAACCCGGGCAAGGTTTCCACCGACCAATGGTACCTCCATCAGCGCATGAGCAACGACGAGCGTCAGCATAACCGGTGGACCGACGGCCACTGGCAATCGCTTGTCGCAGAGTTCGGTGATGACGTCGCGCTCGCGTTCCGGGACGGCGCAATCCAATTCTGGCGCCAAAACCCTCCTATACTACGCTCGGAGGGCGCTGCCGCAAATACCACGCCGGTCTCAACGATCTTTGGTCTCACCGGGCTATCGATCGAAGCGCGGGAAATCACCGAATGGCCATACGCTTTAACCCATACGGAAGCAGAGATCGCGACCCGGTATGCGCTACAGGAGCTCAACGGCTTCCCCATCTGGCTTCCGCAATTGGAAAAGGCGTTTCCGTCGCAGGTCCTAGATATCCTGCTGAAGGAGATCGAACATGAACTCTCTACTGAAACGGCGGAGGGCGCCAGCCAGTATGCGCTCTACGATGTCAGTTGGCATGGCGATTGGGTTTGGGAGCAAATTGCCCCATCGCTCTTGCCCAAGATTCGGGCGAAACGAGCCAATGTGAGGAATCTCGGTTACCTTTTGGCGATCATCAACCGGTCATCGATCGACGACAAGACGATCGCAGCGATCGCCTCCCGGAAGGCGATCGCATTTCGTACCATCACCTTCTCTGCGATATGGTTCGCTGCTTGGGTGGGCGTCGATCCTGTAGCTGCGATCCCCGCCCTCGCTGCGCGGTTCGCCGGTATGATCGACCCGGCCGAGCAGACGGAGTTGGCACTTTCGTTTATCGTGGCTCTTGTTGGCAGCAGGTCGCAGGAAGGTCGTTCCCGGCAGGCTTTTCGCACAGTAGAGCATATGAAGTCGCTCTACCTACTCATGGCTCGTTACATCCGGCAGCAGGACGACATCGAGCGAGCAGGGCAAGGCGTATATTCGCCGGAGCTCCGCGACGACGCACAGGACGCGCGAAACGCGCTTATCGCATTCATCCGGGAGACATCAGGGAAAGAGGCGTTCCTCGCTCTGCTCGAGATTGGACGTGCCCATCCACACGAGAGCTCCCGACCATGGATGAGCTACCACGCGAAGACAAAGGCCGCCGCCGACGCAGATGTTGAAGCGTGGAGCCCATCTCAGGTTCAAGAGTTCGGCAAGGTGCTCATGGTAACGCCGGCAAACCACCGCGAGCTCTGGTATCACGCCATAGATAAACTCGACACCTTGAAGCAAGACATCGAGAACGGCGATTCCAGCATCGCATCGATCCTACAGGCCGTCGATCAAGAAACCGAATTCAGGAAGTTCATAGGCGGATGGTGTCGCGATCGGGCGGCCGGCCGATACATCGTCTCGCAGGAGGAGGAACTTTCTGACGCGAAGCGCCCGGACCTGCGCTTCTTCGGCGTCGGCTTTGACGCGCCAGTGCCAACTGAGCTCAAGCTTGCCGACAAGTGGACAGGTCCTCACCTGTTCGAACGCCTTGAAATGCAACTATGCGGAGACTATCTGCGTGATGTTCGTTCCAACCGAGGTATCTTCCTCTTTGTGTACCTTGGAGAGAAGTCGTACTGGGATCTGCCGAATGGGCGCCGAGCTGAGACCTTTGAAATGCTGATCGAAGAGCTCCAGCGTTACTGGACGCTGATATCGAACGATTACGCCGGCGTTGAGGATATTCGGGTTATTGGTATTGATGTCACGCGGCGTGGCATCGATACCAAGACGGTCAAGGCTTTAAGAAAAGCCAAGAAGGCCATCGAGCCTGCGGTGAATCTACCGAAGTTCCAATCGGGAAAGCTCAAAACCGCCGCTTCGCGCCCTCGTGCCGCCGAGGTGAAGTCGAGCCCCTCCACCAAGGAAGTTAGGAAGGACTTGAAGAGAGGAAAGAAGCGGAAGCAGCCTTAAACGACCGTTTTTGGAGTAGTTGACGCGAGGGATGTACCTCCGAATTGAGGTCGGTTGCTACCGAATGGGGCTTTGTCAGACTAAAGTTGCTTGAGGTGCAAGCATCGGGTTTGTACCTTTTTATAATATACAACCAATGAAGGTGTTACTGTGACGTTTGACGAAGCCATGCAAGCAGCTGCACACGCGGCAGATGCTGCGGTCTCGACTACCGTAAAGAAATACATTGGCGGCGGGGTGTTCGACGAACCGGAGATCAGCGCTTATCTAATCAGTCAACTCGACTCCAAAATGGCGGGGCAGATCGGGGGTCTCTCGTGGTCAAGTACCATTCTACGAAATGGAAAAGGGAAGGCTGGGGAAGAAAAGCGCATTGGTGCAGACATTCTCCTGCACGTTTCGGTCAACACCTCGACTGAAAAGTACTCTAAAGGCGTCCTCATCCAAGCGAAGAAGGCCGAGCCCAATAAAATGGTGTCCAATGGCGTTATGAAGGAACTGGGGGACCAGTGCCAAAGAATGTTGAGTCATACACCAAGCTCCTTTGTGATGAGCTATTCTATTAAAGGCTTTAGGGCAGGGTCAGCTACGCGCTTTAGTGGCACACAAAGTCGAGACATCCACCGTGTCTGCACATGGACAACATACCGATTCTTCCTCGAACTTTTCCGCTGCCCAATCGGTGATCCACGCATCAGCAGCGCAAAGGTAAAGGAGTTGCCCGTGCCATACGTGATCCACCTAACTGCGGAAGGTCAGCTAACCGGAACATAATTACCGTGATTGTGTCTGCCGTCAGCGTTCGTGGGACAGATTCAGGGGTATTCGTATGGGAGGATTTCTGGCTCATCGTAGTGACCGAAGGGAACGCAGATGAGACAGAAATCAGACGCCTTGAAGGCCGGTGCGGAGCAGACGGTGCGGGATATCTGCCGTCGGACCCGCAAGCAGTATTCTGCTGAAGAGAAGATCCGGATCGTGCTGGCGGTGCGGTTGACGCCAACAGCGATTGTGCGCCAATAATTAAAGGCCATCGGCTGGAGCGCGGGAGGAGAGCTAGTGAGCGGACAGTTTCGCATCGGTCAGTCGCCCCTTTGCCATCAGGTCAGACGTGGAGACCACATTAACGTTATTTTCAAGCTGACCGGCGCGACTTGCAACCTAGACTGCTGTTACTGTTTCGAGAAGAGAAGGGATTATCCCTCTCACCGTACTATCGGCGAAGAGCTCGTCAGTTCCACGTTATCTCAGCTGGCGGCCTATGAACTTTCGATCGAGCTTCATGGTGGGGAGCCATTACTTGTTGGCCTGCCCCACTTTACAAGATTGCTCGACCTCATCATTTCATCGCGGCCAGATGTGTCGATCCGCCTGCAAACAAACGGCACGCTAATCTCGGAGGGCTGGTGCAACCTATTTCTCCGCCACCCACAGCTCTCGGTAGGGGTCAGCCTCGATGGCTTCCAGGCCGGTAACCACCTCCGCTACGACAACCGCGAACGGGACAGCACAGGAGCTGTCCTCGCAGGAATGTCCCAGCTTGAAAGACATGGCATCGACTATGGGTTGATCAGAGTGTGTAGCAAAGACAACGTTGGTCAGGTTGGGGATTATCTGGACCTTGCGGCGGTTCGGAAGAACGTCAAGGTTGTGCGCCTATTGCCCTGCTTTGATGACGGAACCGCACTCTCATCGAATGTCCCACGCACCGCTCGAACACGACAGGCTTTCGCCGTGGGACAGGACCTGCCATGGTCAATCTCATTCGAAGATTTCGCATCCGAGGTCATGGCTGCCTACGATCATTGGCGCGGACGCGGTTATTTCGAGAGATTCTTACTGGATCCCGCGATCGACTATCTGAAGATGGGGCTCTCCGGGACTTGTGCCAGCTGCCATTTCGAGGCCCGGAAATGCTTCCATACCATAGCGGTCTACCCCGACGGAACGTTCTCCCTCTGCGATGAGCTGGACGATGGAGCGAGATGGCCGCTGACCAGCTCCGACGGCGCAGGGAATATCCCCAACATCATCGAAGGTTGGACCGAGATTGACGCCCCGCTTACTGAGTCCCTCTTGAGGGAGTGCGAGGGTTGCGATGTGCGGGCACTCTGCAACGGCGGCTGCATCGCCATTAGGCGGCGCGCTGCCCGGGTTGGCAGGTCGGAAGCGTACTGCCAGATGCAGAGAACTCTTTTCGACCATTTCTCTGTAATGGCGTGAACCCTTCCTCCCTAACTGGGGCAATGTTGAACCCCGATACCGACGACGGATCCTGGCGGACGGCGGTACTGGATACCTGGGCCGACCTTGTCTCACGGGTATGTCCGCCGCTTCCTTACGTCCTCGAGCCGATGTGTGGTCTCGGCGCGCAGGCCAGGGCACTGGTGGCGCGCCTCGGGGGCCGTGCCCTAGGTTTTGACATTAATCCTGAGGTGGTGGCGCTGGCGAAGCGGCTGTTCGAAGGGCCCGCTTTCGAGTGCAAGTGCCTCGACCTACGGACTTTGCCAACCTTTGCGGAGCGATTTGACGTTGTGGTTTTTGGATACGAAGCCCTCAATGCGCATCCGGTTTCTCGGTGGCCGATGCTCCTTGCGTGGGCCCGCACGCATTGCACTGCCGGATCTGTGATGATTCTTGACGTGTGCGGCAAGGGTCGTGGATTCGGTCTACGACGCGGACCGGGACTCTTCATCGATTGCACGGCCTCTAATCATTTGTTTACGGTGTCCTGCAACGCCAAGTCTGGCATCCGGATCTCCCGACGCTACGTTTGCGGTCAGGATGAGTTGCTCGGCATGATCAAGGACCATGGCTTTGGGCTTATCGGCTGTGAAACACCCTTCGCCAACGTGAATACTGACAAACCAGAATTGAGGGTGATGAAAACCGTGATATTAGTCGCTGAATGAAGCTCGTGCGCAAGGCCCTCGCCGTGGTTCGGCATAGAGACAAGGTTCTTGTTTTCACCCAACCAAGAGCCCCCGCCATTGGTGCAATGCTGCCTGGAGGAACGGTCGAGCAGGATGAGGAGGTTTTGGATGCCGCGCGGCGGGAGCTGTTTGAGGAGACGGGGCTCAGCGGACTTACGGTGTCGGCTTGGTCGCCGGTCCAAAAGTATGACATGCGGCCCTATAAGCCCGAGCGACACGAGCGGACGTTCGTCTATTTTGCAGGCTTGGCAGGAGAGCCTGCTTGGCGACATTGGGAAATGCACCCCGGCCTCTCGAAGGCACCGGAATTGCTCGAACTGAAGTGGGTGGATGTGACCGGCGACGATCTTGATCTCGACCTGTGCCACGGCTCCGCAGTCCTCGAGGAGATACCGGCCGGAGCGTTCATACCCTGCACGCAGCGCAGTTGGACGTCCCTGCACCAGCTGTCGGCGGAGGGTGTGGACTTCCGCACACGGGAGGCTCTGCAAGCGGCCAACCTCCTGGAAAAATTTGTTGCAACGCAATTCTCCTTCGCAACAGTGACCAATCCGGTCGCCAGAAACGCATTGGTTCGATCTCTGCTGTTCGGGGCTCGGATCGCTGCCGAACGCCGGTCGTCGGATGTCCTTCGTAAGATCAAGGCATGGTCGCTTGGCGACCATGGTGGCACGTCTCTGGACCCCATCGTCCAGGGGCCCTCCAACGCATTGACGGTTGCCGACGACCGCTACGCTGATGAAATTCCGCTGTTCGGCGACAAACTAGTCCGCCACGACGTTACCGCGTCGGCATTCAAACTTCTTGATAGCTGCGGGTGTGCGCATTTGGTCCGCCGGCACTGCGGGATTGTCCAACTCAGGGGAGATGTCGTCGAAATGGGTCACCACCGTAGCTTCACCATCTCGGCGACGCCCGGCACCATTTTTGTCGACGACACGCCATCGGTCCTCCAGATGGCTGAAGCGATCCTCCATGAGTCTTGCCACAACATGCTTAACGACATTCTTGACGCTCGTGCCGTCCGCATCGACGATGCCGATGTATATTTCTCGCCGTGGCGTGGGACGGCGAGGCCCGCGAGCGGCTTCCTGCATGCGGTGTTCGTCTTCTCGATCGTAATGCAGTTCCTGAAAACTGCGTATCTAGCCGGCAAGGAACAAGGCGGATCGTTGGAGGACCGAATCCGGCTCGAACAGGCGAGGCTGGAGCACGCGGTAGATGGTACCACCCAATTGATCAAACGCATCGGCCTGGACTGGCTCGAGAACCTCGTGTTTGATAACCTTAATCGCGCTTTGCAGGAGGTACGCCAGCATGGTTGACCAGCTAGATGACAAGTTTGCTTCATTTCTCCAGTCCCTCAAACAATCCGGGCTCGATGACGTGGCGGCTTCTCGCGCCTTCCATCACTCCGCCGTGGATCCGCGCGAGTGGAAGAAAATCGCCGACGCTCTCGCTAAGCAACCTGGTGACAGAGACGGCTCTTCCGGAAAGGCCAATTGACAACCACCTCGGATCCGTCCTTTCCCGATAACCCGCTGCTGGGAATGTTCGTGGGCCGCACAGTGCGGCAGCTGATTCTTTTTTGCGGTTTGCGGCCATCAAACGTGGACGCTTCTGACCATGGAAGGGGCGGAAGGGATTGGGCCGTAAGATACAATCGCGACCGGGGTACAGAGCAGTTCTTGATTTTCGCTAAGGCCTGGGCGGACAATCCGATTAGCGCTCTTGCGTGGGCGGCATATTGCGATGAAAGTGCGTCGACCCTGACGCATGAAATCGCGCGCGACGATTATTCCGTCCTAGAAGCGATCTGCTACGTGGTGCTGGCGAGGTTCCTCGACACCGAAAAGGAACGGGTACCAATACCCGCCGCAACGGAAGAGGCGGCACACCGGCTTTACGGCGCAAGTGTCGCGTGGTGCTTCAATGCGTTCAACGTCGACGTCCTTCGGCTGGATCCTGCCCAGAATTATCCAGCTTCTACGCTCATGGCGCTGGAGGATGCATCGGCGCTGGTCGAGGACCTTGCAACGGACCACCCTTTACTCTCGGAGCTGCTGGGCTACTGGTACCCGCTGGGCGACCGCCAGCGATACTTCTTCAGCTCGGTGTTCGACTACATCTCGGATTATTCAGAATTCCCGACGTCTGGATGACGGTCTCGACGACCTCTTCAAGCGCGCCGTCATCGTTGCTAATTCTATGGAGCTCCGTTGGGAGCATGTCCTCGTACTGATCAAAGAATGTACAGTAAGTATCGTGCAGGCGTTGCAGGTCCGTGATCTGTTCATAGTGTCGGCGGGGCTTCCCGCGGCGTTCGATTCTGTCCATCGCCACGTTCGGGTCCACGTCCAGGAAATAGATTTGATCCGGCCAGATGAACGATTCTGCTAGGAACTCTCCGGCCAACTGTGCAAGCGGCATCGAGTGGAGCGCATGCATGTAGACGATGTCGCTAACATAGTAGCGGTCACTGACAACGACACCATACTTCCGCAGATTGTGCACATTGAGTTTGTAGTGCAGAAGCTTATCCGCCAAGTAGCAACGGGTCATCGTGGCGGCCGGAAACACTTGGTGACGCTCTCGGGCAGAGAGTATTACATAGGCTTCCGGTACCGAAAGCCATGAGTTCTGGCCTATAGAGGTAGCTGGGACTCCAAGCGCAAGTAGTCGCTTGAGGATCGCGTTCCGGAGCGTCGTCTTGCCGCACCCGTCGATGCCCTCGAAGCTGATGAACTTAAACATGGTGGCGCACACCAATTTTGTTCCCAGTGCGGCCCAACACAAGGTAGCGCGGAGAGCGGTTGGCGACGAGTCGACCGATCAAATCGCCGAAATAAAGATCATTGCGACCGGCGCGGAGTTTGAGACTTTGCTCCAATCCGCCTTCGACTGCTCCAAGGCCGAACGTGTGAACCAGATGCCACATGACGTTCGTAACGAGGCCTACAGAGTTGGTGGCGGCGGACCATTCATTCAGTAGGGCCCAGTCGATGAAGGGTCCCCTTCGGTCCACCAAGCGGATGATGTCACCCAGCAGTTTTATCGCTTTAAGCTTATTGAGGATGACGGCATCCACATATAGCTTGTACATAAGGTAGAATAGTTCGCTAGTAGCGCTCAACCGGTTTTCGTCAGATTCCAGTTGTACCGGAATGCGGCCGCTAAGCTCGAGATCGAAATGGATCTCGAGCAGAGTGGTAATTGCAAACGTGTTGGGGCTGTTATGGTAGAACGCTATACCCGCCTCTTCCAAACAAGGGCCGAGTTTGGCGTCCGCTCTGATCGAGACCACCTTCGACAGCTGCGGAAGCTCATAGTTGTTTTCAAAGTCTATAGGAGCGGCCGGAGAGCTTTCGGTGAAACCTAGGCCCAATGCAACCGTCTTCATAGAAAGAGCGTGGTTGCGGTCCACCAGGAGGTCGATGTCGCGCATGGGGCGCCCGGCGAACTCCATGTAAAAACCGGCCGTCGACAAGCCCTTGAGCGGTATGGGGCGCACCTGCAGCCGTGTGGCGACAAATGCGAGCTCATCGTAGCAGGATATAAGCGCTGCATTAAGTACGTCGTTCGCAATGTTGATGCGTTTGACGGTCTCGAGCTGTTCGTCCGACAGGAGCGGCTCCATGCCAAAGTGTTGTATCGCGGACGATAAGAGGCCCAACTGGTGACTGTCGTGGCAGCGTGCCAGAAGTTCGTCGCCGCTTTCGAGCGACGCTTCGATCTGGGACGGGAGCCACGCCGGATAGTGTTCCCGTGGCGCGCACAAACCTAGGCTCACTGCTTCAGTTGGATGAAGGTCGAGTGAGAAAGAAATTCTGGTCACGCTGAGAACTGGCGCGTGGACCGCTCAGTTGGGATCGGACTGAGCCATTGCGCAAGGCGCTGCGCGCACCCCATGGATCTCGAGCAATTTCGCCAACTCGTCCGGCGTGGCGTGGACAGTGTGCTCGGGCTCGGGGGAACCCAACCGCCGATTGTCGCGCTCACCTTCGACCATGATGGCGAGCTCAGATGCCAAGCGCTCCAACTCTGGCTTGGAGATGCCAGCGATACGATACCGATAGCGTTCCAAGGTCACCTCCATGACGTTGATGAGATTCGATATCATCACAGCAGTCTGTTGACTGTCAATGCAACTGCTAGGGAAACGAGGCGCGTCGCCTAGCGCAAAGAAAACAACTGGGTTCGATGCGGAATCGTGGTTTTCCTGTATGGTTGGCCAAGTTCTGAAGCTTGGTTTAACGACTGATATCAAGCCTAATTGATCCGAACCCATGTTCCCGTTTTTTGAGCTCGATGGACATGATCTTCCAGGGCTGATCATAATGACCGTGACGGTGGTGCACTTAGAATTACAAGGCGCACTGGTTGAGAGGGTGAGACATTCGCCGCAGTGATCCTTCTCTTTAACCCATACATCATTTGAGTAGGCTCCCTATGGGTTCCATTCCCTGGCCTGGATCAGTCGTCAAGCTTCGCTCCGCAACATGGAAGGTGCTTGGCAGCAACATTCTTAAGCGTGGTTACCGTGAGGTGCATTGCCGAGGTATCTCTGGAATCGTCCGAGACAAAGAGGCCCGGTTCGTTTGGGATCTTGAGAAGGACGCGTCGATTCTCGATCCCGCTCTGGTTCGGCTTGTGCCCGACAATTCCACAGGCTTGATTGATACCAAACTCCATCTTGAGGCGGCGTTTCGGCATACACCGACGACTTCTCGTCAACCTCTCACGCTAGGTCGTGCTGCAATTGACGATCTGAAGTTTCAGCATTTGCCGGTCGAAAAGGCGTTAGCCCAGGACCGGGTGCGGCTTCTAATTGCCGATGACGTGGGGCTTGGGAAAACGCTTGAGGCAGGACTGATTGCCTCGGAGCTCGCTATGCGTGGCAGAGCGGACCGGATTCTCGTGGTCGCAACTCGAGCTATGCTCACCCAATTCCAGAAGGAATTCTGGACCCGTTTCTCGATACCGCTTGCCCGACTCGATAGTGCCGCCATCCGGAGGATGCGGAACCGTATCCCGGCTCACTACAACGTCTTCGACCAGTTTGATCGATCGATTGTCTCTATCGACACGCTCAAGCGGGACGCCCAGATCCGAGAGGGGATCAAGAATTCTTACTGGGATCTGATAATTATCGACGAGGCACATAACGCGGCAGTCCGAAGGAATACCAGCGGGACCAAGTCTCAACTGACCTGCTCCCCTGAAAGCTCCGCATTGTGAGGTTAGTCTGTTCCTCTGACGAGGAGATGGACGATGAAGCGCAGTCGGTTCAGCGAAGAGCAGATTATCGGCATTCTGAAGGAGCATCAGGCAGGCCTGTCGGCGTCGGATCTGTGTCGCAAGCACGGGATCAGCGATGCGACCTTCTACAAGTGGCGCTCGAAGTACGGTGGCCTTGAGGTGTCGGAGGCCAAGCGCCTGAAGCAGCTCGAGGACGAGAACGCGCGGCTGAAGAAGCTGCTGGCGGAATCGGTAATGGATGTCTC
>NZ_FNBW01000007.1 GCF_900102465.1 Thalassobaculum litoreum DSM 18839 | reverse complement strand
GGATCGGCGGCGGTGGCGCTGTAGCCGGTCGCGGTGCCGTTCTCCGCCACGCTGGCCGTCGTGCCGCTGGAGAAGGCCGGGTTCTCGTCGACGGCCGTGACGGTGATGGCGACCGACTGGGCGGTGCTGGTGTTGGTGCCGTCGCTGGCGGTGACCTCGATGTCGTAGACGTTGTTGCCACCGCTATCGGCCGGGGTCTCGAAGTCGGGGGCAGACTTGAAGGTCACCGCGCCGGTATTGGCGTCGATGTCGAACAGCGCCGCATCGGCCCCGCCTGAGATCGCGTAGGTCAGGCTCGCCCCGGCATCCGGGTCGGAGCCGGTCGCGGTGTAGACCGTGCCGCTGGCGTTCTCCGCCACGCTGGCCGTGCCGCCGGAGGTGACGCTCGGCGTGTCGTTGATCGAGGTGGAGACGACGGTCGTCGTCGCACTGCTGGCGGTCGTGGTGCCGTCATTCACCGTGATGGTGAAGGTGGTCGTCTCGGTCGATCCGGGGGCGACGCGGTTCTCGGCGGGATCGAAGACCAGTTGGCGGATCGCCGCCTGGGCGCTCGCCGGGTCGGTCGCCGTCAGGCCATAGACCCCGGCGGAGGTTTCCGTGAACCCGGAGGCGGTCAGCGAGGCGGCGGTGAAGGCGCCCTTGCCCGCGGTGTCGAACTGAATGCTGACACTGACGGTGTCGCCGTCCGCATCCGCCAGGGTGACGGCGGAGAACGGCGTGATCGTCGCCGTGTCGTCGACCGTCTGGCCGGCGGCGGCGCCGCCGATGGCCGGCGCGGTGTTGGCCGATCCGAGCGTGATATAGGTGTTGCCGCCGCTCTCGGTGACCGAGGCGATGCCCAGCGCGGACAGGTCGCCACCGGTCGCGAAGGTGGTCTCCACCGCGCCGAAATCGGTCGCGTCGGTGTCGACCTCGATGTTCGAGCCGTTGATCCGCACATTCGCGGCGGTCAGCCCGGTGACGCCGGTCAGCTCGATTGTCTGGCCGCTGGCCAGCTCGGGGATCGAGAAGCTGCCGTTGCCGCTGAGGGCGAAGTTCTCGAAGCCGCTGACCGTGGCGCCGGACAGGTTCGCCCCGGCGCTCATCACAAGCGTGTCGTCCCCGGCCCCACCGGCGAGGGAGCCGGTCACCTCGTAGGTTCCCACATTGACGGTGTCGGCGCCGGTCCCGCCGGTGACGCTCTGGCCGGCGGTCCCCAGGGTGAAGGCGTTGCCGCCGTCCGCCAGGGTATAGGCCTCGACCGTGGCGCTGCCGGTGACGGTCCCGGCATCGGCGAGGACGACCGTGTCGCTTCCCGTGCTGCCCTGGAGATTCGCGGCAGAGAGATCGTTGTGCTGCGCCACCGTCATGGTGACCGAGCCGGAGAAGCTCAGGCTTCCGGCGGTGGTCGCCGCGCCGCCGTTCACCCCGCTGATGTCGGCGCCGTCCGTGGCGGTTATTTTGTCGCCGGAGTCCAGAACGTAGGTCCCGGTCGCCGTCAGCCCGCCGACCTGGACCGTATCGTTATGGCCCTCGCTGGTGACATTGGTCGCCGCCTGGACGTTCAACGTCACGGCGTGACTGCCGATGTCGTCCGTCAGCACGTAGGTCTCGACCTCGGCATGGGCGGCTACCGGGGTCGAATTGCCGACGACCAGGGAGACGGTGTTGGTACCCGGCGCCGAGTTGACCAAGTCATGGTATGAATCGAACATAGTAACGCTGGCGCCGTCGCCGAGCGTCAGGTTCTCGATGTTGTTTATCATGCCGGTCTGGGCGGCCGACACCAGACTGATGGTTCCGTTCAACACCAAGGTGTCGTTCCCGGCCCCGCCGTCGATTTTCGCAGGCTGTTCGGGTGACAGGTCTGAGAGAACGAACGTGTTGTCGCCACTGCTGCCCGTGACCTTCTGACTCGCGAAACCAAGCGTGAAGGTGCCGCTATAATTTTCCGAAAGAACGTAGGCCTCGATGACGGACGAACCGGTCACCGCCTCGGTGCCGGCACCGAGCGTGATGGTCTGCTGGATGGCCGCACCGGGCCTCAGCCCGGCATCTCCAATGGTGAAGGCGTTGTGCTGTGCGGCGCTGACCGTCGCGGAAGCGACGGCCGCAAAGGGGTTGGAGTTCTTGACCAGGAGCGTCTCGAAGGACGTCACGGTGGCGCCGCTGATATCCACGCCGCCATCGAGCTGTAGCGTGTCGGTGCCGCCGCCGCCGTCGATGGTGGAGCCGGAAATGAAGGTGGGGTCCGCGATGTACAGCGTGTCGTCGCCGTCGGCGAAGACCGAGCCGCTGGTGAGGTTGGTCCCGTCGGTGGTGTCGAAGCCGGCGCCGGTCACCGTGTCGGACACCAGGACATGGGGATAGCTTTCGAGGCGTCGCGGGTCGAACGGCAGGAAGGCGGCATCGAAGCTCTGCCACCCGGCACCGGGGCCGAGCTGTTCGGACGCACCCTCCACCCGGGCGCCCAATGCGTGGGACAGCGTATCGACGAAGGTCGCCCCCACCTCACCGACGCAGACCGAGCAGGCGTACAGCCCGATGGCCGCCTCGTCGGACAGCGCTGCGCGGATCACCGTCAGCAGATCTTGCGACGCCCGCAGGGTCTCGGTGTCGACCATCCGGCCGGCGAGCCGCAGCGCACCCGGCGCGCCGTGACAGAGGATATGCAGCGCGTCGATCCCCCGAGCACCGGCGAGCGCCACCGCGATCTGGCGCATCGGGTCGCGATGGCGCTTCAGCCGGACGATTGTCACCGGGCGGACGAGGCCATCCAGCAGGATGCGCGGATCGCGAATGTCGGGATCGAGGAACAGGAATTCGCGGGCCTGGGCAGGCACGGCGGCCCGGTCGCCCGATCGCCGGGGCTCGGCGGTCCCGTGATCCCGCACGAGCGGACCGCGGAACGAGAGCGCTGCGTCGCCGGTCATGCGGCCCGGACCTCCGCGCCACGCCTGTCGCCGGCAAGGCGGACCGATACCGGGTCGCTTCCGGAGCGTTTGTCCAAAGACGTCATGTCCAGGCCTCCCCCGCGAGAACCGCATCGGGGAGGACCTGGTACGCTCGACATGACCGACTCCCGGTCCACCCCCGGGAGAACCTTGCCGCCTTCGGCGCAAATCAACTTTTCAGGGAGTCCCAGAAATCTTTCGATTGCGTCCCAATCGCGTCGAAATCCGCGCAACGGGAATCGCCGGGCCGGATCGTTTCGATCTGCCCCGGTCGTGCTCTATCTTATTGCCTTTGAACAAAGTCGCCGACCATATCGGCTCTAGGACGATCCGAGCTGACGGCTCCACAGACGCATCTGTTCGGGGATGCTCAGCCCGGTGCCGTCGGGCGGACGCCATGCCGTGCCATCTTGCGTGAACTGGTCGCCGGCCGCCTCGCGAACCTCGCTCGGCGACATGCCGAAGTGGCTGCGGAACAGAACGCTCAGGTGGCTCGGGTTGCTGAAGCCGTAATCGAGCGCGATGTCGAAGATCCGGCGCGTCCGGTTGCGCGGCTCGCTGAGCGCGCGGAAGCAGGCCATCAGCCGCCGTCTCTGGATGTATCCCCGCACCCCGCCCAGCTCCTCGAACATCCGGAACAGCGACGTTCGGGACAGGCCGAATTCGGCGCAGAGGCTGTCGGCGCCGAGGTCGAAATCGCCGAGCCGCTGGTCGATATGCCGCTGCACGGCCATCAGAACCCCGCGGCTGGCCTCGGCCGAGGAGGTGTCCTCCTTCGACAGCAGCGATGCCATGAGGCCGATCGCGGCGTCGGTCAACACGGGCGCATCCGCCCTCGACGCGTCCGGCAGATGCCGACGCAGCGAGATCAGGAAGTCGGCGAATACCTTGCCGGCCGCCGCACCCGGCGCAAACAGCGGGCCGCGCACATCCCGCAGAACCGGCAAGTGCTCCTCGATCACCTCCGGCGGGACGACCAGGGTCAGGATGTGGCTGTCGGTGAGAACCGCGTCCAGCTCAAAGCACATGTTCGCGGCGACAATGCCGTTCGGGACGGTCCTGTACTCCCGCCCACCATGCAGGGAGGCGCCGCCGCCGGTGATGAACGCCTGGACCAGCACATGGCCGACGTCGTTGCGGCGGATCCACCCGGCATCGCGGCGCGACCGCTGGTGAATCATGCGGGTCTCCGCGAACAGCAACCGCCCCATGTGATACTGATGGATGAACGGCAGCTCGGGCATCCGGGAGACGTCGCGCAAGGGTGTCGAGTCGACATACGGCTCCACCGCCTGCCGCAGGCGCGCGAAGTGCTCCACTGGCGTTACTTCGCCCGGCACAATCGAGAACCTAGGAATTCCCTGGTCAGCCATAGAACCTTCGGTGTGATTTGACCCGGCGGTTCCAGATGTCACGCCGGATGGCCTATCAGCAACTCCGACGCGCGATGCTGTCGTCGCATGCGGACATTTCACGGCAGCTCATTCTGAAGATCATGAATGAGATTTCCACTATGAACTCCCGCGCCTGGACAGGATTTTACGAAACTTGCCCCAAAAGAATAATAGGTAAAGTCACCGAGCCGTGGAACCGGTCAACCCGGGTGCCATGCTCACAGGCTGCCATGGGCAGCGCCCCGCGCTCTGCGCCGGCGGCAAGGATTGGAGGGCGGCGAGCCTGCGTCAGGTCAAACGGCTGTCCGGCACTCCGGCCCGAATCGGCGGCGCGCATCGATGACGCGCATCGACGGCAGTGGCGCGGAAGAGCGGCCGGTCGGGATCCTGGGCCGAGCTTAGAAACCTAGGAGAAGCGGCCCGGCGAGAGGGCGTCGACGACCCCCGTGGCGAGGCTCGTCGGGCCGCCGAGGATCAGTTCCGACGTCAGCGTCGACAGGGCCGGCGCGGTCTGGACGCCGTAGCCGCCCTGCCCCGCCAGCCAGAAGAACCCGTCGGCGGCCGGGTCCATGCCGACCACCGGGCTTCGGTCGGGAGCGAAGGTCCGCAGCCCCGCCCAACTGGTCTCCACCCGGGTGACCGTGTAGTCGACGGCGCGCTCGAACCGGTCCAGACCTTCGGCCAGCACCATGTCGTCGGCCCAGGCGTCATGCGGTTCCACCGGGTCCTCGTCGGCCGGGCTGACCAGCAGCTTGCCGGCCTCCGGCTTGGCGTACCAGGCCTCGGTCGCCGGGGCGAAGAGCGGCCAGCGGGAGATGTCATGCGCCTCCGGAGCGGGCAGGATCGCGGCCGAGCGGCGCAGCGGGGCGAGCGGAACCTCGGTGGCGCCGGCCATCTGCCCTATGACACCCGCCCAGGCGCCGGCGGCGTTGATGACGATGGCGGAGGAATAGGTCCCGCGATCGGAGGTGACGGTCCAGTGGCCGGACTCGCGGCGGATCTCGCGCACCGTCACGTCGGTCTCCACGACACCGCCGCGCCGGCGCAGCAGCCGGGCATAGCCAGACAGCATCCGGTCCACGTCGATGTCCTGGGCGTCCCATTCGATCGCCGCCTTGACGATCGCCTCGGCCCGCAGGATCGGCACCAGTTCCTGGGCCTGTCGGCCGGTCAGGATCTCCATGCCGGTCGATCCCTCGACATAGGCTGTCAGATCCGCCAGTTCCTCCTCGCCCGCCACCAGCATCTCGCCGCGTGGGCTGAGCAGGCTCGCGTCGCTGACATGCTCGGGCGCTTCCAGGAACGGGGCCGAGGCCAGGTTCAGCGCCCGCAGGGTCGCGTTGCCGTAGTTGCGGATCAGGATCGCCGCCGAGCGGCCGGTGGCGTGGTAGCCGATCCGGGACTCGCCCTCCAGAACCAGGACGGAGAGGTCGCGGGCCAGGCAGGCGCCGGCGGTGATGCCGGCGATCCCTCCGCCAACGATGATGACATCGGCCGTGGTCATGAGACGATCCACTTGGGTCGGTGAGAGGGCGTCAGCCCGGCAGTGCCGCGCAGTCCTGCGACCGGAACGCGATCTTGACCGCGCTGCCTTCCGGGAACGGACGTTCGTTGATCATGTTGATCGCCTGGAAGGACCGGTCGCCGGCCCGCACGAAATAGCGCACGGTCTGGCCCTGGTAGTCGACGGTCTCCACCGTCGCGTCGGCGGCGATCATCCCGGTGATGTCGGCGCGCGCGTCCATCAGGGTCAGCTTCTCCGCCCGCAGCACCAGCTTGGCCGGTCCGTCGGAAATGCCGGCCGCCTTGTCCTGCGGCACCGGTACCGTGCCGAACAGCGGAACCTCCAGCGTTGCCGTCTCCGCCCCGCGCTCCCGGCAAACGCCGTCCAGGATGTTGGAGGCGCCGAGGAAGTTGGCGACGAACTCGCTGCGCGGCCGGTTGTAGACCTCCTCCGGCGTGCCGACCTGCTCGATCCGCCCGCCGCTCATCACCACGATGCGGTCGGACATGGCCAGCGCCTCGGACTGGTCGTGGGTGACGAAGACGGTGGTCACGCCGATCTGGTGCTGGATGCGCTTCAGCTCCACGCGCATGTCCTCGCGCAGATTGGCGTCCAGGGCCGACAGCGGCTCGTCGAGCAGAAGCACGTCAGGCTCGATGACGATGGCGCGGGCCAGCGCGATGCGCTGCTGCTGGCCGCCGGACAGCTCCTTGGGATAGCGCCCGCCCACATGGGGGAGCTGGACCAGGTTCAGGGCCTCCTCGACCCGGCGGGCGATCTCGTCCTTCGAGACATTCCGGTACTTCAGGCCGAAGGCGACGTTGTCGGCCACCGTCTTGTGCGGGAACAGCGCGTAGTTCTGGAACACGATGCCCAGGTTGCGCTTGTGGATCGGGACGTCGTTGACCCGCTTGCCGCCGATCAGGATCTCGCCCTCGCTCGGGTCGAGCAGGCCGGCGATCATCCGCAGGGTCGTCGTCTTGCCGCAGCCCGACGGGCCGAGCAGGGTGACGAAATCCCCCTCCTGGATCTCCAGGTCGGACGGATGGACGGCGGTGTAGCTGCCGAACCGCTTGACGATGTTCTTGAGGACTACCGAGCTCACCTGGACACTCCCGCCCGTTCACTGGATGCGTGAGGCCCCCTCCGGCAGCTACCGGAGGGGGCTGTCGTCTTAGTAGCCCTTCTGGACCCGGCCGAAGGTCTTGGACCAGTCGGCCTCGTTGCTGTTCCAGTACTGCGGATCGGCGAAGGTCAGGCCGGCGAGCTTGCCGGTCGGATCGAAGGCCGGCAGGGTCGGGATCTTGTCGCCGAGATCGACCTTCTGCGGATCCAGCGCCGGCGGGTAGTTCTGGCCCTCGGCCACGGCGATCGAGGTCTCCGGCGCCAGCATGAAGTTCAGCAGCTCCTCGCAGGGCTCCATCGGCGAGCCCTTGATGACGAACAGGCATTCCTGCCAGCCGTAGCCGTTCGGCGGGTCCATGTAGCCGATGTCGTGGCCCTGCTCCTGCAGCGCGTAGATCCGGCCGGACCAGCCCTCGGTGACGTAGATCTCCTCCTCGGCCAGCAGGCTCATCAGCTCCGCGCCCGAGCCCCAGTACTTCAGGGACAGGTCGCGATGGGCGCGGATGGCGTCCCAGATCGCGTCCATGTCGCTCGCGTTGTTCGGGTCCTGGCCGGTCTGCAGGGCGCCGAACCAGATCCGCGTGCGCCAGTCGCCCCAGCCGGAGATCTTGTCCTTCAGGCGCTCGTCGATGAGGATCTTGGCCCCCTTCTCCTTCATCTCGTCGTCGGAGATGTGCTTGCGGTTATAGGCGATGCCCGTGGTGCCGTAGTCGTAGGGCACGCAGGACAGCTTGCCGTCGGTCACCGCCCGGAACACGTCGACCAGCTTGGGGATGACGTATTTCAGGTTCGGGATGTTGGCCTCGTTCAGCTCCGAGGACAGGCCGAGATTGTGGTAGCGGGCATAGTCGAACACGCCGGACAGATGGGCGATGTTGTACTCGCCGGTCTGACTGGCCTTCACGCGGGACAGATACTCGTCGCCGCCGCCGAAGGTGCCGTCGACCACTTCGATGCCGGTCTGCTTGGTGTAGGGATCGAAGGCGTACTCGCGGAACGCCTCGGAGACCACGCCGCCCCAGCCGTCGAACCGGACCTGGCTGACATTGGCGGCAAGGGCATGCCGGGCGAACGGCGTGTGGACGCCGTAGGCGAGACCGGCGGCGCCGATCAGTCCGAGGAAGCCGCGACGATCCAGGTCGCCGTTCATGTAGCGCTCGCGCAGCCGCTCCAGGCGGGTGGTGGTGTCCATCTTGTCGGTCATGAAGCTCTCCTGTTTGCGTCTTGGTGTTCCAAAATCGGTGTCAGCCCCCGCTGCGTTGGGCGAGGCGCCGGGCCACCGCCACTCCCAGCAGCGGCAGGCCGACGGTCATGACGATCATCACCGTGCCGAGCGCGTTGATCTCCGGAGAGATCGAGTTGCGGAGCATGGCGAAGATCTGGGTGGGGATCGTCTCAACCCCACCGGGCTTCCAGAACAGGGTGCCGGTGATGTCGTCGAAGCTGATGGTGAAGGCGAACAGGGCGCCCGCCAGCACCGCCGGCAGCATCAGCGGCAGGGTGATCTGGAAGAAGGTCTGGACCGGGTTGGCGCCCAGGCTCAGGGCGGCTTCCTCGACCTCGCGCTTGATGCCGACCAGACGGGCCTGCACCACGAGAATCACGAAGGGCAGCGTGAAGATGACGTGGCCGAAGAGCAGCAGCGCGAAGCTCTTGTGGATGCCGAGGAAGTTGAGGAACAGCAGCAGCGCCACCGCCAGCACCACCTCGGGCACCAGGATCGGCGCGATCAGCAGGGTGGAGATCGCGTTGGCGCCCGGCACCCGGTAGCGCACCAGGGCGAGACTGGCGAGCACGCCCAGCGTGGTGGAGATGATCGAGGTCAGCAGGCCGAGCACGATGGAGGTCTCGAACGCCCGCAGGATCGCCTCGTTCTCCGCCAGTTCGACGAACCAGCGGAACGACAGGCCGGTCATCGGGAAGCTGCCGAACTGGCTGGCGTTGAAGCTCAGCAGCACCACCACCGCCACCGGCAGGAACATGAAGACATAGACCAGCAGCGCCCAGCCGCGGATCAGGTGCCACCCCAGGCCGCTCGCGCTCCGCATCACCCGAGCCCCTTCATGAGCTGGGCCATGCCCAGGTAGCGGTTGTAGATCGCCACCAGCAGGCCGAGCACGGCCAACAGCATCAGGCTGAGAGCCGAGCCCAGTGGCCAGTTGAGCTGGGTGATGATGGCCTCGAAGACCAGGTTGGCGAACATGGCGTCGCTCGGCCCGCCCAGGACCAGCGGCGTGATGTAGGTGCCCGCGCCGAGCACGAAGCAGAGCAGCCCGCCAGCGGCGAGGCCGGGCAGCGACAGCGGCAGGGTGACCTGCAGGAACGCCTCCCACCGGTTGGCGCCGAGCGAGGTCGCCGCCTCCTCCAGCGTCTGATCGATGCCGTCGAGGCTGACATAGACGTTGAGGATCATGAACGGCAGCAGGAAGTGGACCAGGCCGAGGATCACCGTCGGCTCGTTGTAGAGCATCTGGATCGGCTCGGAGATCAGACCGGTCCACATCAGCGCGGTGTTGAGCGCGCCGGACACCCCGAGGATGTTGATCCAGCTCATCGTGCGGATGATGTAGCTGATCCAGAACGGCAGCATGAGCAGCAGCAGCAGGATCGCCTTGTTGCCGCGCGACCGGGCGATGAAATACGCCGCTGGATAGCCCATCAGCGCGCAGACCAGGGTGGTGATCGCCGCGATCCGCAGGGTCGAGAGCAGGATGTCGCGGTAGAACCGGTCGGTGAGCGCTTCCTGCCAGTTGTCGAGGAAGAAGCCGACCTGATCGGCGCCAGAGGCCGTCCGCAGCCAGAAGCTGTAGACCACGATGAAGATCAGCGGCACGAACAGCAGCAGCCCGACCGCGGTCAGGGCCGGCGACAGAAGGATCCAGGGCTGGCGGGCTTCGCGCGCTTCAACCGACATGCGTCAGCCTTCGTTGCTGTGAGCACGGAAACTTCGTTGCTGTGAGCACGGAAAGCTTGCGAAGTCCTTAACCATAGTTCAAATAGATATGATGTATTCTGATTATCGATGAAATCTATGCTCGACATCGACAGGCACCATCAACCGGAGCGGATCGCCCGCGAGCTCGACTGGAACCTGCTGCGCACCTTCGTGGTGCTGGCGGAGAGCCGGTCGGTGACCGAGGCCGCCCAACGGCTCAGCCTGAAGCAGCCGTCCGTCTCCACCGCCCTGAAGAAGCTGGAGGACCGGCTCGGACGCCGGCTGATCGACCGGTCGCCCGGACATTACGCCCTGACCGACGCGGGGCAGCTGCTCTATCAGGCGGCGCTGGAGATCCACGGCTCGGTGCTGCGGCTGTCGACCCTGATGCGCGAGATCACCGACGAGATCCGCGGCCATGTCACGATCGCCGTGGCGAGCCATGTGGTCTGTCCGCTGTTCGACCGGGTGCTGGCCGAGTTCCACCGGGCCAATCCGGGGGTCAGCCTGTCGATGGATGTGCTGTCCAGCGCCGACGCCGTCGCCGAGGTGATGGCCAAGCGCGCCTCCTTCGCGATCTGCCTGGTGCGCGAGCCGAATCCGCAGCTCGAATACGAACAGCTCTACCGCGAGTTCTTCGGGCTGTTCTGCGGGCCGTATCACAGCCTGTTCGGCCGCACCGACCTGACCCTGGCCGATCTCGCCGGCCACAACACGGTCAGCTTCGAGACCGACCGGCTGCACGACGCCCTGAAGCCGGTCACGCTGATGCGGGCCCAGGCCGAGCTCGGCCAGCGGATCACCGGCATGTCGAGCAACCTGGAGGAGGTCACGCGGATGATCTACACCGGCATCGGCATCGGCCCGCTGCCGGTGCACGTGGCCGCCCGCGACGTGGCCGACGGGCGGCTGTGGCAGGTGCCGCCCTACGATCCGCTGCCGGCGATCGACGTCTATCTGGTCTGGAACCGGAAGACGGCGAAGAACCGGGCGGAGGAGATGCTGCTCGCCGCCCTGCGCGACGCCATCGCCACGACGCCGCTCGAGGACCGCACCTACCGGTAGGCCGGTGCCGCCATGCTGGAGACTTACGCCGCCAGCGCCGCGTCGATGATGCCCTGCGCCATGGCCTTGGCGGTCTTCGCGGCGTCGGGGATGCCGCGGACCTGGGCGGTGACGATGGCGCCTTCCTTCAGCAGGGCGAGCTGTTCCGCCAGGGCGTGGGGATCGCGGGCGCCCGCGTCGGCGCAGAGCTTCGCCAGGTAGTCGACGATCAGCCGCTTGTGCTCGCAGGACGACCGGTGGGCCGGGTGGTCGGCATCGGCGAACTCGCCGGCGGCGTTGATGAAGACGCAGCCGGAAAAGCCCATCCCCTTGAAGGCGCGCCCCTCGAACCACTCCTCCAGCGCGTCGAACATGGCGAGCAGCCGCTCACGCGGATCGGCGGAGGCCCGCTCCATCTCGCCCATCAACCAGTTGCGGAACTGCTCGTCACGCCGGTGCAGCGCCGCCAGGATCAGCTCGTCCTTCGAGCGGAAGTGCTTGTAGAGGGTCATCTTCGCCACCCCGGCCTCGGCCAGGACCTTGTCGATCCCGGTGGCGTGGAAACCCTGGGCATAGAACAGGCGCAGGGCGGTATCGACGAGCTCGTCGCGGCGGGACTTCACGGGAATCGCTCCTTGTCTCGGGCGTCTATCAACTATGCAGACCGGTCTGTATATAATTCACATCGACGTGATGGGAAGCGGAATCGGAAAAATTTGCAGATGCCTGAGAAAATCGGGCCTTGATAATAGACAGACCTGTCTGTATATACTCGATCACCGCAACGGCGCATCGGCGCCCATCAAGGAGATCCGACATGACCCGTATCCCGCTTCCCGCCTCGATCGACGACGCCCCCGCCGCCTCCCAGCCGCTGCTGGAAGGGGTGAAGAAGATGCTCGGCAGCGTTCCGAACCTGTTCCGCCTGACCGCCAACAGCCCGGCGGCGCTGGAGGGCTATCTCGGCCTGAACGGTGCGCTGGCCAAGGGCGCGCTGAAGCCGCAGACGCGCGAGCGGATCGCCCTGGCCGTGGCCCAGATCAACGGCTGCGACTACTGCCTGTCGGCCCACACCTATCTGGGCAAGAACCTGGCCAAGCTGGACGACGCCGAGATCGCGGCGAACCGGGCCGGCGCCTCCAACGATCCGACCGCCGACGCCGCCGTCCGCTTCGCGGTGAAGCTGGTGCAGCAGCGCGGCAAGGTGAGCGAGTCCGATGTCTCCGCGGTCCGGTTGGCCGGCTACGGCGATGCCGAGATCGTCGAGATCGTCGCCCATGTCGCGCTGAACACGCTGACCAACTACGTCAACGAGGCGTTCGGCACGCCGATCGACTTCCCCGCGGTCCGCGCGAGCGCCGCCTGATCCCCGGACATGCCGCGGGCCGCCCCTCCCCCCGCGCCCGCGGCATGCCTTCCCGCCCGACAAGACAAGGACCGGCGAAACAAGGAGACGACCGATGAGCCGACCACCCCTACCGCCCTTCGACGCGGAGACCGCCGCGCTCAAGGTGCGCAAGGCCGAGGACGCCTGGAACGGGCGGTCGCCCGAGCAGGTATCGCTGGCCTACACCCCCGACAGCCAGTGGCGAAACCGTGCGGAGATCTTCAGCGGACGCGACCGGATCGTCGCGTTCCTGTCCCGGAAATGGGCCCGCGAGCACGACTATCGGCTGATCAAGGAGCTCTGGGCCTACACCGGCGACCGCATCGCCGTCCGCTTCGCCTACGAGTACCACGACGACAGCGGGTCCTGGTTCCGCGCCTATGGCAACGAGAACTGGGAGTTCGCGTCCGACGGCCTGATGCGGCGGCGTCTCGCCTCGATCAACGACCTCCCGATCGCTGAAGATCAGCGGCTGTTCCACTGGCCCCGGGGCCCGCGCCCGCAGGATCACCCCGGCCTCTCCGCCCTCGGCCTGTAGCGGGCGTCTCGGGCGGGGGCCGCTGCGTCAGATCACGTCGAACATGGAGAGGTTCAGGTCGTCGGGGGCAATGCCGACGAACCTCACAACGGCGCCTTGGCCGAAATCAATCTCGCTCTCGCCGGCCTCGTTGACCGTCGCCCCGGCAAGCAGGGTCGCCAGCCTGTCCAGCGTCACCGGCACGGCCACCACGTCGCCCTCGGCGGCCGAGAAATCGGCGACAATGTCGATGCCGTCCTCGCCGACCTGGAAACGGTCCGCCCCGGCGCCGCCGGACAGGACGGCATTGCCCTTGCCGGCGACCAGCGTGTCGTTCCCCAGGTTGCCGAACAGGACGTCGGCGCCGGCGTCCGGCGCGCTCGAACCGGCATACAGAACGTCGTCATCCTGGCCGCCGTAGAGCGTGTCCGCCCCGAGATTGCCGTAGAGCGTGTCGGTGCCGAGATTGCCGTAGACGATGTCGGGATGCTGGCCGCCGAACGCGACATCCGCCTCCTGCCCGCCATAGAGCGAGTCCAGCCCCTGGTTGCCGTAGAGGACATCGCGTCCCTGGTTTCCATAGACCACGTCCTCGTTGACGCCGCCCAGCACCGTGTCGGCCTCGGCGCCGCCGAAGACGATGTCGTTGCCGCCGTCCCCCTGCAGGAAATCCGTCCCGGCGCCGGAGCCGACGATGTCGTTCCCGCCGCCACCGGCCAGGGTGTCGTCGCCGATCCCCAGCGAGATGTACTGGGCCGCGTCGTCGCCCACCACGTAGTTGTCTCCGTCCCCGCCGACGATCGAGGCGCTGCCGATCACCGAGACGAACTCGATATTGTCGAGCTGCACGACGCTGCCGCTCGGCAGCGACGAGACGTCGAGCACGAAGGCTTCCGCCTGGGAGCCCGCGCCGGATGGGGTGGTGCCCGAAATGACGAAGGGATCCGCCGGCGCCGTGCCTCCGGCCGACGGCACGATGGTGCGGATGTCGAGCTTGGTGCTGCCGGACAGCATGTCGAGATAGCCTCGCGCGCTGTCCAGCACCGGGTCCGGGCCCAGCGGCCCGCGGGCCTCGATCGCCGTCAGCAGGGTGGAGAGCGCCGAACTGCCGCTCACGGCGGCGGCCGGGCCGGACGCGGTCAGGGAGGTGCCGCCCGGCAGGCTCGCCGTCACGGTGTTGCCGTTGTTGCCGGTGTTCTCGACGATGGCGGCCGAGCCCGTCGTCTGGCCGTTGTTGGTCAGCACGCGGCTCGGGTCGCCCGTTCCCGCCTGGGCCGGATTGTCGTCGACCGACAGGCCCGAGCCCCCGCCGCCGCCGGACGATCCGCCGGAGGGAGCCGGGGCGGTGTAGGTGACGCTCCGGTAACCGGTCTCGGGCGTGACCGTGAAGCTTGCGCCCGACGCCAGGCCGGTCGCGGTGATCGTCACATCGGCACTGCCGTTGCCGTCGGTATCGAAGGATAGGGTATCGCCGTTCCGCGAGATCCCCGCGGCGGTCAGACCGGACGCGCCGATCAGGGCCAGGCTATCGCCTGTCCCCCAGTCCGCCACCGTGTCGCCGTCGCCGATCACGAACCAGTCCGCGCCGGCCCCGCCCGACAGGGTGTCGGAGCCGGCGCCACCGGTCAGGGTGTCGTTCCCCGCGCCGCCGGAGAGCAGGTCCGCGCCGCCGCCGCCGCCGATATCGTCGGCTCCCGAGCCGCCCGCCACGGTATCGCTGCCGCTGCCGCCACACAGCTCGTCGCCGCCGGCGCCCCCGACGACCCGGTCGTCGCCGGCCTCGCCGCAGAGCACGTCGGAGGCGGCCCCACCGCTCAGCACGTCGTTGCCGTCACCGCCCGAGAGCGAGTCCTCCCCCGCCTCGCCCAGCAGGGTATCCGCACCGTCGCCCCCCGTCAGGAAGTCCGTGCCGGTGCCGCCCATGAGCCGGTCGTCGCCGGCCTGGCCCGAGAGATCGTCGTCGCCGCTGCCGCCGCTCAGCACGTCGTTGTCGGCGCCGCCGCTCAACACGTCGTTGCCGGCGCCGCCATAGACCAGGTCCGCGCCGGCACCGGCGGTCAGCCAATCTTCGCCGCCGGCCCCGCTGATCGTGTCGCCGCCGGCGCCGCCGGTGACGGTGTCGCCCTTGGAGCCGCCGCGCAGCAGATCCGCGCCGGACTTCCCGCCGATGGTCACGGCGAACCCGGTCGGCGCGATCAGCGTCGCGGCATCGGCGTCGAAGGCGGCCAGAGTGACGCTGGCGGTGCCGGCCGTCAGGCCGCTGACGTCGAGGTTGCTGAGGTCCAGGCTCGTGCCGCTTCGGACATAGAAGCCGAAGCTTCCGCCGCCGACCAGGGCGGTGGTGGTGCCGCCGAAGGTATCGGCGAAGACCGCCGTGGCGCCGTTGGAGACCGAGATCACCTCGAACCCGGTGATGGCGCCCGCATCGCTGAAGTCACCGTAGTTCGTGACCCGGATCATGTCGGTCCCGGCGCCGCCGTCCAGGGTGTCGTCGTCCGCCGCCTCGTTGCCGTAGGTCACCGTGTCGTTGCCGGCGCCGCCGCTCAGCCTGTCGCCGCCGACATTGCCGGACAGCAGATCGTTGCCGGCACCGCCGATCAGGGTGTCGGTCTGATCGGAGCCGATCAGGGTGAAACTGCCGTCGCTCTCCGCCGAGCCGTCCCAGGAGAGGGTCGCCGCACTGGCGGAGGCATCGACGGTCAGGCTCTGGCCGGCGGCCACCGTCCCGTCATGGGTGGTGATGTTCTGCGCGCCGGCGGTGACGGTCACCGTCTCGACATTGGTCAGCGTCGAGGCCCCGAAGGTAACTGTCTGCACCGCCGACAGGGTCAGCGTGTCGGATCCGGCCAGGCCGTTGATCGTGTCCGTGGCGTTGAGGCTGCCGGCCTGCGACCCGGTGACCGTATCGTTCCCGGTGGACAGGGTCGGCGCGTCGGCGCCCGTGGTCAGCGTGAAGGCTACCATCGAGCCGCCCCCTGACGGATATCAGGATGGTGGCCCTTCCCGCGGCCGACGACCGCGCCAAGCCATGGCCCGGCGCCGCGGAGCGGCCAATTCTCCCAGGTCTGTTTCGACATTGTCCGGTCTGATCGTTATCGGGTCTCCGGACAAAATTGCCCGCATCCGGAGCCCGGCGCCGTACCGGACGTTTCGGATTTGCGACCGTGCGTCTGTTTTTTGCAGAAGGACGGGCAAGAGCGGGGCTCTGGGCGGGCGGTTCGCTCAGACCGACAGATGATGCAGCCAGCGCTCGTAGCGGCGATCGACATTGTCGAGGTCGCCGATGGCGTCGCCGTAGACATACGGCGTGCGGCGAATGTCCCGGGGCGCCACGCCGTAGCGCGAGCGGAACGCCCGACTGAAGGCTGCATCGCTCGAATAGCCGGCGTCCAACGCGATGTCGTAGATCGGTCGATGGCGTTCCCGGCTGTCGCTCAGGGCGAGCAGCGCGCGGCGCAGGCGGCGGTCGCGGATATAGGCGACGACCCCGCCGAAGGGATCGAAGAGCCGGTAGAGTTTCGATCGCGACACCCCGACACGGCCGGCGATCCAATCGGCGGAGAGCGCCGGTTCCGCCAGGTGCGTCTCGATGAAACGCCGGATCACGGTAAGTTGCGCCATGGCCACCCCGGCGGCCTGGGACGGGGCCTCCTCGTCCACGACCGTGTTGAGGCACGCCGCCGCCAGTCCGACAGTCGCCGGGGCGATCTCCACCGCCTGCTGAAGGCTCATCTGATCGGCCAGGTTCTTGAGCGAGACCATGTGGTCGCGCAGCAGGGTGACGATCGGCTCCTCGCCGCTCAGCACCCGCATATGCTGGTCGTTGGGCGATTGAAGCGCCCCATCGAGCATCTCGCGCGGGATGATGAGGGAGAGGTTCCGAAACTCCGACGATCTGGATTCGAGCGGTTGCGCGAGGTCGACGATGAGCAGGCCGCGCTCCGGCAGAGTCTGGTCGCCGAGCCCCCCGCCCCACTGCAGCTGGCCGCGCTCGTAGGCCTGGATCATGTAATGGTCCATGCCGTCGCGCGCCATGATGGCCGAGGTGCGTCGCCAGACGTGCTCGTGGCTTTCGGTCCGCGCGAGCATGAGGGGCCCGAACATGTTGGCGTCGACAAGGGCGTGGAAATCCTGCCCCCTCGCCTCCTTGTCCGCATCCGCTTGAAAAATGCACGAGATGCTGTCGCGCCAGACGTCATACCGCTCCGGGCGGGCCACCATGTCCACGTCGAATACGGTGTTGGGGACCCGCTGAACGCCTGTTCCGCCGTCGGTGACTGGATGCCTCTGCAACTGATGCTCCTGCGTCGTTCCCCGCCCCGAGGAATACGCAGACGCTGGTCCGGGACTTCGTGGTTGGGACCGGCGCCCCATTCTTGTTTTTACTAGATAAGAACGTCGTCGGACGGTAGTCCGCCGCCCACCGTGAATACAACCCTACGAGCGCCGTCCGCGATCAAACTGCACGGAACGGCACAGAATCGGGGACGTCCGGCAAAGCCCTGCGCATGTGCCCCGGCCATCGCCCCGATCGGGTTTTTGACGGATCAGACTAAATCGGGCGGTCTTGAGCGCTCCGACACCTGGCGTTTCGCGCAGGTAGAGGCGCCGGACCGGGGGAGCCGGTGCCGCGCGAATGGCAAAAATGTGGCAGCGCCGGTTGACACCCGGCGGATCAGACTAAAGTGTTAGCCATTGGCGGCGGTCGGGCGCTGTCATGTCTTCCGGGGGCCATCCGTGGCCTCGGAGGCTGCTCAGGCCCCTCGCACGTAAATGCGGCGGCCGCCATGCGCCATCGGTCCAACAGCGGCCGTATCCGGCGCCCCGACGATTCCAACGGTCTCTGCTTGGATGCTTGAGATGTCGGCGCGATTCAGCGCCCCGGACTCCATCGGGCTTTCAGGCATCGGCCGGAACTGAGTGCAGGAGAATTTACATGAGGAAGTTGGCAATCGGTCTCGCGGCTGGTGCATTCATGGTGCCCGCCGCGGCGAACGCCGACTGCGGCGAGGTCTCAATAACCGAGATGAACTGGGCTTCGGCCTCGGTTGTGACCAGCGTCTCGAAGTTCATCATGGAGCAGGGCTATGGCTGTGAGGTCACGGTCGTGCCGTCCGACACCGTGCCCGCGGTGACCTCGGTCGCCGAGAACGGCGAGCCGGACATCGTCACCGAGCTCTGGCTGAACTCCACCGGCGATGCCTATGCGCGCCTGGAGGACCAGGGCAAGATCGAGCGGGTCGCCAAAGTCCTGTCGCCGGGTGGCGTCGAGGGCTGGTGGATCCCGACCTACCTCGCCGAGGAATATCCCGAGCTGAAGACCATCGAGGGGATCATGAAGAATCCCGAGCTGGTCGGCGGACGCTTCAACAACTGCCCGAGCGGCTGGGGCTGCCGGGTGGTGAGCGATAACCTGGTCCGCGCCCTCGACCTGGAATCCTCCGGTATCGAGGTGTTCAACCACGGCTCCGGCGAGACGCTGGCCACCTCGATGGCCGCGGCCTATGAGAACGAGGAGCCCTGGTTCGGCTACTACTGGGGCCCGACGGTTCCGCTCGGCAAGTACGAGATGACCCGCGTCGACCTCGGCGAGTACAAGAAGGACATCCACGCGGCGAACCAGAATCAGGATACCGCCGATCCGGGCGTGTCGGATTTCCCGGCGGCTCCGGTCCTGACCTCGGTGACGTCCAGCTTCAAGGAGCGTGAGCCCGAGATCGCCGAGCTGATGAGCAACATCAGCTTCAAGACCGCCACCATGAGCGCGCTTCTGGCGTGGATGGACGAGAACAACGCCTCCGCCGAAGAGGCCGCCGTCCACTACCTGACGACCAACAAGGACACCTGGTCGTCCTGGCTCAATGACGACGCCCGCGAGAAGCTTGCCTCGGTTCTGAGCGCTAGCTGATACGCCGATCCTACGAGCGGGGTCGCGCATGGCGCGGCCCCGCTTTTCTTTTTGTTATCAAGGTCCGACGCCGCGTGAGTGGCGGGAAAGGCATTTTTCGTGGCCACCTATGACGGCATATTCGAAGCCCTGGGGCTTGAGGACTGGTGCGGTTCCTCGGCCAGCTCCGCCCCGATGTCCATGTCCGATCTGGTCGCGCAGAGTTCCGGCGACGGCGGGGGCGAACAGCAGGTCTCGCTATGGGATACGCCGTTCCCCTCCCTCGACGCCCTGAACGACGCCTGCGCGGCCATGCCCCAGTCGCGCGACGTGACCAAGGGTCTGGAACAGGGGTTTCTCAGCATCAAGGACAGCCTGAAGGTCGTCCTCGACCCGGTGACCCAGCCGCTGAGCTGGATGCTCGACGGCGCGCTCTACGGCATGCTGGCCACGCCATGGTGGATCGTCATTCCGGCCCTTCTGCTTGTCGTCTGGCTGGTCTCGCGGTCGGCCGCCCTGGTCACCTTCGTCGGCGTCAGCCTCGCCGGCCTCGCCTTCATCGACCAGTACGACTACGCCATGCAGACGCTGTCGATCATCTTCGTCTGCGCCTTCCTGTGCGTCCTGATCGGAGTGCCGATCGGCATCCTGATGTCGCGCAGCGATTCCATGCGGCGGATGACCACGCCGGTGCTGGACATGCTCCAGACCCTGCCGCCCTTCGTCTATCTGATCCCGCTGATCTTCCTGTTCAGCGTCACCGAATCCAAGCTGTTCGGCATCGCCATCATCCTCTACGCGATCGTACCGGTGATCCGGCTGACCGATCTCGGCATCCGTCTGGTCGACAAGGACGTGATCGAGGCGGCCGACGCCTTCGGCATGTCCCAGCGCCAGAAACTCTTCGGTGTCCAGATCCCCCTCGCCCTGCCGACCATCATGGCCGGCGTGAACCAGACCATCATGATGTCGCTGGCGATGGTGGTGATCGCGTCGCTGGTCTCCGCCCCCGGCCTCGGCGTTCTTGTGCTGCGCGGAATCCGCAACCTCGAGCTCGGTGTCGGCCTCGTCGCCGGCCTCGGGATCGTGCTGCTGGCGGTGATCCTCGACCGGGTCACCAAGGCGGCGCTCCAGCGCATCAACTCCGTCCAGCAGCATTGAGGGGACCCGTCATGACCGAGCAAAAATCTCCCGAAACCCGGGTCGCGCTGAAACACCTCTACAAGATCTTCGGAGACGATCCGGAGGGAGCGATGGAGCACGTCACCCAGGGACTTTCCAAGCCGGAGCTGTTGGACCAGCACAATCACGTCCTGGGCCTGAGCGATATCAACATCGATATCCCCGACGGCAAGATCACGGTCATCATGGGCCTGTCCGGCTCGGGCAAGTCGACGCTGATTCGCCACCTCAACCTGCTGATCCGGCCGACCGCCGGGACGGTCGAGGTCGACGGCGAGAACATCCTCGACTTCGGCGAGAGCAGGCTGCGGACCCTGCGCCAGGAAACCATGTCGATGGTGTTCCAGAAATTCGCCCTGCTGCCGCACCGCACGGTGCTGGAAAACGCCGCCATGCCGCTGGCGGTGCGCGGGTTCGCCAAGGACGACCGGCAGGCCGAAGCGAACAAATGGCTCGACCGAGTCGGCCTCCAGGGTCAGGCCAACCAGCACCCGAACCAGCTCTCCGGCGGCATGCAGCAGCGTGTCGGCCTGGCCCGGGCGCTGACGTCGAATGCGCCGATCATGCTCATGGACGAGGCGTTCTCCGCGCTCGACCCGCTGATCCGCACCGACATGCAGAACCTGCTCCTGGAACTCCAGGAAGAACTGCACAAGACCGTGGTGTTCATCACCCACGACCTGGACGAAGCGCTGAAGCTCGCCGACAAGCTGGTGATCCTCAAGGACGGCTTCATCGTCCAGCAGGGCGAGCCGCAGAAGATCCTGATGAAACCGGCCGATGCCTATGTCGAGGAGTTCATCACCGACATCAACCGGGCGCGGGTGCTGCGCGTCCGCTCGGTGATGCGCCGCGATGCCGACCTGGAGGGCGTGGACGACGCGGTCGACGCCGAGGCGACGCTGGAGGACGTGATCGCGCAGTCGCGGGGCGACAGCTCGGCTTGCTTCAAGGTCGTGCAGGACGACCGGGTCGTCGGTCGGCTCGACATGACCGACCTGGTCCGGGCCCTGGTGCCGGCGATCCCGACCGCCGAAGAGGACGCCCCCCGGCCGGCGGCCTGACCGGCGATCCCGCCAACGAAAGCCGCCAGGTCGACGTTCCGATTGACACGGATACGAACGGCCCTGCGCCGGCAACCGGCGCGGGGCCGGTCCCGACGCCCGAATTCAAATCCCCTCAGGTTGCGGCATGGGCGTGCTCGGCGCCGTCCCGCTGGCCTTGCCGCGGAGCCGCCCGGGACGGATCCTCGAGGTACGCATAGAAGATGCCTTGCGGCTGCCGGTGCGCGTGCGGCGCCCGCATGGCCACCATCCGGCACACTTTTTCGTCGCCATCCCGGGTGACTGCCTTCAGGCAGACATTGGCTTCACCGGACGTCCGGAGGCGGTCCAGGAATTCGGTGGCGGCAACCTTGTCGGTCTCGCCGGCATAAAGCGCATGCATCGGCTTGCCCACCAGCTCGTCCGGCGCATAGCCGAGCAGGTCGTCGATGCCTTCCGAAAGGAGCTCGAAGCGCGGAACACCACCGTCGTCAGCGCTGATCGTGGCGAAAGCGACATCGAACTTGGCCGCAATCCGTTGCCAGGTCTCGACATCATGGCCGTTGAACTTGGCGTATACCAAAGCGGTGCTGGTCGGCAGGCTCATTTCCGAGACCGGATACTGATAGGCCGACGGCAGTTGATCGAACGGACCGCCGAACAGCGCGCCGACGAAGAAATTCGCGCCTTCCCGCTTCCACATCCGCTGAGTCTTCAGCAGGGCGACATTGCTCACGCCGAAACGAATCCCACTACGCCGCAGCGCCGCGATCATGTTGCGCATTGCGGCCGCGGAGACCGGCGACGTGCAGTCCGGCAGGCGGATGACCACGCAACGGAGGCCGGCCGCCCTGAGACGGGCCAACTGGCCGGCCGAGGGTGACTGCGCACCGGTCAGGTCGATCAGGGCGACCACATCGCGGGCATAGCCCTGAAGCGGCCGGATAATCTCCGCGAGCCGCCCCTCGGTCACGCCCTCGGGAATGCCGACGATCTGGAAAAGCAGCGTCTCGCAGAGTTCCCGTGGCGCCTTGTCGAGCAGCGCGATCGCTTCGTTGCGCCGCCGGGTCGTGCTGAGGGTCTCGAAGTGCAGGTTGAAGGACACCATCTGCCGACCGCCCTGCGCCAGACGCCGGCTTTGCGCCAGCAGCGCGACTTCCATGGCCCCGAAATCGAGTTCGGCGATCTCGTCCCGGCCCGGATCCGCGCCCAGTACCCGGTAGTCCTCGTAGGGCTCGCCCTCGATCAGACTGTCCTTGAGCGGAACGCAGTGGAAGACCGCGTTGCGCTCCATCTTCGGCTGCCAGACCGGGCGGAAAGCGAACCGGACCGTACCGGCCGAGAGCGAAGTGAATTCCTGCAGCAGGGCCTCGCGCACGTCATTCGGCCGGGCGAATCTGTGGCCGCCGCCATGCAAGGCGTCGCCGCCATCGGCCGGCGCGCCCCGTGCCTCGTTCCCCTTGTCCGCCCGGACCCCATCGCCCCTGGCGCAGGCCGGCTGTCGATGATCGTCCGACATCGACATATGCTGGGCCTTGGTCAACAGCGCTTCGATGATGGATGCCGGGTTGCGACTCTCGCCCCCCTCCAGGCCTTCCGAGGTGGCGACGACGTTCTGGACCATGAGTCCATCGGCATCGTCCTCGCCGAACAGCCTCCGGTTCACCAAGGTGGCGATTCGTGCCGCTCTGGCTTCCGCAATGTCCGGATTGCCGGAGCCGAAGACGATGAGGTAGGAGCCGTCCCGCGATCGCATGAAGGAATCCTCGGGGCCGAGGATCTCCTCGACCGCCGTTTCGATCAGATGGACGACCAGTTCCTCGGTTCGGCGCCACCGCTGATGGCCGACCCGCGCCTTGAGATCCTCGAGGCCGAGACAGACCACCTGGCCCAAGGTCAGGCTGTCCTTCGCCGGATGGCGCGCGACCCGTGCCTGGACATCCTCGATCGATTTTAGCCTGGCACCCATGGGGGTAACCTTCATGTTTTCTTACGGGACGTCACCCTATGAGCCCCGCAATTAACAACCACTTAAAGATAACATTCTGAATAAATTCACCGCTAATAGTGTAATTAACCAACAAAACGCACGTCATTTGATGAGATCGATCACAAGAGAGCGCGTCCAGCAGCCCGCTTCACATCGATCCCCGTCACCGGTTCGGATACCGGATTCCTTGCGGGTGATTTTTCAGATCCATCTGATCAGCCGCGCGGCCGCGACACCCCGTCGAGCGGGCTCCTCCCGATGACGGACGACACGGATGTCGATGCCGTGACGGTGCCGGAATACGGAAAGCTGTTAGGAAGTGTCGTCCGAATCGATTTGGTCGCGGCCATGGCACACAGCCTCGCGGGAGCACCACCTGGCCGACCAAGATCTCCCCTCGGCACCGGTCGAGATCGATCTGCGACGCGGCGCACGGAACCGCCTGGACACCCCTGTGGGGTCCGCCATAGTGCAACGGATCCCCCGAGTCGCGTCTACCGACTGGGCTTGGCGGCGCTCTATTTCAACGATCAGGGCGAACGTATCCCATCATGAGGAGGTCCCCGTGAGCCAATTCATCAACGCCAAGGACGCCATCGTCACCGAGGCCATCGACGGCCTGCTCCGCACCTCCGGCGGCGCCTTGTCCAGGCTCGACGGTTACCCGCACATCAAGGTGGTGATGCGCTCGGACTGGGACCGTTCCAAGGTGGCGCTGATCTCCGGTGGCGGGTCGGGTCACGAGCCGTCGCACGCCGGCCTGGTGGGCCAGGGAATGCTGACCGCAGCGGTCTGCGGGGAGATCTTCGCCTCGCCCTCGGTCGACGCGGTGCTGGCGGCGATCCTGGCGGTGACGGGCACGGCGGGGTGCCTCCTGATCGTCAAGAACTACACCGGCGACCGTTTGAACTTCGGTCTGGCGGCCGAGCGGGCGCGCGCCTTCGGGCTCAAGGTCGCGATGGTGGTGGTGGATGACGACATCGCCCTGCCGGAGCTGCCGCAACCCAGGGGGGTCGCGGGCACCCTGTTCGTGCATAAGGTCGCGGGCGCCCTGGCCGAGCGGGGGCGCGACCTGGAGGCGATCACGGAGGCGGCGAACCGGGTGATCGCCGGGGTGGCCTCGATCGGAATGTCCCTCGATACCTGCACGGTTCCGGGCTCTCCCAAGGAGGAACGGATCGCCCACGGCAAGGCGGAACTGGGCCTCGGCATTCACGGCGAGGCGGGCGTCAGCCAGGTCGATTTCGACGGCGCCCGGCACGCGATGCAAGTGGTGGCCGACAGGCTCGCCCCCTATCTCGGCAAAGGGCCGCACGCGGTCCTCTTGAACAACCTGGGTGGGACCACACCGCTCGAGATGTCGATCCTGGCGGAAGAGTTGATGCGCTCGCCGCTCGGTCGCCATATCAAGCGGGTGATCGGTCCGGCGCCCTTGATGACGTCGCTCGACATGCGCGGGTTCTCGGTCTCGATCCTGCCTCTGACCAGCGACGACGAAGCCGCGCTCTCGGCCCCGGTGGCCCCCGTGGCCTGGCCGGGTGCGGTCGCGCCGTCGGCGGTCGAGGCGATCCCGCTGCCCGACGGGCTGACGCCGATCAAGCCGACGCCGTCGGCCCATGGAGAGCGGCGGGCCTTCATCGAACGCTGCTGCCAGGTGATGATCGCCGCCGAGGCAGAGCTCAACCAGCTCGACGCCAAGTCCGGCGACGGCGATACCGGATCGACCCTGGCGACCGCCGCGCGGGCGCTGATCGGCGCGCTCGACCGGATGCCGCTGGCGGACATGGCCCAGCTCTACCGGGCGATCGGCCTGGAGCTGAGCCAGACCATGGGCGGGTCGTCCGGGGTCCTCCTAGCGATCTTCTTCTCCGCCGCCGGCGACGCGGCGGCCGACGGCGCGGACTCCGCCGGCGCGCTCATCCGCGGGTTGGAGCGGATTCAGGAGGTCGGCGGCGCCGTGCCCGGCGACCGCACCATGATCGATGCGCTGGCCCCCGCGCTTGCGGCCTTGCCCAACGGCCTGCCCGCCGCCGCGGCGGCGGCGCGCGACGGGGCCGACCGCACCGCCTCGATGACCAAAGCCAAGGCCGGCCGCGCGGCCTATGTGCCGGAGCACAGCCTGCGGGGCGTCCGGGACCCGGGGGCCGAAGCGGTCGCGCGCCTGTTCGAGCATCTGGCGTCTTGAGGGAGGACCGCTGCCCCGTCCCCACTCGGCCCCGTGCAGCTGCGGTCAGCCGATAAGCCGACCTGTCAGGGCGCCGATCGTTGCCTTGTCGAGGCCGAGGATGCCGCCCTGGCAGCCCGCGAGCAGATAGGTGCATACGCCGCCGGCGATATCGGCGGCCAGCGCGGGCTCGGCTCCGGCCTTTTCCAGCTGCGCACGCACCGCCTCGGGTTCCGATCGGCAATAGGGATCGGCACGGACCGGATCGCCGTGGCCGCCGACGTCAACGGCACCGTCGTGTCGAGCGCGAGCGATCTGCTCTCCCGGCTCGGCTCCGACGCCGCGGGCGATACCGTTCTGGAGCTCGGATCGGGCAACACCGTCACCCTGATCGGTGTCTCTCACACCGACGTGACCGTGGATAGCTTCGTACTGACCTGACAGCCTGGTTCGCCGAGCCGCCCCTCAAGCCGCCAGATGCCTCGGCGCCCCCCCCGCCATGTCCTCGTTCCGACCTCGGTTCTGAGCAAATTGGGCATGCTCCCGACCGTAGCCGTCGTCATCGTCTCGGCGTTCTTTACGATCTTTTAATCGCACTCATGCTATTTCAACGTCCGTCAATCGCGTAGGTCTCTTTTAAATACACGCGCCCGCACTACCCCTCAGAGACCACGTTGACCAAACACCCCCAATACGAATTCATGACAACGCACTTCCGAAAATTCGAACTCGAATAATCAAATACACTATTACACTAAAATTTTGATTAGATTTCCACCTAAACGGATTTTTAATTGATTATGCATGAATTTAAATACTCGTGATTAACATGCAAGAACTACCGACCAAGAACTGACAAACAACCTCGGCTTCTTTGCGCACGCACACCTAGGATCACGCCATGAACTTCAAGAACCTGCCTCTCACTCAAAAGATGGTGGCTTTCGTTGCGGCCGTCACCATTCTGAACCTGATCTGGGGTGCGTGGACTCTGTTCTCCCAGAAAGACATGCTGACCGACGGCAAGCGGCGGCAGATCACGGCCGTTGTCGAGTCGGCCTACACGATCGCCGCCGGATACGAGGCCCGCGCCAAGGCCGGTGAGATGCCGGTGGACGCGGCCAAGTCGGCGGCGCTGGATGCGATACGAGCACTGCGCTACGCCGACGGCGACTATGTCTGGATCAACGACATGAACCACGTTGTCGTGATGCATCCGATCAAGCCGGCGCTCGACGGCCAGGATGTGTCCGACCTGAAGGACCCGGCGGGCACGTATGTCTTCCGCGAGTTCGTCAAGGCGGTCCAGACGGGCGGTTCCGGGTTCGTCAACTACCTGTGGCCGAAGCCGGGTTTCGAGCAGCCGGTCGAGAAGACATCGTTCGTCAAGCTGCTGCCGGGATGGGGCTGGGTCGTCGGCAGCGGCCTGTACCTGGACGACGTCCAGGCCGAGTTCCGCTCGATCGCGCTTCAGGTCGGCCTGTCGGTGCTTGCCGTCACCGCCGCCATGCTGGGCTTCACCTGGCTGTTCGCGCGAAACGTCGCCCGCCCGCTGACAGCCTCGGTGGCCGCGGTCCAGCGCCTCGCCGAGGAGGATCTGAGCGTGGAGGACGGCGACGGCCAGCGCAAAGACGAGATCGGCGACCTGTCGCGCGCCATTACCAGTTTCAAGGCCAAGCTGCGCGAGCGTCAGGAACTCGCCCGCCAGCAGGCCGCCGAACAGTTGGAGAAGGAACGGCGCCGCGAGGCCAGCGAGCGGCTGGTGCAGGACTTCTCCGCCACCATGGCCGGCGTCCTCGAAAGTCTCACCGAAGCCTCGAATGAAATGTCCACCACCGCCGAAACGGTGAACCACAGCGCCTCGACCACCACCGACCAGGCCGTCACCGTCAGTGCCGCCGCCGAGCAGGCCAGCGTCAACGTGCAGACCGTCTCTTCGGCCGCCCAGGAAATGGCGGCGTCCATCGCCGAGGTCACCCGCCAGGTCGGCGCCGCCAATTCGGTCGCCGGCGAGGCCCAGGTCCAGGCCAAGGACATCGTCGATACGGTCAGCCGACTGCAGACCGCGACCAGTCAGATCACCGAGGTGGTCGAACTGATCAGTTCGATCGCCGCCCAGACCAATCTGCTGGCCCTGAACGCGACCATCGAGGCAGCCCGGGCCGGCGACGCCGGCAAGGGTTTCGCCGTGGTCGCCGGCGAAGTGAAGGGGCTCGCCACCCAGACCGCCACAGCCACCTCGGACATCACGCGGCAGATTCAGGAGATGCAGGAGGTATCCGGCGAAGCGACCTCGGCGATCGCCGAGATCGCGGAGGTTATCGAGCGGATCGGGTCGATCAGCACGTCCGTCGCCGCCGCGATGGATCAGCAGAACGCCGCTACCCAGGAGATCGTGCGGTCGGTGGAGGAAGTCGCGGGCGGCACCACCATGGTCGCTGAGAGCATCGCCTCGGTGCGCACGGCGGCCGCCGACTCCCGCGGTGCCTCTGAAAGCGTCGCGAACACAGCCTCCCGCCTAGCCGACCAGACCGCCACCCTACGCTCGGAGATCAAGAGCTTCCTGGCCGAGATCACCCGGGCCGGAGAACGACGGAACTTCGACCGCAAGAAATGCGATCTCGCAGCCACCGTCGAAACCGCCGCCGGTCCGACGACGGGTCGGCTGGTCGATATCGGCCTTGGTGGTGCGCTGTTCGCCGGCCGCGTCACCGGTCGCGTCGGTGACAGCGTCACGCTCGTCGTCGAGGGACAGCGCCTTGCGGCGCAAATCGTGGAAACCGGGGACTCGACCCGCCTGAGATTCTCCCTCGACGCCGCCAATCAACGTGCCGTCGAGACCGCGGCGGCCCGGATTGCCGTCTGATCCCAGGGGGTGAGCCGGAGATGCTGAACCCGAGAGCCAGGCGGGAACCTATCTCTCGATCACGCCACAGAGGATCCGGTTCCCGGCATCGCCGGAAGGCTGCGACGTGTAGTCATCCGCTCCCGAGTGGACGACTACCGCAGAGCCATCCTCGTCGAACAGGCCCGCCTCCTCGAACCATCCGCCTTCGACCGACAGCCGACTGACAAAGAACTCGGCGTTCAGCGACCCGTTTTCTGCAACGGTGACGTTGGGCAGGTCGCCCGGATGGGGGCCTCCCTCGTTCAGCACGCCGTGCTCGGCGTCGCCGGCCAAATGGCCGCCGGCCGATTTGAACCCGTCCGCTGCATCGCATTTTCCAGTTTCATGGATGTGGAAGCCGTGCTTGCCCTCCGGCAGTCCCTCCGCACTGGCCGCAATCCACATCATGCCGGACGGCGTTGCCTGGAATTCGACGGTGCCGGCCTGTTTGCCGTCGGCGTCCATGAGCGCCGCCGTGGCCGTCGGCCGTTCCGCCGCCAGGGGGGAGGCGACCGTGGCCGCGATGGCCGCGGTACATAGCAGGGTGGAGAAGGTTCTGATCATCGTACTCACCTTTCGTCGGACCGCCCCCCGGGTGCCGTCGCCGACGCTGTCCTGAAGCGGGTGAGGCGTGGTCACCACACCTCCTCCTCTCAAGCCCGCTCCTATCAAGCCCGGCGGCCGGCCGCTCTGTAACGACGTAACAGACTGGACGCCGCACGGTTCCGGCTAGAATGGCCCGACGTCACCTTGAGCCGACGGACTGGTCTGGCGCCGCTTATCGCGCAGAGCCCGTGTCGCTTCGGCATCGACGGTGTCGAGGCTGGAACTGGGATCGTCCGGGTCGCCGGAGAACACCACCGCGTATGCGTCCCGCGCCGCCTCGGTCGAGATCAGCCCGTCACGCCAGTCGCGCCAGACCTCCGCCACCGGCCTGTCCTCCGGCCGCCCCCATCCGCCGCCGCCGGGCGAACTGGCGCTCAAGCGGCCGGCGTCCAGGCGCCTCAGGCCGAATTTCGGCGCCAGCTCCGGCGCGCTCCCGGTCTCCTGCACATGCATCTCGCCCGCGGCCCCCCAGTCGCCGCCGGCGACCCCGAAGCCGGTCTGATAGCGCAGCCCCTCGCCACGGAACGAGTACAGGGCCGGGGTCATCACCTCGACCTCGTAGTCGGCACCGGTGCCGCCCCGCCAGCGCCCGGCGCCGCCGCCGTCGCAGCGCAGATCCTGGCGCACGAACCGCACGGGGTAGAGCCGCTCGTAGGTTTCCACGTTGGAGATCGTGAGTCCCCCGAGCGTGCACAGATGGCCGATCTGGTTGAAGCCGTCGCGCCCCTCGACCGCACCGGCCCCGGCGGCGGCAAGGCCGTGATAGAACACATAGGGCTTGCCCGTGGATCCGTCGGCGCCGATCTCGCGGCCCGACGTCACGCCGAAGACGTTCTTGGCCCAGCCGGCACAGGCCCGGTCGGGTGCGGCCTGATTCAGCGCCCGCCAGACCGCGTGGATGATCTCGTGGGCCACGAAGACCGTGTTCATCGTGGTCGCAGCCCCCTCGGTCGCGTTCACGATGGTGCCCTCGGGGGCGACGATCTCGAGGCTGGAGAACGTACCTTCGTTGCGCGGGATCGCCGGATCGAAGAACGAGGCGAAGGCGGTGAAGACGGCCGAATGGGTGTTCGCCAGCGTCGAGTTCTTGAAGCCGCGGATCTGCGGATCGGTGCCGGTGAAATCGACCTTCGCCCGCCCGCCGCCGATCGTGAGAGACACGCGCACCCAGACGTCGCGCAGCTCGAAACAGTCGTTGTCGGACCGGTCCTCGCCCCGGTAGACGCCGTCCGGAAGCTCCGCGATCGCCGCGCTCATCCGGCTGGCCGCATGGGCCAGGATCCCGTCGAAATAGTCCATGGCCGTGTCGACGCCGACCTCCTCGACCAGGGCCGCCACCTGCTCGGCGCCGATCCGGGTCGAGCCGAGCATCGCGCCGAGATCGCCCTCCAGCAGGTCGGGCGTCCGGGTGTTCAGCATCAGGAGCTTCCAGAGATCCTGCCGGACCGTGCCGGCCTCGACCAGCTTCAGCACCGGCAGCCGCACCCCCTCCTGCCAGACCTCGGTCGCCTCCGGATTGTAGGTCCCCGCCGCGCCGCCGCCGATATCCGACTGGTGCGCCCGGTTGCAGACGAAGGAGACGAGCCGGCCGCCGACGAAGACCGGGCGGGCGATCACCCAGTCGGGCAGATGGTTGCCGCCGGCCTGCCAGGGATCGTTCAGCAGGAAGACATCGCCGTCGGCGATCGATCCGCCGTGATCGCGCAGCACGGCGCGCACGGCGAACCCGCCGCCGCCGGTGTGAATCGGGATGCCGTCGGCCTGGGCGGTCACCCGTCCGTCGGGCCCGGCGATGAAGCAGGAGAAATCGTGCGCCTGGCTGAAGATCGGGCTGCGGGCCGTCCGCACCATCACATGCCCCATCTGCTGGGAGATGTGGTCCAGCCGGTTCTGGGTCAGGGCGAGCAGGACCGGGTCGTTCGCCTTCGCCGCCTTGGTCGGGCCGTCCTGTCCCTGCGCCATGTCCTGTCCCTGCGCTTGGTGCTGTTCCGGCGTCTTATCTTGTCCCTGCGCCATCACGCGTCTCCCTCCCGGTCCAGGTGGATCAGATAGTTGCCAGCCGGATCGACCTCGACCCGGTCGCGCGGGCCGGCGAAGATCGTCGTCGTCGCCTCCTCGATCAGCAGCGGCCCCTGCAGCGTATGGCCCGGCCGCAAATCGGCGCCGTGATAGACCGCGCAGCGCATCGCCCCGTGCCTGTCGTCGACATAGGCCTCGCGATGATCGATCGCCCGGACACCGTCCGTCGCCGCCGGCATGGCGGCCTCGTCGAGCGGCGGCATCAGTCCTTTGCCCACCACCCGCAGGGCGGTGATCAGAATCCGCCCGCCCGGCACCGTGTGACCGAAGCGGCGGTCGTATTCGCGCTCGAAGGCGCCCCGGATGTCGCCGGCCCCCGCCCCCGCCGCGATCGGTATCCGCAGATCCCATTGCTGACCGTCGTAGCGCAGGTCGACCTCGCGCTCGGTCGCGGTGTCGGCCGGGTCGAACCCTTCCCGGGTCAGCATCTCCGAGGCGTCCCGTTCCAGGGCGGCGAACCGGTCCTCCACCGGCGCGTCGGCGAGCGTGTCCAGATCCTGGAAATGCACGTCCATAAAATCCTGACGCACATCGGAATGCAGCATGCCCAGGGCGCAGAACGCGCCCGCCTGACGGGGAACATACACCGCCCGGCACCCCAGACGCCGCGCCACGGCCGCGCCATGCATCGGCCCGGCACCGCCGCAGGCGACCAGCATGAAGCGGGCGGGATTCTGGCCGCGCTGGATCGAGATCCGCTCCACCGCCTGGAGCAGATTCTGCTCGACCAGTCGCAGAATACCGGCGGCGGCCTCGGTCTCGCTCAGGCCCAGAGGGTCCGCGACCCGACTGCGCACCGCCTCGGAGGCCAGCTCACGGTCGAGGGTGACCGAGCCGCCGGCATAGGCACCCGGTTTCAGGCGGCCGAGCACCAGATTGGCATCGGTCACCGTCGGCTCCGTCCCACCGAAGCCGTAACAGGCCGGGCCCGGACGCGCACCGGCGCCGCGCGGCCCCGCGAACAGCATCCCGGCGGCGTCCACGCCGGCGATCGTCCCGCCGCCGGCACCCACCGTGTGGATGTCGACCGACGGGATCATCAGGTCGTAGTCGGCGACCGACAGCTCGTCCGTGATGGCGATGCGTCCCTCCGCCATCAGCATCACGTCGCAGCTCGTCCCGCCGATCTCCATCGAGATCAGGTTGTCGTGGCCGGCGGCCCGGGCGAAATGGCGCATCGAGCCCACGCCCGCGGCCGGCCCGGAGAGGATCAGGTTGACCGGCCGTTCCGCGATCTGCCGGACGGACACAGCACCGCCGTTCGACTGCAGCATGAACAGCCGGTGCGGCAGCCCGCCGTCGATCAGCTCCCGCTCCAGCGCCTGGAGATAACCGACGACCCGGGGCGCCACGTAGGCGTTGACCACGGTGGTCGAGGTCCGCTCGTACTCGCCGATGATCGGGACGATGGCGCTCGACAGCGCGATCCAGTCTCCGCCCCAGGACCCGGCCACCGCGTCGGCCACCAGACGCTCGTGCTCCGGATTGGCGAAGGCGTTCAGCAGACAGATCGCGACGGCCTCGACGCCCTCGGCGCGGAACCGCGCGCCGATCTCGCGGGCCTGGTCGAGATCGACCGGCGCCAGTTCCCGCCCGTGGGTGTCCAGCCGGCCCGCCACCGGACGGCGGAGGTAGCGGGGGACCAGAACCTCCGGATACGGCGTGCGGTGGTCCCATGGATTGGCGCGGATGCCGCGCCGGATCTCCAGGCTGTCGCGAAAGCCCTCGGTCGTCACGAGACCGACCTTGGCTCCCTTGCGTTCCAACAGGGTGTTGGTGGCGACGGTCGAGCCGTGGGCGAAGAACGCGCAGTTCTCCAGAAAGATCCGCTGGTCGACGCCCAGATCCTGCGCCGCCTTGCCGACCGCGTTCATCACGCCCCGCGCCGGGTCTTCCGGCACCGACGGGACCTTGAAGACGTGGAGGCGGCCGTCGGCATCGGCGATCACCATGTCGGTGAACGTGCCTCCGACGTCAACTCCAACGCGCCACGGCGCCTTGAGCGAGACCATGCGTTCTCTCCCGTTTATCTCAGCATCGGGCCGGCTCGGCGATCGCCACCGGCCGCCCTCCAGGCGGAAAGGTTCAGTTCCGGGACGTGGCCACTTCAGGCAGCCAGGTCACCACTTCGGGAAACACGATGAGCAGCACCACCGCCGCGCACATCAGAAGGAAGAACGGCAGCGCCGCCTTCGCGACATAGAGGATGTTCCTCCCCGTGAGTCCCTGGATCACGAAGAGGTTGAAACCCACGGGCGGGGTGATCTGGGACATCTCGACCACGAGGACGACGTAGATGCCGAACCACAGCTTGTCGATGCCCGCCGCCTCGATCATCGGCAGGATCACCGCGACGGTCAGGACCACCACGGAGATACCGTCGAGGAAGCAGCCGAGAACGATGAAGAACACCGTCAGCGCGGCGAGCAGCGCATAGGGCGACAGCTGCATGTCGCGGATCCACTCGGCCAGCCCGCGCGGGATGCCGGTGAAGCCCATGGCCGTCGACAGGAAGGCGGCCCCGGCCAGGATGAAGCAGATCATGCAGCTGGTCTTGGTCGCGCCGATCAGGCTGTCGACGAAGGTCGACCACGTCAGGGTCCGGGACAGCGCCGAAAGGGCGAGCGCGCCGACGACGCCGAGGCACGCCGCCTCGGTCGCGGTCGCCAGTCCGGCGTAGATCGACCCGATCACGAACCCGATCAGCAGGATGACCGGAAGCAGCCGACGCGAGGCGGCGATCCGCTGCCACAGGGTGTACTGCTCGGTCATCACCGGGACCTTCGCCGGGTTCATCAGCGACCAGACGGCGACGTAGCTCATGAACATTCCGGCAAGCAGGATGCCGGGGATGATGCCGGCGATGAACAACCGGATGATCGACTCCTCGGCGGCCACACCGTAGACGATCAGAATGATGGAGGGCGGGATCAGCAGCCCCAGGGTGGCAGAGCCGGCGAGCGAGCCGATGATCTGCTTCTCGTCATAGCCGCGCTGACTCAGTTCCGGGACCGACATCTTGCCGATCGTCATCGCGGTGGCGGCGGAGGAGCCGGACACCGCGGCGAACACGGCGCATCCCAGAATGTTCACATGCATCAGCCGGCCGGGCAGCCGGGTCAGCCAGGGCGCCAGTCCGCCGAACATGTCCTCCGACAGCCGAGTTCGAAACAGGATCTCGCCCATCCAGACGAACAGCGGCAGGGCGGTCAGCGTCCAGGTCGAGATCGATCCCCAGACCGTCGTCGCCATGATGGCGCCGGCCGGCGCGCTGGAGAACATGCTCATGGCCGCGAGGCCGACGATCAGCAGGGCGATCGCGACCCAGAGACCGGCCGCCAGCAGGACGAGCAGGCCGATTGCGAGAATGATGGAGGCGGTGGCGATGTCCACGACTGGAAGATCCTCGGGGCTTGGCGGTAACCGGAAAGAGTGGCGTCACGTCGGACCGGACGCCGACGTCAATCCAGAACGGATTCGGTGTTTTCCTTGAAACTGGGCTCGCGCCCGCGCAGGACCCGGACCAGCTCGTCGAAACAGGCGATCGTCATCATGACCAGCCCGAACGCCATGCTGCTCTGAGGAATCCACAGCGGGACGCCGACCAGACCATCCGACAGGTCGCCGTAGCGCCAGCTCTCGGCGGCGAGACCGTAGGCGTAGTATGTGAAGTACCCGCTGAGGATCGTGGCAACCGACAGCGCCAGAACGACCGACGCGTTATGGAGGTGTTTCGGCAGATGCGACACGACCAGCGTGACGCGGATATGGGTCCCGCCCCTGAAGCTGTAGGCCAGCGCCAGAAAGGTCGAGGTCGCGAGGAAGAAGCCTGAAATCTCGTTGGCCGACGGCACGACGATCCCGAAGAACCGACCGACGATCTGCGCCAGGATCAGGACCCCGATTCCCGCCAGCAGCATCGCCGCGAGCGCGGCACTGGCCAGGTAGAGCCCATCGAGCACACGGCGTATCAGCATTGTAGGACTCCTGTCCCGCGGAGGGTTTCCTGAGGTTCCGGGCCCGACCGGCGACCCGCGCCCCGTGCAGGCGCGGCCCCATCGGACCGCGCCGGCAGAGCGCCGCCCCCCGCCGGAACGGGGGACGGCCCGGGCATCGCGGCCCGTCAGGCAACGTGCCTGTTGGACGGCGTTGGCCGATCACATGCCGCGATAGGCGTCGATCAGCGTCTTGCCGCCGTCGCCGGCGCGCTCCAGCCATTCGCCGGTCATGGTCTCGCCGACACCCTTGAGACCCTCCACCAGGGCGTCGCTGGCTTCCGGCACCTTCATGCCGTTATCGGCCAGGGTCTTGACCGTATCGGCCGCGACCTTGCGGGACTCGTCCCAGCCGCGCTTCTCGGCCTCCTCGGCGGCCTGCAGCAGCGCCTTCTGCACCTTCTCGTCCAGCGCGTCGAAGGCCCGCTTGTTCACGAACACCATGTTCTTCGGGTGCATCGCCTTGGTGTCGTAGTAGACGTTCAGGAAGTCCCACGCCTTGACGTCGACACCGGTCGCGCCGGAGGTGAGCATCGCCGAGACCAGGCCGGTCGAGAACGCCTGCGGCACCTCGGCATACTGGACGGTGGTCGGGATCGCGCCCATGAGTTCGGCCATCCGCGACGTTGCCGCGTTGTAGGCCCTGAACTTCATGCCCTCCATCGCGCCGAGGTCCGAGAGCTCCTCCTGCACATACAGGCCCTGGCCCGGCCAGGCGACGGTGTAGAGAGGCATCAGCCCCTCTTCGGCCATCAGCTCCGTGATCAGCGGCTTCTGGGCCTGCCACAGATTCCAGGCGTTGTCGTAGCCGGCGGCGAGGAACGGGATGCCGTCGACCTCCCACAGGGCGTTCTCGTTGCCGTGAACGCTCATCAGGACCTCGCCGATCGGCGCCTGCTGGGAGCGGACGGCGCGCTTGATCTCGGGCATCTTGAAGAGCGACGCGGCGCTGTGGACGTTGATCTCCAGCTCGCCGCCGGACAGTTCCTTAACCCTGTCGACGAACCAGTAGACGTTCTTGGTCTGGAAGTTGCCGTCCGGGTAGGGCGTCGGCATGTCCCAGGTCTCCGCGACCGCGGGAGCTGAAATGCCGAGAATGGCGGCGGTCAGCGCAGTGGATAGCAGCTTGCGCATGATAGGCCTCTCCTTTGCGTGTTCTTTTGTTTCACCGGTGATCGGCTAACGCGGCCGTTGGCCGGCCGCGTGTCGTAGCCGTAACAGCCCAAGGATGAACTTGGAACCTGTCGAACGAGGAACACCGGCCTGGGCAGGTTAGAGCGCCAATTTAACGGATATGAGTGCGGGCACAAGGTGGGGACCGCCAGTCGCGGAACCGATCCTCCCTTCACTGACTTGGTCCACCGCCATGTTTGTGGGAACGCAGGACCGCGGTCGGCCGGCGATCGTGGTCGTGTGTTCGGACCGCGCCCGCGAGGGTCATCGACCGGCGGAACAAGGCTTCGGCCTCGGCGGCGCTCCGGTCGTCCCCGTCGGCCAGGATCCGCTCGCCCAAAATCCGCTCACCCTGGGCACGCAACACCCCGGGGGCGCACCAGTTGTCCGCGCTGGCCGCGATCCGCCTCAGCAGATCGTCGTCGAGAAAGCCCGGATGGAAGGTCGCCATGAGTTCGGGAAGCTGCGCGCCGCATATCGGGTTGCGCCATGCGTAGCGGTCCGGATGCAGCGCCGGGTCGCCGCCGTCGAACATAAGGCGCTGGCCCCGGTCGCCGCCGGCTGACGCGCTCCCCCGGCGTCGCGTCGTCCGCTTCGCGGCGCCGGGCCCCTCGCCCCCCTCAATGCTCACCCCCGAGAGGCCCCCGATGACCCCTGATCCGATCCTAACGAACGGTCGGGTGACGACCCTGGATCCTTCCAATCCGGAGGCCGAGGCGGTCGCGATCGTCGGTGGCGTGATCCAGGCGGCCGGGATGGAACGGGACGTGATGCCCCTGGCCGGGCCCGAGACGAAAATTGTCGATCTCGGCAACAGGCGGGTCATTCCCGGACTCAACGACAGCCATACCCACCTGATCCGCGGCGGGCTCTTCTACAATATGGAGCTGCGCTGGGAGGGCGTGTCTGACGTCAGCGTTCGTGGGACGGATTGAAGGGTATTCGTAAGGGAGGGTTTCTGGGGACCGGTCTCGCCCTGAAAACCTGGAGTGGCAAGACCACGGGCACCGCCCAGGCTGGCGTCAAGTGAGCCGCGATCAGGTTCTCCTGTTCTCCCGTGTCGCCTGGAGTGGCGTCCTTTTCTAAAGCGGCATCGACAAGCTTGTCGGCTGGTCGGTTGCTGTGCAGGAAGGGTGGGCGGTTGCGGCGTACCGGCCGGCCGACCCTCAACCCGGATCGGGGCCGCCCCCATTCTCCAACAAGCCGATCAAATTTAACGATAGTTAACTCATTTTTCATACATGCCGTCCACGTTGATGCAATCAGGGGAGAGGGTGCATCAGACAAATGAGTCAGCAGGAAAGCGTCGAACGGACGGTCGGAAGTGTGCTCTCCTGGGCGCGCCACTCCGCGGGGATGTCTGGCCTTCGGGTCAAGCGGGTCACGGTCATGCTCTGGACCATGATCGTTCTCGCCGTTCTCAGTCAGTTCTACCGATCGTCCAACGGCGTGATCGCCCCGCAGATCATGGCGGAGATGCATCTGGACGCCGCCGTGATCGGTCTGTCATCCGGTGCGTTCTTCCTGATCTTTGCGGCTCTCCAGATCCCGATCGGCGTGCTGTTCGACAAATACGGCGCGCGACTGGTCGTCTCGAGCATGTTGGTTTTCTCGATCATCGGCTCGGCCCTGTTCGCCATGGCCCATTCGGTCGAGGCACTGGTCGCCGGGCGGTTCCTGATCGGCCTCGGACTTGCCGGCGGCATGGTCGGTTCGCTGGTGATTCTGGCACGCTGGCACAGCCCCAGCGACTTCACCCGCGCCATGACGATCCTGTTCGCCACCGCCAATCTGGGCAGCCTCCTCGCCACGTCGCCGCTGGCCGCGTCGGCCGACTGGATCGGTTGGCGATCGACATTCCTGGTCCTGGCGGCACTCACCGCCGTGATCGGAATCGTGTTCTACGCCGTGGTGCGGGACACGCCCGCGCCGGTGCACGCCGCGGACAGCAACCGGGAATCCCTGGGCGCCAAGTTCCGCGGGGTGGCGCAGGTCTTCCGGGTCCCGGGACTGTTGTACGTGCTGCCGATGGTGGCGCTCGGCTACTCCTCGGTGATCACGATCCTCGGACTCTGGGGCGCGCCCTACCTGCATGAGGTTCACGGCCTGGACAACCTGGACAGCGGCAAGCTGCTGTCGGTGTTGGCCGTGGCCTTCGTCGTCGGGACGCTGGCGTTCGGACCGATCCAGCGACGGGCCGGAGGGTTCAGGCGTGTCGTCGTCGCCAGCGCGTCGCTGACCGGACTGATCCTGCTCGCGCTGGCCGCCTTCATCGACTCCCCGCTCGTCGTGACGGTGTCGATGCTGATCCTCGTGTGCCTGGTCGGCGCGTTCAGCGTCGTCCTGATGGGACATGGCGTCGCCCTCATCCCCAAGGAGCTCGTCGGCCGCGGAACGACGACGCTGAACTGCGTTCTCATGGGTGGAACCGCGATCCTGCAGATCGGCAGCGGTGCCATCGTCGAGGTTGCCCACGCGTGGTTCGGAACGGCGACGGCAGGCTATGCGGCGTTCTTCGGCGTCCTCGGTGCGCTGATGCTGGGCGCAACCTTGCTGTATCTGCGCGCGCCCGAACCGAAACCGAAATCTGACTGACCCTGTCTACCCGTTCGCAAGAACGGACGGACCCCCGTGCAAGAACCTCGACCAGGAGATCCAAAATGACCGGCACTGCTAGATTTCTGAGCTTCCTTTGCTCGCTGAGTGTGGCCGTCCTCGTTTTCAGCGGACCGTCGGGCGCCGCCGAGCTCGCCAAGCCGAAAGGAGAGGTCCTGCTGACCCTCAGCGGGAATGTGTCCAACCAAAATGCCGGCGACAAGGCAGAGTTCGATTTCGACATGCTGCACGCGCTGGGCGTCACCAAGATCGAGACGGCGACGGCCTGGACCCAGGGCACCAAGACATTCGAGGGGATCCTGCTGAAGACCCTCGTCGACGCGGTCGGCGCCGAAGGCTCGACTGCCGAAGTGATCGCGCTCAACGATTACAAGGTCGACATCCCGATGAAGGACTTCACCGACTATCCGGTGATCCTTGCCTATCAGATGGATGGAGAGCGTCTGAAGATCCGTGAAAAGGGTCCGCTCTGGGTCGTCTATCCCGAGGATGACAATCCTAAGCTGAAGAACAAGCAGACCCAGGCCAAGTGGGTTTGGCAGGTAAAAGAGATCCACTTCAAGTAAATCCATGATCCGCTCCAGGCTTTCCAGCGATCAAAGCGAAATGGGGTGAGTCTCAATGGCCACGATGCGCGAATTCAAATGGTTCATAGTTCGCCACAGCCTATTAATCGTGGCATTCACCGCCTGTCTCGCCGGTGTTTTCTTCTCGATTCAGGGGCTGATTCAGCAGCGGGAGCTGATCGAAAAGGAAAGCCGGATCAACATCTGGTTCCTGGCCCAATCTGAAATCGAGTTCCTGCGCTTCACCGAGTCCCTGAAGGACTATGCCCTTGCCCCCGGCTCGGATACCGCGGGCGAAACACGCGAGCGGTTCGAGATATTCTGGAGCCGCCTGATACCGCTTCTCGAAGGAAGGCAGACGGCCGATCTGCGGGCGATCGAAGGGCTTGTCCCTCTGGTCGAGAATATGATCGGCGAACTTGAGGCGCTCGAGCCGTTAATCTATGGGCTGGAAGAGCTTTCCGATCCGCAATTGGCGGGGATCGCACAGAAACTCGACTATCTGCGGACCCCCGTTCACGACATGGTCCGGCGCGGGCTGCTGTATGAGTCGGACGAGGTCAGCCGCGCCCGGGACCTGCACAATGCGCTGTACTACAAGCTCATCGGCCTCTTCGCACTGATTCTGATCGGCGTCTTCACCATTCTCTGGCTGCTGTGCAGCCAGATCTTGAAGACCAATCGCGCGGTCACGGAAAAGGAACAGGCTGCCACCCAGGCGATCCGTGCGCGCAACGAGCTCGAGCTGGCGATCAATAGCATTTCGGAAGGCTTCATCATCTTCGATCAGAACGATCGGGTGGAGCTGTTCAATCAGCGATATGTCGATCTGCATCCCATGCAGGCCGATGATCTCGCCATCGGCGTGAGTTTCCAGGATCTGCTGCGGAGCGCGGTCCGCAACGGCGGCGTCAAGATACCGGCCGACGAAATGGAGGACTGGGTCGCCTCGGTCACCGAAAAGCGCAGGGCGACCGAGTCGACGAAGTTCGAGAGCCGACTGTCAAATGGCATCTGGCTGCATATCAGCGAGCGGTGGACCAGCGACGGCCGGCTGGTGGGCGTGCATACCGACATCACCGAGTTGAAGGAGCGGGAGCGGCTGGTCAGCGAGAAATCCGAGTTGCTGCGCACGACTCTCGACAACATGAAACATGGCATCGCGGTCTTCGACAGCGACATGCGGTTGATGCTGTTCAATCAGCGCTTCCTCGAGATCAACGAATATGCTGATGACCTGGTCACCGGCAGCCTGGACTATCGCGAACTGATCAAGCACGCCGCCGGCCGCGGGGACCTGGGGCCGGGCAAACCCGACCAGATAGCCGACGCCCAGATCTCCTCGATCCAGAAGCTGCTGCGCACCCGCACCGGCAGCCAGCGCCAGGTTCGCCATATCGGCGACGGTCGGATCGTGGAAGCCATTGTCGCAGCCCTCCCCACCGGCGGCTTCGTGAAGACCTACGAGGACATCACGGAACGCACAGATGCCGAGGCCGAACGCGCGCGATTGACCGAGATGTACCACGCGTCCCAGCGCACCCAGGCCCTCGGCACCCTGGCCGGCGGAATTGCCCACGATTTCAACAACATCGTCGGCGGGATCCTGGGCAATTGTTCGCTGATGATCAGCGACCTGCCCAAGAATTCCCCCATACAGCCCCGTCTGACCCAGATCATGGAAGCGAGCACGCGGGCTCGCGATCTGGTGCGCCAGATCTTGACCTACAGCAGAAACGCCGGCTCCGACCGCAATCCTCTGGATCTGCAGAAGGCCGTCAAGGACGGTCTAGGATCTCTGGACCTCCAGTTGCCGGCGAATATCTCGCTGAAAATCGGTCAGCTCCAGCCGTGCATCGCCGAAGCCGACGCGGCACAGATCCATCAGCTGCTCGTCAATATCTGCCAGAACGCCGCCCAGGCGATCGGCGAGCATACGAGCGGTACAATCACCATCTCGATGGAGAGCTGCTTCCTCGACGGGTCGGCCGACGCGTTGAACCAAATGCAGAGCGGCCACCAGATTTCGATGGGCCGAGGGATCAGCGGACAGGTCAGTGACCTGAAACCGGGAGAGTATGCCCGCATCGGCATCACCGACACGGGACCCGGCATCCCAGCCGAGTTGATCCCTCGGATCTTCGAACCGTTCTTCACGACCAAGCGTATCGGCGAGGGCACCGGCCTCGGCCTCGCCGCCGTGCAGGGCATCATCCGCAACCACGAGGGGGCGATCGTCGTCGAAAGCCTCGAGGGCGTCGGGACCCGTTTCGACATCTATCTGCCGATCCTGGAGAAGACGCGCGTTGCCGCAGTCGCGAAACGCTCCGTCGTATCCCCCGCCTCCTCTGGAACCGAGCGACTGATGCTGGTCGATGATGACCGGATTTTGCTGTCGGTGAGCCAGGAGATCCTGACGCGTCTCGGTTATACGGTGGACGGTTTCGTCGACCCCGAGGAGGCCATACGCGCCTTCCGCCGGGATGCCGGGACCTGGGATCTGGTGGTCACCGACCGGAAGATGCCGAAGATCACGGGAGAGGATTTGGCGCTCTCCCTGCGCGAGATCCGAACGGACATCCCAATCCTGATGCTGAGCGGGTTCGTGTCCAACGAAGAACACGAGCAGATCATGTCCTGCGGCGTGACCGCCATCGTCGGAAAGCCGGTCCTTCCCGATGAGCTGCTGAACGCCGTGATGTCCGCCCTCGGACATCGCACCGATACCCCTGAGCGACCGGGACTGGAACGCAAGACGGGCTAGTGCCCGTGACCATCGAGATGACTGTCTGTGACGCCCTGAAGCCGCTTATCGGAGCACCGGGAGAATGACGAAAATCTGTCTGGTCGAGGATGACCCTGATCTACGCGAGAACCTGGCTGTCGTTCTGGGGCGGGCCGACTATGACGTCCGCACCGCGAGCAACGGGGTCCACGCCATTCCGATGCTGCTCGACTGGCGACCGGATATGGTCGTCTGCGACATGCTGATGCCGGACGGCGAGGGGTTCGAGGTCCTGCGCAGCGTCCAGTCGACTCTCCCGGACACCAGCTTCGTGATGATGTCCGGGGCGATCGGAGAGGTTGCGGACGTGCTGGAGGCGGCGCGACTTCTCGGCGCCGATGCAATTTTGCGCAAGCCGTTCACGCCGGACGAACTCCTGGAGACCTTGGCGCGGCTTCGGAATCAAGCCCGAACCGCCGTGAACGTTTCCGCAACGTAAACCACAGACGGCGGCCAGGGTCCGCGCGAGTCTCAAAAGGGATGGAGTGCCTAAAATGACGGATATGCCCGTTTCGATCATGCGCAGTGGCGGTCTTGCCGCACACCAGCTCTCAGACGACGGCGAGTTCGTCGCCGAATCAGGAGAAGACCGGCTCGCCGCTGCGGAGTCGGGCATTCGCGCCTTGCTGCGCGGGATCGGCGAGGATCCGGGCCGCGATGGGCTGCTGGAGACCCCGGCCAGAGTCGTGCGCGCTTTCTCCGAGTATTGCAGCGGCTATGCCGTGGACGCGAAGGCTCTCCTCACCACCACGTTCTCCGAAGTGTCGGGGTACCAGAACCTCGTCATCTTGACCGACATCGATTTCGTTTCCCACTGCGAGCATCATCTGGCGCCGATCGTCGGCAAGGCCCATGTGGCCTATCTGCCGGCGAGTTCGGTCGTCGGCATCAGCAAACTGGCCCGCGTCGTCGATGCCTATGCGCGCCGCCTGCAGATTCAGGAGCGGATGACGTCGCAAATCGCGCAATGCATCGAAGACGGCCTGAACCCGCAAGCTGTGGGCGTCATCGTCGATGCGGAGCACGGGTGTATGACCCTCCGAGGAGTCAACAAGCGGAGCCCGCGCCTCCGCACACAGGATTTCAGGGGACTTCTCGCGGAAGACCTGACCATGCAGCAGCGATTCCTCGACGCGATCGGCGCGCGTCCATGACGGAAACGGACGCCGGCCAGTGCCGACCGAGTGGCGATACGAACGACGCAGAACCCAGCCCTCAGGCACTCGTGCACGATATCAACAACGTCACAGGGCGCCTTCTGTCGACGCTGTACCTCTGCCTGTCCGACATCGAGCCCGATCACCCTGTTCATGGCCGATTGCAGGTCGCAAATTCGACGTCGCTCGAACTCCGCTCCCTGATCCAGCGCCTGGAAAATGCCCTGTCGGGTTAGAGGCCGTTTGGAAAATCGGCGGTTTGACGTTTCACGCAAGCCCGGGCTGAGGCTTGCGCCTCAATCTCCTTGGCAGCATTCGCCGCAGCTGCGAAGCCGCCCGAAAGGAAGCGCGGAAGGTCGCCTTTTGAAGTCACTGGTGATCGGCTGCGACCCGAGACGCTGAACGTCAAAAAACCGCGTGTTCCCCAAGATCGACCGACTCCTCTTGGGCCACGATCTTTGCGTAGAAATCGAAAAGCGTGTCGGCGCCCGTGGACGGTGTCGCATCTGCGTCGTAGCGACCCGTCGCCGGATCGAGCACCAGCATCGACTCGGTTGCGTAGTATCGCCCGATCCGAGCCAGTTCTGCCTTGTCGCGCAGACGCCGCGAAACTGTTCCGAGCACACTCAGGCCCACGATTATGGCGTCGAGCAGCCCGACCGGCACCCGCCGCACGCGCGGCGCCTCGTCGAGCAGCTCGAAGAGCCGTTCGGCTTGCGCAAGGGGCGTTATGGCGGGGCCCGGCCCGCCAATCGGAAGCACCCGGTTCCAGAGAGACGCGTCGTCGAGACAGTCTGCGAGAAAATTTCCCAGATCCCTGTCGCTGATCGGCTTGCAGGCCGTGAGCTCACCGTTCCCGAACACAAGATACGGCTTTCCGCGACGAACCCGGTCGATCTGCCCCGACAGCGACTTGAAATAGGCGGTCGGCCGCACGATCGAGGATGTCAGGCCGGACCCGATCAGCTCCTCCTCGAAGGCAAGCTTGGCCTTCTGGAACGCCAATCGGGGTCGCTGCACACAGATCGCCGAGAGCAGGACCATGTGCGAGATGCCTGAGCTGCGCGCAACGCCGAGGGCCTGCGAATGCGCGGTGTAGTCGATGGCCCACGCATCCCTCGGTGCGCCAGAACGGGAGGCAAGACAGGAGACCAATGCGTCGAAGGTCTCGCCGCGAAAGCCATCGCGGGCAAGGGCGGCGGGATCGGTGATCTCGCACGGCCGGATGTCGGCGTCCGGGGGGAGCTGCAGGCGCGCCGTGTCGAGGCTCGCGGGGCGCACAGGGCATATCACCCGGTGCCCTCGCTCGAGAAGGGCGCTGACGGTCGCGCGTCCGATCGTTCCGGTGCCGCCGAGCACGACGACCCGCTTGGACCCGCGCGGGACATCGGGGCTTTTGGATGTCGCCTGATCCATCGCAGCAGTGTGAAGGAAGGCAGAGGACATTGGTAGCGAAGCAAGTGCCGCACCGACCGGCAGTCGCTGCGTGAAGGCCTTCGTGGCGCAGCCTTATCTTGCGGGGCTACGCGGCGACGGAACCCGGTCGGCAATTATCTCTCGCCCTCCACAGTCCCGCCGTCCGGTGACGGCAACTGACCTGGTGATCGCTTCGTGCCGCAGGTCGTGGAAATGCAGGTCTTCAAGGCCTGCGCGCTTCGAGGCGGGCCTGCTCTTCAATGGGAAGCCGACGTGAGCGTCCGGGCGCTGGGCTGGGCCTCCGCACCAGCCGGAAGGGGTTATCCAGCCCCACCAGGCCCCAGGAGCGATGCGCGACGTCCCAGACATGCTGCAACGTGCCGAGATCCCGTCTGACGGTATCGACGGACACCTCAGCCATCCTGGGGTCACGGTGGTCCGACACCACCGAGGGGGAGAGCTTTGACAGCACCAAACCTGAGATCGCGTCCCGTCGCATCTTTCCCAGGCGCAGCGCCTCGACCTCTGAACTGCGCTTGGCTGGTGTGATCTCCCGCTGGTACCGGTCGATCAGGTCACCAAGGGTCGTCTGCGCGACATGAATGCCGGTGTCATTCGCGAGCGACCGACGGACGCTCTTCTCAGTCTCGGCCGCCCAGGCGACGGCGTCCTGGTAACGGTCGAAGGTCTTGGTGATGGTGGCCTTGTTGGCGACACGCACCTGGGCCTGCCAGCGGCGGTTCCGCTCGCGGATGGTGGGCATGGGTGGACCTCACTGTGACACAAAGTGTGACAGCAACGGTCTCCGTCGAGTTTTGGACCTAGCCTGAGCCGGAAAATGTCAATGACATCAACCGGATGCGTGGTGGGCGCGGCTGGGATTGAACCAGCGACCCCTACGATGTCAACGTAGTGCTCTCCCGCTGAGCTACGCGCCCACTGTGCCGGTCTGATCGGCCCCGGGAGGGACCTGTCGGCGGCGGCACTGACGGGAATTCCGTGCCGCGAGCGGCTGGTCTTAATGCCCCTCTCCAAGCTTGGCAACCCTATTTTCACATCCCCGCCTCGCGCCCCGTCCGGCCGACCCTCAGGTGCCCTGGCCGCCCCACCGGACCGTCCCCTCGCCCCGGCGCCGGCGTCCCCGGACGCTCCGGCGACGCGGGTCGCGCTCAGACCGGTGACAGGGGCGCCGTGTTGCTCTATCTGAATGTCATGGACGAGCGCGTCGACAGCCTGCCCGAACCCGCCGAGACCGGCATGCCGGCGAGCGTGGCCGCTTCCGACTCAGCCCCCGGCCCGACCCGCGTGGCAGCCGTCCCTCAGACCGCCTCCCGCGCCGTCTCAACGGTGGTCCCCGCCGTCCCGGACCCCGCCGCCCCCCGCCCCGCTGCCGCCATCGCGGCCGCCGCCTCAGTCACCGCCACAGCCGCCGCCGCTGTCACCGCCGCTGACGCGCCGCCGCCGCCGGTCACGGTGCGCCGGCCGGTGCGCCAGACCCTGCCGATCGTCGTCTCCTCGCCCCATTCCGGGCGCCACTATCCCGACGATCTGCTGACCCGCACTGGGCTCGACGAGCGCACCCTGCGCTCCAGCGAGGACAGCTTCGTCGACGAGCTGTTCGCCGCCGCCCCCGAGCTCGGCGCGCCGCTGGTCGCCGCCACCTTTCCGCGGGTCTATGTGGACGCCAACCGCGAGCCCTACGAGCTCGACCCGGCGATGTTCTCCGACCCGCTGCCCGACTACGTCACCACCCGCAACGCGCGGATCGCCGCCGGACTGGGCACCATTGCCCGGGTCGTCTCCAACGCCGTGCCGGTCTATGCCGGCAAGCTCGCCTTCGAGGACGCGGTGCACCGGATCGAGGGCTACTGGCGGCCCTATCACGCCGCCCTGACCGAGGCGATCGAGGAGACCCGCAGCCGCTTCGGCTACTGCATCCTGGTCGACGCCCATTCCATGCCGTCCAACGTGCACACCATCGGCGCCGACGGCCGCAGCTATCCGGTGAGCGACATCGTGCTGGGCGACTGCCACGGCACCAGCTGCTCGCCGGTGCTGACCGGCCGGGTCGAGCGGCTGCTCGGCCACCAGGGCTACCGGGTGCGGCGCAACAGCCCCTATGCCGGCGGCTACGTGACCCGCCATTACGGCCGCCCGGATCTCGGCATCCACGCCCTGCAGATCGAGGTCAAGCGCGGCCTCTACATGGACGAGCGGCGGCTCGAACGCACCGCCGGGCTGCAGCGCCTGGCCGCCGACATGCGCCGGGCGATCGCCGGGCTCTCCACCTTCGATCCGCGCCGTCCCCTGGGCGACGCCGACTGACACCTCCCCTCCGAACGATCTGGCACGGCACTTGCTTTACCTTCGGCAAAGGAGGTCCGCCATGCCGATTGCCAAAGCCCTGTCTGCCAAAGCCCTGTCTGCCAGGGCCGTTCTTGTCGCGCTCGCGGCGCTGCTCGTTCCGGCCCTGCTCGGCCCGGCGCTGATCGGCCCGGCCCAGGCCGCGCCCACCGCCCCGGTGACCCCCGAGGCGCATGGGCTCTGCGTGGCCGCGACCCGCCAGGCCGAGATCGACAACCGCCTGCCGCCGCACCTGCTGGCGGCGATCTCGCTGGCCGAGACCGGACGCTGGAGCAGCCCCCACAAGGCAAGCTTTTCCTGGCCGTGGACGGTGATGGCGGAGGGCGTCGGGCGATATCTGCCGAGCAAGGCGGCGGCGATTGCCGAGGTGAGGCGGCTGCAGGCCCGCGGCATCACCAACATCGATGTCGGCTGCATGCAGATCAACCTGTACTACCACGGCGACGCGTTCCGCGACCTGGAGCATGCCTTCGACCCGGGTGCCAACGCCGAATACGCCGCGGCCTTCCTGGCCGACCTGAACGAGACGACCCAGTCGTGGCCGAAGGCGGTCGCCTATTACCACTCCCGCGACGAGGAGCGCGGCCCGTATTACCAGAAGAAGGTCTACGAACTGTGGTACGGCCAGCGCGAGCACCTGGTGGCCAGCGCGGCCGGCCTGCCGATCGTGCACAGCGCCGTCGCCCGCCGGCATATGGAAGACCGCCAGGAGATGCTCAAGGAGCGCGCCAGGCAGACGGAGCTGCAGCGGGTGCGCGCCGCGGCCCGGGCGGCGAACGTGGCCTTCCTGCAGCGCCAGGCGGACCTGACCGAAGCCCGGATGATGTCAGAGTTCGAGGCCCGCAAGGCAAAGGCGCTCGCCGCCTTCCGCGAGCGCAAGGCCAAGCGCGAGGCGCAGCAGCAGGGCGGGTGATCGCTGGCAAGCGATCGTTGGCGGATGACCGCTGGCGGGTGAGGCCGAGCGGACACCGGCCTCGCCCTCTCCCTTCCCTCTTCTCTCTCACTCCCCGGATTTAGTCCGGGGCGAGCGCATCGGAGCGCAAGGGCGGCACATCCAGGAACACCCCGGGCGTGGGCCCCGGACTAAATCCGGGGAGTGGGTGTGGGGAGGAAGAAGAACAAGAAACTGAAACGGTCAGATGACGATGCCAAACCGGCGGCGACCTCCGGGGCCGCCGGCCGTCTCATCCCGTCGGAAGCGCCGCCGCCCGTCTCGTCTGCCACCTCGTCTGCAACGCCGCCGCCGGCCGCGCGCGCCTTACGCCCGGAGCATCTCGTTCTCGGGGTCGTAGGGACTCTCCGGGACGATGCGGGCCGGGCGGAGTTCGCCCATGACCCGGACCTGGCATTCGCGGCCGATCTCGGCGAACTCGGTCTTCACATAGCCCAGCATCAGCGACTTCTTCACATGATGGCCGTAGCCGCCCGCCGTGCCGCGACCGACCACCTCGCCGTCCATGAACACCGGCTCGTTGCCGAAGCTGTCGGCGTCCCCGGCATCGATCTCCAGCGTGCAGTACGTGTTCGGCACGCCGGCCTCCTGCTGGCGGGTGAGCGCGTCGCGGCCGACGAAATCGCCCTTGTTCAGCCGCACGAAGCGGTTCAGCCCGGCCTCCAGCGCCGAGTTCTCAGCGTTCAGGTCGGTGCCCCAGAGCCGGTAGCTCTTCTCCAGGCGCATGCTGTCCATCGCCCGCAGGCCGACCAGCCCGATGTCGAACTCGCGGCCCGCCTCCATGATCGCGTCGTAGAGATGGGCCTGGTACTCGATCGGGTGGTGCAGTTCCCAGCCCAGCGAGCCGACGAAATTGACCCGCAGGGCGCGCACGGTCGGGCACCAGCCGACCGGGATGTCCTGCACGGTCAGCCAGGGGAAGGCCTCGTTGGTGACGTCGGCATCGGCCAGCTTCTCCAGCACCCTGCGGGCCATCGGACCGGCCAGCACCAGCACGCCGTACTGGGTGGTCAGGTCGGACAGGATCACCGACCCGTCGCGCGGCAGCTGCTTGGTGAGGAAGTCCCAGTCGTAGTCGTGACCGGCCCCCGGGCCGACCAGGTAGAAGCGCTCGCCGTACAGCCCGTCGGGCAGTCGCGAGATGGTGAATTCGGAGCGGATCGAGCCCGAGGGGTTCAGCGCGTGGCTCAGGCTCATGCGGCCGATCTTCTTCGGGATGATGTTGGCGACCATGTGGTCGAGCCAGGCCCGCGCGCCCGGCCCCTCGACCATGTACTTGGCGAAGGAGGACAGCTCCAGCAGGCCGACGCGCTCGCGCATCGCCGCCACCTCGTTGCCCACATGGGGGAACCAGTTGGAGCGGCGGAACGAGTATTCGTCTTTGCGGGCCACGCCCTCCGGGGCGTACCAGTTCGGGCGCTCCCAGCCGAAACGCGCGCCCCAGACGGCACCGGCGGCATCGAGCCGGCCGTGGATCGGCACGGTCTTGGCCGGCCGCCCGGCCTCGCGCTCCTCCATGGGGAAGTGGTTGACGAAGACGTGCTCGTACGCCTCCTCGTTCTTGATCTTGGCGAAGTTCTTGGAGACCACGCCGAAGCGCCGGGGATCGACGCCGATCATGTCGACCGAGGGCTCGCCGTCGACGATCCAGTTGGCGAGCTGCCAGCCGGCGCCGCCGGCCGCGGTCACGCCGAAGCTGTGGCCTTCCGAGAGCCAGAAGTTCGGCAGGCCGAAGGCCGGGCCGACCATCGGGTTGCCGTCCGGGGTGTAGGAGATCGGGCCGTTCACGATGTCCTTGATGCCTGCGGTCTCGAACGACGGGACCCGGCTCATGCAGGCCTCCACATGGGGCATCAGCCGCTCCAGGTCGCCCGGGAACAGGTCCTTCTCGAAGGTCGAGGGCACGCCGTCGACGAAGCAGGCCGGGGCGAATCGCTCGTACGGGCCGAGGATCCAGCCCATGCGCTCCTCGCGAAAATAGTACTGGCTGTCCGACTCGCGCAGCACCGGCAGCTCCGGGTTCCCGGCCTCGCGGTATTCCTTCAGCGTCGGGTCGACATCGGTGACGATGTACTGGTGCTCGACGGGAATCGCCGGGATCTGCAGGCCGACCATCAGCGCCGTCTGGCGCGCGTAGTTGCCGGTGGCCGACACCACATGCTCGCAGCGGATCGAACCTTTCGAGGTGTGGACGATCCACTCGTTGTTGTCGCGCTCGATGCCGGTGACCTCGGTGTGCTGGTGGATCGTGCCGCCATGCATCCGCGCCCCCTTGGCCAGGGCCATGGTCACGTCGACCGGGGCGATATGCCCGTCGGTCGGGTGCCACAGCGCCCCGATCAGCCCCTCGGCATTGATCAGCGGCCAGAGCTTCTTGATCTCGTCGACGCCGACCAGGTGGCAGTCGACGCCGATGGTCTCGGCCGTGCACTGGTAGTTGCGGTACTCGTCCATGCGGTCGCGGTTGGTCGCGAGCCGAAGGTTGCCGACGCCGTGGAAGCTGACGTCCTGACCGGTCTCCGCCTCCAGGGTCTTGTACAGCTCGACCGAGTACTGGTGCAGCTGGCCGACCGAGTAGCTCATGTTGAACAGCGGCAGCAGGCCGGCGGCATGCCAGGTGGAGCCGGCGGTCAGCTCGGTGCGTTCCAGCAGAACGCAGTCCGACCAGCCCTTCTTGACGAGGTGGTACAGCGTGCTCACCCCGACCACGCCCCCGCCGATAACGACGACCCGAGCCGTATCCTTCATATCCGTCTCCCGCAATCGCACCGGGCACGCGCCCCGCCACCGACATCGGGCCGGCTCGCCCGTCATGAGCCTCGCCCGTCATGGGCGCAGAGTGCCGTCGATCGCAAAGCCGTCCCGACCCGTAGGCGACGGTCGCGTGTCGCATTTGTGGCAATGTCGCAGGGTTCCGCCGTTCCTGGGGTCCTTCCTTTCGCACCGCAACGACGCGCTTTACAGGCCGCGCACCGTTGTCTTAGGGTTTTGCGAAACAAAGGGCGCGCAATGCCGCGCCGAACAGGGCGTGTTGCTTTAGGGAGAGCGGCACGGCGCGAGTCTAGGGTGGCAAGGGGGACATGGCGGAAAAAAAGACGCCGTTCGTCCAATTCGTAGAGGTCCAGAAGACGTATGACGGGGAGATCCTCGTCGTTAAAGACCTCAATCTCGATATTCAGGCTGGCGAGTTCGTGACCATGCTTGGACCTTCCGGGTCCGGCAAAACGACTTGTCTGATGATGCTGGCCGGTTTCGAGACGCCTACGGAAGGGACGATCATGCTCGGCGGCCGCGAGCTCAATCACGTGCCGCCGCACAAACGTGGAATCGGGATGGTTTTCCAGAACTATGCCCTGTTCCCGCACATGACCGTTGCCGAGAACCTCGCGTTCCCGCTGCAGGTCCGAAAGCTGTCCAAGGCGGATACCGAGGCGAAGGTCCAGCGGGCGCTCGACATGGTCGAGCTCGGCGCCTTCGGCGGCCGGCGGCCGGGCCAGCTTTCCGGCGGCCAGCAGCAGCGCGTCGCCCTGGCCCGCGCCCTGGTGTTCGAACCCGATCTGGTGCTGATGGACGAGCCGCTCGGCGCGCTCGACAAGAACCTGCGCGAGCAGATGCAGTACGAGATCAAGCACATCCACGAGCAGCTCGGGATGACGGTCGTGTACGTGACCCACGACCAGTCCGAGGCGCTGACCATGTCGGACCGGATCGCCGTGTTCAACGACGGCAAGATCCAGCAGCTCGCCACGCCGCCGGACCTCTACGAGCGGCCGGACAACGCCTTCGTCGCCGAGTTCATCGGCGAGAACAACCGCCTGCGCGGGACGGTGAAGGAAGTCAACGGCACCAGCTGCACGGTCGATGTGGACGGCCACATCATCCAGGCGCTGAGCGTCAATCACAACGGCACCGGCTCGCAGACGACCCTGTCGCTGCGGCCCGAGCGGGTAGCGCTCGATCCGGCGCCTGGCAGCATGCCCAACGTATTCGATGCGAAGGTCGAGGAACTGATCTACCTCGGCGATCACATCCGTACACGGGTGAGCACCTGCGGCGATGACGAGTTCATCGTCAAAGTGCCGAATTCCCACGCCCATGCGTCGCTGAGCCGTGGACAGAAGGTTCAGGTCGGCTGGGCCCTGGACGATTGTCGGGCGCTAGACGCCTGACGGTCGCCATTCGGGAGTACGGGCCGGTCGCGACCCCCGTCCGGTCCTCGAACACAAAGACTTCAGGGGCAGTCGCCGGAAACTTCCGGCACAACACAGGGAGACTTGTTCAATGAACCATCTATTGAAGTCGGCGGGAGTCGCGGCGGTCGCGCTTGCGGCGATCGGCTACGCGGGGACCTCCTCCGCGGAGACCCTGACCATCGTGTCCTGGGGCGGTGCCTACACCAAGAGCCAGGTCGAGGCGTACCACAAGCCGTGGATCGCGCAGACCGGCGACACCATCAACTCCGAGGACTACAACGGCGGTCTCGCCGAGATCCGCGCCCAGGTCGAGGCCGGCAACGTGACCTGGAACCTGGTCGACGTCGAGCTGTCCGACGCGGTCCGCGGCTGCGACGAGGGCATCCTCGAAACCCTCCCGACCGACGATCTGCCGGCGGGTGACGACGGCACGGCGGCGGCCGAGGACTTCATTGCCGGTACCGTGCACGAGTGCGCGGTCGGCACCATCGTCTGGTCGACCGTCTACGCCTACGACACCACCAAGTTCGACACCGGCCCGACCACGATCGCCGACTTCTTCGACCTGGAGAAGTTCCCGGGCAAGCGCGGCATGCGCAAGACCCCGAAGGCCAACCTTGAGATGGCCCTCCTGGCGGACGGTGTGCCGTCCGACGAGATCTACGACCTGCTGGCGACCCCGGAAGGTGTGGAGCGGGCGTTCGCCAAGCTCGACACCATCAAGGACGACACCATCTGGTGGGAAGCCGGCGCCCAGCCGCCGCAGCTTCTGGCCGACGGCGAGGTCGTGATGACCACCGCCTATAACGGTCGCCTGTTCAACGCGATCGCCAAGGAGAACAAGCCGTTCGAGATCGTCTGGGACGGTCAGGTCTGGGACATCGACCTCTGGGTCATCCCGAGGGGTGCGCCGAACATGGAGCGTTCCTGGGAGTTCATCAAGTTCTCCACCGACACCCAGCGCCTCGCCGACCAGGCGAAGTACATCTCCTACGGCCCGGTGCGTAAGTCGTCCTTCGACAAGATCCTGCCGGAGATGCAGCCGCACATGCCGACCGCGCCGGACAACTTCAAGAACCCGCTGCAGAACGACTTCGAGTTCTGGGCGGACTACGGCGACGAGCTGAACGAGCGTTTCAACGCCTGGCTCGCCAGCTAAGACCTTTCGGGGAGAGCGGTGCGCCGCTCTCCCCTCCCCATTCATTCGTTTTGCACTTTTTCTCCCCGCTCGTTTGAGCGGCCGACAACCCGATTGCGGGAGACCCCGATGGCGCATGCGGTAGAAGAGGCAGGCCCGGCACGGCCGTTGACCATGGCCGACGGCACGCCCCTGAAGGTGGCTCTGGCCCGCGCCACAAGGCGCAGCAAGATCCGCGCCTTCCTGCTGGTCGCCCCGCTGCTGCTGTTCATCCTGGTCACCTTCATCTTCCCGATCGTCGACATGCTGATGCGCAGCGTCGACAACCCGGAAGTGAACGAAGCCATCCCGCAGACTGTCGCCGAACTGGAGAACTGGGACGGCGAGGGCCTGCCGCAGGACGCGGTCTTCGCCGCCTTCATCCAGGAGATGGGCGACCGCAGCGAGGGGCAGCGACGAAATATCGGCCGCATGGGCGCCCGCCTGAACTACGAGGACGGCGGCTTCCGCTCCCTGATCAACAAGTCGCAGCGCGCCGCCGCCAAGATCCAGGACGACCCGATGCAGTTCGCCCTGGTCGGTTTCGACGAGCGCTGGGAGGACAAGGCGACCTGGCCGACCCTGGACGCCCTGGCCGAGACGCCGGAATTCGCCGAGGTACTGCCGGAGACCGCCGCCCTGCTGCGCAAGTGGGAGACCGGCAACTCGCCCTTCGCCGAGAAGACGCCGAAGCCGGAGACCTACCCCACGCTTCTGACGGAACTGGAGAGCGCGCAGGCGGACGGTTCGCTCGACCGGCTGCTGCCGCTGGTGCAGGCCGAGAACGAGGAGCTCGCGGCCCTGCTGGAGAAGACCGCCACCGGGGCGGGCGAGATCCGCGAGAACCCGCTACGCTTCGCCCTGGTCGGCGTCGACCCGGACTGGGGCAAGCCGAGGACCTGGACGATCATCAAGCAGGTCTCCTCGCCGATCACCTTCAGCTACTACCTGAACGCGGTCGACCGGACGTATGACATCGAAGGCAACATCGTCATGCAGCCGGAGTGGAAGCAGATCTACGTCCAGCTGTTCATGAAGACGATCTACGTCTCCATCGGCGTGACGGTCGCCTGCCTGATCCTGGCCTATCCGATCTCCTACCTGCTGGCGACGCTGCCGCCGTCCAAGGGCAACCTGCTGCTGATCCTGGTGTTGCTGCCGTTCTGGACCTCGCTGCTGGTGCGCACGACGTCGTGGATCGTGCTGCTGCAGACCCAGGGCGTGATCAACGACACCCTAGTCTTCCTCGGGATCCTCTCCGACGATAACCGGATCGAGATGATCTACAACATGACCGGCACGATCATCGCCATGACGCATATCCTGCTGCCGTTCATGGTGCTGCCGATGTACTCGGTGATGAAGACGATCTCGCCGAGCTACATGCGCGCCGCCCGGTCGCTGGGCGCCAACCCGCTGATCGCCTTCGTGCGGGTGTACATGCCGCAGACCGTGCCCGGCATCGGCGCCGGCTCGATCCTCGTGTTCATCCTGGCGATCGGCTACTACATCACCCCGGCCCTGGTCGGTGGTCAGGACGGCCAGCTGATTTCCAATTTCATCGCCTATCACATGCAGAAATCGCTGAACTGGGGCCTCGCGGCCGCGCTCGGCACGATCCTGCTGGCTGGCGTGCTGGTGATGTACTGGCTGTACGACCGCCTGGTCGGCATCGACAACATGAAGCTCGGCTGAGCGGAGGGACGGCGATATGGCAATTCCCAGCTACGCAGGTCCCCTTGAGCGGGTCTGGTACTATCTCTACCGGCTGATCTGTGCGGCGATCTTCTTCTTCCTGATCGTGCCGATCCTCGTGATCATCCCGCTGTCGTTCAACGCGGAGCCGTACTTCACCTTCACGCCGGAGATGCTGCGCTTCGAGGCGGAAGCCTTCTCGCTACGCTGGTACGCAGACATCGTGAACAACGAGCAGTGGCTGCACTCGATCAAGAACAGCTTCATCATCGGCATCGCCTCCACCCTGGTCGCCACCTCGCTCGGCACTCTGGCCGCATTGGGTCTGTCGCGGGCGGAGCTGCCGGCCAAGAGCCTGCTGATGGGCATCCTGATCTCGCCGATGATCGTGCCGCTGATCATCACCGCGGCCGCCATGTTCTTCTTCTACTCGGCCCCCTTCGGCAGCGATTTCGCGCTGGCGCAGACCTATACCGGCGTGATCCTGGCGCACGCCGCGCTCGGCACGCCGTTCGTGGTGATCACGGTCACCGCCACCCTGGTCGGCTTCGACAAGAACCTGATCCGGGCGTCGAACAGCATGGGCGCGGACATGCCGACCACCTTCTTCAAGGTGATCATGCCGCTGATCCTTCCGGGGGTGATCTCCGGTGCCCTGTTCGCCTTCGTCACCTCGTTCGACGAGGTGGTCGTGGTGCTGTTCATGGCCGGGTTCGAGCAGCGCACCATCCCGCGACAGATGTGGGCCGGCATCCGCGAGCAGATCAGCCCGACGATTCTCGCCGTGGCGACCCTGCTGATCATCATCTCCACGATGCTGCTGGCGACCATCGAGCTCCTGCGGCGGCGCAACGAGAAGATGCGCGGTGTGACCTACTGACGGCGTTTTCGCGAATCATTCGCAACAAGCTGCTGGACTTTTGGTCCCGGACGCATCATATGAATGGGGAACCGCCACGCCTGGAGGCAGGGGCATGTACCGCGACAATTCTCTCGTTCCCAAGGAAGCCATTCGTCTCGCCGCGCTCGGCCTGCTGGCGGAGGGCGAACGGGTCTATAGCGACCTGTCCGCCGAGGTTCGGGAATTCGCGGCCCGCATCGTCGGCCCGTCCCTCGACCTGCTCGGCACCTCCATCGAGCTGCTGAAGTTCGAGGGGCTGATCGAGGCGGTACCAGGTCAGGGCTCCGGCGACAACGCCCTGCTCCGGCTGAGCGACGAGGGACGCGAGGCGCTGTCCGGCTACCTGACCTCGCCGCTGCGCCCGGGCGTGTCCGACCTGAACAAGCTGGTGCTCGCCCTCAAGCTGCGCTTCATCGACCAGCTCGACGCCGAAGGCCGCGGCGAGCAGCTGCACGCGCTGGAGGTCATGTACCAGGGCGAGCGCGCCCGTCTGGCCGACCTAGCCGCCCATGAGGAATGGGGCGGCGGCCTGCTGGACGACTGGCTGGGCCACGAGATCGACCAGATCGACCGCCGCATCGAGTGGGTGCGCGGGCTTCGGGGTTAGCCGGGCTACCGCTCGCTCAGCAGCAGGCGCAGGCCGAGCAGGCCGAAGGCGCCGGCAAATCCGTATCTCAGAATTTTCATGACCGACGGTTTCGCCAGGACGTAGGTTCTGGCGGCCGACGCGCAGAGGCCATAGACCGCGAAGACCGCGAAGGTCATCGCCATGAACACCGCCCCCAGCACCAGGATCGACAGCGCCGGGGCCGGCGCGTCCGCCGGCAGGAACAGCGGCAGGAACGCCAGGAAGAACAGCGTCAGCTTCGGGTTCAGCAGGTTGAGCAGGATGCCGCTCAGGATGATGCGATGGGCCGGGCGCCCGTCGCGCTCGGACGTCACCTCCAGCGCCCCGCCGTCCCGCAGAATCCCCCAGGCCATGTAGAAGAGATACGCCACGCCGAGCAGCTTCACCGCCTGGAAGGCCGCCGCACTGGAATGCAGCAGCGCCGCAAGCCCCACCGCGCAGGCGACCAGATGCGGCACGATGCCCAGCGTACAGCCGAAGGCGGCGATCAGGCTGGCCCGGCTCCCGCGTCCCACACCGTGGGCCAGCGTGTAGATCACCCCGGTCCCGGGCATGACGCAGACCGCCAGCGACGTCAGCAGGTAGTCCGGTGCGAGTGCAGACGCCAGGGCGGCCCTCAATGCGTCGTCGATCACGATCCCTCTCCTCTCGACGGCTTCAACGGCCGTCAGAAGAGCGGAAGCCGCGTTCCCCGGTCTTGAACGAAGTTGCAGGCCCGACGCTCAGGTGCCGGCATAGGCACCGGGCGGGTAGCCGAAGCGGCGAGTGAACAGCCGGGTCATGTGACTCTGGTCGGAAAATCCGCAGGCCGCCGCGACCTCGGCCAGGGGCAGACCGCCGCGGATCTGCCGGCGGGCCAGTTCGATCCGCCGCCGCAGCAGATAGGCATGGGGGGTGAGCCCCGTCGCCCGCGCGATCCCCCGCACCACCTGGAACCGGCTGAGTCCCGCCGCCGCGGCTAGCTCGCGCAGGCCGAGGGGCGCCGTCGGATCGTTATCGATCAGCTCCAGCGCACGGCGGATACCGCCGACGGGTCCCGGCCCCGCCGCGCGAACGCCGAGCAGCGGCGCCAGCGCCAGGAGGCTCCGCTCCTCGCTCTCCAGGCCCTCGCCATCCGATGCCGCCCGATGGATCGCGGCGATCATGGCCGCGACACGGGCGGCGACCCGCCGGTCGGTCACGACGGGGGCGGTGAATTCGCGGCCGGTGTCGGCCCGCCCATCCACCTCGTCAACCAACGACGCCATTCGGCTCGGCTCGACATACAGCATGGACCAGCGGCGCCCGCCGCCGATCGGTGCGCCGTCATGCACCTCGCCCGGGTTCACGGTGATCACGTCGCCCGCCTCGGCCTCGACCTGACCGCGTCCGCTGGCGGAGATCTGCGCGCCGTCGAGGATCACGCCGACGCCGAACTGGTCGTGGCAATGGCGGGGAAAGCTGCGGTCGGTATCGGCCAGGACCGCGTCGACCCCGTCGATCACGTCGCGGCGGATCGTGACGGAGCCGCGCTCCACCGGCCGCCCCCTACTCCGCCGCGACGGTCTTGCCGGCCGACGCGTCCAGGGCCCGGCGGATGAACCCGGCGATCCAGGCGCCCATGGCGTCGTGGTCGAGCGGCTTCTGCAGCGACGCCTTGCCGGCGGCGAACACCTCGGCGCCGACTCGCTGCTCGCGCAGATCGAGCAGGCGGTCGACGATGGGAATGGTCATTTCCGGATGACCCTGGAAGGTCAGGATCTTCTCACCGATCCGCAGCATGGCGTTGGGGCAGAACTCGGTGCCGGCCAGCACCACCGCGCCCTGTGGCGCCTCCACCACCTGATCCTGGTGGCTGACCACCACGTTCGGGCGATCGGGGCCGCCGTCCATCCAGGCCTCGCGCCTGAGGACCGGATGGGTGTGCACGCCGATGCCCCAGCCCTTGTCCGACTTCACCACCGTACCCCCCAGCGCCTGGGCGATGAGCTGGTGGCCGAAACAGCCGCCGATCAGCACCTTGCCGGCGGCCGCCGCGTCGCGCACGAACTGCTCGGCCCGGCGGATCCAGTCGAGATTCTCGTAGACCCCGTGCGGGCTGCCGGTGAAGACATAGACGTCGTGATCCTCGACGGAAGCCGGGAACGTGCCCTCGATGATCATCGAGCCGGTGATGGTCGCCTCCGGCAGATGCGGCGCCAGCAGCCGGCGGAACATCTCCAGATACGGATCCAGCACGTCGGCCAGATCCGGCCCGACATGGGCGCATACCATCACGCAGATCCGCATCTCGACTCTCTCCCTAGAGGATGTGCTGGCCGCCGGTCACGAAGATCTCGGTGCCGGTGACATACTCGCTGTCCTCGCTGCACAGGTAGTAGATCGCCCCGGCCACGTCCTTCGGCTGGCCGAGTTTCTGCAGCGGGATGCGCGGGATCAGCACCTCGGTCTCCGGCGACAGCATGGCGGTCTCGATCTCGCCCGGCGCCACCGCGTTCACCCGCACGCCCAGCTCGGCGAACTCGTTGGCCATCTCCCGGGTCAGCGCCGACAGGGCCGCCTTGGAGGTGGAATAGGCCGAGCCGGCGAAGGGATGGATCTCGTGGCCGGCAATGGAGGTGATGTTGACGATCGCCCCCTTGCCCTTGTGCAGCGAGGCGGCGAAGCCGCGCGCCAGCTTCAGCGGCGCGAAGAAATTCACCTCGAACACCCGGTGCCAGGCCTCCAGATCGCCGTTCAGCACGCCGAGCCGCTCCTTGAACGACGATTTCGGCGACCAGCCGGCATTGTTCACCAGGGCGTGCAGCGGCCGGTCGCCCAGCCACTCGTTCGCCTCGTCGATGAAGGCGTCCAGGCTCTTGGGATCCGACAGGTCGGCGGAGATGTGCCAGGCCCGGTCGGGGTCGCGCAGGCATTCCGCCGGCGGCGCGTCGCGCGAGCAGGTCAGCAGCCGCCAACCCCGGCGCACGAAGATCTGAACGGTGGCGTGGCCGATCCCTCGACTGGCGCCGGTGAGAAGCATGAGTTTTGAGTCGTCTGACATGGGTCGGAGCCTATCCCCATCGGCGCAGGGCGTCACCTGCGCAGACAGGGTGCAACGGCATTTCCCACGGGTTGAGGAACCGGCTCCGAGCCGGACCGTTTCCCGACGATGCGCCACTAGCCGGGAAAGGACGCCCCGTGCAGGATCTCTTGCCGACCATCGGCCAATTCACCAGCAGCGACACAGCCATGTACGCTGAAAGACTGGGCCTGGCCCTGCTGCTGGGCATGGTCATCGGCCTCGATCGGGAGTTGCACCGCAAGCCGGCCGGCCTGCGCTCGCACATGCTGGTGTCGCTCGCCTCGGCTTCCTTCGCGCTGATCGCCATGGAGATCGTCGACTCGGTCGACGGCTGGGACGAGCATGTCCGCATCGACCCGACCCGCGTGCTGGAGGCGGTGGTCACCGGCATCGCCTTCCTCGGCGCCGGCGCCATCATCCGCAACAAGGGCGAGGTGGAAGGCATCACCACGGGCGCCAGCCTGTGGCTGACCGGCGCCCTCGGCGTGGCCTGCGGCGTCGGCCAGCTCTACCTCGCCGGCATGACGGCGGTATTGGGCGTGATCGTGCTGGTGGTGATCGGGCTCATCGAGCGCCGCGCCGAGCGGCGACGGGATTGCGTCGGCGACGAGTGAGCGCCTCGGCCAGCCAGGGCACCTGTTCCGTGGCGGCCGCCGATGCGGCCGCCGCCGTCTCGAACCGGGCGGCGGAGTGGTAGGCGACCGGCGTCCAGCCCCCGCCGTCTTCCGGGTCGCGCCGGAACTCCTCGAAGCCGTAGCTGCCGTCCGGTCGGGAAAACAGATCCACACACCGGTCGTGCTGGCGGTTCTCGACGCTGTCGAAAACCAGCCAGCCCTCGTCCAACCGGCGCGACACCCGGTTCAGCGGACGCTGACGACGCGGAAGGTGTGTTGCTCGCCGTCGTGTTCGGTGATCGACACGTATTCGCCTTCGACGAAGTGATGACGGTCGAACTTGAAGATCATGTCGTCCTCCTCATCTTCCTCGTGGGTCACGCCGTCGTAGTGGAACAGCCAGCGGTTGCCGCGGCGGTGGACCAGATGACCGGTCTCCTCCGCCGCACCGTCCCAGAACCGCCGGAAGGTGCAGTCGCTGCGCACCTTGGACCACGCGTCATGGTCCAGCGTACCGTCCGCGGTCAGCGGCGCCTTGAACTCGTAGCCGCGAGAGGCGCTGCCCTCGGGAAACTCGGGGCCGCGGGCCAGCTCCAAACGAATGGTTCGCACGCTCATTCCGGTGATTCCTTCACGTTTTTCGTTGTTATCGGGCCAGCATCATGGGCACCGATCCTTCGGTCAAGGCATCGTCCGTGACGCCGCCCATGACGAATTCGCGGACCCGGCTGTGGCTGTAGGCGCCGATCAGGATCAGGTCGGCCTTCTGCTTGCCGGCCTCGACCTCGAGGGTCGCCGCCACGCCGGCCTTGTCCATCGTCGCCTTCACCGCCTCAGCCTTCACGCCGTTGGCCCGCAGGGTATCGGCCAGGGGTTCGGGATCGGCCGACACGTCGCCGTCATCGACTGTCACGACGACCACCTTGCCCGCCTGCAGCAGCAGCGGCATCGCCATCGAGACCGCCCGTGCCGCCTCGGCCGAGCCGTTCCAGGCCACCAGGATGGTGGTGGCGATGCTCTCCAGCTCCGCGTCGGGAACGACGATGACCGGCCGCCCGGCCTCCATCACCGCCACTTCCAGCAGGGCCGCCCGGTCCGGGCTGACATCCCGCGGGGCGCGGGCGCAAATCACCACATCGCTGACGCGCTCCGCGGCCACCTCGACGCCCGGCACTGGGCCGACCAGTTCGCCGAAGGTCGCGCTCAGGCCCTCGGCGCCGGGGGCCGCGCCGACATTGGCGCCGGCTGCCGTTGCCCACTCGTCGAAGTTCTTCCTGGCTTTCGCCGCCTGTTCCTGGGAGCCCTTCTCCGCGGCGGCCATGACCTCGTCGATCATCGCCGCGCCGAAGCCCTCCCCGACGATCGGCAGGACATCGCGCGGATCGCGGCGCAGCACGCGCGCATCGACAAAGCCGCCGGACGCCGCCAGCAGCTTGCCCGCAGCATCCAGGGCCGCACGGTCGCCAAGCTCACCAAGCAGCGGAACGAAGATCCGTTTCATCTCATGCCTCCATGGCCGGTAGTCGATCGGGCGGTCGCCCTCTCGTATGTGGAGGCTAGGTCAGGCGATGCAAACCGACCTTGATGCAGATCAAGCGATATGCGGCCCGTTTTCCGGTTCAGGGATACAGGCGCTGCACGCTCCAGGGCTGGCCTTCGGCCTGGCGGGTGAAGACGAAACGGTCGTGCAGCCGGAACGCCCCGTCGTGCCAGAACTCGATGCGCAGCGGCGACAGCCGGTAGCCGGACCAGTAGGGCGGGCGCGGCACCGCCTCGCCGGGATATTCGCCGCTGAAGCGCTCGACCGACTGCATCAGCGTCGCCCGGTCGGCGAGCGGACGCGACTGCTGCGAGGCCCAGGCGCCGATCCGGCTGTTGCGCGGACGGCTGTCGTAATAGTCGTCGGCCTCGGCCGCGGTCACCGGCGTCACCGCCCCCTCGAAGCGGACCTGGCGGCGCAGGGACTTCCAGTGGAACAGCAGAGCCGCGAACGGGTTCACGGCAAGCTGCAGACCCTTCTGGCTCTCGGTGTTGGTGTAGAACACGACACCGCTCTCGTCGTAGTCCTTCATGAGCACGATCCGGGCCGAAGGACGGCCGTCGGAACCGGCGGTCGCCAGGGTCATCGCGTTGGCGTCGTTGACCTCGCTGGCCTCTGCCTCGGCGAACCAGAGCCGGAACTGCTCGAACGGATCGTCGGTCTGCGGCTCGAAAATGGCCTTGTCGTCACTCATGTCACATCCCCTCGATGCCGGTGTCCGGCCTTCAATATGGCGAGAGCGACGCCATATCCAGTGCCGAATTGCCGACCGGAGCGGCGTGGCGATGGAATATCGGTGCGCAAAAAAGAGTTGAAGGAACCGACGGATCGTCGTGGCCGTTACGTTTCTAGCTGCGAGTTCCGCGATCTCCATCGTCGAAGGCGTCACTGCCCCGGCTTTGGATGGGGAATTCAGGGGAATCAGTCCGGCCGGAAAATGCCGGGCTCATGCGAAAGGTAAGAAGATCATGTTCCGCAAGACCGCAATCGTCTCCGCAATGGCGCTCAGCCTCGGCCTTGCCGCCTGCGCGGACACCGGGGCCAAGCAGACCGGCGGCGCCGTTCTCGGCGGCCTCGGCGGCGCCGTCGCCGGCTCGCAGTTCGGCCAGGGCAAAGGCCAGCTCGCCGCCGTCGCAGCCGGCACCCTGCTCGGCGCGCTGATCGGCAGCGAGGTCGGCAAGTCGCTCGACCGGGCCGACAAGGCGGCGCTGGCCTCGACCACCCAGAACACGCTTGAGAACCAGCCGAGCGGCGCCAGCTCGACCTGGAGCAACCCCGATTCGGGTAATTACGGCACCGTGACACCGACCCGGACCTATCAGACGAACAACGGCCAGTACTGCCGCGAGTACTCGCAGACGATCAATGTCGGCGGCCGCACGGAAGAAGCCTTCGGCACCGCCTGCCGCCAGCCGGACGGCACCTGGAAGGTGGTCAACTGAGGTCGGTCTGGCGACCCCCTTTACAAAGTCTTGATCCGGGACGACCTCTGGTCGGACACTCACGCTTCGAGTTTCCTGACGAGGTATCTGCGGCAATGGAACGGCCCACGGCCAGGTTCCCGATCATGTCGATCCTTCATCCGCCGACGGGAGTCGGCGGATGAGCGATCCGTATAAGGTTCTCGGCGTTACCCCGTCGGCCTCCCAGGACGAGGTAAAGGCCGCCTACCGCAAGCTCGCCAAGAAATACCATCCCGACCTGAACCAGGGCGACGACGACGTCGCCCGCAAGTTCCAGGAGGTCAGCTCGGCCTACGACCTGCTGGGCGACCCGGCCAAGCGCAAGAAATACGACCGCGGCGAGATCGATCCGGACGGCCGCGAGCGTCGCGGCCGCGGTAGCTTCTGGTCCAAGGGCTGGAAGTCGCGCAGCGGCCATGCCACCGGCGGCACCGGCTCGGGCCGCGGCAGCACCTTCGATTTCGACGACACGTTCGACGGCGACGGCAGCGGCGACCCGATCGAAGAGATCCTCAAGCAGTGGCGCGCCGGACGGTCCGGCACGGCCGGCGGACCCTCCGCCGGCGACGCCGGCCCGCGCAGCTCGCCGCGGCGCAACTCCCAGGACCTGCGCTACCGCCTGAAGATCCCCTTCGTGGAGGCGGTGAGCGGCATCAAGAAGCGGGTGACGCTGAGCGACGGCAAGGTCGTCAACCTGACGATCCCGCCGGCGACCGAGGACGGTACCGTGCTGCGCCTGAAGGGCCAGGGCAAGCCGGCCAGCAGCGCCCTGCCCGCCGGCGACGCCTATCTGGAGCTGAATGTCGAGCCGCACGCCCATTTCACCCGCGAGGGCGACGACATCCTGCTGGACCTGCCGATCACCCTGCAGGAGGCCATTCTCGGCGCCAGCGTGACGGTGCCGACCGTGCACGGCTCGGTCTCGCTGAAGATCCCGAAGGGCTCGAACGGCGGCAAGCGCATGCGCCTGCGCGGCAAGGGCGTGCCGGCCAAGGGCGGCGGCGAGCCGGGCGACCAGTACGTCACCCTGCGTGTGATGCTGCCGGAAAACGTGGATGCCGACCTGACCCAGTTCATCGAGAAATGGGGCGCCACCCACGCCTACAACCCGCGCAAGTCGCTGGGCTGAACTGCCGGGTTAGAGTCCCGGGCTGAGGCGACCGGCTACTCCGCCGGCGCGCTTCCGTCGGTCCGCGGCAGCATGGTGATCACGCCCTTGGCCTCCCATTCCGACGCGCGGTCGCGGATCGACTGGTCGATCACGTCGGCCAGCGACACCCCGAGCAGCCGGTCCTCGGCATCGGCCAGCTCGCGCAGCAGGGACGGCACCGGCCCCAGCCGGCCGTCCAGCACCCGGGTCATCATCTTGTTCACTTCCAGCTTGCGCATCAGACCGAGGGTCACGCCGAGGTCGCGGGCCAGTTCGGCCACCGTGGCGTGGCGCAGATCGCGGGTCAGGCTGTAATTGTCCTCGTCGGTGGCGGCGACATAGCCGGTCACCCGCAGGTCCTCTATCACCGAATCCCGGGCGTCCAGCGGCAGGGCGTCGGCCAGGGATTCCGCGTCGACCGCCCCGCCGGTCCGCGCCTTGGCCGAGATCACCGCCAGCAGTGCGACCGCCGCCTCCAGCCGCAGGGCCGGCGACAGGGCGGCCGTCACGCCCGGCACCCGCGAGCGCCACCATTCAGGAAACGAGGCCGCGAAGACCGCGCCGAACAGCACGATCGTCCAGGCCATGTACAGCCAGATCAGGAAGATCGGCACCACCGCCACCGCGCCGTAGATCGTCTGATAGGTCGGAAACGAGGAGAGATACCAGCGGAAGCCCCACTTCAGCAGCTCCAGGGCAATCCCGCTGACCGCCCCGCCGATCAGCGCGTCGCGCAGCCGGACCTGGCGCGCCGGCACCAGCATGAACATCACGGTGAAGGCGCCGGTCTGGATCAGCGCGGCGAACAGCCGATTGAAGAAGCCGAGCTTGCCGGTCAGGTCGATCGGCATCACCCCGGCCCCTTCCCAGGCCAGGCGCTGGATCGCGACGAATATGTCCGTGGTCAGCGTGAAGCTGACGGCCAGGAGCAACGGGCCCAGGGTCAGCATGGTCCAGAAGATCAGCAGCCGGGAGACGAGCGGCCGGCTGCGCTGTACCCGCCAGATCCGGTTGAAGGTCGCCTCGATGGTCGCCAGCAGCAGGACCGCGGACACGCCCAGGGCCACCACGCCGACCGCGGTCAGGTTGGTGGTGTTCTGGGTGAAGTCGGCGATGTAGCTGCGCACCTCCAGGCCGACCTCCGGCACCAGATTCTCGAACAGCATCGCCTCGAACCGGTCCTGGATCGCCTCGAAAACCGGGAAGGCGGAAAAGATGGCGAACGCGATGGCCAGCAGGGGCACCAGCGCAAGCAGCGACGTATAGGTCAGCGCACCCGCTGCCTGGGCCCCCTGATCGGCATAGAACCGGCGCACCGCGTAGAAGGCGTAGTTGCCGACATCGACCGCGATTCGCGTGGCGCGATGGGCCTTCCAGCGGTCCAACCGGCTGGAAGACTTCTTCTTATCCGGTGATTCCATGCGGCGATCCTAACACGTCAAAGCCATCGGCGCGCTTGCTTGCGGGTGTGGATCGATGGTGTAGGATGCGTCACTGCATGCTGATTGGCGATATCGAGGATTTAATGACGAAAGATCCCCGCATCATGGCGGGCAAACGCGGCCTGATCATGGGCGTGGCAAACGACCGTTCCATCGCCTGGGGCATTGCAAAGGCGGCCGCCGATCAAGGCGCCGAGCTTGCCTTCACCTATATGGGCGAGGCCCTGGAGAAGCGGGTGCGACCGCTGGCCGATCAGCTGGGGAGCAGCATGGTCGAGCCCTGCGACGTGAACGACGATTCCAGCGTCGACCGGGTGTTCAGCCGCATCGCCGAGACCTGGGGCAGCCTGGATTTCCTGGTGCACGCCATCGCCTATTCCGACAAGGACGAGCTGAAGGGCAAGTACCTGGACACCTCGCGCGACAACTTCCGGCGCACGATGGACATCTCCTGCTACTCCTTCACCTCCGTCGCCAAGCGCGCCGCCCCGTTGATGAAGGACGGCGGCAGCCTGCTGACCCTGACCTATTACGGGGCCGAGCGGGTGATGCCGCACTACAACGTCATGGGCGTGGCCAAGGCGGCGCTGGAGGCCAGCATCCGCTACCTCGCCGTCGACATGGGCGACCAGGGCGTGCGGGTGAACGGGCTGTCGGCCGGGCCGATGAAGACCCTGGCCGCCTCGGGCATCGGCGATTTCCGCTATATCCTGAAGTGGAACCAGTTCAACTCGCCGCTGCGCCGCAACGTGACGCTGGAGGATGTCGGCGGCGCCGGCGTCTACCTGCTGTCGGACCTGTCGACCGGCGTGACCGGCGAAGTGCATCACGTCGATTGCGGCTACAACATCGTCGGTATGAAGGCGGTGGACGCGCCCGACATCTCCGTCGTCTGACCGGGATCGGGAGCATACGCCATGGCCAGCAACGGTTTCGGCCAGATCTTCCGGGTCACCACCTGGGGTGAGAGCCACGGGCCCGCGATCGGCTGCGTGATCGACGGGGTGCCGCCGCGCATCCCGTTGAGCGAAGCCGACATCCAGCACGACCTGGACCGCCGCAAGCCGGGCCAGTCGCGCCACACCACCCAGCGCCGCGAGCCGGACGAGGTGCAGATCCTGTCCGGCGTGTTCGAGGGCCAGACCACCGGCACCCCGCTGTCGCTGGTGATCCACAACCAGGACCAGCGCTCCAAGGATTACGGCGAGATCAAGGACCGCTACCGGCCCGGCCACGCCGACTACACCTACGACGCCAAGTACGGCATCCGCGACTATCGCGGCGGCGGGCGCTCCTCGGCGCGCGAGACCGCGATGCGGGTCGCCGCCGGTGCCGTCGCCAAGAAGATCCTGGCCCGGCGCCTGGGCAACGCCTTCTCCGTGCGCGGTGCGCTGGTGCAGATCGGCCCGCACGGCATCGACCGGGCGCGCTGGGACTGGGCCGAGGTGCAGAACAACCCGCTGTTCTGCCCCGACCCGGTGGCGGCCGCCGAGTGGGAGACCTTCCTCGACGGCGTGCGCAAGGCCGGGTCCTCCGCCGGTGCCGTGATCGAGACCGTGGCCACCGGCATTCCGGCGGGCCTGGGCGAGCCGGTCTACGGCAAGCTCGACACCGAGCTGGCGGCGGCGATGATGAGCATCAACGCGGTCAAGGGCGTGGAGATCGGCGACGGCTTCGCCGCCGCGTCGATCCCCGGCCACGAGGCCTCCGACGAGATGCGGATGCAGGACGGCAAGCCGGTCTTCACCTCCAACCATGCCGGCGGGATCCTGGGCGGCATCTCCAGCGGCCAGGACGTGGTGGTGCGTTTCGTGGTGAAGCCGACCTCCTCCATCCTCACCCCGCGCGCCTCGATCGACCGCTTCGGCCAGGAGGTGGAGGTGGTGACCAAGGGCCGCCACGACCCCTGCGTCGGCATCCGCGCGGTCCCGGTGGGCGAGGCGATGATGGCCTGCGTCCTGCTCGACCACCTGATGCGCCACGAAGCCCAGGTCGGGCCGATCGGGTGAGCCGGACGCCGCCGCGCGCCGCATTCGACAGGCCCGACCCGCAGACCGAGAGTAGAGTCGCGCACACTGACGCGGTCACGAAGTGATCCCGTCACCGCACGATCTGCTCTAGACTTCCGCCCTTGCTTCCGTCACCGGTCGAGACCCCATGCGTCGTTTCTTCGTCGGATTTTTCGCCACCATCGGCGTCCTCTGCCTTGTCCTGCTGGTCGGCACGCTCGCCGCCGGGATCTGGTTGGCCGACAGTTTCCAGACCGACGAGCCGCTGCCCAAGCGGATCATCCTGCAGCTCGATTTCAACGGGCCGATCGACGAGTCTCCGCTGCTGCCGGAACTGGCCGGTCTGCTGGACGAGGACGCGCCGCTGTCGATGATCGACTATGTCGACGCGCTCGACCGGGCGGCGGCCGACGACCGGGTGACCGGCCTGTTCGCCGATCTATCCACCCTCGCCCTCGGCCTCGCCCAGGCGCAGGAGCTGCGGGCCGCCGTGTTCCGCTTCCGCAGCGCCGGCAAGACCGCCATCGCCTTCGCCGACAGCTTCGAGAGCGGCGAAAACGGTCCCTACTACCTGGCCAGCGCGTTCGACCGGATCTGGCTGCAGCCCTCGGGCCTGCTGGGCCTGACCGGCCTGCAGCTCGAATTTCCCTATGCCGCCGGGCTGCTGGACAAGCTCGGCCTGCGCGCCGAGTTCGAGCAGCGCTACGAGTACAAGGGCGCCGCCGGCGCGGTCACCGAGGACCATATGCCCCGCCCGGTGCGCGAGAACATGACCCGGGTCGCGGAATCCCTGTTCGGCCAGGTGATCAGCGGCATCGCCACGGCCCGGCGGCTGGGCGGCGGCTCAGTGCAGGCGGTGATCGACCGCGGCCCGCTGCTGGCCACTGAATCGGTCTCCAACGGCCTGATCGACAGCCTGGGCTATCGCGAGCAGGCCCGGGCCATGCTGGAGGGCGAGAGCGTCGGCGTCGGCCGCTATCTCGACGGCGCCGGAGGGCCGTATGACGCCGGCACCCGGATCGCCCTGGTGCATCTGGACGGCGCCATCGTGCGCGGCGACAGCCAGGGCCTGCTGGACCGGGACAACGCCGCCTCCGGTCCGATCGTCGCCGCCCTGGACGACGTGCGCACCGACCCGGACGTCAAGGCGCTGATCCTGCGGGTCTCCTCGCCGGGCGGCAGCTACGTCGCCTCGGACACCATCCGCCACGCGGTGGAGCGGGTGCGCGAGAGCGGCCGGCCGGTGATCGTCAGCTTCGCCGACGTCGCCGCCTCGGGCGGGTATTTCGCCGCCCTGGGCGCCGATCACATCATCGCCCATCCGGGCACCCTGACCGGCTCCATCGGCACGCTGGGCGGCAAGGTCAGCGCCGAACAGCTGCTGCGCGACTGGGACGTCAATATCGGCCGGATCAGCATTGGCGCGAATGCCGGCATGTTCTCGCCGACCGAACCGTTCACCGACAGCCAGCGCGACCGGCTGCGCCGGCTGCTGGATGCGGTTTATGCCGATTTCACCGCCCGGGTCGCCGCCGCCCGCCGGCTCTCCGCCGACGAGATCGACGCGCTCGCCCGCGGCCGGGTCTGGACCGGCGAGGACGCCCGGCGGGTCGGCCTGGTCGACGCGGTGGGCGGCTATGCCGAGGCCATGCAGCTCGCCCGCAACGCCGCCGGCATCGGCCCGGACGCGCCGGTGGAACGGATGCGCTTCCCGCAGGAGGAGGAGCCCTGGGAGCGGCTGATCGAGCTGGTGCGCGACCGCGACTTCACCGCCTCCCTGCGGGTCCTTGCCGGACTGGCCCGCCATGCGCATATCCTGGGAGAGAGGCTGGAGGCGAGCGGCGTGGACCTGAACGGCAGCGGCGCGCGAATCAAGACCCGGGCGCCCGCGCTCGTGGTACAATAAGCCTCGGGGACATCCCTCAGGGGACGAAGGGGACCGACCGGCAGGCGCCGGCGAGGTCCATGGAGAGAGGCTGACATGATCCGGATATCCTTGGCTGCCGCCGTGCTTGCGCTTCTGGTCGCGGGCGCGCCGATCCTGTCGGCGCCGGTCCTGGCGGAGACCAGCTCCACCAAGGAGCGCAAGGAGGAACAGAAGCAGCGCGACAAGGAACACAAGCAGTTCAACCGCGAGATCCAGTACCGCCGGGTCGTCGGGCCGAACGTGCTGCCGATCGGCCCGTTCTCGATCTCGGTCTTCGTCAAGGGCCAGCCGCTGGAGGCCCGTCTCAGGGTGGCCATCGAGGCCAAGGACGTGCAGGCCAAGACCGCCCTGGACGCCCAGAAATGGGCGGTGAACGGCATCGTCTACCCGCTGGCGGTCAAGCTCTACGAACAGGGCCGGCCGAACCGCGATCAGATCGAACTGTTCAAGATGGAAGCCCAGACCCAGCTCTCCGAGCGCTATCCGGACATGGTCGAGGCGGTCTATATCGAGTCGCTGATCTAGAGCCAGATCCGATCAGATGGAGACATCTGCTCGTGTGAATTTGCTCTATCTTTAATGGGTTAGGGGCGACCCACGAGCGGACCGAACGGTCCGCTCGTGTGAATTTGCCCAAGCGCCAGTTCGTTGGAGCACGATCGAAGGACGCGCCCGGGTCTCAGGCGGACGTTGTCAGCCTTGGGTGCCGAGCAAATCCTCGGTCGCCCGGATCGCGGTGGGCAGCCTGTCCTCGAAGCCCTGGAACCAGGGTTGCCGCTGCAGGTCCCCGGCATCGCGGATCGAGCCCAGGGTCCATCCCCGCGAGACATCGCCCTGCATCGTCCCCATGGCCGATTTGATCAGCTGGGCCAGGGGGACGTCGCTGTCCAGCTGCTCGGCGAGCCCGTTGCCGCGCGGCGTACTCCATTCGTAGGCAATCTGGGCCGAGGCGCGGGCCGACGCCCAGGCGACACTGCTCTTCTCCTCGTCGCTCACCTGATCCAGGAAGGACATGGCGGCCTCCATCCGCGCCGGCGTGTCGTCGGGATTTGGATCGACGAAGGCACTCTTCTGGCTGGTCGGCCCGGAATAGAGCCCCATCGCCAAGCCCTGCTGCTGGAGCATGATGTTGCGGGCGATGTCCTGTTCCTCCTCGCTGAACAGGCCTTCGGCATTGGTGGCGACGGCATTGAGCGAGCGGCGGTCGAGATCGACCATCAAGGTGTACTGGTCGCGGCCCTCGAAGCTCCCGGCGTCGAACGGCTGACCCTCGGCCGCCATCTGCTCGTATCGGGCATCCATCCGGGTGCGGGCATCGGCGGCGACCTCGGCGCGGGACAGCCCGGACGAGCTCCCCGCCTGACCCGGGTCGGCGACGGCCGCCGCAAGCGCGGACGCCGGTTCGCCGTCGCGGGTCGGGAAGAAGCGGGAATAGTACGCGGCCGGATCGCTGTCGCGCAGGGCCAGCGCCTGGGCCTGGGGCGAGAGCTTCACCAGGACCGGGTCGCCGGCCTGTCCCGCCGTGCGTCCGGCCTGGTTCATGCCCTGGGCCGTTCCCTGGGCCGCCCCCTGGGTCGTCGCATCCGCGTCGCGCATCAGCCGCGCCAAGCTGGCGTAAGTGGAACTTCCGCCATAGACGGATGAAATGGTCATGTTGGCCTCCCTTTCCGGACTCCGGTGATCGGTGCTGGTCGGAAAGGAGGCAAGGGCCATGCCACTCAGGAAAGTACGGGTATACTGCGTCGGCGGGGTTCCGCCGACCGGGCAGAATCCGAGCCTGCGGCCCGGTCCGGGTCGGCAGAGTCTTCCGCCCTGTCGGGTCTGCCGGGCGGTCTACCGCCTTGTCGGGTCTGCCCCCGTCGGGACTGCCGGGCGGCCTACCGCCCTGTCCGGTCTGTCGGGCGGTCTACCGCCCGAGCGCGACGATGTCGCAGAACGGGGAGTGGCGCGAGACGACCTGTTCGTCGGCCCGCTCCAGGATATCCGCCTGGGCGGTGTGGAAGCCCTGGCGCTGCAGGAGGCGGACCACCTCGACGATGTAGTCGGTGTCGGAGCGCAGCTCCCCCTCCTCCAGCAGCGCCCGGCACAAGGTGGTGCCGAACTCTGTCAGGCGGATGCAGGACAGCACGAGCTGCTTGTCCGGGTGGTCGTGGGTGATGCGCAGCGCCTTGTCGGCATAGAGCAGGTTGGTCGAGAACCGGTCCTCGCGCTGGCTCTGGAACACCCGGTTGAGGTCCCGGTTGGTGCGGATCAGCCCGTATTCCTCCAGGATCAGCATGTCGTCGGAGGTCAGGTCCTTGCCCTCGAAGAAGGACGGCTCCAGGCGCACGATGAAATTGTTCACCGCGAAGGCAGACAGCCGGCGGAACACCGCGAGCACGGTCTTGGACAGGCTCGGCAGGCGGACCAGCACGCCGCAGGGCACGGCCCCCGGCCGGCGCACCTCCTGCACCAGCAGCCGGGCCCACAGCCGGGCGAATTCCGGATCGGCGGTGTCGGCGGCGTGGGTGAAGAACGCGGCCGCCCAGTCCTGGTCCGGCGCGCCGTCGACCACCTCCTCGGGCAGCAGGCGCAGGGCGCGCTGTAGGATCGCCTCGATATTGCGCTGACGCCGGCTCTCCACGTGGTCCAGCCGCTCGGACACCCGGCTGGCGAGACTGCCGTCGCCGGCCGCCTCGCCGCGGTGCATCTGCAGGCCGCGCACCCAGTCGCGCTGAGCGGCTCCCAGGGCGGCGACCACCATCTCGTTCAATCGGGCGAGTGCGGCCGCCGTGGTCGGCCCGGCCGGCTTCGGCAGACCGAGCGGCGGTGCCGCCCGCTCGGAGCCGTCGGGATCAGGGGCGCTGGGGCCCGCCTGGGTGCCCAGATGGGGGCCGGCAGGGGGTTGATTCCCGTCGAGTGTGCTCATCGTCACCTCTCCCACCAGTAGGCTGTCGATCCCCCGATCCCGGACAGGCTATCACAGACGGCGGGCCGAAATCAGGAACTCGATATTGCCCTCGGGCCCGGTGATCGGCGACGGCACGATTCCGTCGATGGCCCAGCCGCCGATGCCGTCGAGCCAGGCCCGGATGTCGTCGCAGACTGCCGCGTGCACGTCGGGATCGCGGACCACGCCGCCCTTGCCGACCTGGGCGCGCCCGGCCTCGAACTGCGGCTTGATCAGCGCCACCATCCGGCCGCCCGGCTTGACCATGGCGATCGCCGCCGGTAGCACCGTCTTCAGCGAGATGAAGCTGGCGTCGCAGACCACCATGTCCACCGGGTCGGGCACATGCTCGGCGGTCAGGTGCCGGGCGTTGGTCTTCTCCAGCACGATCACCCGGTCGTCGTTGCGCAGCTTCCAGGCCAGCTGGCCGTGGCCGACATCGACGGCATAGACCTTTGCCGCCCCGCCCTGGATCAGCACGTCGGTGAAGCCGCCGGTCGACGCGCCCACATCGATCGCCACCGCGCCCGTCGGGTCGATGGCGAAATGTTCCAGCGCATGGGCGAGCTTCAGGCCGCCGCGCGAGACCCAGGGGTGGTCCTGTCCCCGCACCTCCAGGGCGATGTCCTCGGCCACCTGCTGGCCGGCCTTCTCCAACTTGCGCTCGCCGGAGAACACCTTGCCGGCCATGACCAGCGCCTGGGCCCGGGTGCGGGACTCCACCAGGCCGCGGTCGACGAGAAGCTGATCGAGGCGCCGTTTCATGGGGTCGGTCGGAGGGAAATCGCTGTGTCTGTCATGCGGCTCACCTTACAGATCCGCGGCACCGGGGCCAGCCCAAGGATGCCGCAGACCGCAGCCTGCCGCATTTCATCCAGAACCGGCCACCGCCCTGCCGCGTTGCCCCGATACCGATATCGAGGAACGAGTGCGGGAGGGTTGAGGCGATCGCCGATCGGAACGACACACGCGGATCCGGCGGCCTCGGCGGCTTTCTGGCCCGCGCCGCCCTGCCCCTGCTCGGGCTCGCCCTGCTGGCGGCGGCGGTTCACGGCATTCTCCTGCGCTTTCCCCTGCCCGCGCAGCATCTGCCGTTCAAGCCGCTGGACCTGGAGCGTCCGATCGGCCTGGCGACCGGCCTGCAGCTCGCCAATCTGAAGGACGATCTGGATCAGTGCCTCGGCGTGATCGGGGCCTCGGCGCTCGAGGTCCGGGCGATCCCGCCGCGCAAGACCGGGGAGTTCTGCGGCTTCACCGACGCGGTGCAGATCCTGCAGTCGACCGTGCCCTATTCCGGGCCGGTGCGGCTGACCTGCCCGATGGCGGCCGGGCTCTACCTGTGGGAGCGCGAGGTCGTCGCCCCGGCTGCCGAGAAGCACCTGGGCAGCCGGGTGGTGCGGGTCGACCATCTGGGCACCTATTCCTGCCGCCGGATCGGCGGCGGCACGACCGGCCGGCCGAGCGAGCACGCCACCGCCAACGCCATCGACATCGCCGGCTTCCGGCTTGAGGACGGTCGCCGCATCACGCTGGCGAGCGACTGGTCCGACGGCAGCGACGCCGAGCGCGCCTTCCTGCGCGCGGTGCGCGACGGCGCCTGCGACCTGTTCCGGGTGGTGCTGGGACCGGACTACAACGCGGCGCATCGCGACCACTTCCATTTCGACATGGGCCGATTCGGCACGTGCCGGTGACAGGGAAGGCTGGCGCGGCGGTCGGCTATCGGCGCGGTGTCCAGCCCCGAGGCCCCGGCCGCGGCAATCCCGTCTAGAATGCGGATCGAGGGCCGAACCGCAGCCCCGCTCTGAAATCCACCACCGCTCGAAGGGAGCAGGACGATCGCCGAACCGACGGGACCACGCATCTCCGGCGGATTTTCAGGAGTCCCGGTACGCGCCGCCCTGGCGGCGCTGGCTCTCTTCGTGCTGCTCATCGCGGGCTGCGGGACCGTGGAGCGGTCCCCGGTGCCGGACGCGAGCACCCCGGTCGGACCGCTGGACCTGGAGCGGCCCGTCGGTCGCGCCACCGGGCGCCAGCTCCTCGCCCTCAAGAACGATCCCGATCGGTGCCGGGCGACCCTGGCCGCCTCGCGGCTCCAGGTACGCGCCCTGGAGAACCGACGCAACGGCGCGTTCTGCCACTATTCCGACGTGGTGCAGATCCTGCGCTCCACCGTCCCCTATTCCGGCCCCGTGCATCTGACCTGCCCGATGGCCGCCGCCCTCTATCTCTGGGAGCGGGATATCGTCGCCCCGGCCGCCGTGAAATATCTCAGCAGCCGGCTGGTGCGGATCGACCATATGGGGACCTATTCCTGCCGACGCAGACAGGGTGGCTCCAGCAACCGTCCCAGCGAGCATGCCACGGCGAACGCCATCGACGTCTCCGGCTTCCGCCTGGAGGACGGCCGGCGGGTCACGGTGCTGGGGGACTGGAGCCAGGGGACAACCGCCGAGCGAGCCTTCCTGCGCGAGATCCGGGACCGCGCCTGCGGTCTGTTCCAGGTGGTGCTCAGCCCCGACTACAACGCGGCGCATCGCGACCACTTCCATCTCGACATGGGGGATTGGGGCGTGTGCCGGTGAGGCGGTGAAAGCGCCGCGTGACGGAGCGACGGAGATCCATCACCACCGCCCCAGCTGCCGCCTCTCTGGATCCCAGCGCAAGCCCGGGAAGACGGTTCGAGCAACGAACCCACCGAAGCGAGCGAACGTGATCTCCCGAGCGCGTTAACCGTTTGAAGTCCCGCTCCTCAGCGTCGACAATCGGGCAACCGTCACCATAAGGCGAGACCCATGCTGCAGGACCGATACGGCAACAGCCTCTCCACCGATTCCAACGCCGCGCGCGACGCCTATGTCGACGGCCTCGACCGCTTCCTGGCCGCCCAGTCCGGGGCCGAGGGAGCGTTCGAGGCCGCCGTCGCGGCCGACCCCGATTTCGCCCTCGGCCAGATCGGCCTCGCCCGCATCCGCCAGGCCATGGGCCAGGGCCACGACGTCTCCGGTCCCGCCGGCCGGTCAGCGCAGCTCGCCGAGGGGCTGAGCGAGCGCGAGGCCGCCCATGTGACCGCACTCGGCCTGCTGGTCTCCGGCCAGGGGCCCGCAGCCTACAAGGCGATCCGCGCCCATCTGCTGGACCACCCGCGCGACGCCCTGGTCGCCCAGACCTGCACCGGCGTGTTCGGACTGATCGGCTTCAGCGGCCAGCCGGGACGCGAGGCGGAGCAGCTCGCCTTCACCGCCGGCCTGGCGCCGCATTACGGCGAGGACTGGTGGTTCCTGTGCCAGCACGCCTTCTCCCAGGTCGAGGCCGGGCAGACCGGCCCGGCGACGGCGACCATCGAACGCTCCATGGCGCTGAACCCGCGCAACGCCCACGGCGCCCATATCCGCTCCCACGTCTATTACGAGGCGGGCGAGACCGCGGCCGGCTACGGCTATATCTCCGACTGGGTGCGGGACTACGACAAGTCGGGCCAGCTCCACTGCCACATCTCCTGGCACATCGCGCTCTGGGCGCTGGAGCAGGGCGATTTGGAGACCATGTGGCGGGTCTACGACGCCGACGTGGCGCCTTCCAGCGGCGAGGGGTCGAGCGGCGCCTGGGGACCGCCGGTGAACGTGCTGACCGACGCCGCCGCCCTGCTCTACCGCGCCGAACTGGCCGGGGTGGAGGCACCGGCGGCGCGCTGGCAGGCGGTCAGCGCGTATGCGGCGCGCTGCTTCCCCAACCCGGCCATCGCCTTCGCCGACGTGCATGCGGCGCTGGCCCATGCCATGGCGGGGAACGGTGCGGCGGTGGCCAGGATCGCCGCCGAGGCCAAGGGGCCCGCGGCCGATATCGTACGCGAACTGGCCGAGGCCTTCGCCGCGATGGCGGCCGGAAACTGGGCCGAAGCGGAGACGCATCTCGCCCGCACCATGTCGAGCCACGAACGCATCGGCGGCAGCCGCGCCCAGCGCGACCTGGTGGAATACGCGCTGCTGAACGCCTTGCTGAAACAGGGCAAGGCGGAGGAGGCCCGGCTGCTGCTGTCGACCCGGCGGCCGCTCAAGGTGGCGAGCGCGGCGGTGAAGGGGTTGACCTGAGGGGGGCGGAAGGCCTTCCCTTCCCTCTCCTCACCCCGTCTTCCCGGACTTGATCCGGGACCCAGAGCGGCCACAGCCGGAAAAGCGGGCCTCTGTTCTGCGACGCTCCAGCACGCCGAAAGCCGGGCCCCGGCTCAGGGCCGGGGAGACGGCAAAGGGTGACGGTGCTGCAGCAACGAATAAGGGCGCGACCCGGTGAGAGCGCGCCCCTGATCCGACGGACCCCGAAGGCCCTAAGGCGTCACTCCGCCGCCTCGTCCAGCGGCGGCTCGATCACGCCGGTCTGCGAGGTGATGATGCCGTAATGCTCGATCCGGCGGTGCTTGGCGTAGTTGAACACCGTCTCCTTGCCCATCTTCGCCAGGTCCAGGTCGCAGGCATAGGTGATCAGCTCGTCGCCCAGGGACGACGCGAGCGCCACCATCTCGCCCGAGGGCTGCACGATGCAGGAGCCGCCGATCAGCATGCAGCCGTCCTCGATCCCCGCCTTGGCGGTGCCGATGACGAAGCAGGAGTTCTGATAGGCGCTGGCCTGCATGACGATGTGGTTGTGGAACATCCGCAGGTGGTTCGGCTCCGGCGCCGACGTGTTCACGTCCGGGGTGTTGTAGCCGAGCATGATCACCTCGGCCCCCTTCAGCGACATCACCCGGTAGGTCTCCGGCCAGCGGCGGTCGTTGCAGATCGCCATGCCCATGATGCCGCCCATGGTGCGCCAGACCGGGAAACCGAGATCGCCCGGCTCGAAATAGCGCTTCTCCAGGTGCTGCCACGGACGCTTGCCGTCGTACTCGGAATGACCCGGCAGGTGCACCTTGCGGTACTTGCCGACGATCTTGCCGGTGTCGTCCACCAGGATCGCGGTGTTGAAGCGGTGGCCGTCCTCGGTCAGCTCGGCGTAGCCCAGGTAGAAGCCGATGCCGAATTCCTTGGCCTTGTCGAACAGCGGCTTGCACTCCGGCGTCGGCATCTCGCCGCGCTCGTAGTGCATGTCCATCTTGGAGATGTCTTCCTCGTAGTAGCGCGGGAAGAAGGTGGTCAGCGCCAGCTCGGGAAAGACAACCAGGTTGACGCCCCGGTCCTTCGCCTGCTTCAGCAGCTCGATCATCCGGTTCACCGCGCTCACCCGGCTCTCGTCGGGGGCGATCGGGCCCATCTGGGCGGCTCCGATGTTAATGATCCGGCTCATTGCGCGTCAGTCCTCGAAAGATGGTTGGGTTCACGCGCGTAGTCTAAGGGGACCATCGGGCGGCGTGAAGAACCCTTCGGCGGGTCGCGGCGAGGCCGTCAGCCGAGATCGACCAGCCGCTCCGCCACTGCCGCCAGGACCTCGTCGCGGCTCCGCACCGTCCCGGGAATCCGGTCGAGACCGAGCATCGACCGGGTCAGGGGGTCGTCGGCGTCGATGATCGGCATCTTCTGGTTCGGATCCGAGGCGCGCTCGTAGGACGGATGGCCCGGCGGCACGAAGATCAGGTTGGCGGTGACGAGTTGCTTGCCGCCGGGCAGGGCCGCCGGGTGCTTGGGGTTTCGGCCGATATAGCGTGCCGCGATCACCAGCGGGCGCAATCCGACGTCCATCAGCGCCCGCAGGGCGACATCGCCGCTGGTCTTCCCACCCCCGGGGCATTGCGCCAGGAACACGCCGGTCGGCTTCAGCACCGTGACGAACAGGCTGGCGTAGTAGCGCAGCGCGGTCTCGCTGAACTCGGTGAGGTTGGCGTTGGAGGTCACCACGTCGTAGCGGCGCGCGGCCAAGTCCTCCAGGCGCCACCAGGGGAAATGCTCGGCCCGAGGGCGCCGTTCGACGGTCAGGGATTCCGGCTTCTCGTAGTTGACCAGGATCTCCTTGTGCTGCGCGCGCATCGTCTCGAAATCGATGCCGCCGAGATCCAGCGATCGGCTGTCCAGTTGCGCGTGGTCGAGGAAACGGGTGCCGTAGACGTGCCGGTTCACCAGGCTCTGCAGTAGGTAGAAGCTCTCGGTCGCCTCCACCTGGTCGTACCGCTCGACGCCGGGGTCCTTGGCCAGGAAGAAGGAGAGCAGGCCGCTGCCCGGCCCGATCTCCAGCACCGTCTTGCGCTCGGGAATGCCGCGCAGCTTCAGGGCGATGGCGTATTGCGACAGCATGCCCGACAGCGGGATCGGGATCTCGGCCGAGGGAAACTGGGTCAGGAAGAACCGGGCGTAGTCGACGAAGGCGTCGAGCAGTTCGGCCATGTCGGCATCGCTCAGCCCGCCCAGCTCGGCGACGAAATCGTCGAAGCGGTTGTTGTGCATGACGTCGAGGAGGATCACCAGATCCTCCATCGACTCCACCCGGGTCAGGAACCCGGTCGACTCGAAATACTCCGGCGCATGGATGCCGGTCTGGCGCAGCGAGCGCATGGCCCGCTTCGCCAGGGTCTCCGACAGCCGGTAGGACGCCGCGTCCACGCCGTTCAGCCCTCGGTCTTGCCGGCCTCGATCTTGCCGGTGATCGGGTTGAACGGGGTCGGGAACTTGCCCGAAGGCTTGATGTAGTCGTAAGGCGCCCGCGCCAGAAACTGGCCCCAGCCGGCCTCGCAGCCGACCTCGCCGTCGTTCCAGACCACCTTGCCGCGCGACAGGGTCACCGCCGGCCAGCCCGTCACCTCCATGCCCTCGTAGGGGGTGTAGTCGGTGTCGTGGTGCAGCATGTCCTGGGTGACGGTCTGCTTCTTCTCGGCGTCCCAGATGACGATGTCGGCATCGGCGCCGATGCCGATCCGGCCCTTCTTCGGATACAGGCCGAACAGCTTGGCCGAGTTGGTCGAGGTCAGGGCGACGAAGGTCTGCAGGTCGATCCGGCCCTTCGCCACGCCCTCGGAGAAGGTGATCGGCATCCGCGTCTCCAGACCCGGCACGCCGTTGGCGATCTGGCTGAACGGCGCGTTGTCGCCGGCCCAGAACTTCCCGTCCGGCGCGTCGATGTTGTACGGCGCGTGGTCGGAGGTGACGTTGCCGATGGTGCCCATGCGCACGTGGTTCCACAGCGCCTGCTGATCGGCCACCGAGCGCGGGGCCGGCGAACACAGGACACGGGCGCCCTGACGCTGGTCGCCGTCGAGATCGTCGGCGGTCAGCACGAAATACTGCGGGCAGGTCTCGGCGAAGACCTTCACGCCGCGCGCCTGCGCCCGGCGGATCTCCTCGGCCGCCTCCTCGCAGGTCACGTGGAAGATCTGGATCGGCAGGTCCATCAGTTCGGACAGCATGATGATCCGCTGGCAGGCCTCGCGCTCGACCAGCGGCGGCTTGCACCAGGCGTGATACTTGGTGTTGCCGAAGCCGTTCCCGACCAGCTTCTCGGTCATGTACATGATCGCGTCGTGGTTCTCGGCATGGACGCAGACCAGTGCCTGATGCCGCCGCGCGGTCTCGAAGATCCTCAGGATCTGCTTATCGTCCACCCGGTTCTTCGGGTAGGTCATGAACAGCTTCAGCGACCGGTGCCCGGACTCGATCAGCTCCGGGATCTCGGTCTCCATCACCTCGTCGGACGGGTCGTTGAGGATGATGTGGAAGCTGTAGTCGATACAGGCCTGCTTCGCCTTCTCGTGGTAGTCGGCGACCATGTGCTTCACGCCCTTGCCCTTCTCCTGGGCGGCGAAGGCGATGACGGTGGTGGTGCCGCCGCAGGCCGCGGAGCGGGTGCCGCTCTCCCAGGTCTCGGCGTTCTGGCCGCCGCCCGACGACGGCTGCTGGATGTGGCAGTGGCTGTCGATGCCGCCCGGCAGGACGTAGCGGCCGGCGGCATCGATGGTGCGCGCGGCGGAGCCGGAGAGTTTCTCGGCCAGGGCGACGATGCGGCCGTCCTTGATGCCGATATCGGCCTGCTGCGTGTCGGCCGCGTTGACCACGGTCCCGCCCTTGATGATGACGTCGTACTCGCTCACCTGTGTACTCCCGGAAAATCGGTTGATCCTTGCCGAAAGTTAAGCACGCCTCGCCGGGTCAGCCCATAGGCGCAATGGCTCAACCCGTCGCTTTGACGAGGAGATCGGCCGCCTCGCGCAGCAGTTCCGCCTTGGCCTCGGCGTAGCGGGTGCGGTCCGCCTCCGACGGGATCGAGCCGAGATTGGCGTCGACATTCAGCAGGATCGATCGGCAGGACGCCTCCAGCAGGTTGGCGCCGGCATAGACGTCGCTCAGAATCGTCGGCCGGCAGATCGCCCGCGCCTCGGTCGCGATCATCAGCCCGGCCACGCAATGGGCGGCGGCGGCCACCGGCACGGCGGTGGAGGTGAGCGCCGCCTGCCCCATGGCGGCCTTGCGGGCGGCGATCTCCGCCTCGGTGCCCTTCGGCATCTTCAGGGTCGCCATGTAGGTGGAGAAACAGTCGATATCCGCCACCAGGCTGGTCTTCATCTCGGCGATCACGGTACGGCCGCGCTCGATCAGCGCGGTGAAGGGAGCGGGGTCCTCCGCCTTCTTGACGGACACCTCCAGCGCCATCACCACCAGCGCCATGCCGGCGGCGGCGGTGTAGGCGCTGACCGAGCCGCCGCCCGGCACCGGGGCGTCGCTGGCGATGGCGTCGAGAAAGCCGCCGATGGGTTGCTCGAAGGTCGCGTCGGTCATCACGGATGCCCCTGCAGTCTCATGCATTTCAGAAGGTTGGCGAAGATGATCGCCGAGGTCACCCGGCCGACCCCGCCCGGCACCGGGGTGTAGGCGGCCACACCCTCGGCCGCCTCGGCATCGAAATCGCCGACCAGCTTGTCGTCCTTGTAGGCGATGCCGGCGTCCAGGATGACGTGGTCGGCGGTGACGTTGCCGGCGTTCAGCAGGCCCGGCCGGCCGGTGGCGGCGAAGACGAAGCGGCACGGCGCGATGGTCGCCGCCAGATCCGTGGTGCGGCTGTGGGCGACGGTCACGGTGGCGCTGCGGTTGATCAGCATGGCGGCCAGCGGCTTGCCCACGGTGGGGCCGCGTCCGACCACGGCGACCCGCTCGCCCGAGAGCCCGCCGACGGTCTCGGCCAGCCGGATGCAGGCCTGCGGGGTCGCGGGACAGATCGCCTCGGCCTCGCGGCCCTGCTGGATCAGGCCCTGGTTCAGGGTGGTCAGCCCGTCCACGTCCTTCTTCGGATCGAGGATCGACAGCACCCGGTCGTGGTCCAGCCCGTCGCGCACCGGCAACTCGATCATCACGCCGTGGATGGATGCGTCATCGTTTGAGGCGCGGATCAGCGCCTCGAACGCCGCCTGATCCTTGTCCGGGCCGAACTCCACCACCTCCATGGCGATGCCGAGATTGCCGGCCTGCTTCACCTTGGAGCGGACATAGGACAGCACGGCCGCGTCGTCGGTGGCGACGATCACCCGGATCGTGGGCTCGACGCCTCTCGCCTTGTGCGCCTCCACGCCGGCCGTCACCTCGGCCTTGATGGCGTCGACAATGTCCTTGGCTTCGATCTTCATCGCTTACCCCGTGCCTGCTCCGCGATCATGCAGATCGCATAGCGCGCCTTTTAACGCGGCCTTGGTGCAGGCGCGACCCCCGGTGTCGGAGATGGGGTGAAGCGACGGTTCGTCAGCCCCGCCCGGCGAGCCGGATGACCAGCACCAGGACGATGCCGTAGAGCACGTGGCCGACCAGGGCGACCCAGGTGATGCCGGTGAAGTTCAGGAAGAACGGCAGCCCGGCGATCGCGGTGATGCCGCCGATGGCGAAGACCCACAGGCCGAAGCCGTAGACCGCCGCCGGCAGGAACCAGCCGCCGATGCCGCCCAGGACCTTCTCCCAGAGGGGCTTGAAGATGAACAGCCAGCCGACCGGATAGCCGATCAGGCCGACCAGATAGAAATGCACGAAATAGCCGGCGAAATCGCCGTTCGGCAGCCCGAAGGTACCGAGCAGGCTCTTGGCCAGACCGTGGGGCGACAGGTTGGCCCAGCCGAGCGCCGGGCTGACGAGCTGTCCCCACAGGTCGAAGGCCATGGTGGCGACGGCGCCGGCGAGGAACATCAGCCCCACGGTGGCGGCGGTCAGCGGCGGGACGGTCGGGCGGCTGTCGGTATCGGTGGTGGCCATGGCGCTGCGGGCTCCTGCGTTGCGGGCGTCGATCGCATCGACGTCCCGCCCCTAATGAGCCGCACCCGCGGTCGGTTACAATCACCTCGCACGGTCTTCAACCGGTTGTGACGGGCGGTGAGCGTCGGCCCACCGCCCGTGTCCGTCCTACTCCCGGGTCTCGAACACCATCGGCGTCATGGTGTCGATGTCGCGGCCGGCCCAGTCGCGCTGGCGCACGCCGGAGATGGTGATCTCCTGAAACGCGTTCAGCTTGGCCGACACGTCGGCCACGTCGATGCTGTCGACCTCGCCCTTGGAGACCACCTTCTGGCCGTGCACCCAGACATCCTCCACCGCGCGGTCGCCGGCGGAGTAGATCAGGCTGCGGATCGGGTCGCGCAGCGGCTGCATGTAGGGATGGCCGCAATCGACCACGGTGAAGTCGGCCTTGCAGCCCACCTCCAGCCGGCCGATGTCGTCGCGGCCGATCAGAGCGGCCGCCCCCGCCGTCGCGGCGTAGAAGATCTGCTCCGTGGTGGCGTTGGTGAAGTCGCCGGCCATCAGCCGCCCGGCGATCATCGCCACCTCCATCTCGTGGATGAAGTTGTGCGGGAAGGTGTCGGTGCCGAGGCCGAGCGGGATGCCCGCCTCCATGTAGCGGCCGACATGGTTCAGCGCGATGCCGCGGCGCCAGAACACGTTCGGGCAATGCGCCACGCCCGCGCCCGAGGCGACCAGCCGACCGAAATCGTTCGCCTGCGGCCAGTGCAGCCAGGGGTGATCGTTGAGGAAGATGCCGTGGGCGACGATGGTGCCGTCGGTCAGCACGCCGAGATCGTCCAGCCACTCGATCGGCGTCATGCCGTGGCGGCGGGTCATCTCGTTGAACTCGACCACGCTCTGGGCTGCGTGAATGTGCATGGTGATGCCCCGGTCCATCGCCTCCTTGTGGGAGGCCTGGATCAGCTCGGCGGTGCAGGTGTCGATCTGCGACGGGCCCATCATGCCGGACATGCGGCCCGAGGGGTGGGCGTCGGCCTCGTCGATGGTCGCGATGGCCCGCTCCATGGCCCGCTCGCCGGCGGCCTCGTCCCAGTCGTAGACGACGGAATGGCCGTCCTTGGTGGTCCAGGCGGCCGAGCGGTACATCGGGCAGAGCACGCCGCGGATGCCGGTCGACGCCACGTCCTCGACCCAGCCGTCGCGCGCCATGGACAGGTCGCAATAGGTGGTCACGCCGCTCTTCAGCATCTCGTGGATGGCGAAGCGCATGGCCGGGCTGGCGCCCTCGGGCAACATGCGGAAGACCGGCATGTACTCGTAGAGCGAGGACTGGCCGAGCTTGGGCGAGCCCAGCTCCTCGTTCAGCCCCTTGTTGCCGGGTTCGGAGGCAGGGTGGGAATGGACGTCGATGAAGCCCGGCATAACCATCTTGCCGGCCCCGTCCAGGGTGACGTCGGCCTCGCCGTCGAAGCCCTTGCCCACATGGATCAGCGCGTGGTCGCGGAAGGCGATGTCGGCGCCCTTCAGATAGACATGGCCGCCGGTGCCCTCGGCACCGCCGTCGGGATCCCAGGCGATCACCCAGTCGCAATTCTTGATCACCGTCGTGCGGCTCATGGTCTTCCTCATTCTCGATTGCAGTTCCGGCTCGATTGCAGATCCGGTCGGCGGGGGCTCCCGCGGCGGCAGCGAGTGTGCGGGGCGGGACCGGCCGCGTCAAACCGGAGAAATCGCCTTAAGTGACGTCGGGTCACCGTTGACAGGCCGGCGCCGTCTTCCGACCGTTCGCGTCTCGACAACCTGCCAACGGAACTCTGGCATGACCGCTTATCCCACCCTTCTCGACACCGCCCTGCCGGTCGACGGCCGCACCCGGCGCCTGCTGCGCGACGCCGGGCTGGCGCTCGCCGGCTCGGTGCTGCTGACGCTCTCGGCGAAGACGCAGATCCCGTTCTATCCCGTGCCGATGACCATGCAGACCTTCGTCATCATGGTCCTCGGCATGGCGCTCGGCCCGCGCCTGGGGGCGGCCACCGTGATGCTGTACCTGGCCCAGGGCGCGCTCGGCCTGCCGGTCTTCGCCGGGACGCCGGAAAAGGGCCTCGGCCTCGCCTATATGGCCGGGCCGACCGGCGGCTATCTGATGGGCTTCGTCGCCGGTGCGTGGCTGTGCGGCGCGCTGGCCGAACGGGGCTGGGACCGGTCCTGGCTGAAGACGGTCGCCGCCGCCGGCCTCGGCCATGCGGCGGTGTTCGCGGTCGGCTTCGCCTGGCTGGCGGTGCTGGTCGGCGCGGAGACGGCGTTTGCGGCCGGCGTGGCGCCGTTCTGGGCGGCGACGCTGCTGAAGACCGCGCTGGCGGTGGCGGTTCTGCCGCCGGCCTGGGCGGTGCTGCGGAAGGTGCGGGGGTAACCTCCGCCCCCTCCCCACCCTTTCCCGTCTTCCCGGCCGTGCGCCGGGATCGCGGGAAGGGGCCGATGCGGCGCCGGGGATCGATCTCCGGCGCTCCATCGCGCGGCGGTCGGGGTCCCGGCACAAGGCCGGGAAGGGGGAAAGGTGCTGGGGCGAGGGCTCGCGCCTACGCCCCCCCTGCTGCCTAAGCCGCCTCGCCCTGGCGGTCGTAGGCCAGTGCGCCGCCGAGCACCGTCAGGTCGCACTGGGCGTCGATCCAGGCTTCCGGCTCGGTGGCGAACAGGTCGGTGTCGAACACCGCCACGTCGCCGAGCCTGCCCACTTCCAGCGTGCCCTTCAGCCCCTCCTCGAACGAGCCGTAGGCGCCGTTCACGGTGTAGGCGCCGATCGCCTCCTCCACGGTGATCCGCTCCTCGGGGCCGATCACCGTGCCCCGCGAAGTCTTGCGGGTGACCATGTTGTAGATGCCGCGGAACGGGTTGGTCTGGGACACCGGCCCGTCGGAGCTGCCCGAGGGGTGCAGGCCGGCATCGATCCAGCTGCGCATCGGATAGCTCGCCGCCGGCCGCTCCGGGCCGAGCGCGTCGAGATACAGGTCTCCGAACTCGTACAGGAAGATCGACTGCGGTGCCGGCAGCACGCCGGCCTTGGCCATGCGGGCGATCTGGTCGGTCGACAGGAAGCCGCAATGCTCGATCCGGTGGCGGCGGTCGGACTGGACCTGGTTGCCGATCGCCTTCTCGTAGCCGCTGAGCACCTGCTCGATCGCCGCGTCGCCGATGGCATGGGTGGCGATCTGGAAGCCGCGGGCGTGGTAGTCGGCGATGTAGCCGTGGATCTCCTCGTCGCCGTAGATGAAGATGCCGAAATTCTCGGAATCGTCGGCATAGGGCGAGGACATGGCCGCGGTCTTGCCGCCGGCCGAGCCGTCGGCGAACAGCTTCATCGGCCCGGTGCGGACCCACTCGTCGCCGTCGCCGGTCATGAAGTCCATGTCGAGGATGCGGTCTGGCCAGCCGGTCGCCCCCGCCAGCGGCATCAGATACATGCGCTGCGGCAGACGGCCCTGGCGGCGGGCGAAGAGATAGGCCTGCCAGTCGCGGTAGCCCTCGCGCAGGCCGACTCCCGGATCGGTGCAGGAGGTGAAGCCGTAGGACAGGTTGAGTTTCGCGCCGGCCTCGATGCCGTCGACGAAATCGTCCATGCCGGCCTTCGGAAAGGCACGATACACGAGCTGCTGGGCGGTCTCCTGCAACAGGCCGGTCAGCTTGCCGTTCTGCGCCTCCACATGGCCGCCGGCCGGATTGGCGATGCCTTCGCGGACCTGCGCCAGTTCCAGCGCCTTGGAGTTGGCCACGCCCATATGGCCGCAGGTGCGCTTGATGTAGACCGGGTTGTCAGGCGCCACCATGTCCAGCTCTTCGCGCAGCGGATGGCGCTTCTCGGCCAGATTGAAGTGGTCGTAGCCGCGGCCCATGATCCACTCGCCCGGCGCCAGGGTGTCGGCCCGCGCCTTGATCGCGGCCAGAATGTCGCCGATCGAGGTGATGTCCTCGCCCTTGAGGTTGACCTCCAGGGTGCCCATGCCGACGGCCATCATGTGCTGGTGGGCGTCGTTCAGCCCCGGCACCGCGAGGCGGCCGGCGAGGCCGATCTTCTTCGTGTCCGGACCGATCAGGTCGGCGATCTCCGATGCCGTGCCGGTGGCCAGGACCCGCCCCTGCCAGATCGCCACCGCCTCGGCGAAACCGAGTCCGGGGCCAAGAAAGACCTTTCCGCCCGACAGGACGGTATCAGCGGCCACCCGCGTCATGCACGCATCTCCTAGAATCTAGAATGGGGTATCCAAGTCGGCCGAACGACCGAAGCGGCCCCGTCGCACGGACGGGGCCGAAGATCGTTCACGACCCAGCTTGCTACCGGATCGGGACCCGGCCCGGAGGCCGGATCAGGACCCGGCTCGGTGGCCGGGTCAGGCGTCGTAGCCCGGGCTGTAGCGGTCCATCATCCGGCGCATCGCCGGCCAGGCGCGCTCGCCGAACGGCTTGGAGCCGTCGCCCCAGAACTGGTCGGCGGTGTGCTGGCAGACCTCGTCGGACGGGATGATCAGCTCCTGGCCGGTCTGGGCGGAGAGCTGGGCGACGCAGGCATGCTCCAGGTTCTGCAGGATCTCGAACGCCTCGCCGATGGTGCGCCCGCAGGCCAGCAGGCCGTGGTTGCGCAGGATCATGGCGTAGCGGTCGCCGAGATCGGCCTGCAGGCGCTCGCGCTCGTCCAGGTCCAGGGCGATGCCCTCATAGGTGTGGTAGGCGAGATGGTCGCCGTAGAACATCATCGCGTTCTGGGTGATCGGCAGCAGCCCTTCCTTCTGGGCCGAGACCGCCATGCCGGCGCGGGTATGGGTATGGGCGACGCACATCACCTCCGGACGCGCCATATGCACGGCGGAGTGGATGGTGAAGCCGGCCTCGTTCACCTCGAAGGGCGTGTCCATGACGGACTTGCCCTCGGTGTCGATCTTCACCAGCGACGACGCGGTCACCTCCTCGAACATCAGCCCGTAGGGGTTCAGCAGGAAGTGATGGTCCGGTCCCGGAAGGCGGGCCGACAGGTGCGTGTAGATCGAGTCGGTCCAGCGGTAGAACGCCACCAGGCGGTAGAGACAGGCCAGATCCACACGGATCTGCCATTCCTCCTCGCTCACCTGCTCGCGCACTGACGGGATTTCTGCCTCATAGGCAAGGGCCATGGCGGCCTCCTCGGCTGAGGGACGGGAATTCTAGGGTTAGCGCCGAGATTGGCGGGTGCCGCGGGGACGGTCAATCCATCAAAGTTCCGACCATAGTGCCAACACTTTGCGTGGCGCCAGTCTTGCGGTTTCCTTGACACGAACCGCAAAATATTGATGATTCAGGACGAATCCGTGCTCCCCAGTGGCGAGAGGCCGATCCGCATGGCGCAGCGCCGCCCGCTCCTTCTCCTGGCCATCGCGACCGCCCTGCTGTCCGGCTGTTCCTCGGTCGGCAGCATCGGCGATAGTCTCGGCGGCAGCACCCCCGAGGACCGCCTGGCCCCGGCCCCGGCGCCGATCTACGCCGCCGGCGACACCTTCGTGTACACCGAGAACGGGCAGCCGACCCGCGAGCAGGTGGTCTCCGTCGCCCCCGACCGGGTGGTGTGGACCAACGACAGCGGCCTGATCTGGACCAAGGACGCCGCCCTGGTCACCCCGCAGCTGCGCTGGTCGTCGCATCCGGAGCTCGGCCGCGGACAGCAGACCATCATCGGCTCGCCCGAACAGCTCTTCCCGCTGCAGGAAGGCAACGTGATCGCCTACTCCGTGCGCGGCTCGGCCGAGAACGCGCCGGCCGGCTGGCAGGAGGAGCACCGCTGCGCCGTCACCGGTCAGGAGGACGTGCAGGTCCCCGCCGGCACCTACACGACCTTCCGCATCGACTGCCAGCGCAAGGACTTCCTGGACAGCTACTTCTATTCGCCGGTGGTACAGAACTACGTGCTGCGGGTCCGCGATTTCGGCACCGGCCAGTCGCGCAAGGAGCTGCTGTCGGTGACCCTGGCCAACGACCGCACCCGCGAGCTGCCGGCCACCGTCGCCGCGACGCCGAACCCGGTGGACGGCCCGACCGTGCAGCAGCCGGTCACCCCGCCCGTCGCCGTCATGGGCGCCGCCCCGACGCCGGCGATGGCCCCGGACAGCATGGCCAAGGAGCCGATGGGCACCGAGGCCGAGCGGGCCGACGCCCTGATCTCGCGTCTGGAGGACGTGGTCTCGCGCCTGGAGAAGGTCGCCGGGCTGGATGCCGGCGGCGCCGCGGCTGCGGCCGGCGGTTCCACCGCGCCCCGGACCGCGGCCGCATCGGGCGGCGGGTCGTCGGGACCCTGGGCGGTGCATCTGGCGTCCTACCGGTCCCAGCGCTCGGCGCAGACGGGCTGGACAGTCCTGCAGCGCCGGTTCCCGGCCCTGGGGGACAAGAAGATGGTCACCAGCGAGTTCGACCCGGGCAACGGGCGCGGCACCTATGTGCGGCTGATGGCCCAGGGCTTCCCGAACCGCGACGCGGCCATCCGGTTCTGCGCCCCGCTGAAGGGGAAGGGCCAGTTCTGCGACGCCCGCGGCCCGCTGCCCTGACCTGTACCGTCAGACCACCGGGACGTAGTCGTACTCGCCCACGCCCTGCATGATCAGGAAGCTGACCGAGGTCTCGCCCGCGTTGGTCACCAGGTGCGGCCGGCCGGCGACCACCTCGTAGCTCTTGCCGGGGACCAGCTCGACGGATTCCTTCGGGTTCATCAGGTAGATCCGCAGCGTCCCCTCCAGCACGTAGAAGGTGTCGCCCACATTGGTGTGGGTGTGCCACGGCACCTTCTGGGTCGGCGACAGTCGGATCTCCTGAATGCGGAAGCCGGGGCGCTCCAGATGCCGCGCCCGATACTCGGCCTCGTAGAGGTGGTCGGCGTCCTTGACCGCTTCCATGGCGGATCTCCCTTTGTGCTGTTGGGCTTGCCCTACCCTACCGCGCCGCGCGCCCGCATCCAGCCCCGGATCAGCGACAGCAGCACGAAGCCGGCGCAAATGCTGGCCATGTAGAGCATGAGCCCGGTCGGCACCCACGCCTCGATCGCCCAGCCGGAAAGCGGCGGGCCGAACAGGTTGGCCAGCTCGAAGGTCATGACGAAGGCGGCGTTGGCTGCGACCAGCTCGCCGCCGCGGTAGCGCTCGCCCAACATGGTGACGCCGACGGTGTAGAGCCCGAAGCTGCAGCCGCCCCAGATAAACAGGATCGGATAGGCTGCCAGGGAATCCGCCCACAGCAGCCAGGCCACCAGCCCCGGACAGGCGATGCAGATCGTGCCCAGCACCAGCAGCATGCCGCGCCGGTTCACCCGGTCGGCGATCCAGCCCAGGGGGATCTGCAGCGCCACGTTGCCGGCGAACACCGCCGTCAGCAGCGTGATCGCCGTCTCCGACGGCATGCCGAGGCGGATGCCGTAGATCGGCAGGAAGGTGAAGAACGCGGCGTCGATCAGCCCGACGGTCAGCACGGCGGCGAAGATGGTCGGCGCCTCGCGGGCCAGCCGGATCACGCTGCCCTTGGTCTCCAGCGCCAGGGGCGGCGCCAGCTTGCGGATCAGCGCCAGCGGCAGCGCGGTCAGGGCGGTGACCGCCGCGATGGTCACGAAGGGTGCGGGCCCCTGGGTCCCGATCAGGGTCAGGATGAGCGGCCCGAGCGCGAAGCCCGATGCGATGGAGGTGATGTAGATCGACATCACCAGCCCGCGCCGCCGCTCGCTGACGATGGCGTTCATCCAGGTCTCGCTGACCACCCAGTGGATCGAGACCCCGGCGCCCATCAGGAAGCGCAGGACCATCCAGGCCCAGAGATTGTCGATGAAGGCCATGGCCAGGGCCGACAGCGCGGTCAGCAGCAGGCCGCCGACCATGGCCGGACTGGCGCCGAACCGGCGGACAAAGACGGTCGCGTTGGGCGCGACCACCAGCACGCCGAGCGAGGTCATGGCGGAGTTGATGCCGATCATGACCGGATCGACCTGGCGCGCCTCCAGGGTCACCGCGATCAGCGGCACGAAGCCGCCGACCGCCAGGCCGATCGCCATCGAGGAGGCGTAATGCGCCAGCAGGCTGCGCATCACCTGGGCCGGCGACAGCGTGCCGTCCCGGTCGTCCCCGGTTTGCTTCATGGCCCCGGTTGGCGTCATGACCGGGTCACGCGCCGGCGGCTCATGGATAGGTGCAGCGTTCGGCCGCCACCTGCGCGAAGCCGCGCGCACCGGCCTTCACCAGGAAATGGTGCTCCACGCCGTCATGGACGACGGACTGCTGCAGCGGCAGGGTGCCCGCGACCTCGGTGCGCTGGCCGTCGATCCGGGTGAAGACCAGGGTGACCGGCTTGTGCGGATCGAACCAGGCCTGCGGCAGGCCGGCGTCGGTGACCTCCGAGTCGCCGCTGCCGGTGACCGCCACCGCGTCGTTGGCGAAGGTGACCGAGGTGTTGGCGCCGTCGTACAGCGGGGTGCGGACCAGGAAGCGCTTGGTCTCCACATCCTCGCAGTCGCGCTTCTCCTCCGCCGACTTGATGTAGAACGCCAGGCGCTGGGGATCGACCCCGGCCTGCAGGCGCTCGGACACCAGGTCCAGCAGCTCGCGCCGCGCGCCGGTCGGCACGTCGGCGTTGTAGCGCTTCTCCCATTCGTCCAGGGCGAGCTTCGCGCGTTCGACCTCGACCCGCAGGTTGGCCGCCTCCTGCTCGCTGGCGGCGCGAGCCTGCTCGAACTCCAGGAGCTGTTCCTGATGCATGCGGCGCTGACCCTCGATGTCCTCCGCGCCGAACTCGTAGGACACCGTGGCCGCCGCCAGAACGACGCCGATATAGATGACGAAGCGGATCACGCCGCTCCACACCCGACGCCGATAGCGCCGCTCGCTGTCGTAAAGGCTCATATGCTGTTTCCTCGCCGAGGGAAGACCGAGTTTGCCACTTCCCCGCCCGCGCCGGTGTTCTAGCCGGTCACGCCGCCCGGGTGAAGGGGGACCAAGGCGACGGGGTGGAACGAGCGGGTGAAACGACGTGGTGGAACGATCGGGTGATCCTCCTTTCCCATTGGGGCAGCCGTGTGTCACTTTCCGCCCCATGTCGATCAGCCCCAAGCCTCCCGTATCGGCGCCCGATCGGGCTCCCGCCGCCGTCGCCCGTGCCGAGGATGTCTCGGAGAACGCGGTGCGCGGCATCGGCCTGCTGATCACCGCGGAGCTGCTGTTCGCCACCATGGACACGCTGGCCAAGATGCTCGGCCAGGAGATGCCGGTGCCGATGGTCGCCTGGGGCCGCTACGCCTTCCATCTCGGCTTCATGCTGATGTTCTTCCCCGGCCGGCGGCTGCTGCCGCTGCTGCGGGTGCGCCAGGTCAAGCTGACCCTGCTGCGCGGCGTCCTGCTGCTGACCGCGACGATGAGTTTCTTCACCGCCATCCGCTACATTCCGCTGGCCGATGCCGTGGCGATCGGATTCGTCGCCCCGCTGTTCGTCGTCGCCCTGTCGATCCCGATCCTCGGCGAGACGGTAGGCCCGCGGCGCTGGGCGGCGGTGCTGATCGGCCTGGTCGGCGTGGTGGTGATCGTGCGGCCGGGTTTCGCCGACGTGCACTGGGCCTATGGGCTGATGATCTTCATGGCGTTCATCTTCGCGGTCTTCGTCATCGTCACCCGGATGCTGACCCGCACCGAGGAGACCCTGTCGATCCTGTTCTACGCCGCGCTGATGGGCACGGTGGGCACCTCGCTCATGCTGCCGTTCTTCTGGCAGACCCCGACCTGGGAGCAGCTCGGGGTGATGGCGGCGATGGGGGCGATCGGCGGCGTGTCGCAATGGCTGATGATCAACGCCTACAAGGTGGCGACGGCCTCGACCCTGGCGCCGTTCCAGTACGTGCAGATCACCTTCGCGGCGTTCTGGGGCTATGTGGTGTTCGGCGACATTCCCGATATCTGGGTGATCTGCGGCGGCTCCATCGTCGTCGCCAGCGGCCTCTACGTCATCCACCGCGAGGCGACCTTGGCGAAAAAGGGGTAACGCAACCCACTCTCCCCTTCCGTCTTCCCGGCCCTGCGCCGGGACCCAGACGTCGGCGTGATGGAACGCCGGAGGCCAATCACCGAAGCCGCGGCTGCCCTTTTCCTGGATCCCGGCGCAGGGCCGGGAAGACGGGGAGGGGAAATAGGGAATCGACCCTCAGCCGCTGTCCGGCGGTCCGAGGATGTCGTAGGAGAGGTCCCGCCAGTCCGGGTTCTGCTGCTCGATCAGATCCAGCTTCCAGTCGCGCCGCCAGCGCTTGAGACGCCGTTCGCGGATCAGGGCGTGGTCGAGACGCTCCTGCTCTTCGACATAGACCAGCCTGGTGACGTCGTTTCTCGACGTGAACCCCGCCAGCCGCTTCTCCCTGTGCTCGCGGATGCGCCGCGCAAGGTCGGTGGTCAGGCCGACATACAGCGTCCCGTTCCGACGGTTGGCGAGGATATAGACCCAGACTCTCATGTGGTGAGCCATGGGAGGGCGTGAGCGTCTTTCCCACGTTCCCCTCCCCGTCTTCCCGGCCTCGCGCCGGGATCCAGACGTCGGCGTGATGGAACGCTGGAGGCCAATCACCGAAGCCGCGGCTGCCCCTCTCCTGGATCCCGGCGCAGGGCCGGGAAGACGGGACAGCGAGGCTGGGAAAACGGCGTAGCGAGGCTGGAAGACGGGTGGGAGCGGAGGCGTGTCCCCTTACGCCGCCGCTTCGTTCTTACCGCCGTCCTTCTTGCCGCCGTCCTTCTTGCCGCCGACGCTGAACACCGTCAGCAGCGACACCACCATGAAGCCGGCGATCACGTAGAACACCAGGGCCGGCTCGCCGCGGTCGAGCAGGAAGCCGAACATCAGCGGGGCGACGATCCCGCCCAGGCTGAAGCCGGTCGACACGAAGCCGAACACCTTGCCCATCGATCCCGCCGGGGTGACCGAGCGCACGATCATGTCGCGGCTCGGCATGATGATGCCGTGGGTCAGGCCCTGCAGTGCCATCAGCGTCACCAGCATCCAGATCGGCAGCGCCACCGTGCCGACGATCAGCACCGCCACCGCCGTCGCCAGGAAGCAGCAGGCCGCCACCCGGTTGTGGTTCGAGGTGCGGTCGGCGATCACCCCGCCCAGCAGGATACCGAGCGAGGAGCCCACCAGATAGAAGGTCAGGCCCAGATTGGCGGAGTCCACCGGCGTGCCGTGCACCCGGTTCAGGGCGGAGACCAGGAAGTTGTTGATGCCGCCCGAGCTCAGCGCCAGCAGCAGGAAGAACAACAGGCACATCAGGATCGCCGGGTTCAGCATGATCGACCCGCCGGCGCCGGCGGCCGTGCCGTCGCCGCCCTTCTTCTTGCGCTTGTCGGAGCCCGGCGCGTGCTTCAGCGAGCGGCCGAACACCACCAGCGCCAGGGCCGCTACCATGCCCGCCGCGCCGCAGGCGGTCACCCCGGCCTGCCAGCCGAATTCCTGGGCCAGCCAGACGATGGTCATCGGCACCGCCGCGAAGCCGGCGAAGCCGGTGAAGGTGTGCAGCGAGAAGCCGCGCCCCATGCGCTTCTCCGACACCGAGGCCGACAGGATCGCATAGTCGGCCGGGTGATAGACCCCGTTCGCCGCCCCGGCCAGTACCATGCAGGCCAGCATCGCCCAGTAGGTGCCGGTGATGCCGATCAGCACGAAGGCGAGGCCATGCGCCGCCAGCCCGCCGATCAGGATCCATTTTGCCCCGACCTTGTCGACCAGATAGCCGAACGGGATCTGACTCACACCCGTCGCCGCGTTCGCCACCGTCAGGATCAGCCCGAGCTGCACGTAGCTCACGCCGAACGCGTCCTTCAGGATCGGGAACAGCGGCGCCAGCAGCAGGATGTAGAAGTGGCTGAAGAAATGGGCGGTGCCGATCAGCGAGATGACCTTCATGTCATCGCGGAACGATCCGGCGTCCTCGACGGTTGTGGTTGCGGCGGTCATGGGGGCGGTCGACGAATAGTTGGCTGGGCAACGAAAGTGCGCCCGGATCGGCCCAAGGGTCAAGGGGTCGGGTCAAGAGGGCGGGTCGAGGGAGTCGGGCCCCAGCGGCCGGCAAGACGCTTGCTCCGTCTCCCCTCCCCCGGTAGGGGAAGGCGATGAACCGGACCGTCGTCGTGCTGGGATTCGCCGTGCTGCTCTCCGTCGCCATCCTGTGGGCCGGCGGCATCGGGCTGGTGTCCTACCGCCAGTGGCACGACACCCATGTCCGCATCGAACGCAAGCGCGACGCCGGGAAGGCGGAATGCACCAAGACCTATGTCGAGGAGGACGCCAAGATCCGCTGCATGCACCTGTTCGACACCCAGTACGTCATGGAGATCAACATCGCCCGGGCGACCCGGGTGCTGATCGCCGCCGGACCGCTGGTCGGCCTGCTGATCGCGCTTCTGGTCGCCTGGCGCTCGGCGAAGGCGCGGGCCGGCGCCCAGGCCCTGCGCGACCGCTCCGCCGCCCGCCGCCGCGCCGACCGTACCCCCACCCGGCACGAGACCGACCCGACATGAGCCGCACCCGTGCCGACGAGCCGCCCCGCGCCTGGCAGCGCATGCTGAGCGGCCGCCGCCTCGACCTGCTCGACCCTTCGCCCTTCGACGTGGAGATCGAGGACATCGCCCACGGCCTGTCCCGGGTGGCGCGCTGGAACGGCCAGACCTCCGGCGCCTGGGCCTATTCCGTGGCCCAGCACTCGGTCCTGGTCGAGCGCATCGCCACCGGCATCGACGGCACCCTGGCGCGCAAGTGGCGGCTGGCCGCCCTGCTACATGACGGGCCGGAATACGTGATCGGCGACATGATCACCCCGTTCAAGGCGATCATCGGGCCGGACTACAAGACGGTGGACAAGCGGTTGTCGGCGGCGATCCACATCCGCTTCGGCCTGCCGGCGGAACTGCCTGCCACGGTCGAGAAACTGATCAAGCGGGCGGATCGCGTCGCCGCCTATTTCGAGGCGACCCAGATCGCCGGCTTCGATCCGGCGGAAGCGCGCAGGATTTTCGGCGCGCCCCGCGTCAAGCAATCGGTCACAATCGACCCGGTTGGCCCGGAAGATGCAAAGACGCTTTACTTGAAAAGGTTTCGCATGCTGGCAGGGGTTCCTGCCTCCAAGAACGGCGGCGTGCATGATAATTAAGGCAAGGGCAAACTAATTCGGCGCAGGTTGAAGGCACCGCAGCCGATCCTATAACAGGATCAGGACCGATGACGCAGACGACGCATTCAGCCACCAAGGACGGAGAGGCTGCCGGCCACCTCAATACCCGGTACTGGCCGGCGACCTTCGAGGAACGCGGCGTGGTGGTGCCGTTCACCACGCCGATGCTGGCATTCGCGCGCGCCCGGTCCAACGGCAATGGCGGGCTGGAGGTGATCGTGCCCGGCCTGTCCGGCAGCAGCGGCGTCTACATCATCGGCTGGTCCGGCGTGCGCGAGGTCTTCCGCATGTCCGTGCACGACCGCGCCTTCCACGACATGATCGAGACCCGCAAGGCAGCCACCCCGCGCGAGATCCGGCGCTGCGCCCATGAGATCGCCATGACCGGGCTGTCCGGGCCGGACGCCATCGACGCGGCGGAACGGGCGGTCGAGCAGGAGGAGAACGAGCGCCTGCTCACCAACTACTACCTGGTCAACTCGGTGGTGAAGAGCCTGGCGAAGACCGATGTGAAGCTCTCCGTGGCCGAGCTGTCCTCCACCACCGGCCAGAAGAAGGTGCGCGGCATCATGGCCGGCATCGCCAGCGACCTGCGCGTGTCCTCCGAGCAGCTCTATGCCGATATCGAGAAATGGTCGGACATGATCGCCCCGGTCGGGGTCGCCTCGATGCCGCACGAATGCCGGCTGCGGCGCCTGATGACCCGGCTGAAGGCGTTCCGGATGAACATCACCGCCTGGGGCCGGAACTCCAACGCCGACCCGGACGGGCTGGCCTTCCTGGTCGCGGACGTGGCCCTGCTGACCCTCGATGTGGGGCGCGACGTCCTGGGCGAGATCGACGACCACGCCAACGATTTGCAGACGGCGCTGGCCAAATGGAGTACCGTCGGCCCGGAAATCGCCGACGGGATGAACCGGATCTCCTGGCTGCTGGACGGCTGGGACCACGTCATCGGTCTGTGGGAAGAGGTACTCGACGGCGCCCTCCACGAGCAGAAGGATGCGCTGGAGGAAATCGTGCGCATGCTGCCCCTGGTCCCGACCAAGGAACTCGACGCGCAGCAGGGCAAGGCCTGGGGCGACCTGGAGAATGCCATGCGCAAATTCGTGAAACCGCTGCAGAACTGGCAGTCCGGCCATACCGACATCGAGCTGCAGCTGCGGATCGAGCGGCGCCGGGCCGAAGCGATGAGCGAGGCCGGCTGAACCCCAGCGAAGGCGAGAGCGACATGAGCGACACCTCCCTGGACAACATGGCGAACAAGGTCTTCGAGATCCCGGAGGCCGAGTTCGAGAAGCTGGTCGGCGCCCTGGAGCTGCGCCGCCTGCGGCCGTCCCAGCAGGCGGCGTCGATCGCCATGCTGACCCAGATCCGGCCGCGCCTGCGCCTGATCCGGCCGGAGCGCAAGTTCACGCCCATGCGGCTGTTCTGCCGTCCGTTCGAGGACCTGCTGTACAACCCGAACACGCCGCGCAAGGCGCTCGGCCGCATCCCGCGCGGCGCCCTGAAGCCGATCTGGGCGGAGGCGGAGGGCCTGCTGGGCGACGCCGGCCTCGCGCCGGTGCTGGAGGCGCTGAAGGGCCTGGATCCGAGCGACGACGAGGCGGTCGACGCCGCCGGGCGGCCGTTCTGGGCGGCGACCCATGCGGCGCTGACGGGCCTGTCCGACGCCAGCGCCAAGGAAAAGGGCGGCCGCGCCAGGCTGCAGGAGAAACTCGGCGGCCCCGAGGTCCTCGCCTCGCTCGACGACATCGTCACCGCCCTGGCCATCGCGGCGCCGCTGACCGAGATGCGGCGCCTGCTGCCGCCGCCGCCGATCGACGACATCAACAACGCCTCCCTGCAGGTGGTCGTCGCCGGGCTGACCCGCACGGCCGCCATCAACCGCGACGGCCTGCCGATCCTGGTGCTGTCGCTGATGGCGCGGCTGCAGTCGCCGGCCATGCTGCCGAGCCTGATCGAGCGGCTGATCGAACAGGGCGCCGGCGACCTGATCAAGTCCATGGGGGGCCAGGTCGGCGAGGCGGTGGCCAGCCAGCAGGAAGACCGGATCATCGACATCCGCGCCGATGCCGAGATGAAGAAGGACGACCCGGTGACCGTGGCCCGGGCCCTGGGCAACGAGCTGAAGACCCTGCAGCGCGAGGCGGCGGCGGCCGATGGCGGCGGGCGCGGCGTCGCCCGGCAGATCGAACGGGTGAAGGTCGAACTCGGCCGCCTCGCCCGCGAGACCATCGTGTCGGGGGCGGCGCCGAAGACGGTGGCGGCGATCGAGGCGCTGGACGCCCCGCCGGACAATGCCACCAGCAACCGCGACCGGTTCCGCGCCATCGAGGAACAGATCATCTCGCTGCGCCTGTGCAGGCAATACGCCGGCGATGTCGGCCTGGAGGGCGAGATCGCCACCGCCATGAAGCAGATCGGCGCCAAGCTCGACGAGCGCTCCAACGACCTGCTGCAGCGGCTGGCGGCGAACGACGCGACGGTGTCGACCGTCGACCTGTTCTGCACCGTGCGCCTGGTCGAACTGACCGAGGGGTCGGAGAAGGCGGACAAGCTGCGCGAGAAGGGAATGGCGGCGCTCCAGGACCAATGAGCCGTCTTGCCGCGGCCCGGCCACGGGCATAAATTGGCCGCTCCCAATCGAGTGCTCTGCCGTGTCCGGGTTTCCTTGGGAGGGCCCCACCAATACTCGGCCGCACCAAGATCAAAAGGACCTCAGATCATGGCGACCCCGAAATACGTGTTCATGGACGACCGTATCGTTCCCTGGAACGAGGGCACGGTTCACGTCGACACCGCGGCGTTCAAGTTCGGCTCCGCCGTCTTCGAGGGGGTGCGCGGCTACTGGAACGCCGACGAGCAGGAGATGTACCTGTTCCGCATGGCCGAGCACATGAACCGCCTGGTCTTCTCCCAGCGCTTCATGCGCTACGACGAGATCATCACGCCGGAATACGTGACCGAGAAGACGATCGAGCTGATCCGCGCCAACGGCATCCAGGGCGAGAACGTCCACATCATGACCACGACCTATGTCGCCGGCCATGGCGGGCAGAACGTCACCGGCCCGATCAAGCTGGCGATCACCGCCCAGGAGCGGCCGCGCACGGCGAAGATCACCGACGGCATCTCGGCCCAGGTCAGCTCCTGGATGCGGGTGCCCGACAACGCCATGCCGATGCGCGCCAAGGTCAACGCCAACTACCAGAACGGCCGGCTGGCCACCCTGCAGGCCGTTGCCGACGACTACGACACCGCCATCCTGCTGAACAGCCGCGGCAAGGTCGCCGAGGGCCCGGGCATGTGCTTCTTCCTGGTCCGCGACGGCGTGCCGATCACCCCGCACACGTCCAGCGACATCCTGGAGAGCATCACCCGCAGCACGGTGCTGCAGCTTCTGGAGGAGATGGGCACCCCGGCGGTCGAACGCGAGGTCGACCGGTCCGAGCTGGTGGCCGCCGACGAGGCGTTCTTCTGCGGCACCGCCTGGGAGGTGACGCCGATCACGTCCATCGACAAGCTGGCGGTCGGCACCGGCAAGGTCGGCCCGCTGACCAAGAAGCTGCAGGAGCGCTATTTCGACGTCTGCCACGGCACCTCGGGCGCGCATCCGGAATGGCGCGCGCCGGTCTATGGTGCGGCCAAGGCCAACGCGGCCGAGTAACCCGCCGCCCGACCGATCCGGACAGGCGCGGCACCCCCGGGTGTCGCGCCTTCTTGTTCCAGGCGCCGTATCCACGCCCCAGGGAGCTCCGCTTGACCCGACCCGACATGACCGCCCGCGCGCTGGGCCCGGCCCGGCTGCACTCGGTGGCCGCACGCGCCGCAAGCGCAGCTCCCGGCGCCGCCTCGGCCGATAGCCGTCCGCCGGTGCTGCTGGTGCACGGCGCCTATCACGGCGCCTGGTGCTGGGACGGCTGGGTCGAGCGGCTCGATGCCGAGGGCTGGGCGGTCCATTCCCTGGATCTGCGTGGCCATGGCGGGCTGGCGCCCGACGCGGCGTTCCGCACCGACGGGGCCGAGGAGATGACGGCCGACGTGGTCGCCGCCATCGACGCTATCGGCGCGCCGCCGCTGGTGGTCGGCCATTCCATGGGCGGCCTGCTGGTCGTGCTGGCCGCGCTGAACCGCCCGGTGGCGGGCCTGCTGCTGGTCTGCCCCTCGCCGCCCGGCAACCTGCCCGGCGCCGCCCGGGTGCCGCTGGTCGACGAGAGCGCGCTGTGCCCGCCGCTGAGCGCGGCCCAGGCCGGCGAGCGCTACGCCCCGCATCTGGCACCGGAGGCATTGGCCGCCATGGCCGCCCGCCTGAGTGCCGAGAGCCCGCGCCTGCTGAACCAGCGCTACGATCTGCGCATCCCGGTCGATCCGGCCGCCCTGCCGACGGACCTGCCGATCCTGGTGGTGGAGGGCGGCCGCGACGACCCGGCCCGCCACCCGCCCGGCCAGGACGAGGCCATCGCCCGGTTCTACGGCGCCGGCCACCTCCGCCTGCCCGAGGCCCCGCACAACCTCATGCTCGGCCCCGGCTGGCAGGGCTGGTTCACGGCGATCTGGAACCGCGTTACGGATATGCTGTAGACAGACAGCCGATCCGACACCGCACACGGCCCCGTGGCGGAACTGGTAGACGCACGCGACTTAAAATCGCGAGCCTTCGGGCGTGAGGGTTCGAGTCCCTCCGGGGCCACCAATCCCAAGCGGACGATAGCCGCCGGGATCCGGGTCTCGGGTCGCTGGGGATTGGGACTGCGATTTGGAAGCGGCATTCTTGCATGGCTGGCCGCCCCGCCGTGAGGGACACGCGGGGCTAATCTGAGCGGGTCGGCATTCCCGGAACGCCCGGGACTCCCCACATGACGACGACCACCAGTAGCGGCTCATCTGGCGGTCCTTGTCCTGAGCCGTTGAAAGCCTCCCCATGTCATCCGTGTTGACCGAACTCCTCATCGGCGTCCTGCTGCTGGGCGGCGGGATCCTCGCGCTCGTGTTCACGCACCGGTTCGTCGCCAGGGCGACACTGTCCGACGACGACTACTTCATGCCCGCGATGGCCGGCACGCTGATCACCAGCCTGCTCGCCTGCGGCATGGCCTTCCTGATCGAGGCGGCCCTCTCCGCCCACATGCTGCGCGAGATCGCGATCGCGGTGCCCGTCGGCCTTGTGCTGCTCGTCGTGGCGCGGGCGCTCTGGCAACGCCACGAGGCCCGGGCACGCCGCGTTCCTCCGGCCCAGGCGATGCCCCTCTAAGGCAGATCCGCCCTGGCGCCACGCCCCACCGCGAGAGCCGCCGGTGCTCCCGCGGTGCCGGCGCCATCGCCCGACCGACGCCGGCAGGGACCATCCGATGGACATACTGTTCGCGCAGGTGATCGGCGAGCCGCTGTGGATGTGGCTCGGCTTCCTGGCCTTCGTCCTCGCCCTGCTGGCATTCGATCTCGGCGTCCTGCACCGCCGGACCCACGAGATCGGCATCGCCGAGAGCCTGAAGCTGTCCGCCTTCTATATCGGCCTGGGCGTGGCGTTCTCCGGATGGATCTGGCACCGGCTCGGCACCGACGCGGCACTCGACTACCTCACCGGCTTCGTGGTCGAGCAGAGCCTGGCGATGGACAACATCTTCGTCATCGCCATGATCTTCGGCTTCTTCGGCATTCCCCGTATCCACCAGCACCGGGTGCTGTTCTGGGGCATCCTCGGCGTCATCGTGCTGCGCGGGGTGATGATCGTCGCCGGCGCCGCGGCGATCACCCAGTTCGAGTGGGTGCTGTATCTCTTCGCCGCCTTCCTCATGATCACCGGGGTGAAGATGCTGTTCGCCGCCGAGATCACCTATGACATCGCCCAGAATCCGGTGCTGCGGTTCATGCGCCGGCACCTGCGGGTGACCCGGCAGCTCCACGGCGATCGCTTCTTCGTGCGCCATAGCGACCACCGCACCGGCGCCGAGGTTCTCTTCGTCACGCCGCTCTTCCTGACCCTTGTCATGGTCGAACTCGCCGACGTGGTCTTCGCCGTCGACTCGATCCCGGCCATCTTCGCGATCACCACGGAACCCTATGTGGTCTACACCTCGAACATCTTCGCGATCCTGGGGCTGCGCTCGCTGTTCTTCGCGCTGTCGGCGATGATCCACCGCTTCGCCTATCTGCGATACGCCCTGGCGCTGATCCTCGTGTTCATCGGCGCCAAGATCTTCGCCGCCGACATGCTGAACCTCGCCAAGATACCGCCGGCGGTCTCCCTGTCGGTCACCCTGGGGCTTCTGGCGGGCGGGATCGCGGTGTCCCTGTGGACGACGGCGCGCGAGGCCCGGCACGCCTCCGTCGGCGCGCCTGCGATCTCCGAACGGCCGCGCGTCCGGCCGGACGTGGCGGAGAAATGAGCGACGGACGGCCCGTTCCCGCTACGCCTCCCCGGTCTCCTCCAGGGCGCGACGCAGGCGGCGGATGATGGCGGCACGGCCGCGCTCGTCGGCGGCCCCGTCGACCCGCTCGGAGACGTCGAGCAGCAGCTTCGACAGGTCGTTGTGCCAGTCCAGCCGGGCCACCTTCTCCGGCGGCAGCCGGCGCGGCCGCCCGCCTTCGGCGACCAGGGTGCCGGCGCCGTTCAGCTCGTACAGGTCGTCCAGATGCGGTGCCGCGATCCGCGCGTCGGGAAAGCGCGCGGCCAGCCGCACGTGCAGCGCGGACAGGGCGGTCTCCTCGCCATGGGTCAGAAAGATCGTGCCCGAGACCGGCCCCCTACCCTCGATCCAGGCGACCAGCTCGCTGGCATCGGCATGGCCGGAATACAGGTCGAACAGCGCGATCCTGGCCTTGACGTCGATCTCCTCGCCCTGGATGCGGACCCGCTGCGCGCCGTCGAGCAGGATGCGCCCCAGGGTGCCCTGGGCCTGGAAGCCGGCCAGCATCACCGTGGCGTTGCGCCGCCACAGATTGGCCTTCAGGTGGGGGCGGATCCGGCCGGCGTCGCACATGCCGCTGGCGGCGATGACCACGAAGAAGCCGGTGAAGCGGTTGATCGCCTTGCTCTGGTCCACCGTTTCGGTGAAGCGCACCCGCCGGGCGTTCAGGGCGGCGCGCAGGGTGTCGCCCTGCTCGATCTCGTCGGCGTGACGCTCGAAGATCTCGCTGGCGCGGGTCGCCAGCGGAGAGTCCACGAAGATCGGCGCCGAGGGCACCTCGCCCGACTGCATCAGCAGGTGCAGGTCGACCAGCAGTTCCTGGGTACGTTCGACCGCGAAGGACGGAATGATCAGCGGGCCGCTCGCCTCGGCCGCCTTGCGGACCTCCTCGGCGAGCATGGCGCGGCGCTGGTCGACTGAGACCGTCGGGCGTTCCCGGTCGCCGTAGGTGGACTCGCAGATCAGGTAGTCCACGTCGCGCGGCCCCTGGGGGTCGGGATGCAGCAGCTTGAAGCCGGGACCGATATCGCCGGAGAACAGCAGCCGGAGCGGCCGTTCGGCGGTCCGCTCGATCTCCATCTCGACCGAGGACGATCCCAGGAGGTGCCCGGCGTTCCAGAACCGCGCCCGGATCCCGGCGGCGACCGGGGCCCAGTCGCCGTAGCCGGCCGGGCGGAACAGGGTCAGGCAGTCCGCCGCGTCGCGCCGGGAGTAGATCGGCGAAACCGGCTCGCGGCCGCGCTGGGCATTGCGGCGGTTCAGCCGCTCGACCTCGACCTCCTGGATATGGGCGGAATCCGGCAGCATCACCGAGCACAGGTCCACCGTCGCCCGGGTGGCGTGGATCGATCCGGCGAATCCCTGCCTGACCAGCTTCGGCAGCAGGCCGCTGTGGTCGATATGCGCGTGGGTCAGCACGACCGCGTCGATCGCGGCGGGATCGAAGGGGAAGTCGCCGTAATTCAGCTCCCGCTCCGATTTCGAGCCCTGGAACAACCCGCAATCCACCAGGATCCGGGCGGCCCCCGTCTCGATCTCGTAGCAGGAGCCGGTGACGCAATGGGCGGCGCCGTGAAACCTGAGCTGCACCTGAGGCCGCCCGGCCTTCAGGAGCCGTCGGGCACCGGCGCCGACGGGACGTAGAGCCAGTTCCCGATCAGCCCGCCGGCAACCGCGCCCAGCAGGGCGCCGGCACCGCCGTGCAGCACGAGGTCGGCGGCGATTGCCCCGACCAGCGCGCCGCCGGCGATCGCGACCAGCTGGTCGGTGGTGAGGACGAATGTGGAATCGACCTGCTGCTCGACCTGCTCGATGACCTTCTGTGCCGCCGGACCGGCGTCGGAACCCGCCTGCTGGGCCGCGGCCGGGAGACTGACGAACAGCAGCGCTGCCGCCGCGAGAAGAACCGTACGTAGCAACGTGACCATGACGTGACCTCCGTTTTCCTGATCTGACCGATCCTAGCAGGTCGCGGCCACCACGAATTGATTTGCATCAATGCGGCCGATACCCTCCACCGGCGATTTGATGCAGCGCAAAATCAACCGCCGCCAAGCCTGATAGGCTTGCCGCGAGATTTGGCGTCACAACCTTTTCAGGAAGTCTGCATCCCATGCGAAAGAGCCTGCCGGTTCTGCTCGTTCTCGGCGCCGTGGCCGCCGCCGTCTGGTACTGGCACGCCCGGGAGCACGACGATCTGCCGGCCGGCCTGGTCAGCGCGAACGGCCGGACCGAGGCCGAGCGGATCGACATCGCCGCCAAGTTCCCGGGACGGCTGGACGCGGTCCTGGTGCGCGAAGGGGAGATGGTCGAGGCCGGCGACGTGGTGGCCGTGCTGGATGCCGCCGAGGTCGATGCCCGGCTGCGCGAGGCGGAGGCCATCGTCCGACAGACCGAGGAGGGCCTGAACGAGGCGAACGCCGTGCTGGCCCAGCGCGAGAGCGAGCGGATCTTCGCCGAACGCGAGCTGCACAGGGCCGAGCAGTTGGCCGAACGCGGACATACCGCCGCCGAGACCGTGGACCTGCGCCGGGCCGAGCATGCGACGGCGGTCGCCGCCGTCGCCTCGGCCCGCGCGGGGATCGCCCGGGCCAAGGCGTCCATCGAGGCCGCCAGGGCCACCGTGGAGCGGATCGCGGCGGACCGCGACGAGCATTTCCTGCGGGCGCCCCGCGCCGGCCGGGTGCAGTACCGGCTGGCGGAAACCGGCGAGATCGTCGCCGCCGGCGGCCGGGTGATCTCCCTGCTCGACCTGACCGACGTCTACATGACGGTCTATCTGCCGACCGATGCCGCCGGCCGCCTCCCCTACGGCGCCGAGGCCCGGCTGGTGTTCGACGCGGCCCCGGAATATGTGGTCCCGGCCGCCGTGACCTTCGTCGCCTCGCAGGCGCAGTTCACCCCGCGCTACGTGGAGACCGCGAGCGAGCGCGAGAAGCTGATGTTCCGGGTCAAGGTGACGATCCCGCCCGAGGTGCTGGAGCGCCACCGGGCGATCGTGAAGACCGGGGTGCCGGGCGTCGCCTATATCCGCGTCGATCCGGACGCGGCGTGGCCCGAGGACCTGGCGGTGCGGCTGCCCGATGCGCCCTGACCCGGCCCCGACTGACCCGACCCCTACCGAACCGGGCCCTACCGATCCGGCACCCTGCATCCGCCTGGAGGGCGTGTCGCACCGCTACGGGCCGACCGAGGCGCTGTCGGACATCTCGCTCTCCCTGCCGCCCGGCGGCAGCCTGGGTCTGATCGGTCCGGACGGGGTCGGCAAGTCGACCCTGCTCGGCCTGATCGCCGGCATCCGCCGGATCCAGCAGGGCAGCGTCACCGTGCTCGGGGCGGACCTGGCCCGGGCCGACCGGCGCGCCGCCGTCAGCGGACGCATCGCCTACATGCCGCAGGGCCTGGGCCGGAACCTCTATCCGACCCTGTCGGTGGCCGAGAACGTCGATTTCTTCGCCCGGCTGTACGGCCAGTCGCCGCAGGAGCGCGCGCGGCATATCGACGAGCTGCTGGACGCCACCGGCATCGCCGCGTTCCGCGACCGGCCCGCCGGCAAGCTGTCCGGCGGCATGAAGCAGAAGCTCGCCCTGTGCTGCGCCCTGGTGCACGACCCGGACCTGATGATCCTGGACGAGCCGACCACCGGCATCGACCCGCTGTCGCGCGTGCAGTTCTGGCGCCTGATCGACCGGATCCGCGCGCGGCGCCCCGGCATGAGCCTGGTGGTCGCCACCGCCCAGATGTCGGAGGCGGAGACCTTCGACACGATCGTCGCACTCGACCACGGACGCGTCCTGGCGCGCGGGACCGCGCGGGAGATCCAGGAGGCGACCGGCACCGCCACCCTCGACGAGGCCTTCGTGGCGCTGCTGCCCACGCCCGTGCGGGCGCCGACAGACGCCGCGCTGCCGCCGCGCAGGGCCGTCGACGGGCCGCCGGCGATCGAGGCCGAGGGCCTGGTCAAGCGGTTCGGCGACTTCACCGCCGTCGACCGGGTCAGCTTCCGGATCGAGGCCGGGGAGATCTTCGGCTTTCTCGGCTCGAACGGCTGCGGCAAGACGACGACCATGAAGATGCTGACCGGCCTGCTGGCGCCGACGGAGGGCGAGGCCCGGGTGTTCGGCTCGCCGGTGACCGCGCTGGGCAACGACGCGCTGGGCAACGACATGCGGCGAAGGGTCGGCTACATGTCGCAGTCCTTCTCGCTCTATGCCGAGCTGTCGACCCGCCAGAACCTGGACATGCATGCCGACCTGTTCGCGCTGGCGCCCGACCGCAAGCGCCGGCGGGTCGCGGCGCTGCTGGAGCAGTTCGATCTCGGCGAGGTCGCCGACGCGCGCCCGGACCGCCTGCCAATCGGCGTGCGCCAGCGGCTCCAGCTCGCGGTGGCGATGCTGCACGAGCCGGACATGCTGATCCTGGACGAGCCCACCAGCGGGGTCGATCCGATCGCGCGGGACCGGTTCTGGGACCTGCTCTACGACCTGTCGCGCAACGGCGGGGTGACGATCTTCATCTCCACCCATCTGATGGAGGAGGTGACCCGCTGCGACCGGGTCTCGCTGATGCATGCGGGACGGGTGCTGGCGGTCGGCGCGCCGGAGACCCTGCGCGCCGAGCAGGGGGCGGCATCGCTGGAGGAGGCCTTCATCCGCTATCTGGAGCAGGCGGAGCCCCCGGCCAGGGAATCTTCGGCCTCGGAACCGCCGCAGGAAGCCGCCCCGTCGCCGGGCCGGACGTCGGATGCCGGCCCCGTCGGAATCTTCTCGCCGCGGCGCTGCTGGGCCTTCGCCCGGCGCGAGGCGCTGGAGCTGTGGCGCGACCCGATCCTGCTGAGCTTCGCCCTGCTCGGCCCGCTGATCCTGATGCTGGCCATGGGCTACGGCATCTCCTTCGACGTCGACAGCCTGACCTATGCCGCCCTCGACCAGGACCGCTCGCGGGAAAGCCGGATGTTCCTGCGGCAGCTCTCCAGTTCCCCCTACTTCGCGGAGGCGCCGGCGCTGAGCGGCTTCGCCGATCTCGACCGGCAGATGAGCGCCGGCCGCATCGCCCTGGCGGTGGTGGTCCCGCCGGGCTTCGGGCGCGATCTGCTCGCCGGCCACAGCCCGGAGCTCGCCGGCTGGCTGGACGGCGCCAATCCGGTGCGGGCGGAGACCATCCGCGGCTACCTGGAGGCCGCCTTCCAGGGTTATCTGGAGGAATACGCGATGACCGAGACCGGGCACGCCGCGGCGCTGCCCCCGGTCACCGTCGAGACCCGGTTCCGCTACAATCAGGCGTTCCGCTCGACCGACGCGATCGCGCCGGGCGTGCTGATGATGCTGCTCATCATGATCCCGGCCATGCTCACCGCCCTCGGCGTGGTGCGCGAGAAGGAGCTGGGCTCGATCACCAACTTCTACGCCGCCCCGGTACGCCGCATCGAGTTCCTGATCGGCAAGCAGCTTCCCTATATCGGCGTGGCGATGCTGAGCGTCGCCTGCCTGCTCGCACTGATGCTCGGCCTGTTCGGCGTGCCCTTCGCCGGGGGCCCCGTCGCCCTGCTCGCCGGCGCCCTGCTCTACACCACCGCGGCGACCGCGTTCGGGCTGGTGGTCTCGACCTTCGTACGCTCGCAGATCGCGGCGATCTTCGCCACGGCGATCATCGTCATGATCCCGGCGGTGAACTTCTCCGGCATGATGTATCCGGCGGCCGCCCTGGAGGGGGCGGCGCGGGTGATCGGCCACGGCTTCCCGTCGCTGTATTTCCAGAACATCGCCACCGGTGTGTTCAACAAGGGCCTGGACCTCGCCCGACTCTATCCCAACCACCTCATCCTCGCGGGCTTCGTCGCGGCCTACTGGGTCGCCGCGTCGGTGCTGCTGCGCAAGCAGGAGGACTGAGATGACGCGCCTGCTCCGGAACACGGTCCGGCTCGGCGTGAAGGAGCTGTACAGCCTGTCGCGCGACCTCGTCCTGGTCGGGCTGATCGCCTACACCTTCACCGTGGCGATCTACACCGTCGCGCGCGGCCAGCAGACCGAGCTGAGCAACGCGGTGGTGTCGGTGGTCGACGAGGACCGCTCGGTCCTGTCGCAGCGGATCCGCGGTGCGCTGCTGCCGCCGCATTTCCGGCCGGCGGAACTGATCGGGCTCGACGCGCTCGACCGGGTCCTCGACAGCGGCCGCGCCTCCTTCGCGCTCGACATCCCGCCCGGCCTGCAGGCCGACGTGCTGGCCGGCCGCGCGCCGACCATCCAGCTCAACGTCGACGCGACCGCCATGACCCTGGCCGGCAACGGGACGCGCTACATCAGCAGCATAATCCAGGCCGAGGTCGCCGACTTTCTCGGCCGGGCCGAGGACCAGGTCGCCGCGCCGACCACCCTGACCGTGCGCGCCCGGTTCAATCCGAACCTGGAATCGAGCTGGTTCACCTCGGTGATGCAGGTCATCAACAACCTGACGACCCTGGCGGTGATCCTGTCCGGTGCCGCGGTGATCCGCGAGCGCGAGCACGGCACCCTGGAGCATCTGCTGGCGATGCCGGTGCGGCCGGCGGAGATCGTGCTGGCCAAGATCTGGGCGAACGGGCTGGTGATCCTGCTGGCGGCCATCCTGTCGCTCACCCTGGTCGTGCAGATCGGCCTGGGGGTGCCGGTCGCCGGGTCGCTCTGGCTGTTCGCACTGGGCGCCGGGATCTACCTGTTCGCCATCACCTCGCTGGGCGTCATGCTGTCGACCATCGCGACGACCATGCCGCAGTTCGGTCTGCTGGCGATCCCGGTCTTCGTCGTCCTGAACCTGCTGTCCGGCGCCACCACGCCGCTGGAGAGCATGCCGGAGCCGCTGCGCACCGTGATGCTCGCCTCGCCGGCCACCCATTTCGTGGCCTTCGCCCAGGCCGTGCTGTACCGCGACGCCGGGATCGGGATCGTCTGGCCGGAGATGCTGACGGTGGGCGGGCTCGGCGGTGCCTTCTTCGTCTGCGCGCTGATCCGGTTCCGCGCGACCATCGCCGCCGCCCGGTAGCGCGCACCCCGCCGGCCGCGCGCTTGACGGCGGACGTCCGGCCTCCATCTTCGTCGCCGCATGACCCAGCTTTCCCCCTTCCCCTCCCCCGCCCTCGCCGTCGTCATCGGCGCCGGCGGCGGGATCGGCGCCGCCCTGCTCTCCGCCCTGCGGGAAGCCGGCCGGTTCGAGGACGTGATCGGCCTGTCGCGGCGCGGCGATCCGCCGCTCGACCTGCTGGACGAGCGCTCGATCCGCGCCGCCGCCGAGCGCATCGCCGGCCACCGTGCCCCGCCCCGGCTGATCCTGGACGCGACCGGATTCCTGCATGACGGCGACTACCGGCCGGAGAAGTCCTGGCGCCAGCTCGACCCGGACCACCTCGCCCGCGCCTTCGCCGTCAACGCCACCGGCCCGGCCCTGCTGATGAAGCACCTGCTGCCGCTGCTGCCGCGCGACGGCAAGGCGGTGTTCGCGACCCTGTCGGCCCGGGTCGGCTCGATCTCCGACAACCGGATCGGCGGCTGGTACGCCTACCGGGCATCGAAGGCGGCGCTGAACCAGTTGGTGCGCTGCGCCGCGATCGAGCTGCGGCGTACCCACCCGCAGGCGGTCTGCGTCGCCCTGCATCCGGGCACGGTGGACACCGGCCTCTCGGCCCCCTTCGCCAAGGCGGGGCTGGAGGTGCGACCGCCGGAGGTGGCGGCGGCCGACCTGCTCGCCGTGGTGGACGGGCTCACGCCCGAGCGCAGCGGCGAGCTGGTGGACCAGAACGGCGAGACCGTACCGTTCTAACCGACGATCACCGGGTCGATGCTGCCGCTGATCCAGCGGGCGAGGCCGGTCATCCGGGCGTCGTCGCCGTCCTGGCCCATGACCTGGACGCCGACCGGCAGGCCGTTCACCGCCAGCATCGGCATGGTCACCGCCGGGGCGCCGGCGAGCGAGCTCGGCGTGTTGAACACCGCGTCGCCGGTCGGCAGCTTGGCGAGCGGCTGCCCCGGCGCGTCGCCCGGCCACAGCGGCGCCGGACCCGGGCAGGCGAAGGTCAGGAACGCGTCGGCCACCGAGGCCAGCGCCCGCCACGCGGCCCGCAGCTGCTCCCGGCGCAGCAGCAGGTGGCGGTAGTCGTCCGGTCCCAGCGCCTCCACCGCGCCGATCCGCGCCTTGATTCGCTCGCTCACCCCCTCGCCCTTGGTGTCGATCAGGTTGCGCAGGGTCCAGCGGTTCTCCCAGGCGGTGATGGTGTTGGCCAGATCGCCGGCGCCCACCAGCGCCCGCTCCAGGTTCTCGATCAGCGGATGGTCGCCGCGCCGCAGGATCTCCACGCCGGCCGACCGCAGGCAGTCGAGCAGACTGTCCATCGCGCCATGGCTGTCGGCATCGGTGCGGGCCCAGCCGTCGGTCTCCAGCAGGATCAGCCGGTTCGGCTTCACCGGAGCCGGCGTGGTCATCGGTCCCTGGATGCCGGCGCGGCCCGGATCGCCGCCGCAGCGGCTCGCCACCTCGATGGCGACCTGCCACATGTCCTCGATCGAGCCGGCATGGGGGCCGTGGGTGCTCATGGAGGTGGCCTGGCGCTCGCCGCGATGGATGCCGCCCTGGCTCGGCTTGAGCGCGAAGTTGCCGCAGAACGCCGCCGGCCGGATAATCGAGCCGCCGACCTGGGAGCCGATGGCCGCCGGCATGAACCCGGCCGCCACCGCCGCCGCCGAGCCGGAGGACGAGCCGCCGGGCGTGCGGGCCGGGTCGAACGGGTTGGTGGTCGGTCCCGGATGGTTGCCGCCCAGCTCCGCCGTGACGGTCTTGCCGAAGATCACCGCCCCGGCCTGGCGCAGCGCCCAGACCGCGGCGTTGTCGTGTTTCGGGAAATTCCCCGTCATCGCCGCGCAGCCGAGCTGCGTCGGCATGTCCTTGGTTTCCAGCAGGTCCTTGATGCCGACCGGCATGCCGTCGATCGGAGACAGCGGCTTGCCGTCCTTCCAGCGCGCGGTGCTGGCGTCGGCGGCGGTGCGGGCCGTCTCCCGGTTCAGGGCGGCGAAGGCCTGGACCACCGGCTCGCGGGCGTCGACCGCCTCCAGGCAGCGCTCCAGATAGGCGCGCGGCGTGTCGCGTCCCTCGGCGAAGGCGGCGGTGGCGTCGAACCAGGTCAGGGCCTTGAACTGACGGGGGTCATAGCGCGTGGCGCCGGTCATGACGGTCTCCAATGCAGGCGGGGAACGGGTCGAAAGGTGGGTCCCCGTCAGCTTGGCAAGCCGTCAGCCGAAGATCAATCCACGCACTTGCCCCCGAACTCGCCCCCGGACTTGACCGCGCGCGTGCGCGCTTACAGGACCCTGAACACCCGATAGACCGGCCCTTCCGGCTTGCGGTCGCCGGTGGAGACGAAGATCGACCGGGTCAGCCAGGCATAGGGGCCGTCGGTCGCCGTCTCGAAGAACGGGGCGGTGCGGAAATACAGCTCCGAGGGATCCACCGGCTGGCCGGCGGCGAGCCGCTCCATGACCTCCTTCGGGCCGTGTCGCAGGCCCTTGTAGGTCATGTAGATGCGGTGGCCGTCGTCGGTCTCCATGGTCAGCCGCACGTCGAGCTGGGTGACCCCGTCGATCCGGTTGAGGATCCAGTCTCCGCCGCCGTCGCGCACGGTGCCCTTGAGCCCCGGCCCCTCGAAGGTGCCGCCGGTCACCCGGGCGATGCGGCGGTCGCCGTACTGGGTAATGCCGATCGCCACCAGCGGCATCTCGACGTGGAGCTTCAGTTCCATGACGAATTCGGTCTGGATCTCGGACATGCGGGTCTCTCCCTTTGTTACGTTTCTTATCAGTCCTTCCAGACCAGAAAGTCGAAATCGACGCCCTGGTCCGCCTGGGTGACGGAGTTCATGTAGAGGTGACGGTAGCCGCGCTTGTGGATCGGCTGCACCTCGGTCGGCCTGATCTCCTCCAGGCGCCGGGCGATCTCCGCGTCGTCCAGCAGCAGGTCGATGGAGCGGTTCTGCACCGAGATCCGGATGCGGTCGCCGGTGCGCACCACGCCGAGCGGTCCGCCATCGGCGGCTTCCGGGGTGACGTGCAGCACGATGGTGCCGAAGGCGGTGCCGCTCATCCTTGCGTCGGAGATGCGGACCATGTCCTTCACCCCGGCGCGGGCCAGCTTCTTGGGGATCGGCAGGTAGCCGGCCTCGGGCATCGCCGCCGGGCTCTTCGGGCCGGCGTTCTGCAGCACCAGGAAGTCGTCGGCGGCCACGTCCAGCTCCGGATCGTCGATCCGCGCCGCCAGGTCGGCCAAATCGGAGAAGACGACCGCCCGGCCCTCCTTCTCGAACAGGGTCGGATCGGCGGCCGAGCGCTTCAGGATCGCGCCGCGCGGGGCGAGCGAGCCGAACAGGGCCACCAGCCCGCCCTTCTCCTGGAACGGCGCGTCGAAGGGGCGCACGATGTCGTGGTCGACCCAGGTCTTGTCGGCGTCCAGCCGCGCCTCCAGGGTCTCGCCGGCGACGCTGACCGTGTCCAGATGCAGCAGCGGCCGCAGGGCGTGCAGCACGCCGACCAGCCCGCCGGCGGCGAACAGGTCTTCCATGTAATGCGCCCCGGTCGGCTTCAGATCGACCAGCACCGGCGTCTCGTCCGACATCTCGTTCAGCCGATCCAGCGGCACCGGAATGCCGAGCCGCCCGGCGATCGCCGTCAGGTGGACGATGGCGTTGGTCGACCCGCCGATGGCGAGCAGCACGCGCAGGGCGTTCTCAACCGATTTCGGCGTGATGATGTCCTTCGGCAGCAGCCGGTCGTCGCCCTTGGCGAGCGCAAGCTGCATCGCCCGCGCCCCGGAGGCCTCGGCGGCGCGCAGCCGGTCGGCATGGACCGCCGGAATGGACGCGGTGCCCGGCAAGGTCATGCCAAGCGCCTCGGCGATGCAGGCCATCGTACTGGCCGTGCCCATCACCGCGCAGGTGCCGGCGGTGGTGGCCAGGCTGCCCTCGATCCGCTTGATGCCCTCGTCCGACACCTCTCCGGCGCGGTACTTGCCCCAGAACCGGCGGCAGTCGGTGCACGCCCCCAGGCGCTCGCCGTCATAGGGCGAGGTCAGCATCGGGCCGACGGCGCAATAAACGACCGGGACTTCCGCGTTGGCGGCGCCCATGAGCTGGGCCGGCAGGGTCTTGTCGCAGCCGCCGATCACCACGACCGCGTCCATCGGCTGGGCGCGGATCATCTCCTCCACGTCCATGCTCATCAGGTTGCGGTACATCAGGGAGGTCGGATTGAGGAACGTCTCGCCCAGCGAGATCGTCGGGAACTCGATCGGCAGACCGCCGGCCGCCAGCACGCCGCGCTTGGTCGCCTCGACCAGCTCCGGCATCAGGCGGTGGCAGTTGTTGTAGCCGCTGCCCGACGAGCAGATCCCGACCACGGGCTTGTCCAGCATCTCGCGGCTGTAGCCCATGGACGAGGCCATGGAGCGCCGCAGGTACAGGCTGAATTCGTTGTCGCCGTAATTGGTCAGGCCGCGTCCGAGGCCCTTGGGCGTTTCTTTGTCGGTCATACTTGGTTCCTCCCGCGCGCACCTTAGTCGCCGGACGTGCGGATTGGGAAGGCGCGGAAATGCCGCGCGCCGGCCCGCGCTACGCCGTGCGGCGCAGGACGAAGCGCAGAACCTCGCCCTCCTCGGCGCTCACCAGCTCGTGGCCGGACTGGCGGGCGTAGTGCCGGAAGTCGAGCATCGCCGCCGGGTCGGTCACCAGCACCTCCAGCAGGGCGCCGATCTCCACCTGGGCGATGGCCTTACGCGCCTTGAGCACCGGCAGCGGGCATTTCAGGCCGCGTACGTCCAGCGACCGGGCGATCGGCTCGGCCGTCTCGGATCCGGGCGCGTCGGGGGTCGGCTGGTCAGCGCTCATGCGGCGAGTCCTGCGCAAGTCTGGTGGCGGCACCCGTCGGCCGGGCGTCGGCGATCTCGCGCACCATCTTCGCCAGCAGGGTCTGCGTAAAGCCCCTCTCTTCGGTCGCCACCACCACGAAGGCCCCGAGCCCGCCGATCACGTCCATCTCGTAATGCTCGTCCAGCGGCTCGCCGCTCGGCCCGGTGCGCACGTTGCGGTTGGCGACCACCAGGCCGTTGATGGTGATGCCGTCGGCCACGGTCATCGAGCGGATCAGGGCGAGCGGCCGGCCGCCGATCTGCGGGCCGTCGCCGGACAGGTCGATGACCTTGCGCGCGCCGTCGATGTCGTTGGTGCGGATCAGGTCGGCGGAATAGGCGATGGCCTCGCTGATCGAGTTGTAGCCGTACGCCGCCCGAGACGCTGCCACCAGGCGCGCGCCCCAGGCCAGGGCATCGTCGCGGTTGGCGATCACCGTCCAGTCGACGATGGTGTGCTGGCTCTGCGGCGCGCCCCACTCGACGAAGGCCACGGCGATGCGCCCGAGCGGGCCGGCGGCGATCACCTCCTGCACCCGCTGGTCGGCCAGGGCGGCGGCGTAGCCCTGGCGCTGAAAGCGGAGCTCCTCGTCATCGATCGAACCGGAGCCGTCGGAGGCGAAGACCAGTTCCAGATCGACCGCCGTGCGGGCCGCCGCCATCGGCGCTAACACCAGCGACGCCAACAGAAAAATCCCGGTCAAGCCTGTGGATATTGACGAGGCGGCAAAGAACCCGCCAGCGGGCCAAGACCCGCGCATTCCCCGGGATCGGGGTGCTGCGGGCATATTCACCTTAAAATTTGCGGATAAATCAAAAAAACGCGTGCAGTTCGAAAACCCTGAAGTTGTCCACATCACATCCACAGCCCCCGTGAGTCGGTGGTGGTCAGACAGTGCTCAGGGAATTGAAGGTTCCAGTTTCGCACCGATCAACTCGCAATGCCGTGAGGAATGTCACGGCGGGCAAAGTACGGGACGAATGGCGATGGAGCGGCAGCGGGATCAGGCCGGGGCCGGATCAGACCCGGCCGGTTCAAGACTGGGCCGGATCAGGCCCGGGCCGGATCAGGTCTGGCCGGCGATGCGGTCGGCGTCCGCCTGGGCGCGTTCGTGGACGAAGTCCAGCACCGCGCGGATCCGCGCCAGCTTCGACAGGTCGCGGTGGACCAGCAGCCAGAGGTCGACCCCCGGGATCTCGCTGCCGGGCAGCACGCGGACCACGTCGCGGACCTCCTCGGCGACCATGCAGGGCACCAGGGCGATGCCGATCCCGGCCCGGGCGGCGGCGAGGCGGGCGCTGGCCGGGTTGGTGGCGAAGGCCGCCGGCCGCCCGCCCATCTGCTGACGCAGCCAGCTCACTGGCGCGTTCTCCGGGAACCCGTCCAGCCAGTCGATGACCGCGTGATCGGCCAGATCGCCGGGTGCCTGGGGCGCGCCCCGCGCCTCGAGATAGCCGGGCGACGCGTAGAGACCGAAGCCGAGCGTGCCGATGCGCCGGATCACCAGGTCGCCCTGCTCGGGGCGGGCCATGCGGATGGCGACATCGGCCTCGCGGCGCGACAGGTTGAGGAAGCGGTACTCGTTGACGACCTGCAGGCGGATGCCGGGATGGCGGTCCTGCAGCAGCGGCAGGTTGCGGATCAGAAAGGGGCCGATCAGCGATTCGGTGGAGGTGACCGCCACCGTGCCGGTCAGCCCGCGATCCTCGGCGTCGAAGGCGCGGGCCAGGCCGAACATCTCGGTCTCGATGCCGCGGGCCCGGGCGGCCAGCTTCTCGCCCGCCTCGGTCAGGCCGTAGCCGTCCTGGCGCCGGTCGAACAGCCGGACCTCGAAACGGGCCTCCAGCGCGTCCACGTGGCGGCTGACCGTGGCCGGATTGACCCGCAGGGTGCGCGCCGCCGCCGACAGGCTGCCTTCCGCCGCCACCGCCAGGAAATAGCGCAGGTCATCCCAGTTCATGTTGCCAGTGCTCATGTTTCCAGTGCTCATGGGCCAGTGCTCATGGGCCAGTGCTCATGGGCCAGACGCGCCGCCGGACATGCCGGTCACCTCGGTCGATATTTGCAAAACCGGCTCCCATGATCTGCCCGTCGCTTTGCAGGATCAAGGGATCCGTACGGGAGGGACTCCGGACGGCGGGGCGGCCGAATAGGTTCGGGTATCGGGCAGGGTCGCCATCAGCGCGCGCAGTCCGTCGTCGAGTACCGAAGCCAGCAGGTCCGGTCCGGCGACGAACAGCCCGGCCCGGCCCACGGCCAGCGCCACGCCGACCAGCGAGGTCGGCACGCCGCCGCCGCCGCGCGAGACCCGGTGGTCGGCCTGCCAGAGGGCATCGCCGGTGCGCAGGTCGATCAGCCGGGCCCGCAGATCGATCCGCGCCTCGCTCCAGACCAGGGCGAAATGGCGCGCGGATCGCAGGGTAAGGGCGAGTCCGTGCGGACATCCGGCCCGTTTGGCGAAACGTTTTCGTGCCGCCGAGGTGGGATTGGTGCGTCGATTCTTTTGCCGCGGGTGTTCGACGGCGGCAAGAAAGGGGGCCGGATCGGCAGCCGGTTCGGACGCCAGATCGAGCGCCCAATGGCGGGTCAGCCGGTCCCGGGCATCCGGCCCGATGACCCCGGCCACGCGCCCGGACAGGTGACGGGCGAGCGCGCGCTCCGCCGATCGGGCGCTGATCTCGCCCCGCACGGCGGCGGGCAGGATCACGACACAGGCCGGCGGATCGTGCCAGAATCCCGCCGTCACCCGATGCGCGACCGGCGGCGGGCCGGGGGCCGAGACGCAGGCGCCGAGGCCTGCCGCGAGACTTATTCCGAGCCCGGCCGCGCGGCAGAGCCGGGCGATGCGCCGCAGGGTGGCGGCGGACAGAATCAGCCGCATCGTCCGATCCGCCCGAGCGCGATCCGGGACGTCAGCGGCCGCCCGTCGACGCGGATATCGGTGAGGAAAAGCCGTTCCCCCTCAAGCGCATAGGCCGCCGTCACCTGTCCGGAAACGGGGCGTCCCTGCGGTATCAGCCGCGCCAGTCCGCCGAGCAACCGGCGATCATAGGCGCGGCTCACCAGGGTCACCAGCGCCCCGCCCCGCAGCCCGCCCGGCAGCCCGTGATGCCGCCGGATCCTCGCCGCCAACCCCTCGCCCGCCTCCGCCGCGTGCCCATCCGCCCGGCGGAGCAGCGGCGAAAACCCGGCCCCAGCCCCGGCCCCAGCCCAGTTCCAGGGCCTGCCGGCCGGATCGTCCAGCCGCCACAGCCGTCCCCCCGCCATCAGCGCAACCGCCAGCCCGCCGCAGCGCAGCAGGTGACCGGCAAGCCGCCGCCGATCGGCCACGGCCCGTGGCCAGAGCAGGGTGACGTCCGGTCCTTCGCCCGCCGCCACCGCCCGCAACACCGCCTCGCCGACCGCGTCGCCGCCCCCCTCCGGCGCCGTCCGTCGCGGCGGTTCCGGCGCGCTCTCCTCCGCCCACTCCTCCGTCCTCTCCCCTGCCGCCCGCGATGCAAGCGCCCCTGTCGGTTCCGGCTTCGCGCGGACACCGGGTATCGGCGGAGCGTCCGTCGACGGAGGCGCGGGCAGCCGGATCTCCGCCAGCGTCAGAGACGGCGTCCTGCCCGCCGGATCCGCCGTCGCCGCGGCGGGCGGTTCCTCACGCTGTCCGGCCCGGCCCGGCGGTTCCGGTCGGAAGAGAAGCAGCCACGCCAGGCCCGCGGCCAGCACAACCGGGGCCAGCACAACCGGGGCCGTCATCGCCGGACGGTTCGCGGCCCTGTCCGCGGACATTCACCGTATGCCGGCAAGGAACCGGCTCTCCATCTCGCGTGCAAGATCGCGCAGCTCACGGGACAGCCCGTCGCCCGCCCCGGCGCCCTCCCGCGGGGGTTTGGCGGCGCCGGTCTCGTTGCGGTCGACCGCCTCCGGCGCGTGTGCCGAGCCGGACGCGTCAGGGTCGAGCGATACCGTCGCGCGCGGCGCCGGCGGCGGTGCCGGATCGGCCGGGTCCCCGTCTACCGCAGCCACCGTCGCCCCAGGAGGCTCACCGCGCAGGGGCTCTCCGCGCAGGGGCTCTCCGCGCAGGGGCTCTCCGCGCAGGGGCTCTCCGCGCAGAGGCTCCCCGTGCAGGGGCGCCTCCTCCGCCGGGCGCGGCGGCGACACCGGTACCGCGTGCTCCACCGTCGTGACGGCCGGGAGCGGGTCGGCCGCATGCCATCGATCCGCCAGGATCAGGTAGGCCAGGGTGGCGCCGACGACCAGGTTGAACAGGACGAACCTCATGTCGCTTCCCCCGGCCCTGGCGCCTCCCCGTCCGGCACCGCCCGGTCGGGCTCCCTGGCGGCCAGGACGAGGAGAACCGCGCGCAGCAGCGCCGCCAGCGGCAGCCCGACGATGCTCGTGGCGAACGCCATGGCGAACCGCCGGGTCAGCGCCCCAACGAGTCGGCCGGCCGTCTCCGGTCCCAGCGCCGCGGTGGAAAGGCTGGCGATGCCGAGGCCGATCCCCAGCAGGGTGAAGGTGAGGGCAAGGGTCGCGATGCCGGCCGACGCCTGCAGCCCGACGATGTGCCAGGACCGATCCCCGGGATCGCGCCAGAGGCGCACCACGGCGATCAGCGCGATCAGGGTGAGGAGGAGAAGCGCGGCCAGGAAGACGGGACCGACCACCCGCTCCGTGCGGGCCACGAGCGCCGATACGCGGTCCCCGGTCAACCCGACGCCGAGTGCCAGGGCACCGCTGAGACCGGCCAACAGGATCGCCGTCGCGCGGGCGGCATCGTCCAGCGTGAGTCCGAGGCCCCCGACGGGGCGGCGCGGGGGCATCACCGGCGCCCCATGCGGGCCGCCATTACCCGCGCCGTCGAGATCCCGATCCGCTCGAGCCACAGGTCCAGGACCGCCCTGTCCAGCTCGATGGAGGCATGGGCAAGGAAGGTGAGGTCGTAGTCGGCGAAGGCGCGGCGGGCGATCGGCCGGGTGTCGGCGGCCGTCCTGGGGTCGCGCAACGCGATGCGTTCCAGGTCGATCAGCCGGCGCCGCGCGATCTCCGCCGTCTCCGATCGTCCGGCCGGATCCGAGCCGGGGTCGAGCAGCGCCCCGATCAGCCGGGCCCGCTCCCGTTCCATGTTCTCCAGCGGATCGGCACGCGTCTCGCCCCCCGCGACAAGGATGAGGCCCAGGACCAGTCTCAAACCTGCCACCCAAAGCGTTTTCGGCATCACGGCATCCTCCGTCACGTCAGTTCGGGGCTATGAAGAAATCGACGGCCGCGCTCACATCGCGCAGCTCGGGGCGCCCGGCCGTGTCCCGCGATCGGGCATCCACCTCGTCCGCCAGAGCCATGGCGTCGAGGGCGACGAGCTTGGCCATGTAGGACAGCATCAGGTCCTTCTGGTCGAGCAGCGCCAGGTCGGTCTCGGCCTCGGCCACCAGATGCGCGAGATAGTCCGGCTTGCCGATCGCCCGCCCGTCGATCTGCGGCGCGGCGTTCATCGGGTGGGCGTCGATCGCCCGCGCCAGATCGGCGATGGCGGCCGCCTGTCTGCGGTATTCACGGCCGTACCGGCTTTCCTGCGCCGTGGCGGAGGCGAACAGCTTCATGTCGACCGACGCCTGCGACGCCGCGAAACGCTCCATTGCCGCCGCGCGCTGCCCGGCCAACGCCGCCGGCGCTTGCGGTCCGCCCGGATCGCCGGTCCGCTCGATCCGGGCCAACAGCCGCCGGTACAGAGCCAGCCGGGTCTCGACCTGCTGGCGTTCCAGATCATGACGCGCCCCCAGGAGGGATACGTAGTCCTGCTTGGCGCGCAGAAACGCATGGCGCTTCTCGTCCCGAAGGGCACCGCGCGCCGTTGCGGCCGCCGCCTGCATCGCGCCGAGAGACGCCGCCGTCCCCTCGATCGCCGCCGCCTTGTCCTGCAGGGCGTCCGCCAGCGAGGAGTCCCGGAAATCCCGGTCCACCGCCTTCTCCAGATAGCCGATCGGAAGACGGACCAGCTGCTCGCTCGCCACCGGCGTCCAGCTCGGCAACTCCTCCGCCCAGGCCGCCCCCATCGGCATTCCACCCAGGACTCCAACGAGCATCGCGAGACGCAACAGCGCCGAAATCGCCCGACCGCAGTTGTCGCGTACCGCCATCATCGGCCCCACCGGTCGATCCGGGCGAGTTCGTCGGCCAGCCGGCGCGGTACATTCACCCCGGCCCCCGCCCTGACCCCTGCCGGATGCGCTTTCAGGATCAGGCCCATAGTGTCGATGAAGGACGTCCCGTCGTCGAAGAACAGGTCGCGGCCCGCAAAGGCGTCGGCGAAGCGCTCCAACCCCTCCCGGGCGCCGGCGACGTCGCCGCCCTTCATCCGGCTCTGCACCGCCACCGCGTAAACCCGCATCCGGTCCTCCAGATCCAGGTGGGCGGCATCGGGTCCCAGATCGGCTTCGCAGCGCTCAAGGGTGCGGGCGACCGCGAGATAGCGGGCGGCCTCTGCCGCCGCCCGCGCCTGACGGTCCAGGGCCAGGCCCTCGTCGCGGCAGGTCCGGTAGGCGCGCATCGCCTCGACCTCGGCGAACCGGGCCTGGCGATAGCCGATCCCTTCCGGCGCTACGGGAGGCGGAGCGACACAGGCGGCGAGCAGGGCCGCCAGGCCGAGCGCCGAAGACGCTGCGGTCAGGATCGAACGGTGTCGGGTGCTGCCCATGTCTGGCACCTCCGGCGAACGGTCTCGTCACCGGAGCCATGGACGGGCCAGAGCCGGATTTCAGCGCGCTGGGATCACCCGGTGAAGAATCTCGCGCACCTCCACATCCTGATCGTGCAATCCGTCGACCAGCGCATCGATTTCGGCGCTGGACAGCAGGTCGATGGCGCCGAACGCCTGGGCGACCTGGGGACGGTCGCCGTCGGCGAGGACGAGCAGGCCGCGCACGTCGATGCTCCGACGCACCCAGTCGGGCGGCTGCACCCGAACTTCGGCGGCCTCGCCCGGCGCGAGGATTCCCACGGCCAGCTCCGTATGGCGGCGGCGCGAGGCGTATTCCCGCACCCCGCCCTGGACCGCGCCATAGAGCCAGATCCGCACCGGCCGCTCACCGGCATTGGTCGCACGGAACGCCACCGCGCAGACCTCGCGCGGACCCTGCGGCCCCGGATCGGCCACGTCCGCCGGTCCGCAGGCGTCGCCGACCGGCCGGGACTCGAGCACGTCGAAGGAGACCCGGGCGGGCGCGAAAACCGGCACGCTCCCGGCCGACGGCGCCGCCGGCTGCCCGGCTGCCAGTTGTCCGGCGGCTGGTGGCATCTCGGTCGCCGGCTGCGACCGCGGGGTCTGCCAGAGCCCCCAGACGATGGCGGCGCCCCCAAGCAGCAGCGAGACGCCGAGGACCCCGCCACCGCGTCCCGCCCTGCCCCAATCCACCGGGCCCCAGTCAACCGGGTCCCAGTCCACCGGGCCCCGGACCACCGGTGCGACGAGGCCGAGATGGGCCAGCGCCTCGTCGACCGACCGCACCGCCAGCGGCGCGGCCCCGGCCGGCAGATCGTCGGCGTGCTCGACCGCGGCAACGGCGAGCACGGGCGGGCCGGTGGCCAGGAGTGCCGCCGAGCGGCGCGCCTTGTCCACCACACGCGCCACCGGCCCAACCTTGAGGTCGGAATCCACCGTGCCGGTCGCCCAGACGATGCCCTCGGCCGGCGCATCGTCCTCGGCCAGCCGGTCCGCCAGCTTCAGCTGGTGGGCAAGATAGAACCCGAGCTGCCAGCTCCGTCCGTCGTCGATGGGGCGGTCCACATCCACCCGGTACACCCGCTGGCCGGTATCACGTTCGACCACGCCGGTCGGCCGCCGCACGAAGGCGTCGTAGTCGCCGGAGATCGGCAGGGCGGTGGCGGTGCCGGCGAGGCAGACCACCGAGCGGAGCGCCGGATCCTCCGCGGTGATCCGGCGGACCGTGCTCGGCCCGGCGGTGGTTGCGATGACCACCCGCAGACGTCCACTCATGTCCCCGGACTCCGCGCCAGGCGCGTACCGGGTCGGCGCGCGACCGGCGCCGTCCAACGGTCACACGAGGTAGAGCCGGGCATCCGCATCCGCCAAAGCGACCAGGATCGGATCCGAGTTGTCGACGAGTATCTGGACCATGCCGTCGACCGGCGGCGGCAGGGCGAATACCAGCGGTTCCGCCCCGTCGCCGACCGCGATCAGGCGCGACGCCGTCGCCGTGGGGTCGTCGAAGGATATGGCGAGATAGCTCTGGCCGGGCGCGCCCAGGGACGGGACGACCCGTAGACGGGCGCCGTCGGCGTGGCGGTCGATGCCGTCTTGCGGGGTTGCCGCCGCCGCCTGCCGGGGGAAGGCCACGGAGGCCGCATCGGCCAGCAGGGCGTCCAGATCAGCGTCGGGCACGATCCCGCCCGGCAGGGCGCGGCCGGTCGCCAGAGCCGACCAGATGGCCGAGACCGACGGCCGGGACGGAGCACGGCAATCCGTCAGGCCCCGCGCCACATCCAGGGCCGAGAAGATCGTCTCGGCCGTCCGGCGCCCGTCGTCCTCCAGATCCCGCCACCGGTCGGTCATGCGGTACCGCCGTAGAGCGCCCGGAAGCCGGTGCGGAACCGGACCGTATCCTGCGCGAACGTGTCGTCGGACAGCCGGCCTTCGGCGGCGGTACGGACATGCTGCAGCCGCACCAGCAGACGACGCACCAGGGGCGCACCGGCCGCCATGCCGTTCACCGCCGTGGCCGACCGTCGGTCCTCGGGGCCGAAGCCGGACCGCCCGACGCCGCGCAGCGCCTTGCGGGCATCGCCGATCAGACCGGCGACCTCCGGGCCGACGACCTTTGGGTCGGCCAGGGCGGCCACCATGCCGACCACACCGCCGGGCCGCAACGCGATGACATTCGATCCGTCCGCCTCGCTGGGCAGCCGGTCGCGCAGGCCGCTCAGGTCGGCCGCCGGTAGCCGGGCCAGCACCTCCAGCGCCGCTTCCGCCCGATCCGCCTCCACCAGGACCGCGAGGGCGGCCAGGGCCATGCGTTCGAGCCGCCCCTCCAGGCCGCGCCACTGGCCGAGCCGCTGGTCGTAGGATTCGCACTCCCGCAGGTCGATCAGGCCGGTCACCTCGGCCTGCGGCGCGTGGCGGCGCAGCGCCTGACTAAGGCGGGACTGGACCGCGCCGAAGGTCGCCGCACGCAGGACCGACACCGCCAGCACCCCGGCATGGGATCCGAGCCGGGCGATCAGGTCGAGCTCGCCGACCTCCCGTCGGGTCAGGAACTTGACCGCCGCCGCCGGCTCGCTCTGCAGCGCGCGGAGCTCGTCGGCTTCCTCGTCATGCACCTCCAGCAGCGCCAGCACCGTGCCGGGATCGGCCTCCCCAGCCTCACGGTCGGGGCCGACCGACCGGGCGGTGTCGATGGCGTGGCGCTCGAAAGCGGCCTGTAGGGCGGTTCGCAGCATGCCGACCCGTTCGGTCACCATGCGGAAGCCCCGCAGCTCCGTCGCCTCGTCGTCGCCGGCGGTGACCGTTCCGTACCAGTAGTCCATCACCGCGCGGTCATCGAGGTCGTCGATGCCGAAGCCGGATCCGCGGCTCGCTTCCAGAAACGCGATCAGCCGGGCGAAGACCCGCAGGCTCTGCGCGGTGGAAAGGTGCTCCCTGAGATGGTCATAGAACAGCCGCGACAGGGCGTTGGCGTGGGTGGCGGCGCGCTGGGCCTCGAAGGGGGCGTCGAGCCAGGCACGGATCTCAGCATCGACCGCCCGGTAGCCAAGGGCGGTGACCATGAGTTCCAGCAGGGCGGCCAGAAAGCCCATCCGCCCATAGCTCACGGTGAAAGGCGCGTCGGGATAAGCGATCGTGACACCGTTGCTCTCCAGCCGGAAGTCCTGATCGAAAGCGTCACAGTGCCGGCCACCTTCCTGAATCAGCGCCCGAAACGCCGGGCCGCGGGCGACCTGCACCCCGAAGAACAGCGCCGGCCAGCCGTGCCGCCCCCCCACCGCGTCGGCCACCCGCAGCAGATGGCAGAGCTCCAGCATCGGCTTGCCGTAGGCGCGGGCGGCGACCGTGCGGGACAGGGCGCGCATCACGGTCGGCGCGTATTTCGGACCGCCTCCCAGATCGGCGTCGGCGACGGTCCGGAAGGCCGCCTCAAGCGCCGGGCTGATCGAGCCTGCGAGCAACGCGCGTTCGGTGGAGATGCCGTCCATTCCGGGGTCCTGAACACAGCTTGGGCGGGAGCCGGGACTGGAACTGTAATCAAGACCATCGGACATTGCACGCATTGGCATCAGGCCCGCCAATTTTCTCAACCATCGCCCAGCAGAACGCGGAATCGGGCCTTGCGGTCGGCGATCCGGTCCAGCAACGCCCCGGCGCCGATGGCATCGCCGCGCTGCCGGTCGCGCCCGCCGGCCGCCGCGAGAGCCGCGTCCGCAAGGACCATGAAACGCCGGCGCAGGTCGGAGCGGTCCGCGTCCGGTCGCTCGATGCGCGCCGCCTCCGCCTGCCGCGTCGCGCGTCTCTCCAGGCCGGCATTGGCCTCGGCGACGCGGTCGGCCAGTGCGATCGCCGTGGCGTCGCGGGCATAGCGCCGCTCGGCGGCCAGCACCTTGTCGACATAGGCGCGGGTCGCCGGGATCACCCGGGCGGCCCGCCCGCTCCCCACGCGGGAGCCGCCATTGTAGTGGGACAGGGCAAGGTCCCAGCGGCCGTCGTACCGCTCGATCAGCGACTGCAGGAAGGCCACGCCGAGCTGTATGTTCAGACGCGGGTTCCACAGGTCATCGGCCGCCACGCCGAACTCTCCACGGGCGGTGGCCGGCATGATCTGCATGACGCCGCGCGCGCCGGCGGAACTGACCGCGTCGGCGACGAAATCGGATTCCGCCTCCGCCACCGCGAGCGCCAGGGAGGCCGGCACTCGCGCGCTGCGCTGCGCCTCCTGCACCACCATGCGCTGCACCTCCTCGCGGGATGCGGCCTCGCTGCGGGCTGCCGCCGGCGCAGTGCCGATTGCCACAACGGCACACACCGCCAGTACAAGAACGATGGACTTCATTTCGACACTCCCCGTGACAGATGGTTCAGCCAGTCGGCATCGAGGGGCGTGACGACAACCCCGCCCGCGAATTGGGCCCGGGCCGCAAGAACCCGCTCGAGCGGCAGCCCGGGATCGACGGCGAGTACCACCGCCCCCGCAACCGCGGCCGGATCGACGGCGCCCCCCTTGCGGTCGAGGAACCGGCCACCGTGGAACAGCACCAGCCGCTCGTCCGCGCCCACCGGACGCCCCTGGCCCTCCCACCGAGCAGCGGTCTGCAGACGCGGCGCTTCGGGGCCAGCGACCGGCGCGCCGTCCGGAGGACCGACAGAGATCAGCACCAGGACGAGCAGGCAGAAGAAGGCCATGGCCAGCGCAAGGCCGATCTCGGTCATGGCATCGCTGACAGCTCTGTCGTCCACGGGGGCCCCTTCGATCGGTCATTCCGGTCCATGGAACGGCCAGGGCGGTTATCGGACAGGGCGATTTCTGCCAGGGCGATTTTTGGCCAGGCCGCAGACCGGGTTCCGTCAGTCCGGGCCGGCGGCAGGGGCGGGCAGCACCCGCTCGATCCGGATGTCGCCGCCGCGCACGCTCAGCACGGTCTCGCGCTGCGGGTCGAGGCCCATATCGACCAGCAGCAGGGTCAGCCAGCGCTCGACCTCGCGGGCGCTCGCCGTGGTCACGTATTCGTAGCGCCGCAACGCCGTCCCGCTGCGCAGCAGGCCGTAGCTGCGAAATCCCGGGAACCCGTCCGACATGACGCCGATGATGGACAGAGCGTCTTCCGTCGAGAGATTGCGCAAGGTCACGGTGTAGACCGTTTCCAACGCCCGCCCCCCCGCCGTCACGGTCTCTTCCGGGGGCGCCAGGGCCGCGAGCTTGCGGGCCAACACCGCCCCCAGTTCGCTCGCCAGATCGCGGGCCCTGGTACCGACCGCATCCGAGGCGCAGGCGGCGGTGAGACAGCGGCCGGTGGTGGTCACCGTCTCGGTCGGCAGATCGAAGGCTCCCAGGAAGCGGTTGCTTCGGGTATCGAAGACCTCGCCGGACAGATGGAGGTCGATCCGCGTGGCGTAGCGGAGGTCGCGATAGGTGCTCTCGATCCGGAACAGGACGGCGGCCTGCACCCGCGCGGAGGCGCGGTCGGCGCCATCGGCCAGCTTGGCCGCTTCCAGCACATCCACCTTGTTGCGGTAGGGCCGCGCCGCCCAGCCGAGATCGGCGGCGATCGCCTCCTCGTCGACCACCCGGAACCCGCGGCGGTCCAGCGCCGCCTGCAGCTCGGAAACCACCCGGCGGAACGCAGGATCGGAGCGCGGAACCAGGTTCTCGTGGCCGTCTTCCCCGACAACCAGGACCGTCACCGGCCCGCTTGCATGCGAGCGTCCGGGTTCCTGGGCATGGCCGCGGGTCGCCGCGGAGGCGCAGGAGATCAGCATGCCGCTCGCGAATACCAGTGCCACCGCCCGGCTGACCATCGCCACCACCTTCCTCATCGCATCGCCCTCCCGGCCTCCCTGGCCCATCCAGCGGACGGGGCGCGGCTCTCGATGGAGCCATGGAAGGCCGAGGGCGGTTTTCGTCACATCGGCGTGCCGCTCCCCCGACACTCACTCGCCGGACCGGGTGCGATAGGGCAGCACCGCCAGGCTGACCCGGCTCAGATCCAGCGCAGCGAGGGCATCGAGAAACGCGCTCATCTGCACCGCAATATCCAGGCTGCCCTCCGGCGTCGGCCCGGCCGCCGGCGCCAGCGCATCCGCGGCGAAAGGCACGGCGCTGGCCACCACGAGAAGCGCCTCGACCGTTTCCTGTGATCCCGGCAGGGGCGCTGCGGTGACCTGGGCATCGTCCGGACCGGGCAGATCGGCCCGCCTTTCCGCCTCCAGCAGCCTGGCCCCGCGGCCTTGCGGGGCGATCCGAACCACCGTGTCGTCGGCCTGCCAGGCATAGGCGGCAATGTAGGCCCGACCGCCGCGCACCATCACACGGGCCCGCAGCGGCTCGCCCGGCCGATAGAGCGCCCCGTCGACCGTCGCGTCCAGAAGTGGCGCGTCGCCGCCGCCGACGCGGGCCACACGGCCGGCCAGTTCCTGGACCTCCGCGCCCGCCGCCGAGCGGTCGCGCCAGATCTCCTCATGGGGCACGCCCCGCTCGATGCTGCGCATGGCCGCGGCGACGTCCTGGGCGGTTCCGCCGGTCTGGCGGCCCCCGCCGGTCCCGAGCCCATCCTCGACCAGCGCCGCCCGGGCGAGCACGCGGGCGGCGAACCGGACCTCGCGCGGATCGGTGCGCTGCGCCGGCAAATAGGCGCCGACCGCCCGGTACAGCCCCTGCCCGACCCGCCCACCATCGCGGGTCAGCGGCAGAAAGCCGTTCGGAATGGAAGTCAGCGCAATGCGCGCCGTGCCGTGCGCCTCCGCCGCACCCAGCGCCGCCCGCGCCTGGACGTCGACCCGCGCGCCCTGATCCCACAGGTCGAGTTCCAGGCGCACGATCCGCGCGGGCGGGGCCTCGCCAAGCCGGCTCAAGGGGCGCGCGACGTAGAGCGGCGGGGTCGCCAGGCGCTGGACCAGGTGTTCCGCCACCATCGCGGCGAACCAGTCGGCGGCGGGGCTGTACCGGCCGCGGCGCTCGATCCGGGCCGCGACCGCCGAGGCCGGATCGGCCGCCAGCCGCAGCGTCTCCGCCAGCGCCACGCCGAGCCGACGGGCGCCGGTGCGCGCCTGAACAACATCGGCGCGTTCGAGATCCGCGGCCAGCGGGATCGGCGGCATCGTCGCCAGGACCTCCCCCAGCGCGCCGTCCTGCACGCCGATCAGGGTCGACGCCACCGAGACGCCGTCGCTCTGCTCCGACACCATCAGCACGACCAAGGCGTCCACCGCCGCGGCCGCCAGCAGGTCTCTGGGCGGCCCGTCGGCGAAGCTCTCAGCCTCCTCCCAGACCGCCGGCAGGTCGCGCCGGGTCAACACACTCGACGCCGCCGGTGCGGTGTCCAGCAACGCGGCGGTGAGCGCCCGCTCGACCCGGATCAGCAGGGTCGCCGGTAGGCCACTCTCGTCGGGATCGAGCGGATGCAGGGCGATCCGCGCGCCCTCCGGCACCGGGGCCCACAGGCGCAACGCCGGCTCGGTCAGCGACCGCGTCCAGTCATCCCCCGCGACGGCCGGCGCACTGAGCAGGGTCAAGGCGATCAGCAGCAGCATCACCCGGGCGAGGACGGTCATCGCCACATCTTCTCCACCGCCAGCGCATCCGGGGCGACGGCGATCCGCATCACCGCCTCGGCGATGTCAGACACTCCGCCGCCCTGCCAGCGGTAGCGGATCTCCAGGTCGAAGGTATTGCCGGCCACCTTGACCACCCGCCGCTCGCTGATCTCCTTCATGCGCTCGGCGAACTCGACCTGAGGTGGGTTGCCCCGCTGATCCCAGACGGTCCCCTGGCGCAGGTAGTAGCTCTCGATGGTCCGGCGCACATCGTCCCAATGGGTCTGCAGGAACAGCTGGGCATCGGCGATCGACGGCCCGAGGGCGGGATACCGGCCGGATGGGACCCCGGCCGGAGGCGTCCTCTGCGGTGAGGCCCCCAGCACAGGTTGCGCCAGCGGTGCCGGCGGTGCCCGTCGGCGCACATCCGGCACCAGCACGGTCTTCGGATCGCCCAGCACGCTGGCGTTCTGCACCCGGCGGTACAGCCGCCGGGCGGCATAGCTCAGCTCGTCATCGAGATAGGTCTCGACCTCGCCCAGGGTGACCGCACCGTCGCCGTTCCCCCCGCGTCCCCGGTCGGCCGCTCCGTCGAACAGCGCGTCCATCACGTGTCGGGTGAACAGTCCCAGCCGCCGTTCCTGGTCCCAGCTCGCCACCTGATCGCCTTGGGCCGCGCTGATCACCGACAATCCGGTGGGATCGGCCGGGGCTTCGGTGCGGATATAGACCGGAGAGGCCGAGCGCAGCAGCCAGCCGGCGGCCGAATTGCCCGAGAAGCAGGCGTCCAGCATCACCAGCGTGGAGCGCGCCTCCAGCCGCGACAGGTTGGCCAGCAGCAGATCGAGGGAATACCCGTTGATCTCCGGCGTGGCCGGGTCGGCATCGACCGGCAGCAGATAGCCGCGCTTGTCCCTCAGTCCCGGCACGCCGTGGCCGGAGTAGTAGACGAACACGTCGGACACGCCCGACTTCACCCAGGCCCAGAGCTTGCCGCGATGGTCGGCGGCGTTGCCGAAGACGGAGAGCATCTCGGCCTGGGAGGCGTTGCGCAGATCGATGATGTTGCCGGCGCGGTAGCCGAGCACCTCGGTCGCCAGCCGGCGGGCCGCCAGGGCGTCGTTCTCGGCATACAGGACTTCGGGCAGGCCGTTCGCATAGCGCCGATTGCCGATGATCACCGCGATGGCGTCGCGGTTCTCGACCGCCGCGGTCCGGTGCGCCGGCTCGGTCTCCACCGGCAAGGACGGTCCGCCGATCCGTTCCCCGCCGATCCGCCCCGCATCAAGCGCCCATGCCGGCCCGGCCACGCACAGAAGTGCGCTGAAGCCGGCGACCAACCGAGCGATGCGACGCGACATGGGCGACCAGTCCCCGCTCAAGCTTCCAGGGTATCGGATCCGCAGCTTATCGAATCCAAACACTCATGGCACGCCTAGAGAGAGAATTGTATAATTTACGCAACCATACCGAATTATACCGTCCGGTTCGCGAAGGCCTCCGCCAGCAGGCAGAGCTGCTCGAACAGGATGGTCGCCCCCAGCAGGGCGGTGTTGCCGCTCGGATCGAAGGGCGGGGAGACCTCCACCATGTCGCCGCCGATGAAATCCACGCCGGAGAGGCCGCGCAGCAGCTGCAGGGCCTCGGCCGCCGTGAAGCCGCCGAATTCCGGCGTGCCCGTTCCGGGGGCATAGGCCGGATCGCAGGCGTCGATGTCGAAGCTGAGATAGGTCGGCCCGTCGCCCGCGACCTTCAGCGCCTCGGCGATCACCGCGTCGAGGCCCATGGCGGGGATCTCGTGCATGTAGATCACCCGCATCCCGCTCTCATGGCTGAACGACCACTGGTCGCGGTCGTTGATGCCGCCGCGGATGCCGATCTGGATGGTGCGCTTGGGGTCGAGCACGCCTTCCTCCGCCGCTCGGCGGAACGGGGCGCCGTGGTGGAAGCGCGAGCCGAAATAGTCGTCGCCTGTATCGGCGTGGGCGTCGATATGGATCATACCGACCGGCCCGTCCTTGCCGATCTGCCGCAGGATCGGCAGCGAAATCGAATGGTCGCCGCCGACCGACAGCGGGACCAGCCCGGCTTCCACCACGGTCTCGTAGTAGCGGTCGATCTCGCCATGGGCGCCTTCCAATTGGAACGGCCGTTCGATCACGCAATCGCCGATATCGGCGACCCGGGCGAGGTCGTAGGGGCACACGCCGGTCGCCTGGTTGATCAGGCGCATCAGGCTGGAGGAGTTGCGGACCTCGCGCGGGCCATGGCGGGCACCCGGCCGGTTCGTCACCCCGCCGTCATAGGGCACGCCGATCATGGCGATATCCACCTCGCTCCAGTCCTCGGCGAACGGCGCGCGCATGAAGGTCGGGATGCCCGTGTAGCGCGGACGTGCGATCGGATTGTCGGACTGGGCCATGGTTTATCTCCTGTCGAAATCGACGAGAGTTTGGCGAGGCCGCGGGCCGGAGGCAATGGCGCGAACGCGCTGCGCACTTGCGGCCCCTCCCCGCGCGCCTTACGTCTACTCCCGCACCGGAGGAACCCATGGCCAACGCGTATTTTCACATATTCGACGACCGCGGCGTGATCCGCATTGCAGGCGAGGACCGGGCTTCGTTCCTCCAAGGACTGGTGTCCAACGACGTCCTGAAGGTCACGCCGGACCGCGCGGGCTACGGCGCGTTCCTGACCGCCCAGGGCAAGTTCCTCTACGATTTCTTCCTGATCGAGACCGGCGAAGCCCTGCTGATCGAGACCGCCGCCGACCGGATCGAGGAATTCTTCGGCAAGCTGCGCCTGTACAAGCTGCGCTCCAAGATCGAGATGTCGATCGAGTCCGGCGACTGGATCGTCGCCGCCGTGTTCGGCGCCGAGACGTTCGACGCGCTCAGCCTGCCCGCCGAGCGCGGCGCGGCGAGCGGCTTCGCCGAGGGCCTGGCCTTCGTCGATCCGCGCCATGCCGATGCGGGCGCGCGGGTCCTGCTTCCGGAGGTCGCCGGCCCGGCCGCGCTGGAAGCCGCTGGCCTGAAGCCGACCGACCGGGCCGCGTACGACCGCCGCCGCGTCTCCATCGGCCTGCCGGACGGTGCCAAGGACATGGCGGTGGAGAAGACCGTGCTGCTGGAAGCCGGGTTCGAGGAGCTGGGCGGCGTCGATTTCGACAAGGGCTGCTACATGGGCCAGGAACTGACGGCCCGCACCAAGTATCGCGGCCTGGTGAAGCGCCGGCTGATGCCGATCATCATCAACGGTCCCCTGCCCGCGCCCGGCACCGAGATCACCCTGGGGGGCCGCGAGGCCGGCGAGGTACGCAGCGTCGTCGCCAATAACGGCGGCGGCAGCGAGGGCGGCGGCATGGGTCTGGCGATGATCCGCCTGAACCGCCTGGACGAGGCCCTGCGCTCCGGCGACCCGCTGACCGCCGGTGAGGCGACGGTGATCCCGCACAAGCCGGACTGGGCCACGTTCTAGACACCCGACTTCCGGCCGCATCCCCCCGAAACCGACGTCCCCCGTCGCACCCGGCATATCCGTGCTGCACGTGCGATATACTCTGCGCCCTGGATGCTCTGCGCACTGACGCCGGCCAGCGCGGCGTGTATGAGTGCCTTTTTACTCGGGGGTTGATGAATGAACGCCAGCGCCGGACGCCAGGGGACGACCACAAGCGGGCCGACCGCCAAGCAGCGCTATTCCATTTTCGCCCTGGCGAAGAACGCGCTGAGCTATCACGAGGGCTGGCAGCAGGCCTGGCGCTCGCCCGAGCCCAAGAAGGCATATGACGTCATCATCGTCGGCGGCGGCGGCCATGGGCTAACCACGGCCTACTACCTCGCGAAACTGCACGGCGTGCGCAACGTGGCGGTGCTGGAGAAGGGCTGGATCGGCGGCGGCAACACCGGCCGCAACACCACCATCATCCGGTCGGGCTATCTCTGGGACGAATCGATCAAGCTCTACGACCACGCCCTGAAGCTCTGGGAAGGCATGAGCCAGGAGCTGAACTTCAACGTCATGTTCAGCCAGCGCGGCGTCATCAACCTGGCGCACAGCGAGCATGAGTGGCGCGAGATGCGCCGGCGCTACGAGGCGATCCGTCTGAACGGCGTCGATATCGAGCTGGTGCTGCCGGACGACATCAAGAAGCTGGTGCCGATCATCAGCATCGACCCGGACATCCGCTACCCGGTGAAGGGCGGCATCCTGCAGCAGCGCGGCGGCACCGCCCGCCATGACGCGGTAGCCTGGGGCTATGCCCGCGCCGCCGACGAGCTCGGCGTCGATATCATCCAGAACTGCGAGGTCACCGGCTTCGAGCGCGCGCCGGAGGGCCAGATCATCGGCGTGCAGACCACGAGGGGCTTCATCGCCGCCAACAAGGTCGGCTGCGTGCCGGCCGGCCATTCCGGCGTGCTGGCGGAGATGGCGGGCTTCATGCTGCCGATCCAGGCCCGCCCGCTGCAGGCGCTGGTGTCGGAGCCGATCAAGCCGGTGATCGACAAGGTCGTCATGTCGAACGCCGTGCACATGTATATCAGCCAGTCCGACAAGGGCGAGCTGGTGCTGGGTGCGGGGACCGACGCTTACAACTCCTATGCCCAGCGCGGCTCGCCGAACCATCCCGAGCACCTGATGGCAGCGACGGTGGAGCTGTACCCGATCACCTCTCGGCTGCGGATGCTGCGGCAATGGGGCGGAATCGTCGACACCTGCCCGGACGCCTCGCCGATCATTTCCAAGACGCCCGTCCCGGGCCTGTACTTCAACTGCGGCTGGGGCACCGGCGGGTTCAAGGCGACGCCCGGCTCCGGCCATGTCTTCGCCGACCTGATCGCCCATGACCGCCCGAACGCGCTTGCCGCGCCCTACTCGCTCGACCGGTTCCGCACGGGATACCTGGTCGACGAGCACGGTGCCGCCGGCGTCGCCCACTGAGCGGGAGGAAGACAGAGATGCAACTGATCCCCTGCCCCTGGTGCGGTCCGCGCGACGACGCCGAATTCCACTACGGTGCCGAGGCCCATGTGGTCCGCCCCGCCGTGCCCGCCGATTGCAGCGATGCGGAGTGGGAGGCCTATCTCTACCTGCGCCGCAACACCAAGGGGCCGTTCGCCGAGCGCTGGATGCACACCAACGGCTGCCGACGCTGGTTCAACGTGATCCGCGACACCTACACCCACGAGATCTTCGCCAGCTACAAGCCGGGCGAACCGATGCCCGACATCGCTCAGCTCACCGCCAAGAAGGACGCCTGACGTGAGCCGCCAGCCCAATCGCATCGCTCCCCATGCCACGCTCGGCGGCGGGCGCATCGACCGGTCCAGGCCGCTCGGCTTCCGTTTCGACGGCAAGAGCTACACCGGCTATGCCGGCGACACCCTCGCCTCGGCCCTGCTGGCCAACGACGTCCATCTGGTCGGCCGCAGCTTCAAGTACCACCGCCCGCGCGGCATCCTCGGCCTGGGGGCGGAGGAGCCGAACGCGCTGATCCAGCTCGCCCGCGGCAACCGCAGCGAGCCGAACCTGCGCGCCACCCAGATCGAACTGTTCGACGGGCTCGACGCGTCCAGCCAGAACCGCTGGCCCTGCCTGAAATACGACGTCGGCGCCGTGAACTCGACCCTGCACCGGCTGTTCCCGGCGGGCTTCTACTACAAGACCTTCATGTGGCCGGCCTCGATGTGGCTGACCTACGAGGAGGTGATCCGCAACGCCGCCGGTCTCGGCAAGGCGCCGGAAGGTCCGGACCCGGACCGCTACGAGCACATGCACACCCATCCGGACGTGCTGATCGTCGGCGCCGGACCGGCCGGTCTCGCCGCCGCCCTGGCGGCAGGGCGCACCGGCGCCCGGGTGGTCCTGGCCGACGAGCAGGCGGAATTCGGCGGCTCGCTGCTGTCCGAGGACGACGTGTTCATCGACGGCAAGCCCGGACCCGACTGGGTGGCCGAGGTGGTGGCCGAACTCGCCTCGATGCCGGAAGTGACCCTGCTGCCGCGCACCTGCGTGCATGCCTATCTCGACCACAACTACCTGCTGGCCGCCGAACGGGTGACCGACCATATCGGCGCGGTGATCCCGAACACGCCGCGCCAGCGGCTGTGGAAGATCCGGGCCAAGCAGGTCGTGCTCGCCGCCGGCACGCTGGAGCGGCCGCTGGTGTTCCGCGACAACGACCGGCCGGGGGTCATGCTGTCGACCGCCGCCCGCGGCTACGCCGTGCGCTACGGCGTGACCGCCGGGCGCAAGCCGCTGATCGTGACCGGCCATGACGACGGCTACCGCACCGCGCTGGCCTATGCCGCGCGTGGGGCGCAGGTGGCCGCCATCGTCGATCTTCGCCCCGAGCCTTCCGGTCCGCTGGTGGACGCGGCCCGCGAGAAGGGCATCGACATCCTGGCCGGCCATTCGGTCGCCGGCGCCCATGGCGGGCACCGGGTCGAGGGCGTGGACGTCGCCGAGATGACGACCGACGGCTCCGGCCTCGCCAAGGTCACCCGGCGGATCGGCTGCGACCTCGTCGCCATGTGCGGCGGGTTCAACCCGACCGTCCACCTGTTCAGCCAGAGCCGCGGCAAGCTGCGCTGGGACGCCGAGCTCGACGCCTTCGTGCCCGCCACCGTGCATGACCCGAAGCACGCCCCGCAGGCCTCGGTCGGCGGATGCGCCGGGACGATGACCATCGCCCAGGCGGTCAAGGACGGTATCAAGGCCGGACTGGACGCCGCCCGCGCGACCGGTAGCACCGCCCGCCAGCCAGCCGCCCCGAAAGTGGACGAGCCTGGCATGGGCGAACACCGGACTGTCTGGGTCCTGCCCTCCGACAAGCCGGTCGGCCACAAGGGCAAGCACTTCGTCGACTTCCAGAACGACGTCACCGCCGCCGATCTGAACCTGGCGGCGCGCGAGGGCTATCGCTCGATCGAGCATGTGAAGCGCTACACCACCACCGGCATGGGCACCGACCAGGGCAAGACGTCGAACGTCAACGCGCTCGCGATCGTCGCCGCCACGCTCGGCACCGACATTCCGGCGGTCGGTACCACGACTTTCCGCCCGCCCTACACGCCGACCACCATCGGTGCCTATGGCGGTCGCAACATCGGCAAACTGTTCGACCCGGTGCGCACCACGGCGGCCGATCCCTGGCACAAGGCGCACGGGGCGAAGTTCGAGCATGTCGGCCAGTGGATGCGGCCCTGGTACTACCCCAAAGCCGGCGAGACCATGCGGCAGGCGGTCGACCGGGAGTGCATGGCGGCCCGCAACGCCGTCGGCATCCTGGACGCCTCGACCCTCGGCAAGATCGATGTGCGCGGCAAGGATTCGGCCGAGTTCCTCAACCGGGTCTACACCAACGCCTGGCTGAAGCTCGGGATCGGCAAGTGCCGCTACGGGCTGATGCTGAACGATGCCGGCTTCGTCATCGACGACGGCGTGACCACCCGGCTCGCCGACGACCGTTTCCACATGACCACCACCACCGGCGGCGCGGCGCGCGTGCTCTCCCATCTGGAAGAGCACCTTCAGACCGAATGGCCGGACCTGGAGGTCTACCTCACCTCGGTGACCGAGCAGTGGTCGGTCGCGTCCATCTGCGGCGCCAAGTGCCGCGAGCTGCTGGCCGAGCTGTGCGACGACATCGACCTGTCGAACGACGCCTTTCCGTTCATGGCGATGAAGGAAGGCACCGTCGCCGGCATCCCGGCCCGGGTCTACCGGATTTCCTTCACCGGCGAGCTGTCCTTCGAGATCAACGTGCCCCGGCGCTACGGCATGGCGCTGTGGGAGGCCCTGATGGCGGCGGGCGAGAAGCACGGCATCACCCCCTACGGCACCGAAGCGATGCACGTGCTGCGCGCCGAACGCGGCTTCATCATCGTCGGCCAGGAGACGGACGGGTCGGTCACGCCCTTCGATCTCGCCATGGACTGGATCGTGTCGAAGACCAAGACCGACTTCATCGGCAAGCGCGGCCTGTTCCGGCCCGACCTTATGCTGCCCGACCGCAAGCAGCTCGTCGGCCTGCTGACCGAGAACCCGAACGAGGTCCTTCCGGAGGGCGCGCAGATCGTGGAGGAGGTGAAGCCGCAGCCGCCGATGGTTATGCTCGGCCACGTCACCTCGTCTTACTATTCCGCCAATTGCGGCCGCTCCATCGCCATGGCCCTGGTCAAGGGCGGGCACGGCCGCAAGGGCGACACCCTGTCGGTGCCGCTGGCCGGCAAGACGATCAAGGTCACCGTGACCGATCCCGTGTTCTTCGATCTCGAGGGGAGCCGCCGAGATGGCTGATACCGCACCCCAGGCTTTCAGCCCGCTTTCCGGCCATATCGGTCCCGTCGGCGGACCGCACCATGCGGGCGTGGTCCTGCGCGAGGTCGCGGGCCTGAGCCTGATCAACCTGCGCGGCGATGCCGAGAAGGCCTTCGCCGGGCATGTGGAGACCGTGCTGGGCGTCGCCTTGCCGACCGCGCCGAACACCGCAGCCTGCACCGAGGGCCTGTCCCTGCTGTGGCTGGGCCCGGACGAGTGGCTGGCGGTCTCCGAGGACGGGGACAGCCCGGCCCTGTGTGCCCGGCTGGAAGAGGCGATGTCGCGCGTTCACCATGCGGTGGTCGATCTCTCGGACAACTACGCGGTGATCGAGCTCTCCGGCCATGCCGCCCGCTGGGTGCTGGCCAAGGGCTGGCCCCAGGACCTGCATCCGTCCGCCTTCAAGCCGGGTCAGTGCTCCCAGGGATTGCTCGGCCTGGCCCAGATCGTTCTGGAGCAGACGGCGGAGGACGCCTATCGGCTGTTCGTCCGCCCGTCCTTCGCCGCCTATCTCTGGGACTGGCTGGTCGACGCCTCAGCCGATGTCGGCGTGCGCGTCGCCCCGCCTGACGCGCCCACCTGACGTAGCCGCTACCCGGCCAGCAGCCGGGTCGCGCGCTGCTTCGCCCGTTCCCAGGCGTCCGGATTGCGGATATTGGCCGGCTGCTCGGCGTTGAACACCTGCAGCATGGTCCGCGCCACCGTCATCGCACTCTCCTTCATGAAGCCGCGGGTCAGGCCGCCGACATGCGGGGAGAGGATGATGTTGTCAAGCTGGCACAGCGGGTTGTCCGCCCCCACCGGCTCGACCTCGAACACGTCCAGCGCCGCCGCCCGGATCCGGCGAGTGCTCAGCGCCTTGTGCAGCGCGTCCTGGCTGACGATCTTGCCGCGCGCGGTGTTGATCAGGCAGGCGTGGGGCTGCATCGCCTCGAACGCCGCGTCGTTGAACATGTGGTGGGTCTCGTCGTTCAGCTCGGCATGGACCGAGACGTAGTCGGCCCGCGCCAGCAGATCGGCTAGGTCGGAGACCATCTCGATGCCCAGATCGTTGGCCGCACCGGCGTCGACATATGGGTCGTAGGCGATCACGTCCATGTCGAAGGCGCCCATGCATTTGCGTGCCATCTCGGTACCGATCTGGCCCAGGCCGACGATGCCGAGCACCGATTGATCGAGGTCCTTGATCGTGTTGGTCTCGCTCAGCCGGTCGGACCAGCCTTTGCCGGAGCGCACCATCGCGTCATGCTCGAAACCATGGCGCGACAGGCTCATCATCATGAACAGCGCATGCTCGGAGACCGGGATCTTGCCGAAGCCCGGGTTGTTGACGACGATCACCCCGGCCTCGGTCGCCGCAGCGATGTCGATGGCGTCGGTGCCGCGGCCGGACGAGCAGATGACCAGCAGGTCCTCCGCCGCCGCGATGACCTCGGCGTCCACCTTGTTCGGATAGCGGCCGCAGATGCCATGGGCGCCCTTGGCCGCTTCCAGCACCGCCTCGCGCTCGGGGCGGAGCAGCAGCTCGACATCGACATGGGCGCGAAGATGCTCCTGCCCGCCCGGATGGTAGAGCGGATCGATCAGTAAGGCTTTGTGACGCACGGAATTTCCCTTCAGTCGAGCGTTCCCTCCAGGGCGTTCCGCAGGACCGTCGCCATGTCCGAGGCCGTCATCGGCTTCGGATTGCTGCCCGTGGACGGGTCTTTTTCGGCGGCCGCTGCGATTTCATCGACCCGGTCCGGATCGACGCCCAATTCCTTGGCAGTATGAGGGATATCGAACGCTTTGCGCAGGTCCAGAATCCACTCCATGACCCCGTCGACACCGGATTTCTTCAGACCGAGATAGGCCGAGATCCGCGCGCACTTGTCGGCGATGACGTCGCGGTTATGGGCGATCACATACGGGAAGAAGACGCCGTTGGTCAGGCCGTGATGGGTGTCGAAGCGCGCGCCCACCGGGTGGCTGAGCGAATGGATCGCGCCCAGCCCCTTCTGGAAAGCGGTGGAGCCCATGGACGCCGCCGCCAGCATCATCCCGCGCGCCTCCAGATCGCGGCCGTCCTCGACCGCCCGGGGCAGGAACTCCTTGATCAGCCGCATGCCCTCCAGCGCCACGCCATCGGAGAACGGGTGCAGCTCCGGCGAGCAGAACCCCTCGAAGCAGTGAGCCAGCGCGTCGATCCCGGTCCAGGCCGTCAGGTTCGCCGGCAGGCCGACGGTGAGCTGCGGGTCCTCGATGACGATGGTCGGCATCATCTTGGCATGCAGGAAGATGCGCTTCTCGTGCACCTCCTCCTCGGTGATGAGCGAGGCGCGCCCGGTCTCCGACCCGGTCCCGGCCGTAGTCGGCACGGCGATGATCGGCGCGATCTTCGAGCCGTCGATCGCCGCCGGACCACCGGACCTCACATGCAGTTCGAACAGCGGGCGCTCCTGATGCGCAGCCATGGCGATCGCCTTGGCGACGTCCAGCGCGGAGCCGCCGCCGAAGCCGATGACGCCGTCGAAGTCGCCGTCGCGGAACATTTCCGCGCCCTCGAGCACATTGGCGCCGATCGGGTTGCCACGAACGCGCGAAAATACCTCCGCCGCCATGCCCGAATCCTGCAGGTCGTCGCGGGCGCCGGTAATCATCGAGTTCCGGACCAGACCGGCGTCGGTCACGATCAGCGGCCGGCGGATTCCCGCATCCCCGCAGGCATCGGCCAGCTTGTCGATCTCTCCCACACCGAAACGGATTTCGGTCGGATAGCGCCACACGCCGCTCGGGAAATCAGCCATCACGGCTCCTCCGTCCCTCAGTGTTTGATTCCTGTCGTTTGGCAGTGACCGTAGCGCCCGCTCACGACGGCTACAAGCAGCTACGCGGTTCCCGAAATTTCCGGATATCGAATGCCGAAACCGAGCTATGCGGTTTATGCCTGCCTGCTTTGCAGACTTCACGCGATCTTAACTGCAAATCCTGCTTGATGTTCCCGCCACGTACGTTAAATGGCGTTTCTAGACGGTGAACGCCGAACAGTGTGTGAGACCGTACGTTCATAGGGACCCCATGGGGGGGTTCCGTGACCCCCAGAGGAGGCGACCATGACGAAGGATGAAATGATCCGGACCTATAATCGAAATGCCGCCTCCTGGCCGGCGCTGGTCTTCGTGTACGGCATTCTGCTCGGCACGATGGTCCTGTCGGCGTCGGCGATCTCCTGAGCTGACGGGCGGGCCTGGCGCCTGCCCTCCCCTCACAGACCGGCATTTCAAGCCCGCGACCGGTAACGGTCGGGGGCTATTGCCGTGGGCGGTCCGCGCCGCCGGATGCGCCCACCCGACCGATGCCGGGAAGGCGCAAGGCCGGCTGCGCAATGTCCAAGCCGATGCCGAGACCGAGCAGATTGACCTCGATCCCCTCCGTCGGCGCGACGATCAGGCCCGCCAGCCCCAACAGGCTGACCTGCAGGCCGCCGCCGCTGGGCGCACGGCCGATCGGATCGCTGAGCGGCCGGAAGTCCTTGCCGATCGCGGTCGGCGGCAGGTCGAGGCCGAGATCCGGCACCCGGCGCGACACGAAGGCGACGAAGGTGTTGCTGTTCGGTCCGGGAAAGGTCCGGTAGGTCTCCGGCCAGGGATAGGCGGCCACCGCCGCGCGGATCTGTGGGATCAGGGCCACGGCCCTGTCGCCGCGGATATCGGCCAGCACTGTCGGCTCCCGGCCGAACCAGCGGTGGTCCGGACCGTCGTAGTTCTGCCGCACCACCCGGCCGCCGCCCCAGCCCATCACGTCCCACCGGTCGTAGCGCGCGGCATTCGCGTCCTTGACGGCGATCCAGGCATGGACGGCGAAGATGCCGCGCCAGCCATAGGTCGGCGCGGCGTAAACCTGAACCACCGCCTCCGGCGTCGACTGAGGGTCCGGCGCCAGACCCGCGGAACTGCGGTCGGCCCGATGCCAGGGCTCGCTGGCCCAGGAATGGCTCGCCCCCTTGAACAGCAGCGGTCCGACCATGGCCACGGCCGCGACCGCCAGGGCAAGCTTGGCGACCGCGCTCACGCCGATGGCGCCCCGGTTTCCGCCGTCAGCCCGGCAGCCCGAATGCCGGCGACGGCACAGGCCTCGTCCTGGTCCGAGGCGTCGCCGGAAATGCCGACCGCCGCGATCACGTTGCCGGCCGTGTCTTTCACCAGCACGCCGCCGGGAGCCGGTATCAGCCGCCCGCCGATCATGCCGTTCACCGCATCGAGAAACACCGCGCCCTTGTCCTTCACCCGATTGGCCAGCTCCCGGCTGCCGAACCCCATGGCGAGCGCCCCGTAGGCCTTGCCGATGGCGATTTCCGGCCGGTGCATGCTGGCGCCGTCCTGCCGTTCGATCGCACGGATATGGCCCCCGGCATCGAGCACGGCAACCGCCAGCGGATTCAGCTTCCGCGCGGCGGCCTCGGCGAACGCCCCGGCGATGATCGCCCGGGCCTCGTCGAGGGACAGGTCGGAGGTGGGGATGGGCAAAGGGCGCCCCCTCAGTTCATCCGGAACAGCTTGCCCGGATTCATGATGTTGTCCGGGTCGAGCGCCTGCTTGACCGCGCGCATCACCGGGATGGCTTCCGGCAGTTCGGCGGCCAGGAACTCCATCTTGCCGTAGCCGACCCCGTGCTCGCCGGTGCAGGTGCCGTCCATGGACAGGGCGCGCAGCACCATGCGGTCGCTGTGCTCCTTGGCCAGGCGCATCTCCTCCTGGCTCTCCGGATCGATCACATAGACCAGGTGGAAGTTGCCGTCGCCCACATGGCCGACCAGCGGCGCCAGCAGGCCGGTCTCGGCCAGATCCTTCTTGGTCTCCGTGATGCATTCGGCCAGCCGCGAGATCGGCACGCAGACATCGGTCGGCCAGCCCTTGGCCCCCGGACGCAGGGCCAGGGCGGCGTAGAACGCGTTGTGCCGCGCTTCCCACAGCTTGTTGCGGTCTTCCGCCTTGGTCGCCCATTTGAAGTCGGTCCCGCCGAACTCGGCGGCGATGCCCTGGACGGTCTCGGCCTGCTCGACCACGCCGGTCTCCGAGCCGTGGAACTCGAAGAACAGGGTCGGCCGGGCGGTGTAGCCCTCCAGCTTGGAGTAGGCGATACAGGCCCCCATCTGGCTGTCGTCGAGCAACTCCATGCGGGCGACCGGTACGCCGGACTGGATGGTCAGCACGCAGGTGCTTACCGCACTCTCCAGGTCGTCGAACTGGACGACGGCCGAGGAGATCGCCTCGGGGATGCCGTAGACCTTGAGCTGGATCTCGGTGATGACGCCGAGCGTGCCCTCCGAGCCGACGAACAGGCGGGTCAGGTCGTAGCCGGCCGCCGACTTCTTGGCCCGGCGCGCGGTCTTGACCACCCGGCCGTCGGCCATGACCACGGTCAGGCTCAGCACGTTGTCGCGCATGGTGCCGTAGCGCACGGCGTTGGTGCCGGACGCACGGGTGGCGCACATGCCGCCGATGGAAGCGTCGGCCCCCGGATCGATCGGGAACATCAGACCGGTATCGCGCAGATACTCGTTGAGCTGCTTGCGGGTCACGCCGGCCTGCACGCGGACGTCCAGGTCATCGGCGTTCACCGCCAGGATCTTGTTCATCTCGGAGACGTCGACCGACAGACCGCCGCGCAGGGCGGCCACGCCGCCTTCCAGCGAGGTGCCGACGCCGAACGGAATGACCGGCCACTTGTGCTTGGCGCAGATCGTCACCGCCTGGGACACCTCTTCGGTGCTGCGGGCGAAGAAGACGGCATCCGGCGCAACGGTCGGGTGGTAGCTCTCGTCCGTGCCGTGGCGGTTGCGGATGTCCTTGCCGGTGACGATCCGCTCGGCCCCGAACGTGGCGGCCAGTTCGGCCATGGCGGCGTCACGGGCGGTGGCGTTGGACGGCTGGACATCGACCTGCATGGTCTTCAACTCCTTTTCGGGACCGGAACGGCCCGAGTGACTCAACTCTACGGACTGGACCGACGACGCTAATGATTGCGGCGCGCGGGAACAAGGCGGCAGCACCTTCTTACTTCCGCCGCGGCCAGCGACCAAGCATCGCATATCGGGCCCGGGTACTCTGCAGTACTTCCGCGATCCGCCGGCCGCTCGACACAGGCAACGACAAGTAGATCAAGAGCGCGGCCCACAACCGAATATCCGCATTGGTGACCGGAAGTTTACCAAATCTTCAGTCACCGGCGCGCAGAATGCGCCCGAAATCCACTCTCGCAACGGGCCATCGGCCTCAATGGACTATCAGGAAGTGATCTCATGTGGTCTGCGATCAAATCCGCCTTCTCCGGTGACAGCGACCGCCGGGTTGCCCCCCGGGTGGCCGCGATCGGCACGGTGACCATCGACAGCAGCAAATTCGCGCTCGAGAACTGGAGCCAGTCCGGCATCCTGATCTCCGGCCATGACGGCCGGCTGATCAAGGGACAGAAGTTCAAGATGACCGTCGAGGTCCGTGACGACAGCCGGGTCATCGTCTTCAACGCCGAGGCCGTCGTGGTCCGGGCGGCCGGAGACAAGCTCGCCGCCCAGTTCCACCGGATCGACAAACATAAGAAGCAGGCGATCGTCGAATATTTCGCCCACAAGACCGGCAGCCGTTGACCGCTCCGGGAATGGAACCGTCCCGCCACCGTCGGCGTTGACCCCTGGAAGCGCGGACGCCAAACTCCCGCCGCCTTACCAAAAGCAAATTTACGGGTCGGGGACGGCGTGAGCATCTGGGGAAAGATCATCGGAGGTGCCGCCGGTTTCGCGATCGGCGGACCGATCGGCGCGCTCCTGGGCGTGGTCGGCGGCCATGCCATCGACCGCTATGCCGACGACCAGACCATCGACGAAGAGGCGGCGACCAAGAAGATCGCCTTCACCATCGGCGTGATCGCCCTCGGCGCCAAGATGGCGAAGGCCGACGGCGTGGTCACCCGCGACGAGATCTCCGCTTTCCGCGACGTGTTCAGCGTGCCGCCGGAGGAGATCAAGAATGTCGGCCGCGTCTGGGACATGGCGCGGCAGACCAGCGACGGCTTCGAAGCCTATGCCCACCAGATCGCCCGGCTGTTCAATCCCGGCTCCCCCGTCCTGGAGGAGCTGATCGGCAGCCTGTTCCATATCGCCCGGGCCGACGGCGTGATCCATGAGAACGAGGAGATCTACCTGCGCCGGGTCGCCGAGATCTTCGGCTTCGACGACGTCGCCTTCGACCGGCTGCGGACGATCTATGTCGGCGACAACGGCGACGACCCCTATTCGGTGCTCGGCGTCGACCATGCCGCCTCGGACGAGGAGATCCGAGCGGCGTATCGCCGGCTGATCCGCGAGCACCACCCGGACCGCCTGATCGCCCAGGGCCTGCCGGATGAGTTGATCTCGAAGGCGACCGGGCGTATGGCGGCCTTGAACGGTGCCTGGGATCGGATCAAGAAGGCCCGGAACATTTCCTGACCTGACCACCAGAACATCTCCTGACCTGACCAGATGAAAGCCTGATCGATGGCAACTGCGACCGACCGTGCGGCCCCTCCGGCCGTCGCCCTGCGTGGGGCGGGTCTCGGCTTCGGCGGAAACCCGCTGTTCTCCGACATCGACCTTCCGGTGGCGAAGGGCGACCGGATCTGTCTGGTCGGCCGCAACGGGTCGGGCAAGTCGACGCTGATGAAGGCGCTGGCCGCCGAGATCGACGTCGACAGCGGCGACCGGTTCGTCAAGCCGGGCGCCCGTGTCGTCTATCTGCCGCAGGACCCTCGGCCGCCGCGCGATATGACCGTTTTCGAATATGTCGAGGGCGGCCTGCCGCCGTCGTCGGACAACGCGCCGCGCGACCATCTGGTGGAAGCCGCGATTTCCGGCCTGTCGCTGGACGGCGGCCGGACCATGGGCGGGCTGTCCGGCGGTGAGGCAAGGCGCGGCGCGCTGGCCCGGGCGCTGGTCTCCGAGCCCGATGTCCTGCTGCTCGACGAGCCGACCAACCATCTGGATCTGCCGACCATCGAGTGGCTGGAGGACATGCTGGAGGGGCTGGAGGCGGGCCTGCTGATCATCAGCCACGATCGCGCCTTCCTCCGCCGTCTGGCCAACCGCACCCTGTGGTTGGAGCGCGGCCAGCTGCATCGGCTGAACGAGGGCATCGACGCCTTTCCCGACTGGGCGGAGAAGCTCATCGCCGACGAGGAGGTGCAGGCGCACAAGCTGAACCGGCAGATCGCCGAGGAGACCCGCTGGCTACGCGAAGGGCTCACGGCCCGGCGTAAGCGCAACATGGGTCGGGTGCGCGGCCTGCTCGACCTGCGCCAGGAGCGGGCCGAGCGGATCAAACGGCCGGAAGGCATGAAGATCGACGCCGGCGAGGCCAGCCGCAGCGGCAGTCTGGTGATGGAGGCGATCAACCTCACAAAGCGCTTCATCGACGAGCGCGGCGTGGAGAAGTCGGTCGCCGACGACGTGTCGTTCACCGTGCGGCGCAAGGACCGGATCGGCATCATCGGCCCGAACGGCGCCGGCAAGACCACCCTGCTGCGCATGCTGCTGGGCCAGGAGGAGCCGGACAGCGGAAGGGTGAAGACCGGTTTCGGCGTCGAGACCATCTATTTCGACCAGAAGCGCGAGCAGCTCAACCCGGCGGACACCCTGTGGTCGACCCTGTGCCCGGGCGGCGGCGACAGCGTGGAGATCCACGGCAAGAAGAAGCACGTGGTGTCTTACCTGCGCGATTTCCTGTTCGCCGACCGGCAGGCGACCGCCAAGGTTGCGACCCTGTCCGGCGGCGAGCGCAACCGACTGCTGCTGGCCAAGCTGTTCGCCCAGTCGCACAACCTGATGATCCTGGACGAGCCGACCAACGACCTGGACGTGGAGACCCTCGACCTTTTGCAGGAGGAGGTCTCCGACTACGACGGTACCGTCCTGCTGGTCAGCCACGACCGCGATTTTCTCGACCGAACGGTCACCTCGATCATCGCGGTGGAGGGCGGGGGCCGGATCCGGGAATATGTCGGCGGCTACCAGGACTACCTGGGCGAGCGCCGACGCACGGAGAAGCCGGCCGAGACCACCTCCACCAAGACCGCAAAGGCGAAGCCGGCCGCCGAGAAGCCGCGCACCCGCAGCACCAAGATGTCCTACAAGGATGGACGCGAACTGGAGCTCCTGCCGGAGCGCATCGCCAAGCTGGAGGCGGAGATCGTCCGGCTCGGCGAGGAACTGGCCGATGCCGACCTGTTCAGCCGTGACCCGAAGACCTTCCAGACCAAGAGCGCCCGGATGGTCGCCGCTCAGGAGGAACTGGCCGCCGCGGAGGACCGCTGGCTGGAACTGGAGGCGCTGAAGGAGGAATTGGCCGGGTCCTGACCGCCACGCTCAGAGCGGGCCTCAGTCCTCCTTGAAGTCCTGGTGGCAGGCCTTGCGGATGCCGGCGAGCCGGCCGAAGGCGGCCCTTGCGTCCCCCTTGCCCGCGTCGGCCACCGCCGCCAGCACCGAGGCCCGGGTTGCAAGCTCATCGGCCTTGGCCTCGAACTCCGGCCAGTGGCGCCAGATATCCTGCTTCGCCTCGCTCGGATGGCCGCTCGACCCCTCCGGAAACAGCTCGAGCATGTCTCCGCCCGCCCGACGCTCGATCCGCGCGGCCACGGCCGAGATCGCCTCGGGGTCGTAGGACGTCTCGCCCTTGAACATCCGGGCCAGCCGCTTCACGTCGTCGCCGAGCGCCTTCATCAGGTCCATGCGCTCCTTGACGATCCCGGTCGCTCCGTCATGAGCCTGCACGGAAGGCGCCGGCACCAGGGCCGCGGCAAACAACGCGCAGAGACCGGCGGAGGCGGCGAATCGTGGAAATCGGCGCATGGGGCCGATCCTCTGACAGGACTGAGCCGGACCCGACCGGCACCGGTCATCCGCCGGCGGCGCGGGCGTTGATCGCATCATGGCGCGCACGGATCTCCGCCGGCCATGTGCTCTTGATATAGGACAGCACCGCCAGGATGTCCCGGTCGCTCAGGACGTCTGCAAATCCCGGCATGTCCGTGGCATAGGCGGGGTCCTTCATCAATGCCGCCGGGCCCTGCTTCGTCAGCGCGAAAAGCACACCGTCCGGGTGGTGCCACGTATGACCGCTCGGATCGTGCGGCGGCGCCGGCAACCGGCCATCGGCGCGGCGCTGCTGCCAGTTGGGCTGACCTTCCAGCGCAGCGCCATGACAGGCGGCACAGGCCTCGCGATAGATCCGCCGTCCGTCGGCGACCAGCACGGGGTCTGTCGGGTCCAGGCGGATGGCGCCGCCGTCATCCTCCCCCGGACCGGTCAGCAGAAGCACACCGACGGCCACCATGAGGAGAAGCACACTGACCGCCAGAACCACCGTTCTTCCCGACATCACCCCTCCGTCCACCCGCAAGCACACCACAGCGTTCGGGCATAACCTGTCGCTTCCAGTAACGGGAAGGTCAACCCGGCGCAAAACGGCTGGGAACACCCGGCTCTTCACGAAACCGCCACATTTATGGGTGAAAGACAGCATCATTCCTGGGACGAAACTTGCCGAGCGGCGACGGAATCCGGCGCCGCGGCACGTTCTGAGCCAAAATCTCTGACCCATGGACACAGACATGCTTTCGAGCGCAGCCCTATCGCCCTTCCTCGCCATGTTACTCATGGCGGCACAAGGCAATCTGCCCGACCCCGCCCCCGATGCGCGCCGCGACTTCGCGCCGGCCGTGATCGTGTCGGCGCCGATCGAGGCCCCCGCCTCTCCCCGAGCCCCGGTTCCCTCCGAGGTGAAGGAGAGGGAGAGGAAGAAGGCCGCTCCAAAGGCGCAGTAGCGGCACGGATCCGCTTCCATCACAGCGCTGGACGGCACGGGAAGTTGATCCTATCACTCGGCCCATGCTTCTAGTCATTGCTGCAGCGCAAACACCGTGAGGCCGATCGACATCCTGCTCGCGGTCGCGGTCAACATCGCGTGGGGCCTCAATTTCGCGGTCACGAAGCTCGGTCTCGGCGAAATGCCGCCCATGCTTCTCGTTGCCCTGCGGTACGCGCTCACCGCGCTGCTGCTGAGCCCGTGGCTGAAATGGCCGCACGGCCAGTTTCGCCAGGTCGCGGCGATCTCCTTCACCCTGGGTTTTCTGCATTTCGCGCTGATGTTCACCGGGCTGAGCGGCATCGACGCCTCGGTCGCGGCCATCGCCGTGCAGATCCAGGTGCCGTTCTCCGCCCTGCTCGCCTTCCTGATCTTCCGCGACAGGCTCGGCTGGCGGAAGGCACTGGGCGGCGCGCTCGCCATCGGCGGCATCGTGCTGATCGCCGGCGCGCCCCATGAGGCGCCCGATCCGTTCTACCTGTCCCTGACGATTCTGGCGGCCCTGTGCTGGGCCGTGTCGGCCATCCAGGTCAAGCGGCTGGGCCAGATCGACACCATGACCCTGAACGCCTGGATCGCGCTGCTCGCCGTGCCGCAGCTCCTGCTGGGCTCGGCCGTCATCGAGGGCGACCGCTGGGGCGAGGTGCTGGATGCCGGGTTCTGGGGCTGGGCCTCGGTCGTCTACATGGCGGTGGCGGTGACGGTATTCGGCTACGGGTTGTGGTACCGTCTTATCCAGCGCTACCCCGTGACGACGATCATGCCGCTTTCGCTGCTCGCCCCGACCTTCGGTGTCGCCGCCGGGATCTTCATCCTCGGCGAGCCGGCGACGCTGGAGAAGTTCATCGGCGGCGCCCTGACCCTGATCGGCGTGGCGATCGTGATCCTGACCCCGCCGGAGAAGCCGGCAGAGGTTGCGGCGAAGACGGATTCCGCCGAAGCATGATCGAGCGTCCCTCCCCGAATCACGGCGAGCGCCGCGGCCCTGTCGACATGCTGCTGCTGCATTACACCGACATGGTGCGGGCGGAGGACGCGGTCGCCCTGCTCTGCGATCCGGCGGCCCAGGTCAGCGCCCATTACGTGGCCGGCGAGGACGGCCGGGTCTGGCGGCTGGTCGACGAGGACCGCCGGGCCTGGCACGCGGGCGTCGCGTGGTGGACGGGCGAGACCGACATCAACTCGCGCTCCATCGGCATCGAGATCTCCAACCCCGGTCACAGCCACGGCTACCGCCGCTTCCCCGAGGCGCAGATGCTCGCCGTCATGGCCCTGTGCCGGGACATCATCGCCCGACACCGGATTCCCGCGCACCGGGTGCTGGGACACAGCGACGTGGCCCCTGGTCGCAAGATCGATCCGGGTCACCTGTTCGACTGGCGCGGACTGGCGCGCGGGGGCATCGGCCTGTTCCCCGACCGACTGGTTCCGGCGGTGATGGCGGAGGCCGACGCGGTGGCCGCCCTGACCCGCATCGGCTACCGTACCGGCGCCGCGACGTTCGACGATCCGGTGTCGCGCATGGCGCTCAACGGCTTCCGCCGGCACTGGGAGCCGCTGGCGCTGGGCCAGCCATACGATCCACGCGGAGCGGCCATGCTGCAACAGCTAGCAGAAATGTGCCCCCCACCTGAAAAACCGTTTGCATAACAGATCGTTCGTTCATACGTTCCGATCACCGACGCAAACGCACGTGCCCCTGGCCCCACAGCGGTTAAGCAACGACGAGAGGCGTCTCTTTTCACAACCCCGTCCCTTAGGTGGGCGGTTGCGAAGGGGGAACCCCACGATGCTGCAACCCGAAGCGGGCGTGCGCGCCCGTCTCCGTACCTCAACCGATACCCGTCGTCCGATTCCGGCGTCAAAGCCGCTGCTGAGCCTTGTGCCGGCCGCGACACCGCCGCGCGGCGAAGTGACGGACGCGATCCGCGACTATTTCGCGGCGACCGCCCATGAGCACCCGGTCCTCGCCGTCGACCTGTCGGTCGTCGAGTGGAACTACCGGGCGCTGGCCCGGGCCCTGCCGGAGACCGCGATCTACTACGCGGTGAAGGCGAACCCGGCCAATGGCGTGGTCGACCGGCTGGCCGCTCTCGGTTGCCGCTTCGACGTGGCCAGCCGCGGCGAGATCGAGCTGTGCCTGGCGCGCGGCGTCGACGCCTCCCGGCTGTCCTTCGGCAACACCATCAAGAAAGAGCGCGACATCGCCTTCGCCCATTCGGTCGGCGTGCCGCTCTTCGCCTTCGACGCCGAGGAAGAGCTGGAGAAGCTCGCCCGCAGCGCGCCGGGTGCCGAGGTGTTCTGCCGTATCCTGACCTCCGGCGAAGGGGCCGACTGGCCGCTGTCGCGGAAGTTCGGCTGCACCCCGTCCATGGCCGCCACCCTGCTCCGCAAGGCCGCCGAGATGGGCCTGACCCCACGGGGCGTGTCCTTCCATGTGGGCTCGCAGCAGAGCGATCTGGCCCAGTGGGACGGCGCGCTGGCCGAGACCGCCGCCCTGTTCGCCGAGCTGGCGCAGGACGGGATCGAGCTCGATCTGGTGAATATCGGCGGCGGCTTCCCGGCCCGCTACCGTGACGACGTCGCCGAGGCGGACGCCTATGGCAACGCCATCATGGCCGCCCTGGAGAAGCACTTCGCCGGCATGGGCATCACCACCATCGCCGAGCCGGGCCGCGGCCTTGTCGGCGACGCGGGCGTCATCCGCTCCGAGGTCGTCCTGGTGTCCAAGAAGGACGCCGGCGAGGACGAGCGCTGGATCTATCTCGACATCGGCAAGTTCTCCGGTCTCGCCGAGACCATGGACGAGGCGATCAAGTACCGGCTGACCGCCACCCGCGAGGGGACGGAGCTGACCGGTGCCACCGGTCCGGTGATCCTGGCCGGCCCGAGCTGCGACAGCGCCGACATCCTGTACGAGAAGGCCGGCTACGCCATGCCGATGTCCCTGCGGGCGGGCGACGAGGTGCTGATCCTGGCGACGGGTGCGTATACCTCGACCTACTCCTCGGTCGGCTTCAACGGCTTCCCGCCGCTGGAGACCGTCTGCGTCTGACGCACCGGCCCTGCATCCTGTTCAGGAGACGCCCGCCCTCACCGGCGGGCGTTTTCGTATCTGCCATCGTTCGGACGCCGCCTTTGCTTGACGCGTCGCGGGGGGAGGCTTACCTCTCGCCGCGTTCAGACGGTCGGGCGGCCGCCGGCACCCGCAAGGGTGTGGGAGGAAAGTCCGGGCTCCACGGGAACACGGTGCCGGGTAACACCCGGCGGGGGCGACCCCAGGGACAGTGCCACAGAAAGCAAACCGCCCCTTCGTCTGGATTTCGATCCAGGACCAAGGGGTAAGGGTGAAAGGGTGCGGTAAGAGCGCACCGCGAGACCGGTAACGGGATCGGCACGGTAAACCCCACCGGGAGCAAGACCGAATAGGGATGACCGGCTGACTCGAAAGAGGGCAGCAGACGCGTTCCCGCGTCGTCGTCCGGGTAGGTCGCGCGAGGCGGTCGGCAACGACCGTCCCAGATGAATGGCCGTCGCCCCGGGCTCGTCCCGGGGGACAGAACCCGGCTTACAGACCGTCTGAACCTTTCGCTTTTCCCAGCCGGACCCCATGCCGTCCCAGGTGAGTGTCCCATGCCATCCCATTTGGGCCTGCCCACCCCAAATCGGAACATATCATGAACAGTATTCGTGAAACGTCCTTTTATCGCGCCGAAACCCTCTGCTTTCTCGCCTAACGGTTTTTCTTCGCTTCACAGAACGAACGCCCAGCCGGACCCGGAAAACACCTGTAAAACCCAAAGAGTGCGGGTCTGTTCCCATTGACCCCCATAATGTCCCATGATATCCCATCATATCCCATGAATGACGGTGGGCGCTCCACGCCCGTCGTCGTTCACCGGCCCGATCCGTATCGGGGGACACGCTCGGAACCGGTCACGGGTGCAAGGAGGTCGAGGCCGCAAGGTCGTAGGGGAATAACGCCGGGCAGCCGGCACGCGAGGGCACGGGTGGCGGTTTTTCTGTCCACATTCGCGAACAGGATCGACAAGAAGGGCCGGGTCTCGGTTCCTGCGACGTTTCGTGCCGCCCTCGAGCAGGAGCGCTCCGGCGGCGTCATCCTGTATCCATCGTTCAAGCACCCCTGCCTCGAAGGATGCGGGGACGAAAGGATCGAACAGATCGCCGAATCCATCGACGCGCTCGACGCGTTCTCCGAGGAAGCGGAAAACCTTCAGACCATCCTGGCCGACAGCGTGCGCCTCACCATCGACGGCGACGGCCGCATCATGCTGCCCAAGGATCTGGCCGACTTCGCCGGCATGGGCGAGACCGCGATGTTCGTCGGCCTCGGCAAGAGCTTCCAGGTGTGGGAGCCCGCCGCGTTCGACGCCCACCGCAACGCCGCCCGCCAGCGCGCCCGCGACAAGGGTGCGACCCTGCGCATCGTCAAACCAAGTGACGGGGGCGGGCGATGAATGGCTCCCTCCACATCTCCGTTCTGCTGGCCGAGGTCGTGACTGCCCTCGCTCCCAAGGCCGGCGACTGCCATCTCGACGGCACCTTCGGGGTCGGCGGCTATACCCGCGCGATCCTGGAGGCCGCCGATTGCACCGTTCTCGCCGTCGATCGCGACCCCGACGCGATCGCCCGCGCCCAGACCCTGGCCCAGGATTTCTTGGCGCCGGAAAACGGTGGGCCGAACGGCAGCCGGCTGATCCCCCTGCACGGCCGATTCGGCGAGATGGACAGCCTGGCCCGCGCGGCCGGCTACCCCAATGTCGATGGTGTCACCCTCGATCTCGGCGTCTCCTCCCCCCAGCTCGACGAGGCCGAGCGCGGCTTCTCCTTCCGCTTCGACGGCCCGCTGGACATGCGCATGGAGCGCGACGGTCCGACGGCGGCCGACGTGGTGAACGAGGCGAGCGAGAAGGAACTGGCCGACATCATCTTCCACCTCGGCGAGGAGCGGTATGCCCGCCGCGTCGCCAAAGCGATCGTCACGGCACGGACGACGACGCCCATCCGGCGGACCGGCGAGCTTGCCGAGCTGGTCCGCCGGGTGGTGCCGTCCGCCCCGGCCGGTTCCTCTTCCAGGGGCAATATCGATTCTGCCACCCGTACCTTCCAGGCCCTGCGCATCCACGTGAACAGGGAACTGGAAGAGCTCGACCAGGGCCTGGACGCCGCCGAGCGGCTGCTCGCCCCGGGCGGTCGGCTGGCGGTGGTGTCTTTCCATTCGCTGGAGGACCGGCGGGTGAAGACCTTCCTGCGCCAGCGCTCCGGCCGCACCGCGAACCCCTCGCGCCACACCCCCGACGCCATCGCCGGCAAGCGCGCCGAGCGCGCGCCGACCTTCACCCTGACCAGCACGCGTCCGATCGCTCCCTCCGAGGAGGAGATCGCGCGCAACCCCCGCGCCCGCTCCGCCCGTCTGCGGGTCGGTCACCGCACGGATGCCCCGGCCTGGACCGGGCAGGAGGCAGCGTGATGCGTCGCGTAACGATCCTTTGGTTCCTCGTCGCCGCCTGTCTCGGCGTCGCCCTGTTCCTGGTCAAGTACGAGGTCCAGGACCGCGAGGAGAAGCTCGCCGCCCTGCACCGCGAGATCCTTGCCAACCAGGAAGCGGTTCACGTGCTCGAGGCCGAGTGGTCCTACCTGAACCGGCCGAGCAACCTGGAGGCGATGGTCCGCCGCCACCTCGACCTGGTGCCGCTGGACACCACCCGCCTCGGCCGGATCGAGCAGTTGCCGATCCGCCTGCCATCGTTCGAAGAGGCTGGGACGATGACCGCCGGGATCCGCGAAGCCGCGGCCGCCACCGACGACCTGCCGGCGTTCGCGCCACCGGCGCCGCTGCCGCGTCCGATCACCATCTCCGCGAAGGTGCGCCGATGACCGACTTCCCCCAGATCCAAGCGGGTAAGTCGGTGCGCCTGGAGGGCGTGACCAAGCAGGCGCTGGAAATCGGCCGTAACCGTCTCATCCTCGCGGGCTGCCTGCTGACGCTGGCCTTCACCGCCGTCGCCGGGCGCGTGGTCGAACTGTCGGCGCTGCGCGATCACAACGAGCCGACGGTGCCGACCGCCGCCGCCGACGCCGCGCTGCAGACCGGCCGCGCCGATATCGTCGACCGCAACGGCCTGCTGGTGGCGACGTCCCTGCGCACGCCGTCGCTCTACGCCGACCCGAGCGAGGTCTTGGATCCGGCCCGTGCCGCGCGCCGGCTGACCACCGTGCTGACCGATCTGGCGGTACCCGAGGTCGAGGCCAAGCTGCGGGCCAACCGCCGCTTCGTGTGGCTGAAGCGCAGCCTGACCCCGCACGAGCAGTACCGGGTGAACGCGCTGGGCATTCCGGGGCTGCATTTCATGGACGAGTGGAAGCGGATCTATCCGCAGAGCTCGCTGATGGCCCATGTGGTCGGCTTCACCGATATCGACGACCGCGGCATCTCCGGCGTGGAGCGGTCCTTCGACGACGTGCTGCGCGACGGCCGCGAGCCGTTGCACCTGTCGATCGATCTGCGCATCCAGCACATCGTGCGCCAGGAACTGGCCCATCAGATCAGCCTGTTCGAGGCGATCGGCGGCACCGGCATCGTGCTCGACGTCGATACTGGCGAGACCGTCGCCATGGTCTCGCTGCCCGACTTTGATCCGAACATGGCCGCCGAGATGAGCGACGATCAGCGCTTCAACCGCGCCACGCTCGGCGTGTACGAGATGGGATCGACCTTCAAGATCTTTAACACCGCCATGGCGCTGGACGCCGGCACGGTGACCCTGCGAGACGGCTACGACGCCAGCAAGCCGATCAAGATCGCCCGCTTCACCATCAACGACTTCCATGGCGAGAACCGCTGGCTCTCGGTGGCCGAGATCTTCAAGTACTCCTCCAATATCGGCTCGGTGAAGATGGCGATGGACGTCGGCACCGAGCGCCAGAAGGAGTTCATGGGGCGCATGGGCATGCTGCAGCCCATGTCGCTGGAGTTGCCGGAGCGCGGGTACCCGCTGGTGCCCTCGCCCTGGCGGCCGATCAACACCATGACGATTTCCTTCGGTCACGGCCTCTCGGTCAGCCCGATGCACCTCGCCGCCGGCGTGGCAACTGTGGTCAATGGTGGCATCAAGCGGCCGACGACCCTGCTGAAGACCACCGGCCGCGTGCTGGGCGAGGAGGTGCTGAAGCCGTCCACCTCCGAGGTCATGCGCAAGCTGATGCGGCTCGTCGTCATGGACGGCACCGGCCGCAACGCCGACGCCGAGGGCTACCTGGTGGGCGGCAAGACCGGTACGGCGGAAAAGGCTGGCGGCGGCCGCGGTTACGCCCGCAAGTCGCTGCTGTCGTCCTTCGTCGCCGCGTTCCCGGTGAACGACCCGAAATACGTCATCCTGATCATGGTGGACGAGCCGAAGGGCCAGAAGTTCAGCCATGGCTACGCCACCGGCGGCTGGGTCGCGGCCCCTGCCGTCAAGCGCATCGTCGAACGCGCCGCCCCCCTCCTTGGTGTGGCGCCGGTGGACATGGACGCGCCCGAGATTCGCCGCGATCTGCTGGTCGATTTGCCTGATGCTGGAGGTAAACGACTTGCGTCTTTCTGATCTCATCAACGCCCAGAGCGCGGCCCCGGCGGTCCTGGTTTCCGGAGACCCGGAAATCGTCGGCCTGACCGCCGACAGCCGCGAGGTGCGCCCGGGTTTCCTGTTCGCCGCCCTGCCGGGCTCCAAGCTGGACGGCCGCGCCTATATCGCCGATGCCGTCGCCAAGGGCGCGGCCGCCGTGCTGACCACCCCCGACATTGCCGAGTGCGCGGTCGGGCTGGTGCGCGATGCCAACCCGCGCCGCCGCCTCGCCCGCATGGCCGCCTGCTTCTACGGCCCGCAGCCGGAAACGATCGTGGCCGTGACCGGCACCAACGGCAAGACCTCGGTGGCCGAGTTCACCCGTCAGATCTGGAACGGTGCGGGCTATTCCGCCGCGTCGATCGGCACGCTGGGCCTGACCGTCGACGGCGAGACCACCGGCCCGAGCCTGACGACGCCGGATCCGATCCACCTTCATCAGGTGCTGCACGATCTGGCCGATGTCAGCGTCGATCACGCCGCCCTGGAGGCGTCCAGCCACGGTCTGGACCAGGCGCGCCTGGACGGGGTCGAGATCAAGGCGGCCGCCTTCACCAACCTGACCCGCGACCATCTCGACTATCACGGCGACATGGACGCCTACCGCACCGCCAAGCTCGGCCTGTTCGACCGGGTCATGGCGCCGGGCGGCACCGCCGTGCTGAACATGGATTCCGCGGAGTTCGACAAGTTCCGCGAGGCGGCCGAACGCCGTCAGCACCGGGTGATGTCCTACGGCATGCGGCCCGGCGCCGAGTTGCGTCTGGTCGAGCGCCGGGCCCGCCCCACCGGCCAGGAGCTGGAGATCGCCGTCGGCGGCCGCTCCCACGTGGTCGAGTTGGCGCTGGTCGGCGACTTCCAGGCCTGGAACGCGCTCGCCGCCCTAGGCCTCGCGATCGGCAGCGGAACCCCGATGCAGCTCGCGCTGGAGGCCCTGCCCCGCCTGACCGGCGTGCGCGGCCGCATGGAACGGGTCGCGGTGCTGGAGAACGGCGCCGCCGTCTATGTCGATTACGCCCACACCTCCGACGCGCTGGAGACGGTACTGAAGGCGGTGCGGCCGCACACGGACGGCGAACTCTGGTGCGTGTTCGGCTGCGGCGGCGACCGCGATCCCGGCAAGCGGCCGATGATGGGCAGCGCCGTCGCCAAATACGCCGACCGGCCGATCGTCACCGACGACAATCCACGCTCCGAGGACCCGGCGCTGATCCGTGCCGCCACCCTGGCCGCCTGCAAGGGCGGAGTGGAGATCGGCGACCGCCGCGCGGCGATCCATGAGACGGTCGCGAGGCTCGGCCCCGGCGACGTGCTTGTGATCGCCGGCAAGGGCCACGAGCAGGGTCAGGAAATTCGGGGCGTCAAACACCCGTTCGACGACGCCACCGTGGCGCGCGAGGCGATTGCCGCGCGGGCAGGTGACGCATGACCGCGCTTTGGACCCGCGACGCCGCCGTCGAGGCGACCCAGGGCCAGGCTCACGGCCCCGACTGGTCGGCCAGCGGCGTGACCATCGACAGCCGCAAGATCGCGGCCGGCGACCTGTTCGTCGCCCTGCCCGGCGAGCGGGTGGACGGCCATGACTATGTCGCCGCCGCGCTGCAGGCCGGTGCCGCCGCCGCCCTCGTGTCCCGCGTGCCCGAAGGGCTGGAGGATGCGCCGCTCCTGGTGGTGACGGACGTGCTCGAGGGGCTGGAGGATCTGGCCCGCGCCGCCCGTGCGCGCTCCCAGGCCCGGATCGTCGCGGTGACCGGCAGCGTCGGCAAGACCGGTACGAAGGAAATGCTGGCCGCCTGCCTCGCCGTCCATGGCAGGACCGTGGCGAGCGTCGGCAACCTGAACAACCATATCGGCGCACCGCTTTCCCTGGCCCGTCTGCCGCGGGATTGCGACTTCGCAGTTTTCGAGCTCGGCATGAACCACGCCGACGAGATCAGGCCGCTGACCCGTCTCGTCGCGCCGCACGCCACGGTCATCACCAATGTCGAGCCGGTGCATATCGAGTTCTTCGACGGCATCGACGGCATCGCCGACGCCAAGGCGGAGATCCTGGAGGGCCTCGAGCCCGGCGGCATCGCCGTTCTGAACGCAGATAACGCCAGCTTCGAGCGGATCCGCGCCCGGGCCCGGACGCTCGGCGTGGACCGCATCGCCACCTTCGGCCAGGGCGCCACCTGCGACGTCCGCGGCCTCGCGATCGAACCCGGCACCGACGGCACCCGGGTCACCGCGACCGTGGCCGGTGTGGAGATGCACTGGACCGTCGGCGGCATCGGCCAGCACTGGGGTTTCAACAGCCTCGGCGTGGTCGCGGTTCTGCACGCCCTGAAGCTCGACATCGCCCCCTGCCTAGAGCGTCTCGCCACCGTATCGGCCATGCGCGGCCGCGGCGGGCAGATCGCCCTGGCCACAGCCGATGGCGGCAGCGCGCTGCTGATCGACGAAAGCTACAACGCCAGCCCGCCGGCGGTGCGCGCCGCGCTGTCCGTGTTCGGCGGAACCCGGGCCGCCCGCCGGATCCTGGTGCTCGGCGACATGCGCGAACTGGGCGAGACCGCGCCCACCGCCCATGCCGGGCTGAAGGATGCCGTCGAGGCGACCCAGCCGGATGCGATCTACCTCTGCGGCGATGCCATGGCCCATCTGCGCGACGCGCTGGGCCCGGATCGCGTGACCCTGTGGACACCGACCGCCGGCGCCCTGGCCGACGCGGTCGCGGACAACGTGAAGGATGGCGACGTGGTGCTCATCAAAGGATCGCTCGCCATGGGCATGAAGGCGATTGTCACGGCCCTCGAAGCGGCCGGCAAGGACGAGACCGGCACGCCGGCCTCGCGCATTCGGGCCGGGGGACGCTGAGCCATGCTGTACAATCTCCTCGCTCCCTTCGCTGACGAGTTCCAGGCCTTCAACCTGTTCCGCTATCTGACCTTCCGCACCGGCGGGGCGACGATGACGGCGCTCTTCCTCGCCTTCGTGCTCGGTCCGGCGGTGATCCGCTGGCTGAAGAGCCGGCAGGCCGACGGCCAGCCGATCCGCGAGGACGGGCCGGAAAGCCACCTGCTGACCAAGAAGGGCACGCCGACCATGGGCGGCCTGCTGATCCTGATCGCGCTGGTGGTCTCCACCCTGCTCTGGGCCAACCTGTCGAACCCCTATGTCTGGGCGACCCTGATGGTCACCCTGGGCTTCGGTGCGATCGGCTTCTCCGACGACTGGCTGAAGCTGACCAAGAAGAACACCAAGGGCCTGCCTGGCAAGCTGAAGCTCGCCTTCCAGATCGCCATCGCGACCGCGGCGGCCCTGGCCATCACCTCGACCTTCGACGAGCCGCTGACGTTCAGCCTGGCGGTGCCGTTCTTCAAGGACCTGCTGCTGAACCTGAGCTGGTTCTTCATCCCGTTCGCGGTGTTCGTGATGATCGGCGCGTCGAACGCGGTGAACCTGACCGACGGGCTCGACGGCCTGGCGATCGTGCCGGTGATGATCGCCGGCGGCGTGTTCGCGCTGATCTCCTACCTGGTCGGCAACGCGGTCTTCGCCAACTACCTGCAGATCCACCACGTCGCCGGCACCGGCGAGCTGGCCGTCGTGTGCGGCGCGCTGATCGGCGCCGGCCTCGGCTTCCTGTGGTTCAACGCCCCGCCGGCCATGGTGTTCATGGGCGACACCGGCTCGCTGTCCCTGGGCGGCGCGCTCGGCACCATCAGCGTCATCACCAAGCACGAGCTGGTGCTGGCCATCGTCGGCGGCCTGTTCGTGCTGGAGACCGTCTCGGTCATCGTCCAGGTCGCCTCGTTCAAGCTGACCGGCAAGCGCGTGTTCCGCATGGCGCCGCTGCACCACCACTTCGAGAAGAAGGGGTGGCAGGAGCCGACCATCGTCATCCGGTTCTGGATCATCGCCATCATCCTGGCGCTGGTCGGCCTGTCCACGCTGAAGCTGAGGTAGCGCCATGGTGAGCCTCGACTTCGCGAAAGACAGAACCTACGCGGTGATGGGCCTCGGCAAATCCGGGGCTGCGGCCGCACGCGCGCTGGCCCGGGCAGGCGCGAAGGTCCTCGCCTGGGACGACACCGAGGCCGGCCGCAGCCATGTCACCGGCATGGCCGGCGTGGAACTGGTGGATCTCGCCGCCCGCGGGCTGGCAGAGGTCGACGCGCTGGTCTTGTCCCCCGGCATCCCGCACACCTATCCGGAGCCGCATCCCGTCGCCGCCGACGCGAAGAAACGCGACCTGTCGATCATCGGCGATGTGGAACTGCTGCTGCGCGCCCTCCCGGACCGCCGGGTCGTCGCCATCACCGGCACCAACGGCAAGTCGACCACCACCGCCCTGATCGGCCACATCCTGGCCGAGGCCGGACTGAAGGTTGAAGTCGGCGGCAATCTGGGCCGACCGGCACTGGAGTTCGAGGATCCGGGCCGCGACGGTGTGCTGGTGCTCGAACTCAGCTCCTACCAGTTGGAGATCACCCCGTCCCTGGCGCCGACGGTCGCCGTCTGGCTGAACATCACGCCCGACCATATCGAGCGCCACGGCAACCTGGCCGGCTACATCGCCGCCAAGCGCCGGATCTTCGCCCACCAGCTTCCGGGCTCGGTGGCGGTGGTCGGGGTCGACGACGAGCCGTCCCACGAAATCGCCGAGAAGCTGCGCCGCGACGGCTACCGGCTGATCGAGATTTCCGGACAGGAACAGGTGGTCGGCGGGGTCTATGCCGATCACGGTGTGCTGATCGACGCCCGTACCGGCCAGCCGCGTCGGATGCTGGAGCTCGACCGCGCCCCGGCCCTGCCCGGCATGCACAACGCCCAGAACGCCGCAGCCGCCGCCGCGGCCTGCCTGGCGCTGGGTCTCAACCGCGACATCATCGCCGCCGCCATCACCGGCTTCCCCGGCCTCGCCCACCGCCAGGAACGGGTCGCGGTCTCCGGCGCCGTCACCTATGTGAACGACAGCAAGGCGACCAACGCCGACGCCACCGCCCGGGCGCTCGCCTGCTACGACACGATCTACTGGATCGCCGGCGGCCGCGCCAAGGAAGGCGGCGTCGAGCCGCTCGCGCCGCTGTTCAACCGGGTCAGACGCGCCTACCTGATCGGTGAGAGCGCGGGCACTTTCGTGCGCCAGATCGGCGACGCCTGCCCGACCGTGCTGTGCCGCACGCTGGACAGTGCCGTGCGACAGGCCCATGCCGACGCCCAGGCCGACGGTATCCGCGGCGCGACGGTCCTGCTCTCCCCGGCGGCGGCCAGCTTCGACCAGTTCCCGAATTTCGAGGTGCGCGGCCAGCAGTTCAGCGATCTGGTCCACGACCTGACCGGTAACGGCGATGACGGCGCGTCGGCGCAGCGGAGGGCCTCATGAGCGCCATCGCCCGCACCGACCGTTCCGTTCTCGGCCGCTGGTGGTGGACCGTCGACCGCTGGACCGTGGGCGCGATCCTGCTGATCGTGCTGATCGGCTCGCTGCTGATCCTGGCGGCCAGCCCGGCCGTGGCCGAGCGCATCGGCGTCGACAGCTTCTATTTCGTGCGCCGACAGTTCCTGATCCTGCCGGTCGCCGTCGCGGTGATGATCGCGGTGTCCATGCTGTCGCCGCAGCAGGTCCGCCGCCTCGCCACCGTCGGCCTCGCCGGCACCATCGTGTTGCTTGCCCTGGTCCCGGTGATCGGCACCGAGATCAAGGGTGCGGTCCGCTGGATCAGCATCGGCGGCTTCTCCCTGCAGCCCAGCGAGTTCGCCAAGCCGTTCATGGCCGTGGTGACCGCCTGGATGTTCGCCGAGTGGCGCCGCGACCCGGGCTTCCCCGGCCATCTGATCGCCATCGGCCTCTACGCCCTGCTCGTGGTCCTGATGCTGTCCCAGCCGGATTTCGGCATGACCGTGATGATCAGCGTCATCTGGTTCGGCCAGTTCTTCCTCGCCGGCCTGCCGATGATCTTCGTCGGCGGGCTTGCATGCCTGGGCGCGGTCGGTGCGATGGGCGCCTATCTGGTGTTCCCGCACGTCGCCAGCCGCGTGCACCGCTTCCTCGACCCGGCCTCGGGCGACACCTATCAGGTCGACCGCTCCCTGGAGGCCTTCGTGAACGGCGGCCTGCTCGGGACCGGTCCCGGCGAAGGCACGGTCAAGGCCTACCTGCCGGACGCCCATGCCGACTTCATCTTCTCGGTCGCCGGCGAAGAGTTCGGCGGACTCGCCTGCCTGCTGATCATCACGCTCTATGCCTTCGTGGTACTGCGCGGCTACGCCAAGCTGCTGTCGGAGACCAGCCTGTTCGTGCTGATCGCCGCCGCCGGCCTGCTGACCCAGATCGCCCTGCAGGCGCTGATCCACATGGCTTCGGCCGTCAGCCTGATGCCGGCCAAGGGCATGACCCTGCCGTTCATCAGCTATGGCGGCTCCTCTCTGATCGCGCTCGCCTTCGCCATGGGCATGGCACTCGCGCTGACCCGCCGCCGCGGGACCGATCGGGAGGTGCTGGCATGAGCCCGACTCTCCAAGATGGCAACCGTCCGATCGTCCTCGCCTCCGGCGGCACCGGCGGCCACGTGTTTCCGGCCAAGGCCCTGGCCGAGCTGCTGGCCGCGCGCGGTCATCGCGTCGCGCTGGTCACCGACACCCGCGGCAGCGCCTTCGACGATGCGTCCGCAGGCATCGAGGTCCACAAGATCCGTGCCGGCGGCATTGCCGGGCGCGGGATCGTCCCGAAGATCAAAGGCGCCGCGAAGCTGCTGCTCGGCTGGTTCGACGCGCGCCGCCTGATGGGCGAGCTGCGCCCCGCCGTCGTCGTCGGCTTCGGCGGCTACGCCAGCGTGCCGACGGTGCTCGCCGCCGGCGGACGCGGAATCCCCGTGGTGCTGCACGAGCAGAACGCGGTGATCGGCCGGGCCAACCGAATGCTGGCCAAGCAGGCCTCCGCCATCGCCACCTGCTTCGAGCGGGTGGAGAAGATCCCGGCGGGCGACCGCCGCAAGGTGGTGCTGGTCGGCAACCCGGTGCGCGAGGCGATCAAGGCCGTGCGCGACATGGGGCCGGCGCCGCTGACCGAGAAAGGCCCCCGCGAGATCCTGGTGACCGGCGGCAGCCAGGGCGCCACCGTCTTCGCCGAGCTGATCCCGGCGGCCATCGCTCTGCTGCCCGACGCCCTTCGCGCTCGCCTGCGCATCGCCCAGCAGGCCCGCCCGGCCGAGGTCGACCAGGTGATCGCCGACTATGCCGCGATGGGAGCGACCGCCGACGTGCGCCGATTCTTCGACGACATGCCGGAGCGTCTGCGCGCGGCCCACCTGCTGATCTGCCGCTCCGGCGCCTCCACCGTCGCCGAGAACACCGTCGCCGGACGCCCGGCCCTGCTGGTTCCCTACCCCAGCGCGATCGACGATCACCAGACCGCCAACGCCCGCGCCATCGAGGCGGCGGACGGTGCCATCGTTCTGCCGCAAGCCGACCTTACGCCCGCGCACCTCGCTGAGTTGCTCACCGATCTGCTCGACGACACCGACCGGCTGTCCGCCATGACCGCTGCCGCCCGCGCCTATGGCCGGCCGGACGCGGTCGAGGATCTGGCGGCCCTGGTCCTGTCGACCGCCGGCATGGTCGAGACCGCCGCAACCGGCGCTGCCGCCACCCAAGCCCCCGCGACCCGGAGCGCCGCCGCATGAGAACCATTCCCCTCACCATCGGCACCCTGCATTTCGTCGGGATCGGCGGCATCGGCATGAGCGGCATCGCCGAGATCCTGCACAATCTGGGCTACCAGGTGCAGGGCAGCGACATCGCCGAGAACCCGAACGTCAAGCGCCTGAAGCAACTCGGCATCCCCGTCTTCATCGGCCAGACCGCCGAGAACGTGGCCGAGGCGGCCATCGTCGTCATCTCCACCGCGATCAAGCCGGACAATCCCGAGCTGATCGCCGCCCGCGAGCGGATGATCCCGGTCGTCCATCGAGCCGAGATGCTGGGTGAGCTGATGCGGCTGAAATGGTCGATCGCGGTCGCCGGCACCCATGGCAAGACCACGACCACTTCCCTGGTCTCGGCGGTGCTGGACGGCGGCGGGCTGGACCCGACCGTGATCAACGGCGGCATCATCAACGCCTACGGCACCAACGCCCGCCTCGGCGAGAGCGACTGGATGGTGGTGGAGAGCGACGAGAGCGACGGCAGCTTCGTGAAGCTTCCGGCGACCATCGCCGTGGTCACCAACATCGACCCGGAGCACCTGGACTTCCACGGTTCGTTCGAGAACCTGCAGCGGGCGTTCGAGAGCTTCGTGCAGAACATCCCGTTCTACGGCTTCGCCGCCATGTGCCTGGACCACCCCACGGTGCAGGCGCTGATACCACGAGTGTCCGACCGGCGCATCGTGACATACGGCTTCGGACCGCAGGCCGATATCCGCGGCATCGACGTGGACATCACCGCCGCCGGCTCCCGCTTCACCGCACTCATCGCCGACCGCGCCCACGGCGAGGCCCGGCGGATCGAGAACCTGCTGCTGCCGATGTACGGCCGCCACAACGTCCAGAACGCCCTGGCCGCCATCGCCGTGGCCGCCGAGATGGGCATTCCGGACGAACAGGTCCGCACCGCACTGGAAGCCTTCACCGGCGTGAAGCGTCGCTTCACCAAGACCGGCGAGGCCGGCGGCATCACGGTGATCGACGATTACGGCCACCACCCGGTCGAGATCGCCGCCGTGCTCTCCGCCGCCCGGGCGGCAGCCGGCGACGGCCGGGTCGTCGCGGTCGTGCAGCCGCACCGCTACACCCGCCTGCGCGACCTGTTCGAGGATTTCTGCTCCTGCTTCAACGACGCCGACGCGGTGGTCGTGGCCGACGTCTATGCCGCCGGCGAGGCACCGATCGACGGCATCGGTCGCGACGCCCTGGTCGCCGGCCTGCGGTCGCGGGGCCATCGCCGGGTCATGGCGCTGACCGATCCGGTCGAGCTCGCCGCCATGGCGGTCGACCTGTGCGGCAGGGGCGACATGATCGTCTGCCTGGGGGCCGGCAGCATCACCAACTGGGCCCAGGCCCTGCCGGACCAGATCGCCCACATCCTCGGCCCCGAGGCCGTCGCCGCCGAAGAGAGCGGCGCCGATCCGCTGCCCTTCCCGCTGCGGCGGCCGTCCGGCGAAGGGGGTGCGGCGTGATCACCCTGGCCAAACCACCGCGGCGAACCGCCATGACCAAATTGATCGACCGACTGCCCGAGCTGCGCGGCGCATACCGCGAGGACGCGCCGCTGGCCCCGCTGACCTGGTTCAAGGTCGGCGGTCCGGCCGAGGTCCTGTACCGGCCGGCGGACGAGGCCGACCTGATGGACTTCCTGGCCGGCAAGCCGGGCGACGTCCCGGTGACGGTGATCGGCGTCGGCTCCAACCTGCTGGTGCGCTCCGGCGGGCTGGACGGCGTGGTCGTGCGGCTGGGCAAGCCCTTCGCGCAGATCTCGGTGGACGGCGAGCGGGTTACCGCCGGTGCCGCCGCCCTGGACGTGACCGTCGCCGCCACCGCGCAGAAGGCCGGCCTGACCGGGCTGGAGTTCCTGTCGGGTATTCCCGGCTCCATCGGCGGCGCGCTGCGCATGAACGCCGGCGCCTATGGCAGCGAGGTGCGCGACGCCCTGATCTCCGCCCGCGCGGTGGACCCCCTCGGCCACGCCCACACCCTGAGCGCCGACGACCTCGGCCTGTCCTACCGGCACAGCGACCTGCCGGAAGACTGGATCGTCACCAGCGCCACCTTCCGCGCCCGGCCGGGCGATGCGGAAACCATCGCCCAGACCATGCGCGACATCCGCGACGCCCGCGAGGATACCCAGCCGCGCCGCGTGCGCACGGGCGGGTCGACCTTCGCCAACCCGGAGGGCGGCAAGGCCTGGAAGCTGATCGACGAGGCCGGCTGCCGCGGGTTGCGGATCGGTGACGCCATGGTGTCGGAGCTGCACTGCAACTTCCTGCTGAACATGGGCGACGCCACCGCAGAGGAGATCGAGAGCCTGGGCGAGGAAGTCCGCCGCCGGGTGAAGGACACCAGCGGCATCGAGCTGCGCTGGGAGATCCGCCGCATCGGCAAACCGGCTAACACGGGAGAGCAGGCATGAGCCGGGCCGAGACCCATGTGGCCGTCCTGAAGGGCGGCTGGTCGCCGGAGCGCGAGGTGTCGCTCTCCTCCGGCCGGGAATGCGCCAAGGCGCTGCGCCAGGCCGGGTTCAAGGTGACCGAGATCGATGTCGACCGCGCCATCGCCGGCAAGCTGGAGGCGATGCACCCGGATGTGTGCTTCAACGCCCTGCACGGCCCGGTCGGCGAGGACGGCACGATCCAGGGCGTGCTGAACGTGCTCGGCATCCCCTACACCCATTCCGGCGTGCGCGCCTCGGCGGTGGCGATGGACAAGCCGACGGCGAAGGACGTGTTCGCCCGTCTCGGCCTGCGCTGCCCCGGCGGCAAGGTGGTCACTCTCGATGCCTTCGAGACCGGCCATCCAATGGATCCGCCCTACGTGATCAAGCCGATCGACCAGGGCTCCAGCGTCGGCGTGCATATCGTCAGGGAAGGCGACAACTACCGGCCGACCGGCGACGACTGGACCTTCGGCGACCGGGTGCTTGTCGAGCCGTTCATCGACGGCCGCGAGCTGACCGTCGCCGTGCTCGACGGCGAGCCGCTGGAAGTGACGGAGATTACCTCCGACCGCGGCTTCTACGATTACGAAGCGAAATATGCCGAGGGCGGCTCGATCCACCTGCTGCCGGCGCCGGTCCCCGCCACCATCCGCAAGGAGGCGCTGGAGATGGCGCGACGCGCCCACGAGGCGCTCGGCTGCCGCGGGGTGAGCCGCTGCGACTTCCGCTACGACGACACCCAGTCGGATCCGGGCACGCTGTACCTCCTTGAGATCAACACCCAGCCCGGCATGACCCCGACCTCCCTGGTGCCGGAGCAGGCCGCCTTCCGCGGCATCTCGTTCCAGGACCTGGTCGCCCGCATGGTGGAGGGGGCCCAATGCGACTACTGACCCCCTTCTCCGGCTCGAAGAAGGCCCCGGCCAAGGCCAAGCGCGGCAAGGCAGCCCCCCGCCGCCACCGCCCGGCCCCGGCCTGGCGCGGTCACCTGCTGCGCTTCGGCGTCGCGGCCGTGGTGATCGTCGGCGCCGGCGGGGCGATCGGCTGGACCGTCCAGTCCGGCCACCTCACCCGCGCCTGGTCGAATGTCACGACCGGCGTGCTGCAGGTCACCGCCGATGCCGGGCTCGCCATCAACGACGTGCTGGTCTCCGGTCGCGAGAACACCAACCGCGCCGCCCTGCTGGAGCAGGTGGGCGTGCAGCGCGGCACGCCGATCCTCGCCATCGACCTCGCGGAGATGCGCGCGCGCGTCGTCGACCTGCCCTGGGTCAAGGACGCGCGGATCGAACGCCGGCTGCCCGATACCCTGCATGTGACGCTGGTGGAACGCCGGCCGCTGGCCCTGTGGCAGCGCGGCCGCGACTTCACCCTGGTGGATCAGGACGGCGTCGCGATCGACGGCCAGGACATCCGCAAGTTCCACGACCTGCCCATCGTGATCGGCGAGGAGGCCCCGAAGCGCGCGGCCGGCGCCCTGGCAATGCTGTCGAGCGAGCCGGACCTGCTGCAGCGGGTGCGCGCCCTGACCTGGGTCAGCGGCAGGCGCTGGACCATCCGGCTGAACAACGGAATGGACGTGGAGCTGCCGGAAGTCGATCCGGCCGGCGCCTGGACCCATCTCGCCAGCCTGGCGCGCGAGCACGGCGTGCTGGAGCGCGACGTGGTGACCATCGACCTGCGCATTCCCGACCAGCTGATCATGCGGGTGACCCCGGCCGCGCGCGAGCGCGCCCGGGCGCCCGGCGAAAACACCTGACGAGAAGAAGGAAACGACGGTGAGAAAGCCCCTGGGCAAAGCACGAAGCGGACTGGTCGCCGCCCTCGACATCGGGTCGAGCAAGGTGTGCTGTTTCGTGGCCAAGATCGGCGATCCCTCGTCGAACCCGCTGCTGGCGGGCGCCGGGCTGCCGTCGGGCTCGATCCGCGTCGCCGGCATCGGCCACCAGGTCAGCCGCGGCGTGAAGGCCGGGCGGATCACCGATGTCGACCAGCTCGAAGCGTCCATTCTCAATGCCGTGCACGCGGCGGAGAAGATGGCCGGGGCCGAGCTGCGCTCGGTGCTGGTGAACATCTCCGGCGGCTGGCCGGCCTCGCAGACCGTGGGGGTGGAGGTCTCGGTCGCCGGTCACGAGGTCGGCGACAGCGACCTGCGCCGGGTGCTCGACCAGTGGCGCCACCTGGAGGACCTGGAAGGCCAGGACCTGATCCACTCGATCCCGATCGGCTTCACCATCGACGGCACCAACGGCATCCGCGACCCGCGCGGCATGTTCGGCGAGACCCTGGGCGCGCATATGCACGTGGTCACCGCCAACAGCGGCGCGGTGCGCACCCTCTCCACCGTACTGGGACGCTGCCATCTGGACATGGACGCGCTGGTCGTCTCGCCCTATGCGTCCGGCCTGTCCTGCCTGGTCGACGACGAGATGGATCTGGGCGTCACCGTCATCGACATGGGCGGCGGCACCACCAGCTTCGCCGTCTTCTTCGACGGCAACGTGGTCTATACTGACTGCATCCCGGTCGGCGGCCACCACGTCACCAACGACATCGCCCGCGGGTTCTCCACCCCGATCCTCGCCGCCGAGCGGATCAAGACGCTGTACGGCAGCGCCCTGCCCTCGCCGCTGGACGATCAGGAGACGATCGACGTTCCGCCGATCGGCGAGGAGGACCACGTCCAACCCAATCACGTCTCCAAGTCGCTGCTGGTCGGCATCATCCGGCCGCGGCTCGAGGAGACTTTCGAGCTTGTCCGTTCCCGCCTGGAAGCCAGCGGGTTCGACAAGATCGCCGGCCGGCGCGTCGTGCTGACCGGCGGTGCAAGCCAGCTGCCGGGCGCGCGCGAGCTCGCCCAGCTCATCCTCGACAAGCAGGTCCGCATGGGCCGGCCGATCCGCGTCCAGGGCCTCGCCGAGGCTGCGGGCGGGCCTGCCTTCTCCACCTGCGCCGGGCTGCTGGTCTACGCCGCCAACCCCCACCTCGACACCCCGCGACTGGCGCCCGCCCCGCAAACCGAGTCCACCGGCCTGTTCGGCCGCATGGGCTCGTGGCTGAAGGAGCATTTCTGATGCGCGAACGATCCCCGCACTCCCCCGCATCCGCCCGCCCCATCACCGTCCAGCCCTCGGTCGGTGCCCACGGCTCCTGCTGGCGCCGTCAGGCGACGAGCGTCGTTTCGCGCGACCCGCACCACTCCCCCGCCGCCGACGCGCCCGGCGACGGACCCTCGACGAAACAAGACCCCCGCGGCGACGGCCGCTCCCCCCACCAAGACCAGAATTGACGTTACCCCGGAGGCACCGATGACCATCAACATCACCGTTCCCAACGAAGACAACGAGCTGGCCCCGAACATCACCGTCGTCGGTGTCGGCGGCGCCGGCTGCAACGCCGTCAACAACATGATCAGCGCCAATCTCGGCGGCGTGAACTTCATCTCGACCAATACCGACGCCCAGGCGCTGAAGCAGTCCATGGCCGAGCGCCGCATCCAGCTCGGAGCCGAGGTCACCCAGGGTCTCGGCGCCGGCTCCCGTCCGGATGTCGGCCGTGCCGCCGCCGAGGAGTCGATCGAGGACATCCTCGACGCCCTGAACGGCGCCAACATGTGCTTCATCACCGCCGGCATGGGCGGCGGCACCGGCACGGGTGCCGCTCCGGTGATCGCCCGGGCGGCGCGCGAGCGCGGCATCCTGACCGTCGGCGTGGTCACCAAGCCGTTCCACTTCGAAGGCCAGCACCGCATGCGCCTGGCCGAGGGCGGCATCGAGGAGCTGACCAGCTACGTCGACACGCTGATCATCATCCCGAACCAGAACCTGTTCCGCATCGCCAACGAGAAGACGACCTTCGCGGACGCCTTCAACATGGCCGACGACGTGCTGCACTCCGGTGTGCGCGGCGTCACCGACCTGATGGTCATGCCGGGCCTGATCAACCTCGACTTCGCGGACATCCGCACGGTCATGAGCGAGATGGGCAAGGCGATGATGGGCACCGGCGAGGCCAGCGGCGAGAAGCGCGCCATCGACGCCGCCGAAGCCGCGATCAACAACCCGCTCCTGGAAGACGCCTCGATGAAGGGCGCGAAGGGGGTGCTGATCAACATCACCGGCGGCTTCGACATGACCCTGTTCGAGGTCGACGAGGCGGCCAACCGCATCCGCGAGGAAGTGGACAGCGACGCCAACATCATCTTCGGCTCGACTTTCGACGAGAAGATGGAAGGGGTGATGCGGGTCTCCGTGGTCGCCACCGGCATCGCCGCCGAGGGCCAGGTCGCCAAGCCGCGTCCGCAGCTCTCCGTCGTCACCCCGCGCCCGGTCAAGCAGCCGGAGCCGGAGCCCGTGCCGGAGACCGCGATCCGCGCCGAGGCGGCCCAGATGGCCCCGGCCCAGAAGCCGGCGGCGTCCATGTCCACCCTGGACATCACCCGCCAGGCCGAGAGCGGCATCGGCGAGCTGTCCTTCCCCGACTCCGATGATTACGCCGAGGTGGCCTCCCTGGACGACTCGGCCGAGCAGACCCGGGAAGCCGCCCAGGTCGAGGAAGCCGAGATCGTCGATGCCGCGGCCCCGGCCGTGGCCAAGGTGGCCTCCGACGCCTTCGTCCCGTCGGCCTCCACGGTGCCCCAGCGGCGCCCGGACATGACGCCGAAGGCGGCCGATCCGTTCCGCGGCAGCGACATGGTCAACGCCAGCCGTCCGGAAGCCGCAGAGCCCGCGCCGAAGTCCCGTGGCGCCGGTCTGTTCCGGCAGATCACCGGCCTCGGCCTGAAGAACGACAAGCCGGCGGAAGCCCCCGCTCCGCAGCCGCAGCAGGCCCAGCGCCCGGCCGCGGCTTCGGCCTCCCAGCCGCGCCTCGGCGCACTCAACCCGGGCGATCGGGTGCGGGCCAGCCAGAACGAAGACGAGATGCTCGACATCCCGGCCTTCCTGCGGCGGCAGGCCAATTGAGCATCGCCTTGTAACTCTTTGATAAGGAACCGTAATTACGGTAACAGTCTGTAACAAAGAGTGAATTTCGCGACCCCGGTTGGATTGCTACATCTACCGGGGTCGCTTTTTGTCCATTTCGGATATTTGAGTAGACCCCGAACATGGAATGATTGAGGCCCGACAGTGATCATGGCGACACGATTCCCCGGACACGCCGAAGCGTCCCGACAAAAGACGCTCAAGCGCGCCATTCCGTGTCGCGGCGTCGGCCTCCATTCGGGCAAGCCCATCACCATGCGGCTCTGCCCCGCCCCGGTGAACCACGGGATCGTCTTCCACCGTACCGATGTCCACGACCGCAACCCGGTGATCGCCGCCCGCTACGACAACGTGGTCGACACCCGCCTGTGCACGGTCCTGGGCAACGAGGACGACGTGCGCGTCGGCACCGTCGAACACCTGATGGCCGCCTTCGCCGGCTGCGAGATCGACAACGCCGTGGTGGAACTCGACGGCCCCGAGGTGGCGATCATGGACGGCTCGTCCGAGCCGTTCGTGTTCCTGATCGACTGCGCCGGCATCGCCGAGCAGGATGCGCCGCGCCGCGCCATCGAGATCCGCAAGCCGGTCACCGTCGACATGGACGGCAAGCGCGTGACGCTGAGCCCGGCCGACAGCTACGCCATCGATTTCGAGATCGACTTCACCAGCAAGGCGATCGGCAAGGCCTCGCTCGGCGTCGAGATGGTGAACGGCACCTTCCGCCACGAGATCGCCCAGGCTCGGACCTTCGGCTTCCTGCACGAGGTCGAGTATCTGCAGGCCGCCGGCCTCGCCCGCGGCGGCAGCCTGGACAACGCGGTCGTGGTCGACGGCGACCGGATCATGAACGAGGAAGGCCTGCGCTTCCCGGACGAGTTCGTGCGCCACAAGGTGCTGGACTGCGTCGGCGACCTCTACCTCGCCGGGGCGCCGCTGATCGGCCACGTGGACGCGGTCAAGGCCGGCCACCAGATCAACAATGCCGCCCTGCGCGCGCTGTTCGCCGACCCGAGCGCCTATGCGATCGTCGATTATGACGACGTCTATGCCGGTGAGATGCTGCCGGCGACGGCCTGATCCGCCGCCCCGAGTCTTTTAAACACCCGCCTCCCAATCCGCCAGGAACGCCGCGAGCGCTTCGCCGCACGCGTGCCCATGCGAGAACGGCAGCCCGTGGCGGGCATGCGGGAAGATCTTCAGCCGTGAGTTCGGCAGGCGGCCGTGCAGATCCGCCACCAACGCCGCCGAGACGAACGGACTGGAATCCCCGTGCAACAGCAGAACCGGCAGGTCCAGCTCGGCGACCCGCTCCTTGAGATCCAGGTTCTGAAGCTCGCGCAGGATGCAGACGACCGACTCGCCCGTCGTCGTCGCCTGGCGGTTCAGGTACCATTGCGCCATCGGCGCGCTGATCCCGTCGGGATGGAACCGGTGCGGCATCATCTCCTCCGCCCAGCCCGCCATGCCGACCTCGTCGATCAGCCGCTGCCACCAGTCCACGCTGGCGATCGACGAGCCGACATGGGCCGTCGTGACCGCCGTCAGCGTCTGGATGCGTTCGGGCGCGGTCAGCCCGGCCAGCAGGGCGACCGTGCCGCCATAGGACTCGCCGACCAGATGGAACCGCTCGGCCCCGACCGCGTCCGCCAGCGCCAGGATATCCCGCACCCGGGCCTGGGGGCTCCAGTCCTTGGCGGAGCCGTCGGCCTCCGACTCGCCACAGCCGTACATGTCGAAGAGGACCACCCGGTGAGTATTCACCAGCGCGGGCAGCCAGTCGCGCCACATCTGCCGGTCCATGGCGACGCCGTGGTGGAACAGGACCGTGCGCTGCGGACCGGACCGCCACGGGGCGGTGATGTCGATGACGTCGTAGACGATGCGTCGGTTCTCGACCTCGAGAACCTGCCCCATGCCGGTCATATGCGTCCGCGCTCCCTCGTCTGCCCCGTCGCGCCAGTCGGCGCCGCGGCGGCCGGTTGATCGGTCTCACTATGGGGACCGTGACCGCCAGCTTGGGCAGCGGTACCGGCCCTGTCCACCCGGATACCGGCGCGGCACCGCGTCGGGACCGTCAGGCGGCCTTGACGATCCGCTCGACCTCGTCCACCGGCATGGAAGTCAGATCCTTGTCGATCTCGCCCACCAGCCGGCGCGAGACCTCGCTGTGGTATTTCGGGCGGATCGTGCCGAGGGTCTTGGGATCGGCGCAGATCAGGAGTTCGGAGAACCGGTTCTTCAGCGCCCAGTTCTTCAGCCGTCCGGCCACGTCGCCGGCGAAGTTGGCCTTCTCCAGGGCGTGCCAGTCGGTCTGCTGCACGGCGCTGCGCCCCAGGCCGGCATCGGCCATGCGGCCCGGCCTCTCGGTGCCCTGATCGTGGGTCGGCGGGTTCTCGATCTCGTCGTGCTCGACCACGCGCAGGTCGAGAATTTCCGCGTCGCCGCGGTTGTGCAGCAGCAGGTACTTCTCGCCGTCGAGAACCATCACCCAGGCTCCATGCGATAGATTCATAGCCGTCTCTCTCCCGTTGCAGGTTCCGCCGGGCCACGGACTGTCGCCCGGCATTTGCAGAAGAAACGCATCACCCCCGGCCGCCGTTCCGTCGCCAGACCCGGCCGTCGCAAGCGTGTTCCGGCGTCCGCGCGAAACGAAAACGGCCGCCCGAAGGCGGCCGTGTCGGTTCCCGTTACGGGAAATGGTGCAGCGGTCGGCCCTACTCGGCCGTTGGCTCTACTCGGCTGCCTGGGCCGCCGAGGACGGCCGACGCACCAGGGCGTCGTAATCCTCGACCATATGACGGGTCAGTTCGCCCGGGGTGAACGTGTAGTCGGCCACGGAGCCGACCGGGGTCACCTCGGCCGCCGTACCGGTCAGGAAGCACTCCTCGGCATCGGCCATCTCTTCCGGCATGATGTGCCGCTCGACGACCTCGACGCCGCGCGCCTTCAGCAGGTCGATCACCGTGCGCCGGGTAATGCCGTTCAGGAAGCAGTCCGGGGTCGGGGTGTGGACCCGGCCGTCCTTCATCACGAAGAACACGTTGGCGCCGGTCGCCTCGGCCACGTAGCCGCGGTAGTCCAGCATCATGGCGTCGTGGAACCCGTCCTTCTCGGCGCGGTGCTTGGACAGCGTGCAGATCATGTAGAGCCCGGCCGCCTTGGCATGGACCGGCGCGGTGTCCGGCGCCGGACGGCGCCACGTCGACAGCGCCAGGCGGATGCCCTTCATCTTGGCTTCCGGATCGAAATAGGACGGCCATTCCCAGGCCGCGACCGCCAGATGAATGGTGTTCTGCTGGGCAGACACACCCATCATCTCGCTGCCGCGCCAGGCGACCGGACGGAGATAGCCGTCGACGATTCCCATGGAGTCGAGGACCGCCCGCTTCGCCGTCTCGATCTCGGCGGCCGAGAACGGAATCTCGAAATCCAGGGTGCCCGCCGACTTGATCAGGCGCGCGGTATGCTCCTCGGATTTGAAGATGTTGCCGGCATAAACGCGTTCGCCCTCGAAGACGGAACTGGCATAATGCAGGCCGTGAGTAAGCACGTGCACAGAGGCTTCGCGCCACGGAACCAACTGGCCGTCAAACCAGATCGACCCGTCACGATCGTCGAATGGAATCAAGGACATGGTATCGTTTCCTACCTGAAGCCGGAGGGTTTTCGCCGTTACAAACCATCGCGAAGCCCAGCGGTCGTGTACTTTTGTTACCCCTATCAGGCCGAACGACTAACATTCGGAAGAAAGTAAGTCAACATGGTTGACGTAAAAAGCGTCGCGAATCCGTTGTTCCTGCGGGAAGAGGAATTGCGCCAGGCAATCGAGATGCTGTTCTTCGCCTACCGGGACTTCACCGGCGGACCGGACGAGATGCTGGCGGAGATCGGACTCGGTCGGGCGCACCACCGGGTGATTTATTTCGTCGGTCGCAATCCCGGCATCACCGTCTCCGAACTCCTCAAGATCCTGCGCATCACCAAGCAGAGCCTCAGCCGGGTCCTCAGCCACCTGGTGGAGGAAGAGTTCATCATCCAGACGCCGGGCGAGCGCGACCGCCGACAGCGGCTGCTGACCCTGACCCAGAAGGGTGTCGAGCTGGAGCGCCGCCTGACCGCCGATCAGCGCGAGCGCATCGCCGACGCCTTCCGCAAGGCCGGCGCCGATGCGGTCCAGGGTTTCAAGCTGGTCCTGCACGGCATCATCGACGCGCCAGACCGCGAGCGTTTCGACGTGTCCGGCGGTCCGACCCACGCACCGGTCGCCCGCGTCGGCAATAAGATTGCCGGCGACAAGATGCCGGGCACCAAGATCGCCGGCATCAAGCGCTAGGCCGGTGCGCGAGGAAACCCCTCATATCCTGGCGGTCGACGACGATGCCCGCCTGCGCAACCTGCTGCGCCGCTTTCTCATGGAGAACGGCTTCCGGGTCTCCGTCGCGGCCGATGCGGCGGCTGCCCGCGCCCATCTCCAGAACCTGGTCTTCGACCTCATCGTCCTCGACGTGATGATGCCCGGCGAGAACGGCGTGGAGTTGACCCGCTCCCTGCGGGTGGAGTCCCAGGTGCCGATCCTGCTGCTGACGGCGATGGGCGAAGGGTCCGACCGCATCGCCGGGCTGGAGAGCGGTGCGGACGACTATCTCACCAAGCCGTTCGAGCCGCGCGAACTGGTACTGCGGATCCGCACGATCCTGCGCCGCTCCACCCAGCCGCTCCCCCCCGCCCCGGAACCGATGCCGGCAGGCGAGATCACTTTCGGCGAATTCCGCTTCGATCCCGTCCGCAACATGCTGTGGCGCGGCGAGGAGCCGGTGCGGCTCACCGAGTCCGAAGGCGCCCTGCTGGCGGTCTTCGCCGCCTCTCCGGGCACCGTGTTCAGCCGCGAGGACCTGGCCGAGGGTGAAGGGGCGGCCACCGAAAGCAGCGGCAATGCGCGGACCATCGACGTGCAGATCACCCGACTACGCCGCAAGATAGAGCCGGACCCGAAGTTCCCGCGTTTCCTGCAGACCGTGCGCGGCCGCGGCTACGTCCTGCGGCCGGACAGCTGAGAGCGACCAAAGGTCCCGCCTGCAGGGTCGCCGATTGCGCCGAGGGACAGGGGGCGTCAGACTGCGCTCACCCCTCCTCTTCGAGTTCGGTCGATCCCATGACCGCAGGCACCCAGGCCCCTCACTCCCCGGCAGCTCCCAGCAAGCTGGAACTCTTCACGCCGAAACTGTTCACCGTCTTCCGCGAGGGATACGGCGCCGCCCAGTTGCGCCGCGACGCCATCGCCGGTCTGACCGTCGCCATCGTCGCCCTGCCACTCTCCATGGCGATCGCCATCGCCTCGGGCGCGACCCCGGCCCAGGGGCTCTACACCGCCATCGTCGGCGGCTTCCTGGTCTCCGCCTTCGGCGGCAGCCGGTTCCAGATCGGCGGACCGGCCGGCGCCTTCATCGTCCTGGTCGCCGCCACCGTGCAGACCCACGGCATGGACGGCACGATCCTCGCCACCCTGATGGCCGGCGTGATCCTCGCCCTGATCGGGCTGCTGCGGCTCGGCACCTTCATCAAGTTCATCCCGTATCCGGTCACGGTCGGCTTCACCGCCGGGATCGCGGTGATCATCTTCGCCAGCCAGATCCGCCCCCTGCTCGGCCTGACGTTGCCCGGCAGCGAGCCTGGACCGCTGGCGGAGAAACTGCCGGCTCTGGCCGGCGCCATCGGCACCGCCGATGCGGCGGCGATCGCCCTGTCGCTCGGCACCGTCGCGGTGATCGTCGCCCTGAAGCGGTTGCGCCCGGACTGGCCCGGCATGCTGATCGCCGTGGCCGGATCGGCGCTCGCAACCGCGCTCTTCGGCCTGCCGGTGGAAACCATCGGCAGCGTGTTCGGCGGCATCCCCCAGAGCTTCCCCATGCCGTCGCTGCCGGAGGTATCGCTGGAGAAGATGCAGGCCGTGCTGCCCGCCGCCATCGCCTTCGCGCTGCTCGGCTCCATCGAATCCCTGCTCTCCGCCGTCGTGGCCGACGGCATGACCGGCCGCCGCCACCGCTCCAACTGCGAGCTGGTGGCCCAGGGCGTGGCCAATATGGGCTCGGCCCTGTTCGGCGGGATCTGCGTCACCGGCACCATCGCCCGCACCGCGACCAACGTGCGGGCCGGTGCCCACGGACCGGTGTCGGGGATATTGCATGCCGTCTTCCTGCTGGCCTTCGTGCTGATCGCCGCGCCGCTGGCCAGCGACATCCCGCTGGCCGCGCTGGCCGGGGTACTCGCCTTCGTCGCCTGGAACATGGTGGAGAAACACGCCTTCCTCACCCTGCTGCGGGCCTCGCGCGGCGATGCGGCGGTCCTGCTGGCGACCTTCGGGCTGACCGTGTTCCGCGACCTGACCGAGGCGATCGTCGTCGGCTTCGCGCTCGGTTCGGTACTGTTCATCCACCGCATGTCCAAGGTGACGGCGGTGGAAAGCGCGGTTCCCTTCGTCTCCGAGGACGAGCGCGACGACCGTCCCGACTATGACGACGCGGCCGCCGCCGACCGGGATACGGTGGTCTATAGGATCAGCGGCGCCTTCTTCTTCGGGGCGGCCGCGTCGATCGGCTCGGTGCTCGACCGGATCGCCGACAGCCACCGCCGGCTGATCGTCGACCTCGCCGCCGTGCCGTTCATCGACAGCACCGCCGCCAACACCATCGAGAGCCTGGTCGCCCGGGCCAAGCGCAACGGGGTCGAGATCGTGCTGACCGGCGCCTCCGACGACATCCGCCGGGCACTCGCAGTCCACGGGATCGCGGCCCCGGCGGTGACCATGGCGCCGACCATCGAGGCCGCGCTCGCCCGCCCGCTGACCGCAAAGGCCGATCCATGACAGACGACGACCTGCCGATCATCGACGCCCATCACCATTTCTGGAAGCTGGGCAGCGGCCACCACCCCTGGCTGGAGGGTGCGCACGACATCCCGTTCCGCTACGGCGACTACAGCGCGATCAAGCGCGACTATCTGGTCGACGATTTCCGCCGCGACCACGGCCGCCACAACGTCGTGAAGTCGGTGCATATGGAGGTGGAATGGGACCCCTCCGACCCGGTCGGCGAGACGCGGTGGCTGCACGAGCTGCACGACCGCACCGGCTGGCCCCATGCGGTGATCGGCCAGGCCTGGTTCGCCCGCGACGACATCGCCGGGGTCCTGGCCGGCCATGCCGCCTTCCCGCTGGTCCGCTCGGTGCGCCAGAAGCCGGCCGCCGCGCCGTCGCCGGACAGGTTTGTCGCCGGCGCGCCCGGGTCGATGGCCGATCCCGCCTTTCGCGCCGGCTACCGGCTGCTGGCCGAGCACGGGCTGCATTACGACCTGCAGACACCCTGGTGGCATCTGGGAGAGGCGGCGGATCTGGCGCGGGACTTCCCGGACACGCAGATCATCCTCAATCACACCGGCCTGCCGTCCGACCGCTCACCGGCGGGAATCGACGGCTGGCGCGAGGGGATGGAGCGTCTGGCCGCACAGCCGAACACGGCGGTGAAGATCTCCGGCATCGGCGTGCCGGGCCAGCGCTGGACGCCCGAGCTGCAGGGCGAGGTGGTGCGCGAGACCCTTCGGATCTTCGGCGCCGGGCGCTGTATGGCGGCAAGCAACTTCCCGGTGGACTCGCTGTGCGCCAGCTACGACGAGATCTTCACCGGGCTGAAGGCGATCACCGCGGACATGCCGCAGGGCGACCGCAGGGCGTTCTTCCACGACAACGCGCTACGGATCTACCAGCCGGCCTGAGCTACCGTCAGTTCAGCAGGGTCTGCGGCAGCCAGGTAATCACCTCCGGCCAGATCATGAAGACGGCGATGGTGATGAAATCGGCCACCACGAACGGCCCGACACCGCGGAACACCGTGGTGATCGGAATGTCCGGGCGCACCGCCGAGACGACGAAGCAGTTCAGGCCGATCGGCGGCGTCACCAGACAGACCTCCGCCATCTTCACCACGATGATGCCGAACCAGATCGGGTCGTAGCCGAGCGCCATGACCGCCGGATAAACCACCGGCAGGGTCAGCAGCAGCATCCCGATCGCATCCATGAACATGCCGAGGATCGCGTAGCCGATCAGGATGAAGATCATCACCACCCAGGGCTCGAACGGCAGCGAGACGATGAAGTTGGTGAACTGCTCCGGCAGCCCGGCGAAGCCCAGGAACCGCACGAAAGCCAGCACGCCCCAGATCAGGCTGAAGATCATCACGGTGAGCTTCGCCGTATCCAGCAGCGACTCCTTGAACGCCCCCCATCGCAACCCGTTGGCCACGGCCATGAGGAACACGACGAAGGCCCCCAGGGCACCGGCTTCGGTCGGGGTCGCCCAGCCGTAGTACATGGCGCTGAAGATGATGATCACGACGGCGATCACCGGGAAAGTCCCCGGCAGCGACCGCACCCGGTCGCTCCAGGTGTACCCATGGATGCCAGGTCCGATCTTCGGGTCCAGCTTGGCCCAGAGCAGGATGATTGCGACGTAGATCAGGGCGGAGACCAGGCCGGGGATGAAGCCCGCCAGCAGAAGCTGCCCGACCGATTCCTCGACGATGATGGCGTAGATCACCAGGATCGCGCTTGGCGGGATCAGAGTGGCGAGCGTACCGCCCGCGGCCACGACGCCGGCGGCGATCCGGCGCGAATAGCCGGCGGCCAGCATCTCCGGAATGGCGACCCGGGCGAACACGGCGGCGGTCGCCGTCGAGGCACCGGAGACGGCGGCGAAACCGGCCGTGGCCATGACCGAGGCGACGGCAAGGCCGCCGGGCAGCCAGCCCAGCCACTTGCGCGAGGCGTCGAACAGCGCGCGGGTGATGCCGGCATGGAAGGCCAAGAACCCGATCAGAATGAACATCGGCAGGACCGACAGCGTATAGGTCACCGACTTGGAATGCGGGATCGTCCCGATCATCCCTGCCCCGGCATCCCAGCCGAGCAGGGCGATCAGCCCGACCAATCCGACCAGGGCCGCCGCGATATAGACGCGCACGCCGAGAACGACCATGACAAGCAGGGCGGCGACGCCGATCAGGCCCACGGCCTCATTGCTCAACCCGGTCATCGCACGCTCCCGTCGGAAGATTTCTCTGCGGTCTGACCGTCGACCGCCCCAGCGCCCGTGGCCTCCTCCATGGCCTGGCGGCGCACATCCGCGATCAGCGGCACCGCCACCGGCGCCGCCTCACGGTCGATCGCCAGGCGCAGATAGCCGACCAGGTTGAGCAGCAGCCGCAGGAACAGCAGGGCAAAGGCGGCCGGAATCAGCAGTTTCGACGGCCACCAAGGGATCTGAGCATCGATCGTTGAGTCGCCGTACTCATAGGCTCGCATCGCGTGCTCCCAGCCGTACCAGATGAGAACCGCGAGCACGAACAGGCCGAGGATCTGGCCAAGCGCCTCCGCGATCCAGAGCGGCCGGCCTCGGAGTTTGCCGATGAGGATCTCCATGCGGACATGGCCGTTCATCCGCTCGCAATAGGCGATCGCCAGGAAAGCGAAGACCGCGATCGACATTTCGACCGCGTCGATATAGCCGAAGATCGGCGCGTTGAAGAGCTTTCGCCCCAGGATCTGGGTCACCCCGACCAGCATCAGGGCGAAGATGAACAGGCCCGAGAACAGGGCCGTAGCGCGTTCCACCGCCCCCAGCATACGGTCCAGCCGGTTGAGCATGCGTCCGCCCGACACCGCCTGATCCGCCGTCAGGGTCGAGAGCTCCGTCATGGTAGCTGCCCCTCTAAATGAATCCCGTCACCCCGTCGACCGACGGCCGGCGGGTGAAGCGGGGCCGCGCACTGCACGGCCCCGCGTCAGAATGCAGGCGGGTCGTCGACCCTACTGACGGGCCTTCTTCGCCTCGGAGAAGATCAGGTCCAGCAGCCCCTGGGCGTCGAAGTCGCCGGAATTCTCCGCGACCCACTCATCCCAGACGGGCTTGCCCGCCGCCTTGCGGAACTCGTCGAGCTGTTCCTCGGTATAGGTCACCTCGGTCAGGTTCGACTTGAACATCGGCAGGTTCTTCTTGTCGATGTCGACATAGGCGGCGATCTGCGCCTCATACGCGGACGGCTTCAGGTCCATCAGCAGCTTCCGGTACTGCTCGGGCAGTTCCTCGAACGCGGTCTTGTTCAGGACCGTGGCACATTCCGAGGTGCCCGGGGACAGGTTCGCGGTGAACCAGTCGCTGATCTCGTGGAGCTGATAGGCGGCGTGGGCGTAGGTGAACGGCATCGAGGCCGCGTCCATGGTGCCACGCTCGATACCGGTATAGACCTCCGTGGCCGGCACGGTGGTCCGGGTGGCGCCCAGCTTCTCCATCGCCAGACCGATGCCGCCGCCGGCCCGGACCCGCTTGCCCTGCCAGTCCGCCAGGGACGCCGGCGGTTCGCCCCGGCCGAGGAACTCGTATTGCGGCAGCACCGCCGAGAAGTACGGCATGGCATTCCAGTTGGCCATGTCGGCGACGAAGGCGGGGTGCGCCATCAGCGCCTCGCGCACCTTGACGGAAACCGCCAGATCGCCGATCGGCAGGAACGGCATGGTCAGCACCATCCAGGCCGGATTCTTGCCCGGATGGTAGAAGTTGCAGAACTGAGCCGCCTGGAACGCGCCGAGACGGATGCCGTCAAGGTTCTCGCGCGCCTTGGACAGCGCCTCGCCGTAATGGATCTTCAGGGTGAACTTGCCGTCGGTCTTCGCCGCGAGCTGCTCGGCGATGTACTCCAGACCGACGGTGAAGGCCCGGGGCTTGCCCCAGGTCGACAGGTTCCACGACACCTCGGGTCCCTCGACCTCGGCGGCATGAGCCGACCCCAATCCAAATGCCATCGCTCCGGCGAGAACCGAGGCGCGCACAAGCGTCCTGATTTTCATGATTTCCTCCGCTGATCATTTTTATGGTTCCACCGCTTTCCCAACCGATCAGCTGGTCCACGGCAGTTTTGCGCACCGTTCTGCGATGCTTGTTTCTTTGCCGTCTTCACAAGCCCTGGCGACCGCAGCCACCGGCGGCTCGTGTGACGGTTGGGTTTGTATACAAAATAACAATTGCCCTGTACACCTTGATTGCCGCCTTGCGAATCGGCCCGCTGCTACACCGCTTCCCCGGTGAACAGCTTCAGCACGGCGATGCCGTCCTCCTCCGCATGCCCCCGCGCCGCCATCAGCCGGAACAGTTCCGCCGCCTGGGTCGACATCGGAATCGACGCCTGCAGGTCGTGGGCGAGGTCGTGGACCATGTCGAGATCCTTCAGTACCTGCCGCAGATAGCCGGCCGGGGCGTAGTCGCGCGACATCATCCGCGGCCACATGGCCGCCATCAGGTTGGACCCGGCATAGCCGGTCTCCAGCGCCGCCTGCAGCCTGCTCGTATCCACGCCGCCGCGCTCGGCCAGGTTCAGGGCCTCCGCCAGCACCACGAAATTGGTCAGCACGCAGACCTGATTGACCATCTTGGTCACCTGTCCGGCGCCCACCGGCCCGAGATGCACCAGGCTCGCCGCCAATTGGTCGAGGACCGGCCGGGCGCGGGCGATATCCGCCTCGTCCCCGCCCATCATGATCGCCAGTTTGCCGTCCCGCGCTGCCGGCGGGCCGCCGGAGACCGGGGCATCGATCCATCCCGCCCCGCACTCGGCCTTCAGCCGCCCAGCCATGGCCTTGGTGCGGGCCACCACCGTGGTGGAGAAATCCACCAGGACCGCCGCCTCGGACATCGTCCCGGCGCAACCGTCCGTCCCGAATAGCGCCGCTTCCAGGTCGTCGGTGGTGGTCACACAGGTCATGACCAGATCCGCGCCCTCAGCGGCGGCGGCGGATGTCTCGGCCGGCGTCACGCCCCAGGCGGAGGCGGCCAGGCGCCGCTCGGCCACGGGGTCGAAACCGGTCACGTCGTGCCCCAGGTCGATGAGCCGACGGGTAAATCCCTCGCCCATCAGGCCGAGGCCGAGGAAGGCGATGCGCATAGGTGTCCTCCGTCGAACCTTGAGATCAGTGCAGCTGCGGACCCTTCAGCAGGGTGCCGCGGGCGACCGAGGCGATGGTGAGGTCGAGCCGCTCGCCCTCGCGCACCACGGTGATCGGAATGTCGGCACCGGCCGGTCCGACCGACCAGACCCGGCGGAACATCTCCGCCAGGGTGGACACCCGGGTACCGCCGATCTTCTCGACGATGTCGCCGACCTGCACGTCGGCGGCCTCGGAGGGACCGTCATCGGCCAGACCGGCGACCACCAGCCGCTCCTCCACCTCGGTGCAGTACATACCGAGCCACGGCCGCGGGATCCGGCCCGACGTGCCGCTGGTGATCATGGTCTCGTAGATCGGCTTGATGAGGTCGATCGGCACGATCATGTTGCCGTCGATCGGCGTGTCGTCGCCGTGGCTCTGCTGGATGAACAGCGAGCCGATGCCGACCAGGCGTCCGTCCTGGTCGAACATGCCGGTGCCGCCCCAGTTCGGATGGGCCGGCGCGGTGAAGATCGCCTCGTCCAGCAGGTATTCCCAATACCCGGCGAATTCGCGCACCGCGATGATCCGGGCGTTGATCGCCGAGCGACGGCCACCATGGCCGACCACGATGACCGAATCGCCTTCCAGCATATTGGAGGACACGCCCAATTCGACGGCCGGCAGATCGGCGCGTCCCAGGGTCTGGATCAGACCGAGCCCGGTCTCCTGATCATAGGCCAGCACCGTGCCGGGAAAGGCCCGGCCCTGGTTGTCGGTGATCCAGATCGTCTCGGCCTCGGTCACCAGATAGCCGATGGTCAGGACGAGGCCGTCGCTGCGGATAACCACGCCGTTTCCCGAGCGCTCGGTACCGAGAACCGAGGCCGTGAAAGCGTCCTCGGGGATGTGGCAGCGGACGCCCACCACGGCGGAGAGGATGTGGTTCAGGTCAAAGCCCAAATGCTCCTGGCGGGGATGTTCGGGCTGTGGCGCTTCCTCGGGCATGTCTCATCCGTTTTGGGTGATGCTGTCGATGGTCAATCTAACACGCATCGAGGACATTTCAGCCCGGCCGTGACGTCGTCTATCTCGATCGGTACAAGAGAATTAGTCTGACCGCGTGGCGCAATCCGCTGGAGGTGGGGATCCGAGATGGCTGAGAACACGGTACTGATCACCGGCGGCAGCGGGCGCCTCGGGCATTTCGTCGTCGAGGCGATGCTCCCCGACCATCGGGTGGAGGTGCTGGACGTCAGCGCGCCGGGTCAGGACGTGGTCTACCGGGAAGTCGATATCCGCGACGTCGCCGCGGTCCGCAGCGCGGTGCGCGGGCACGATCGGATCATCCATCTGGCCGGAATCGACGACGGCGTCGAGGTGCCCGATCACACCTATTTCGAGGTCAACGTCCAGGGCACCTGGAACCTGCTGCGCGCCGCCGAGGAAGAAGGCGTGAAAAAGGTCGTCGTCGCCTCCTCCGCCGCCTCCTACGGCTTCAACACCGGCGATGCGCCCCACTATCTCCCGGTCGACGAAGCGCATGCCCAGCGTCCGCGGCGGACCTACGACCTCACCAAGCAGCTCATGGAGCGCACCGCGGAGAGCTTCGCGCGGCGCCATGCCGCGAGCGGCACCGGGATCGCCTCCATCGTCTGCCTGCGCCCGACCCTGGTCGCCCGACCGGTGAAGACACCGCAGATGCTGGCGGAGCTGGCAACCCTGCCGGCGGAGGACGGCAATCCGGGGATCGCCTTCGACGGACCGATCTATGGCGGGCTGCCGGCGCTGCGGACCTATGTGACCTCCCGCGACGCGGCGGCGGCGTTCCGGGCTGCCCTGCTGGCCGACACGGCCCCGTTCTCGGTCTACCTGATCGCGGCCCGTGACACGCTCGGCAGCGTCGATACCCTGGACTTCCTCGCCCGCAACCGGGGTATGCATCCCCCGCTCTACGACGAGGGCTGGTTCTCGCGCGCCGACGCGAGCCCCTTTGACACCCGGGCGGCCGAACGCGACCTGGGATGGGTGGCGCAGGACGACTGGTCGGCGGTGATCCGCAGCGTTACGGAGACCAACTCATGATCAGGCAAGATACCCCCACAGGATCCGCAGCCAAGCCCGTGGAGCGGCTCCGCGATCGGGAATGCCGCGGATAAGCATCGCGAGCGGCAGAGAGACCCCGGTCCTCTCAGACGAGGCGATACGGGCGGTCGCGCTGGAGATCGTGAAGCTGGCCATACCCGAACTCGCACCCGGCGGGAGGACCTTGGCCTAGATCCTGCCGCAGACGGCACGAATCGGGCATTTCGGCTTCGAGACCCAAATCATCTCCACGCTGTTCGAAGACGACTACGATCGTATCCTGATCTTCACGGACCTGATGTCGTGGTCGGGGACGAACCCCTGGATCCGAAACTGCACCAGTCCGAAGATCCGGTTTATCGAAATCGACAATTTCGACGCCCTCGTGCTCGGCACGAAGGATGCGGGCTTCCATCGTATCGGCAACCTCGACTGCCTGTTCGCCGGCCCACGCAGCATCTTCATCCGGTTCTATCGCCATGTTCTGGCCGGAGGGGCGGTGAAGTTCCTGGAACTGCCGGAAGAGGCGGAATCCATCGCCCGCGAAATCCTGAGCGCCCATGAGATCGACCCTGACGCGCCGTTCGTCTTCTTCCACAACCGAACGCTCGCCTACGTGCCGGGCATGACGTACCACGCCTACCGCACGCCGAAGGTCGAAACCTATCAGCCGTCGATCCGCCGGCTGATCGAGGCCGGCTACCGGGTCATCAGGATCGGCGAGCCCGGACTGGACACGATGGGCTTTCCCCCCGACGCATATGTCAATATTCCGGACTGGGGGGAGGTCGATCGCGCGGTTGATCTCTTCGTTCTCGCCCGAAACGCATTCGGTCTGGCGCAGAACTCAGGACCGATCTGGGTCGCCGGCGCCTTCGGCCGCCCGGTACTGAGGACCAATGCGCCATTCGAACACATGAACATGCCGTACAACGACGATCTGACGCTGTTCAAACACTATCACGTCGCCGGCTCAGCCGAGCCGATGCGGTATCGCCAGATTCTCGATGCCGGCATTCCTGCCATCCTCTTCAGCGATAAGATCGCCGAGGCGGGATACGAGGTGCGCGACAACTCTCCGGACGAGCTTCTCGCCGCCACCGAGGAGATGCTGGACCGCACGGCCGGCACGTGGCAGCGGGATGTCGAGACCGATACCGCGTTCCGGGCGCTGGGGGCGGAGTACGAAGCCCGCATCGCGGCCGATCCCGACATGCAGGCGAGCAATTTCGCGTTCTACGGATACGCCCACCCATTCGGGTCGATCGCCCGGGTCACGCTGGAGGCGCAGCCCGGGTTTCTCGACTGATCGTCGCCGCTGATCGTCGCCGCGTCGCTCAGGCCGACCGGCGAGCCACCGACAGGAACTCCTGCACCTCGCTGCGCAACGTCTTGGCCTGCTCGGCCAGGTCGCTGGAGGCCGAGCTGAGGTCCGAGGCGGCCCCGTCGGTCTCCCGGGCGGACTGCGCCACGGTTTCCGTGCTGCGGGCGACCTCCCGCGTTCCGGCCGAGGCTTCCTGAACGTTGCGGGAGATCTCGTTGGTCGCCGAGGACTGCTGCTCCACCGCGGCGGCGATGGAGCCGGTGACCGAGGACACTTCGGCGATCGACGACACGATGGTCTGGATCGCCTGCACCACGTTGGCCGTTGCCTCGCGGATCGCGCCGACCTGTTCCTGGATCCGCTGGGTCGCGCTCGAGGTTTCGTTGGCGAGCGACTTCACCTCGCTGGCGACGACGGCGAAGCCCTTTCCGGCCTCCCCCGCCCGTGCCGCCTCGATGGTTGCGTTCAAGGCCAGCAGGTTGGTCTGTTCGGCGATGTCGGTGATCAGGGAGCCGACCGTACCGATCTCCTCCGCCGCCTGGGACAGGGTCCCCACCAGCTTGTCGGCGGCCTCCGCCTCCTTGCTGGCGGCGGTCGTGACGCGGCTGCCTTCCCGGACCTGCCGGGTGATTTCCATGATCGACGCCGACAGCTCCTCCGCCGCCGAGGCCACCGTCTCCACGTTGGAGGAGGCCTCCTCGGTCGCAGCCGACACGCCGGCGACCTGGCGCGTGGTCTCGCCCGCCTGAGTCTTCAGCGTCCCGGAGGTGGTCCGAAGTTTCTCGGCCGCGGCGGAGACGCCGTCGACCACCGACCAGACCTTGCCCTCGAAACGATCGGTCAATTCCGCGAAGGCGTCCAGACGCGTGCCCATGCTGGCCGTCGCGTCGTTGATCTGCTGTGCGTTCCGCAGATAGAGGCCGTTCAGGCCTTCCGGGCGGATCAGGCGGAAGAACTTGCCCTGCTCGACGGCTTCCATGGCGGCACCGGCCTCGCGCACGAAGGCGTCGGCCATGTCCACCATGTCGTTGACCGACCACAGCATCCGCCCCAGCGCGCCGGTCTCCTCGATCATGACCAGACGCTGTTCGAAATCGCCCTTGGCAACACCCTTGGCGACAGCGGCCGTTCGGTCGATCCAGCGCTGGATCCGGGCCAGGTACACGAAGGCGAGGACCGCGCCGAGCGCCGCCAGCACCGCGCAGGCCGACGCTGCCAGACCGGCATACGGCACCGGCAGGAACGGCAGGGCCGCGCTCGCCACCGAGGCGACCACCGCGACCGTCAGGGTCGCCTTCGTCCTAGAGAGAGAGCACGAAGCGGTCATAGCCGATCTCCTTCTTGGCGAGGATGCTGAGAAGCTCTTCGGTGGCGGCCTGCATGCCGTCCTTGCGGTTCGAGGGCGCGTCCTCGATGGCCTTGAGCTGCTTGTACAGGCCGCTGGCCGCGGCCACGGCGTCGGCGCGTGGCTTGCGGCGGTTCGAATGGTAGCTGACGATCCGGCCCGAACTGTCGTAACTCGGCGTGACATGGGCGAAGACCCAGTAATGATCGCCGTTCCTGGCCATGTTGATCACATAGGCGAAGATCTCGTTGCCGGCGCCGATCGTGTCCCACAGCAGCTTGAACACCGACCGCGGCATGTCCGGATGACGGATGATGCTGTGCGGGGCGCCGATCAGCTCCTGCTCCTGGAATCCCGCCACCCGCAGGAACACGTCGTTGCAGTATGTGATCCGGCCTTTGAGGTCGGTCTTCGACACGATCAACTCGCCGTCATGGAACGGCGCTTCGCGTCCCGTGGGCGTCACCTTCACCTTGGCCATGGCCTCCTCCTCCCCAGTCCGATCCAGGTCGACGGGGATCAGACTAACAGCCTTCAGGTAAACAAGAACTGAACAATTCGGGTTTTGATCTGAGTCAAAACATTGATTTTCATATACTTACAATGCTTTTAGAGGATCCGCGGCACGGCAGAGAACCCGGGCGGGACAGCGCCGAACAAACCGCTAGACTGTGGGCTGGACGAGCGTCAGGCCACGAGGGAGAAGACCCGACATGCCAGCATCCAAATGCCGCTGCTCAGCCCGGCTTTACGGAGCCCGGTCGTACGGGGCCCGGTCGCACGGGGGCCTGTCGTACGGGGGCCTGTCGTACGGGACCCCGCCATACCCAGCCTGGGCCCACACGGCGCCGCCATGATCGACCACATCTCCATCCCGGTCAGTGATCTGCTCCGGTCTGCCGCGTTCTGGGAAGGGGTTCTCGCCCCGCTCGGACTGACCCGGCTGGTGGAACGGGAGCGGACCGTGGGGTTCGGCAAGCGGTATCCGGAGTTCTGGGTGAACCTGCGCGAGAATCTGGCGCCCGCCCCGCCGGATACCGGGGCACATGTCTGCCTGCGCGCCCCGGACAGGGCGGCGGTGGACGCCTTTCACAGCGCCGCGGTCGCCCTTGGCGGGCGCAGCGACGGCGCGCCCGGCCCGAGGCAGGCATCGATGACCACCTATTACGGGGCCTTCATCCGCGATCCGGACGGCAACAAGGTCGAGGCCGTCACCTTCCCCCGGAGCGAGAGACAATAGGATAGAGCGGATTCAGGCACGCTGACACGATCACGACGTGATCCCGTCAGCGCACGATCTGCTCTAACGCTCCAGGGACGGGATATCCAGGGACGCGATCCCCCGGCGTTCGACTCGCCAGGTCGACAGCATCAGCCGGCCGGTCAGGACGGCCATGCCCAGCGCGGTCAGCCCGGCGGCGCCCCAGAGCACCGCCGTCGGCAGATCGGCCAGGGAGAGGGCGACCCAGACGGTCGCCACGCCATCCACGCCGATCGTGCCGGCGAACAGCAGCCCGACCAGGGCCGCTGTCGCCAAAGGCACACCTCTGGACGCCATGGTCACGCGCCGGCCGGATGGGCGCCGGGGACCATGGGGACAACATGCTGGTGCGGGCCAAGCGCCTTCCAGGTGAAGCGTCCGACCACGAACATGACGATGACATAGGCCGGAATCAGGACCATGGCCGCGGTACTCCCCATCCCGGCAATCCAGATGATCGAACTGATCGCGCCACCGCCGAAGGCGGATGTGATCAGCAGCGCCATCAGGGTGGTCGAGAAGTAGCCGGAATCCGGGTCGGGCATGCGATGGGTCAGCCGCGCAGCCAGCGGCGTGGCGACCAGCGCCAAGGCGGACAGGCCGACGCCCAGCAGAAGGGTGATCAGGGTGGTGGTCATGAAAATGGGAACCAGGGCTCAGTGCATGGGCCGGCCACCGAGCACGAGCCGGCCGGCAGTCAGAACTATCGCGCCGTTTCCGACCCACGATCAGCGCAGATATCGCATGCCGCGATCCGCGTATTTCGCATGGCTCGAAGGGCGGGGCGGTCCCGGCGGCAGATCACGATCTTCAATGCGCTAGCGCAGGCCCACCAGGGTCATCGGCGCCTGGGCGACATAGCGGTTCACCGAGGTCAGGTCGGGCATCGGCTCGGTCCAGTCGATCAGGTCCCGCCCGGCCTGCAGGTCCGCCTCGCTGACCGTATAGGAGTAGCGCTTGCCCGGGCGCTCCCACTCGCAACGGGTACCCGCCGGCAGGTCCGGGTCGGTCAGCATCGCCACGGTCGGCACCGGCGGCGAGCCGGTCGCGTAGAGGGTCAGCGCGTCGTAGTCGTCGTCGACCAGGGCCAGTTTGGCGCCCCGGGCCCTGGCCTGCTCCAGGCGCAGGCGATGGGAGATGTGGTCGTCGAAGACGCAGAGCGTACCTTCCGGCAGGGTCTCAAGGTCCTTGGCGTCGCTCCAGTCGCCGAGCCGGTACTCGATCCGCTTGTCGCGCAGCCGTCCGTCCTCGCGCATCACGTCGAAGGTGATGATCCGGGTCTCCGGCGACGCCTCGGCCATCAGCCAGGACGAGTGCCCCTTGAAGGTCCCGCACTCGACGATCGCCGGCGGCCGCAGCAGGGCGGCGACGGCGAAGAGCCAGGTCGAGGAGTTGCGCATGGTGCCGCCGGCATTGTCGCGCAGGGGCCGGCGGGCGTAGCTGCGTTCGAAGGCCGCCACGACGGTGGCGCCGTCGGGCGCGTCGGCCGGCAGAGCCCCCCGGGCCGCCAGGTTCTGCCGCAGCAGGTCGACGCGGGCGGCCACGGCGGCACTCGCCCGGCGGACCAGCGCCTCGGTGATCAGCGATCGGCCGACCTCCCGCGCCGCCTTGCCGCCGGCACGGGGCTCGGAGTCGACACCCTGGACTGAATAGATCTGACGGGCCTTGGGCATTGCGTTCACGCGTCTCCAGGTCGGTCGATGCCGCACAACAGGTCGGATTCGGCACTGATGGTCTCCACCAGCGCCTCCATATCCTTGCGGCCGAAGCGTTCCACGTCTTCGATGGCCGGCATGAAGCGGATGATGACCTCCCCCGGATACCGTAGCAGCGATTTCCGCGGCCAGTAGAGGCCGGAATTGAGGGTCACCGGCACCACCGGCAGTTTCAGGCTGCGCACCAGCGCGATCAGGCCCGCATGGGCCACGCCGCGCTCACCGACCGCCACCCGCGTCCCTTCCGGGAAGATCAGCACGCAGCGTCCCTTGCTGGCCTCCGCCTTGGCCCGCTCCAGCATGTCCCGCAGCGCCGAGGCGCCGCCGCCGCGCTCGACCGAGACCATCCTCGAGCGCCGCAGGAACCAGCCGAACAGCGGGATCGCGTCCAGCTCGCGCTTGTAGATGATGCAGAGATCCGGGACGACGGCGTTCATCACGAAGGTCTCGAACGCCGACTGGTGCTTGCAGGCGAGGAAGGCCGGGCCGTCGGGAAGGTGCTCGCGCCCCTCCACCCGATAATGCAGCCCGCAGATCGACGCCAGCAGCCAGGTCGTGCCCCGCGACCACACGCGGCTGACCCTGCGCACGAAGCGTCCGTCGTCGCCGCGGTGGAACAGCAGGTTGATGGGGACCGTCGCCGCCATCAGGAGCGACCACACCATCCAGACCACGTTGAACAGGGAGGACCGTAGATAGATCACGCAGGCACCGTCTCGAAATGCTCGGTTCGTCTTACGCAGTTCGTGGAGGATTGCAAACACCCCAGCGTCCGCCCGCGCCGGAGAAAGCCGGTTCCAAGATGTCGATACTTGGGGGCGTGACCCGTGGCGCGCTATAGCTGGCGCCTTCGAGACTTGGCAGGACACGCCGCCATGAACAGACCCGTCGCCGCCATCGCCGCCCTCTCCCTCAGCCTGGCGGTCGCGCTGGGAGCCGTCGGCGCCCACGCGATCGGCTCCGAGCCGGCCGCCCGGGAGCTCTGGCGCACCGCCTCGTTCTGGCATACGGCCAACAGCCTGGGCTTGCTTGCGATCGCCGCGCTCTGGCCGCATATCGGCGGACGTCTCGGGCTCGCCGGCGTGCTGGCGGTCGCCTTCGGCGCCCTGGCGTTCTGCGGCTCCGTCTATATCCAGGCGGTCCAGGGCAGCGCGCCGGTACCGATGCTCGCACCGGTCGGTGGCACGCTGCAGATCCTCGGCTGGCTGCTGGTGGCGGTGGCCTGCCTGCGCGGTCGCGCGCCCTGACGACGGGCCGGATCAGATCGGCGCCGACGCCAGCCGGATCCCCTGCACGTCGTGGAGTTCGGTCTCGGTGGGTGTGCGGCCGTGGGCCATATGCCCGATCAGGTCCACCGTCGTCGTCGGGCGGGTAAGCATCAGGCAGGTCGAGCCCGTGCTGCGGGTGGCGTGCCAGACCTCCGGCTTCATGCATATCCCCATGCCCGGCGGCACGCTGAACGCCCGCAGGCAGTCGAGATCCGGCGTGCCGTCGGGCAGCGAGGTCGCCAGGATCTGGACGATGCCGCCGACCAGCGGCACCACCGCCTGCTGGGTCAGCAGGTGGCGCTCAAGCGTATCGACCGTCGGGTCGGCGTTACGGTAGCTCACCCACAGCACCTCGACCTCGCCCCCCTCGCCCGGGTGAAAGAGGTGCTCCCGGCGGAAATCCGTCGCCGCATTGGTGAAAGCCACCGCATTGGCGGCTTCGGGATACGGCTTGCCGAGCAGCCAGCCGAAGGGGGCGACGGCCTCTGGCGTCAGGGTATCGACGGGAAGGGTCACGGCACGGTTCCTTTGGCGGCGGAGACGGGCGGGTCCCGGAACGCTAGCACCGGCACGCGCCGGGTGGCGATAGCGCCTCGCCCTACCCGCCGCCGATTGGGTATGAATCGTGGTTCATGAAAAAACCAACGACGAGGAAACGGGCATGGTCGATCGGATGAAGGACAAGGTGGTGGTGGTCGCGGGCGCCGGCTCGGTCGCCCCGGGCTGGGGCAACGGCAAGGCGTGCGCGGTGCTCTACGCCCGCGAAGGCGCCACGCTCTATCTGATCGACCGCGACAAGGCGGCGGTGGAGGAGACCGCCCGACTGGTGGCGCAGGAAGGGGCGAAGGTCCATGCCGAGGCGGGCGACCTCACCAACGACGACACGGTGGAGCGGCTGCTGGCCGACTGCGTCGACCGGTTCGGCCGGCTCGACGTGATGCACAACAATGTGGGCGGCTCCCATCCCGGCACGGTGGAGGAGATGGACGTCGCCACCTGGGACGCTCAGATGGACCACAATCTGAAGACCGTCTATCTCGGCTGCCACCACGCGATCCCGCACATGCGCAAGGGCGGCGGCGGGGCGATCATCAACGTCGCCTCGGTCGCCGGCTACCGCCATATCGGCACGCCGATCCACGCCTATGCCGCCGCCAAGGCCGGGGTGGTGCAGCTCTCCCGCGCCATCGGCGTGAGCTATGCCAAGGAGAAGATCCGCTGCAACACGGTGGTCCCCGGGCTCATGCACACCCCGCTAGTGGAGGCGCGGCTCGCCGGTCAGCGCGGCAACAACGACGCCCAGGCGCTGATCGCCAAACGGAACGCCCAGGTGCCGATGGGCCATATGGGCGACGCCTGGGACATCGCCTACGCGGCGCTGTTCCTGGCCAGCGACGAGGCGAAATACGTGACGGCGACGGAGATCGTGGTCGATGGCGGCCTGGTCATGAGCGCGCCGGTGTAAGCGGCGAGTTGCCCGCCCTCTCCCACTCCCCGGACGTGTTCCGGGGAGTGGGAGAAGGGGAACGCCCCCTCACCGCCGATCACGTTCGCCTGAAAGGCGCGCGAGGCCGTTTCCTGCCGCTCGGGCGAGGCCTACCTTGAGACCGTCAGCGTCCTGAGGAGGCCGGAATGGGTGAGGTCATCGCGTTCCAACACCGACCGCGCGCACGCGCCTGGAGCCCGACCGATCTTCGCGCCCTGGACCGCCTCGTCGCCCGGCTGCCCGCGGCGACCGGCTGGGAACTGGACCCCGGGACCTGCCGCGCCTTCATCACCGGGGCCGAGGACGAGACCCTGCTGATCGTCAGCCGCGAGGCCGACGGGCTCGCCGTCGCCTGCGGCTGGGAGCGCGCGCCGCACTGGCACGGCCGCTCGCTGGAGCGCTACGGCTGAGCTTGACGCCGGGCCGGCGCCGCGTACGGTGGGTGGGAGATCCGGACAGGATCGGCCGGCAGGCGGAGGATCCCATGGCGTTCGACATTTTCGGTGAAGCGCGCGAGGACGGCGACGGCGCGGCGCCGCGCTACCAGGCGGTCTCCCGCCTGGACAAGGTTGCCATCCTGGTGGGCCTGCTCGACGCCACCATCGACCACGAGCGCAACAAGGACACGCCGTTCGAGGCCGCGGAATGGCTGGTCAAGCACTACCCCCATGTCCACCCGAACGATCTCGACCATGTGCTCGACGCCGGCCGCCACGCGCTGACCCGGCTGGTCGGATAGCGCCCGCCGATCAGGCTGGGGGAAGCTGGCCCAGGAACTTGCCGAAGGTCATCAGCCCCTCCGGCCAGGGTCCGTGTCCGCTGTCCGGGTCCACGTTTCCGCTTTCCCGCAGATCGACCAGCCGGGAGCCCCAGGCGCCGGCCAGATCCTCCGCCACCTCGAAGGCGCAATGCGGATCGTTCCGGCTGGCCAGGACCAGCGACGGGAACGGCAGCGGATCGCGCGGCAGCGGGCGATAGCCCTCGGCCACGCCGTGATCCGCCGCCTCGATATCCGGCACCGCCGCCAGGAAGGCACCCCGAACCTTGCCGTCCGCCAGGTCGGAGGCGGCATGGACAGCGGCCAGGGAGCCGTAGCCGTGACCCACCAGCACGACCGGCCGGTCGGCACCGGCAACGGCGTCGAGGATCGATTGCACATAGGCGTCGCGGGCCGGGCTGGACCAGTCGTCCAGCGCCACCCATTCGGCCGTCTTCAGTCCGGCCTGCCAGCGTGCGTACCAATGCCCGTCCGTCCCGCCGCCGAGGCCCGGCAGGACCAGAATTGTCGCCTCCGAAGATTTCATGCCGTGTCGTCCAGTCTGATGCGGCCGGACGGGTCCTCTCAGGCTCCGCCCAGCGCCGATTTCGGGAGCACCACGTGGATGCCCTTCTCCTGGTTCACCAGTTGGGTCACCCGCACGTCGGCCGCAAGGCTCATCAGCATGAAAGCCTGACTGCGCGACAGGTTGGTGGTGTCGACGATCCAGTCGATCATCTGGCGTAACGCATGACTGGCCGCGTTGTCCAAATCCGCGTTCATGCCCATGGTGATCCGCGCGTCCGGGGTCTCGGCCCGGGGATAGTCCAGGGACAGATCCTTGCGCAGATGCACTTCGATCTCGCCTTCCAGGGCGGTCTCGATGGCGGTCACGCAGACCTCGCCGTCGCCCTGCACGCCATGGCCGTCGCCGAGGGACAGCTTGCCGCCCTTGGTCCAGACCGGCAGGTAGAGCGTGGTGCCGGCGATCAGTTCCTTGTTGTCCAGATTGCCGCCGTTCTTGCGCGGCTGGATCGTGGAAATCGCCCCCCAGCCGGCCGGCGGCGCCACGCCGATCACGCCGAAGAACGGGCGCAGCGGAAGCTCGGTGCCCCAGGGCAGGCGACCGACGTTGCGCTCGGCATCGAGATTCACGGTCATGCGGTCCGGTTCGTCGAAATCCTCCGGCAGCGCGCCCGCCAGCGGCCGCACCTTCGTGTAGCCCCAGTCCTGGCGCAGCTTGATGTCGAGCAGGCGGATCTCCAGCACGTCGCCCGGCTCCGCCCCCTCGACCGCGATCGGCCCGGTCAGCAGGTGACCCGGCATCCGGCGCTCGGAGCGCTTGTGGATGTCGAGCAGTTCCGGCGGGATGTGGTAACCGTCGCCCGGCAGGTCCTCGGGCGCGCCGGACACGGTCTCGACCGTCACACGGTCGCCGCTGGCGATGGTCATGGCGGGCGCCATTCCCGCGTCGAACCAGCCCCAATGGCAGGTCTCCGGCGAAGCCTTCAGATGATGATGGGCCATTCAGTCCCCCGTCGCTCGACATTGCAGATGTTCCGACGATGATGCGACGGACGATGCTGCACTGCAATCGATGGCGCGCGGATCGGAGCGATCCGCGAAGTGCCGGTTGTAATCGGGGTTTGAAGGCCGGGCGTCCGGCGGGGTCAGAAACGACCGCTGCGCAGGCTCCAGGGCGTGACCGACGGACGGGCCATGGCATCGACCGCCGCGACACCGTCGTCGACGCCGATCCGGCGACAAATCTCGGGCCAGAGCGCGCGCGGATCCCGGCGCAGTTCGTCCTCGTCGACGGTATGGATGCGCTCCGCGCCGACACCGAAACCCGTGACCCGCCGCTCGAACGACTCAAGGGCCTTGCGGGCCGCCTCGACGACACGGGTGATCGCGCCGGCGCCCACGGTCCGGGCCGCCGACTCCGCATCGCGAGTCAGGACCAGCAGATCGATGTCGGGTGGGTTGAGAAACGGGAACATCGGCCCGCTCGGATCGTGCAGGACAATTGCGGACTTGCCGGTCGAGGCCCGCAGCGTGGTGAAATAGGAGGCCAGGGCGGCGCCCCCCTCCTCGCGCGCGAGGGTCAGCAGCGCGTCGCCCGACCGGTCGCCGGCGGAGGCCGCACTCACGGCCCGGCGCGCCACGGCATGGAGTGTGTTTCCAAGCGTCACCGGCGGCAGCGCGGCGATGTCGGGATGGCAACCGAGTTCGGCCATGAACCGCCTGGGGTCGGTCACCGGTCCGGCAATCAAAAGTATGTTACGCATCCGCTAATCCCGTGGAGTCCAATGAGGCCAAACAACCAGAGGCATGCCGCGCTTTTCCTGTCGCGGAGAGTTTCAACCGTTTCGCGTCGGACTGCAAGCCTTGGTGGAAAGTCGCCCGCGAATCGGCTGTTTGCCTAAATGTTCATCACAACGACCTTGACCAAAACCGCATACAAGCGATGATATGACGGGACGTAGGTCAGGGTTGGGGCAATGATCAATAGTAGCCGCACAACGGGCTTGATCGGCATCACCACTCAGTGGATCGACGAGAGTGGGCGGGTGGCCGACCTTGCCGCGAAACTGGGCAGACTGGGCGAAGACGTTAGCGAGTTCGCCATCCACACGATGGGATGGATCCGCTGCACGTCCATCGGCGCGTTCGAGGAGTATTCCTTCGATGCACGGTCTGTGCACACCCAGGCGCTGACCACGCTTCTGGATCGGCTGGTGAGCGATACCGCTCCGTCGACGACCCGCCTGCGCTGCATCGAGGTCACCACCGCCCGGGGCACCACCAAGATCTCCGACGACCGGCCGGACCGCATGGTCAGCCTGGTGCTGAAATGCATGGAGATCGTCAATCCGCGCGCGCCGAAGGACTCCATCCGCCGGGGCCGTATGGACAGTTCCGGGATCGCCGCGCTCGACGACCCGGTGGCCGCCCGGCTCATCGCCGCGTGGAAGGCGTCCGGTGCGACGCTGCGCGCACCGATCCTGGACCTGATGACCGATCCGAGTATCAACCGCGGCATCAAGGTCATGGTTCCCCATGGCGAGACGTTCCGGCTGATGCGTTATCACGGCTCGCCGAACGCGCCCTGGGATCCGGCGACATGGCGCGCCTTCGAGGGCGGAACCCTCGACCAGGTGGTTCCCGACCGCGGCATGATCGAATCCGTCAAGGCCTCGACCCGCACCGCACTGGCCATCCGCGAGCCGCTGGTGGAGTTCTGCGAAGGCGTCATCCTCGCGAGCCAGGGGCTCAAGGAATTCCAGTGGTACCGGATCTCGCTTCCGGTCGATGTCCCGACCAATACCGCCGGGTTCGGCGATGTCGGCCAGGGCGTCCTGGTCCTGCTGTCGCCCGTGCCGCAGACCCGACAGGCGGCGTAGGCCGGCGCACCGGCGCCACGCCGCCCGTATCGGTGGTCACGCGATCCGCCGGTTCTCGTCCACGCGATAGATCAACGGAACCTCGCCCGCACTATGGGTCAGGGTCTGCCGCGCGATGTAGTCCGCGTCCTTGGCCAGCAGCACCCATTCCTTCTTCTCGGGCCGGGCCGGATGGGTCCAGATGATGCTGTCGAGAACGTGCTGCATGTCGTAGCTCTTCGACACCAGCCCGCGCTCCGCCATCACCTTTTCGGTGACGCTGACCATCCCGACCCGGCCCCATCGCGCATGGGCCATGGACCCGGCGGCGATGCCGAGAAGTTTGGGGAAATTGGTCTGGCGGCCGCGCAGGTCCGGGCGCACCCACAGCCCACCCGTCCAGTACACCTTGTCCTGAAGGCGCGAGGCATAGGCGTCGGCATCGCCCTGAATGCTGAGCCGCTCGCCCGGGATCATCTGCTCGGCCGGGTTGCTGTAGAACAGACTGAGCGTCTCCAGGTGATCGGCCATGGATGTGACCGTGAAGCGGTAGAGCCGCACGCCCAGCGTCGCGGCGATGCCGGCGTCGTCCCGCACGGTGAGGCCGATGCAGTCGCCCGTCCGCGCCGGCTTGAACCGGCTGTCGAAGGCGCTCGGCACGTACTTGCCGACCTCCCGCAACCGATCCTTGAAGGTGTCGATGTCGTCGCAGGCCTGCAGATCGAGCTTGGCCTGGTGGAAGTCGCGATCGATCCGGATCAACGATTCCTGGATTTCACTGCGTCTGGACTCGCATTCGGCATGGATCGGGCCGATTCCTGCGAGAAACGGTCTCTCAGCCATCGTGATGTCCCCCACTGAAGCTGATACTGGGAAATCAACCCTAAGGAGACAATTGTATGCGGACGATGGGCAGCCCGCGACTCGCGGGTCGCGTTGATTTCTCTTCGGCAGGAAAATCACTGCGCGACGGGCGACTCGGGAAAGGTCGCATCGTTACGGCCAAGGCCGCTAAAATGCGGTATATCCGGCGGAACCAGGGAGAAGGCGATGAGCGAGACACCGAAGACCGGGCCGGAGGCCATCGAGAGCTGGCATGCGCATGTCTATTTCGACGCGCAGACCGCCGCGCCGGCCAGAGACCTGTACGCCCGGATCCAGGCCGCGTTTCCGGCGGCGGAGATGGGCCGGTTCCACGAGAAGCCGGTCGGTCCGCACCCGATGTGGAGCTATCAGGTCGCCTTCGCGCCCGATCTGCTGGCGAGCCTCCTGCCGTGGCTGACCCTGAACCGCGGCGGGCTCGACGTCTTCATGCACCCCAATACCGGCGACGGCATGGCCGATCACCGGGACCACGTTGTGTTCCTGGGCAAGTCGTATGCGCTGAAGCTGTCGATCTTCGACGGTTAGAGCAGATCGTGCGGTGACGGGATCACTGCGTGATCGCGCCCGCGTGCGTTAATCTGCTCTATCTCATTGTCTTAGAGACAAATTCACCGACCATATTGAATCATGAAATGATTCAATATGGTCGGATTTGGCTCTAGCGGATGTCAGGCGGTCTGGCGGCTGTCGGCGGCGGCGTGCCGGTTGCGATGGGTCACCATGCGGCCATGCAGCTCGGTGACGATCCGGCTGCCGGTCTTGGTGAACAGGAACGGAAGGATGCCGTGTACCAGGCAGGCCAGCCCGCCGAGGATCATGCGGAACCCGAAACCGCTCGCCATGCCGAGATGCTCGCCATAGGTCTCGCCGACGCTGGCGGGGTGGTCGGTGAACATGCGCATGCTGGCCCCCTCTTCGATCAGGTAAGCCAAGTGTGCCCTCGTTCCGGGCGAAACGGTTTGCTTTGATTGCAATGCAGAAGCCGATCTATAGAATATTTTTCTATGGATCATGTGGACCGTAAAATCCTGGACCTGCTGCAGCGGGATGCGGGGCTGGCGTTGGCCGACATCGCCGAGGCGGTCGGCCTGTCGACCACGCCCTGCTGGCGGCGCATCCAGCGGCTGGAGAAGGACGGGGTGATCCGCCGGCGGGTGGCGCTGCTGGACCGCGAGAAGATCGCCCTGGGCGTGACGGTGATCGTCCGGGTGCGGACCAACCGCCACGACATGGACTGGCTGGAGCAGTTCGCCCGCACGGTCGACGACATCGACGAGATCGTCGAGGTCTACCGCATGAGCGGCGACATCGACTACATCCTGAAGGCCGTGGTCCCCGACATCGCGACCTACGACGCGATCTACAAGCGGCTGATCACGGCGGTGCCGCTGATGGACGTGAGTTCAAATTTCGCGATGGAGGAGATCAAGTTCTCCACCCGGCTACCCCTCAGCTACGCGCCTTAGCCGCCGAGGACAGCGACGTCAGGTCGACGACCTTGCCGGGGGTCGGCTGTCCCTGGCCCTCGATCTCGTCCAGGTCGGAATAGGCGCGCACCTGGTTCCGGCCGGCCTTCTTGGCGGCGTAGAGCGCCGCATCGGCCATGGCGATCAGGGTGGCCTCGTCCTCGTCCGGGCTGTTTCCGACCCGCACGAGACCGGCGCTCAGCGTGTGGCCGATCTTGAATCCGTCATACCGCGTCGGCGTGTCGGCGAAGCGCTGGCGCACCCGGTCGGCGGCCGACCGGGCGGCCTCCTCGGTCTCGGCCTCGAACAGCAGGATGAACTCCTCGCCGCCGAACCGGGCGGTCACGTCGTTGGCCCGGAACTCCCGGCGCAGCATGCTGGCGAAATGGGTCAGCACGCCGTCGCCGGCGGCATGGCTGTAGGTGTCGTTGATGTCCTTGAAGCGGTCGAGGTCGATGAGCACCAGCCACAGCTTCCCGGGCCACAGTCCGGTGCGCTTCAGGTGATGCACATGGGCCTCGAAGCCCCGACGGTTCAGCAGACCGGTCAGGGAATCCCGGCTGGCGGCGGTTTCCGCAGCGATCCGCCGAACCTCCTGGCCGCGCAGCCACTGGGCCAGCGATGCGCTGAGCAGCAGGCTCTCGATCACGATGCCGATAAAGACCAGCCGCACGAGTATGATGTGCGAGATCGCGAGGTACGGCACGAAGTACGCAGTGACGCTGGCCGTCAGCAGGGTGGAGAGCGAGACCAGCCCCCACCCGAACGCCATCCAGGAGGCGTATTTGAGTCCGTCGCTCCGCCAGGCAATCCAGCTCAGCCAGGTCAGGTGGAACGGCATCGTCATCAACGCGAAGAAGGTCAAAGGCGTCTCGATGACCGGGGCCTGGGCCGGCAGCGCCAAGAGGGCCGCAGTCGCGTAGAAGCCGACCGCGACCCGCAGAACGATGTTGTGCCGGGGGTGCAGGCGCTCGAGATCCAGATGGCGTCGGACGAACTCGTAGGCGGCCGCCGTCAGCATAAACACCGACCAGTCGAAGCCGAGATGCTGCAACCAGGAATTCCCGGGGAACAGGAGCTGAAGCCCGACACCGGAGAAGATCACATAGGTCGAGGCGACGGCGCTCATGTAGACCGCATAGACGACCATGCGGGCCTGGCGCATGAAAATGCCGTAGAGCAGCCAGAACGACGCCGCCGTCGCCAGGCAGCCGATCCAGAACACGAAGAATGCCGTGCTGGTCACCGAGTGGTGTTCGAACCCCCGCTCGCTCCACAGCATCAGATTCAGATGGATCGGAATCGCATGGTCGTTGCCGAACCGCGCCACCACCTCGCGACGCTCGCCCGCCAGCACGGTGAACGCCACCGCCGCTCCCGCATAGGCCAGCGGCCGGTCCTCGTAGGCCTGCATCGCGTCGAAGGCTGTGCGGTCTACCTGACCGTCCGGAGAGATGGTGAAGATCGCGAAATCGGTCAATCGGCCGACGTCATGGGTCACCACGAGTTCGCGTGGCACCGCCGTGTCGTTCACCACTGCGAAGCGCATCCAGAACTTGGCGCTGGTCAGGCCACGCTTCCGCGACGCCTCGGTCGCCGGCTCCCAGCCGTCCGATCGCAGTGCTGCGTCGAGGGACAGCACGCCCTCCGGGTCCACCAGGAAGCTCGAGCGACCGAGAAGGCTCAGATCGTCGCGCTGTGACGAAAGGGGGATCTCCGGCAGATCCTGGAAATCGACGGCGCGGCTGGGCGAAGCGATCAGGACGAGGCAGAAGACCAGAACGAATATCGGGAGGCGAGCAGTCATGCCGTTTCCATCAGGCCACGATCCATCCGCGGCCCGATCCGAGCGGCTAGCCGGTGATCCTGGGCATTATCATCAAAACCGAATGATCGGAAAGGCCCATCGCACGGCCGACGGTCTCCGGCCGTGGCCCTCACTGCCGTGCCGTTGCCGTCTCGATAAGGGGCGACAGCTCGGCGGACCCGCCCGGAGCCGGCCGCTGCGCGATCTCTGGATCGGTCAGTTCGGAAGAGGCCCGGACGATATTGCGCCCGGCTTTTTTCGCCCCATACAGCGCCGCGTCCGCCATGGCGATCAGGGTCGCCTCGTCCCCGTCGGGTCCGTCGGCTACCGGCACCAGCCCGGCGCTCAGGGTATGGCCGATCATCGACCCCTCGTAGCGGGTCGGCGTGCCGGCGAAGCGTCGACGCACCCGGTCCACCGCCGAGCAGGCGGCCTCCTCCGACTCCGCTTCAAACAGCAGGATGAACTCCTCGCCGCCGAAGCGCACGGTCACATCGTTGGCCCGAAACTCCCGGCGCAGCATGGTTGCGAAATGGGTCAGGACCGCATCGCCCGCCGCATGGCTGTAGGTATCGTTGATCTCCTTGAACCGGTCGAGGTCGATGAGCGCCAGCCAAAGCCGGCCCGGCCACAGACCCGCCTGTTTCAGGTGCAGGACTTGGGCGTCGAATCCCCGACGGTTCAGGAGCCCGGTGAGGGAATCCCGACTGGCCTCGGCTTCCGCGGCGATCCGCCTGACCTCCTGGCCCCGGAGCCATTGCCCCAGAGAGGCACTGAACAACAGGCTCTCGACCACCGTGCAAGCGAAGACCAGACGCGTGAACTCCGCCTGGGAGAGGTCGAGGTAGGGCAGGTTCAGTTCGCTGCCGAAGACGCCCATCACGGACGACGCCGTCACACCGCCCCAACCGATCACCATCCAGCTGGCATAGGAAATCCCGTCCCGGCGCCAGGCGATCCAGCTCCGCCAGGTGACGTAAAGCGGGGCTCCCGTCATGGCGACGAAGGTGAGCGGCGCCTCGATTTCGGGATAGCGGCTCGGGAACGAAACGACGGCCATGCAGAGGCAGGCCGCCGCGCCCAGCCGCATGAAACGGTCGTGGCCGGGATGCAGCCGCGCGATGTCGAGATGTCGGCGCGCGAACTCCAGACAAGCGGCGCCGACGCAGAACATGGCCCAGTGGAAACCGAGCCCCCGCAACCAGACGGTCGAGGGGAAGAGAATCTGTTCCCCCACGCCGGTGAAGCTCAGGTAGACCGCGACCAGCCCCGTCATGTACAGCGCATAGACGACCATGCGGCCCTGGCGCATGAACGCCCCGTACAGCAGCCAGAAGGCTGCCGCCGTCGTCAGACAGCCGACCAGAAAGACGATGAATGTCGTCAGAAGCAGGGTGTGACGGTCGAAGCCGGCGGCACTCCACAGGTTTATGTCCGTGTTCATCGGGACCGGGAACGCGTTGCCGAAGGCGACGGTCACGTCCCGTTCCTCGCCCGCCGGCAGCAGGATCGACACGGCCGGCAGCGGCGAGGCGACGGCACGCTGATCGTACGGCAGGCCCGGATCGACGTCGGTGCGCGTCAGGCTGCCGTCCGGGACCCGCACATAGGCGGTGAACGCCGTCAGGTTGGCGATGTCGTAGCTGGCCACCACCTCTTGCGCGGTCCCGGTGTCGTTGCGCAGACGGAAGCGGATCCAGAACAGGTCGTCAGTGATCCCGGCATTGCGTCTGTCGGGTCCCAGCCATTGCCAGTCCGGCGAGGTCAGCGCCTGGTCGAGATCGAGAACCGCGCCCGGATCCCGCAGGATCAGGGCATGGTTGATCAGTTCGATACCGTCGCCGATCGTGGACAGGGCAATGGTCGGGACGGCGTGCGGCGATCCGGTCTGGCCCAGGGCCGGGCGCGCCCACACGCCCAGAGCGCCGCACAGGCAGATCAGCAGCAGAAACAAGCGGACGGGCATGCGATTTCCATAAGACCCGGAACGTTCGGCACCCATCTGCTCAACCGGCTCGCAACCTAATCCTCAGCCATTTTAGGGAATGTGCGACAGAATCCCAGCGACCTGATCGGCCGCAGAGGATTATCCCGCATAGGCCGCCGGCTTGAGCGCACCCTTCACCTGGGTTCGGCGCATCAGCCGGCGCGATGCCGCGTCGAACGGGTCGCGGCGGTGCATGGTGGCCCGATTGTCCCACATCAGCACGTCACCGATCCGCCAATGGTGCCGGTAGGCGTTCTCCTCGCGGGTGGCGTAGGACCACAGCTCGTCAAGCAGCGCCTCCGACTCCGCCAGGTCCAGCCCCTCGATATGGGCCATCCGGCGGCGGCCGAGATAGAGCAGCGGTTGGCCGGTGTTCGGATGGGCGATGACCACCGGATGATAGGTTCCGGGGCTCTCGCGCGGGTCATCGGTCGGGGTCACCCCCTGGCGCACATAGCCGCCGGAATTGTAGGTGCCGTCATGCTTGATCCGCAGTCCCTTCACCCGGCGTTTCAGCTCCTCGGGCAGGGCGTTGTAGGCGGCGTTCATGCCGCACAACCAGGTATCGCCACCGGCCGGTGGCACCTCGATCGCATGCAGCATGGAGATGTCCGGCGGGGCGGCGAGATAGGACATGTCGGTATGCCAGACCGCCTCCCCCGCTCCCAGGCTGCCGATCTCCTTGCCGTCCGGCCCCTTGATGTTGGAGACGAGATAGACCTCCGGCAGGCCTGGCACCGCGGTCTGCCCGTTCTCCATGATCGGCGCATGGTCGAGTTCGCCGAACCGGCGGCTGAAGGCCACGAGCTGCTCCGGCGACAGGTCCTGGCCGCGGAACAGCAGCCCGGCATGACGATCGAAGGCCTGGCGAATGAAGGCGAACTGGGCGTCGTCGACATTGCCCAGGTCGATCCCCAGGATCTCGGCGCCAACGACCGGGGTCAGCGGGCGGGCATCCATGCCCATGCTCGCGGATTGTGCGGTATCGCTCATCATATCCTCCCGTATTCCCTGTTTTTTCCAAGGCTACACCCGACCATGCCCCGCCTGCTAGCGTTGCTGGCGAAACAGGAAATCGGGAGAGACGCATGGAACAGCGCAATCTCGGGCCCTTCGGTCCGGTCAGCGCCCTCACACTCGGCGGCGGCGGGATCGGCCATCTCTGGGGCAAGACGACGCGCGAGGAGTGCCTTGCGACCGTGAAGGCGGCGGTGGATGGCGGCATCACCCTGCTCGACATGGCGCCACGCTACGGCGACGGCGAGGCGGAGTCGGTGATCGGCGAGGCGTTCGGCGGCAGGCTGCCGGCGGGGGTGCGGGTGACGACGAAATGCCTGCTCGGCGGCACGCCCCCGGCGGAGATCGAGGCCCGCCTGCGCAGCTCCATCGCCACCAGCCTGAAGCTGATGAAGCTTGAGAAGATCGATCTGTTCTTCCTGCATTCCAACGTCGCCCCCGACGACCACCCGATGCGCGGCCATCCGGACGCCGCCGTGCGGGTCACCCCCTACTCCGTGTTCTGCGAGCATGTGCGTCCGCTGTTCGAGACCTTCGTGGCCGAGGGCCTGATCGGCGCCTGGGGCCTGACCGGCATCGGCCAGCCGGACGCGATCATCCGGCTGCTGGGCGAGAGCCCCGCCCCGGCCGCCGTACAGGCCATCAGCAACCCGATCGACAGCCCCGGCGCGCTGAAATTCTATGACGGCCCTACCAGGCAGCGCGACGTGATTGCCACGGCCAAGGCCAACGGTGTGGGCGTGCTCGGCATCAAGGCGGTGCAGGCCGGCGCGCTGTCGGCCGAGATCGACCGCCCCCTGCCCGACGATCACCCGGAAATGCTGGACTACAAACGGGCCGGCCGCTGGCGCACACTGGCGGCGGAGATCGGCGAGGATCCGGCCGACCTCGCCCACCGCTATGCGCTGACCATGGACGGCGTCGACACCGTCGTCCTCGGGGTGAAGAACCGCCGGGAACTGGCGATGTGCCTGGCGGCGGAAGCCCGGGGACCGTTGGATGCTGATCTGGTCCGGCGCATCGACGAGAGTTTCGACTGACCGGATCAGCCGATAAAGCTGCGCGCCGCGATCGCACTGATTGCGATCAGAACGGAGAACCCGAACAGGCCGGCAATCCCGGCGGCGAGTTGCCGATCGCCCAACGCCGCGACCAGCGCCGCCTTGGAGATCATGTTGGCGATCACGGCCACGCAGATGACATCAGCAATCGGAAGGCCGTCGGGGGCGGAAGCCGCTGTGTCTCCGACGGTCTGCGCAAGTCGCGCCATGGTGATGGTCAGCGCGTCCACATCGGCCAGACCGGTGATCGCAGCCACCACAATCAGGCCCGCGCCCGAAAAAAGCGAACGGCCGATACTGGCGGCCAGCGAGACGAGACCGACCAGCAGCGCCATCAGCACGCTTTCGCCGATCGGCACCGGTGCGTCGATCATCTCGGCAAGCCCGCCCGGGCCGACCGGCGCCGCCGGGTGCAGCAGCCTCCAGAGCATCCAGCCGAGGGACAGCAGACCGATCGGCGCCAGCACGGAGACCAGATCGGTCAGGAGCGCCGGGGCCATCAGACCGGCCACGGCGCCGACGCGCACCACCATCACCGCGTTGGCCGCAGCGATCGCACTTGCCAGGGCCGGGGCCAGGCTCGGCTGAGCCCGACTCAGCCGGGCGGAGGCCAGGGTGACCGCCGTCGACGAAACCAGGCCGCCGGCCAGCCCGAACAGCAACGGACCCGCCCGTGACCCCATCAGTTTCACCAGCCAGTAGCCGACGAACGAGATCGTGGCGAGGGCCACCGCGATGATTCCGATCTGGCGTGGGTTCACGAGCCCGTCGGGGCCCAGGTCGGCATCCGGCAGGACCGGCAGCACGACCACGGCGAGCAGGAGCAGCTTGATCGCCGCCTCGAGCTCGCGTTCGGCCAGCCCCTTGAGAAACCGGTGCAGAGGCGCCTTCGCCTCAAGCACGGCGGCCACCACCGCGCCGCCTGCCGCCGCATAGGTCGGATAGCCCCAGCCGGAAAAGACGGCGAGCAGGAAGGTGGTCAGTGCCGACACTTCCGTGGTCAGGCCCAGATCGCGGTCATCGGCACGCAGGTATGACACCACGAGCAGCGACGCCAGCGCGACCAGTCCGGCTCCGACCAGCAGTTCGTTGCCGACAATCCCGAGGATGCCTCCCGCCATGCCGATCAAGGTGAAGGTCCGCAGGCCCATGGTGCGTGCGCCGGCCTCCAGGGCGCGCTGGCTCCAACCACGCTCGATACCGACGATCACCCCGACCGCGACTGCCACCGCGAAACGCAGGAGCATCGCCTCATCGACAAGCCAAACCGTGTCCATGGCGACAGCGTACCGCAGATCAAACCGCTTCGGGGGGCGTCTCAGTGTCTCGTCCCGACATGCCTGACCGGCTAACATGCGCCCATCGTTTCAATGGCTCACGTCGGAGACCCCCATGGCCCGCAATTCCATCGCCATCGACGGCGCGCGGTTCTGGTCGACCATCGAGGCATCGGCGGAGATCGGCAAGGGACCGCGCGGCGGCCTCGCCCGGCTCACCCTGAGCCCGGCCGATGGCGAGGTGCGCGATCTGTTCGCCGAATGGTGCACCGATGCGGGCTATGCCCTCACCGTCGACAAGCTCGGCAACATGTTCGCCAGGCGGCGCGGCACACACGACAACCTTCCGCCGGTGGTGATCGGCAGCCATCTGGACACCCAGGCGGCCGGCGGCCGGTTCGACGGCATCGTCGGCGTGCTGGCCGGCCTGGAGATCCTGCGGGCGCTCGACGATCAGGGGATCGAGACCAGGCGGCCGATCGAGGTGGTGAACTGGACCAACGAGGAAGGCGGCCGTTTTCCGCCACCGATGCTGTGCTCCGGCGTCTTCGCCGGCATCCACGAGCTGGACTGGGCGCTGGAACGGGCCGACGAGGACGGCACCACCGTGGCCGACGCGCTGACCGCCATCGGTTATGCCGGAGACGCGCCGGTGGGAGGGCGGGCGTTCGACAGCTATTTCGAGATCCATATCGAGCAGGGCCCGGCGCTGTACGAGGCCGGGGTGAAGCTCGGCCTGGTGACCGGCACCTATGTCGCCCGCGGCATGCGGATCGAGGTGACCGGCGTGAACGCCCATAGCGGGCCGACCCCGATGGACCGGCGGCGCAACGCCATCGTCGGCGCCGCGTCCGTCGCGTTGGAGGTCGACCGCATCGGCCTGAAATACGCAGACCGGGAGGCGAAATCGACCGTCGCCCGGCTTGAGGCCTGGCCGAACAAGCCGGGCATCATCTCCGACCGGGCGACCCTGTTCGTCGATTTCCGCTCGCCCGACAGGGAACTCACCGAGACCATGGAGGCGGAGATCCGCCACGCCCTGGTCGACTGCGCCCAGCGCTCGCGTACGGACATCGCCGTCGGCGACGCCTGGAGCTTCAACACCCCGGTGTTCGACGCGGAGTTGCAGGACCTGATCCGCGGCGCCGCCGCCGGCCAGGGCGTGGAGCTGATGGAACTGCGCAGCCAGGCCGGACACGACGCCTACAACATCGCCAAGATCGCCCCGTCGGTGCTGATCTTCACGCCCTGCGATGAGGGCATCAGCCATAACGAGGCGGAGAACACCTGCCTGGAGGACCAGCTTCCCGGCATCCAGGTGCTGGCGGAAGCGGTGGTTGCCCGGGCCAACCGGTAACCGGCTACCCAAAGAAAATCCCCCTCCCGGAGGCCGGAAGGGGGATCGCGTTCGTTTCAGATCGTCAGGTCCAGCTGCCTGGATCAGGCGGCACGGCGCTCGTGCCGCCCCTCCTGGACCTCCTCTATGATCTTCTCGCAGAAGGCCTTGAGGTCGTCCGGCTTGCGCGAGGTGATCAGGCCCTGGTCGACCACGACCTCGGAATCCTCCCACAGGCCGCCGGCGTTCTTCACGTCGGTCTGGATCGAGCCGTAGGACGTCACGTTGCGGCCCTTGATCACGCCGGCCTCGACCAGCAGCCAGGGGCCGTGGCAGATCGCGGCGACGGTCTTGCCGGCATCGAAGAACGACTTCACCAGCGCAACCGCACTGGGGTTGGCGCGCAGGATGTCCGGGTTGATCTGACCGCCCGGCAGAACCAGCGCGTCGAAATCACCCGCCTTGGCGTCGGCGAGATCCATGTCGACATCGACACTCTCGCCCCAGTCCTTCTCGTCCCAGCTCTTGATCGCGCCGGTTTCGGGCGACACGACGGTCACCTTGGCGCCCGCCTCCTCAAGCCGGCGTTTCGGCTCGAACAGCTCGGACTTCTCGAACCCGTGGGTGGCGAGGATCGCGATCTTGGCGTCGGCGATATTGGGCATTGTCGTCTCCATTCATCTCGGGGATCCGCCCCCTTCGTCATGGTCGCCGATCCGCCGTGTCGCGGCGGTCGCGCGCCCATGGAACTCATGTCGGGAAACGTGCCTCGTCGCCGGTCGTTCCAAGAATTGCCGACCCGTGCGGCGCACGGTCGCGCCGGCCCCGGACGTCGGTCCGGGGGGCTCAGATCACACGGATGGCGGCAGCCCCGCCGAAATTGCCCGTCAGCAGGGTCTTGGCGTGGCGGATCATCTTCGGACCAGCCGGCGCGCGGATGGTGAAGATGCTGCGGTCACCGACCCTGTCATGGGTGACGTAGGAGTGGAGGCCATAGGTGATCAGGAAGCTGTCTTCGTTCTTCATGGGATATCCTTGGGTTCGATGCGCGAAATCGACCGGCGCTTCCAGGCAATGCCGAGCGCGTCGTTCGCTGAAATGTGTGTGTCGATTTGGGGTGTCGGCTGGCCGTCCGCTTGGACGTCCGGATGCGGACGGCGCCCGGCCTAGGGCTGTTCCCCGTAGATGCCGGCAGGTCCGCCGGACTGATCCGGGGTCTCGTCGACCGACCCCTCTGAAGCGCGCCTCCGGTTGCCCGGGCGCGTGGTGTCTTCGTCCTTCGCAGGATCCGCTCCGGACAGGGTCCGGAGCGGTTCGTGTGCTGTCGGTATCAGTCGATCAGCGACAGGTTCTCGGCAGCCGGCTTGCCGTCACGGCCAGCCTGAAGCTCGAAGGAAACCTTCTGACCCTCATTCAGGGTGTGCAGGCCGGCGCGCTCGACGGCGGAGATGTGAACGAAAGCGTCGTTCCCACCGTTCTCCGGCTCGATGAAGCCAAAGCCCTTGGTCGAATTGAACCACTTAACAGTACCAGTAGCCATGGGAGTGTCCTCTAACAGGCGTTACGATTCCGCGGTCACGGCACAGCCGTCGCGGAAAATATAGCGATAACATTGTCAGGGGATATCTAAGCTAAACGGTGTACCGTCGGTCCAGGCAGCACCAAACAAGTGTATCAACTACGCCTTATAGCTAGTCTTTTCTGCACGGATGTCAAGACGAATCGCTGATCGCCCCGCAGAACTTTTTGGCGCGAGACCTGATCTCTAAGGACTTTCCGGCCGAATACCGGCCGTTTTTTTGATGAAATTTCTGTGAATGGCGACTCCCGGCGAGGAAAAGACCCTACTTTAAGCCGCTAATGCGAGTGCTACTAAGAATCGTTTGCAATAAGATCCGCACCACCACATACTCCGCGCGCCTCGGGTGGGAGCGGGGCGCATACGCAACCTTGACCGGGGGGTCACCGGAGTATGTCGGCACGCACGCTCGCAGGCGCACTTGGTGCGCTGAGCCTTTCACTGATGAGTACGACCGCGATCGCGGAAGTCTTCGATCTCAAGCCGGTGGTGGTCACCGGCACGAACGTTCACGAATCCCAGCAGATCCGCTCCAAGGTGGACGGCGCCTACAACAGCAGCCGATCCGCATCCGAGGTCGATGGCAGCGTGATCCAGAATGTCAATCCGGTGAACAAGTATGACGCACTGCGCTACAATGCCACCGGTCTGATCAATCAGCCGGGCACCGGAGACCGGTTCGGCGGTGGCACCAAGATCCGCACCTTCGGCGACTGGGGCGCGTCCCAATCGATCGACGGCCTGCCCGGAATCAAGTTCCAGGGCACCGATGGCGGCGGCTACGGCAACACCAGCATCCCCACCATCGCCGTGGATAAGATGACGGTGCAAAAGGGTGGCCGCGCGGTGCAATACGGCAACGGCAGCGACGGCGGCGTGCTCGAGACCCGAATCAAGTCGGGCCGGGACTACAAGAACCACCAGGCGATCAGCCTGGACGCCAGTAGCGCCCGCGAGGGCCTGATGCAGGGCGAGATCGCCGACAGCACGGAGCAGTGGGACTACTACGCCGCCGCCAGCGGGTTCTACGGCGACTACAACGGCGACCCGGAAAACCTGGAGCAGCAGTCGGTCATCGGCGGACTGGCCAAGGTCGGCTGGAACTTCAGTCCCGACACCCGGGCCGAGTTCCTGGCATCCGTCGACCGCAACCAGCCGGACATCATCCGCAACGGCGAGGTCAACGAGATCACCGGCGAGACCATGATCGGCGCCGCCACCCTCGATCACCGTCTGAACGACAGCCAAAGCCTGCAGTTCGGTCTGCTGGCGACGAGCAGCGAGATGCAATGGCCGGCCCGGTCGCGCGACCGCAGTGTCGACAACCAGATCGGTTTCATGAACCACTTCATGACCGCCCCGGTGGCCGACGGCATCGTGTGGGACGGATCGGTCGGCGCCGAGGTCGCACGCATCCACACCGAACGTGACGGGCTCTGGGACAATTCCTTCGTCGACTACGCGCTGAAGACGACCAATGCCGTGACATTCAACGACAATCTCCAGATCACCGGCGGCCTGCGCCATACGTGGTTCACCAACGACATCGTCTATGACGGCGCGGAGCAGCCGGACAACCTTGAGAACGACGGCCTGTTCTCCTACCAGTTCGGCGCATCCTACAGCGTGCTGGAGAAGACCCGGGTTCGCGCGTCCTACGCAACCGGCTTCAACCGCTATGTCGGCAAGTATGGTAATTTCGGCACCGATGCGCTGAACCCGTCAGGCGCCGGCGACGAGATCGTCGAGTCCCGGACCGTCGAGGTTGGCCTGAACCAGGGCTGGGACGGCGGCTATGTCGATCTCGCCCTGTACAACATCGTTCAGGAGAACGTGCCGCGGCGGAACAACGGGGCGATCGAGAGCGTCGAGGTCGACCAGTCCGGCTTCGAGGCGGAGATCTTCGCCACGATCACCGACCGGCTGACCGCGTCGGCCGGGTACATGCGGGTGATCGACATGGAGGCGACCCGCGCCGACGGGACCGAGGTCAACAACAATATCTTCTGGTCCGGACAGACCACCTCCGTCCCGGAGAACCAGTTCAGTCTGCGCCTCGACTATCGGGTGACCGACGAGATCGGCCTTTGGACGGCGGCCTACCACTCCACCGGTTACGAAGCGGTCGATGCGGACGGCGAGGTCACCAAGCGAGACGGGTTCACCCGCCTCGACCTCGGGGCGAGTTGGTGGGCGACCGCCAACTGGGCTCTGCGCGCACGGGTCGAGAACGTGCTGGACGAGCGCGACTTCGGCACGGCCGTTCAAGGCACGACCGTGAACGACGAAGGCAAACTCGGCCGCGTGTTCTGGCTCGGCACGGACATCATCTTCTAAAGCGACGAGAAACCCGATGCGGTATCGAAACCTGCGACGACTGCACCTCTGGGTGTCGCTGCTGACGGCGGTACCGCTTCTTGTTCTGAGCCTCTCCGGCGCGCTGTTGGTGTACGCACCCGAGTTGCAGCAAGCCCTCGATGGCGAGGTTCGGAACACCGGCCCGGTTGGCGCATCGCTGTCTCCCACCGCGATCGTCGACCGGGTCGCCCAACAACGGCCGGAGCTCGACATCTGGTCGATCTCCCTCGCCAAACAGGATGTCTGGACCGCCTGGCTCTCCGGCGGTGCCGGCGTCATGCGGATCGATCCGACCTCGGGCGACATCCTGGAGCATTTCCATCCCAAGGACCGGTTCGAGGGCTGGCTGACCGCCCTGCACCGCCGCTATCTGGTGGACGGACCGACGGCGAAATGGGTCCGGCACGGGGTGTCGGCCGTGGCCCTGCTGCTGGTCGTGCAGTGCGCGATCGGCCTGTGGCTCTGGCTCAAGCCGCCCATGCCGTTCCGCCGGCTCTCGGTGAGCTTCCGGCAAGGTACCCGCTTCGGCATCCTGCGCCTGCACCAGGCCACCGGGATCGCCACCTTCCTGATCCTGACGGCCGTGGCGCTGACCGGCATGGCCATGTACTGGCACGATCCGATGCGCGTGGCCCTGGAATGGGCGACCTTCTCCAAGGTGGAGGAGCCGCAGCCGCCGAAGGACCAGACCCTCGCCCCGCTAAAGGACCTGGACGCCGGCATCGCCGCGGCAACGGTTGCGATACCCGACGCCAGGCTCAGTCACTTCCGCCTGCCCCGCAACCCGACGGATTCTATGGTCGTCGGCCTGATGCCGGAGGGGGCCGGCGACGGCCAGGCGACGCGGGTCTGGGTCGGCGACGACCCAGCACGCGTGCTCTACGTCTACGCCGCCAGCGAGGCCAACCTCGCCACCACCATCTGGCACATGCGCTACATCATCCATGTGGGCAAGTTCGGCCTGGGCACGTCTTGGGGTCCGATCGTCCGCGCCCTCTGGGTGATCGTCGCCCTGGTGCCGGCGGCCTTCGTGATCTCCGGCCTGTGGCTCTATCTCGGCCGCCGCAGCCGCGAGCAGCGCTCGCGCGCCCGCGCCCGGTCGTTCGCGCCGGCCGAATAAGACGCCAGTTAACGGATTGCCCGGCACCGCCCTGCCGTGGTGCTGTTGCCCCATCGCATTGCCAGACAGGGGAGCAGAGCATGGCGGGTGATCCGAGGTTTCAGCCGGTGGACGCGGCGGTGGTGCCGCGCTTCGCCGATGTCGCAACCTTCCTGCGCACCAAGCGTCACGAGGTGCACAGCGACGTCGATATCGGCCTGGTCGGCGTGCCCTTCGACCTCGGGGTGAACTACCGCACCGGTGCGCGTCAGGGACCGGCCGGCGTGCGCGAGGCATCCCGCCTGATCCGCAAGGTGCACCCGACCCTGGGCACAAGGCCGTTCGATACCTGCAACGTGGCCGATCTGGGCGACGCGCCGGTCAACCCGCTGGACAAGGTCGCCTCCATCGACCTGATCCAGAAGTTCTTCGAGGAACTGCGCGAGAACGCCATCACCCCGATCTCCATCGGCGGCGACCACACGATCCCGACGCCGATCCTGCGTGGGCTGGTCAAGGACGGGCCGGTCGGCATCCTGCAGATCGACAGCCATCCGGACACCCTGCCCGAGCTGTGCGGCGACACCCTCAACCACGCCACCTTCATGCGGCTCGGCCTGGACGAGGGTTGGATCGACCCCAAGCGGGTGGTGCAGCTCGGCCTGCGCGGCAGCCGGTTCGGCGACGACATCCAGTACGGCCTGGACCAGGGCTTCACCGTCATCACCATCGACGATTACGAGGAGCTGGGCCGGGCGGAGACGATCAAGCGCATCCACGGCGCCCTGGGCGACCAGCCGTTCTACCTGACCCTGGATATCGACGGGGTGGACCCAGCCTATTGCCCGGGCACGGCGGTGCCGGAGATCGGCGGCCTGATCCCGCGCGACCTGCAGGTCATCATCCGCAGCCTCGCCGGCAAGCCGATCATCGGCGCCGACATCAGCGAGATCGCCCCGTGCTTCGACCCCACCGGCATCACCTGCGTGACGGCGGCCAACCTGATGTTCGAGATGCTGTGCGCCATTGCGGAGGGTCGGAGATAGAGCCTCAGGGTGGTTCAAACCCGTTCGTCTTCCCGGACCTGATCCGGGATCCAGCCTTCCACGTGCTGGAGCGCCAACGGCAAACCGGCCATGCCTCAGCACGCACCTTCGATAGGCCCCGGCGCAGGGCCCGGGAGACGGAGAGGATTAAATCTACGCCGCGCTCTGCCGTGCCAGATCCGCCGCCAGATCCGCCGCGATCTCCTGCAGCGGAACGACCAGCGCGTCGGCCGCGTCCTCGGCAGAAAGGGCCGAGCGCAGATACAGCACGTTGATGCAGGCGAAGATCGTCTCGCCGTCGCGGATCGGCACGCCGACGCTGGAGATCCGGTTCTCGTATTCCCGCGCCATATAGGCCGGGTTCATGGTGGCGTAGCCGGCCGAGCGGATGGCGCCGAACACCGCGTCGGCCTGTGCCCGGTTTCGGGCCACGTCGTTCCAGGGGGCGGGGTCCTGCGCCGCCGTCTCCAGGATCGCCGCCCGCTCCGCCGCACTGCAGAACGCCGTATAGGCAAGCCCCAGGCTCGCCGCCAGCATCGGCGCCCGGTAGCCCGGACCGCGGTTGACGAAGATCGGCCCGGACTCGCGCGAGGTCTCCACCACGATCATCGCATCGCCGTCGCGGATCGCCACGTCCGAAGGCCAGCCGATCCGCCGCCGGAACGCCCCCAGGCGCGGCGCGACGGCCGCACCGATGGCGTTGTGGGCCCGGTACCCGGCACTGAGCTGCAGGGTCTTGCCGGCGGCGTGATACAGCCGCGTGTCGTCGTCGCGCACCACGTAGCCCGCGTGCACCAGCGTCTCCAGCATCCGCAGGATCGTCGCCTTGTCGAGATCCACCACCCGGTGGATCTCCGCCAGGCTGGCGCGGCCAGACAGCCGGTTCACCGCCGCCAGGACGTCCAGGCAGCGCAGCACCGATATCACCGGGCGATATGACGCCACTCCCGCCTCCCCGAGCCGCACGTCTGAAATTTCAACTGATGAAATTCTATTTCATTTACAGCCTAACAGCCGGAAGACCAAAGTGCCAACCGACTTCACAGACACGCCAACGAAGAAGCGGAGGATCCACCGGTGGACTTCAGACTGACCGAGGAACAGCAGGCTCTGCGCGACACCGCGCGCCAGTTCGCCCAGACCGAGATGCCGGCGGTGGCCAAGGAGCTGGAGGAAAAGGACGAGGCCATCTCCAAAGAGTGGCTGAAGCGCTACGCCGAGATGGGGTTCCTCGGCATCAACGTGGCGCCGGAGCTCGGCGGCCTCGGCCTCGGCAATCTGGAGGCGCTGATCGTGCTGGAGGAGTTCGCCAAGGTTTCACCCGCCGTCGCCTTCCCGATCTTCGAAAGCTCCGTCGGCCCGATCCGCGCGGTCGAGCATTTCGCCGGCTCCGAGCTGGCCAAGTCCGTGGTCCCGAAGGTCTGCGCCGGCGAGATCGTCTGCGCCGTCGCCATGTCGGAACCTGATGCTGGCACCGCGCTCACCGACCTGAAGACCCGCGCCGTGCTGGACGGCGACCACTACATCCTCAACGGCCAGAAGCGCTGGTGCTCCGGCGGCGGCCATTCCGACAGCTACGTGGTCTACACCAAGCTCTCCGACGAGCCGGGTGCCAAGGGCATCGGCGCGCTCTACGTGGAGAAGGACCGCGACGGCGTGTCCTTCGGCCCGCGCGAGCGGCTGATGGGATTCCGCGGCATCCCGTCCGCCGACATCTTCTTCGAGGAGGTGCGGGTGCCGAAGGAGAACCTGATCGTCCCCGCCGGCGGCTTCCGCAAGCTGATGGAGGCGTTCGACCTGGAACGCTGCGGCAACTCCACCATGTGCCTCGGCATCGCCCAGGCGGCGCTGGATCAGGCGCTCGACTACGTGCAGGAGCGCAAGGCCTTCGGCAAGGAGCTGGTGGAGTTTCAGGCGGTGCAGATGAAGCTGGCCGAGATGGCGCTGAAAGTGGAAGCCTCGCGCCTGCTGATCTGGCGTGCCGCCCAGAACGCGGAAGACGGATTGCCCAGCATTCTCGACAGCTCGCTCGCCAAGTGCTTCTCCAACGAGATGGTCCGCGAGGTCACCGGCGCCGCCTTGCAGGTCATGGGCGGGTACGGGTATGCCAAGGAATATGGTATGGAGCAGCGGATGCGGGATGGCTGGGGCTGGGGTATCGCCGGCGGCGCCATCGACATCCAAAAGATCAACATCGCCAGTGCCCTAGTGGGAAGGCGGTTCAACCAACGCGCATGACCCATCGGCGGAGAGGCCGGACTGAATGGATAGACGCGGCCTTCTGCGCCAACACATCGACATCGAGACGGCGCGGGTGCTGGAAATCGGCGCCCTCGCCGTCCCCCTCGTCGCCCCCCACGAAGCCAGGGTCGAGTATGTCGACCATCTGGATACCGAAGGGCTGCGGCGCGAGTATCGCGGGCACCCCGGCGTCGATGTCGATAAGCTCGTGGACGTGACCTATGTCTGGAACGGCGGCACCTTCGCCGAGGCGGTCGGCGCCGCGGAACCGTTCGACGCCATCGTCTCCAGCCACGTCTTCGAACATTTCCCCAACCCGGTGCAGTGGCTGGCCGACGCCTACAGCCTGCTCGCGCCCGGCGGGCAGATCTACATGGTCGTGCCCGACATGCGCTTCACCTTCGACCGCCACAGGGCCAAGACCCGGACGGCCGACTGGATCGAGTGGTATCTGGAGAAGCCGTCGCGGCCGAGCACCGGGCAGGTCTACGACTACCATTCAAAGGTGGTCGACGTGCCGCCCGGTTATGGCTGGGCTCAGGAACCGGCCGGGGGATTCGCCAATATCTACGACCCGAGCACCGCGCTGGAGCAGGCCCGGTCCGCGTTCGAGACCGGCCGGTACATCGACGCCCATTGCAGCGTCTTCACGCCGGTCAGCCTGCTGGCGCTGTTCCGCGAGATCGACGACCTCAACCTGTTCCCGTTCGACGTGACGGCGGTCTATCCGACCGAGGTCGACGATATCGAGTTCGCCCTGGTCCTGAAACGCAGCGACGTCCCGCCCCGTCCGCAGCTCAGCCGAGAGATCGACCAGCAGTTGGCGCAGGAAGCCGGCTATACCGGCGACTTCGGCGCCGGCGGCTTTGCCGCCGCCCTGGCGGCTGATCCGGAATTGCAGAAGCGGCACAACGCCCTGAAGCGGCAATGGGCGGCCGAGGCGATCCGCAACCGCAAACGCGCCGCCCTGCCGGAACTCGATCCAACCCGGCATGACGCGTTCCCGCCTCGCGACGACCCCCGCTTGGCGCGCCGGACAACCTGGTTTCAGCGCCTGCGCAGATAGTCGCCACCACCTGAACCGACAGGGTCAGTCGGAGGAGCGCCCACGGGCCGGCAGATCGAAGTAATTCGACGCGTCCATCTCATGCCCCTGCGCGGAGCCGTGTGCAGCCGTCTCGGGGCCAAGGTCCTCTTCGGGCGACGCCGCATAGCCGAGGCTCTCCGCCCAGGCCGCCGACATCCGCGTCTCCATCTCCTGCATCGCCTCGAACTTCTCCAGCTCCCCGCGCCACTGGTCGGCGGAGACGAGCTTCTTGTCGAGCGGAAAGATCGCCAGGAGAATCCGTCGGACCTCGGAAGCCTGGAGCCGCATGGGCAGGATCAGCCGATCGTAGCCGAAGGACTTCCTCAGGATCTGGAACTCGCGCCGGTAGTACAGCGGCCGCTGGGTGTCCATCGACTTGAACAGGGCGCCGCCAACCTCCTGGGCCACGTCCCTGCTGTACACCTCGTTGATCAGCATCCCGGTCGGGTTTTCGCCGAGCAGCCGGGTCAGCGCCTCGCCGACCAGAAGGTAGCGTGCCCGTAACGGGAAACCGGGCGGAAGATCCTTGTCCTCCCGCGTCGGCCGGGCGACATCGATCAGGGCGATATTGGACAGACAGTCCGGCATGTCGTGGAGTGCCAGATCCTTTTGGCGCGGCGGAACCCCATTGACGGACAGGTCGCGCCAGTACCGGTACAGGTCGGCCAGTACCGGGCGGTCGATCGCTGAAAGCGACAGATATTCGGCCGTGTTGGACCAGATGCGGAATCGAGCCATCGCTAGGTGTTTCCCGTAGACCCGAGCAGAACTAGGGCGCTGTTCGGGTTTCGCAATACATCGTCCGCCATCGAGACCGCCACGTGGCCTTCCTATCACTTAAAGCGACATGGCGAAACGCCGCGCCCCGCCGATCAAAACGACCGTGCTCGATAATTCCCTTTGATGGATGAATAACTATTGACTCACAATCATACAGTGTTGCGACATATGCATAATTGGCAGTGACGGGCGCCGTGAGTGACTAATTATGCGGCACCCGAAACAGTCTCCGAATAGATGCAACTTGCACTGGCTGGGATGACAAGGTGTCCATGACCGATCTGAATGAGATGACGTCCTCGCTGCTTGATGGCGATTTTTTCTATTTAGATAATATTTTTAGAAATATTGGATCCGACAGCCCGCTCATCCGACTGAACCCGACGGCCGACGATGTCGAAAGCGCCCGCCTGAAATCCCTATTTAAATACTGGATACACCTGTCCCGTGGCCAGCGTCTTCCGCTTACCCAGGCGATCGACGCGGTCGAGATCGGTCCGGCTCTCGGCATCGTCATGCTGTTGGAGACCACCGACGACCCTTACGAGTTTATCTACCGTTTGTATGGCAGCGAGATCGCCACCATCAGCGGATTGGAACTGACCGGCAAAACCACCGCGGCCATCTCCTCGCCGGAGATGCGCACGTATTTCCGGATCACCTATGCCGCGGCGGTGCGGTCGGGCGCTCCCCTGTTCTGCCATCACCGGCCGCCGCCGGCCCACGGCATGACCTGCTGGGCGCGGCTGATCCTGCCCTGCGAAGACGGCACCGGCCGCATCGACCGCCTGCTGGTCGGCAACGAGCCCGGCTTCCCGAAGCTGCTCGGCCGCAGGCCCTGGCCCGATGGTTAAGAATCCGGCGCGGGACCGCTCCGAACCACCAGCCAGGCCCGCCAGTAGTTGAACAGCCCGCCGGCGAGGAACAGCACACTCCCCACGAGAAACAGCCAGGCGAGATACGTGTCCAGCAGCAGCCGGTCTGCCTCGGCGGTCAGCTCCCACAGGAACGGGATGGACGCGACGCAGAACAGCGTGGAGCCGACGATGAAGCTGATCGCCGTCAGGTTCAGAAGCTGCAGGGTCTTCAGTGTGGCGGCGAAGATGATCTCCAGCACGTTGACCACCGCCCCGAACAGGAACAGCACCGATCCGATCAGAAAGCACCACGCCCCCGGGCCGATCCAGTCGAAGGCGGAGAAGAAGAACACGCTGCCGGCCACGAACAGCAGCGTACCGACCAGGTAGGCGACCGCCGCCCAGAACTCCAGCACCCGCCAGACCGCGCGCCGACGCCTCCGGTCCAGGTGGTTGGCCAGCACTTCGAACATGTCGTGCCCGGTGACCAGAAGGTACAGCAGCGACCCGACGAGGAAGGCCCCGGCCCCGACATTCTCCCAGGCGGACAGGCTGGGAAGGAACAGGACACTGCCCACCATGAAGACGACGCCTCCGACCGTGTAGAGCGTCGCGTTCACGGTCTCCCAGCGGAAATGCAGCACCCTGTTCCCGGCACGACGCACCAGGGCATGCACGCGCGGACGGTTCGAAAAGAAGTGCGGCATCGCTCCGCCCACGGAATGCGTCAAGGGATGGACGGAGTCACCACCGATGCCGGGTGGCGTCAACCCGCGCGGGGCGGCTCTAATCAGTCGCGCATCAACGACACAAAGAAGAGAGGCGGAGGACATGCCCGAGATCGACACGCTGAAGAGCACCATCAAGGCCTGCATGCTCGACCAGTACGGCACGGTCGTCGACATGCAGGGCGGACTGACCAAGATCGCGACCCCCTATCTCAAGGCGAAGGGCTGGACCGGCAACCCGAACTCCTTCGTGACCTGGTGGCGACGGACTCATTTCGAGAACTCGATGATCGACGCGCTGCTGCATAGGGAGCACACGCCCTATCGCGAGATCGGATTCCGGGCGGTCGACCAGGTGCTGAACCGGGCCGGCATAGAGCACACCGACGAGGAGGTACGCGACCTGGTCGCGGAGATCGAGAAGCTGGAATGCTTCCCCGAGGTGCCGGCCGCGCTGGCGAAGCTGCAGACCCGCTACCAGCTCGTGGTTCTGTCGAACGGCGATCCGGACATGCTGGAGGCCGCCAAGCGGTACCACAAGGTGCCGTTCGACCGGGTCATCTCGGTGGCCGAAGCCAACTCCTTCAAGCCCCATGTCGCCACCTACACCAAGGCGGCGGAGCTGATCGGCCTACCGATGGAGCAGGTGCTGTTCGTCGCCAACCACGCTTTCGACGTCATCGGCGCCAAGGCGGCCGGCATGAAGACCGCCTTCATCAACCGCCGGGAGCGGCCGTTCGAACGGACCCCCTACCAGCCGGACATCACCGTACGGACGATGCAGGACCTGGCCGACCTGATCGCCTGACGCCGAGCAGCACCGGCAGGCGCGACCCTGGCAGCGAGCGCGTGGCCCTGACCGGGGTCTCCCGCACAAGGCGGGTGGCCCGGGTCATGGCTTTGTCAGGGTCATCAGGATGTCCGCATACCAGGTGCAGTTGAGCCCCAACGCCTCGTCCAGATCCAGGTCGCGGGACCCGAGATCGAGACGGGACGAATGCACGCCGAGGAGCAGCCACGGCACCTCCTTCAACGCGGATCTGCGCGCCGTGTGCCGGCGATCGATCGGCATCACCACGGGCGCGCCGCTGGTCCCGCGATGGGTCCGCGCGTCGGTGAGGAAGTAGCCCTTGCCCTGGAACCGCAGCCCGAACGACGAGGCCAGCGCGGCATGGCGCACGACCGGCATCCGGTGCAGCGTGTCCTGAAACCCCAACGGATAACCGACCACCAGAAGCGGAGAGCCGATCTCGATCTCGTCCCGCTCGCAGGCCAGGTTGTCGGCACAGAAGGCCCTGTACAGGCTCGGTTCCGGAAGGGCGTCCCGATCGATGGGGATCACGGCCACGTCGACCCCGCCTCCCCCGTCCGTGCCGTCCCGCCAGAGCGGACACCGGTCGCGATAGAGCGGGATGGAGAACCCCGTCGATCTGGCGAGGTTCTCCGGGTCCGTATGCAACTCGATCGAGATGCGGTCGGGGGTGTGGTCGTTTTCTCGGTCGAGAACGACATGGCGGCTGGTGACCAGGAAGAGGCTGGTATCGCGCTCGAAGAAGAACCCGCTCGCATTGGTGAGATGCATCTGTCCGGCGAAGGTGTGCAGCCGTACCGTCGTCAGCAGGATCGCGTCTCTGGCCACGACTCCCGTTGGGAGGCCTTCGTTAGGGTCCAACAGGCGATCCATCGGTCATCCCTTCGGGTCGGCGGCAAAGCGCCGGAGGCGGTCCTCCGCCGGTGACGCGGCATGGTTCCGGGCGGCGGCGGCCGGTCAAAGGTCTTCCGCTGTCAGTACGTAGGCGAAACAGCGGTCGCGGGCATATGCCGCCCGCGCCGCCTCATGTATTCGGTCGATGAGTCGATCGAAGGCGAGAAGCAGGTCCGCTTCCCGATGTTCGGTGTCGGGGGCCGATTTGAGCAACGCGGACGCCTCGACGAAGAAAGAGACCTCCAGAGCACGATCGTAGCCCCAGAAGCGAACCCGATCATGCGTCGGATCGAAGCTGCGTGACGCGTTCGGAAAGTTCAGGGTCATCGCACGCCCCCGTGGGATCGCGGTCGAGCACGTCGGCTCGCGCGCGCTCCGGTTCAGACTTTCGGCGGAACCTTGTTCGCCGGGCCGGCGACGTCCTTCTCAGGAGACGCGGCCGCCGGTGCCTTCACAGCCCCCGCGTCCGTGACCGCCTCCGTCGAAGCGTTCGGCTTTCCGATGTCGCCAGAGCTTTTCCAAAAAGACTTGAAAGACATTTTATCACCTACATGAAAATTACTTAATTATACAGATTACAGCCGTATTATTTTATAATCAATCAAATACACAGGCGGAATATATTATAATACCCCAGACAACACGCTTGGCTTTATTTCGCCCACGCGCAACCAGGCCGAAGGGCGATGCCCGGCGGCCGCGCGCCCATTGATCGGCTCGAATGCCGAGACCGGGTTCAGACGTTTGTCGCCGGCGGCTGGCCGATGGGAGCGGCGTCCGGATCGATGGCATCGGCGTCGAAGGTCCAAACCCGGAAATCGGACAGCACGCCGGGGCCGAAGATCTGTGTCAACGGCACGTCCGCCGCGTCCCTGCCCTGACCGATCAGGATACGGCCGACGCGGGGGGAGTTGTTGCGTGGATCGAACGCCCACCACCGTCCGCCAAGATAAACCTCCATCCAGGCGGCGAAATCCGGAACGCCGTGCGGCTCGGGCGTACCGATATCGCTCAGATACCCGGTGCAATAGCGCGCCGGGATGTTGAGGCACCGGCAAAAGGCGACAGCCAGGTGCGCGTAGTCGCGGCATACCCCCTGGCGCTCGGCAAAGGCTTCCGACGCGGTCCGGGTGGCCCGCGCCGTTTCGTATCCGAACGCGATGTGGCCGTGCACGAAGTCGCAGATCGCTTGCACACGTGCGGCGCCCAGCGGGGTCGATCCGAACCGGCGCCACGCCTCGTCCGACAGATGGTCGGTGTCGCAGTATCGGCTTCCCTGCAGGTACACGAGGGTCTCCGCGGGAAGGTCCTGCACCATGTGCTGAACGGCATCGGCCGGGACGGCGGGGTCGGCCGCCCCATCGTCGCGGATGACCGTCGCCGCGCCGAGGGTGAAGCGGCCGGCCGGCGCGACCAGGCGGCTGCACCAGTTTCCGAACAGGTCGCGGTATCCGGTCACCTGAACCGACGGGTCGGTCAGCAGAATGTCCGGTTGTTCAAGGTCGCTGGCCCGCGAGTAGTGGACGTTCAGCAGCGTGACCATCGGCGTCACCTGAGGCAGGTCGAAGGTCATGCTGCATCCGATGCTGATCCGCATTTCTTTTCCCGGTTTGGTGTCCATCAAGACGATGTCTCGGGGTCGGGCGGGTCAATGCCCGCTGGGTCGATTCCCGTCGTTTGCCGCGTCGCGCCGCTTCGCCGCCGCGACCGCGTCCTGCAGATTGGTGTATTTGTAGCCTCCCACGGAGAAGTTCGTGACCGTGACGGCCGTAATATTGTGGCTTCTCAAGAGATCGGCCTCGGCGTCGGTGAGCGTCGCGTATTCCATGCCACGGTTATCCTTCTTCACGATTTTTCTCCTTGAACCGGATGGTCGGATGAAACGACACGGAGACTGCCGCGTATCGGCCGCCGCGTACCGGCCGCCGCGTATTGGCCGGCCGTACTGACTGGATGACGGGCAGCCGCGCCGACCCGGATGAGGATCGGCGCGGCGCCCATCGCATCCCGAGCCGGGCGCGGCATAGGCCAACACGTCAGCTCGGTGCGGGTTCTGCAGGCAAGATACAACCGACCGCCGCGGCAAGGACGGCACGAACCGAAATACCGCCGAGAACGGAGGCGATCCATTCCGACTTGCTCGCGAGACCCCTTAAAATTCGAGTCCCGAATATTATTTTTAATTATTACTTATATTAGTATATTTCGTATCGGCGATTGTCAATTTTTAAACCGGTTTTCCATATTTATTTTTATCCATTTTTTCATCCACTTGAATTTGCTGATGCTTTGTTAGAGAGCCAAGGCTCTGTCGACGCCGCGACGGCGGGGTGGTGCCGGATCTCCGGTCCGCCAAAGCGGCTCCAGTTGACTTTACCGTGCACCTATCCTATGTATGAGCTCGTGATTCATCGTTTGGTGCTGCCTGACATACCGGTACGCCGCTACGTTCTGCCTTCCCCGACAATGTGATCGCTACCCGTCCGCGCCGGCACGTGCCGTGACGCGTTGTTATGTAATGCCCTGTTGGAGGAAGCTTCCATGGCTAAAGGTACTGTTAAGTGGTTCAATTCGACCAAAGGTTTCGGCTTCATCGAGCCTGAGAACGGTGGCGCCGACGCCTTCGTTCACATCTCCGCCGTCGAGCGGGCCGGCCTGCAGACGCTGAACGAAGGCCAGAAGGTCTCGTTCGAGCTCGAGACCGGCCGCAACGGCAAGGCTGCCGCCGAGAACCTGTCGCTGATCAACTGATCACGCTGGGACCGCCCCCGATTTCGGTCGGGGGCGGTTTCCGACCCGCTCCCTATCGAACGCGCACTCGCGGAGCCACGCGTTGCCCGAAACGGGTACACGCCCATAAGACTGGAACCCGATGGCACGGCAACCCAACTACAACTTCGAACGCAAAGAACGCGAGCGCGTGAAGGCTGAGAAGAAAGCCAAACGCGCCGCCGCGAAGAAGGATTCCCGGCAGGACAGCGTCGGCGACGCCGACGTTCCGAACGAAAGCGACGACAACGGGTCCGACGCGCCCGGTTCTGGCGAGCCCGGTTCCAGCTAGAGCGCGATCGGTTCAGATCGAAACGATCTGTACCGTGAATCGCCCTCTAACTCGTTAAAGATAGCGCAAAATTCACACGAGCAGATGTTTCCATCTGATCGTGATTTGCTCTCGGACCGTTCAGACACGCCCCGTTGCGCCGATGTCGGTCGCCTACCGATACCGCTATTTCCGCCTCGATTCCACGATGCCTGTGGCCGCGCCGCGTCCATTCGCGTCACCTGACACCCACAGACAGCCGGAGAGAGGCAGCCCGATGGCGCGCACCAAGTCCCGGAAGGCCGCGGCCTTCACGACCTTCGCCGTCACCTACGAGGACGATTCGATCTCCTCGAACCGGCGCGTCGACAATGACCGTCTCGACCAGTCCTTCGGCGACTCCCTGCTCGACCTGGCGCGCATAGCGCTGGAGGAGCAGGATGCCGAGATCGCCCGGCGCTCCAACCGGCCGCGCCCGAAGATCAAGACCGTCAGCGTGACATAACCGCCGGACCAATGTCGGGAACGGAACGCCGGGGCCGACTGCCCGCCGTCCGACGCACCCCTACCCGCAAGCCGATCCTATTCGGTGTCTCTGTCGCCCAGGCCCTTGAAGAATTCGTCCGAGAGGCTCTGATTGATGTCGGCTCGGTCCTGTCGCGACGGCTCCGGCTCCGGTTCCGCGGGCGTGCTGGCCTGGCCCGGGCTCTCCGGCGTGCCCCGACGCTTGGCGGTCGCCGCGGAAGCGCCGGAGGTATGTTTCCCCGCATCCGTCATCGCGGCTTCGCCGATCACCCCCCGGTCCTTCGCCGCCGCGCCGAATTCCTGAAGCTCGATCAGCAGTTCAAGCAGATCCGCTCGGGTTTCCGTGCTGGAGATCGCCTTGCGCGCCTGGCGTGCCATGCCGACGAACGTCGTGGGTTTGATCTGGTATCGGAGCAGGAGCTCGCGGAGATCCATCTGGATCTCGAACAGACGCGCCAGGAGAACGTCGTCGTCGAGATCCGCGGCCGACTGGAGTTGGCCGGCATGCTGCTTCGGTCTGTCGATCATGAGTCCCATATGGCGATCACTTGGCGACTGTGCGCCGACTGACGGCAACTGTTACAGGATTGTTCTCGCACCCGATACCTGCTGCGCGTCTCGCACCGGCGGTCGGCGACGGAAATGGACCACCGACTGGCGGCCCCCGCCCCCAAGCGCATTCGGCGGCAAAGCAATGCGCTCCGACAGCGGTTTGGAACGCCGCGTCGGGCACGGAACACGCAGCGTCAAAGACACCGTCACACGAGCGAACGAGCGCGGTACGCCCTTTAGGCGGCACAACGTTTCGTAACGCATCGAAATGGTAGGGGAAGTTGGTAGCGGAGGACCGCTACCGTCAAAACCCACATTACTTATCCCGCTCGCCTGCTGAGGTTGAGCGCATGTCACCCCTACGATGTCAACGCACTGGCCTGTTCCAGAAAGCGCGGAACTCTGCGGCTTTCCCCCTCCGCTTGCGAGCGTCTCGGACAAGAACGCCAAGCGAACATTTCCCATTTGCACCCAAGATGCACCCAAGCGCCGTTTTCGGCTGCGGTCAGATGAGTGAAGGAGGTAAGCAGTGACCGACATAGCCCGCGACCTCCGTCACCTGGACAAGAGCCTGCCGCCCCCGACGCTGCGCACGCCGGAGGTCATGGAGCGCTGGCTTGATGACATCACGGAGCGCCACCAAGCCGCTGCTGAGGAGATTGACCGTCTGCGAACCGTAGCGGCACAGCAAGGCACTCACATCCTGCGCCTGCGGCTTGCCTTGAAAATCGCCGCCGCCTTCGGCTTCCAGGCCGACGGGTTCGATGGCCGTGTGTCCATCGATCTTCGCAAATGGTGGAACGCCGGCGGTACGACGCCCATTCCCTGGCCCGACAATGCTTTCTTTGAGGCATGGGCGAAGGAGAACGGGCTCTCCAATGTCGACGGTGATGTTGGTTACCGCTTCACCGTCGATCTTAGCGATGCCGACGAGGCACCAGCAAAAGGGGGCGGCAATGAGTGCTGACGTTGAGTTCGAATTCGAGGATCCGGACGACTTCAGCTCCGCCACCGACACGTGCCCGGACTGCTACGGCGACAGCGACCCTATCGACGACCTCTACTACTGCAGCCTCTGCAAGGGGCGCGGCTGGGTCTACGTCGAGATGATCGAACACCCTCATTTCGACCATGCCGACATTGAGCGCGAGCTGCGCCGGCAGAAGGAACGGGACGCGTCAGCAAAGCCCGGACCCCAGTCGAACCCTCAACAGGAGATCTGACATGGAGATGAATCCGAACCATCCGGTCACGCAGAAGATCAGTGATCACTGGCACAAGCTGGCCGGACTGCTGATGGTCAAGTTCGGCGCAGAGCACGTCGTGATCACCGCAGCCGACATCGAGGCGATGGCCATCCGGCCGGGTGGCCTGAACATCACCATCCAGGAGCTAGACGACGGTTTGCATCTTCGCCTGGTAGACAACCGCGAGGCCGCCGCACTTGCTCGCAAGCATGGAGGGCTGCCGACATGAGCTACACGACCGACCCGAACCATCCGGATCTGGTGCGCCGCGACGATGACGCGCCACGGAAGCAGGCCGAAACCTATCTCGTGCTAAGCGAGGAGGAACGTGCCAAGGGCTTCATCCGGCCCGTGCGCCGATCCTACAAGCACACGATCTGTGGGACGGTCACCACCATGGGCATGGCGATTGCCGAGACCTATGCGCGAGATCCGCAGTTCTACACCGGCACCTACTGCTGCGGCTGTCAGATGCACCGGCCGCTGAGCGAGTTCACCTGGGAGCCTGACGGCTCTCTGGTCGGCTCGTGATGTCCGGTCGTCAGATGAACGACGGAGGTTCCGATGGAAATGGTTGAGCGCGTAGCGCGTCGTATCCACACGAAACTGACCGGCGACCCGAAGGCGTGGGACGCGCTCACGCCCGGCCGAAAGAACGCTGCCATGGACTTGGCGCGCGAGGTCTTTGACGAGATGAAGGTGCCGACCCCGATCATGGCGCTCAACGCTACCGGCCGGACGGCCGAAGAGAACTGGAAGCTAATGCTCCGGGCGGCTGAGTTGCGTGGCCCCGAACATCAATGTCCGTACAACGCCGGGTTGGTGCGCGAGGTCAGAATTGAATGGCCATGCCCCGCTTGCGGAGCCGACTACGGCGACAATCTCGTGAACTGCCTAGACCGCAAGCAGCCCGGTCGTCGGCTGTCCGAAAAGGAGGAATGACGATGCTCCCCACGATGCGGGATGAGTTCCCGATTGATGACCTGCCCGTCGGCCTGCAAGCGGCCCTGGTCAACTTCGACCACTACCGCCAGCAGTTCGGATATGAGGCGGCCGACGCCATCGCCCAGGACAAGTGGGGATGCCCGGCAGTCAAAAAGGTTTTCAGCGGGCTGCGTAAGATCAGCCTGCGCGGCATGACCCGGATCGCGACGAAGCACTCGCACGTCTGCCCGGTCTACTGCCGCCAGCACAGCGACACCCTGCGCTCGCTGTCCGGCCTCTTCTACTGGACCGGTCCGGCCGAGGTGCGGCGCCGCCTGCTGCTCCTGGCGTGGCGCAAGGGGCGGTATCCGGCTCGTCAGATGAACGAAGGAGGTGGAAATGGCTGATTGGCGAGACAGTCGCCCGCCTTTGAACCAGGAAGAGATCGACCGCCTGTTGGCTTTGGATGAGGAACGCGACGGTGATCCGATATCAGGCTGGAGCTTCCCGAACCGCTCCCGGCGCGCCCCGCTGTTCGGCTTCCTGTGGTGGCGGATCGACCGAGCCTACCGGCGCGAGTTTACCGAGTACCTAGCTCGCCGGGTGCGTCGGGCTATCGGCTTCCAGATCAGCGACCGGATCTTCATTGGAATCATGATCGGCGATGGCGAGACCGTAAGCCCAACCTCTCGTCAGATGAACGAAGGGGGTGAGCAGTGACCGATATAGCGCGCGACCTCCGTCACCTGGACAAGAGCCTGCCAGCGCCGACCCAGCGCACGCCAGAGGTCATGGAGCGCTGGCTCAGCGACATCACGGAGTGCCACCGGACTGCCGCCGACGAGATCGAACGGCTAACCGAAAATATCAAGCGCCTGACCGCCAACCCGGCCGATCACCGGTATTGGGAAGGACGCTACCGGGACGAGGCCGCCGATAACGACCGGCTGCGGGATGCGCTGGAGAGCTGCATTGACAGCCTGCACGGCGAAGGCATGTACGCCCCGGAGGATGCCTACTCGTGCTTAGGCCTCAAGTTCGGCGGGGAGCCGGGAGAAACGTCCGACACCTCGGAGGAATCCCGGTGACGCTCAACGTACTTCTCCCACTCGGCGGGGTACGGGGCACCCGCCTGCATCAGCGCCCGGTACTCGTAGACCGAGGCGCGGTGCGGCACCGGCTTAATCTCCCAGCCCAGCGCGGCCAGCTTCGGGTCACGCATGATGACCGTCACCGGCACGCTGTTCCGAAGCTGCTCACCGATCCATTCCCACTGTTCGGGCGTGATCGACGGACGGCGACCGGGAATACCCGGAGCCCCCATTTTCTTGCGCGGCTTCCGATCCGGCGGTGGTCTTCCTTGGGCCTTTTTCCTCCCACCAAACTTGCGCCACATGGTCATCGGGGTCACGCCGTAAGCACTGGCGATTTCCTCGTTCGTCATTCCCGAGTTCAGCCAATCAGCCCGCGCAAACTCCAGCAGCGCCGGGGGTATGCGATCTGGCCGACCAATGGAAGCGCCCGAGAGTTTGGCAGCAGCATAGGCTTCTTTGAGCGCCTGTATTCGCTTTGGGTCTATGCGAAACGGCGGCTTCCACCCACTTGCTATGCGCTCGGCGGCCTCGTGAATGGCAGAAATCGCCCGCTCAGCAGAGACGTTGAACCACTCTCCGTGTTGTCGGTGCTCATGGAGGAGAAAGTGGGCGCCTGCTTCGACCGATTTTGCATCGTCCATCGGCGCAGCATGGAGGACACGAAGAGGATAGGGCCAGTGAGCGCGAAAAGCGTCACACCGGCGCTGCGGGTTCTTCGACATGCCAACTTTAACCGGCAAGTCCTCGTGCCCTATGACGTATACGTAATTCGTGCTGTCCATGCGCTTTGTCCATCATTTCTTCGCTCGACGGCGGGCGGCGATGTGGCGCCGGAGACCATCTTCGATCTGGTCGGTAAGAGTCTCGCCCTCCGCGCGGACCTCCTCGGCCCCCTCGATCACGTCGGCCGCGATCTTCCTGTGGATCATGACCCCGTCCTTTTTCGGGCGACCGCGCTTTTTCATGTACATTTTATTCCTTGACGGAGTGGGATTTAATGTACATAGTATACCTATCAACGCACCGGGAGACAAGCCATGACCACCTACATCGTGACTCTTCGCTTCGAGCACCCCGCGTGGGACGAAATTAACGGCATACCCTACGAGATTGATGCCGAGAGCAAGCGCGATGCGATCAAGTCTGCGCGGCGGAAGGCGGAGCGCGACGGCCACATCGGCGCGGGGGCCATGACGGGGCGCACCTGGTTTAAAGCGGAAGCTCAGGTTTGACCCTTACTAGCGCCCGGCCAAGGTCGGGCGACGGTAAGTGCCAGACCACAAACAACGGAGCACCGAGCAATGAAACGCTGCGAAACCTGCCGCTTCTGGGACACCTCGACGGAAAGCGCGCACGCCGAGCCTGACACCACGGCGACGTGCAGACGGCGGCCTCCTGCCGTTGATGATCGCACCGGTCTGGCTATGTGGCCGATGACCCAGGATTCAGACTGGTGCGGCGAATGGGAAAGCGCGGTGGTAGCCGCTTAAGGACATAGGGGCACGGACATGACTGACGAGGAACTGGAGCAACTCGGGTTGGCGTTCGACCGGCTGGAGAACGTGACAACGATGCTGATCAACGGCGCAAGCGTGGGAGACGACATCCACGTCCTGGCTCTGCGCAGCGCTCTCCCCGAGATCGTTGAGCAGATGCGGCCGATTGTCGAAAGCGTTAGCGCCGACTGATTCAGAACAACGGAGGCAGGGCATGGCCGGCATCAACACTGTCGATACATCAGGCATGGCGCTGCGCATTCGCGACTTGCGAAAGCAGCATCGCCTAAGCCTGGATGAAGTGGCCCGCCGTGCTGGATGCTCCAAGACGCATGTATGGGAGCTAGAGCAAGGGCGCGCGGTCAACCCCACACTCTCGACCGCTCTTTCAATTGCCACGGCCCTCGGGGTGTCGCTGGATTATCTGGTCGGGATTACAGCGGGCAAGCCGAAGGTACCGGCGCATTTGGCAGTGGCGATCGGAGCCGTCATGGATGTAGCGGAAGCCGCTTACGAGCGCGGCAAAGCCGAGAGTCAGACATAGGAGGCAGGACATGCCAGGACCAGTCAGCGACACAGCGCCGTCCTTACCGGATCGGATGCGAGCTTTTCAGGGGCCAGAGGCGGACGAACTTCGCGATCTTGCGGACAAGATGGACGCTGCGACCGCAGGGTTCTACGGCGAGCCCCAAACCCACACGGTCCAGCAGTTCGTCGGGGCCTGGGCGCGTGCCCGTCGCCGGTGGTGCGAGGTCACCGGCGAAGAACTGGTTTGAGATTCAAAACAACGGAGGCAGGGGCCATGAGCATCGACGCACAGGCCAAACTGATCGCCGGGTTGGCAGAAACCATGAGCGATCGTGATTGGGCGGACAACACGCTCCGACGGTGCGCCATGATCCGCGAGGCCGTGAAGGAAATTGAACGCATCGCCACTCAACGCCTGGGCGGCGAGCGATAACCGACGAACAACGGAGGCAGGACCGTGCGTGGCTCAAAACACCACTACGAACTGACAGACGGCGTTGGCAAATGCTCGGTGCCGATGTGGCAGTTTGGGATGGAGTGCTTCTGCGATAAGCCCGCCTTTGGTGAGCGCCCTGAAGTCCCGATGTTCAGGGATGGGTACACCGGAAGGATGTTCCGTAGTGACTTCAAGTACGACGGGTACGTGCCGGGCCTTGCCTGCCCCGCTCATGGCGGCCCGCCGTGTCCCGGCATCGAGATTGAGCCGGGCGTGTTTTCCGGGTGCGCCGCCTCGCAAGGTGACTGCCCGACCTGTGGACAATGATTCAGAACAACGGAGGCAGGGATGCACGAACCGAAAGATGACGCAGCGCGCATCGCTAAACGCCTTAGCCATCGCATGGTCGATCATCTGCGCCGTGCGGCCGACCCCGATGGTCTGACAAGATCAAACGGCAACTCAACCCTGCGCGCGCTGTTGGAACGCGGGCTGATAGCGGAGAGCGAAGACCAGCCCGCGAACACCATGCGCACGACTTGGGTGCCGACCGAGCTAGGACGCCGCGTGATCGCGGCAGCCTGACAACCGATGGCCGAGAAGATCACAGCCATCACCCCAGACGAAACTGACTGATTCAAGACAACGGAGGCCGACCATGATGAACATTCCCGAAGGTGCATCTGGGGACTGGTCCATCGAGCACTTTGAAGTGACCGAGGATGGCGCCAGATTTCACAATCTTAGAGCAGCGTTCAGTCCTGGATCTCGCACAATACGGCCGGGTCGGTACACTGCTCTCAAACGCCGTGGGCGGGTAATCATGTCGGACGTTCCGGCAGAAATTCGCGACCACGGCTTCTTTATCCACCAAGCGTCAGGCCGCGTCCTGATTAACGGGCTTGGACTGGGGTACTGCACAACGAAAGTTCTGGAAAAGCCTATCGTCACAGAGGTCACGGTAATTGAAAAGTCACCCGATGTGATTGCTCTGGTGGCGCCGCACATATCGGACGCCCGCCTTACTGTAGTCGAGGCAGATGCTCTTTCTTGGAGACCGCCCGTTGGCATCCGATACGACGCTGTATGGCACGATATCTGGGATGACATTTGCGCCGATAATTTGGAGCAAATGAAACTGCTGCACCGCCGCTACGGTCGTCGCTGTGACTGGCAAGGTAGCTGGGCGCGGTCGCTCTGTGAGCGTCAGGCGGCTTAATCGGACATAGGAGGCCGCCGTGCTGGAGGACATGAAAATCACCGACTGGTCGCGCAATCCTGCCGATCCGCAAGCCTACTCCGGCGGCTTGATTGAGATGCCCGATGGGTCGTGGATCGACCCTGCACGGATCACCCGTGTCGTGCCTCTGGATCGATCCAACGAGTTCAAGATTGACGCCATGCCGCGATGCGTCGTGCACCTTGGCGAGCACGATCTTGTCGTAATCGAGTGCTCCGATTTGCCGGGAGCTAAAGACCTCGCGCGGTGGTTCGCTTTGATGGCGAACACCACCCGTCGCGGATAACCGGAAAGGGAGCACCGGCCGATGGAGCCTGCACTGTCCAAACTGAGCCCGCTCGCACAGCTTGATTTGGCGCAGATTGAGTTCGACCAAGCTGTGCTTGCCGCTGACGCTCCCCGCATCCGACGAACAGCAGCTCTCTACGGCGCGCTTGCTCGACAATACTACGGATCGAGCGACGAGGCCGCATGCATCTATCGTCGGATCGCGGCCGTTCTCCACGACACTCAGTAAGGGATCGAAGGGCCATGAGAACGCTGTATCGCAATGCAGATGGGAGCGGCCGGCTGGAACTACTCGAACGCTTTGATTTTAATCTGGTGTTGGAGATGCGCGCCCATCGCGAAGGCAAGACCGCCGCTTTCGGGCATGTGTGGCGGCGAGATAACCGCGAGGACATCCAGGCCGCGAAAGATCTCAGCGAGGCGATCGCTCAATGGGCGGCCTTCCACGAGAGCCGACTGACATAGGGGCAGCGAGCATGGAACAGCATGAAATCGACTGTTGCTGCGCCGAGATCCACCTCAGGGATTCCATGCGGCTGCGGCACGCCGCGGCGATGATGCGTTGTGATCCAGATCTGTCACCGTTGCCGCCCGATCAAATGGTAGAAGCGTTTCGTGAAGCGCGACGCATCAGGACTGAAATGCTTCTCACGGCTTCTGGCTTTACGATTACCGACGATGCTGGGCCGATAACCGCCGAGCAGTGGCAAGCCCTATTCCGTAAGGATGCCCGAGATGCTTAGCCGACCAACATTCAACTCGATAGACGTTATACCCACTAAAGGCCGTGGCGTGACGTTTACGACTTTTCTAGACCGCGACACATATGATTTTTCTCATTTAATCGACAATGAAGTCGAGATCGACGGCGTTGTTTATCGTTGCATTGGTATTGAAAGGCGGTCTCACAGCGGACTGCATCGAATTGGCGAGCCGATTGGTATCTTAGTCCCGTTTGCAGAGGCGGGAGACAGAGGGTTGGAGGAATGACGCAGCACACTGAGAGTGCACCGCGCCTCAGCCGCCGGTTCGTGACCGTAGGCCTGGCCGCGGCAACATGGGTCGCCTGCAGGGCTGTCGAAGAGGTCGTCTTCGACACCGCCAAGGATCTGGTGACGCCTGAGCGCGTGGCCGAACCTTTCGTGGGCAACGACATCATGGCGCTGTTCACGAAGTATGCGTCGCGATCGCAGATGGAGGCCTTCCGGCGCTGGGATGCCGGCGAGGACGTGGTCGATAGTCTGGGGGAGATTTGCGAGGACCGGAGATACGCGGTCATCGACTTTTCGAACTCGACAGCAGTCTATAGCCGCGTGGGCGAGAGGCTGTCAGTCCTGAACCCCGGCACGGTGGGAGCGCCTGTCGTAGATGCGCCTACGCCGGAGTATGGCCGCTTTGTCTACAGCCGGGCCTTGGCTGTTCGTATGTCGGGTCGGCCGAGCTTCATGTCGTGCGCCGGCCGCCTTCCTGGTCGATCTGGGCTGGTGTCCTACGCCGCGCTGATGCTGCCGTCGGGCGCCCATGTCGTCAGCATAGGGCAGCCGTCAGCGCCTGCCGCAGGTGATCGGGTGACTGCACGCCGAGATGGCCGAGCACTGGATCCTGCTGGCCAGGGACTTGCCATCTGACACCAGCGGCCAGCGTAGGCAGGCGATAGTGCGGCTGGAGGTGGTCGACCTGCACATCCCGGAGGATCGTCACGTATGCCGCTGGCTCGCCCCACAGACCGTTGGCCAGCGCCTTGTTCATGAGCGGCGTGATCGGCAGCAGCCACTTCGACAGGCCTGATCCGTCCTTGCCACGGTCGGCGGGGTCGAACACCGCCAAGTTGCCGGAGAAGACCACCGGCCCGCGGATCCTCGCTGCTTCCCGCGCTGCATCACCTTCCAGCCGGATCTCGTGGCCAGCAGCATCCATGCCGTGGGCGTCGTTGACGAACTCGCACAGATCGGCCGGCGCCGTCGAGTAGAGCAGCGCTCCACCGGTGGCTCGCGTCCGGCCGCTGTCGTCCCGCCAGTCGACCCAGAAGCCGGCAGCACCGCCCTCGGCAGTCGGCAGCCACCCGGGGAAGCCTGGGGAGCCGCCGTGCAGCTCCTTGAGCCGCTGGCGATCGTTGGTCAGCGACGGCACCACCCCGAACTCTCGCAACCCTTCGCGCTCGATGTGCTCCAGGAACCGCGCCTCGATGCCCCGCGGCTCCTCGCCGTCGGCCTGGCTGTAAAGTCTACTCGTCACGGTACATCCTTCCCCCGCCGATTCTTACGGCGGCGTACATGATCCATGTCTTGATGGGGCCGACACCGCGCAGGCGGAGTGCCTCGCGGAAGACGCGGTCGGCTTCACGGCGGGTGAGGCTCGGGAAGGTGGCAGCGCTGGCCCGGGTGTAGAGGTAGTCGTGAACGACGGCGGCCTTGGTGTGGTCGCCGTCGACGGAGACGTACCAGCGGCCGAACCAGGGGATGCTGGCGAGATCAGTGGTGAAGCCGGCCGGCACCTCGATCCACCACAGCAGCCGAGCGGACCAATAGCGGAAGCGCGCTTGCACCTCCCACTCTGATCCGTTCAGCTTTCTGAGGACGAGTTCGTCGGGGAAGCGCTCCACGACGTCAGCCCCCGAAGATCACCGAGTTGATGATCGGTGCGACAGAGAGCAGCCAGTCCCGGATTTCGGGAGAGACCGCGCCGCCACACGCTGCCACGAGAGCCAGACCGCCGGCCGTAGCCTTGCCCGGGTTGGCGGCCATCCACGCCTTCGCGCGGGCGATCACGTCACTCATCGCCGGACTCGCAGTAGATGACCTGCTCGCCGGCAGTCATCAGGTCACGGGCCTGCTGCTTACCCTGCTCGGTGATGCCCAGGCAGTAAGCGGCGCGCACGGCTCCGACTGCGGCAACGCCCACATGAACCGCCGGCGGGATAGCAGCAATGCCCGCGCAGCCTTGCAGGCCGGCCGCCAGGACGGCGGCCAGAAGCACCTTCTTCATGATGTCCTCCAGGGTGTTTAGGGCACCAGGACCGGTGCCAGGTGGTCGGCTTCCTTCCGGCGGCGGGTTTCATAGGCGTCGCCGAAATTCATGAGATTCGCGTGAGCCTCGGCCCACCGGCCGTCGGTGACCTGCCGCCAGAAGTTCGGGGTTCTCGAGGAGAGCGCCGGGCCGTATTGGAATGCCACCGACGTCACCACCGTGCGGCAGGGCTCCGGCAGGGCGTTCCACCGCAGAGAGCCGGCGGCCTTGGCGGCGCTGTCGTAGCGGCTCTTGACCGCATCGACGATGTCACCGCGGATGCAGTCGGTCAGCATGCGGGCGTCGTCGGGAGAGAGGATCAACGGCCGGTCGCGGGCAAGCTGGAGCGCCGGCCAGCCACGGATGCCGAGATACGGACCCACCGCATCGATGATGTGCTGCGGCACGCGCCGGCGGCGGAGCTGCTCCACCGTCCAGTGACCGAGATCCACGCCGGACCCGATTGTGACGCCCGACATACCCAGCGGGGCGCCGCCGGAGACCGGGACATAGCCGGTCGTCTCGAAACCCTCCAGGGGCTCGATGAAACTCCAGTCGATGCTGGGCAGCATGACGCGCTCCGATGTGGTGGTGCTACAGGTCCCGGCGGCCTTCGATCCACCGCTCCAGGCGAGCGCCCAGGCCGGTGATCGCAGCCTCGAGCTTTTCGAAGCCCCGCTCCATGTGAGCGGCTGACGCGAACCGTGATGCCGCGTCCAGCTTCCAGGAGTTCAGATCATCGTGGAGCGTCTTGATCGCCTCTCGATGCTCGCGCCGGCAGGCCTCGGACTCCGCATGGCGGGCGCGGGCTTCCGCTTCGATCTTCTCGTGCAGCCGCTCCACCTGGTGGCGTTGGCGGTCTCGCAGATCACGGACCCACCAGATGAGTAAACCGCCAAGCGGGATTGCCCCCCAGCGCAGCAGCTCCCACAATGCCTCAAACGTCATCGGCCTCTCCCCAGAGGTCAGTGCTTGATCTTCCCGGCCGGGCGGCCGATCTTCTCGCTATGCGATATCTACTGATCCTGCTGTGCCTGATAGCCGCTCCGGCGGTGGCAGAGCCGTGGACGGTGAAGCTGCGGTCACCGGCGGCTTACGATGCAGATACCCTGTATGTCCTGGTGCCGAGCCTGCCGGAATCCCTGCAGCGCATGTCGATCAGGGTGATGGGCATCGACGCACCCGAGATCCGCGGCAAGTGCGAGCGCGAGAAGGTTCACGCCCGTGCCGCCCGCGACTTCGTGCTGTCAGCGCTCAAGGGCGAGGAGGTCGTGACCGTCGATGTGATCGGCTGGGACAAGTACGGTGGCCGCATCGACGCCCATGTAGCGCTGCCGGATGGTCGAGACCTGGGCACTGTGCTGGTCCGGGCCGGGCTCGCTCGGGTTTACGATGGCGGCGCCCGTCGGGGATGGTGCGACTAGCTGGGCCAGGAGCCAGAGCTGTCGATGCTGCCGGCGGCGATGTCGATCAGATCCAGGTCGGCGCCATCCGCCGCATCTTCAACCGCATCCTTCAACGCACGAGCCCGCACAAACAACCCGGACGCCCGGGTGAACGGCGCCGCCGCGACCGCGATCATCTCCGTTGGAGTCAGCATGTACTCGATGTTGTCCGCCGCACCGAACGGCATGACGGGATCGGTGATCTCCGCGGCGGCCAACTGTGTGGCCCGCAGAGACAGCGCGATCAGGTTCGCCTCGTCGCGGGTATTGCGTATATCCGGCTCTACCATCACGGACCCATCACCCTTGATGTCAACCGCATCTATCGGCAGGTAGATCCGCCGGTCCCGCTCCTCGTTAATGGCCGCTCGCATCACCTCCTTGCGTTCGGCCAAAGTGAAGTCGGTCACCGTGTATTGCCGCTCCACCGTCTCGGTCTCGGTGTCGGCTACGTAGACCGGCCCGGTGACACGCTGCCACTGCGTTCCGGCCGGCCGCGTCCCGGTGATCGGCCACAGATCGTGCGCCCGATAGTCGGCGTCGGTGGCGTTCGGGCCGGGCGTCCATCCCTGGAAGGTCGTGCCGGCACGGATATTGATGCGGAGGATTTCACCCTCCACGACGTGAGCGTAAAAGTCGGCCATGCGTTGACTCTCCAACGATTGGAACTGATCCTCCTTTCAACCAGGAGGGGCATATGGAGCGGGTGGAGTTTGATACTTCGATTTCGGTCGATGACGTGATCATCGAGGTGCACGGCAGCCCAGACTTCAGATGGTCGCCGTTCATGAAGAAGCAGTTTCGAGAGGGGAACCGCCTGACCGCGGCGCTTTTTAAGAGCGGTGACACCGGAGAGCCCCTCCGGCCCGGCGACATTCTTATCCCGAAGTTCGGGGACGATCTCTCAGGCGCAATCACTCCACAGATGGTTCAAGCCGCGCTTCTTGGGCCGCTCGACACCATATTTGACGTCCGGATCACATATCCGCCCGGGAAACTCTCGGTGACGGATGCGGAGAATATGTCGTGGCAGATATCGAAGCTGACAATCCGTCTGCGGATACAAATGCGACGAAAGTGAAAGCGGTACCGTCCATTCGTTTGCCTTCCGGAATTGATCGGGCCGGCCGCAGTATGGCGTCGGTCTCACGCTCGAATTCGCAGAAATAATCTGATGCCATCATTCGTCCCCTCTCACAGACCCGCCATCGACAGGGCCGTTCTGCGGTGTGAAGTTGTTCCCGTTGCCGGACGAGTCCGTGCCCAGGTGGAAATTCCGGTTCAGGTACAGCGCGGGCGGGATGCCGGTCGGAAGCTCTCCCCGCTCTCCGAGATAGACGGGATAGCCAAACGCATCGACCGTAAGCAGCCGGTTCGCCTCTTGGGAGAAGTCGATGTACTGGCCGGGATAGAACGCGAAGAACCCGATTTTTCCGGGCCACCAATCGCTTGCCGACGCGGAAAGTGCCGCTCCGCCGACCGCTGCGATATCGACCGAAAAATCTATCGCGTCATCGGCATAGTTGTTCCATGTGATTGTGCCGACCGCCGCACTGTCTTTGTAAAGGTGGCGAAGGCTGGTGCTCGATAGGTCTATGCAGAGATGGTAAATCTCCCATACCCCAGAAGACGACAGCGTCGCCTTGTTGAGGTTGAAGATCGTTGTGTCGGCGCTGTTCTTGCCAATGACCGCAAGAGTGCCGGTCGATCCGAACTCGATATAGAACTCTCCGCCCGTGCTGCTGTCGTTCAAGTGGAAGATGCGGCCGCCCGCCGACGTGTTGCGGACTATCGCCCAGACCACCGAGAAAATACCGCTTGCAGCCGCGCCGTTGAGGGCGGAAGTGCGCTTGAGGAACTGTGTGGTTCCGTTCCCCTGCATACTCCCCGCCCAGTATTCGTTTGGACCTCTTCCACCGGGATACGGCCCGCTATTCACCGTCAGCGTGTTGCCGTTGCCCGACGCATCGCGGCCAGGGTCGGCGGCGTTCAGCGGCCAGTAGGCTGTCGGGGCCGTACCGGTCGGAAGCTCGCCGTTGGCGCCCAGGTCTTTCGCCTTGCCGGTGGCGGTGTCGAAGAAGCCCGACAGGTCGGCGTGATAGGCGTCATCGAACCAGACGTCGGAGAGTTCTCCGTGGTAATACTGAGAGCCACTTACCTGCCCTCCCACTCGATAATCAGACCTTGTAAGGTCAAACGTGTCGTTAGTGTATGTGTTCCAAGAGACGGCAGCGGCTTCACCGTCGATAAGCACCTGCCTGTTCGAGGGGTTAGACAGGTCCAGAGATATTGCTATCGTTCCGTATCTGCCAGCCACCGCAATTGGGCTTACAGTACAGGCAGCAGCTAATATCAATACCGTCGATGAGTTGAATCCCTGAATATTTATCTGGGTTGATGTGAATCCAACGGAAAAATAACTTCCCCCGATATCGAAAACCATGTGGTTCCCGAGGCTTGCTCTCTTGAATGTAAAAACGAGCGTTATTGCCTTGCCATCTGATAGACCTGAAATGCTTGTCGTTGAAAGGTTATCCGCCGACCCATCAAACGTGCTCGCCGCCGGATTGTACTGGTTCGGCCCGCGCCCGCTCCGTGCGACAGTTCCATTCGCGGTAATCGTGCCGCCCGTACCGTCGTTGCGATATGGGTCGGTCGGGTCATCCATCGGGAGGGATAAGATCCCCGTTGTCGGCGGCTTTACGTAGAAACCGTCAGCGGTGATGAAGTCGCGGCGGTTCGCTTCGACGGATAGGTCGCGGTATGTGTAGTCGAGATAGAGCCCAGCGAGACGGCCCTTTAGTTTGTTCCCCCCTGTAGCCTCAGCACCAATCCCGTGAGCGTCGCACGTAAAATCAATGTCGTCGTTTGAGTACGTATTCCAGGTTGGGGACGTGGCCCTGTCATCCACGTACCAGTGGCGGTTACTGGAATTAGTCAGGTCGACACTTATCAGGTGGTGCTGAAAAGTGTTTTGTGTGAGTGCAGCCTCAGCGTCTACTGATAGAATTGTGGAGCCCGCCGCATTCCGTGCCACAAAGCGCATGCGCCCAGAGAATGTGCGAAACTCAAATCTGTCGTTCCCGCTGTTTTTACCGGATAGCACATAAAAGAATGTGTCATCGGCGTATATCCAAACTGAGAACGTAAACGTCTTCCCATCCGCATTCCCGACCAGATCGCTCCCCCGCGACCCGTAGTCATTCACCCCGTCGAGGTCGATGCCGACAGGTGAGACGTTGCCAGCAACCGGAACTGCGAGACAGTTGAACGGATAGGTCATTACGCGATGTCCTGAACGTCGAGGGCGACTGAGGTGATGATCGGGGCGCCGGAGGGGCGGAGGAGGAACTGGACGACATCTGTGCCGCTCTCCGTCAGCGTCGGCGCGGTACCGCCTGCCGCTCGGATCGCCGTGCTGCCCGTGCTCTCCCAGGTGACCGATGCGGTTCCACCATTGATGAACTCAACGGAGACGACCAAAGACAGGCCAGACGGAACATTCGTGAAGTCAATGTCCGTGATATCGGCCGAGACCGTGACGACAAAATCGTTGCCGTTGGCGAGGTTGAAGGTGAGTGCGCCAGACGAGTCGTGGGTGATGCTCGATGTGGCGGCTGCTGGTTTGATCACCGGCTTGTCGTTCATCGTCAGCCCGTTCGGGCCGAAGTCGAGGATCTTACTGCCGTCAGCGGAGTATGAGGTCTCTCCGGTCGCCGTGCGGGTGAAGCCCGTGTCCGGGTCGTTCGCCCAGGACATGCCAGGGGCGCCGATGGTGCCGTCACCGGCCGCCGAAACGGTTCCTGTCGCCCCCGTCTTACCGGAGATGGTCACCGTCCACGCGGCAATCGTGCCAGAGCCCCCGAAGTCACCGGCTGCTACGGTGAAAGCAAGCGCGCCGGTGCCGCTGTCGTAGCTGTCGACGGTGCCGGTCATGTAATTGGTCGGCGTGCCCGTCTGGAACGCGGTGATGATGTTGCCGGCGGCGAAGCCCTTGCTTGCCTGGATCGTCAGCGCCTTTGATCCGGCCCCGATTGTTTCAGACGTCGTGGAGGTCGCGGTCAGGGTGGAGCCGACACCGGTGATCCGCGTGTTGAGCTCCCGGATACCGGCCTGCCACATGCCCTCCCAGCGCTGATAGCTCTGGCCGTTGACCGTGATGGTCGTCAGGTGCCCGCGGTTGACCCAATCGGAATCCTGGAAGGTAACGCCGTCGAGTACGATCGTCATCGGTTTCTCCTGCTATGCGACGACTTCGCGGAACTGATAGGTCGTGCGGAAATAGCCGTAGGTAGCGGCCACCAGAGGGTCGATGCGATCGATGGTGGCCGGGAAGGACCGGCGGTGCCGGTGCGTCGTGTCGTCCGGGTCCCAAGCGACGAATACCTGCTGCGAATTGCCCAGCGTGTAGATCTGGTCGAGCATGTTGGCCATCGCTTCGTCTTCGGGCGTGAGGCCGAATTCGAAGGTGATCCGCCGGCGCTTCTCGCGCTCATCGTAGTAGTCAGCACCGCCCAGGGACGTGACCCGGATTGAGGCGTCCTCCGCGCTGATGTTTGACCCGTACCAAGCGTTCAGGGTCGGCTGGTAACCGGCCGCCACAATCAGGCGGCTGAGCTTCAGCCTGCCCTCAGCGTTTCCGGTGTCGTTGATCTGCACCAGGACATAGCGGCCGATGACGGGCGTTCCGAAGATCTCGAACCACGGCACGGGGAAGATGGCGCGGTTCTCTGCCGTCAGCTTGCCGTCCCACAGCTCAGCGTCTTCCCAGAGCACCGAGTCCAGCGGGTAGACCTCTCGATAGACCAGGCTGTCGACGATGCTGCCCTTGAGCTCGGTCAGGGCCGCATCCTCGTAGACGTAGAGGGAGACGGTCGCGGCGGCGCTGAAGTTGTGCCACGGAAGGGCGGCGCCCTTGATCGATCGCTGAGTGCCGAGATCCAGCAGGAGCTGCGTGGAGTCCGTCGTCAGATCGAGCGACCACGCCTCGTGCGCCCGGCGATCCGTCGACAGGTTCGACAGTGGGCGGTCGGGCAGCCACAAGCCGACGTCGCTGGAATACGACGGCGAGAAGTATGTGGCTTGCCCGAGGTCTGGCCCGAGCATGAGGACATTCGCCATCGGTCAGCCGGAGAAATAGTTGACCCGGACGGACGTGCTGCCGGCGTAGGTGCCGGTCGACGTCACGACCATCCGCAGGCGATCACCGAGAATGCCGGAGCGAGCGGTGTTGTCTGAGGGTGCAGCGCTGATGCTCACCGCGCTGGAGACGGCCGCCGCTGCCAGACACGTCATGTAGGCCCGGTCTGTGCTCGTGGTCTCGTTAAAGCGGGCGATCTTGATCCACGTCGAGCCCTCGTCCAGCGAGGTCTCCATGTCGACATCCACATCGGTGCCGCCGGACCCGTATGTGAAGATCAGCTCGAATGCGACCCACGACTTGCCCGTGAAGCCGGTCTTGGTCGCCACCACCTCACCGGTAAGGGCCGTCGTGATCTCTTGCGTGCCGAAAAGTGGCATGGCTTATCCCCACAGAATGAGAGTGGTTACGGACGCGTCGGTCTGCTCGTCGAGGTCGTCGATGATGCCGACCACCCGAAAGTTCCGGGTGTCCCAGTCGAACCGGCCGATCGGGATTGAGATGGTCTGCAGCAGCTTCACTGCGGCTGCGGCTTCGGTCGGCAGATCGACCTCGACGATGAAGCGTCGAACCCCGAAGAGATCGACGATGCGGGCGGCGGCCGTCGTTGCCTGAGCGGCAGTCGTGAAGAGCGTCTTGCGCTCGAACGGCCGGGCGAGGCGGTGCTTGACCTTGATCTGCGAGTTGTCGTTCGCGACCCGCCTGTTTTCCTCAGCCGCAAAGGCCCGAAACGCATTCGTCGCACTGCCGGCGAGATCGTCCCCGGCCTGGACGGTCCAGTTCCGGCGGTACAGCACCACGCCCTCGGATATCGGAAGCGGGCTTCCCGGCTCAGAGCCGGATAGGATCCGAAAGCCCTCGCCGCTGCGCCGGTACAGCTGCGAGCGCTCAAACGTGTGGTCCGCTTCAAGCGCCGGCTTCTCCAGCCGCGCGAACGTGAAGACACCGCTGCGATCGTCAGTCCAGGTTCCGAATGCGCCGGCGAGGATGTCCCCGAGGACAGAGCCTATCGAGCGTTCCTGAGTGCCGATCCAGATGCCGATGGCCTCCGGAGACACCGCGTCCAGCTCGTCGACACCGGCGATGCTGCCATCTGCGACACCGCGGGCAAGGAGGATGCGCCGGCTCAGCTGACCCGCTGTTGTGGTGGCGGCCGACCCTTCCTGCGCGGTGACGGTGATCGTGCCGGCCGGGTTGGACTCCAGGCGGATAAACCAGCCCTCAGGCCCGAAGTACCACCAGATCTCGCTCGAGGGCCCCGTGGCGTGGGTGAAGTCGGCCCAGGTGTTCTTCTGGACCTTCGTGGCCGTGAGGACGACGCCCTTGTCGTAGATCGTGGTGGGCGCCGCGCCGGAAATCGGGATCGTGGAATTGTCGGAGAGCTGCCAAATCCGCTTCGACGTGTTGACGAACAGAACCGGGACGTTCTCGTTGTAGCCCAGCCAGATCGGCTTATAGGCGTCCTTCAGGTCGTCGGCCGTGCCTTCGACGCCGTCGGGCAGCGCATTGTCGCCGGCATAGCGCAGGATCTGGACGGGGAGCGATGCCACCTCAGCCTGCCGGTTGCGAAGTTGGAGTTCGATCACTCCGTCCGCATAAGTCGACAGTGCGGTGGTGCCCTCCAGGTAGAGGTCCATCTCGCTGAACTCGGGGTCTCGGGCCCGGCCGGTCACCGCATCGATGAAAGACAGGGGCTGGCCGCGCCATAGCCGGATCAGTTGCCCGTCCACGCCGGCCAGCTGCAGATCGTCCAAGCCGCCGTTTCGGTTGTTCAGCTTTGAGACACCGAAGTCCACGTCCGGGGCGCCGGTCACCGACCCCCTGCCGAAGGCGTGCCGCTCGAAGTTCCCGGCCTTAATGATCCGCGGCTCCCATCCCGCAGGCAGGCCGACGATGTCATGCGTCGAGAACGTCCAGGTCCGAGAGCCGCCGTCTGTGTCCGTTGCAGCGGTCTGCTGCAGCACGTACATGCTCATGCGGCGGCCGGCTTCGCAGCGTTTCGCTCAGCGGTGGAGGCCATGCGCTTCTGAGTAGCGTTGCCCTCCTGCAAGGCTCCTATGACACGAACCGAACCGGTGGCGGTGACCTGCGTCAGCTGCCGGAAAAGCTCGGCGTTGTCGCGGCGCAGCGCCCGAAGTTCCTCCGCCATAGCCGCCATGTTGTCCTGTCGGGAGACGTTGACCACCTCGCCGGCGGTCACGCGGACCCGCGGCATCATCAGGTTGTCGTTGCCAGCAGCACCGCCGACCGTGAACGACCCACCCGTGGCGAACCCCTGGCGTCCATCCTCAAACTGACCCGCCTTCAGCCAGTGGTCATACCCGCTGGCGAACCAACCGGCTTCGATGCCGGCAGCCACGTCGGGGTTGTTCGTCAGATAGGCGTTCTGCCTGCTGATGAACTGGTCGGCATTGATCGTCCCACCGCCAATGGAGTCCGGTGCGGCGACAGAAGATCCGACCGAACCAGAAGAGCCGCCGGCGGCGCCGGTGTTCGGTGTGCCGCCGGCCGCGACGATGCGCAGATTTTCCAGAGCCGTCACCGCCGCCGCCAGGCGCGTGTCGATCGAGGTGAGTTGGCTCAACTGCTGCTGCTCAATCGTCTCAAGCGACGCAGCGGTCGAGTTCAAGGCCTTCTGGACCAGAGCGAAGTCGCGCAGGTATCCCTCACTGCTGGCATAGTAGGCGCGCGACGCCTCCAGCAGCGTACGGGACAGGTCCGGCAGCCGGTCGATCGCGTCCTGCGACAGCGTGTCGAAGGGTGTGCCGTCATTGGCCAGCGCGAGGGCGCTCTCGAACTGGGATCGCGCCTCGTTAACCCGGTCAAGGGCGGACAGCGGGGAGAACTCGGGATCCGTCAGCAGGCCCTGCGCCGTCTGCCGCAGAACACGGCCAAACCGGCTGGCCGCGGACGACACCGCGTCGAGGGCGTCCTTCTCCAACTCCAGCGCTTCCACGCGCATGGTCTGCTCGTAGATCAGCGCGTCGTACATCTGCCGCTCTTCGGCAGCAGCGCGAGCATCGATCAGGCCGCCCATGGCAAGGTCAGCGCCCTGCACCTGGCCCTTCACCTCGGACAGCGCGTTGATCAGAGACTGGATCTCGCCGGAAGTCAGGCCGGCAACGGCGGCAGTCAGGCGGCCGTCGATCACCGTGGCGAGGGTCTCAGCCGAAACCCCGGCGATCGCCGCGTCCTTCGAGAGCTGATCAAGCTCGGTAGCCAGCGCCATGATCTGGCCGAACTGACCGCCAACGCCGGCAGCCTCCGCGCCCAGGCTGGCGCGGAAGGCCTCCTTCATGTTGTCGTTGGCCGCCGCGAAGTTCCGGCTTAGATCGTCCGTGGTGAGCCCCAGGGCCTCCGCGCGCTTCTTCGCCTCGTCGAACGCGTCCGACATCTGGTCGAGCGCGGTCTCCAGCGGACCAGCAGCATCCAGAACAGGGGCGAACATAGACCGGAACGTCTCGCCAAAATCGAGATCGGACAGCAGGCCTTCGACCGTGGTCGCGACCGTGTTGCGGGCAACGGTTTGCAGGTCGGCGTTCTCAAAAGTGAACGCCTCCTTGATAGCGAAGTTGAACGCCTCGAAGATCGCATCCGTCTGGCTGAGACCTTCGGCTATACGCTTCTCAGCCTCGCCACGGATGAAAGCATTAACCTCAAAGCCGGCAACCCGGTCCTTGCTATTGCCGTCCTCCGGGCTGGCATAGCTCGCCACACGGAACCGCAGGGACTCGTCGATCGTCGCACTGAACCGGTCGGCCGAGTTTGCAATGATCTCCGCAATCGCCTCAGCGATCGGACGCATGGACTCAGCGTTGCCGCCATTGTCTGCCGTCAGGAACTCGAGCGGGTTGACCGCGTTCGGACCGAACTGCAGGTCACGGCCAAGACCAGGCGAGAAGTCAGCGATACCGACCGGCCCGGACGTCGGACCGGGGCCGATCAGACCCATCTGGTAGGCCGTGAAAGCAGCCATAGCAGCCAGTGCCGCTGGCCCGGCCACGCTGCTCAGCAGTTGAGCGCCGCCGGCCGCCTGCATTGCGCCCTGAGCGGCAATACCAGCCTCAGCACCGAAGATGGAAGCTCCCGCAGCCGCCGACTGGGCGGGGAAGATGCTGGAGACGATGCCGCCAATGCCTTGGGTCACGCTGTCGCCGATGAAGTTCAGCGCCGACAGTGGGTTAAACCCTCCTTGCCCACCGAACAGCGAGCCGAGGCCACCGCTGTTCTGATTCGCCGCTGCCGGCAGACCGAACAGCCCAGGCATGCCGCCAACAACGGACGTCGCGATCGGCATGACGATCGTCTGCGTAGCCGCGGCAGCAGCCACGTTCGCGATAGCCCGCAGGAGCGTCGTCTCCATGAACTCCGCAAAGTCCACCGTCTCGCCCCGCAGCATGTCGTAGAAGCTGTCGCCGAGAGCCTCCTCGGAGAAGTCGCGGATGTTGGAGAAGGTCTTTTCGTAGGCCTTTTCCACCTCCTCGGCCGCCTTCTCCTGGGCCTTGGCCGACTTTTCCGCTGCTTGCTCGGACTCTCGGTCCTTTGCGATCTTCTGCTGGATCGCGCGCTCTTGAGCGTTGATCTGAGCGACCAGTTCACGTATCAGACCGGCCTCGATCTCAGTGCCCCTCAGCTTCAATTGCTGAACGATGAGTTCGGCCTCACGGGCGTCCGTGACGGCGTTGATCGCGTCCGTTCCTTCGTCATGGGCGCGGCGGAGGTCTTCTTGATACCGGAGCTCGTCCTGAAGCTCCTCGATCGTCTCCGTGCGACGCTCGTTCAGGCGGGCGGCTTCCTGCTCCTGGCGCTTCGTCTCCGCTGCGGCGTCAGATGCGGCCTTGGCCGAATTATCATTCGCCTCGGTCAGATCCATCTTCTGCCGGACGAGGCGGGCGATCTCCTTCCCCTCGTCACTGGTCGCCGAGACGTTGGCCTTTGTCTGCTCTTCGAAGATCGCCTGCTCGACGCGGGCCTCGCGAACAGCTTTGGCGCCGGCCTGGTAGGCGGTCGCCAGCGCCTGCTGGAACTTCACCTGCTCCTGAAGGGTGGCGATCGTGGTCGACGTCTCGGAATTGTCGTTCGCGCGGGTGTCCCTCAGAATGCCGAGCCGCGCCGTCAGGTCATCAATTACTGCCGCCTGAGCATCGTATTCCTCGTTCAGACGAGCCTGCTGCCGTTCGTACTCCGCCAGCACATTCTTGATCGGCGTCGGCACCGCCCCGCCCGAAGCCGCGACATTCGCTCTTAGCCCGTTGACGAGCCCTGTAATGCGCTCGGCCTCTGCCGCCGTCTCTGCCATCTTCTGATCGGCGGTCTGAAGAGCGGCCTCGAGAACCAGGACTTGCTGAGATTTCAGTTCCTGGTTCGCGTCCCTCAGGCTGGCTTCGAAATCCTGTGATCGCCCCTGGACCGAAGCAAGCGTGCGCTCATACTCACGAAGCGCATCCTCAGCCCCTACAGCGGATTCCGCGGTGTCTGCGAGGGCATCGCTCGAATTCATGAAGTATAGCGCTGTCGCGCCGGCGACTGCACCAACAGCGCCAAGCACGGCGCCAAGTGGGCCAAAGAACCCGAGAAGCTGACTTCCCTGCTGTGTAAGAGTTTGAATAAAACTCGTACCCATCTGCAACTGGACGGCCATGTCTGCCGCCTGGAAGCCGACTTGCTGGAGCACCAGTCCATAGCCGCCAAATGCACGACCACCACTTGCTGCCATGCTGTGGAAGCGCTGCATGCTGGCGGCGTGCTCTTGCAACTTCAGGTTCTGAAGTTCGACCTGCAGTCCCTGGATTGAGGACCGCCACTGGTTCGTGGCAGTCGAGGCAGCCAATTGGCTGGCACCGGTGCGCTGAATAGTTGTCGCATAGGCTGTGTACTGGTTCTGAACCGCCTGAATGAGGCGTGCCTGCTCCTGCTGCCCCAAATTAGATCTTTGGACGGCGGCAGAGTAGGCGGTGACCTGGCGCTCAGCAGTTGCTATTGCTGTCTCTTGTCGCTTGAAGGCGCTTTCAAAAACCGCGGCACTTTGAGCGGCCGACTTGTTCGCTAGGGCAGACCGCAGATATTCATCGTTAGCTTTTGCGGCGGCTCGTGCGGCGGCATCGGAGGCACGCTCGGCCTCCTTCATTGCTGCCTGCCTAGCACGCTCCTCTCGCTGCGCCGCCTGAAGCGCCCCTTGCTGTTCAATGAGCGCGCGAGAGAACAAAGTTGTCTTTTGTCGGATCTCGTCCGCTCTGCCGCTTGTCTCTCGGACGGCATTAGAGTAGCGATTGAGTTCTGCCGCTGAACGTTCGATCGCTTTCTGTTGGTCCGCCGACGCTGCCGCGGAATTCTTAATGGTATTGCCAAACGCCATAATTCGATTGGTGGCCGATGCTACCGCAGCCTCCTGGCGTCGCACTGCCGCCTCTGCGGAACGTGCGTTCGCAGTCACATTCTTGGTCGCATTTGCAGTCTGCTCCGCAGCGATGCTGGCTTCCCGCATGCCGCTGCTGCCGCTCGCCGCCCGCGCGTAAGCCTGCTGCATGTCGTTCGCGGCCCGAGCCGCCGAAACCATCGCCGCACGCATTTCGTCGGTGCGACGCAGAGCGGCGTCGTCGTTCTCGGTCTCGAAGCGGAGTTTGACTGTAGGGGTCGTCATAGAGACCTCCCATGAACAGCCACCACGAGTTGCAACGCGGTGACTTGTCATTCACGCTGGCGCCGCCATTTAGGAGGGCGCCATGACAACCATGATCAGAATTGTTGTGCTGATTGGGCTCTTTGCCGCTCCGGCGAGCGCTACTCAGCCTCAGCCCGACGATTGTCGGAATTTCGCAGCGAAGTCTCAGAAGGTCGCCGACGGCTTCAACGACATGATCGACCTCGTTGAATCGCTGACCAGCCCTTACGAACCGACTAGAACACTCAACATCGCGATTTCGGACGGAGCTATTGAACGAGAGCGAGTTGCCAAGGCTGCAGTCATTGAAGCGCTTCAGCGTTATCGCGATTCGGTAGATGTTTTGGCTGCTGAAATCCGGTCTTGTCAGCCAATTCAGTAAGCCATAACACCACAAGGCGCTGCTGCGCGGTGCTGTTTCGCGTCACCTCAGCAGCGCCCGGCTGTATTCCAGGTAGGCCCTGTCCATCGCATCCGCGACCGTGATGAACTCGTCGATCGCATCTGGGGCGACGATGCCGATCCCGTGGGCGTAGGCGATCAGTTCGGATACTGGAATCTCCAACGGGAAGACCTTGCCGTTCGGTGTGATGGCCCGGGGCCGTCTCATCGAGCACCGCCAGAAGCCGCGCCAGATCCAGTCGTATGGATCTGGGCGTTCCAGGGTCTCGAGCCGAGGATCCATCCTGCCGACCCGATTGGACTCAGTCAGCAGGCGCCGGGCGTGCTCCCCGACTGGATCCTCGTACGCTCCGTAGTGAAGCGTTACTTCGACGAGCCCCGCGTAGCTTTTCCCTTGGCTTCGACCGCCTTCGCTCGGTAGGCGTCGTCGTCCTGGGCAAAACGGGTGACGAGGTTGCGGAACGGGCGGTGCTCAGGGTCGGCCAGGATCGCGGCGGCAGTATCGACGCTGTAGGGGAGGTTGTTGCCTTCCTCGTCGGTGAAGCCCTGCCAATCCACGAGCACATGCTCCGCTGTGCACCGGGCGGCCTGCTTATCGTAGGACACCTCCATGGGCCCGCTCAGCGTGCCCTTTTGGGCCGCGTCGCGGATGGCCGGCGGAATCTTGTTGTAGGCTTTCAGCCATGCGGAATTGCCGAGCCGGGCGACCTTGATCCGCACCGGGGACTCGTCTTCGTTGTAGCCGATCGTGTGCCAGACGCCTTCGGCTTCCTTCTCGATGTCCGTCTTGAACTCGCTGAACTTCATGGTCGCGCTCCTCAGAGGAAAGCCGGCCGCGGCTGAGTAGCGCGGCCGGTTTGGATTACGAGGTCAGGGTGGAGAGGTTTCCGGCCGCCTGGAAATCGACGGTCGCAGTGGCAATCTGACCAGCCGAGCCGGAGTACGGCTGGTAGTTGCCGAGCACCACGAGGCACCGGCGCTTCGGGTTCGCCGCGCCGACCGCAACGGTGCTGTCCGGCGTGATCTCCAGCAGGACGGAGCCGCGGTTTGCCATGATCGCGCGGATCGTGGCGTCCACACCGCCGGTGACGAACGACTGGTTAAAGGTGATCGTCCCGGAGAACTGCCGCAGTCCCTGGACGGACTGGTCGGTGTCGTCGCCCATGGAGGGACTATTCTGCAGCGAGAAGCCTTCCGTCAGCGCCACCTGCGTGACCTGCTCCGACAGGTCGGTGGAGTTGATGATCACTTCGGCGTTCGTCCAGACGAGACGAGTGCCCATGGCTGTGCTCCTTTCGGTTTTCGCCCGCTAAGCAGGCACGGTGAAGCGCCGCCGCGGGCGCGGACGGCGAGGCCCCGGCTAGAGCGGGGATCAGGGTTGGGTGAAGGCGCCTTGGGCCAGTTCGGGACCGACTATCGAGGCTTCGGTGTAGATGTCGGTGCCGAGACCTTCGGTCCAGCCGATGTCTGGGAAGTAGCCGACTGCCGTCCCGATCTCGACGGCCTCACCGAACTGCAGGTCGGCCAGTTTCGCTAGTTCCTGCGCCCTGGACGGCTCGATGAGGCCTTCATACTCACCGGAGGCTGGATACGGATTGCCGCGGCGGATCCTCGGGTTGAGCTCGGCGTCGTCCAGGGTTCCGATCGCGATGCGCTGGTTCGCTGCCGCATAGCCTGACCAGACGACGGTGTTGTCGACGATCATGTTGAACGTCATCGACACCACCAGGCGCATGGCCTCAGCACCGGCGTCGAGAAGCTGCTCCTGGACCATTGCGTCGAACTGGCGCTCCAGCGCCGAGAGGTCGTTCAGCATCACGCGCTGCGGACCATCCGGGCGACCAGCATCCACATGGACAACCCGTTCTCATCATCCGGCATCTGGCGGGGCTCACCGGCGGCCGACACATCCTGGTAACCAGCGATCGACGTGGCGGTAAGAGCATCGCGGATCGCGTGGATCTTGGTGCTGCCAGCGACCGCTCCTCGCCACCGAAGCCGAAGTGTGACCATCGAGACCCGCAACTCGCCCGTGTTGGCGACGTCGCGGTTGCGCGGCTCCGGCCCGCCGGCATCGGCTGCGAACAGAGCGTTTTGAGGCACCCTGTCTCCCGCCGGCCGTACCAGCCCCAAGAGCGCGTTGGTCCCGACCGTCAGATCCAGTCCGAGGCCAGCCAGATGGTTCAGGAGGTCAAGCGCCGGCTGGGCCATCAGAGCATCGCCCTTCGTTCGCTGTCCGTGCCGCGGAGGTTCTCGACCTTTCGGAAGGCCTCGACACGCCACGCTGTCGAAGGGGGCGAGGCCGACACCGAACTGCCCTGGAGCAGGAAGTCACCGACGGCGACGTCGGATGCCAGATAGACGATCGCCCGAGACACCGCCTCAGTCCCGTCCGACCGGGTGAAAAGCTGCTGCGACTCCTCCCAGCGGCCAAGGATCTCGGTCCGGGTGTAGCCGATGGGGTCTCCAGCCGCGTCGGTGCCTGTTGGGGCCCAGCGCGTCACAGTTTGCGTGAGGTTCCTCACAGGTCAGCCATCCAGAGGCGCAGGAGGCTGTCGAAATCGCTGATCGACTTGCTGCAGTCATGTCGCATGCTGTCGCAGCGGCAGAACTCGTCCGGCATCGCGAACGTGACGCGCTCAGCCGCCAAGTTTGGCCCCACCAGCACCTCAGGGCAGTTCATGTGGCCGTGGCCGCCCAGGACGCAGAGATGCGGTACAGACGCCGCGATGCTGAACGGCAGCAACCACCCAACGCCACCCACGGTGCACGCCGCACTCTGGATGAGGTCGACCAGATCCTGAACGCTCAACTCGCCGCGGAGATAGGCCTCGTCGAACTCCGGCAGATCGCCAACCAGGCGCTCGTGCTCGTCGTCGATGTCGGCGACCAGGATCACGTGAAAGCCGGCAGAGCGCAGCGCCTGCGCCGCAGTTCCCACATACCCAGGATCTGGGCTTCTGGCGTGGTCAGGCCACTCCGCCCGCTCTGTGACCGGACGGACCACCGCAATCGGCCGATCACGATTCCAGACGGTCGCTGACCGGGGCAGCGTGAGGGAGCGCGGCATATCAGACAGCCCGGCGGCGGCGCCCATCGCGTCGAGCATCGGCAGACCATCGGTGGCGCTCAGGTGATAACGCATGCGGACCTGCACGGCCCCGTTCGAATCCTCGGCCCAGCGGCCCGGTTCCTGCCGCGCGATGTTCTTTGCCTGCGTCCGCAGCGGCGAGACCGCTCGGGCGAACTGCACGTCGAGATCGCTCAGCAACTCGGGCCACGGCGTAGAGATCAGCACGTGGTCCTTGGCGAGCAGCGCTTGAACGATCGCCCGCTGATAGACCGAATCCCCCAGGCCCTCCATACCCTGGACCCTGATCATGCAGCACACCGAACGGCCAGCATGGCGTCCAGCGCCTTCACGACGTCGGGCACCCCCACCTTCGACACGTCAAGCGCGGCGTAGCTCGAGCCAACGACGGACGGCGGGACGGTATTGAGCCAGAAGCGCCGATCGAAGTGGTTGTGATAGAGCATGACGGTCGGCGTGCCGAGAGCGGCGCCAACGATGGTGTTGCCCGCCGGGAAGCCGACGATCCCCGAGGCGCCACGGAGAAGGCCGAGCATCTGATCGATGTTGGTCTTGCCGGACAGATCGACCACAGGCCCGCCGGCGCGACTGGAGATCCCGCCCTGGTCCCAGCCCGCTCCCATGACGACAACGGTGCGGTCCGCGGACAGGGTCTCGAAGAGCTTCCGGATCTCGTCGCGTCCGAAATGGGCGGTCCACTTGTGATAGAAGCCGCCGTCCACAAAGAACGCGACCACGTATTCGCCGAAGCGCTCTCGATACTCCCGCTCGGCCTCGACCTGGGCCAGCGACCGGAACATCGGGTAGCGCCAGTCCGCCTTAGCATCGGGCTCGACGTCCGAGAGGCTTCGGCCAGCCCCAAGCGCTCCGTTGAAAGCGACGAGATAGTCGCGGCCGCACACGTTTGGGATCACTGCGCGGCCATCGGTCCGATAAGCCTCATGGAACGCGGGCCGGCTCCCTGTCTGCGAAACCGTGCCCTGGTACGACACGAACGGAGCCAGGCGCACGAAGTCGGCCGCTCGGTTCCGGTCCCGCGCTTCCTCGACCCAGACGTCGACCACGGCTCCCCACCCGCGCGCTGCCATCAGCCCCTGCAGCTTGACCAGCGACCAGTAGCAGTCGCCGATCCCCGGCGGCAGAATGACCGTTGTCCGGCTCTCACGCGGAGCGCGGCAGTCCAGCAGCCACTTGCCCGGGATCGGGTGTCCGGCCGCTTCACAGGTGAAGCCGGTCGCGGACAGAAGCTCGACCAGAGCGTCGATGCCCAGCAGCCAGAGGTGCTCGACCTCTTTCCAGTGGTGGCGGCCTTCCGGCTCCTCGAATGCCGGGAAGTCCAGCAGCAGTCGGCCGCCCTGCTTCAGGATTCGGCGGACTTCCAGTAGGAACTTCACCGGATCGGGCACATGCTCGAGAACATCGTGGATGGTCACCACGTCGAAATGATCGGCCGGGAAGTGGATAGCCTCCAGCGCTGCCGAATAGGTCCGTTCAGGGACCATCGACGCATCATCGGCCAGATCCTGACCGAAGGCGTCGAGCCCACGCTCGCAGGCCTCCACCACGAAGGCGCCATTCGCGCAACCGACGTCCAGAAGGCGGGCGCCGGCCGGGATCCGGTAGGCGTCCAGGCGCTTGCGGGCCACGTTGCGATCGTGGGCGAAGCTATGGGTATAGTGCCCATCGTGGTACTGGCGCCGATACCAGTCGGCGTACTGATCCAGGCTCATCTCGACGTGCTGGTGGAGCGCACCGCAGCTCTGACACTCACGGACCCGCAGGCCGTTGCGCTCGAAATCACGGAAGGTCGTCGCCGCGCAGAGGCAGCTTGAGATGAGGTCCACCGCGATCTCCTGGATCAGTGGGTCAGCAGGGCGGGATTCGTGAAGGCGGCAACGGCGTCGTGATCCGTTTCCAGGCCGACGGCCTCTAGGGCGGCCGACAGTTGGTCGTGATCGCCATCAGCGAGCCTGCGGGAGTCGATGTCGAAGCCACCGTAGGCAGCGCGGACGCCATCCATCTCGACCTGGTGGGCCTGCGCGATCTCGCGCCACCTTGCGGGGGAGTTAGGAGCCTTGGGGTCGTGCCGCTTGGCGGATGCAGATATGGCGTCGATATTCCGGCGAACGAAAACGAAGACCGGGTCGAAGGGCGTCCACAGGGGCCAAGCGAAGGCGTTGGTTTTCACCAGCCATGGGCCGCCAACGTATCCCTCCTGCGCCTTAACGGCCTCCACGAAGGACGGCCAACCCTGATCCGCAGGTGCCGGTTTCAGGTCTCGATAGATCGACCCCGGATAGAGGTCGCCGAGCGCGCCGTTGATCCGGAGGTTCTCGAAATAGCCCCTCGGGTTGTGGCGATCCGCCGGGCGGCACTCGCCGGTCCACATCCCGTGGAGTGCGAGGCAACCAGCGACCATGGAACTGCCGGAGCGCCCCATGGTCAGGACGATGATCGGTCGCACGTCGCTAGCGCCCGTCATACGAAGTCCCGGTAGTCGCCGGTTCTGAAGGCTGTCAGAGCGCTGCCAGCCGTGGCGTTCACCACATCGAGCCCGAGTTCGGCCAGCCGCGGTGCCACGTCGTGGTAGCCTGGCTGATAAAGGAAGTCGTACGTCTCTTCGTAGATCGGCCGCTCGTGCCGCATGTGCCAGTTGTGCCGGCCGTCGATCGTACGCTGATCGTAGGCGAGCAGCACGGCCCGAGATGCCCCGAGCTTCTGTGCGAGCAGGATGGCGTTCAGACCACCGTCATTGCCGTAGCCGATCCAGCCTTCTCGCTCGTCGACAATCCGGTGGAGGCCCCGCCGAAGATGTGCGACAGCGGGAAGTTGCCGGTTCGGGAAGATCGTGCACTTCAGGCCGGGAAAGGCGGCAACCTCGGCGCCGTACTGGTCCCACCACGGCCCGTCGGTGAAGAAGCAGACAGGCCACGGGCCCGGCGCCTTTGGCGGATCCTCATTCCAGTATTCCGCCCCAGGCCGGGCATACCAGGCGTTGTTGATGGCGATCACCGGTCGACCAACCAGCAGGCTCAGGTCGTAGCTCGGCAACGATGGGCCGCCGCCCAGGATGAACACGGTCTCGCCAGCCCAGAACGCCGGCAGGTCGCAGAAACGCTCGACCGGCATCAGATGGCTTCCAGGCTCGCTTTTCGGCCGCCCATTGTCGCCAAGGTGCCGCTGGTGTCGAGTGAGGCAGCCATGACGCCATAACGGGTCGACATGAGCCCGGCCCCGTCGAAGCGCCGAAAACGGTCTTCGCTCTCACCCACCTTCGTAGAGACCAGCCCGCCGCGCTCCTCACTGATGGTGACGAAGTGGGCGGCGAGGTAGAGCTCGATCTGGGTCAGCCGATCGGACGACATACCCTTATCCGCCAGATCCTCGTCGACGATCAGCGTAGCCGGTTCGATGAAGTTCGAGACGTCGGCGATCGCCGTGGTGACGATCGCCTTGACCTCGGCGGATGTGACCCGGGCCGCCATAGTTTACTCGGCGTTCGCGCGCACGAGTTCTTCGGCGACGGCCTTGGAGACGCGCGGCGCGTCGTGGACCTTCTTGCCGGTGGCGTCGCTGACGACATAGCCGCCCTGGCCGCCCGGCTGCTCCATCGTATACGGGCGCTTGAACTGCTCCTCCTCAGAGGGCTTGTCCTCTGTCGGCTTGCCGTCGGTCGTCACCGGAGCCGGCTCCTGCGGGGTCTCCGGCGCCTTCTCCTCCGGCGCAGTGGTGGCCGCCAGGATGTGATCGGCGATCTCCTCAGAGATGCCGGCCACGTTGATGCGGCGGCCGTCGGTGCCGAGCAGATCGAAGGCCCCATCCTCCCGGATAGCCTTCCGGAGCGTGTTGACCTGGTTCACCGGCGCCGCAGCAGCCGCTTCGGCGTCTTCGCTCAGCGGCTCGAGCTTGTGAGCGATGTCCGAGCGGGCCATGGAGCGCTGGAACACGATCTCGTCGCCGGCACCGTAGCGCTTGCCGTCACGGTGATGCTTGTGCCCCGGCTTGATCCGGTAGCGGAACTCCTGGTCGGACATATCACTCTCCTGTTGATCGTCTGCACGTCCGGGCGCCCAGCAAGGCCGGACGACGGGAGATGCAGTCGAGAAGAAGCAGCCCCCGCCGCTTGAGCGGGGGCCGCGATAGAGCAGTCTTCAGCGAAAGCCGGGTTACGGCGCCGGGCGCAGGTGGACGATGCCGCAGCGGCCGTCCTTGTCCGACTTCAGGTACGGGAGCATGCACGCCATGCCGAGATACGGCTCGACGAACAGCTCGTTCTGCACCAGCGGGATGACCGCCGGCCGCAGACCGTCGATCACCTGCACGGTGTCTTCGGTGAGCTGCAGCAGCACCACGTTGTCATCGGCCAACTGGTCGACAACCATGATGTTCTCGATCTCCTCGAGTTCCAGCAGCCGCTGGCGGATGGTGCCACGGTAGGCGGTCGAGTAGTCGTCGCCCAGCTTGCGCTGATAGTTCTTCGGCACGCACAGCAGGAACGGGCCGTACATGTTGTCCGACCGAGCCGCGTCGATCGTGTCCTGCACGTCATCCAGGATCTGGGCGCCGGTCTTGCCGGACGCGTCCCAGTTGGTCGTGAGGTCGACGGTGTTCCGGTCAGAGAAGGAGGTCAGGCCAGACACGCTCCCCTGGACCGAGTTCACGGTCACGGTGATCGAGGCAGCACCGTTCACGAACACATCCTCGACGCGCTCCATCACCTTCCGCATGACCGTGAGGAAGGTCGTCAGATCGATCGGCTGACCCGCCTTGGCAGCGGCGCGCAGCATGCGGACGCTGAAGTCGATCGGCTTGTGGATGATCGGGATCGGCAGATAGACGTCGCTGAACGTCTGACGGCCGAGCGCGCCACGGCTCGTCGGCTCCATGGAGATGTCGGCATCCTCCATATCGCTCGCCTTCTGCGTCTGCAGAATGGGCGTGCCCAGGAAGTCCGTCAGCGGATAGATCAGGCCGCGACCCATCAGATAGCTGGTAAGTGGAAGACGCTCACTGGCGATCTGGATGATGCGCTGGTCGATCTGCTTCCAGGCATCCTCCGGCAGCGTGCGATCGAACGCCCGGATGTCAGCCACGAAGTTCATCGGGTTCGCATCGACGTGCACGAGAAGATCGCGGAGCGAACCCGCGCCGTTGAGGGTGATGTTGGCCGGGGCGCCGGCCGAGACAACCATGTTCATGGTCTTGGCTCCTTATGGAACGGCCGGTTGCGGCCTGATTTCAGGGGCAGGAAGACGCGGCGGGCGTGGCGCCCGCCACGATCAGACGATCTGGATCTTGATCCGACCGACCGCGCCGGTGGTCGTCACCGCCTCGATGGCGAAGCCCACAATCTGGTTGTGGTAATAGATGCCCGTCGAGTCCACGACGTGCTTCTGCAGCTTGCCGGCGTTGTTGCCCTCCAGCAGATCGCCGATGACGATCGTCTGGGAGGCGGCGAGGTTCGCGTAGACCCGGTCGCCCGGCTGGAACTGCCGCGCGATCACCGTGTCGCCGCTCGCGTAGTCGTCGGTGATGGTCCGGCCGAGCGTGGGGTTCTCGAGCGCGAACATCTTCAGCGAGTTGCCCGACGCCACAGACTGGCGCTGGAACTCGTTGTCGGACGTCAGCTCGATCAGATCGCCCGGGGTGATCGCCGCGGCGGCAAGCCGCTCGTCGGTCTGAGTGCCGCCACGCAGGCGGATGGTGTTCGGGGTGGCCATGGGGCCCTCCTGTCGCTAGGTGGCGGTGTCGCCGTTGGGGTGGATCAGGCCGCGGCCGGCTTGTGCCGCGGGTCGCGCTCGCCGAAGGTGATCGGCGTGTGGCCGGGGCCTGTGGCCTCGGTCTCCTGGACGGTGCGCGGGGCGCCCTGTCCACGGAAGTCGGCGGGCGTCACCTGGCGGGCCATCTTCGCCAGAAGCGACGTCTCCATCGCCTCAAGCTCGGCCTCGGTGAAGGAGTCGCCGGCGGCCAGCACCTGCTTAATCAGGCCCTGGCGCTTCGTCTTGAGTTCGGCCTGGCCGGACTCCAGCACCTCGCGGATGCCCTTCGGGGCAGCGGCGAGATACTCATCGACGGTCTCCGGCAGCTTCGGCGCCGGCTTCGTCTCGGAGTTGTCCTTCAGCTTCGCCTCGATCGCGCCAAGGCGATCCTCGGAAAGGCCGGCGAGATACTCGGTGTCCTCGGCGGTGAACTGGCTGCGCTCGTTCGCGACGATGGCAGCCACGCGCTCCTGCATGGTCGTCATGGCATTCTCCTGCTGGTTGGTGGTGACTACCGTCACGGGGTGCCAGGTGGTCTCCCGGCGAACCGGCTCCATGTCGCCGGAAAGGGTGATGCTGCCGCCGGCTTCCACGGTGTAGCCGCGCCGGACCAGCGTCATGTCGTCCCGCTCGTAGATCACGTAGCCGGACAGCATCGAGCCCTCGCCGGGCTCGACATCGACGATCCAGGGCCAGTAATCCTCGCCCTCCATCTCCAGCGCCATCTGCAGCGCTTCGCGGAGATCCTTCATGGTAACGTTCGCGGTCAGCTTGGAGCGGCCCAGCAGCCGGTTCATGAGGGCGTCCAGCCGAGAGATGAGCCCTTCCGGCTTCATCATCGTGGCCAGCACGTCTCCCGACGGCTCAGCGCTCAGCAGGATGGCGCTGCGGCGCGCATTCAGGCGCGGCTCGGCGATGTCGACCACGGCGACGCCGTCGGACGGCGCTAGGCCGTCGATCGCGCCGTCGGTGCCTTCCGGCAGGCGGTAGATGTAGCGGTTCTCCGGGACGCCTTCTCCGGTCACGCGCTCCAGCACGACGGTGTTCTCGGGCATGGTGGCCTCCTTGCAAGTGCCGCAGGTGCCTCCGCACGAACAGGCGGCGTTGATGCGAGGGGCGCCGCAGCCGTCTTCAACGCTGCATGCCCCCTTGCTCTCCGAATCCAGGATGGCGAGATGATCGGGCCAGACAGCCGTTGCTACGCGGCCATAGGCCTTGCCCGCGAACATGCCGGCCTCGACCTCTTCGGCCACGAAGGCGCCCATGGACACCTCCACCGGTTCGCCGGACTCCAGCCGCTCGATCACCGTCCCGCGCTCGCCGTCCATCTCGGCGATCGCACCCACGTCGAGCCATGCCTCGGTCTTCAGCCGGTTGTCCTCGACCTTGGTGTTGAACAGCAGGCCAATGGTCTCCTCGGCGTAGACCTCAGGGGCGTTCGCCGAGACGAAGTTGCCGTCGCGCTGCGGGTGGTTGTAGACCGCCGGCTTGCCGTCCCAGGACCCGACCGCCTGTGCGAGCACGCTCGACCGGTAGAGTGTAGGGGCCTCCGAGTTCGCGCCGTACATGACGCCCTCGACCACCATCACGATCGGCACGACCCGATATTCCTTGCCGCGGAGCGTCTCCGTGCGGATCGCATCCGGAACGGCCGTGACGTGGATATGCAGGAGCGACCGGCCGTCGTGCTCGACGCCCGTGCGAAAGACCTGAGGCATGGGTTACTCCGGTGTCGCTTGGGGTTTCGACGGGGGCAGCGCCGGCAGGCCGATCTGCTCGCGGAACTCACCGGCGGTGATCGGGTTGTTCCCCTTCTCCTCAGCATCGGCGAAGGACTTGGCGGCGTTCGCCAGACGCTGGCCGACCTGGGCCCGCTCGCTGGCGTTCATGGCCTGCAGCTTTGGCCAGCCTGCGCTGTAGCCTGCAGCCGGCGCCGGAAGCGCCTTCGCCACGATCAGCCGGTTGATCAGCTCCTGGAGGATGAACGGCTCGGCGAAGTTCTCGCGACGCTCCTCGATCCGGTTCGTCCAGGCCCGCTCATCCTGGGTAGAGCCAAGTTTGCCAGCCTCGGTGCCGATCAGGATCCGCTGGGGAATGCCCGTGGTGCCGGCGATCAGCGCGATGCACGCCTGCAGGGCTTCCTGCGGCTCCGGCTGGTTCGAGGCCAGGACGTTGGCCGTCACACCCTGCGTCTTGACCATCCGGCGCAGACCGTCGAGGTATTCGCTGATCTGCGTCTCGAGCCGTTGGTAGTCGTCGTCGGTGAACTTCGCGTCCTTGTCGACGTCCCACTGGATGCCCCGGTTGGCGCCATTCCAGTACATCTCACCGGTGCCGCCGACGATCTTCTCGATGTCGATCAGCCGGTTCATCACCGCTTCGAGGCGCGGCGTGCCGAAGATGTCGTCTTCATCCAACTCGTCTGCGATGTGGATGATCCGGGTCCAGTGCACCCGGGTCGTCGCGACGGACTGGAAGAAGGTCTTGAACCCACCGCCCTGGACGTCAGCGGCAAGATGGATGTCGTAGAGCTCTGGCCGGCCGAACCGGTCGCTCTTCGGGTTGTTGTTCCAGGCGGCGACCTTCGCGTGCGGCTCACCGTAAACCGACAGGTAGAGCACGTCGGACTCGTTCGACAGCGTCCCCATCGGTTGGTCCAGGTTGCGGCCGTCGCGCACGCCGAGCAGGATCACGCCGTAGCGTCCGATGCCGGCGATCCGGTCGGCGCGCTTGCACATGGCGTAGACGTGGAGCCGCTTCTGCAGCGTTTCCCAAGCCTGCTCAAACGGCGTTGAGACCTCCGGATCAGGGTCCTCCTGGACCACCGGCGGCTTCTGCCACGTCCCGTCCGCCGGCGCCCGCACGATGCGGCGCGCGATGTCCTGGTACTTGTAGCGGAACCAGTAGAACTCCGCCGTGCGTTCCCGTAGCCCCGGGTAGCCGAGCGAGTCCCAGACCTTCCGGCGGCCATCGAACAGCGCCGACTGCCCGTACCAGGCGAGCCGCAGTCGCTGCGTGACCATCGATAGAGCCTGCATGACATTGAGGTCGGCCATCAGCTACCCCAAGCCAAGCGCACCACCTTCGACTGCTGGGCAGGCGCGCGGGACATCATGATCGCGTCGGCGTCGTCTGGAGAAGGCATGCCACGGCGCTCCATCTCATCTTTGGTCTCGATCTGGAGCACTTCCTGCCGACCCAGGTTTCGCGTGCGATAGCGGATCGACGTCAACTGCGAGATGACATCGTCGGACTCGTCGCCGTCCTCGATGTCGACAAGCCCTTCCCGGAAATCCCCGCGCAGGGTCCAGTAACCCTCGGTGCGCCGGTTCGAATACTTGTCCGGATCGTTCGCCTGGTTCTGGCCGTTGAAGGCGTCGATCTCAGGTCCACGGCCGGCGGATCTGATCTTGTCTCGGATCTGGTCCGTTACGCCCCCACCGACGCCGCTGTCGTCGATCACCACCCGATCGGGCTCGAGATCCTCGATCAGCTCCCAAACCAGGTTCGCCACCTGCACCGTGTCGAGCCCCATCTTGCGGAGGTGCCGACGATACCGGCGGCCTTCGCGAAGATACGCTACCGTCCGGTTGCGTCCGAAGCGGGCGACGTCAACGGCGAGCACCCGCTCGCCCGAATCATCGAACTCGGCAACCTTCGCTTTCTCAGCCCAGGACATGCGTATCAGCGCATCGTCCGCCTGGTCCGGAAACTCGCCCAGCACCTTGGCGACGTAGAGCGGGGATTCCTCGCCCCAGTCCCGCTTGCGCTCTTCGACCCACTCCTGAGTGGTAAGGCCAGGGATGACAATCTTGCCGGCCTGGAGGTTCGGCGTGTCGAAGGCGGAGATCCTGATCAGCGCCTCCGGATTGGTGGCCGCTAGATCGTCGCATTCCTTCTTGAACCCGCCCGTCGGGTCCGTCGGGTTGCCGATCGACAGCACCCGCGGAAACGCCGAACTGGTCAGGCCTTCGATCGCCTTCCAGATCGGGTTAAGGATGCCGGCCGCCTCATCCAGCAGGATGAAGATCTCCGGAGCGTGGATACCGGACACCGCGTCCGGATCCTTGGTGGTGAACCCGAACGCGTACCATTCTGGATCCATCTCCCACCTGGTCGTGAAGAGCTCGCCGCCGAGCGGCATGAGGGCCCGCTCGTGCATCTGGCGCATGTTCGCCCAGATGATATTCTTCACCTGTCGGAAGGACGGCGCCGTCGTCGCGATCTTGCAGCCCGGGAATGCGATCCCGAACCACAGGCAGAGCCCCGCCCCTACCTTCGACTTGCCCGCGCCATGGCAGGATGGAACCGCGGTGCGCCGGTTATCCCGAACGCTGAGCGCGATCCGCTCCTGCATGCTCCATGGCTCATAGCCCAGGACATTCCGGAAAAACCAGGGCGGGTCCTGCCGGATCCGCAGCGCGATCTGCGCCTCTTCCGAAAACCGACCGGGCCCTTTCCGGCGGACCTTTCGTGGCACGTCAACTCTTCCCGCCGTTGACCACCTTCAGGTTCACCTTGCGCGTCATCGGGTCGATCACGCCGGTCTCGAGCATCTGATCGGTGCCCTTGCGCGCGATCGCCGCCAGTCCGCCCAGGCGGCTCTTGTTCTCGACGTCGCCAGCGTTGCGGCCTGTCGCCCGGCCGATGCCCTTGAACACGTGCGGCAGCAGGTTGGTGACCTTAAACTCCAGATGCTGGCGCCGCTCGCGGATGGCCTGGATCCGGGCGTTGCTGACGTTCTTGTTGCGCTTCTTGGTGTCGGCCACTACCTCAGATAGCTCCTTGTCCAACTCATCGAGCTGGAGCAGCAGCGCGGCCCGGGCAGCGTCCCAGTAGATCGTGCAGAAGTCCTGGTGCTCGGGACTCCGCAGCCACTGCATCACCCGCCACGTGGCCGGCATGCCCGGCAGCGTGCAGATCTCCTCAAGCGACCAGTTCTGTGCAACCAAGTCGCAGATGCGCTCGCCGACCTTCTTGCTGTAGGCGATCACCCGCGGCTCGGTTGACGCCACGCCGGTGATCGTCGGCGGCTTCTCCCGCCCACCGATCGTGAAGTCGCCGTAGTACGGCACGTCCGGATGCTTGACCGGCCCCTGCGCCAGCAGGGCCTTCGCCTGATCCAGCAGCGCCTGCGGCCGGCGCCCCGCCTGGCGAGGCCGCTCCTGCCATACACCAGACGCCACGAACTCCCGCCCCTTCTCCCGCAGCATGTCGCGCGAGATCCGGTGCCGCTTAACCATCTCGTCGACGGTGAGGATTCCGCTCTCCCAGTCCGGCTTGATCAGGTCCCAGTCGTAAGCCGACGGGCCGCAATCCTCGTAGTTCGCCATCAGGCAGACCCGCGACCCGACAGGAAGCTGCGTCGCGCGGTCTTCTCCGGCTCGGGCTCGGCTTCCATCACCCGAAGCGGTGCCGACGGCTCCTCAAGCGGAGTAACCCGATATGCGCCCTTTGCGAACGTGTCGCCGAACGCCTTCGCATCAGCCTCACGGCTGAACCGCGACGCGGAGTCCTTCGAGACCCACACCACCTTCGTGTTCAGGCGCTCGCCCTTCGGGTCCAGGCCCAGACCAAGCGCCGGGTCGCTGGAATGAGTAACAATGTACTCAGGCATGGGGGCCTCCGGGTTTCTGGTGATCGCACGGAACTTCGACAACTGCGCCATCGACAATCGTCAGGTAGCAGGCGTTGCCCGCACTGATCATCGGAACACGCCCGGAAAGCTGCCATCCCAGGTGGGGCAGCAAAGTCGCAACCGCTGCCTCGGCTTTCCTCAGCGCTTCCTCAGGAGTGCCCGCCTCGACGGGCAACGTGAAAGGCCGCCAGTGCGCAAAGGCCTCTGGATCCGTAGGGACAAACTCGACGAGCATGACGTGGATCACGAGTCGTCCTCTTCCCGTTCATCCGTCGAGAGAGAGCCGCCAACGGCGTAACCCTTCTCCCAGACGCTGATGCTTCCGTTGAGGTTGAACTCGACACGACGGCCGTCCCGGAACTCGATAGCGGCCAGCGGCTCGAACTCTCCAGTCGCAGGGTTCTTCGTTCGCCACTCGACGACATCAGCCGTCACTTCGCACTCGATCGCCATGAGGCTGGCGCGCAAGGTGACAATCTGGTCGATGCTGATCGTTGCGCCGAGCGCGACAGAAACGAGCTTTGTCAGATCCTGGCCGGACTCGGTGTCGATTATCCGAGTGCTGTAGCCGCGGCCTTCCTCGCTGATGATCTTGATCGCCATCTCGTCACCCGTCGAAGGTCAGTTCAGCGCCGGTGCTGTCCGCAAGCCGGCCGTCAACAGCGCGGCGAACATCGAAAGGCTCGAACTCAGATACTCGATCCGAGCCAGAGGGAGCCGCGATGGAGTAGCCAAGGACCTGGCGGCGCGCGCTTCGGCTGTAGTCGTCGACCACCCGATCGATCTCACGAGGATCCATTCTCAGCCTCCAGAAAGTCAGGGCTCGCCACGATTGGTCCGTTATCCATCAACCCGCCTGCCGACACGTCATCGCGACTTGGTTCGCCGGGCCGGCCCTGGCAGCCCCTGGGAGGGAGACGGGATCAGGTGCCGCCGTTGATCAGCGCATGAAGCTGCTGATGGCGGGCATCCAGCAGATGATCTAGGTGGCCGTGAAGCTCTTCCCGTGCCTGCTTAATCGCGTGCGGCTGGCCCTGGATGACCCGAGCGTTGAACGTCGCCAGCGCCGCATCGAACAGGTACTGAGCTGCGATCACGGCCTGAGACTGGGGCGTTACTGGCGTTGAGGTCGACATGCGGGGTTCCTTTATGTCGGGTTCTCGCCACGCGCCTTGGCCGACGCCTTTAGTCGACGCTCCGCGCACTTCTTGCAGTGGTGCCCATAGCTGGCGTTTCCCAGGCCGCGCAGTACGCCGGATGACGGCTTGCCGCAGCGAACGCAGCTGGGAAACTCATCAAACCATCGCAAGTCTGGCGTCTCACTCATCGATTCAGTTATGCCCGAGTTCGAGGCTCAGTTCCGAACCTGGCTATGCGGATCGCTACCGCGACAACCGCCACAATCCAGCCGACGTCGAAAAGGGCGACCGGCCAGAAATAGCCCGCATCTACCAGCTTGCCTGCGATGTAGCCGTCGTGACCGCCAATGCTCGTGGTTTTCCGAATGGCCGCGGCCAAAAGCGCAACGCATGCGACGAACCGATATGGCAACCAACTGCCGTTGTTCGGCAACACAGCCTCCAGGAGTTGGAGCGGCCTGTCAGATTCGAACTGACGTCAACGGGGTGGAAACCCGGTGCCTGACCACTCGGCCAAGACCGCGAAGATGGTGGGCAGGGTAGGATTCGAACCTACTGCGGTTCCCATGTGCTGGTTTTACAGACCAGTGCGCCACTCGCCGTCTGCGCCGCCTGCCCGGTAGACCATGTATGGCGGAGGGCCAAGGAGTCGAACCCTCAACGTCGAGCGCTGGCCCGGTTTTCGAGACCGGTTGCGGACCATCCCGCGCGACCCTCCGCGATCAGTTGGCGGAAGGGGCGGGGATCGAACCCGCGCTGGAACTCAGCCCAGGCTACGGCTTAGCAAGCCGACGCATTGCCGCTCTGCCACCCTTCCGGATCGTACTCGGTGATGACATCGCTGGCCTCGACAAGAACTCTGGATTTCGATCGGGCATAGCTTCCGCACTGGGCCGGAAACTCCATGCCGGCCTGGGGCGCAAGGGGCTCGGCTCACCTTCCGGCGGCTGCCGCTCAGATCTACGCTCGTCCAGACCGCAATATCTGCCGTCCGAATCAATAGGTCAACCCTATCGATAGACCGTTTTCTATGCGGCGCCGCCTATCTGGTGCCCGTTACAGACCAAAACCCAAGCATTTGTGCCGCCCCGAACACCGCAGGAAACCGATCAATCGTTTTTGCCTATCAATATTCACGAACTCATAGTCTCAACACATCAATCATCCCGCGCCCTGCCATTCCACCCGATCGCCGACCATTCAACCCACTGATTCCAGGCGAATTTTCCCCAGCGTTTTTCCAACCCCACTTTCCACACCTCGAAATCCCCCAGAAACCACCTCCGCGAAAACCCCATCCGAAAGAAAAAATCTCAGGGTTTTCAAGCGCGTAGTTTACGGGACCTAGTGGGGCCTGCGGGGCGAAAACCGGGCAGCGGGGAGCCCTCATTGATGCAAGAAAAATGGCGTTCTCTTGCATCGACGGTCGGCGGAAAGGCTCGGCAACGGGTCGCGGCCACGCGGTCGCGGACGGCCTGCAGCGGTTCGCAACACGCGACCCGGGCCAGCTCGCCAACCATAGCCATCGCCTATCGATAGCCTGCGCCTATCGGTCAACGTCCGATCCATCGCCATCATCGGCGGACTGGCGTCGGATCGGGACGCCTAGAGCCGGATCAGCGAACACGCCGACTTTGCCGTCTAGCTCGGCGAATACTAGGCCTCGCGATGTGAAGTAGTCGCGGACGGCGGCCGACAGGCGCGGCGACAGATAGGCGCCTTTGAGATTGCCACGGAGAGCGCGGCGGATGGTTTCGGGATGGTTGCCACATTCGGCGGCGAACGAGCTGGCAGTCATGCCGAAAGCGGCGAGGGCCCAGCGTAGTTGCAGTGGCGTGAGACGATCCATAACGGCACCCTAAAATGTTGCATAATGCGCAGCGTTTTTTCTTGCATAACGCCGTCTCTAACACTACATTAATAAACATCAGAGGCGCGGTGCAAGGCCATCACCCAGCAGCGCCACAGACCAGGGGAACAGACAATGGATCAATCCGAACTTATCAACCTGCTGGCGGAAGCCCTGCCCTACGTCGAGGAGGGCGCGGAAAGCCCATGCCACAAAGAGAGCGGCAAGGCGCGGGGGCGAAAGCTGGTCGCTGCTATGCGGCAGGCGATCGAAGCCCACGATGCCACCAACACCACGGCTCGCCCGTTCTCAGTCGGTGACCGGGTTGCTATCGCGGAAGGGTGCGGATCGTATGTTGAGGGCTGCCGCATCGGCACCGTTGCTGGCTTCGTCGGCGATAGCTCGGCGGAAGTCCTGTTTGACGGCGAAACACATCACCGCTGGATCAACTTCGCCTTTCTGTCGAAAGAGCCGACGTTTGACCCGTCGCAGCCGCTTAGCACTGACAACTATCCGACCTTCGCGGCCGGTGCCGTGGTGCTGGTCCCCGATGGCTACTTCCCCGACGGTGCCGCGCGGCCGTGGGTGCCTTGCACCGTGGTCGAGCAACGGCAACGGATGATCGTCGCGACCAACCCGAATGGGCTGCAGGTCACCTGCCCTGCTTACGCCGTGCGGGCACAGTAAAGGGAATCGCTGGCATGGAAACGATCAACTTGCCCATGACGCTGCCTGCCTGCTCGCAGCACGGAGCGATGAGCATCCGCAAGCCCGCCACCAAAGAGCAGGCGTTCTGCGGCACGTGGTACGGGTGCGAGCGCTGCGGGGCGGCGGTCCTATTCCCCTCGAAAGAATTGGAACAACAGAACGCCAGTTCCTGACATCCACACCATGCCGGCCGATCAGGTCGGCATGAGTGGACGCCAGACAACCGAGGACAACCACCATGGAAAACCCGACCGTTGCCAAGATGATTGACGACTACGCGCACGACGTGATGGCGGATGACTTCCCCGACAACGAAGGGGTTCCGCCGCTCTTTCTGGCCATCTCCGACGCGTCTTGCGATGCGGAACGGCGAGCGCTTGGGCTGGCTCTGTGCACCCGATACGACGCCATGACGGGCGGGGAATTCCTCATTCGTGGCGAGAAGTGCGACCCGCGTTTGACCGCGATTGCCGACGGGCTGGGCTACCAGCGCGCGGACTGATCATCACCACGGCGGAGGGCCATCACCCTGACGCCACAACCCGGGCCCGCCATCACCGGGCCACCATCACCGACCAGGGAGAATGAGACCATGAACCGTTACATGCGAGGAATGAGCAACGGCGGAATGATTGCGGCACGCGGTGCCGAGCCGCTCACGCTCGAGGCTATCGCAAGCCGCGTCCCGTCGATCTTCGCGGCGGAGGCACACGAAAGCCGGTCCGACCGATACGCCTATATCCCGACGGCGGAAGTGCTGTCAGGCCTGATGCGCGAGGGCTTCCAACCGTTCTTCGCGCAGCAGTCCCGGACCCGGGTCGAGGGCAAAGAGAATTTCACCAAGCACATGGTGCGGCTGCGCCATCAGTCCCGAACCAATGAACACGACGAAGCGCACGAAATCATTCTGATCAACGCTCATGACGGAACGTCGAGCTATCAGATGATCAACGGGGTTTTCCGCTTCGTCTGCGCGAATGGTCTCTTCACCGGCGACACGTTCGGCGAAACCAAGGTGAACCACACCGGCGACGCGGTGTCCAAGGTCATCGAAGGCGCCTTCACGGTGTTGGAAGATGCGGACCGGGTAATGCACGACGTCCACGAAATGAAGGCTCTGCCGCTGTCCGATGGGGAACAAGCGGCATTTGCCAAGGCGGTTCATTCGCTCCGGTATGAGGAGGAAGAGAAGGCACCCGTTGCCGCGGATCGCCTTCTGACATCTCGCCGCTCCGCAGATGCTGGCGCTGACCTGTGGTCGACCTTCAACCGTCTGCAGGAAAACGTGATCCGAGGCGGGCAACGCGGCTGGGTTCGCAATGCGGAAGGCCAAGTCCGCCGGTCATCCGTGCGCGAGGTCAAGGGCATTGACCAGAACCGGAACTTGAACCGGGCGATGTGGACGCTTGCCGAGGAGATGGCCCGCTTGAAGGGCGCCCCTCTCGCGGTCGCCGCTTGATCTGATCCGACGCGGGGGCGGATCGCGCCCCCGCCTTTCCCCAAGTTCAGGAGTTGAGACCATGGCGAACTATCGCAACCCGTTCCACAAGCCGCACGACTCGAGCTACGGCCCCGCGATCTATGAAACCGATGCCACACCGGAGGAATACGGCGGTTATCTGATCTATCGGCGCCTTCCCAATTGCTGGGATGTCGTGAAAGACGGTGTTTGCATCACTCAGCGCGCCGGGCCCAATGGAGCACGGCGGGCGATCGATGAGCGCAACACCGCTCAATCTGCGATCAACTGCGAAGTCGCTGGCGAAGGCGAGGCGGTCACCATCACGGCCGGCGGTTACTCCGTCACGATCAAGGCCGGCGAGATTGAACACTGTTGGCGCGCCCTGAGCCATTACCCGGAACGGCGGGCCCGTGGCGCTATTCGGGAGATTGCCGCATCCGTTACCGACTTCGCGCAGCACTTGGCACGGCTGGCCGTCCAGGGCGGCGCGATCGATCCGGCGGCGGAGGCGGAGACCTTCGCAGCGCGCCACGTTCCCTTGTGGCGGGCCGCATGGTCGGCCGAATCCCGCTGCGCGTCCGCTTTCATCGTGGGCCCGGCCAAGTTTCCGGTGCGCTCCAATGAGAAGAAACAGGCCAGTTCGGATCGCCGCTATCAGGAGATCCGCGACCACCTGGCCAACGCCAAGCGGGCGACGGAGCGGCGGGCATTCCCGCACGGCAGGCCAGACGGCCCGATCCGGGGGAGTAATCCCGACGCTGTCGACCTGCTCCGGGCGGAGATCGCCAAGCGAGAAGAACGCCAGGAGATGATGAAGGCAGCGAACAAGGCCATTCGCGCCGCCAAGACGGACGACGAAGAGGCCTTAGCCGACGCGGTCATCGCAGCAACGGGGCTTTCGCGGTCCGTCGCGCTCAAGGTGGTGGCCAAGAATTACATCGGCCGACGGGGCTTCGAAGGCTTCGAACTATCGAACAACAATGCGGAGATCCGGCGCTTGCAAGGTCGGCTTTCCGAGATGGAGGCTAAGCAATCGGCCGCGCCTGTCGAGACCAGCCACAACACGACGGCCGGTGCTGTCGAGGTGGTCGAGAATGTCGAGGCTGACCGGATCCAGCTCATATTCCCGGGCAAGCCGGACGAGGCGACGCGGTCCGTTCTGAAGTCGGCGGGGTTCCGGTGGTCTCCCCGGTTCGGCGCTTGGCAGCGGCACTTGAACAACGCGGGCCGCGATGCTGTCCGCCGGGTTCTGGGTTCGCTGCAGATCGACAAGGCGGCGTGACCATGAGCGCGAACCGCTTGAAGCAACTCGCCGAGATGAACCTATCCGAGGCGAAGCGCCACGACGCCATGGCGGATCAACAGCCTCGGCACCGCCGGCACCATCGGCGGACGGCGGCGATACTGCGGGACCGGGCAGAGCGCATCATGGAGGCGGCGAGCTCCTCGGAGATCGGCACCGCGCAGACCTGACGTTGAGGTGACCACCGGGCCAGCCGGTGGCATCCTGAACGCCAGGAGTTAGGCGAGCCGGGGCAGGCCATCACACCGCGCCCGGCTCTAAGCATCAATCCGACCAGGGAAGGACACCTAGCGATGACTTACACCAACGAGGCTTGCGAGTTCAACATCGGCCCGACGCTTTTCCGGTTCGCCGACGATCCGGGGCCGGACGGCCGGGCCGATCTGTCCAAGCAAATCGACGACATCGAAAGCGGGAAGTCCGCGGCGGCGCGGCTGCGCAGTCTCGACGCCCGCGAACGCCTTGACCGGGACCACCACGCCGGGCGGGCCATCCAATACGCGGAATGGCGGGCGCAGCGGCTGGGCATCGATCTGTCCGGGTATGAGCGCGTCGAGGTGGAATGGTGCGAGGCGATGTTGACCGCTGGCACCGAGCCGCGGAAGGCGACGGCTCGCGACCCGCTGCCCTACAGGCGGTCTATCAAGGCGGTGCGCTCCGTGAAGTTCTTCCACGACTGCACCGTTTCCGGCGGCGGTTACTACGGGGCGCCCGTGGTCCGAACCGGCGGCGAGCTGTTGGCGAAGATCGACATTCCCGGCTGGGATCATGCCGCTATTCCCGCGGCCGAGGGCCCGGTTTCATACCTCTACGACTTCCAGGAGCGAGCCGACCGGGCCGCGGCTATGAGCGCGCTAGACGCCCGATTTGCACGGGCCATCGAGCGAGTTCCGGAGGCGGCGGCCATTCCGGCCGAGGAACGCACCCGCGCCACGCTCGAAAACCTGGAGCGGTGGGCCGATGCTGCTCAGCGGCGGGAATATCAGCGCGAGGCGCGCGAGCGTGGTCTAACCGAGCTGCTCACCGACGACCGGAGCGATTACGGGCCGCCGCTTTCCGAGTGGGACGAATACGCCCGGGCGGAAACGGACGAAGAGCGAGAGCCGGCGCGGTATCGGATCGCGCTCTATCGGCTGTACCTGTCGGAAGGGGGCGACGGGCGGTCGCGGCCGTTCTCCGATGACGTCCGCATTCCCTCGCTTGATCGGGCGAAGCGCAAGGCGCTCCGGCGGGAAGTCCACAGGCAATCGACGGCTACGCGCTGCGTATCGTACGACTACATCGGATGGCGCCAAGTCGCCGATGCTGATCTGGCCTGGCACTCCGGCGACGTCGCCCGCGAGATCTTCCATGTCCGGCAGAACGATGACCGCACGAAGTGGGCCCTTCTCCGCTTCACATGGTCGGCGCGGGACGGCCGCAAACTGGTCGACGTGTCCGAGACCACGAAGCTGGAGACGGCGCGGGAGTGGTGCGAGGCTATCGCCGGCGAGCCGGTGACGGTAGCTGCGGCTGATCCGGAGCGGGTCGCCGCACTATCCGAAAACGGATGCTTCGCGGCCGTGCAACGGGGCTGCTACGTCCGCCATGTCGGGACGCGCGAGGCCTGCGAACGGCTGGCCGGCGGTGACGTGGTGGTGATCGTGCTCCGCCCGGGCTGGCATGCGCTCCAGAACCCGTCGCGGATCGAGGCCAACGCGCAAGCGCTCCTCGAAGGACGGCGCCAGCGCATCCGCACCATGGACCTTGCGCGATGGGAAGCCGCGAAAGCGAACCCGACGGCGAAGCCGTTCCATGACTGGCTCCAGGAGTTGGGCCTGCAGGGATGGACGCTTGTTCGGAACCTGCGCGGCGTTCGCTGGGGATGGCGCGATAAGCTCGGCCTCACCGAGAAGGCGTATCAGGCACTGAACGATGAGCATCTCGCGGCCGTTTACGCTGCCACGCTCGAGAGGATCAATCGCCCATCGCCTGAGAACGGCTACAGTAGGGCCGCGTGAGATGACCATGGACACGACGAAGACGGCGCAGCGCGCCATCCGGGCGGCCGTGAAGGCGCAGCAAGTCCCCGCGGGCCCGGTGGTCGAGGTCCGCCCCACCGAGACAGGCGTGCACGTTGTGGTGCTCGCCTGCGGTTTCCCGGTGGTGCCGCGAGAGTGGGCGGCGTGGGTCGATACTCCGCCGTCCCAGCGCGGGGATATGCCGCCGGCGCTGACCACACAGGCGCAGGCGTTCTGCGATGCCATCATCCGAGCGATACAGCCGGCGCTGCCCGGCTTGTCGGTAACCTGCGACTTCTCCGCCCGTGCTGCAAATCCGGCCGGCGCCGAGACCGTCAAACTGTGAAGGATCACCGAGCCATGGCCATCACCCATGCCGCCGAAATTATGCCCCCGGTGCCGCTGCGCGAGCGGGGCGAGGCCGAGCTAATCTTGCTCTGGCTCCACCGTTACCCGGAGTTGACCCGCAAGACGTACGCCAGCACGCTGCGGAGCTTCCAGGACCACCTGCAGGGCCGCGCGTTGCGGAGCGTCACCATCGCCGATCTGGAGGCCTACGCGGCGTCCATCGGCGACCTGGCTCCGTCGACCAGGCGCAACCGGCTTTCGTCCATCGCCTCGCTGTTCGGCTTCTTGACCAAGGCGGGACACCTTGCCGAGGATCCGGCGACGCTGTTGCGGCTGCCGAAGGTCGGCGGGAGCGATGACCCGGGGAACTTCACCGAACGGCAGGTTCCGGAGCGGGACCACATCCGGGCGATGGTCGACGCGGAGCCGAACGAGCGCAACCGGTTGCTGATCCGGTTCGCGTACCTGACCGGGGCGCGGAATGCCGAGCTGCGCGGGCTTACGGTGGCGGCGCTGCGGGAGCGGCCGGACATGGCCGGAGAGGGAATCGGCGGACAGGCCACGCTGCGGGGCAAGGGCAACAAGCTGCGGGTGGTGCTGATCCGTCGGGAGTTGTGGCGCGACCTGCGGGCGTGGATCGAGGCGAACGCGCTCGAGGCCGATAGCCCGGTGTTCCCCGGCCGTGCTGGCAAGCCGATGGACGGCGCGACGGCGTGGCGCATCGTGACGGCGGCGGCCGATCGGGTGGGCGTCAAGGCTCACGTGCACGACATCCGCCACGCTCACGCTACGGACGCGCTCGACGGTGGTGCTCAACTGAAGACCGCGCAGCAATCGCTGGGCCACGCCTCCCCGAACACGACGGCGATCTACCTGCACCGCCGGCCGAAGGAAGGCACCGCGCTGTTCGTAGATCTGTAGGCGGCCGGTCATCGTTCGGTGACCAGTTCCATGCGGCGGGGATCGCTCACGGTGATCTCCTCCTTGCCGAGCAATCCCAGCCCCCGAAGGATGTGCTTGGCGTTGCGGACCCGCATCACCTCGAAGACCTGATCCGACTGGCCGGGCAGGTCGACCCGCACCTTGTCGCCGGCACGGTAGCTGATCGTCTCCCGCTGGGTATTCGCTTCCCAATCGGGCGTGTCGAACACTCCGCGGGCTTGCCGGTCCATCAGGGATTGGATCTGCTCCCGCCGGATCGTGGACGGCTCCCGCTCCTGGCTGTCGAAGCAGACGAACCCGCGAATGGCGGCGACGTCATCGACGACGGAGAAGTCTGGGGCATCATCGAACCCGATGAACACGTAGGTTGCGAGCAGGGCGTACTGCCTCCGCACCTTGCGCTTTGCCTTCCCGCCTGAGGCGAGCCGAACCCACCGAGCCGCCACGGGGCAGAAGGGATTGGCCGCCAGGTCGATGAGCTCGCGGAAGACCGCCTTCTCGTGCTGCGGGGTGACTCTGAGCGCGAACCAGTTCAGACCCTCCGCACTCGTCGGGTTGACGATCCAGCCGGGCGGGTTGGGTGCGGGTGTGGTTTCAGACATCGTCCGTCTCCTTCGGGCGTTTCTGCAGGCTGACGCCGATATCGCTCCCTCCCCCGACGTTAGATGCCCGTTTCTTGGCGCTGCGGGGCACCGTGGAGGCCCTTCCGCCACCTGTCCGCAGGGTGACCCTACCCATAGGGGTGAACGCCGCTGACGGGGCTCCTGGCGCCGTTTTCGGTTCTGACCTGGATTTGCGGACCCTCTTCCGCGCTCGGCGACAGTCTTCGCACCGGCGGATCATCTGTAGGGGGCGAAGTGGCGTTCCGGTGGACGTGTGGGATTCGAACGTCTGCGAACAGTCCGCACAGCGAGCGCTCCACCAGACTCGCCAGACGGTCACGCCGTCTTTTCGCTGGAACGGTCTGACGCCTTCGAAGCGATAGACTTGCTTCCCGATGGTCACGGACTCGACCACGCCATCGCGCCGGACGTTGAACCGGATTTTCTCGCCAGGTTCCGAGACGGGTTTGAACCGGTTCATGACGCCGCCTCGGAGTTCATACCCCCTGCGTTGGGGTGGTGGGGTTTGGGTGAACCCCAAAACCACCCCTGGAGGGGGTACCAGTTGGGGCGCAACCGGGCGCGTTCTGGCGCAACCGGGCGCAGGAGTGAAACCAATGACTTAGCGTAGTTCTGGCGCAAATGGCCGAGTTCTGGCGCAAAAACCGGGCGCAATGGGGCGCATGAATGATTACAATGACTTAGCATAGATGGGGCGCAAATCGGGGAGATGGGGCGCAGATGGGGCGCATGACTTATGGTGGTTTTTCTGTGGCCGTTTTTATGTTTCACAGCAACCTCCAGTTGGTACGAGCGGTTCATTCTGGATCGACCCAGTCGGCCGGGACGATGCTCTCTCGGCGGTGGCGTTGTTTGTCGATGATGGTCCCCATCTTGAGCTCGGCGTGGTCGAAGCACTCGCGCATGGTGGCTTCGATTTTGACGGTGCTGGCGGATCGGAAGTGGGGGACCTGGCGCTTGATGACCTTGGCGAAGTAGGAGGGTGATTGTCGGGCGCCGTCGGTGACCCGTTGGCCGGCCTCGACCAGCGATCGAACAGCGGAGATGAACACTTCGCGTTCGCTCATGCGGCGGAGCTGGGCGACCATTCCGATGTCCGGATCGTCGACGACAAAGAGGCCGGCTTCGTCGTCCCAGATGAACGGCACCTCGATGCCGTCGGGTCCGTAGTTGGCTTTGACGTTCTTCAGGATCCGCTCAGAGGCACCCCGCTCGGGCTTGCTGAAGTAGAGGAAGTAGCGGAAGGCGCCCTCCCATGCGGTGGAGCCGCTGAAGCCGTCCCCGCTGGCCTCTCCGGCGCGGCTGGGGTGGCGTAGGGCGAGGACGGTGGTGTCGATCTCCTGGGCGAAGCCTCGCAGGTGTCCGACCGCGGCCTTGACGAAGTTGCGGTTGTTCTCGGGAACTTCGATGATGTCGTTGAGGCCGTCGAACATGACCATTGCCGGGCGGAGGGCTTCCGCCGTGAGGCACACCTCACGATAGAACTTTGTCGTCACCACGTTCCAGTCGACGAGACGCACCATCACGTTGTCGATGTGGTCTGCGCGGTGAATGATGTGCAAGTTCCCTTGGAGGTCGGCATAGGTCAGGCCGAGATACGCCAAGGTCTTAGCCAGGCGTCTCTGGAACTCGTCCTTGTTGTCCTCGCATGAGACGTAGAGGGTCACGCCCGAGGCAACGTCGCGGCCTGCAAGGGAGTATCCGACGGCTGAGCAGACGGCGAGCATCAGGGCGAGATAGCTCTTACCAGTGCCTCCAGGGCCTGAAAGAACGCCCACCTCTCCGAGCGGTATCCAGTCCTGCCACCACCATTCCCGCGGCCGGAGCGTGGCTTCCGTGAGGGTCGACGCGTCCGTCGTCGGCAGGGCTCGGGCTACTTCGCTTCCGACGTTATTCGGCCCAGAGAGCGCCTCGCGCGACCTGCGGCGATCCTCCGCAGTCTCTGCGCGGTCCAGCGGCACGAATGCACTCCCGCGACCCATTAAGCGAGCACTCCGATTTGCGGTAGAGCGGGCTGCAGTGCATCCAGGCGGGCGCGCAGTTGTTTGCCGGCATCGATTGAGCGGGTGACCAGCGGCGTCTTGTGACGGCACACGTTGTGATAGAATTGCCGCCAATCTATCGGCATCACGCCCTCCCCTCCGGAGACGATCCATTCCCGAGGTGTTGTTGAGACCAGGAGGTGGCCGGCGGTCTCCCGCCGGCGATCGATGTCACGAAGCTGATGCTCCCCAAGAGAGACCGCGGCACCGGTGCGCAAGTAGAGTTTGTCGGAGAGGATGGAATACGCAGCCAGGTCTACGGGAACGCCCGGGTGGGCTGGAATGCCAGGCGCGACCCCACCCCCACCATGCGGAGGAACGGCCCAAACCGGGAAGACCAGCGCTGGTTCTCCGCCCTCGAAGGGCTGCCATGTCCAGGATGCGCGATCCAGATGAACGCTGGCGACCTTGGCGTTGAGGTGGTTTCGCTTCGCACTCGCGGTGGCGGTTCGGGTCCATCCGAGATGTTCCCGGATCTGCTGCGCGATCTCCCTGTCGTTCTCGGGCTGCGGCAACGCAGCGAATTCGATCAGCAGATCGTGCTCCCCGTTGGCCTCCCGCGAGACCCGTTTGATGGCGGTGATGACGTGTTGGATGACGGCCGCGATCGTCATGCGCTGGTTGGAGGCGAAGTGCTCGGTTGACGGCGGCTTCTGGAATCGCGAGGCAATCCAGTTCTCTGACATCCCGATGAACAGCATGGCGGTGATCTGGTTGTCGATGTCGCCGGGTGCACGCGACTGCAACGCGTCGATCGCCGAGCGTCGGGCGTCTGATCGACGCGCCAATAGATCGAGCCGGGATTTCCAGTCGGATGCCTGCGCCATCACCGAACGACCCCTCTAACCGGGTTCGGATCATCTGGGGCTCCCACCGGTGCCCGGATCCAATCTGGGATGGCGGCGCCGGTCACCGCGGGGCGCTGGGGTTCGATAATCGCCATCATCTCGGGCTGGCTGCGCCCCCATGCGTCGCGTTTGCAGGCGACGACCCCACCGGGGAATGGCGCGAGCTCGTAGCCCTTGCTGGCCATCATCTGGATCCAGAGGAACAGGGACTTCTCGACGGCGGGCATGGTGTCGAAGGCTTCGCAGCCCAGAAACTCGCCGCGGCCTGACCACTCTTGCAAGACGTAGGGCTTCATTCGGCCGCCTCCGCGCCGGTGAACCGGTCGACATCGTTTCCCCAGCAATCCCATCCGGACCGCCGCGACCGCGCGAACAGCTCGGCGTAGGGCGGTTCGCCCATCGCTTCGATCTTCCGGTATTGGTCCTCCGGCTTGCGGCTGTGCTCTCGCGTCGGCGCCACGATCAGGTTGCGCTCTGACCTCGACAGGATCGGCGGCCGGCCGATCACGCCAAGCAGGAACGGCTCGCAAGCGATCCGGAGGCGGTAACCAGGGCCGAACGCCCACTTCCCGCCGGTGGAGGACTGCTTAGCCCAGGCTCCGCCGGCGACGTACCGGAAGCCCCATGCCGTCATCACCTCCAGGGCCTGGGGCAGCATCGGGAAGGTCGCCCACATGAAGAGCAGGCAATCAGGGGCCGCCAGGTGACCGACCTGTAGGTTCTTCAACTCGCTGGTAGGCACGCAATCGTAGTGGGCCTGGGCGGCCTTCCCCTCACCCTTCTCGGACCAGGTCTCGAACAGCCAAGGCGGATCGGCCAGGATGGTACGATAGCGCAATGGCGGCAGATCGATTCGGATCTCGCTCATGCTGCCCGACCTTGCTTCCGGGCCTGGATAGGCTCACGTCCCTGCTTTGCGCGGATCTTGTCCGCTTCCTTGATGGCTGCCTCCAGGCTGATCCACCGCTTGCCGTCGACCTCATAGGGTGCGTTCGCCCGCTTGTGGTTCGGGCTGTACTCGATACGCTTGCCGACGCTGCCGAACGCGTCTTGGAGTTGTGACAATAGTGTTCCAGCGCCAAACCGCCTTCCGGAGCCTCCATTCTTTGCCAGCCAAGCGTCGATCTGGCCGCGCTCGTCCGCGTGGTCTGGCTTTTCTAGCTTCCACGCGGTGCTCGGTTTTGGTGTCGGCGGCGGGGGGCGCCGCAAACCTTCTCCTGGCGCGCGCCCCTTCACCGACTTTTGTTTCGGCGGCCGGACCATCTCGAGTTCTGGCGCAGTGGAGGCCGGCGTTTCGGTCTTCCGGGCGGGCGACACCTTACCGGTAACGCGCTTGACTCCGCCCCGAGACGGCGTGTGCAACTTGAGCCCCTGGCTGCGAATCTTGGAGATGACAGCGTTTCTGGTCTTCTCCATTCGGTGGGCGATTTGCTTGGCGGTGAGCCCTTGAGAAACGAGACTTCGGAGTTGTTCTATCCTCTCCGAGTCCCAAGCGTCAGTGGTGCGGCCGGCGGGGTTCCCTCCCTTTCTGTGCGGGACATAAGTTTTCGGCGCGGCCGCAACGGTTGATACGCTTCCGTCCTGGATCGCGGCGGATTCTGACTTGCGGCCGTGGGCAATGAAGGCGATCGGGGTTGAGCGCATCTCCGGATGCCAGCACAGACCACAGGAGCCGCAGCAAACGCTTGGGTGTGTCTGCGCTGGGCACACGATGCCTTCAGCCTGTCGGCCTTGGGCGACCCGCCAGATCGTCGTCGCTGCCATGTGCCGCTCCTGCGGGGCGGAGACGTCAGGGAGACTATTGCGGATGGCAAAGCGATCTGGCTCAGATCTGCGCAGTCGGGCAATGGCTGCGCCGATTTCGGTATCGGGCGTCCAGGCGGTGTAGCCGAAGACGTGAAGGGCGGGATGGTACTGGAGCAGCCGGCCCCACAGTTCGACGTAGTCAGCGCTGTAGAAGTCGCCGAGCACGTGCAGCCGGATCACAAACCCTTGGCTGTGTGATCGTGCAAGGTCGTCGACCTCGAGCTCTATACGGCTCTCCAGTTCAAACCCGTGCGCATGGCGGCGGGCCAACGGCATTCCGTTACCGAAACAGGTGTTCCAGTGGTGACATGTTGTCGGGCAGGTCGCGCGTTCTTCAAGGGTCAGCGCGTAGATCGGCATACCCTTCCAGGGCCCCTTGGAAACGCGGTCGCCGAGCTTGCGCTGGTTCTGTCCTGAGACGAACACCCGAGGCGTCTCGGTGGCCCGGATCACCGTGGTGGGGAAAAGCGACCGCTCTTCGGTCAGCGCCGGATGGCCGTCCGGCAATCCGTGAACCTTTTCAGGCTCCAGATCCATACGTCCCTCGAACCGGCGCCGCGGCTCATCGGCGCGGGGCCGGCCGCGCTTGCCTTTCGGCTTCACGGACACTGTTTCGTTGCGCGGCGGCTGAGGAACATCACCGCCGCCCACATAGTACATCCGAGATCGTGCCCAGCCTTGCGTTCGGATGCGTCCGTCGGTCTCGAGCCTATTAAGGATCCGCTTGACCGACTGACGGGCCAGGCCCGTCCTAGCGGCGATTTCCGCTGATGATGTCCTGGGGCCGACCGCCTCGATCACGGCGATGACTGCAACGTTGTTCTTCTCTGCCACTGAGCGGCTGCGGTGTGAAAGCCGTTCCCCGCTCTTCTGATGGTGAGCCGCCAACGCTTCAGTCCGAAGCGGCCTTTCCCGACCTCGGTCCTCCGGCTCAGCAATCGGCAGACCCTTCTCATCCTCATTTTTCCGCGTGGCGGTGATTAACTGATCACGCAATGCGTCCTGAATGCCGCGCTCCACCAGAGCACGGGCCACGTCGCCCGGCGTGTCGCCGTAGACGCCAGTCGCGACGAGATCGTCAAGATAGGAACGCAGCGCTGGACGCAGGCTGATCTGGATCACTCTGCCGCCTCCGCAGCTTTGGCGGCCTGCTGGGCCAGCCAGCACGACAGCACGAAGATCGCGTCGCCCTGGTTGTCGTCGATCGCCGGATAACCGAAAGCGGCGAGGCGCGCGGCGCGCTTCTTCTTCCCGCTGTCTCGGCCGGTGTTCACGGCATGAAGCTGCATGGTCGATGTGTTGAGCACGTGCGTGGGGACCCGCGCGTCGTAGGCGATCTCATCCACGCAAGCCTTCAGCCCCAGGAAGACCTCAGCGGCAGCAGCGGAGCGCAGGTCCTGCATAGGCTGCGCTTCAACGATCAGTCGCTCGACACCGAGGCGCTCGATGCGCTGGGTAAGAAAGGATCGGAACCGGCGGAACAGCAGCCCATGATTGGACGGCGGGCCCTTGAAGACGCCGTGCATGTAGTGACGGACCGCTTGGCGAGCGGCAGTCTCGTCGTCCGACATGGGCGGCAGAAACGGAGCATTACGCTCCGCTGCCGCCCAGCCGGTCTTGGTCCCAAGGTCCAGGGCCAGGATCATCGGTTACTCCGCGGCCTGGACTTTGCCGTCGCCGGCGAGCTCGTCGTCGAACTCTTCCGGCGCGATCTCGTCGTCACCATCGCCGGCGCTGATCGGCGTCTTGCCGGAGAACTCGGCATCGGCCGCGGCCTGCCAGCCCTTGCGCCAGTAGGCCCAGCCGTCGGTGCCTTCCGTGCTCGGGTTGTCGTTCAGGCTCTTGCCTCCGGCGTGGGCAAGGGCTCCCTGCTCCTTGAGGAAGCCGATCTCGAACGCCGTCGCTTCGCCGCTACCCTTCTCATAGGGGTTGTCGTTGAACGACGATCCAGCCCGAGCCGCATTCTGTCCGGATGCGCGCGCCGTTATGAAGGAGGAGTCGCTCTCCGGATCTCGGCTGTCGGCGTTCTCGTCGATCAGGTCGTCCTGGACGGGCTCTTCGGCCGCCGGCTTCGACATCTGGACGACGTTGTCGGCCTTCGCCTGAGCCTTCTTGCCCCCGCCCTTCTTTCCGCTGGCGGCCTCGGCGATCTCGACAAGGTCGAGCATGCCGTTCTTATGCAGGCCGTTGAACAGGGCCCGGATCTGGTCGCGGACCTCCTTGCCCTCGTCCTCGTCGTCGAAGTCGTCTGCATCACGGGCCAGCGCGTACGGCTTGTAGGCCGCATTGATGTACTTCCGCGCGGTCTGAAGCTGATCGGCCAGCCGGCCGGTGATGGTGCTGATCTCGGTCTGCAGCGGCTTGATGTGCTTTTCTTTAAGAGCCGCAATCTCGCACTCGAGCTTGTATCGCTTCTCGAACGCTGCCTGCTGCGCCGCCTCACGGTCGGCGACATTCGCGAGGACTTCGACCTCCTCGCTCTTTCTGGGTCGGGCCATTGCCGTCTCCTTCGCCACCGGGGAAAGAAGCCGCGGGAAGGTTGGTGGCCCATCCGACCCGCGGCAGTTGGGAGGAATCGCCCAAAAAGTCACGCCGGGCATGGGCAGGGCCCGGCACCGCCTCAACCCCGCGGGACGAACCGGGCGGGGCTGAGGGGTGAATGCCGAATGAGCCTCAAGGCTCTCTAATGGCGGGAGCGGACCGAGGCGGACCGGTACGGCGCCACCTCCAGGGCGCGCAGGGGCAGGTTGTCGGCGGTCAGGCCGCTGCGGCTCTGGCTGCGATATCCGACGGCGGCCGGATCGTCCGGGCCGATGAGTTCATGTTTCGAAGTGTCGACGCGCTGGACGGGTTCGACGGTCAGCGCCTCGGTGGGGGCGATGAAGTCGCGGTCGAGATGCAGGTCGAATGCCTTGAGCACGGTCGGATCGTGTGTCGCCACCGCATACGCGCGATCGACTGGAAGACTGGCCACCAGTGCGATCACCGCGAACGCGAGCGGCGCGACGAGAAGACGAATGCTGCTCATCTATGCCTCCTTCTGTTCTTGGGTTTCCGATCAACAGCCCTCATTGGGCTGGTGCTGCCGAAACCCCCACCCGGTCGGGTAAGGGGGCTGGGGTGCTGGCGGCGGCCGGGGACATGGGTGGCACAGGCCGCCGCCAGCGGGGGTCGGGCGCGCAAGGGGACACGCGCCCGAGGGGCCTCGTTACGGCTCGGGCTTCATCGAGTGCGAGAAGGCGATGAGGTCGCAGCCGAGTTCGCGGGCGGCCGGCGCCAGGGCCAGGCGCTCGCGATGGTCGAGCCTGCCGTCGTCCAGGGCGGCGGACAGCGCCGCCGCGTTGTGCAAGGTCGCGGTCAGCAGCTCGTGCGGATCGATGCTCCCCGGCTCCAGGAGCGAAACCTGCAGTCCGGTCGGCGACATGACGTCGGTGACGAAGGCCGCGCCCAGGACCCGCGACAGCAACAGGAAGTTCACCAGGGTAGGCGCCGCTTCTCCGTTGCCGTAGCTCTCCAGGGTTCGGATAGGGATGCCCGTCACTTCGCTGACATGCCGGCGACGGGCGGCGTCAGGGATCGCCAGCCGGATGGCGCCCTTCAACCGCTTGATCGCAAGATCATGGGTGATGCCGAGATCGTTACTCATGGTGGTGTACTCCGCGCCGCCATACATTCGGTGCATGAGGCGAGTGATGGCAGGGGAGGGAATAGAGCGAACGCGGCCGGCATCACGCGGCCTCGCTGGGTTTGCCGGCATAAACAGCAGACCAGTCGACCTGCTTACCCGCCTCAACCGCGAGTTGGCGAAGATGGCTGTCAATCTCACGGCTATCCGGGAAACCCCTAAGCTTCCACATGCCAATGCGACTGCGGCTTCCGCCAACACGATCGCGGATGACGTCCGGACCTATTTCATCAATGAACTGCGAGGCCGTGGTGATAACCATCTCGTGCTCTCTCGATCAGCTTCCTGCTATTTTTCACATAGTGTGACATTTAATGCAAGCCTCGTTTGTTACGTGCATGGTCACACGGTGTGGCGATAATCCGGTCATGAACCCGAGCACCGATGCAGATGTGATGATCGAGGTGGGAAAGCGCCTCCGCGCCAGCCGCGAAGCCACCGGCTTGGAGCAGAGCGATTTCTCGGCATGGGGTATTGAGCGCACCCGGCTGTCCCAATGGGAAAACGGTCGGCGGGCGGCGAACGCCATAGCGCTCATCCCGTTTTGCGAACGATTCGGGATCTCGCTTGACTGGATTTTCCGGGGCGACCCGAGGGCTCTTCCGAACGATCTCTACAATCGCATCATGGAAAAGATGGGCGCCGATCAGGGGACTAGGCGCGGCCGCCCCACCAAAGTCGCCCAGTAGCATCGAAACCCTGCCTTCAACCGCGAAATCGGCGCTATAGTTAACGTCGGCGGACAGGCGGAGGTTTGGGATGGTTCAGGCGGCCGAAGTCATGGATGCCGGCGAGGATCTTCCGCCGGTCGTAACCACCGACACATCAGCGCTCGAGTTTGTCGCTCACTGCGTCCTCAAGCTGCGAGAACGTCACGGCGTGCGAATCGTCTATGACCGCCACGGCGAGCGCGCGCGTGGCTTCTCGCGTGGTGCGGAAACAGTCTTCGGCGCCTTCGATCCAGGCCGGACCTGGGCCAGCAACGTCTTCGGGATCCTGGCGGAGCGCGATGACCATGTCGTGGGCGCCATGCAGATGGGTATGTACGACCTCGGGAACCTCAGCCTTGCGCAGTACCTCGCCGAAAACAGCCTGTTCAAGGGCGGGCCTCGCATGCGGCTGGAGGGTGACGCTCTCACGCTTGCATCAGCCATCATGGGGACGGTGGGCTTCACCGGCGACGCGTGGGTCTCCCGCGACAACCGCGGCGGCACGCCGTTCAGCCGAGACTGGATCCGGTATGCGACGCTGATTGCGGACATGCTCGCCATCGCCACCCGGGCCGCACGCGGCACCTTCCTGTTCTCGCGACAGGCGGTCATGGCCAAGATCAACCCGCCGGTGGAGACCCGCACGCTCGGCATCGAGTGGGGCGGCGAGGTGCGGCACCTGGTGTGGACCAGCGAGGGCTTTACGCGGAAGGCGGCTGCGGCGGCGGTGTTAGATCAGGATCGGGCTTCACCAGTGACAGAACGATCTCAGGTGGTCGACCTTGCGCTTTCGCGAACGGGTACAGACCCGCTGTATATCGCAGGTTGATGCCGATCAACCCGCACCAGCCCGCGCACCGCTCGATCGACGGCTGACCGGCCGCCAGAGCCCCCATCACGCGCTTAAAGACGAAGGCGTTGTATTCCGGGTCCGGCCGGTCGAACAGCATCACGCCGCCACCGCCGGCCGTGGCTGAGCGCCAGTATCCGAGCCGATCCTGCCGACCTTCGATATAGAGCCCCCGGGGCGTGTCCCGGACCAGCGTCGATTGATCGAGCAACCCGATCTTCTCGAGCTTTTCCGCCACGTTTTGAGACCATACTCCGCCGGCCCCTTGCCAGACTTCGACCGCCTCGACGAGGTTGGGCGCCCACAGCCGCACGGCCGCCTGCGACGGTATGGTGGCGGCATGCAGCGGCTCCAGCCCGGTATCGTCTTCACCGAACAGTGCGGCCTCGAGCGCGTCCAGCACGTCCTGTGGTGGGGCCCAGTCGTCGGCGAAGAGCCCGCGCACCTGGGAAAGGCCGACGAGGCGGCCCGCCTGCCGGGTCGAAAGCTCGCGGGCTTGGCACGCCGCGCGCACCCGCTGCACCTGCTGACGCCGCAAGCCAGTAACCTGCTTGGCGTGCGCTGCAATCCTTCTGCCATACGTCATGCACGCACTCCATCTCACCTAACCATTGGCGATAGATATAGTTTTACTCAATTGCGTTGACAAGCGTGCAACCCGCTGCAACTCTAACGCGACTGAGGTGGTTGGAGCGAGAAAAGGGCCTGAGCCATGCCATGTGATTTCGACTCCGCCTCTGAAGCTGATCCACGCATCACCTCCATCGTTGCCGACGCCAGCGCAGAGAACATTGAGGCGCTGATCGCCCGATCGGATCCAGGAGCCCCCCTCGCTCAACTCAGATGCCTCCGCGCCCGCGTTGCGCCCACGCTTGAGGCCGATGGACCCGAGGGCCGGTCCGATATCCGCCTTCTGGATGCGGCTATTGAAAATCTATTGTCACATGATGTGACATAAAAGCTTTGACTTTTCACATAGTGTGAATATTATTGGGGCATCACCTGGATCGAACCGGTGATCCCTCCGCAGGGAGTGCGGACCTTTCTAGAGGACGAACACCGGATTGACGCGGGTGGGGCTTCGAACACCCCACCCACTTCCGGGCGCCTCTTGGAGGATCGCGATGCTGAACGCGTCCGAACTGCGCACCGACGGGTTGGTGCCTATCTCCGAACCGGCGCGGGCAATGCGCGCCCGCAAGATGCTGACCATCGACAAGCTGATGGCGGCACTGGCTGACGAAGCGGTGCAGAGTTGGCCGGTGGTGTTTGACCACGGCGGCTTCCCGCGGGGCCTGAGCGCCTTCGAGCCGCTGTCCGGTGATCTCGCCTTTGGGTCGACACCGGCACAGACCTTGGCGCGGAACGTGCGCCTGACCCTGGAGGGGGCGCTGGGCCAGCGGTTCGCCCGTGCCGATGGCGACTGGTTCATCGCCGGCCCGGACACGCCGCTTTGGGTGACGGCGTCCCGCTTCACCTTCGGCAGTGCCCTGGTGGGCGTGCGCAAGAAGGGCTTCCGAGTGGTGCTCGAGACTGCGCCGTTCGACCAGCGGATGGTGGCATGATGCGCGCCGTTCGCTCACTCCCTCCGCTGCGGCAGGTCGTCGGCGTCACGCTGGTCAGCGCGGCCTTCTGGGCTGCCATGATCCTGGTGCTGGCCGGATGAGCGCCGTCGAGAGCCTCGACAGGGCCGAGCTCCGGCAAGACGCCGCGCTCGCCACGCTGCTGGAGATCCGCGCGATCCTGGGCGGCGCCGAGGCAGTAGAGATGCCGAGCCGCTGGAAGACCCAGGTCTGCAACAACATCCTGTGGGGCTTGGCCTGCCACAGCGATCCGATCGTTGCTCGAGCCGCGCGCCGTACGCGCCGGGCTTTCGGCTTCCCGGCGAACCGGCTCGGCCGGCGCCTGTGGTTCAGCGTGCCGGTGGAGATCGACGCGAGCGGGCGTCCGCATATCAACTCCGACGACGGAGAATAGCATGGCTGACGGCACCCACATCGAGTGGACCGACGCGACGTGGAATCCGATCACCGGGTGCAGCGTCGTCTCCCCCGGCTGCACGAACTGCTACGCCATGAAGCTGGCCGGCACCCGGCTGCAGCATCACCCATCCCGGCAGGGCCTGACCATGGACACGAAAGCCGGGCCGGTCTGGAGCGGCGAGGTTCGCTTCAACGAGGGTTGGCTCGACCAGCCCATCCGGTGGCGCAAGCCGAAGCGGATCTTCGTGTGCGCCCATGGCGATCTGTTCCACGAGGCGGTTCCCGACGAATGGATCGACCAAGTGTTCGCCGTCATGGCGCTGTGCCCGCAGCACACCTTCCAGGTGCTTACGAAGCGACCGGGCCGCATGCGCGCGTGGTTCGAGGAGAAATGGCAGGGCACCCTTCCTCAAACACTCAAGTTCCCCGATGGGACATCCCTCGATATCCCGGCCGGCGGAGAGACCGGCCGCAGGGTGAAAGTCGAGGCCGAGTGCGAACTGTTCCTGCGCCGGTTCGGCTTAGCCGATCCCGAGAAGGACCACCTCTGGACCGACGACGGCAACTGCAAGGCGATGCAATGGCAGTGGCCTCTACCGAACGTCTGGCTCGGCGTGAGCGTCGAGGATCAGGCCCGTGCCGACGAGCGCGTGCCGCTGCTGCTCGACACGCCGGCCGCTGTTCGATGGGTCAGCGCCGAGCCGCTCCTGGGACCGGTGGATTTCACGAATCTGCGCGAATACAACCCCACCGGAAAGCCATGGATCGACGCACTGCGCGGCCTTGTGACGCGCGGCGACTACCTCGCGCGCTCGCCATCAGAGTGCAGCATGAACACTTCCACGAGGATCCCGGGGGAATTGCCGAGCATCGAATGGGTTGTTGTCGGGGGTGAGAGCGGCCGGGACGCCCGCCCGATGCACCCGGTTTGGGCTCGCTCTCTTCGTGACCAGTGCGTGGCCGCCGGCGTGCCGTTCCACTTCAAGCAGTGGGGTACATGGCACAGCGCGCTCGAGCACGACCCGGCCAGCCACCCCGACGACGTCACGACCATAGCGATGAACCGTGTCGGCGAGAAGGTTTACCGGTCCAGCGAAGTATTCCGGCTAGGCGCGGACCCAAGCAATGACGACTGGCAGACCTTCTGCGAGGTCGGCAAGAAGGCCGCCGGCCGGCAACTCGACGGCGCCACCTGGGACCAGTACCCGGTCGGCTCCGGTGTGGATGGTGCGGCATGAGGGACGTCATGATCGTTCTCTGCATCGCGGCGGCGGCCGTCTGGGCGAGCGTGCTGGGCGGTCTGATCCGCTCCGTGCTGCCGCAGATGCTGGTGCCGGTTTGGTTCCATGGCGCCTGCGCCCTGATCCTGCTGGTCGCGCTCGCCTACGTCGCGCTGCGCGTCCTGCGGCGGGAGGGCTGACCCATGGCGCTTATCCCCGGCGTGCACGCCAACCTCAGCGAGGCCTTCTACTTCAAGGATCCGGCCTTCTCCGCGTCGGACGCGATCGACCTGCTGTCCGGCATGTCGCCGGCGAAGTTCCTGGCCCGGCGGAACAAGGGCGGCAAGCGGACTCAGGCGTTGGAGTTCGGCCGGCTGGCCCACCGGATCATCATCGAGCGCAAGGCCGTCGAGCACGAGGTGCGGAAGCCCCGGAAGATCGAGCTGCCGTATCACGAGCCGCGGTCGCCCAACACCAAGAAGCTCCACATGACCACCGGCAGCGACCTGGTTCTGGACGGGCCGCTCCGGCAGGTCGCGCGGATGAAGGAGGCCATGGAGGCTCACCCATTCGCCATGGCGCCGTTCAACCACGGCGGCACACCGGAGGTCACGCTGGTCTGGGACAACCCAGCCACGGGCCTGCGCTGCCGCTGCCGGCTCGATTGGCAGCCGCCGGCCGGCTACCAGTTCTTCGCCGACTATAAGACCACGGTCTCGCTGCGCGCTGAGGACCTGGACCGGGCGATCGAGCGCTATCGCTACCACGTCCGCGCCGCCCACTACATCGAGGGCATCAAGGCCTGCGGGCTCCACGATGACCCGCGATACCTGATCGTGTTCCAGGAGAAGGATCCGCCCTTCGAGGTCGAGATAGTCGAGATCGACCCAGAAGACCTGGGCTGGGGCCGGATCGAGCTCAACTGGGCCCGGGCCGTGTTCGCCATGTGCGAGCAGACCGGCGTGTGGCCGCCGTCGGGCGCGTTCAAGAAGTGGCGGCGCGACGGTCAGTGGCCGGCCGCCGGCGAGGACGAGGTCTCCCGCGTCGGGCTGCCCTTCTGGGCCCGGCGCCGGCGCGAGGCCGAGCACGAGGCCGCCGCCTTCTCCACCGACTTCTTGCGCCAGGCGGCCGTTCGCCACCAGGCGCCACTCGATCGATAGGAGGCGATCATGCCTGACACCCGAAGTCTGCCATATGCCGACCAGAGCCCTATGGCGCGCGTGTCGCGCGAGCTTCAGGACGTGATGAAGGAACTCGACGAGAGACTGGAGAAGATCGCCGGCACCCGGGTCGCGTTCTCCATCTTCGTCTACACCGAGGGCCGCATGAACTATGGCGGCAACCTCGACCGAGACGAGGCCCTCCACGTCATCGAGCAGTGGTGCGCCGCCAAGCGCGCCGGCATGCCCGACATCGCCGCCCACAATCTGACGTGAGCGGATCCGATGATGGCAGCGCGCGCCAACAAGTTTCGGCCGGGGAGGCGAATCCGCAGCATGAGCGACTTGGCCCGCCAGATCGATGCGGGCCGGTGGTTCTACATCTTCGGCCCGCGCCCAAAGCATCCAAGCGTCGTCGCCTCCATGCAGTTCAGGCTTCTTCAGCATCGCATTCGCCAAATCCGGCTCGCCGAGCCGAACCAGGAGCAGAATCTATGAGCCAGCCGACCGACACCACCGCCACCGCCGTCACCATCCACGAGCCAGCGCCGGCCGCACAGCCGCAGCGCATGCCCGCGCCGCTTGCGACCGGCGGGCGGATCGCCCCCGTCATTCCGCAGGACCTCGACCAGGCCTGGCGCATGGCCCAGCTCATTTGCCGGTCCAACCTCGCGCCGAAGGACATGAAGACCGAAGAGCAGATCGTGACGGCGATATTCCATGGACTCGAGGTTGGCCTTCCGCCGATGCAAGCGGTGCAGTCGATCGCGGTGGTGAACGGTCGCCCTCTGGTCTGGGGTGATGCTGCCAAGGCCCTGGTGCTCGCATCGGGTCTGGCCGAAGAGATCACGGAGACGTGGGACGGTGAGGGCGAAAAACTGCGGGCCATCTGCAGGGTCAAGCGCCGCGGCGAGAGCGCCGTCCATGAGCAGACGTTCTCGGTGGCCGACGCCAGGGAAGCTGGCTTGATCGACAAGGACATCTGGAAGAAGTACCGCCGGCGCATGCTGCAAATGCGCGCTCGGGCCTTCGCGCTGCGCGACAAGTTCCCCGACGTTCTCAAGGGACTGGCCGTCCGCGAGGAGGTCGAGGACTACGCCGAACCGGTTCGAGAGGCTAGCGCGTCGACGACAGCCGCCGATCTGGCGTTGCCTCCCGCCAGCCAGCAGACCACGGCGGCTGCATTGACACAGGCGCCGGCCCAGGCTGAGGCGCCAGGACCAGAAGCGAAGCAGGAGCAGCCCGCGCCATCTGCCGCGGCCGCCCCGGCGGAAAACCTCTTCCCCGGCGACCAACCGGCGGAGAAACCAGCCGAGACCAAGCCGGCGGCCAAGAAGGCCGACCAGGCCAATGACCAACAGGCGGCCAGCCCCCAGGACAGCCCGCTGCACGTCAAGATCCCGGTCGATGACAGCACCGGTGCCGCAGACTACGGCGCCTACGCCATGGCGCTGCGGGCGGTGTTCTCGACCGGCGGGAAAGATGCGGCGGGCCGGGCCGAGTTCCTGCGCGCGAACCCGGCGATCGAGCGCCTGGCCTTCGCCGAGGACGTGCCGGCCGAGGAGCGCAAGGTCATCGCCGGGATCCGGGCCGACGCGAAGAAGGAACCCGCGCAATGACCGGCGAGAGCACCACCCTCGGCGAGATGTCGTTGACCGCCTACACCGCGATGATTCAGCGGCTCCGCGAGACCGTCACCCGGCACGGCTACGATGCTTACCGTGTCTCGGATCGTCCGGAGACCAGCGGGGTCTGGATAACCGTCCGCGCCGTCGACCGCTTCAACGCCCGGGACGAATGGTCGCCCGCCGACGTGCCGGCCATAGTGGTGGACGACCACTTCACCTTCGCGCTGTCAGAGGATGCCGAAGAGGTGGAGGCGAGCCTGCATGCCTTCGTCATGCGCCAGCCGAACAAACTGTCCCGTGAACGCGCGCACATCGCCTGGACATTCAACAATCAGGCCGAGCGCTGCGGTCACTACAGCAAGGAAGCCGCGGGCCCGGTCGTCGCTGCGATCCGCCGGGCGATGGACGAGTCCGGCCTTGTCGCGCTGACTCAGTCGCCGGTGGAGGGTTGAGCGATGGCGATCACCAAGTGGGATCTCCGCTTCATGGACGTGGCGCAGTTGATCGCGTCCTGGAGTAAGGACTCATCCACCAAGGTCGGGGCGGTGATCGCCGACCCCGCGCACCGGATCGTGTCGACCGGCTACAACGGCCTGCCTCGCGGTCTGGCCGACGACGGGGCACGCATGACCGACCGGGACGTGAAGCTCCGCCTCACCCTCCACGCCGAGCACAACGCCATCCTGTTCGCCCAGCGCGACCTGCTCGGCTGCACGATCTACGTCACCGCCCACCCGTGCGCCCACTGCGCTGCGCAGATCGTGCAGACAGGTATCGCCCGGGTCGTCTTCGCATCGTCGGGAAGCTACGAGGAGCGCTGGGCCGCTGACATCCAGCTTGCGGCCGAGCTCTTCGGTGATACGGGCGTCGGTGTTGAGCGGGCAGACCGCAGCGGCCTGGCCGAACTCCAGCGCCTCGGCCAGGAGTTTGACGCGCGATGCGAGCCCGACCAGCATGAACGTTGTGCCAGCGCGAACACGGAGCGCTGACCCATGCGCCCGGCCGACAATCCTAATCCCGAACTGCCTCCCCTGACGGAGAAGCAGGCCGCGGTTGAGATAGGCAAGATCATTGCCCGACGGCTGGCCGCGCAGCATCATGCTGAAGAGCAGCGCAAGCGGGAGGCCGCATCATGACCAGGGTGGGCGTCTACGCTCGCTATTCGTCCGAGCACCAGAGCGAGCGGTCGATCGACGACCAGGTGCGCCTATGTCGATCCTATCTGGAACGTCAAGGCTGGACCGAGGCCGCCGTCTATGCCGACTATGCGATCAGCGGCGCCCATCTTCTCAGCCGCCCGCAGGCGCTCCGCATGCTGGAAGCCGTGAAGGCCGGAGAGATCGACATCGTCCTGGCCGAAGCTCTGGACCGCCTGTCGCGAGACCAAGAGCATATCGCCGCACTCTACAAGCGGATCGGCTTCGCCGGAGCCCGGATCGTCACAGTCGGCGAGGGCGAGATCAGCGAGTTGCACGTCGGGCTCAAAGGCACGATGAACGCGCTGTTCCTGGCCGACCTTGCAAAGAAGATCAGGCGCGGTCAGATGGGCCGGGCCGTGGCCGGCTATATTCCCGGCGGACGTGCCTATGGGTACGACGTGGTGCGCGGTGAGCTCGACGCCAGAGGCGAGCCCGTCAAGGGATTGCGCGCGGTCAATCCGGACGAGGCTGAGATCGTTCGGCGCATCTATGCGGAGTACGCAGCAGGAGCGCCGGCGCGGACGATCGCGCACGGGCTCAATCTCGACGCTGTTCCGGCGCCCGCTGGCGGCAATTGGCGGGCTTCGACCATTAGCGGCAACAGGGAGCGCGGATCCGGCATTCTCTGGAATGAGGCCTATCGCGGCGCCTTGGTCTACAACCGGGTGCGCATGATCAAGGATCCTGACACCGGACGACGCGTCTCTCGCCCGAACCCGCGCGACGAGTGGGTGGTGATGGAGATGCCTGGCCTGCGGATTATCGACGAGCCGCTTTGGCAGGCGGTGCAGCGACAGAAGGGTCGGTTTGACCACAAGACAGGTCCGATCCAGCGGAACCAGAAGCATCTTCTGTCCGGGCTTCTGCGCTGCGGCGTCTGCGGTGGGACATATCAGATCCGGTATCAGGGGCGTTCCGCCTGCTCAACGAATCGTGAGCAGGGTGACGCCGCGTGCTCGAACACCCGGACAGTCGTCATGGCCGATGCCGTTAGCCGCGTGCTGGCCACCGTCCAACGCGACCTGAAGTCGCCGGACACCTTGGCAGCCATTGTCCGTGAATACGACGCCACGCGGAAACGGCTGGCGAAGGAGCAGGCGAAAACCGAAGGCCGCACACGCGCGCGCCTCCAGGATGTCGAACGCGAGATCGACAACGCCGTGGCCACGCTGACTCGGATCGGCTTCTCGGATGCAATGGCAGGACGGCTGAAGGCTCTCGAGGCGGAGCGCAACGAGTTGAATTCTAAACTGGTGCAACCGGACGACAACGTGGTGTCCCTGCATCCGAAGATGCTCGCGGAATACCAGCGAGCAGTCGACCAACTCGTCACAGCCCTGCGGAGCGACCCGGCCGATATGGCCGCGTCCCGTCAGGTGCTGCAGCGGGTCTTCGAGCGGATTGAGGTCCACCCGCTCCCGGGCCGCGGTCAATACGACCTGCGAGCCCGGACCCGGATCGAAACCCTAACCACGCTGTCTGGCGGTTCTTCGAATGTGCAATTTGTTGGTAGCGGAGGAGGGACTTGAACCCCCGACACGTGGATTATGATTGGATAAAACGAAAATACTCTATTATTTTTCAATTAGAGCAGATCGTGCGGTGACGGGATCACTTCGTGATCGCGTCAGCGTGCGCGAATCTGCTCTATCTCATTGTTTTAGAGGCAAATTCACCGACCATATTGAATGATGAAATGATTCAATATGGTCGGATTTGGCTCTAGTTACAGGTTGAATTACGTGGTGCGCTACAAAATGCGCTACATTTTCAAGCCTTTATGACACGCGGATCAGTGTTGATAACACAGTAACTGGAAACGCTCTTGCCCACCAGCGAAAGCGCCCTCCCCTGCCCCCAGCCATACTTCCGAAATCAATCCATCCGACCCTGTCACGGATGCCGGTCGCGAACACCGCAACCGCTTTCAAGAAGTATGAAGGCCCAATTGAAGTTCGGCTCCAAGCCGTTCTCCCGCATCCACGCCTCCTGCAGCTTGTAGGCTTCCCACTCGGTCTTCTGCGGGCAGAACCAGCCCTTGCTGCGGAACTGCACGAAATGGATCAATTCGTGGAGCAGAACGCTTTGGTGGCGTTTGTTGTTGATGTCCCAGGGGTTCGCCAGACAGATCTGCTCGTCCACGTTATCGTAGACGCCAGCCAACCGATCCCCGAAGTGCATGGGCTTGCCCTTGTAGATGTAGGTCGCCCCGTGATCGCAGAAGGCGACTGCGGGCAGTTGGTCGAACAGCTCCGATACGTCGTAGGGGCTGTGATCGCCAATCCAGCGCAGCAAGTTGGCCTGAAGTTCGGCGAGAGCGCTCCGATCAACCTCTCCGCCGCTGACGCGCATTGCATCAATTCGAGAAGCATCGGAGGCCTGGTTCTCGGGTGATCTATCCAGCGCGTGCGCGCTCGTCGCCGTGAGCGCGAGCATCCCCGCGCACAGAATGGTGCGTAACCGCATCCCGGTTCCTTTGGTTAGTGCGTCGAAAGGAAGAGCACCGTCGGCCGCTGTAGCTCTCTAAATTTATATAGGGATTATACGCCCTGTATTAAGATGATGCAAGCTGGTCGCTTGCCAATATGGAGGCGCGTCAGATCGTTGGCTGGAACCTGCGTCGGATACGCGCGGAGAAGGGCCTGACTATCGAAGAACTCGGCCACGAGGCCGGAGTGGACGCCTCTTCTGTTGCCCGCATCGAGCGCGGCACGGCCAACCCCAGCATTGGCGTCATTGAAAAGCTGGGACGGGCGCTGGGTGTGTCGCTGGTGCAGTTGTTGACTGAGCCGGAAGCGGGTGAGGTGCCGCCAAAGCCTCTTCCCGCTGGTCGTCGAAAGGCCCGATAAGGTGGGCACGCTTGTTCGCGAAGACTCCCCGTATCTGAGGATTTCTATCCCCGCCGCTGACCATCCCGCACAAGGCCGCCGAACATCCCGCACAAAAATGTTAACCTGAACGGCTTGCTCTTCATTCAAACGGCTCTCGCGTTTCGTCGGTCTGCTCTCAATCGACTTACTGCTCCTTCTACATAAGGGACCTAAGATGCAATCAGGACCAATACAGGCAGATCCTTTTCGTCAGCCCGGAACACATTCACGGACCGAGGTCAGAAGCAGGACCTTTTGATATGATTTCCCGTAAGCTATGTATCGATTTGGTCCTCCTCTCTGGGCGGCCGAGCCAACGACGTATGACGGTGCGGTACGGGGGTAGCACAGTCTGAATCGTATGCGGACAAGTAGACCATTCTACGGTGTCCGGCGCTGCCATTCTCGTCGCTAGAGTGAACAAGGTCACAATGAAACAATACCGCGTCACCAGCGGCTAGTTCAGGTGAAAATATATCTAAACGCTTTAACATCGTATCGAGAGTTTTTTCATTTATCGAAAAAGACCCGCAAACCGATTCGTGCAAATAAACACCTGCTAAATGGGACCCCAATATAAATTTAAGCAGCCCATTATGCTTCTCGCACGAATCTACGGCGATCGCCAAATGAAAACAATTTATATTATGCTGCAATGGAAACTCTTGATTACTTAATTTGTTATTCAGCATGAACCAAGAGTCTTGATGCCATGACCACCCTCTTCCTACCGTAGGGTATTTTGGATTCAATTTATATTGATGAACAAAAAAACTTCTCTTGAAGTACTGCCGAAACACTGACTTCACCCGCTGGCCGTGAAGAAGTTCCATGAAGTACCGGTCTTCTTTATCTAAATCATAAACAGAGCGATAAGCAGATCCATCTTTCTCGTACGCAACGTTCTGCGGCCCCGAATAAAGAACTCGATTGCAAGCCTCTGACAGCGAAGCCTTTTGATCCGCATATAATCCCGGTATGATATTTACTCCAAACATCTTCATATGATCTGAGAATGAAATTTTCTTCATCAAAAATGACCCTTATCGATATCTATCGAAAAACACTTGTAGAATAACTCTTTAGTACTTTGATATGCTACCCTAAGACGATCAGCGTTATCACCCAAACCAAAATACGGATCATGATGTAAATAGAATCCAAATATCCTATTACAGTCGTCAATATACTTTTCCGTATTCAGCATGTGGCAATGCCATACCTCGTCGATGTCCTTGCTGGGCGGTAAATCAGTGTTTAAGTAGTTCTTCACAAGATAAAGCCAAATACGATAATTTCTAATCGCCACATCCGCTCGTTCATCCGACCACCCAAGACCACCCTGAGTTTTAGAAACACAAAGATATCGGACCTTAACCTCTTGTAAATCGACACTCAAAACTATCTGATTGCAGACATTTTTATTATTTTCATGTAGTTGCAATTCAGTCATTTTTCGTTACTCCAAAGAATGAATCTTTCTTTATGGAAAAAATAATCTCATCTACACGTCTCCCCTTGAAGATAAACTGTTCCTGAAGGACCGCTTCCCGATTCCAGCCTTCATCCTCATAGCCTCGGACGGAAGATCTGTTTGACGCATAAACTCGCCCTTGTATTTTATATAAATTAAAAAATGAAAACATCGCTCGGACGATAGTTGGCCTCGTAATTTTAACGACTCCCTTGCCCCAGTGTCTCTTTTCACCAATCACGACCCCGATCTCTCCAACCTTGTGAATTGGACTCCACTTCAGGGAATAATATCCGATTAACTCACTGTCGTAGAAGATACCTATTAATACGGAATTTCGAGTAAAATGTGATTTAAAAAACTCTTCTATATCTCTTAAAGTCTGTTGGTGAAACCTAACTTCCAGATAGCGAGTAACCGAGAGATCATGAAACCAGGTCAACACTTTCGAACAGTGACTGGTATCATTGACGACTGATAAGCAATATTTATCATCAAAAGTTTGAAAAACTTCTTGAGGGACAGTTTCTTCATAAGATCTATTTATTTCACACATTCCACATCTCTCTTCTTAAAATCCTCTTCTTTCACCCATGCGCATAGTTCGTCATCATACTTGTTATAGAACTTCATTACTTCGTCGAAGTAATCGGGAAATGGCGTATCATCGCGATCTGGAGCTTTGTTGTCGTGAACATCTGTTGAATTCTCTATCTCTAAGAGCTTTTTCAACCTAACGAGAAATTTTTCGGTCTGATCCATATGGCCAATCAAAACAAAATGATCTCTTATATTATTTTTTGCAAAATTTAGAATCTGTGAGTCGATTTCAAGTTGATTTGTACCTGATACGATCCTTGTTTGATCATTAGTCAACGATAATACTATCTGAGTGTTGCAAATTTCTTCGATATCAAAGTTTTTCTCTTCACAAATTCGCCAGTATGGAGAGTTATTTCTATGCCTATACATTTCCTTCCAATAGGATCTGGCTCTCTCTATTGGATTTCGCAATGTGGTGATATATTTTATAGGTTTATTAACTTCTCTATGGATTCCGAAGGGCATATTGCATAGAACAATCTTTACCATTGGCGAAGAGTTTTGAATAATTTGTATTGTTTGATTTGCCGAATCGCTATGAACGTCGAAACTCACAGCTTGATGTTGGGACAACCTCCGCCCAGGAAAAAACAGATTGCGGAAATAATGTCTACCAATATTTTGGGCAACAAGCGTTCGGATGCTGTTGCCCATATTTTTTTCAATGTGTAGGTAGTAGTACATTTGTGCTACTAACTGATTGTCGGCCATTCCTTACCGAAAAGCTCTTTGTATCGCGATTTTGTGTGCAAAAACGCGACCTCACGCCGTTTTTTCTCTTGTTTATCCCCTATTCCAAAATATGGGAAGTGATGCAAATACTGTCCAAAAATCGCAGACGTATCGGTTACGTACTTAATCGAGTCCTTCAAGTAGATCTGCCATAAATCCTGGCAAATAAAATCCGGGGGCACTAACTCGCCATAGTAGACACGCTTCAAATATAGCCATTCCTTGAAAAGGGACTCTACGGCATCTGCTTTGTCTTGTGACCAGCCTAATCCTTCTTTATCTTGAGATCCACAAAGAAATTGAGATTTAAGCTGGGTGAAATCAATATCAGAAATATACTGCCGTGCTTCATCGTCGTCTTGAATGCGCCCCAAGGTGAGTGCACTTACAGCCCCGTGTTTACATCCGCTCTCAGGCATTTTTTCATCCCCCAAGATAGTACATATTTATGGTATTGCGCTATCATCGCGAGAGTCAAGACGTAGAGACTCTAGGTGACCGACTCATAAAAGCGCATCCATATTCGGGAAGCGTCGAGTTTTACGAGAGCGAGGTAGTTGGCGTCGTGCTTTTCGTAGTGCGCGGCGACGGCCCAGAAGTGTTTGAACTTGCTGAAGAAGCGCTCGACGAGATTGCGGTATCGGTATGACCTAGGTCCGTGAAAGTGGTCCGGGGTGACGGTTAGGATCTGGCCGTATCGAGGCTTTGAGGAGGTCGATATGAGCCGGAAGAGATTTACGCCAGAAAAGATCATCGGAATGCTACGGGAAGCCGAGGTTCGGCTGAGCCAGGGGGCGACGGTCGGTGAGATTTGCCGGGGCCTGGGCGTGTCAGCGCAGAGCTTCTATTGGTGGCGTCGTGAGTACGGCGGCATGGAGGTCAGCCAGGCCCACCGTCTGAAGGAGCTGGAGCGGGAGAACGCCCGGCTTCGCAAGGCGGTGTCCGATCTGACGCTGGACAAGCTGATCCTCAACGAGGCACTCACCGGAAAGTATTGAGCCCTTCCCGCCGTCGCCGCTGTGTCGAGCACGTTGGCGCTGCGATCTCCGTGTTCGAGCGCCGGGCCTGTCTGGTTCTCGGGCAACGCCGCTCGACACAGCGCAAGATCCCTGAAGGACGAGCGGACGAGGATGTCCTGACCCGGACCATCATCTCGCTCGCTTCCCGGTTCGGCCGCTATTGCTACCGGCGCACCCATTCGCTGCTTGGGCAGCAGGGATGGGAGGTTGGCCTGAACCGGATGAAGCGGATCTGGCGGCGGGAAGGGCTGAGAGTTCCAAGCAAGCTGCCTAAGCGGGGCCGGCTGTGGCTGAACGACGGTTCCTGCATCCGTCTGCGCCCGACCCATGGCAATTATGTCTGGTCCTACGACTTCGTCCAGGACCGCACCCATGACGGTCGTACCTTCCGGATGCTGACGGTGATCGACGAGTACAGCTGGACATGTCTAGCGATCCACGTGAAGCGCAAGCTCAATAGCCAGGACGTTCTACACGTGCTCGGCAAATTGTTCGTGCGACATGGTCCGCCGGAGCATGGCCGCTCTGACAACGGACCGGAGTTCGTAGCTCTCGCCGTCCGGACCTGGCTCGACCGGCTGCAGGTCCGCACCCTGTTCATCACCCCGGGCTCGCCCTGGGAGAACGGCTACAACGAGAGCTTCAACGGCAAACTCAGGGACGAGTGCCTGAACCCCGAGATCTTTATACACGCTGCGTGAAGCCCAAGTGCTGATCGAACACTGGAGGTGCTTCTACAACACCGAACGACCGCACAGCTCGCTCGGCTATCGACCTCCGGCTCCCGAAGCCTTCTTGCCCGCTAAACCGCCTCTCGGATACGGTCTAAGCACCAGCTGAAATCGTGCGGCCAGTTTGGCCAGACTCAAACTCTCCGACTGGACCACCTAATTGACCCCGGTCGCGCTCAGTAAAACCGTCAACATAAAAATTGAGGCAATTAAATTGAATCTGGATCGTTTCGTGAGCGATGAAGAAGATGGTAATTTTAAAATAAAGGCTTGAGGAAGCATGGGTATCAAGGACGGGCATCCCGGTTCCATATTTGAGTGGTTCTTTGACTCTGATCAAGGTTCCGACGGAAGAGCTGAATTTATGTTTATCCAATATGGAAGCCATAGGGAAATGTCGCTATTGACAAAAGCATGTATCGAACGTCAATCTGAATTCAATGACGCGCTAGGTTACGAACTTTTGTTCCTCTTCTTTAATCCTATTCAAAATTCGAGAACCCTGGCTAAGGATGGAAGATTCTTACGAGAAAATTTCTCTAAGGAAAATCCCACGCAATTTCTGTATTCCGGTCTTGGTGAAGCTAGAGCTCTGCCAGAATCATTGGTTGAACTGGGGAGCTCACGCTTTCGATCTGAACAACCGAATGGCTTGTTTTTTAAGTCACTTGCCAAGGCCGCTTCTGATGCCCACGAGCATGCAATTCCATTTTTTCAAACGGTGTTTGACATCACACCGCGCACCAACAATCTCATAGTTGCACACCGATTACAAAAATCTGTTCGCATTTACAAGTTGGGCGCACCATTAAACTTGTCGTCCGACGACATAATAAATTTGGTCAAGGCCATGCGTCCGATAGCGAAGCACTCAAGAGGGGCGGTGGACTTAGATTTGATGGATAGGACTGTTAAAGAATATCTGTTTCGCGCAGATTTGAGGAACGCCTTTTTGCGCACTTGGGACGTGATCCGTTCATTCGTTTCAAAAAGATAGCGTCTCAAAAACTCACAGACTGGCTCGTATTAGATCCTCTCTTCGACTGCGCTAAATAGATAGGAAATCGAGATTCTCTGACCATAAGCTAACAACATGAACAGCGATGGAGCAGAGACAATGACCCACTTGGCGAAGCTGACCCTGAAGTCCGTCCAACGCGAAAGCACGTCAGACCCCGCGCTTGCCCGCCGACGTAAATTAGCGACCGCGCTGGATGAACAGATGCATGTGGTGGCTGCGGCCAAGGCAGGCGAGCAGTACCATGCCACAATCCGGCGATGGCAGAAGAACGACGCTGGCGAACGGGTGCCCGTCCACACTGAGAAGCGGGTCCGTCCCTGGTTCTTCGAGCAGGACGGCGGTTGGTACGTTCAATGCCGCTATGGTAGCCGCGTGCTCCCACTCAATGGAAAAAGCAACGCGGTGTTCGTTGAGAAGCTTGAGGAAGTCGCGCCTGCGTTCGATGCCCTGAAAGCAGCGGCGATGGCGGGCGAACTGGATGCGGCCATCAATGAAGCACTCAAAACAGCTCCACGTGGGCGCAAGGTCGGTTCGAAAACAGTGGCTCCCGGAAGTGTTGCGAAACACTGATGAGACAAGCGTTCTCAGCGCCCCACTGAAAGAGCGGCCCTAGTACTTCTCTCAAGTTTTTGGGTTTCGCGTTTGGCCTCCCGATCCTGCCATTCGTATCGACGGATAATGCGTTCTCGAAGGTCGGGGTAATCGAACCGCAGCGCATGTGGTTGAATGTCATATTTCGGGAAGCTTCCGCGCGCTGCGTTTTCGGCGATCATGCGAGCAGTTTCAATCCACCGCCTTGCGCCATTGGCGAGGTTCTTGCGCTCTTCCATATCGGGCGTTTCTGTCGGCGTGTCTCGGCTTGCAAATGCATCAGTGCGAACCTTCCAATGCGGATGCTTCGGGTTCATGGTTTGGTAAAGCGCAGCCCGATGGTACCGGCGCAGCGCATCGGCTCGAAAGCGTCCCTCCGCGAGGCTGTACTTGGCAGGAGAAGGCTTCAATGCTTGGTGCTCCAAGCCAAGCCGCTGGACGATCTCCGCCAGACCATTGGCGATCTCGGAGTTCGTGAGGCCGACTGGCACAGCGAGGATCATCGTCTCCTGCTCACCATAATCCAACCACTCTTCTTCGAAGAAATAGCCCAACTCGTTGACGAGATCCGGGTCTGGGTCGATGCCATCCCCTGTTTTGCCAACCAACCACACTTTCGGCTTCTCACAGCTGAACCCAAAATTCCGTAGGCCGACATTCCGCCACCAGTGTCGAAACAGCGTGTGCTGGACGTCCCCGAGATCGTCATAGACCGCGAGCACCTCGTCAAAATCATCGGGTAGCGCCTTTTCGTCGAGATCGGCACCAGCGCGATGACGCCTAGCAAGTTCATAGCTTGGGCTGAGCGCTAGATACTCGAACCAGTAAACGTACCGATAGATGTCCTTCACCCAGAACCACGGCTGCTCCTGGTCTGCCGATGTGAACCGACCATAGAAGTCGAGTGTCTCACCGATCCCTCTGATTTCCATGCGCCCTGACCCCAAATCGCGGTGACGTCAAATTCATACATATAAGATGCAATACCTTGAATGTATGCGCCCTTATATGATGCATCAAGGTATCTCCTTCGAAGCACCGCGATCCTCGCGTTGTGACTTAATTCGAAGGAATGAAACGATGTCAAAATCCACCCTCCAGACCGACGCTGCGGCGTTTGCGCGTGAGATCCGTGCACTGCAGAAGCAGCGGAAAACCTGGGAAGACGGACTATTCAAGAGCAGCAACAAGGAGCTCTATTCGATACTCGAGAGGTGCCACACTGTTCTGCAGCAGTTGAGAGAGGATCGGAAACTCCGAAAAGCTCTTACAAAAGCGCTAGACGACCTCGGTATCCCCTCGCGGAGCAACACGAGCCCGGAGCTTAAAGTCGTCCGATCCGTCTTCGGCAGCGAGAACAACCGGATCTACGCGTACGTACGTGTTTTGCAGACTGCAAAAGCAGATCTGCCCAATGATCAAAAGTTCTCCGATTGGATCGAAGAACACGGAGGCGTCGAAGAAATTCGTCGCAAACCCAAGGATGGCCCGAGCGCAGCCGAACTCGCCAAGCGACACCGAGAGCTCGCCGAAGAGCGGCTGTTCTCTGAAACGCTGATTTCCCCGCGTTTCACGCCAGACGACAGCCTACAACCCGCGCCCGATGGCGACTACGCATTCTCTGTCGCCCTCGTCCGGATCGAGCCTGATGGCAAGGCCGGTATCATCTTTGGGAGCGGGAAGACGACCCTCGTGAGGGCCGTTCTCTCGGAAGCGGGAAAGCGGCTATCGGAAGCTGGTGACGCTATGGAGCCCGTAGCGGAAGCGCGAGCAAAGAACCAGTCTCGCGAACAATCGGTGTCCGGCTTCATCAACTACGACGATGAGATCGAATGCGTCGACGATGAAGCAACACTAGCAGCCTGAGACCTGATCTTGGAGGCGCTGCCCCCGGCGGCCCCTCAATCGACCTCCCACAGAAAGGAGAACCAAAATGAAAATCTTCCAAAAACACTATGAACCGCTCGACTTCAACGACCTGGTCTTTGCGGACTCATCGACTAGACAGCGCCTCCTTGAATATGCCGAGAACAAGAGGCATGGCAGCATGCTGTTCTACGGCCCATACGGAACCGCCAAGACCACAACGGCAAAGATCATCGCCCAAGAACGTTCTGCGGGTCTGGGCTTCAGAGGCGACAATTTCTATCGAGCAACAGATCTCAGCAATGCGAGTTTCCAGCGGATCGCCAACACGCGACGCTTGGATCTCTTTGCCGGAGTGCAGCTACCAGTCACCATTGTCGATGAAATCGACAAGGTGCCAGATGACCTGCAATACAAACTACGATGGGAATTGGACCTGAACTGCGAAGTGGGTACGTTCATATTTACGACGAATAAGCTGCATGCGGTCGAGCCAGGACTACGGCATCGATGCGACATCGTCGAACTGCCGCTGGCGAACACATCCCACTGGTTAGACAGAGCCCGATGGATACTTGAACAAGAAGGTATCAGTCGATCCGATGCCAAATTGTTGGAGTTGATCGAAGGTGGGGACGGCAGCATCCGTGATCTCTTGCGAAAGCTTGAAGATATCAGCTTGAGAGCACCTCGCGTTGCTGCGTAGGTCAGCGCCCAATCACCCATAACACCAGGATCGCCAGGGCCAATCTGGCGATCCTGAGGACACGCCTACGAAGCATCTCAGCTATGCCTGTCGTTCACTCGAACAACCAATTTGATATCGGTCTAGCGCACCACCATGACCGTGAATTACGCGCGTAATCCTGCACTACGTCAGTCGCTCCGTTGAGAACCCAACGGCGGCATCGGTCGTTGAGGCGCTTGCAAAGGCCCAACATCGATGGTGTTTGCCGGAGCATCGGACGCCACCTTGATTGTCTTCTGATGTTTACGCTTCACGGGCGCCGGGATTGCCCTCCGAGCTTTCACACTACGGCGTTTGGGCGCACCTAACTTGCGTGCCATGGCGAGGACCTCCTCGCTCGTCGACAGCATCAGTTGCAGCGCCTCAAGGCGGGCTTCCCAGTTAGCTTGATCCAACTCACCTCGGATGGCGTTGAGGGATGTTTGGATATCTTGGAGGGCCCGGCTGCTCATACCGTATTTACCCTTGATCGGGGTGATGCAAAATCACCATCCAGAAACGATAAGTACTTCACCCTCTCAAACTGCGCGGGGCGCTCTTTTGCTAGCAGGCCCCTTTTCGAGCTCCCCAAGCCAAGCCGCCTCACATCGGGCATTGATCTGGCGATGGCATGCGTCGCTGAGTTCGATGAAGCGCTCGGCCAATGCCTCATACCTGCCCGCGTCAGCGAGCCTATACCCATAGTGCTGCAACTTGCTGGCGCAGATCGCGATGGCGCCGATGCTGGGCAGCGCATCGTGGAAACGAAGGCCACGCATGTAGCTATCGCTGCGACCGAGCCAATCCCTGCTGAACTCGCTTTCGCTGGCAACCAGCCGGTGCTCAAGCAACACGTCCAGCACCTCATTCAAAATCGTTCTTCTCACTTATTTCCTACCTCGTTGATAAATAACAGCAGATACGAGGGATTAGCCATCACTGCGTATTTATCTGCGCATCGCGCTCCACAGAACGGCGTTGAGCTTGCCAACCGATGTTGATGCCAGCGGACCTCGCCCGCGCAGACCGCTCCAGCAGAGGCGGATCAACAAGCAAAGTCGCAACGGGCTTGTAAAACCTATGCGGCAGGAATGAGAAAAGAGGCTGGCAGCCGCCAGTACCTCATATGTGCCATCGGGCCGGTGATTGGGTCCTTAGGCACTGCGTTGCGAACAACTCCACGCACGTAAAGGCGACAGCGTAACCCCGTCTACCAGCTCTCGGCTGGTTGTGCGCAATCACTGACGGAGGCACTCACAGAGAGGCCCGTCATAGAGAGGCTAGATGCCTCTCTATGACATCAACATCTACAGAGATCGCCCATCCCGTTGAGGCTGAAAGCATTGCGTTGATGCGAACGGACGTGTGAGCGCAGCGAAGACGAACGAGAGCTGAAAACGCGTTGGCGCTGCGAAGCAGCGACGGGAATGCCGTGAAACAGAAAACCTAATAGAATACACATTCCATGAGATTTTGAAGTAAGTCGTTGAGATATATGGGTCTATGGAGCGATCTAATTTCGGTCGCCCAACCAATACCTCAGAAAATACAGTCATTTATGACGAAGTATTTGGTTTTCGGAGGTTCTGAATGCGCCAAGCCCAAACGCTCAACGAAGCCCAACTCCGACGAGTGCTACACTACTGCCGCAGCCGACGTCATCCGGAGCGGGACGAAACAATCGTGCTCGTGAGCTTCCTGGCCGGTCTTCGTGCCAAGGAGATCGCCGCACTTAAAGTGGGCGATGTCTACGACGTGGGCGGCGCCGTGCGCGAGCAATTCGTGCTCGCAGCGGAACAGAGCAAGGGCGGCAAGACCCGCACGGTGTTCCTGAACCAGCGGCTACGGCGCGCGTTTGCGGACTACGCGGCGACGATCAAGCTGGATAACCCAGCTCACCCGCTTTTCGCCAGTCAAAAGGGCGGGCACTTCTCCGCCAACACGATGTGCCAGCTCTTCATGGAAATCTACCGGGCGTGCGGGCTGAAGGGCGCCAGCAGCCACAGCGGGCGCCGGACCTACATCACCCGACTGGCGAACAAGGGCGTCGGCGTGCGTTTGCTCGCGGAACTGGCGGGACACAGCCACATCTCGACGACACAGCGATATATCGACGTGAACGTTGATCAGCTGCGAGAAGCTGTCGAAATGCTCTGAAACCTCATGGCCAAGGAATGAAGTACGATATGTTGACATCAGTCGGCTGTTGACCCCTCCACCAATAGTGCGTTCGGCCTTCTCTGCTGAGCTGGTCGTAGTGCTTCTTGAAATTCTTACCGTTCTCTCCAGCCAGAATCGCGGTCATGGTTTCATTGTAGTAAAACTCAATATCCTCTTGAATATCGTCTATCAGAACATTCCCCGTATCGATTTTGCACATAAGTTTTTTATTTTTTATGTACAGACTTAGTCGAGAAAGTTGATGAAAAACGTCTTCCGTAGTATCGATGCGATCAACGGTTAGATCCATTAATGTGATAAGCTTTTCGTCGGGTCTGTTCATTTTCTATATCTCGTCACGGTTTAAATCTAGGGCGCGTCCGTATAGCTTGAAGATCGTAGTTCTGATGGTGATAGTGCCTCATGATCAAACGACAGCACAGGGTGGATACTGTTGAAGAAGTCGGCGGTTGGATCGCCGTTGAGGCATGGCGATGCTCCCCGGGCCTGGGCGCAAAGGCGTCCCGACCGTCAGGTTGCCGGCATCGGGCTCTGAGCGATGCAGATCTTGGCGAGTTTCCGGAGGTTCTGGGCGGTGGCGGCGAGGAGGAACTCGTCTCGGGCACCGCAGGGGCCGCGCAGTCGCAATCGGCCGAGCTTCAGGATGCGTTTGAAGTGAGCGAACAGCATCTCGACCTTCTTGCGCTGTCGGCGGGAGGTAGCATAGGCCTCGGTCTTGGCGATGTCGCGGGCCATGTCCCGGGCGCCTTCATGGATTGATCTGGGGATCTTGCGTGCTGGTTCCTTGGGACAGCAACTCGGCTTCAGCGGGCAGGCGTCGCAGTCGGACTTGCTGGCCCGGTAAATCCGGGTGTCGTCCTTGGTCACGCCGCTCCGCGGCTTGGTGAACGAACGGCGGTTGTTCTGCAGAAGCTTTCCGCCGGGGCAGGTGTAGGCATCGCTGTCATGATCGTAGGTGAAGTCCTCGCGCGAGAACGTGCCGTCGGTGCGCCTGGACTTGTCGAAGACCGGGATGTGCGGCTCGATCCCGCGGACGTGGACCAGCCAGTTCAGCATCTCCGCCGAGCCGTAGCCGGTATCCCCGATCAGACGCTCCGGCCAAAGATCGAAGCGCTCTCGGGTGCGGTCGATCATGGTCCGTGCGGCCCCCACCTCGGCCTGCCGTACCGCGGTCGTCGCTTCGACGTCCGCGATGACCGCGTGATCCACATCTATGAGATAGTTGGTGCAGTAGGCGTAGACCGCCGGTCCGCCCCAGGATGCGGTCCAGCGCGCCGCCGGATCGGCCGGCGAGAGATGCTTCGGCGGGACCGGTGTCGCCGCGCCGAACGCCGCATCGTCGAGAACGGCCAGGTACTCCTCCACGGCGCGACCGGCTTGCGGCAGATCCTCGGTCCTGGCCACGCCGCGCTGCCGGTGGGCATCCGCCACGATCAGGCTGGCATTCACCGCAAATCCCTCGCCGCCGACCAGGCCTTCCGCCATGCAGCGCCGCAAGACGGTCTCGAACAGCTCGCGCAGCAGGTCGGACTCCCGGAACCGGCCGTGGCGGGTCTTGGAGAAGGTCGAGTGATCCGGCACGTCACCTTCCAGGCCGAGCCGACAGAACCAGCGATAGGCCAGGTTCAGGTGAACCTCCTCGCACAGCCGCCGCTCCGAGCGGATGCCGAAGCAGTAGCCCACAATCAGCATGCGGATCAGTAGCTCCGGATCGATCGACGGGCGGCCGATCGGACTGTAGTACGGTGCCAGATGCCGGCGGAGATCCGACAAATCGACGAACCGGTCGATGGCCCGCAGCAGATGATCGCCGGGCACATGTCGTTCCAGGTTGAAGCCGTAGAACAACTCCTCCTGCACCACCGTCCGTTCACCCATCATCGGCCCGTCCTCCCGCTACAGGAGAAGTGAATCAGCGCCTCGGATCCGCGGCAAGATGGCCTTTTTCAACAGTATCGGTGGGGAGGGGACGTTCGCCGCGCGAAGCACGAGCGGGAGCAACCAGGAAATCGCGAGCGGGTGGCTACTTGGGGGCGACGCACAATTATGTCCAGTTACAGTCGACGGCTAGATATTGTGAACCCTCTTGTTCCACCTGTCATGTTCTGGCTTAGTATTGGCATCGAAGTCGCGCGCTGCGTGCGCCGGTGCTCATTTTTCAGATTTCAATATGGAAGGTGATAGATGACTGATTTTGTTTTCGAGGTTTTTGTACCGAACGGAACCCCTACGCATACTTACGTGAAGAGAGCCGAAGAAAAAAACGAAGAAAAGCTCGCCGCTGCCCTCGACATGCCGAAAATGGTGATCTCCATATCTGGCCCATCCAAAACGGGCAAAACAGCTCTAGTTGACACTCTCTTAACGGCGGACCGAATAATCCCCATTACCGGCCAATCGCTCAGCTCCTCAAACGATCTTTGGCAATCAGTTCTGCGCTGGATTGGTGGCCCGGAGGAAGTCGAAAAGATCAAGGAACGAATCCTGAAAGCAGGTGCGGCAGGTAAGGTAAGTGCTGAAGCGGGAGTGATTATCGCCAAAGGAAAGACTGAAGGAGAAATAAACGGAGGTATTGAGTTATCTGCAGCTACGTCGCAAAAATTTGGCATTGAATTCTTTGAGTCAGTAGTAAAAGAGCTCAACGAAAGTGATTTCGTGGTGTTCTTAGATGATTTTCATTATATTGAAGAAGAAGTGCAAATCGAAATTGCTAAATCGGTCAAGGCGATCACAGAACGCGGCGTTCGCGTTTGCGTTGCCTCTGTTCCGTACAAATCAGATGACATGGTTCGCGCTAATGACGAGTTGACAGGTCGTACATACTCAATTCTTTTCGACTACTGGACCGTTGATGAACTGAAGTTCATTGCGAGTAGCGGCTTTTCGGCTCTCGGCGTTGATATTGCGCCTGCAATAATCGACAAAATCGCGACCGAAGCCCTTGGTTCGCCACAGCTAATGCAATCCCTGTGCTTGAATCTGTGCCTTGAAAAAGGCATCAGAAACAAACAGGTTCTGGAGGAAAGAACCGAAGTTTCTGAAGCGGAATACCGCGCTGCCTTAGAACGAACAACGCTTCAAACTGACTATTCGAGAACGGTTGAAAAACTGCACACTGGCGCGAAAGAGCGCGGAACACAGCGGAAAGAGTTCACGCTGAAAGATGAGTCTATAGGCGATGTATATCGTGCAATACTCCTTGCCCTCATCGAAAACCCGCCAAGACTGAGCTTTGATTACGACGAGATCATGGGCAGAATAAATAAGGTCTGTATAGACAAAACTCCGGTAGGTTCGAGTGTCCAACTCGCTCTCAAGCAAATGGATGGAATTGCAAAAGATATAAAGAGAGACGCCCCCGTACTGGAGTGGGATGACGACAAACTTGAGGTCACGAACCCATATTTCATGTTTTATCTTCGGTCCTCGCAGAAGATCGATCACATCCATAAAAAGAAGTCAGGTATGGTTTAATCGAAGGGCTTAGTTTTGAAGTGCTATTGAATGCCCGTTGTCGGCCAGCCTTCGGGTGTTCGCGGTAGCGCCTCTGAATGACCGCTTAGGGTCGTAGCTAGCGGTTTCCTTGCTGAAGGATCCTTACCAGCCCAGCTTCACCCAGAAACCCGTTCTCTGTGGCCCGAAGGGCTCTGTCGGTGGTGAGTTCGTCTGGTGAATAGTGATCGTGTCCGACACCAAGCGCCGCCAGCAGTGCCTCCTCCGAAATCTTTCCCGCCTCGAATAGGTCGAATAGCCGTTCGACCTTCGATGTCTCCCTCGGTTGCGGCACCTCACTAGAGCGTTTTCGGATCACTCATGATCGTACCCTGTAGCGGTGAAGTAGTTTCTGGCCTCTTCCGGCGTGACGGCATCGATGGCCTGAGCGATTGCGTCCCAGAGGTCTTGTAGGGTTCGGGCGGCGGCCTTTTTGAGTAGCGCCTTGATCTTGGAGAAGGCCAATTCGATCGGGTTGAAGTCTGGGCTGTAGGGCGGCAGGAAGCGGAGCTCGGCGCCGGCCCGCTCAATCGCGTCGCGGACTGCGGCGGGCTTGTGAGCCGGAAGGTTATCCATCACGACGATGTCGCCTGACCGCAGTGTCGGTACCAAGACCTGCTCGACATAGGCGG
>NZ_FNBW01000031.1 GCF_900102465.1 Thalassobaculum litoreum DSM 18839 | reverse complement strand
TAACTATACATCTAAGGGGTATCTGATATCAGTAGCGATAATTTTCCTTATCGATATCAATGGAAAACCCGCTAGAATCCGGCTCAGACGACCCGCACGGCCACAAAACCGGGAGCGCTGACGATGAGTGACGCTGAGGGTGACACTGAGAGTGACGCTGGGCCGACGACGCTTCCCGCCCCGACGGCACCAGGCGTCGTCGAGCTCGACCCGTCCCTCGACCGGGCGCTGATCGCCAATCTCGGCGATGCCGGCCGCAACAACGACGCGGCCTTGAGCGAAAACACCCGGCGCAGCTACGAGACCGGCTGGCGGCAATACTGCGCCTGGTGCCGGCCGCGCTACCTGACCCCGCTCACCGAGCATCCTGAGCAGGTGGCGACGTACCTAGCCTCCCTGGTGCCGTCCGGCGATGCGGCCGCCCGAAAGAAGCTGTCCACCGTGAGACTGCGCCTGGCGGCGTTGAAGCATTATTACCGCGAGGCGGGGCAGGGGCTCGACTGGAAGCATCCCGCCATCAGAAATCAGATGAAGGGCCTGGCCCGCAACAACCCGGTCCTTGTGCGTCAGGAGGCGGTGCAGGCGCTGGGCATCGAGGATCTGACGACGATCGTGGCGGCAATCGATACGACCTGGTTGCGCGGCCTGCGCGACCGGGCGCTGATCCTGGTCGGTTACGCGGGGGCGCTGCGCCGCAGCGAGCTCGTCGCTATTGAGGCCGATCACCTGCAGGCGGTCGACGGTGGATACGAGATCTGGTTGGGAACCACGAAAACGGATGAGGGCGATCGCGACAATGTCTGTGTCATCGCGGAGACGGGGACGAGCCTGTGTCCGGTCCGGGCGTTGAACGACTGGATGGAGCGAGCCGGCATCGCCGAGGGGCCGATCTTCCGCAGGGTCGATCCGTGGGGCGGGATCAAACACACGGCCCTGACGGCGCAGAGCGTGCGGCTGATCCTGAAGGCGCGGGCAGGGGAGGCGGGTTTGGATGTCCGGAGCACCTACCGGGGCGGCAAAACCATCACTGCCCCGATCCGTTGGGGCGGGCACAGCCTGCGCCGGGGTATGGCGACGGCCGTGGCGGAGGCGACCGACGGGGATGTCACTGCCGTGCAGCGCGCCGGGCGCTGGAAGACGCCGGTGACGGCACTGCGATACGTAGAGGAGACGCGGCGGGTCGATCGAAGCGCCTCCGCCCTGGTGATGGGCAAGCGGCCCGGGAAGGCATAAAGCTGCATTTCGGGCTGGGGCAGTGCCGGTCGCCAGGAACACCCCCCGAAATCCACCCCCGAATCGCCCTGAAAATCACCCAAAAGCTGTGGTGGAATGCGAACTTGTAAAAGGTGGCGGTTTTGCCGGAATTTGACGCTGTAACGGATTTTTGCAGCGCTCTGTGAGAGCACCAGTCTGCAGTGGCACTGAACCGGGGGCGGCCGATGAAGGCGCGTCAGGTGAGAGCGCGGGCTACCTGCTACGAGAAGGGGACAGTGGGATGACAGGGTCTAATGGATTGCGGATTACCAGGGCCAACGAGCAGCTCGATTGTTTGCTGAAAGCGATCGCAGATTACCATCGCGATGGTTGTCATGCACTCCCAACGCTGCGAATACCATGAACCGAAAATCACTAAGTGAAATATCCTGGGTCTTCATATCCACAGCAATCTGTATATTCCTGCTGATCAGCAGGCAGCCTGAACAGATCGGGTCGCCTCAGATCTGGGCCGAAGACGGAACGGTCTTTCTTCAGCAGCACCAGAGGCTCGGTTTCTCAGCCCTGTTAGAGCCCTATGCCGGCTATCTGCATCTCTTCCCGCGACTGGGCGCAGCGGCTGCCGGACTGCTGCCGATCGAGTGGACTCCAGCAATCTATGCGGCCCTGTCCGTACTCGCGACCGCCTGGGTCGCCGTGATCGTTCACCTCACCCGCCTGACGGCAACGCAGCGGGTGCTCTTCGTTGTTCTGTTCGTGGCGATACCACATCAGGGGGAGGTGTTTCTCAACCTCACCAACGCTCAGTGGATCCTGTGCCTCAGCCTGATCGCGGCGCTACTCTGTGATCCGGATAGGCTCCAGTCATGGCAGTTCGTCCTTCTATGGTTCACGGTGGCGATCGTATCCGCCACCGGGCCGTTCTCGGTCCTGCTGGCCCCGGTCTGGATCGCCTCGTACTTCACGATGCCCAGGAGCAGGCGGAGGGCTGTGCTGCTTTTGACGCTGCTCGTCGTCGCCGCGGTCCAGTTCGGCTACCTGATCGACAACCCACGTGTCGACCCGGTTATCGCCCAGGCGCTACCGGTGGGGGGCTCCTTCGTTCAGGCGGTCGGGCATTTCTTCCACGACCTGCTGTTCCATTTCCTTGAGATCGAATTCTGGGTCATCGCACTGGCGGCTGTCCTGTTGGCCGCGACCCTATCCGTCGGGCTTGTCTCTTCGGACCGCCAGGGCCTTCACGACATGGGAGTGCTCCTGATATCCGCCGCCGTCATCTACACGTCGGCGCTATACAGCTTCAGAAGCAACCCGACCCTGATATCTGCCTTCGGCGGCGGCGCCAGGTACTTCTTCGTGCCTTATGTCTGCCTCGCCTGGGCGCTGGTGCTCATCGTCACCCGCGCGAGTTGGCAGCCCCGCCTGCTGTCGCTCATTTGTCTCGTCTTGCTTCTTGGTTCGGCGGCCTCTCAGTGGCGTGCAGGGGCGCTGGAGCGCTTCGCCTGGGTCACCGAAGCGGACCTCTCGTCCGCCGAGGGCGATCTCATCGTTCCCATCAATCCGCCCGGATGGCATGTAACGCTACGCAAGCAACAGCCCTAGCCGCGGCCGGCAAGTGGGAGGAGCACGCGTGCACAACCAGCCTGCGCGCAGCTTGGTAATCTGGCTAAGCGCTGTCTGAGGTCAGCATTTCTGGGACGGATTAGCAGGTGTTCGTTAGGGAGATGCGGCTCAGCAAGAACACCGTCACCGAAATCGTCAAGCGGCACCGTGGCCGGGTCCCGTCATGCGAGCTGCAGAATGTTGCCGGTCGCTCTTAGGGTAGGATCTCGCCCCTTCCCGCAAACGACCCCAATGGGGGAATGACCTGGTCGTTCAGTATCCAGTGGACTGTTCAACCGAGGTCAAGGTCCACTGGAAGCTGATTGCAGAGCGCACGAATTAGGGAGTACCAGCTGGATCAAAGTCGGGTGATCCTCCCCCTTTGAAGCGGATCCGCCGGACTCGTTCCTGTCGCCTCCGAGGTTATGACAACGCCTACAATATCCTACGGGGCGTATCCTAACCTCTACCGCGGCAAGTCTTCGCGAAAGCGGTCGAACTGGTGCATTCTTTCGTGAAGCACCGTGACGATCCCGACGACGCCGTCGGAGAGCACTTGCCAGTAAATATAATGATGTTCATGGCGGCAGTAGAAGCCATCCACCCCGAACTCGGCTGGAACAGGGCGCCATGAAATCTTCTGAGCCGCGATTTCGTCGAACCGTTCGAACAGGCTTCGAATGTAGCGGGCTGCCTGCTCTTCGCCCCAATTGACGCGGGCATAAACGTAGATTTCGTCGAGGCGCCGACCTGCGTGCTTCTGGACACGGAATGTAGTCATACGATCAGTTGCGGGCGATCACCGTCTCTGCGTCGAGTGCCTCATAGACCGATTCCGGTGCGGCGAATGCGGCGTTTAGTTCGACTTTCAGCCGCGCGAACCCTTCGGCCTCGGCGCGTTCCTTGTCGCGGCGGATAAGATCGCGGACATATTCGCTGACATTTTCATAGGCCCCGTTATCGCCGATATTGTTGGCGACGAAATCGCCCAGCGGGCCGCTTACGCGCACATTCAGGGTCATGGTCTTGGGCATTTCACTATCCCCCAGCTAGTCATCCTCAATATAAGGGATTTTGTGGACAACCGCAATCACATGGTGTCTGCCGTCAGGCCAAATGCTGCACGTCACATAAACACCGGGTCTTGATAATCGGCACTCTCTTCCTCATCCGCTGCAGCATGGCTGTCAGGAGTTCCCTGCGCCGCACCGCGCTCTAGGGTTTGTGCTGCTCTTAGGGCCTATCCCCATAAACGGGTTTCGTTGAGGTCAGAGATTTGATTCAACCTCCTGTGAAGGAGGTTGGTATGCGCCGTCACGAGTTGAGCGATAAGGAATGGTCGATCATCGAGCCGCTGCTGCCGCGCAAGAGCCGCAGGGTGAAGCGTGTGGATGACCGCCGGGTGATCAATGGGATCTTGTGGCGGTTTCGCACCGGGTCGTCATGGCGCGATGTACCGGAGCGCTATGGACCGCGCACGACGCTCTACAACCGGTTTTGCCGATGGCGGGCCTCGAGTGTGTGGGACCGGCTCCTGGAGGCGGTCTCAGAGGCTTACGACGGCGACATCGTGATGATCGACAACTCGTGTGTCCGCGTCCACCAACACGGTGCCGGCTCGAAAAAGGGGGATCTGGCGATCCGTGCATGGGACAGTCCCGGGGCGGGCTGACCACGAAGATCCACGCCGTTGTCGATGCCGAGGGCCGGCCTGTTCGCCTGGCGTTGAGCGCCGGTCAGGCGGGAGACGCGCCCATGGCGGCGAGGCTGCTGGAAACAGTGACACCGGGTGCGGCCGTGCTCACCGACAAGGCCTATGACACCGACGGTATTCGATCCTTCGTGGCAGCCCGTGGCGGCTGGGCGAACATACCGCCAAGGATCATGTGCGAAGGCACCTTCGCCTTCAGCCGATGGGTCTACCGCCAGCGCAACCGCGTCGAGCGCTTCTTCAATCGCCTCAAACAGATGCGTGGCATCGCCACCCGATACGACCGACGCGCCGACAACTATCTCGCCGCCGTCCAAATTACTTATGGTCGGGCCAATACTGCATTTTCGGCGCCGACAAGTTAGTCTCGACAATGATCTAAGCACGAAACGGAATTGCTTTCCCTTTCAACCCAAAGCCTCCAAACCCTGACGAAATCTCGTAAGCGTGCTACCTGAGCAGCCATCAACCTGGAACATCAAATCCAAATCATGTTTGACCTCGTCTGCTCGAATTTCGACAAGTTTCATGTAGGTGTGAAGTTCTTCGTTCGGACTACCCATTTTATTATAGGCCTTCCACTCTTTAAAATACTCTCCATACAAAACTTCTGCCACTTCGGTATATTGATTGTAGAGTCCCGGATGAAGCTTCATCGTGTAGTCATAGACAGATTTGAAAATCATGTGATCCATTCTCCAAATGTAGTCGATAGTTCCAATGTGAACATCTTTGTTGTGTTGATAAGAGGCTGCATTTGCCGGTAGGTGCGATTTACACTGACTGAAAAAAAGCGTTACGTAGTGCAGGACCATAGCTCTTTGTGTCGCGAAATAATCTTTTTCCGAAAACGGAGGTTTGCCATCGATTACTCTCAAATATGGCCAGGGCTCGCGCTTAAGGAGGTGACCACATTTGCCGCTTAGCAAGTCGTTACCGGAAATATCTGCTACGTTGCAGTTCCCTACTGTGTCTTTGCTGAGGGTGATTTTAATTCGTTCAACGGCGGGTGTGCCCTGCCTGTAAACATTAAAATCGTAGATCAAACCTTCCCTCGCGTGCTCCATACAATTCTGGACGGCGGGTATGCGTAGCGTGCGCGAATGATTACAACCAAAGATCAAGTCGCCGACCTGCAGGCCCGCTGCCTGTAGCGGCCCGTTCTCTCGGATTTTGGTGATCTGGAGCGTTGAGGAAATGCCGTTGTAGCCCGGTAGCCTTGCCTCGAAATTCCGCAAACTTGCACCGATCAACGGGAAATCAGCTTTGCAGGTTTCTTGAATGGTCTGATACCCACCCCGAACCGCAACTTTTCTGGCAGGGCAGTCATCCGAATTGACGATCACCGGGTCTTTCTCGACGAGAGATTTGTTATCGTTCCTCAATAGTCTGACCAGATCGAATTTTGTGGGAGTTTTATCGGCCACGAGAACGACATCGAAATACTTCCCGACCACATTCACCGTTATTTCGATTTTGTCGCCGACGGTGATGTTTTTAAGAACCTGAGCTACATCGGCAACTCTCGCCACAGTTCGATTGTTCACCGTCCGAATGCGATCTTTGGTTCTCAGTCCAGCATTCAATCCCGGCCCGTCTTTTCTCAGTCTGCCAATCTCAACGCCCCATTCACCATCGAGGAGTTCCATCCCAATAGAACCTCGTTCTTGGCCTACTGCTGGCTCACTGAGTGCGGTCAAAAATACAAAAATAATGCACAGCGTGGCAGAGACGAGTTTCGCGGTTTTCATAGCCCTCTCCAACTTGAAAATGAGCTTCGCACTTGTACGCAACTAGAAAAGATTTCCGCTGTCGACGGCTTGACCGTCCGAATCAACACACGAAACTTTTTCCGATACCGCACCTTCATCGTTGCTGCTTGTCAAAACACCAGTCACTTTGCTGCAATTGACATCTTGGTTATTCTTCACCTCGACGGGCTCAACCTTTTTGACCTCGTAGGTCAGATCTTCGCCGGAATCGCTCTTCCAAGCTTTAGATGAAGGGGCACCTGTCTGAACGGCCGCTGTCTCGACGTCGCCAATATTTTTCTTATCGTTCGGGCTCAGCTGTTCAATCAGGTCGCAAGCAACCGAACTGCCGAATAGCGATCCCAGAGCCGAAGATATCTCATTCCCCGTCTCCGAGAGAGTTCCAAGAATCCCACTTATCGATCCCAATGCAGCCGCGGCGGTACCGCAACTCTTCCAAGCGTCACTGGCTGCATCAGCCTTCGTGGGCGCGAAGAAAATAAATAATGCAGCTGCTATTAATCTGGCTTTATTGTTGCTCATTATGAATGCCCCTGAGTTTTCGCATGATTTTTAGCGAAGCAGAAACCATCATGGGTTGTCAATTGATGGATATGGTTCCGACCTTATATGGCGGTGGATGACCCTGAGGAGCGCCGCTGATGTGGATTCAGCCCGCATTTCCACCAAGATTAATCGTATACACAAGCTTCGAGACTGGGTTGGAACTGCGGGCCAGGCTCGCCCCGGCAACGGCAAGCAGCAGACTGGCGGCGTGAACAACACCAGGGAATAGCTTAATCAAGCCGCCAAACTGTCCAAACGATGGGGACCACCTCTTCAATTACGAGCAGGCAAACCCTTATGCAGGCAAGAGAAGGGCCGCATCTCACCCACCGACGTTGCCGCTGCCCATGAAGGCGACGCTTGAGGCGATCGCTGCTGGGCGCCCGCAACCGCGCATCGACGATGCTGACCATGGCGCCGATCGGCCTCGTCTTCACGTTTGCCGGAGTTGCCGTAATACTCGACGACATGACAACGAGCTTGAGTCGGAGCACGGCGTGATCACCACCTACGGGATCGACGAGGAATACAACGTCGCCTTCACCGCATTCGGCATCGAAAATCTAGGGCAGGTTATCCAGATCTACCGGGCCGCTGCCAGTCGGACCACAGCTGAGCCGCAATAACGGCCATGACGGGCCACAAACATTGCGAACTTTATTGCAAACAAGCTGAAGGCTGCTCCCCAACCGTCTGATCGGACCCGCGGCGCTGGTCAATCGCCACGGTTCACATCATGAAGGTATCTGCGAGATAGCCTGTTCGGCCTTCGTTGATACCGTAAGCCAGATAGTGCTCCAACGCGTTGACGCCAGCTTCTGCCACATCCGTGTTGGCCGAGAGGTATTTCGCTGTATCAAAGAACTCCGAGGCCGCCCGGCCCTCAGTGGCTCCGTGGGCCACGTAGTGCTGGTAGGCGGACTGGAAGGCCCCTGTGCCTACCGCTGTCGCCACATCGATGTTCTGCGCCAAATAATACGCACTGTCGAATAAGGCATTGCCGTCACGGCCCTCAAATTGGCCAAACTGCACGAAGTGCTGCACACCGGAACTGAACAGCCCGGCCCCAACCGCTGCTGCCACATCGGCGTGCTGGGCCAGATAGAACACCTCGTCGACGATCGAGTTGCTTGTGCCGTCGGTGAAGCCACTAACAATCCCATTGGCCTCGTCGTCGCCCTGGGCCCCTGTGCCGGACGACGTCTGGGTAACGACCGTCTTCTGGTCGGAGAAAACCAGGATCTCGACCCCGTTGATGGTGTCGTTTCCCTGGAACGTCAGCACACCGCCGGTCCGCTCGACAGAAGCGACCAGTGGGTCATAGAGACTGTCGAACACCGCCATGTCCCGGCCGTCACCGCCCACCAGAGCGTCGTCTCCCAGCCCACCGCTCAGAACGTCATCACCAGCCCCACCGCTTAGCCAATCCCCCCCAGCATCGCCCAGCAGCGTATCGTTGCCGCTGTTGCCGAACAGGAGGTCGTCACCGTCACCGCCGAGTAGTCGATCATTGTCGTCTTCCCCGTAGAGCGTGTCGTCGCCAGCGACGCCGGAGACTTCGTCGTTGCCGGCGCCTGCGAGAATACGGTCAGCCCCTGCCGTGCCGACCAGCGTGTCGTTACCGCTGGTGCCGCTGGGAGCAACAGGCGTGGGAGGTGCCGGGACAACGGTGACATCGGTCACCACGACGTCGTTATTGTCGGTACCCCCGGTATAGCTGATCTGATAGGTGCGGCCGTTCGCGGTGAAAGAGGCGCCCTCTGCTAGACCCGTGAACGTGCCAGTGACCGCATCGGTGTCATCGTTGCTGATCAGCACATAGCTGTCACCGGTGGCCGACGTGTAGCCGAAGACGGTGCTCAGCGTGGCGCCGTTGATTGTCACCGTTCCGGTGACGGCGATCTGGTCGTAGCCGGTCCCGGCCACGGTGCCGTCGATCTCCATGGTGGCGGTCGCACCCGCGGCGAGGGTCAGGTTGCCGGTGGAGATCGTGCCGGGGCTGTTGCCCGGGGCGATGGTGCCGCCGCTCGCGACCGTGACCGCCGTCGAAAAGGTGCTGGTTCCGCCGAGCGTCGCGCCGGAGGCGACAGTGTAGGTGCCGCCCCCCGCGATCATGCCGCTGCCGCTGATCGTGCCGGAGAAGGTGGTCGAGGCGGAATCGGTCAGCGTGAGCGTGCCGCTTCCGATATTGAGCGTGCCGCTGCCGGTGAGGCTGCCGACGGTCTCGCTGGTGCCGTTCAGATCCAGGGTCGCACCGGCCGCGATGGTGACGGCGCCGGCATCGGCAAGCGCACTCCCACCCGAAACCGTCAGGGTACCGCCGTTGATCGTGGTCCCGCCGGAATAGGTGTTGGTCCCGCTGAGGGTGACGGTGCCGCTGCCAGACTTCGTCAGGCCGCCGGTGCCGGAGATGTCATTGTCGATCGTGGTCGCACCGGTCACCGTCAGCCCGCCGCCGTTCAGGGCCACGTTGCCGGTGCCGAGATTGCTGTCGGTCGAGACCGAGAGTGTGCCGCCGGTGACGGTCGT
>NZ_FNBW01000025.1:0-15000 GCF_900102465.1 Thalassobaculum litoreum DSM 18839 | reverse complement strand
ATAGGCGTGGGCCTCCTCAAGAACGCATAGCAATGGTCTTTCCCTTCCACCTTCGGGCAGGTTTTGAGCCCAAAACAAAGCTTCATAGACCACGCGCAGGACCGCACCTACGAGGTCGTTTAGGACGGATGAAGGTACGCCGGACAAGTCGAGGATCGTGATTGGTTTGTCGTTACCGAGCCAGCGCGACAGCAGGCTGTCCAGATCCTCCGTTACCGCCCCGTCTTGGTTCGGGCTCCATTCGTCTGGGCGGAATAGAAACTGGAACTGCGGATCGCGTAATCGCGATCCCAGGATGCCGATTTCGCGCCGAGCGTTAATCGGGTCTGGTCCCCATTGGACGCGCTCTGTAGCAGGTCCAGTTGTTTTGACCATACGGTAGAGCGGTGGAACGACCCTGTCAGCGTTGCCCGGTTGAAGCGGTTGACCGTTCCCGTCAAGTACAAACGCCGGTTGGAGATCGCCAGCTGTGCCGCCGGGGTCCGGCACGACGGTCTGGTGCTCGCGGCAGTGTAGTTCGAACCAGAGATGATGGATCGAGAAGGGGATCGGACTGTCCGCGTTGATGCGATCCCGAGTTAGGCCGTCGACTGGGTTGGCATCGAACGATGATCGCTTCCGATCAGCAATCATGTCGCCGATCACGGCTTTGGTTTCATCGTTCAAACTTCCAAAGGTCAGCCGGATCAACTCATCGAAGCTCAAGGCCCAGAAGGGAACTCGGAGCGGCACCTCGTCTCGGTCAAGATAAGGGTCGATCCGGAGCACGGTAGCGACATCTGCCAACGCCTGCCCGTATTCGCCATGCACGTCGAACAAGAGTATGCGCGAGGACGGATAGACACCGGCGGTCGAGAGCGCAGTCAGGATCGCGGCTACCGTGGTCGATTTCCCGGCACCCGTCGTCCCGACGACTGCTGAGTGGCGTGTCACAAGCTTGTTGATGTTGACCAAAGCAGGAATGGAATCCGCGCTAGCGAGGTGGCCGACACGTACAAAGTCGATCGGATCTCCAGGACCATAAATGTCTCTAAGATCCGCTTCAGTGACGATGTGGACAGCGTCGTTGATTGTCGGGTGCTGGGAGACACCACGTTCGAAACGCCCCTCCCGTCCTTTTTCACCGACTAACTGGACCCTCAGCCATTGATTGCTGTCGGGTTCGAGCGCACCCTCCCGGACGGGGGCTGCGCCAGCGCCAACCTGCGACACAAGGCCGAACAGGTTGGTGTAGCCGAGCGGTATCCGCACAAAGCTGCCGACTTGACCAATGCGGTAGGCTTCGCCGTTGTGAAAACTGAGGCCGGTCACCGTGTCCGTCACTAGGGCGACACTGATTGACGTTCCCGAGACGTCTTGAACAGATCCAATGAGGGTCGAGCTGGCCTTCATATCGCCGGACCGGCCTCCGCTTCTCGGTCGGACAGCTGAGAAGCGAGTAGCGAGCCGAAGGCAGCGAAGTCCCCCAGCAGCCATTTGCACTGGCCGTCGGGTGCATCGGAGCGGTTCGGTAGTGCCTCGTTGGTAACCGCGATTTCGTAAGCCGGATTGTTGTCCTTGTGTTCGTAAGACCAATCACGCTTGACGGTGCCAATGACGCCCCCATCGGCTGCCATCACTGTAAGGTTCGCGTGTCGCCGTGCTAGAGCTACCGCGTCGGGGACCGATGATAGGTCACCCCAGATCAGCGCCAAGCACGAGGCATTGGGATTGCCTGCAAGGCCTTGGACCAAATAGGCATTGATGTGCTCGTCCACGAACGAATAACCGCAGGTGACGACAACGCTTTGGTGAGCGCGAAGAAAGACGCGAAGGCGATCAAGCATCGCTAGATACGGCATCTGTCGACTTTGGTCGTACTTCAGATGTGACGGGTAGATGAGGAGTTGTTCCCCATCTATCCGATCACGGCTCCGGCGAACATGATCGTCCTTGGTAAGCCACCAGTTGATCGAACCATGCATTTTCCAAAGTCGCGCCCAACGGGATGGAAGGTCGTCTTCCACCATAGAGTCCAGATCAAGAAAAGCGCTGGCTGACCCGACGAAACCGTCAAAATACGGCACGCCGCGGTTTTCCAGGGCCTGCTCCATCAATTCATCATAGTTGGTCGTAAAGATTTCAACCGGATGCTCTCGAGGGATGGACTGAATCCAGCTTGCGAGGATGTGGTAAGGTGTGCCTTCGGCAGGCAGCGGTGTCGACACGGCAGTACGGACAGTGGTGCATGCCCCCTGATCGAATGCTTGCAGCTCTGCCTTAGAGAAGCTGTCGACACCATTACCATTCTCGCCGCAGAGCGACAGAAGCGTTCGTGTATGGCTGAGTAGATCTTCGATCGTGGGGTTATTAATACCTCGCCCCTCAACCCGCGCCCACAGCCCTTCCGTCACAGCCTTGGTGGAAGCATCACTGAGCAGGGCGGATTTGACTTCCTCGGTGAGACCGGCGATGTCAGGAATCAACGGCTTCCCACCATCCCGGATGGACAACGGACACCCCGCCCCCAACAGAAAAGCGATCCGCATCCGCCCAGGAGATAGGCGCTGAAGAATGTCAGTCACCCGGCGATAAGGATCGTGGGACAGGGAAGTGCCGGCTGCCGTAGGCGTGTAAGCCCCATTCGTATTGATTTGTTCCGACATTTGAACTCACTGTTACGCGCACCCTCTACAGGGTATGGGTTACACTGTTTCGCGTTATGGTATTCAACTTGAAACAGAAACACCTAAATCGCAAGCTCGTGCTGCGAACAGTGAGATTGCCGTCACTTGATACTGAGCAATAGCCTACTATCATAAATCGCAGTCACCGCTATCTTGAGCGCGCCTGGACAGTGGTCCTTCCCATGCTCAGAGGATCGGTTCGATAGCAGGCTTTCGATTTTTCGCAGTGAAGTCAGGCTCGGCCATTGCTGCCGTTGGACTTGGTCATTTGAAATGGGCGTACCTGCCTTTTGCTCTCTCAAAGCTCTCCCTGAATTGTTCACCATTAGACCGGATCGTTTCCTGCAAGGTTTCGACTGCTGCACGTGCGGGATCATCATCGTTCCTTGCTGTAAGCGCCGCCTCTGATGCGGCAAGCCCAACGAGTTGCTGACGGAGCAGTTCCGCTTGTGCGACGCGGGAGGCTTCTAGAATCCGTTCTTGATCCAGCAGACCTGTTCGGTCGAGTTCGATCCGGCTGACTTCCGCGCGAGCAAGGTCCCAAAATCGGTGTTCCGGCCACCGACTTCGATTGGTGTCCGCATTCGGGTGCGTATACCGGATTTTGTCCAGCACGGTTTCGAAGATCGTCTTGATCTCCCGATGTAGGTCTGACCAACTCGTCACGTCGTGTTGATCCTTCAGGCATTGCTTTCCTGCGCGTGCTTCGACTCGCCAAACGGCGCCTTCGTGGCGGTCTTTGAAGTTCAAAGGCTTTATTCCCCTGCGCGTCATCTCTACTTCCCAAATTTTGAACCAAGGAGCCTTCAATGGCTTATTGGTCACTTCAAGCCGCTTGTCATAGACGATGACTTGGCGCCGGTTTTTGGTGCCCGCTGTGACGGAGGTATAACGTCCTGATCGGCCGTGTGATTGAATGGTATCTACCTCTGCATGATCGGAGCGACCCATGCGGGCGTGCAGCACGAAGTTGTCGGGTTGGAGTTCGAAACCCGGTGCCAGAATATCCACTGCGAAATCTACTCGCCCGATGCTCTCTGGGTTTGGATGGAGCATGCAGCCAAGCGCATGCAACGTGTCTTCGATCTGAGCCCGGGTTCCGTCGACTCCAAACTGTGACACGGTGAGCGACTTAGCGGAAAACCGGATCGTCCAGGGATCTTTAGGATTTGGTCGCCTGAAGAACCATGTTCCGCCGAGCGGGCCTGTATCGCATCGGAAAGGGTAACCGCCGGCGCCGCCGCTTTCAGCGACATGCATTCTGATGCCGCCATGTTCAATCAGGATTTCGCTGCGTACTTCGATTGCACGGGCCTTGGCGTCTTCCAGCTTCGCAAGGAATGCATCCGAGATGTGCCCCTTATAGGAAACGTCTAGATTGTCGAAGCCGCTGTAGATCGTTCTCATTACGCCAATCTCTCATCTTGTATTTGTAGAGGGGGGTGCTACAGGGACCCCCCTCTTGGACTTCCGTCCTCTTCGATCTCTCGATTTTCAGTGGGCCGACCGCTTCGCGGCCGGCTTGATGCGCGCTCCGCGCAGGGGCAGCATTTGTTTTGGGGGCGGCTTTAGCCCGCCCGAAGGGAGGGCCAGGGGAGGCAGACGGCTGACGCCGTTGCCTGCCCCTGGCTTTTGAGGAAACGCGGTTGCGTCCGCCCCCAAAATCCCCGGCCGTGCTGCCAACCCGGTCGGGGCAAAATTGTCTAACCAAATCGACTAAACAAGCTGCGAGGAGCGGGCAAATTGAGCCCGCTCCTTGCGGAAGCGTTTCAGTTCAGCTACAAGCGCAGATAGACAATACGACTTGTGTTTCGGGCAGTGTCCGGTTGCCGCCGGGCCTGCCCTTTTTATTGACCCCATGAATTACCTCCTTGATCGGACGTGTTCGAGCGAAGGGCGTTGTCAGCCCACGCTAGGAGGTGACGCCGGCGATATCTCACCGAGCGCTTTGAAATCTTTGAGTACTGAGGCCCGCCACCTCTTAGCCGCCAGTTTTGAAGGGTTCGAACCGAGTAGCCGATGAACCTGGCCGCCTCGCGTTCGTCGATCAGTTGATCGAGGTATTCGGGTGACGCCTGCTCGAGAGTTTTGTCTTCTGACATCTCTTACCTCCACTAGTGCCACGCTCAATTGCGTGATCGGAGGTTAAGATCCTCTGTGTCTTGCCGAATGAAAACGGCGAGTCTTTAAAACGCAATTATCAGAAACAGCGGCAGCATTGTGTTCAATTTAACGTATTGATTTATGGAGTATTTTTGACGACGGGCGAGCAATTAACAGGTGGCAAGTGGCGTTCGCCTAATTCTTTCTGCCAGGGTTCCCAGGCTTTTTCCACGACTCAGGAACCATTGCATCCCAAATCTTTCCCGCTCTGTAGCCCGTCAAGCCCAGCTCAGTTCGTGCCCATTTTCTGAAGGCCACCTTTGTCCAAGTCTGGTTGAGATCGATCCTGCGTTGCAGAGCGTTACGCGCTTTCTGTGCCTTGTACTCTTTGGAATCCGGATCGAGCTGTAGGGGGTGATTGTCTTCCAGCCAATCATCGAATTCGCCGCGCCGAAACAGAACAACGACGTGTCGGCGATGCCCGCCCAAGAGCGTTGCCGGAATGCGGGTCATAGAAAGATGCACGTCTAAGCGGAAGTGGCGATTGCCGGAGATTTGGCTTGGATCTAGTGCGACGTCGCCGTCGAGAAACGCTACGAGCTCTCCGCTGTCGATGGCTCGCCGAAGTTCGGTCTCGACCGCAATGCGTCTTTCGAACGGGATTTGATGATCGCCTGAGCGGTCGCTGCTTTCAGCAGCAGTTGGTTTCGATAGCTTCTCTAATTCTTGGGTCACGGAGCGCTGGAAATCGGGATTGGCGCTAGCTGATCTCGCTCGCATTAGGGCTTCTGATGCCTCTTTGTGTCTTATCGAAGCATCTTCCGCAGCGGCCCGCATTGATGACGGCTTTTGAGCCTTGAACTCATTCCCGGCCCATTGCTTGCCAAACATCCGTTTCCCGAGTTTGGAGAATGCCTGCAGCAATGGATAATAGTGCTCTGGATCCAATTGCAGCCCTCCGTGGGCGATCTAAGCCGCTTCGAAACGACGTGCTATCTACATACCCTGCGCCGGTCTAGCCCTTGCTGACCAAGTGTGGTGGTTCGATACGTTTATATATCTATATAGGAACGCGTCCGGCATGCGTCCGTCTATATAGATAGATATAAATAGGGCGGTCATTCGATCAGTTTCTTAAGTTCGTCTATGGTCATAGGTGGATTGGTTTTGTGCACCATTCGGTGGCAGTTTGAGCATAAGACCGCGAAATCCGTCCTAGGGTTCATTGTCGCTACGTGACCTGGGTTTAGAGTTGCCACAGGAACAAGGTGATGGGCTTCAATGAAGCCTTTTCCGATCTCGCCATATGTTTTCTCAAAGTCGAAATCGCATACCTGGCAAACGTAGCCATGGACCGCTTTGACCTTCTTTGCGTAGGAACCCGAGAGTTCGAGCTTGTAGTGCAGGCGAGCTTGGCGAATGTGCGTGATGGATTTTATTGTTGAATCGGCGTCGGTATGATCGGAGCTGGTAAGGTCGTCCGGGCCACCTCGGTAAATCAAGGTTCGATAGAGCTCGATCATCTCGCGAAGATCATCGGCGAGTTTCGTCTCGGCGGGCAGCGAAGCTGTTTCGTAGCGAACGCCGCATGCATGGCCGTTTTCGTAATTGGTGGCGAATGCTCCGTCTGATCTCAGGTCAATTGCTTCAAGGGTCATAGTGCCGAGGTCACCTGACAGGCGGGACCGCATAACCGCGGCTCGCCTTGCAAGTTCATCTCGACGCTTTTTACCGGTGCCAAACTCTGCCTCAAGTTCTGTCGTTGCGTGCTGAAGCGATAGATAGACGACGCTCATATCCTCAGCGAACAGATAGACCACATAGTATCCGAATTGCGCGCTTGTCGTGACCAGCGGGTGCAGTGCCGCGATCCAAGGAATGAGAGCCCATCTTCCGGCCGGACCCACACCTGACGAGTAGAGAAGATCTGACTGGTTCAGGGTTTCGGACAACGCTCTTGGTGCGTCGTGGCGAATGAAATGCGCGAGCGGGTTCTTTTCGAACGTTTCAGTGCGGGCCGTTCCATACTCGTCTGCAATGCGCTTAAGCGTCTCGTGAAGCATTGGTTCCCTCCCGCTAAGGGGGAAATTCTAGCGGTCCTTGCGGAACGAGGCCAGGTTCACGACGGAAGACGTGTGGTCGCCACTTGCTGCGGCAGGGGCAGGCCAATTGAGCCCCATCTGCGCGCCAATCTGTGCGGATGCCGTGTTCGCCGCTCCGAGAATATGAGCCTCGGAGAAATGACTGTACCGAGCGGTCGATTGCAGATCGTTGTGGCCAAGGAGCTTTGCCAGTTCGTCGCGGCTGACACCAGCCATCATCGCATGAGAGGCATAGGTGTGCCGCAGGTCGTGAATGCGAGCGTCATCGAAACCTGCCTTCTTGCGGATGCGCCGCCACGGCTTTTGAAGGTCGGTGAGATGCGCGCCTTCTGCGGCTCCGACAATCACGTAGGGATTGCCGGGGACGCGCTCTATGCCGTCTAGGATCTTTGAGACCTCGGCCGTCAAGGGAATGCGCCTAGGGCCGGTCTTACTGTCTGGAATGAAAATGTGCGGAGGCTGCACATAGCTCCATTTGAGCGTCTGTATCTCCGTGAGGCGACATCCCGTAGTGGCCAACAGCCGGAAGGCGTTGCAGGCGGCGGGGCTTTCTTCGCCTGCGGCTTCAAGTGTGTCGAGCGTTGCGAACAGGTGGGCAAGCTCAAGCTTGCTCAGATACCTCTCGCGGCCTCTCTCACGGTACTTGGGGACGTGACGCGTCGGATTTGAGCCGTCGGGCCTGAGGCCCCAAAGCTCCGCCAGGTTGAACATCTTGGAGATCACGCCGAGCGTGCGGTTTGCCTGGTAGGGCCGATGGCGGTTCTTGTGATGAAGTTCAGCGACGTCGCTGCGGGAGATGTCGCAAATTTTCCGAGACCCGAAGGCGGGTTTGATGAACAGATCAACCGCGCGCTGGTACTCGCGAATGGTCGTCGGCTTGCACCGGACCATCACATACTCATCGATAAATCGGTCGCAAAGCGCTGAGATATCCGGCGCACGTCGATAGACGGCGATCGCTTCGGCTGGATCTTCCCCGCGGGCAATTTCTCCAAACAACTCCCGGGCCTGGGTGCGAGCTTGATCGACGGTAATCGCGCCATGTTTGCCGATCGTCACACGGCGCTGACGCCCGCTCGCACGATACTGGATCATGTAGCTCTTCTTGCCGCTCGGGAGCACGCGGACTCCGAAGCCGGAAACATCGCCGTCAAAGACGATGTAGTCGGTCTCGCGAGGGGCGAGAGCATCGACGGTGCGCTTGGTTAGACGGGGCATCGGGCGACCCTCCTGGAAGCAGGATGGAAACATCTGGAAGCGAATTCCAGAGTCTCATGGAGTATATCGCCGTATCGAAGAAAGTCAAATAATATATGTAAAACAGTTATTTACGTAATTCAGCGTTGGTCGCCGTAAGTTGGCGTAGACAGTCGCAGATAACTCATAACCTGAAGGTCGCAGGTTCAAATCCTGCCCCCGCAACCACCTTGGCCGAACCCACGTAAACACCAAGAACGCCCGCCCCTCCGGCGGGCGTCTTGCTGTCCGGACCTTGGCAAGCCGACTCGATCATCGCCGCGATATCGCCGATCAGCTCGACTGGCCTTATGCCGTCTTTGGTCTTGGCGCCGATCTCTACGCGCTCGATGAGCCCGCGGAGGATATCCAACGCCTCGGTCCGCACGCCCTCATTCCGCAAAGCTGTATGCAAGTCGGCTACCCGCTCGGCGTAGAGCTTGGCCAGGTTCGGGTGCAGCAGAGGCGGGTTCGGCGCGGGCGTTTCTAACTCCGCTTCCAGAGCGGCTTTACGGTGCTCAAGATCCTCGAGCTTGCCCTTGAGACCGTCAGTGCGCAGGCCGTCGGCAATCGCGTCGTACAGCCCATCCAGCTTGCGGCGGATGGAGGCCAGGTCCTTCTCCTTGCCGGCTTGCTGGGCGACATCGGAACTGCGTAGCCGGTTTACCTCGGCATGAAACTCCGCGATGAAGGTCTCCACCACCTCCGGCGCCATCAGATTGGACTTGAGTGCATCAAGGATGCGGTTCTCAAGATCGTCGCGTCGGATCGAGGCCGTATTGCTGCAGGATCCGGATGCCCGGGCGGTCGAGCAACCGAGATAATTACGGCCGACAGAGGCAAAGGCGCTTCCGCAGGACGCGCAGAAGACCTTACCGGTCAGCAGATGCTTCGCGCGACGGCGTTCCCAGAAGCGGGTCTCCCGCGCCTTCTCGACGCCCGGGGAGGTCCGGATGTCGGTCTGGCGTTCCTTGACGTGATCCCAAAGGGCGTCGTCGACGATCCGGAGTTCGGGCACCTCGGCAACCAGCCACTCCGAGGGATCGTTGAGGCGAGAGACCCGTTTGCCGGTGGACGGGTCTTTGATGTAGCGCTGCCGGTTCCAGACGAGCCGGCCGACATAGAGCTCATTGTTGAGTATGCCAGTACCCCGGGTGATGTGGCCGCGGATGCTGGTGTCCCGCCAGAGAGCGCCGGAGGGGCCGGGAATACGTTCGTCGTTGAGGTACTGTGCGATCGCGCGCGGCGAATGGCCGGCTGCGAACAACGTGAAAATCCGACGCACGACCTCGGCCTGCGCGGCGTTGATTACCCGCTTGCCGCGTTCTGGTTCTCCGTCAGATCCGATGTCCCTGACCACATCATAGCCATACGCGTTGCCGCCGCCTGAGCATCCCTGCGCCACACGGCCTCGCAGGCCGCGACGGGTCTTGTCGGCGAGGTCCTTCAGGAACAGCGCGTTCATCGTACCCTTGAGGCCGACATGCAGCTCACTGACCGGTCCCTCGGACAGGGTGACGATCTGCACCCCAAAGAATCGAAGCTGCTTGTAGATCTGGGCGACGTCCGCCTGATCGCGGCTGAGGCGGTCCAGGGCCTCACAGACCAGAATATCGAAGCCTTTGTCGCGGGCAGCGTCGAGCACGGCCTGAAGGCCCGGCCGGACCATGGACGCGCCCGATAACGCCCGATCACTGAAGTCGCCAGCCGGCGACCAGCCTTCACGCTCGATCAGGAGCGCACAGAGGCGAACCTGATCCTCGATCGAGGCGTCGCGCTGGTTATCGGAAGAGTATCTGGCGTAGATCGCTGCACGCACGGGAGGGCTCCATCATCAGGTCAAAGCACCTGAGCCATGCCCTCCTTGGCGTAGGCTCACGATCAGTTTGAACCGTCAGGACGCTATGTCAAAGATTCAAATGTAGTCGCCGATGTCTTGCAAGGCCGTGGAAACGGCTGTGCTCATCGGCTTGCCACCTCGGATCGCGGCGATAAGGCTCTGATACTGCTCATGCCCGGCCTTACTCTGAGCCTGGATATAATGCTTCCTACCGGTCGCAAGATTTCCATGACCGAGCAGTCCGGCGATCATCCATGCAAGTTCCGGGGACTGAAGATACATGAAGGTGGCAGCGCAATCCCGGAACAGATGAGGGTTCACGGGAAATCCGAAAGCGTCGCGGGTGCGCCTCCGAATCGCCTGGTAGATCCCGATCGCCGTCAGTCGGCGCCCCGTGCCTGAGGACACCCAAAGGTGTTGGCAGGAGTCTTTACCGAGGAGAACCGGCCTGAAGATCGCCAGATAGTGTTCGATCGGCGCCGTCAAATTCGTCGGGCACGGCACATTGATCGGATTGTCAGTCTTCACCTGCTCGGCGGTCAGATGAATCTCGAATTGCACAGCCTGACACGTGAACGAGGAACCAATCTCGAGGTCGGCTAGGTTCTGACGACGAATTGGGCGCTGTGCCAGCAGGGCGATCAACAGGCCGTCTCGGAAGGTGGTAGAGGCATCCTTCGTGGGTGTCTCGTCGACAGTCTGTTTCCAAGCGTGTTGCATCAGTCTCTCGCCGAGGCCAATCAGGACCACTGGGGCTACGATCCGGCCGGACTTGGAGACGGTTGGGGCACCGCGTTTCATCCGGGCTGCCAGTGCCCGGAGATCTGCAATGTCTACTTCCGGGCACGTCACGGAGAGAAACATTGCGATCGAGTTTGCTCGTGTTCCGATCGTCTGCGGAGCGCGGCCGAGACGCTCAAGCTCCTTCAGGTATCCGAAGATCTGGTCGAGGTCCGCACGCAGCTTGATCGACCCACTGAGTGCCTCCGTCTCCGACTGGGCCAGATACTCAAGATATTGGCCCCAGGCGTCGATGAGATTCAGCCGCGTCGTCTCTTCGTAAGAATCGGCACTCTTCTGATTCTTTGGTTCCAGAAGCGCGGCTGTCTCGAGGCTCTTGAGGAAGTCGGCAGGTCCTGCCTGGCAAGAGACGAGCCACCGTGTCCGGTCCTCCTTCGGCCAGTCGAAGACCGGCCGGATATGGATCATGGTGTGAGCGAGCGCGGTCATCGTCTCATCCTCCTAGCTCTTCTTGTTCTTCTTGCCGCCCCGAAGGTTGGCGATCAGGTCGTCGTAAACCTGCATCGCCTTCTTCTGGTCGACTGATGAGTAGTACTTGGTGGTGGTGTCGAGCGAGCTATGTCCGAGGATCGTGCTCACGGTCTGATATGCCGTCGGATAGGCGTCGAGCAGGATCTGCGCCATGACGTGGCGGAACGCGTGCATGTGGATCTTGATCCCCACCTTTTCGAGCACCGAGCGCTGCAGCTGCTCTCTAATGGTGGTTTTGTCGAGGTGACTGCCTTTGGTACCGGGGAACAGCCAAGGCGACTCAGCGCCGGGGAGTCTGCCGCGATACTTGATCACATAGGTCCGGATCAGCGTCGAGGAGGGGGCCGGCAGCTCAAAAGTGATGCCCTTGCCACCCTTCGTCTCCGAGCCCGGGATTAGCACAATGAGCTTGTCGGCCGACGAGTCCGCCCAGTTCAGGAAGTGCTTGTCGAGCCGAAGCGCGAGCAGGTTCTTCATCCGGATCGCGGCGACGATCAGGATCTCCAGTGCTGCAGCGGACCGCATCGTCCGAGCAGCGCGAGCGGGCTTGTCTTTGGCGATCTTGATCGCTTCTGTCATCAAGGTCTGCGGCAGGGTCAGCAGCTTGAAGCGCGTCTCGGGATTGGCCGTCGCTGCCAGCACCTTGTTGGCTTTCTCAGAGAGGCCCGTGCTGCCTCCTCCGAGCTTCTTGTGAATGTTCATCTCCAGCGCCCGGAGCGCTTTCAGGTCGTGGTCACCGAGGCCCACCGCCGACCCAATGGCGGTCAAAGCGGCGGCGATCCGGAAATGCATCCAGCACAGCCGACCGTCCTGGTTGATGATGTACTTGACCGACGCAAGAACCAGATTGGCATTGAGCGCGGCGCGCAGGTCTTTGACCGTGTCGATCGGCCCTATTCTAACCAGAACCGACAGATGGCGCTGGAGTGCGTAGCGGTAGTTACCGACCGTTGCATCAGCCCAAGGCCTACCCTGACCCGACGCTTCGGCAGCGGTAAACTCGGCTATCGTCTCGAAGGACAGCAGAGAGGGGACTCCTGTCGCCGACTTGCGCTTCGCCTCGAACAACGTCTCGGCTTCGCTCGTGAGGTGTTCCGGCAACTCCGACCAGGTGACGGACTTGGCAGCGGACGGCGTCGGCGGGGTCACGGCTGGGATCGGCCAACCTTCGACCTGCGCCGCAAAGTCGTTCAGAGCCTTGCAGGTCCGGCCGTAGACCTGAGCGGCATGCGGCGTGATGGCGGACTTAAGCCCAATCTCAAAAAGCGCCATCTTCTCGTCATCGATCTCGGACGGGCTCCAGCCCCGTTTGGAAGCGAAGTGCGCGAGCCGAGAGATCGGCCGGGCACGCTTCTTCGTCGGGATCAGGGTAATCACCGCCTGCCACTCCGGCGTCAGTGGGCTGGTGTGCTTGCCCGGCATAACGTCCCGGCCAGTGAGCTTCAACGCGGAGCGAAAGCGGGACTTGATGTTCTGGAAAGAGGCCTTCTTCAGCCCAAATGTGGTGGCCGAGATCGAGGCGAGCTTGCTGTTGAGCATCGCGATGTCGATCGGAGCCGCGATACCGAGGGCGATGACCTTCTCGGCCATGAACCGAGCAGCGGCGATCAGCTCCTTCTTCTTCGTATCCGCGATGTCCTGCAACGCAGTGATGTCATCGAGAAGATCAGCGTAGGTGCCGGACGGTTTGGTCGTCGTGGTCATTTTAGCCCCGATGAGCATGTGTTAGAACGTATATGCAGAAGTGATTGCTGTGATGCAGGGATATGTATTTGTGAAAACCCCCGCCTGTATTTATTTGTTGAAGTGAGGAGGGGGTTTTCACTAGAGGAGGACTAGGCGTCGTTAGCCTCAATGAAGGCATCCAGATCCAATGAACGGATGCGGACAGTCCCGCCGATCTTCTTCGCCTTGAGCTTGCGGTCCCGGATCCACCGACGAACCGTGGTGTGATGAACGCAGAGTTCGGTGGCTACGGCGTCGACCCTCATCCAGTGATCGTGCTCTGCGGCTGGCGGATCACTCAGGGTGGTCTTGTTGATGGTGACCGGCATCGGTCTTTCCCTCCTTGGCTTCGTTCAGTGCGTCACGAGCCGCTTGGCGCGCCAAAGCTTTCGCCAACTCCGTCAGTGCAGAGGGGAGGACAGATGTCTGATCAGGCCCACGGTCGTGCATGGGCTAGTCATTTGAAGCAGGTTTACCGTCAGGTCACGAAGAACGAGCGTGCTGGATCCTTTGCTGACCCAGGAGAGTATCTGGAGAGATTATCGCGCAATTAGAGAAGTAAAGGGCCCGATAGCCATTCAGGCTTCGTCCCGCCGGTTACTTTCTGACTTAACACACGCTTAGACTAATGCCGTGCAAACTATTGCCGTGAAATCAAATCGTCGTTTGCCGACCGCCACGGCTGTCACAGCCAACTCAATACCCCTGAGCGCCGCTTGGGCGTTCAGGGGTGAAGCCGATCATGTCTAACCGCAGGGCCGACTGGCTCTTGCCCAGTCTGGGTTCGACCTGTCTACACAGGGTCTATCGGAGGATTCTCGATCTTGGTGATCGTGACCGTCATGGAGTTCCAGAGATCGAGATGGATATTGTGCTGCTCCAATATGTGGTGAGCAGCGTGTAGCGAGATGTAACGATAATGGGTATCGACGACATCTGCGGTATAGGTCTTGAACCGGTTCCTGGTCTTGGGATCTGGCACTTCAGCGCTTAGCGTTATCCGCCAGATGGTGGACTGCTTAAAAATCGAAGTGCTGGACTCAATCATGTCAGATTTTGTGGGTGGCATGGCCGTTCCTTTCAATGGGGAATTTAAGTATCTTTCCTGAATTTACTTGGTATTCAATATTATAATCATTCAATAATGAAAATTTTTTAATTTATTTAATATGAGATAAAGTAAATTAGTGTTTAATATGTCAGGGTATGGGTAAGTAATAGAAGTATTTATTCGAGTTGATGGTAGCGTTCGATGTGCTTATTAGGCTAGGCTTGCTTCAGCAAATGACGGAGCGAATAAACGTTCACGTCGAGATTGATGTGTGGATTATATACAGTGGGCAGGAGCATGGTCCGAGCTTACCATCTTCTGGAGGGGCTATTGTCACGCCGTAATTTGGCGATCGCATAATTCTGCTCGGTCGAACGGCTGATCTGCTTAGTTGTCAGGAATGGGCGCCTTGATGCTGTGTGCGGTGAGCGTACATAACCGCGACCATTTCGACCGATGTTGTTGAAGAAGTGGGTTGTCGGCTCGTCGTCGAGACAGGGCAATGTTCGCCGGGACTGGGCGCAAAGGTTCCCACGACCGTCAGGTTGCCGGTACCGGTGGCTGAGGGGCACAGATCTTGGCGAGCTTTCGGAGGTTCTGGGCGGTGGCGGCGAGGAGGAACTCGTCTCGGGCGCCGCAAGGGCCGCGCAGTCGCAATCGGCCGAGCTTCAGGATGCGTTTGAGGTGGGCGAACAGCATCTCGACCTTCTTGCGCTGTCGGCGGGAGGTCGCATAGGCCTCGGTCTTGGCGATGTCGCGGGCCATATCCCGCGCCCCTTCATGGATTGATCTGGGGATCTTGCGTGCCGGTTCCTTGGGACAGCAACTCGGCTTCAGCGGGCAGGCGTCGCAGTCGGACTTGCTGGCCCGGTAGATCCGGGTGTCGTCTTTGGTCACGCCGCTCCGCGGCTTGGTGAACGAACGGCGGTTGTTCTGCAGAAGCTTTCCGCCGGGGCAGGTGTAGGCATCGCTGTCATGATCGTAGGTGAAGTCCTCGCGCGAGAA
>NZ_FNBW01000030.1 GCF_900102465.1 Thalassobaculum litoreum DSM 18839 | reverse complement strand
CGGCTGGCATTGACCAGCGGTCGGACGCGTCGGGAGATCGCCGAGGATTTGGGTATTGGGTTGTCGACTTTGACGCGCTGGGTGAGCGATGAGCGTGATAGCGGCGCGCCGGTAGAGCCATCGAGCGATGTTCATGCCGAGCTCAAGCGTCTGCGCCGGGAGAACGCGGTGTTGAAGCAGGAGCGCGACATCCTAAAAAAAGCCGCGGCCTTCTTCGCGAAAGAAACAAGTCGATGACCTTCGGCTTCATCAAGGCGGAGAAGGCCAGCTTTCCCATCGCTCGGATGTGCCGTGTTCTGGCTGTCAGCCAGAGCGGTTTCTTTGCGTGGAAAGACCGTCCTGCCAGCGAGCGTCAGCGTCAGGACATGGTGTATCTGGCACATATCCGGACAGCCTTCTCCCTGTCGAACGGCACCTATGGCAGCCCGCGCATGCACCGCGAGCTTGTCGATGACGGCCATGGGATCGGGCGGCACCGCACGGCTCGGCTGATGCGCGACAACAAACTGGTGGCGCGCCAGAAGCGCCGGTTCAAACGGACGACCGACAGCGCCCATGCTTGGCCAGTGGCGCCGAACCTCGTCGCACAGGACTTCACGGCCGATGCCCCGAACCGAAAATGGGGCGCGGACATCTCCTATATCTGGACGACGCAGGGTTGGTTGTATCTGGCGGTCATCCTCGACCTCTTCTCTCGCAGGGTCGTCGGTTGGGCCATCAGTGACCGGTTGAAGCACGATCTCGCCATGGAAGCCCTGCGGCGCGCCATCGCGAACCGAGCCCCCTCACGCGGGTTGGTTCACCATAGCGATCGCGGCAGCCAATACTGCTCGGTGGACTACCAGGCCGTGCTCCGCAAACGTGGGATACTGATCTCGATGAGCGGCAAGGGGAACTGCTACGACAACGCGATGGTGGAAACCCTCTTCAAGACCATCAAGTCCGAACTGATCTGGCCGGTCGCGTGGCAAACCCGTCAGCAGGCCGAAAACGCCATCGCCAGATACATCGATGGGTTCTACAACCCTGTCAGACGTCATTCAGCACTTGGCTTCCAGAGCCCCATCGCCTTCGAGCGAGAGGCCCAAAAGGTGAGCTAACGGCTCTCCACCAAACCCGGGCAAGTCCATCTTACCTCCTCTTAAGATATAAGCATTGTAAGAGGATTACTCTAATGTTAAGCACTGAAATGTCCGATCCTGCCGATAAAAGCCATAAAATTTTTGAACCTAATTATATTGTGGTGTCGATTGGTTTCAGAAGGCATCTTAGGCGTCTGACATTATTAATTTAAAGCTTATATCTCATGGCAGCTAGAATACTTGTCGTTGAAGATGATCCAGACGTCGCGCGTTTAATTTCGAGGATACTCAGCGAAACGGGATACTCTATCAGCGTCGCCGCGGCCGGTGCCGTTGCCGAACAGATCGCCCAGGAGGACCGGCCGGATCTTGTCATCATTGACCTGATGCTGCCGGATACCGACGGCCTGTCTCTGGTGCGCGAGTTCAAGACACGATACGACTGCGGGATCATCATCGTCAGCGGTAAGGGAGAGGCGGTGGAGCGAATCGTCGGCCTGGAAATCGGTGCCGACGACTATGTCACCAAGCCCTTCGAGCCGCGCGAACTCATCGCGCGGGTCCGCAGCGTTCTGCGCCGCCTTGCTCCCGCGATCCCAGAGAACCAAAGCCGCGCGGCGATCGGCTCCAGGACCGGGGCCGGCAAGCCTGCCCAAAGCGCGGACGCGGCGCCGGTCTACGAGTTCGAGGGATGGCGGCTTGATACCGGGTCCCGCACACTGAGCCACAGCGCCGAGCCGGTGCCGCTAACCACGGGCGAATACCAGCTGCTGGTCGTGCTGCTGGAGCGCGCCGGACGGGTACTGAGCCGGGACCAGCTGCTCGACTTCACCCATGGCGATCAGACCCCGGTCTTCGACCGGAGCATCGACGTGCAGATCGGAAGGATTCGCACCAAGATCGAGAGCGACCGGGTTCAGCCGCAGATCATCAAGACCATCCGCAACGCCGGATACATGCTCGCGGTGCCTGTACGTCGCATCTAGCCGCGGACCCTCGCATCGTGAGGAAGCGGCGATATGCTGCCGGGCAGAGCAGACCGATGTTGGAAATGAAGGGGATCAGCATCTTCCGGCTCCTTGCGTGACCTCGTCGGCGGGAGCCGGGGCAGGACCAAGTCCCGCCCCGGACCGTCCTAGGCAGCTCGCGCATTCTCCAGGTACCGGCCGACCTCCTCGCGAAGAAACTCGGCCTGCGCGGCCAGTTCGCCCGATGCCGATTGAACGTTACTGGCGGCCGTCGTCGTCTCGCCGGCCGACTGGGTGACCAAGGCGGTGTTGCGCGCCACCTCAGCGGTACCTTGTGAGGCCTCTTGGACATTCTTCGAAATCTCGTCAGTGGCGGCCGACTGCTCCTCCACTGCCGAGGCAACGCCAGCGGACATGCTAGATACCTCGTTGATTGCGCTGACAATCACACTGATTGCCTCCACGGCTTGATCGGTGGCGCTCCGGATCCCGAGAACCTGATCCTGAATCCGGCCGGTCGCTTGACCGGTCTGGTTCGCCAGGGCCTTGACCTCGGCCGCAACCACCGCGAAGCCCTTGCCGGCCTCGCCTGCCCGGGCCGCTTCGATCGTGGCGTTCAGAGCCAGCAGGTTGGTCTGCTCGGAGATGTCGGAGATCAGTGTGATGACGCTGCCAATTTCGTCGGCGGCCTCGCTCAGCGCCTTAACTAACTTGTTGGCGGTCTCGGCTTTCTGGCTCGCCTCATTCGTCTTGGAGCTCGCGTTCGCAACCTGGCGGGCGATCTCCGAGATCGAGGCGCTGAGTTCTTCGGCCGCTGCGGCCACCGTCTGGACGTTGGAGGAGGCCTGCTCAGTCGCCGCCGCCGCGGTCGTGGTCTGGTCGCGGGTCGAGTCCGCCAAACCGGTCAAGCTCGAGGCGGTGGCCTGGAGCTCGGTGGAGGCTGAGGCGACGATCTCTACGGCACCGCGGACCTTATCCTCGAACGTGTCGGTCATCTTCCGAAAGTGCTCGACCTTGGTCTTCATGCCGACCGTGGCAATATTAATTCGGGTCGAGCTGTTGAGGTAGTGACCCTTCAACCCCTCCGGGCGGATGCTCCGGAAGTAGCGGCCCTTTGAGACGGCCTCCATCGCAGCACCGGCTTCGCGCACGAAGGCATCCGTCACGTCCACCATGTGATTCACGGAGTTCAGCATGCGGCCGAACTCGCCCTGCTCCGTGACGCGGATCAAGCGCTGCTCGAAATCGCCGGCGGCCACCGCCTCGCAGACCCGACGGGTCTCCGCGATCCAATGTAAGGACCGCTTGCCACAGAGGATGGACAGAGAAGCGGCAACGACGACGCCCGCGCAGACGACGGAGGTCACCACCGCCTGGCCGGCGAACGGTATCCAAGGCATGGCCGCGCCGACCGCGCCGAGCATCGCGCTGGCGCCCGCTAGCACTGTCACTTTAGAGAGTGAGCACGAATTCATCATAGGAAACTCCCTTTTGAATCAGTACACTGGATAGGAAGTCGTAGGATTCGGCCATGCTGTCCTTGCGGTTGTTCGGCCGGTCCTCGATCTGTTTGAGGTTGCGGTACAGGTCGCTGACGATCTTCACTTTCGCCGGATCGGGCTTCCGCCGGTTCGAGTGATAGCCGAGGATCGAGCCGTTGCGGTCCAGACTGGCGGTCACGTGGGCGAGCACCCAGTAATGGTCGCCGATCTTGGTCATGTTCTTGACGTAGGCGAAGATCTCGCCCTTCGCCTCGATCGCGTCCCACAGGAGCTTGAATACACTGCGCGGCATGTCCGGATGCCGGATGAAGCTATGCGGCTGACCGAGAGTTTCATCGACAGAATAGCCCGAAATTCGCATAAACACGTCGTTTGCGTAGGTGATCCGTCCTTTAGAGTCCGTCTTGGAGACGATGATTTCGTCGTCGCCGAAGAAGACCTCTCGGTTCGTTGGCGATACCGTATGTTTGGCCATCGCGGGGTTTCCTTTCCTTCCAGATAATCTCATACAGAATCTCAGTCGTGCCGATCGACGCGCTCGAAGACGTCCTTGATGCCCTCGAATGCGGACAGGACAGCGGGATCGAAATGCTCGGGCTTGGTGCGTCCGTCGCCCTTGAGAATGCAGGAGACGGCTTCCTCATGGGTGAGTGCTGGCTTGTAGGGGCGCGGCGACCGCAGGGCGTCGTAAACATCGGTCAGCGCGACGATGCGCGCAGGGAGCGGGATGTCGTAGCCGGCGAGCCGGTTGTAGCCGGTCCCATCGAACCGTTCGTGGTGGTGGCGCGCGATTTGCGACGCCATGCCGGAGAGCCGGTGGTTCTCGGCGGTGAGGATCGAGTGCCCGATCTCGCCATGACGGCGTATCACCGCGAACTCGTCGTCGGTCAGCGGGGCCGGCTTGTTCAGGATCATGTCCGAGATCCCAATCTTGCCGATGTCATGGAGCACGGAAGTACTGGTGATGTCCTCGGCCAAACCCACCGGCAGGCCCATGGCGCCGGACAGGATGGCCGTGTAACGCGCCACCTGATCCGAGTGGGCGCCGGTCACCTTATCGTGATGGGCGAGGGCCCGTCCGAGCCAGCCGATGCCGTCGAGCGCAATCTCGTCCTCCACCTTTGCCGGGGCAAGGAGATCGGCGTCCAGGCGGGCGACCAACGCGACGATGTCGAGGGGCTTCTGAAAGGTGCCGCTAATCGGCAGACCGATAGTCCGGGCCATCGACAGGCTGTGGGGCGCTCCGCTCATCAGATAGAACTGTACGCCCTGATCGAGCTTGCGGGCTGCTGCCGCGCCGATCAGGCCAAGGCCGTCCAGGCCCGGCATTGAGACATCGGTGACGACGGCGGTGATTGCGCCCTCGAATTGGTCGATCGCTGCGAGGGATTCCAGGCCGCCGTCGGCGGTCGCGGTTCGGTAGCCGGCCATCGTGAGCACCCGCCGCAGCAGCTCGCGGATGGTGGGGTCGTCATCGACGATCAGGACGACATGGCGCCCCCGGTTCTCCCTGATCTGTACATCGGAAGCTCCTATATATTCGCCCAGCGGCTTTGACAACGCGCTCGTATGTGTGTTCGTCAGCACCCCGCAACTCCCGATATCCAGCGCGACTTGTTCGATGCCGGGACTATGCGCGTGTACTGTATTCTCCTGATGTGCGCGCGTTTTCAGAATATGTCAGTTTGTTTCAGACTGACGCATTCTGGCTCTTGCGATCGCAGAGGAGAGTTCGACCATCGTGATCGGCTTGCGCAGAACGATAGAGTTCTGGGCCATGTTCTCAAGGCCGCTCAGGTCGAAGCCGCTGATGGTGATGAACGGGACACCGGGCCAGCGACGGGCGACGGCAGCCTGAAGGTCGGAGGCGGGTCGCCCCGGCATGGAATGGTCGCTGAGCGCTGCGATTGGCTCCTCGGTCTCTGTGTCAAGATATTCGAGCGCCTCGTTAACGCGGCTCATCAGCACCGGCTCGTAGCCGAGCTGTGCGAGCATCCGGCCCGTAACGGACAGCACGTCCGGGTCGTCGTCGACTACGAGCACGCAACCGCCTCCCGGCAGGGCGGCCTCGGGCGACGCAGCCTCGGGTGTTTCGGTCGAGACCGGCAGCAGGATTGTGAAGACCGTGCCCTTTTCGTGCTCGCTGCGCACTTTCAGGCGGCCGTTCCAGCTGGTGACGATTCCATACGCAACCGAAAGACCGAGACCGCTTCCCTGGCCGACCGGTTTGGTGGTGAAGAACGGGTCGAACACTTGGCTCGTAACCTCCGGGGTCATGCCGGGGCCGTTATCCTCGATCTCGATCCGCACCTGTCGTGCCATACCGCCGGCCGTCCTGTCGCCCGCCGGTGCCTCATCGAGAAGGTAGCGCACGGCGATCGACCCACCGCGCGCGCCGAGCGCGTCTACCGCATTGCGGATGAGGTTAACCAGGACCTGCTGCAGCCGTCCCGCATTCGCCTCGACCATCGGGCCGTCGCCGATCCCGGAGACCGTGAGCGTCACGTTCGGAGGAATGGTCGGTCGGACCAGCGCCGAGGTCTCGGCGATGCTGGCGGAAACCGACACGATTGATCGCAGATCGTCGCCCGGCCGCGAGAAGGCAAGAAGCTGGGCCACAATCTCGCGCGCCCGTCCCGCCGCACGCTTGATCACCTTGACGTCCTCGCGCTCCAGTGACTCGTCCGGCAGCGTCGCCAGCAGCAAGTCGCTGTATCCCATGATCGGGGTGAGAATGTTGTTGAAGTCATGGGCAATACCGCCAGCCAGCGTCCCGACCGTGCGCAACTTGTCCGCCTGATGGAGCTGGCCCTGAAGTAAGGTCTCCCGGGCGGTGGTCATGGCCCGCTCCACCGAGACGTCACGAATCGCCGCGATGACAATCCGCTCGCCTTCGTGGAAGTGGGTGCTGAGCCCGATGGAGACCGGAACGCTCGATCCGTCCTTCGCCCGCGCGATTAGGTCGCGCGCCTCGGTCATCGGCCCGCTCCTGGGGGAGCGCATATAGTCCTTGCGGTGCGCCACATGCTCACCCCGAGCGGCTTCCGGCACCAGGGTCTCGATCGACTGCCCGAGCAACTCGGACGCCTCGTATCCCAAAAGCTCGAAGGCTCGGTCGTTGGCGTACCGGATCTTCCCGTCGGCGCCGACATAGATGACCACGTCCGGTGCCGCGCTGATCAGAGCATTCACCTCCTGATGGGCCTCCGCGAGCCTTATGGTCAGCCGATACTGGCCGATCAGCATGAAACAGAGTGCGACCGCTCCGGCGATGAGGACGATAAACACCAGAACGCTTGCGCCGAGCAGGCTTTCGAGCTCGTGACTGAAGTGCTTTGCGCTGGCGATGTGGGGCGAGATGCGCTGCTTCGTGAGTTCATAGAGGATGTCCAGTCCTTCAAGCGCGGCGCGGTCGTCAAACCTGACGGTGGCGTCTAAGTCTTCGACCCGCGCTTGCGCACCGTGCATGGCGACCGCGAGCCCGAGCTTCTCTTGGTACTGCCGGACCATGCCACGGACCAGATCGATTGCGCGCTGAGCCTCCGGCTGCTGCAGGATCGCGTCGAGCCGGTCGAGCTCGCCTAGCGCTACCCGCGCATTGGCATCGGCCGCGTCTGCATAAACCAGATCACCGCGCAAGACGTAGTTCTTGAAGTTATGGATCAGACCGCCGAAGCCAATATTCCGGCTCAGCGCGTTGAGTGGAACCATGACATTCTCATGCAGGTCGATCACGGCATCGACCTGCGCATGCTGCTTCTCCTGCAGATATGAAATCCGCTGGCCGTACACTCCCACGGCGAGGCAGATCAGCACGGTGGCCGCAAACACACCGACGATCCGACAGTTGAGCGTTTTCCTCGCACGTTTCTGCATTTTATCGCTTTGATTGGAAAGATGGAGTCGCCGTACCATCGGCTAAAGGCTTTAATTCTTCATTAATTCCAGGCAATCCGCGTAAATGTTGAGGCAAGTGCGTGGGGTCGCTCCGGCATGCTTTGAAGGGGTCACCTCAAGGTTTGTTCGCTAAACCTCGCTAACTCGGACAAACCTTGAGGTGACCCCACTAGGGGTTTCCGTACCAGATTCCCCCAAAGTAGCGGGACTGATTGGAACGTGGGGGTTGCTCCTGAGAGGCCCTTCGTCGCAGACGGTCGGTTGAGAAGATCGAGGGATCGACGGCGTCGGGAGCATTAAATGGGTTGGAAGCTGGAACTGGTTGAGACGGGCCGGGGCACAGCCTCACGGCGCATCGCGGTTGCGCGGCTCGGTGAGATCGTCGCTCCGGCAAGCGTCGAGGACATCGGTCTCAACCACGGCACTGCGCAGCGGAAGCTCGGTGACATTCAGCGCGCTGTCGTGGCGCTCCAGGAGGAAGCTCTACGGGCGAAGGCCGACCTGCGGCGCCGGCTCGACCCGACGGTGCGGCTGAAGGACTACCGGCTTCGCAGGATCCAGAGCCTCCACGGCACGCTGACGATCCGTGTCCCACGCCTCATGCGCACCGGGAGAGTGGAACCAGTGTCGCCACTGCTGGCCGGATCGGCACGCTCGACCACAGAGTACCGGCTGCTGTTGGCTCGCCTCGGTGCCTGGATAAGCTTCCGCGCGGCCGCCGGGTTGGTCGAAGAGTTGTTCCCGCAGGCATCGGGTGGATGTGCGGACACCGTGCGACGGCGGATATTCGACGAGGCGGAGCGGATCTCGGCGCGACCGCTAGGGAAATCCATGACCGAGACGCCGGCGCGGTCGATCGACCTTGGGGTCGACACCACCTTCGTGCGCAGTTGTGCGACCCGCGGACCCCGCCATCACGAGGTGCTGATCGGCATCGGTGTCGCCGACAACGGGCGGAGCCACCGGATCGGCGGGGCGATCGCGGCGCTCGAGATGCCGGCGGACCTGATCGTCGACGCTCTGCGTCAGCTCGGCCGGCACGATGCGACGGCGGTCACCGCCTTTACGGACGGCGACAAGATGCTGCGCCGATACCTTCTGAGGGTGAACATCGAGGAGCGGCCCGTTCTCGACTGGCCGCACCTGGCGCGGCGCGCGCAGGTCGCGAAGACCACGGCCAAGGGACTGCGCGTCCTCACCGAACGAGAGTACCGCGCTCGGCCAGCGATCGGGCGTCTGCTCGACAGCCTGCACCGGCGCCTTTGGAACGGCCAAACTGAGCTACTCCCCGAAAGCTGGACAGTGACGGAAGCTACGGTCTGCGGTCTGCTGATCTTCGAGAAAGGAGATCAGAGATGTCGAAGCGCAAGCAGCACAAGCCAGATTTCAAGGCTCGCGTCGCCCTTGAGGCGCTAAAGGGCGAGCAGACGGTCACGGAGCTGGCGAGCCGGTTTGGTGTGCATCCGACGATGATCCACCAGTGGAAGCGCGCCCTGCTGGACGGGGCCTCGGATATATTCGAGCGTGGCGGCCGAACGAAGCTGCCGGAGATCTCCGAGGAAACGGTCAAGGAGCTTCACGCGAAGATCGGTGAGTTGGCTGTCGCCAACGATTTTTTGTCGCGAAAGCTCAAGCCCTGGACCGGGAAGTGAGGAGACAGATGGTGGATCGATCCCATGCTGTCCTGAGCGTGTGCGAGCAGTGCCGTCTGCTGTCGCTCCCGCGCTCAACCTTCTACTACACCCCTCAGGGCGACACGCCGCTGAACCTGACGCTGATGCGCCGGATCGACGAGCAATTCCTCGAGACCCCGTTCTACGGTGTGCGTCAGATGACCTGGCATCTGCGAGCCGAAGGCACTCCAGTCAACGAGAAGCGGGTCCGTCGCCTGATGCGGCTGATGGGCCTGATGCCGATCTACCAGCGCCCAAAGACCAGCATCCGGGTCAAGGAGCACAGGGTCTGGCCGTATCTGCTGCGTGGCCTGCGGGTCGAGCGCGCAAACCACGTCTGGTGTGCGGACGTGACCTATATCCCCATGCAACGAGGCTTCCTTTATCTGACCGTCATCATGGACTGGGCAACCCGCAAGGTTTTGGCATGGCGGCTGTCGAACACTCTCGATGCCGAGCCCTGCGTCGAAGCGCTGACAGAGGCGATCGTGCGGCACGGCGCGCCGGAGATCATGAACACCGACCAGGGCAGCCATGTGTGGATGCCCCCGTTGATGCAAGCAGTTCTCGAACACTTTGGACATGTGATCGGGTGCGGTCATGTGTCAGGCCTCAAGGATGCGGCGCTTCACATGCCGCGGGCCGGTATGGAGATGCGCGGATCAGGTGCAGATCAGTTCAGCGAGCGCAGAGGCTCTGGCTACCCTTTTGCTTTTCCTGGTCCCGATCTGATCGATCATTTGCCCTTACTGTTCCTTGACCTCCTCACACGCCCGACACACCGACGACAGACCGACACTTGTCGTTTAAGCCTGTGCTACCGTCGGTATCCGGTAATCCTCCCGCTTCGTCAGCATGGCCCAAGCGGACCGTGCCATCTTGTTGGCAAGCGCCATCGCTACCAGCATGCGTGGCTTGCGCGCCAGCATTCCGGCGAGCCACGACCCCTCTGGCGGGCCTTTCCTCGAAGCCCACTGCACGACGGCCATCGCTCCGATGATCAGCAACCGACGGATGTCGCGTTGCCCCATTCTCGACACCCTGCCCAGTCTCTGCTTTCCACCGGTCGAGTGCTGTATTGGCACGAGCCCAAGCCAGGCCGCGAAGTCGCGCCCTCGCTTGAACGTCTCCAGAGGCGGGGCAAAGGCCTCGATGGCCATTGCCGTGATCGGTCCGATCCCAGGCATGGTCTGCAAGCGCGCCGTCGCCTCCCCCCGCGCCGCCTCACGCCGAAGTGTCTTCTCAATCTCGGCGATCTTCTCAGCAAGGAGGTCGATCTGCTCGAGATAGAGGCGGCCGAGATCTCGGACGATCGGCGGGAGAGAGCTCTCTATATCGTTGACCACATTGGCGAGTGGCTGAAGGTTCGCCTCCCCCTGCGCCGCGACGACCCCGTGCTCGGCGAGATGGCCCCGCAGCGCATTGATGAGTTGGGTGCGTTGGCGCACGAGGAGGTCGCGTGTACGAAAGATCATCGATCGAGCCTGCTGCTCCTCGGTCTTGACAGCAACAAAGCGCATCGTCGGCCGTGACGCGGCCTCCGCAATGGCCTCGGCGTCAGCCGCGTCGTTCTTCTGGCGCTTCACATAGGGCTTCACGTAGACCGGCGGAACCAGCCGTACCGTATGGCCGAGTTGCCCGATAACGCGCCCCCATTCGTGGGCTGTCGCGCAGGCTTCCATCGCCACAATGCAATGCGGCTGAGCGGCCAAAAACGTCAGAAGTTTGGAGCGCGACAGCTTCTTGCGAAAGGCAACGTTCCCGTCGCTCGTGGCGCCATGCACCTGGAAGACCCGCTTCGCAAGGTCGATACCGATGATGGTGGCTTTTTCCATGATCTCCTTCTCCCCTTGTTCGTTTTCTGCAACCGCCACTTTGGCACATTGCGATCCGTCGGGAGGGGCATCCACTCCATCAGTT
>NZ_FNBW01000018.1 GCF_900102465.1 Thalassobaculum litoreum DSM 18839 | reverse complement strand
CGGCCGTATCGAGCGCGGCATCGTGAAGGTGGGCGAGGAAATCGAGATCGTCGGCATCAAGGACACGGTGAAGACGACCTGCACGGGCGTCGAGATGTTCCGCAAGCTGCTGGACCAGGGCGAGGCTGGCGACAACGTGGGCGTTCTGCTGCGCGGCACGAAGCGCGAGGACGTGGAGCGCGGTCAGGTTCTGGCGAAGCCGGGCTCGATCACGCCGCACACGAAGTTCAAGGCCGAGGCGTATATCCTGACGAAGGAAGAGGGTGGCCGTCACACGCCGTTCTTCACCAACTACCGTCCGCAGTTCTACTTCCGCACGACGGACGTGACCGGGACGGTGACGCTGCCGGAAGGCACGGAGATGGTGATGCCGGGCGACAACATCGCGATGGATGTCGAGCTGATCGCGCCGATCGCCATGGATGACGGCCTGCGCTTCGCCATCCGCGAAGGCGGCCGCACCGTCGGCGCCGGCGTCGTGTCCAAGGTCATCGAGTAATCCTGCACCGTCAGGTGGGGATACCAGCGGGGGCGCTTCGGCGCCCCCGTTTGCGTTTTGGAACCGGGGTGCTGCCGTGAGCGGTACCGACTTGATGGGCACGCGGGCGGAGAATCGCGCACCCCCGTGTCCGGCCCGGCACGGGCCCTCGGGCGGGCCAGGGCGGCGGGGAACCGGGTGCCTGCATGAGAGCCGCCGCCGGCGCCCTGGCGACCCTCCAGACCACCGCTATGGCAACGTGGGCGCGACTGGCTGCTCATCCGTCCCTTGGACGTCGCCGGGCCGCATAGGACAGGGCGGGGCATGGGATACGGCAGGGAATCCGAAGAAGATGTCCCGGCGGCAATTGTTACCCTATATAAGGTGCGCGCGACCGACAGCGGCACTACATGGTGCATCCCTTTCGCCGACGTGTCGGCGCCATGCCGAAACGGTGCCGCGCGAGGCCCTCAGACGTAAGGTTCTTGCGGGTTTCCGGGCAAACGGTGCATCGGCAACAAAACTGAAATTCGCACTTGACGACCGCCCCCCCCATCAATAGGTTCCGCCCACCTTTGGGGACTGGCTGTGACCCGAACCGCTCGGAACGGGTCAGACGCAGTCTCACGTTTTTAAGACACCAATCCCCAAAAGGCCGAAGGCGGAAGCGCAGTTTCAGTGCGCATCCGCATTTTTTTCTGCGCGATGCCCGGCTTGCCGGTGAGCGCGCGGTGATAACGGCCGGTTGGCCAACGAGGTTGAGAGTAGCGGAAAGATGGACAGTCAAAACATCCGCATCCGCCTGAAGGCGTTCGATCACCGGGTCCTCGACCAGTCGACCGGTGAAATCGTGAACACCGCCAAGCGCACCGGTGCGCGTGTGCGGGGTCCCATTCCGCTGCCGACGCGTATCGAACGGTTCACCGTTCTGCGTGGTCCGCACGTTGACAAGAAGAGCCGGGAACAGTTCGAGATTCGCACCCATAAGCGGGTTCTCGACATCGTTGACCCGACCCCGCAGACCGTGGACGCGCTGATGAAGCTCGACCTGGCCTCCGGTGTCGACGTCGAGATCAAGCTCTGAGGGGACGGGAACGATGCGTTCAGGATTGATCGCTCAGAAGGTCGGGATGACCCGCGTGTTCACCGAAGAAGGTGCGCACGTTCCGGTCACCGTGCTGAAGGTCGACAGCTGCCAGGTTGTCGCTCAGCGGACCCAGGAGAAGGACGGCTACACCGCGGTGCAGCTCGGGGCCGGACTGCGCAAGGTGAAGCGCACCACGCAGCCGATGCGCGGTCACTTCGCCAAGGCGAAGGTCGAGCCGAAGCGCAAGGTCGTCGAGTTCCGTGTGGCCGACGACGCGCTGATCGAGGTCGGCGCGGAGCTGTCGGCCGACCACTTCATTGCCGGCCAGAAGGTCGATGTGACGGGAACGTCCATCGGTAAGGGCTTCGCCGGTGTCATGAAGCGGCACAATTTCGGTGGTCTGCGGGCCTCGCACGGCGTGTCGCTGTCGCACCGCTCGCACGGTTCCACCGGTAACAACCAGGATCCGGGCCGCGTCTTCAAAGGCAAGAAGATGGCGGGTCACATGGGCGACGAGCGCGTCACCACCCAGAACCTGACCGTCGTTGCGACCGATCCGGCGCGTGGCCTCATCCTCGTGCGCGGCTCCGTGCCGGGTTCCGAGGGCGGCTGGGTGCTCGTTCGCGACGCCGTGAAGGGTGGCTTGCCGGACGGCGCGCCGTATCCGGCCGCGCTGAAGGAAGCCGTCGCCGACGAGGCCGTGAGCGAGGAAGAGGCGGGTGCCGCCCTGTTCGAGCAGGCCTCCGAGGCCATGGGCGACGCCGCCGATCCGACCGTCGCCGAGGGCGGCGCCGTTCCGGACGCGCCGGCCGACGACGCCGAGAAGAAGGACTGAGGTCATGAAGATTGACGTCACCAACCTCGACGCGGAGAAGACCGGCGAGATCGATCTCGACGATGCGATCTTCGGTCTCGACCCGCGCCAGGACATCCTGGCCCGCATGGTGAACTGGCAGCTTGCCAAGCGCCGCGGCGGCAACCACAAGGTCAAGACGATCTCCGAGATCTCCGGGACCACGAAGAAGCCGTTCCGTCAGAAGGGTACCGGCCGTGCGCGTGCCGGCTCGCTTCGGGCGACTCAGTACCGCGGCGGTCAGACCGTTCATGGCCCGGTCGTGCGCGACCACGCCCACGACCTGACCAAGAAGTTCCGCAAGCTCGGTCTGAAGACCGCGCTGTCGGCCAAGGCGAAGGCCGGTCAGCTGATCATCATCGACGAGGCGGCCGCCGCCGAGCCGAAGACCAAGGCGCTGGCCGAGAAGTTCAAGAAGCTCGGCTGGTCGTCGGTCCTGGTGATCGACGGCGACGCGGTGAACGAGAACTTCGCCCGCGCGGCCCGCAATATTCCTCTGGTGGATCTGCTGCCGCAGCAGGGCGCCAACGTCTACGACATTCTCCGCCGCGACACTCTGGTCCTGACCAAGGGTGCGGTTGAGCAGCTGGAGGCGCGCCTGAAATGAGCATCCGTCCTTACAAGCCGAAGGCGGGCAAGGTCAGCGACGAGCGGGCCTACGAACTGATCCGCCGTCCGATCGTGACTGAGAAGTCGACCCGTGGGTCCGAGTTCGGCCAGGTGACCTTCGAGGTTCCGGTCAACGCGGCGAAGCCGGAGATCAAGCAGGCCATCGAGCGCCTGTTCGACGTGAAGGTGACCGCGGTGAACACGCTTCTGGTCAAAGGCAAGACCAAGCGGTTCCGGGGCCGTCCGGGCCGTCGTTCCGACTACAAGAAGGCCGTCGTCACGCTCGCCGAGGGCCAGACGATCGACCTGATGGCGGGGGTGTGAACCCATGGCTTTGAAGTCCTTTAATCCGACGACCCCGTCGCAGCGCCAGCTGGTCATCGTCGACCGCACGGAGCTGTGGTCCGGCAAGCCGGTCAAGAAGCTCACCGAAGGCCTGACGAAGAAGGCCGGCCGCAACAATACCGGGCGCATCACCACGCGCCGGCGGGGCGGCGGTCACAAGCGGACCTACCGCATCGTCGACTTCAAGCGTCGCAAGTTCGACGTGGTCGGCACGGTGGAGCGTCTCGAGTACGATCCGAACCGGACCGCGTTCATCGCCCTCATCACCTATGAGGACGGCGATCAGGCCTACATCCTTGCGCCGCAGCGCCTCGGCGTCGGCGACAAGGTCGTCGCCGGCGATAAGGTCGACGTGAAGCCGGGCAATGCCATGCCGCTGCGCAGCATTCCGGTCGGCACGATCGTGCACAACGTCGAGATGAAGCCGGAGAAGGGTGGCCAGCTGGCCCGCTCCGCCGGCACCTACGTTCAGATCGTCGGCCGTGACGCCGGCTACGCCCTGCTGCGCCTGGCCTCCGGCGAAGTGCGCATGGTGCGGTCCGAGTGCATGGCGACCGTCGGTGCTGTGTCCAATCCGGACCAGCAGAACATCAATATCGGCAAGGCCGGCCGCAATCGCTGGCTGGGTAAGCGTCCGGCGGTTCGTGGCGTCGCCATGAACCCGGTCGATCACCCGCATGGCGGTGGTGAAGGCCGGACCTCGGGCGGCCGTCATCCGGTTACCCCGTGGGGCAAGCCGACCAAGGGCAAGAAGACGCGCAACAACAAGGCGACCGATAAGCTCATCGTTCGCCGGCGCCGGAAGTAAGGAGAAGTTCGGTGGCTCGATCCGTTTGGAAGGGACCGTTCGTCGACGGCTACCTGATGAAGAAGGCCGAAAAGTCGCGCGCGTCTGGTCGCAATGAGATCATTAAGACCTGGTCGCGCCGTTCGACGATCATGCCGCAATTCGTCGGCCTGACCTTCAACGTGTACAACGGCCATAAATTCGTTCCGGTTCTCGTCAGTGAGAACATGGTTGGGCACAAGTTTGGCGAGTTTTCGCCGACGCGTACCTATTACGGCCACATGGCCGACAAGAAGTCGCGCCGCTGAGGCTGAGAGGAGCAGGCAATGGGCAAGCAGGCTGCCGAACGGCGACTTGACGATACCGAAGCGAAGGCTGTGCTGCGCAATCTGCGCGTCAGCCCGCAGAAGCTGAATCTCGTCGCCCAGATGATCCGCGGTCAGCGGGCCGACAAGGCGCTGGCCACTCTGGCCTTCTCGAAGCGGCGGATCGCGCGCGACGTGAAGAAGCTGCTGGAGTCGGCGATCGCGAACGCCGAGAACAACCACCAGCTCGATGTCGACCGGCTCTTCGTCAAGGAGGCCTTTGTTGGCAAGAGCATCACGATGAAGCGCTTCCGTCCGCGCGCCCGGGGTCGGGTCGGTCGGATCGAGAAGCCGTTCGCCCACATCACCGTGGTCGTGCGTGAGCGCGAGGAGCAGGACTGATGGGTAATAAGGTCAATCCGATCGGGCTGCGGCTCGGCATCAACCGCACTTGGGACTCGCGCTGGTTCGCGGGCAAGGGCTATGCCGATCTGCTGCACCAGGACATCAAGCTGCGCCAGTATCTGACCAAGCGTCTGCGTCAGGCCGGTGTGAGCCGCATCGTCATCGAGCGTCCGGCCAAGCGTGCGCGCATCACCATCTACTCGGCGCGTCCGGGCGTGGTGATCGGCAAGAAGGGCACGGATATCGAGAAGCTCCGTCAGGACCTCTCGAAGATGACCAACACGGACGTCGCGCTGAACATCGTCGAGATCCGCAAGCCGGAGATCGACGCCCAGCTCGTGGCCGAGAACATCGCCCAGCAGCTGGAGCGCCGCGTTGCGTTCCGCCGGGCGATGAAGCGGGCCGTTCAGTCTGCCATGCGCCTGGGCGCGCTCGGCATTCGGATCAACTGCGGCGGCCGTCTCGGTGGTGCGGAAATCGCGCGCACCGAGTGGTACCGCGAGGGCCGCGTGCCGCTGCATACGCTGCGTGCCGACATCGATTACGGCGAGGCCACCGGCTTCACCACCTACGGCACCTGCGGCGTGAAAGTCTGGGTGTTCAAGGGCGAAGTCCTGGCACATGACCCGATGGCGCAGGATAAGCGCCTGGCCGAGCAGCAGCCGGGTTCCGGCGGCGATCGTCGCTAACCGTCCGCTGAGAGGAGAAGACAGATGCTGTCCCCGAAGCGCACAAAGTTCCGTAAGGCCCATAAGGGCCGCATCCATGGCCTGGCCAAGGGTGGGACGGCGCTGAACTTCGGCGCCTACGGTCTGAAGGCGACCACGCCCGCGCGTGTGACCGCCCGTCAGATCGAGGCCGCCCGTCGTGCGATCACCCGTCACATCCGCCGCGCCGGCCGCGTGTGGATCCGGATTTTCCCGGATGTGCCGGTGTCGAGCAAGCCGGCCGAGGTTCGCATGGGTAAGGGTAAGGGCTCTCCGGAGTTCTGGGTCTGCCGCGTGAAGCCGGGCCGTATCATGTTCGAGCTGGATGGTGTTCCGAAGGATCTGGCCGAGGAGGCGTTCCGCCTCGCCGCCATGAAGCTTCCGGTCGACACCCGGTTCGTGACCCGTCTGGGCGAGTGAGTCGGAGGAGTTAAAGATGGCAAACAAGATTGCCGAGGATCTCCGGACGAAGTCGCCGGACCAGTTGAAGGACCAGCTGCTGCAGCTGCGCAAGGAGGCGTTCAATCTGCGCTTCCAGCGGGCGAACGGGCAGCTCGAGAACTCCGATCGGATGCGCCAGGTTCGGCGCGAGATCGCGAAGGTTAAGACGATCATGGGCGAGAAGGCCCGCGCCGGGGCTTCGGCGTAAGCACCGGTCAAGGGGTTAGGAGAAAGCAATGCCGAGGCGTGTTCTTCAGGGCACCGTCGTCAGCGACAAGGGCGACAAGACGGTGGTCGTGAACGTCCAGCGGCGGGTCATGCATCCGCTCTACAAGAAGTTCATCACCCGCTCGAAGCGGTTCTCGGCACACGATCCTGAGAACCGGTTCAAGCAGGGCGACACGGTGCGCATCATCGAGTGCGCGCCGGTTTCGAAAAACAAGCGGTTCGCGGTCGTCTACGACGACGTCGCGGCCGGCGCGTGACCCGGACCTAGGAGGACAGGTCATGATTCAGATGCAGACGAACCTCGACGTCGCGGACAATTCCGGCGCTCGACGGGTGCAGTGCATCAAGGTGCTCGGTGGCTCGAAGCGCAAGGTCGCTTCGGTCGGCGATGTCATCGTGGTGTCCGTGAAGGAGGCTATTCCGCGGGGCCGCGTGAAGAAGGGTGACGTGCATCGCGCCGTCATCGTTCGCACGGCCAAGGAAATCCGCCGCCAGGACGGGACCGCGATCCGGTTCGACACCAACGCCGCCGTGCTGATCAACAAGCAGGGCGAGCCGATCGGAACGCGTATCTTCGGCCCGGTGACCCGCGAACTGCGTGCGAAGAGGTTCATGAAGATCATTTCGCTCGCTCCGGAGGTGTTGTGATGGCCGCGCGCGTTAAGAAGGGCGACCGGGTGATCGTCACCACCGGCCGCGACAAGGGCAAGCAGGGCGAAGTTCTGCGCGTGATCCCCTCGGAGAACCGTGTGGTTGTCCAGGGCGTGAACATGATCAAGCGCCACACGCGTCCGAGCCAGACCACTCAGGGCGGGATCGTCGAGCGCGAGGCGGCTCTGGATCTGTCCAACGTGATGCACGTGGATCCGAAGTCCGGCGAAGCGACCCGCGTTCGTTTCGAGGAGCGCGACGGCAAGAAGGTCCGTGTCGCGAAGCGCTCCGGCGACGTGATCGACGCTGACTCGGCGGCGAGGTAAGGCAAGATGGCTCGTTTGTACGAAGAATATACCAAGTCGATCCGCCCGGATCTGCAGTCCTCGTTCGGCTACTCGAACGTGCACGAGGTTCCGGAGCTCACCAAGGTCGTCCTGAACATGGGCGTCGGTGAAGCGGTTGGCGACAGCAAGAAGATCCAGTCGGCTCTCGACGAGATGACCCGGATCACCGGCCAGAAGCCGGTCGTGACCCGCGCCAAGAAGTCGATCGCCGGCTTCAAGCTGCGCGAGGGCATGCCGATCGGCGTGAAGGTGACCCTGCGCCGCGAGCGGATGTACGAGTTCCTGGATCGCCTGGTGAACATCGCGCTCCCGCGGGTGCGTGACTTCCGTGGGCTGAACCCGAAGAGCTTTGACGGCCGTGGCAACTACTCCATGGGCATCAAGGAGCAGATCGTGTTTCCGGAAATTGACTACGACAAGGTCGACAACATCCGGGGCATGGACATCATCGTGGTGACCACGGCGAAGACGGACGACGAAGCGCGCGAACTGCTCAAGCGCTTCCAGTTTCCGTTCGTCAATTGATCGAGGTCGGAGGACGACATGGCTAAGAAGAGCGCTGTTGAGAAGAACAACGCCCGTCGCAAGCTGCAGAGCCAGCAGGCCGCCAAGCGCGCGCGCCTGAAGGCGACTGCGATGGACCGGTCGCTGCCGATCGAGGAACGTTTCGCTGCGCAGCTCAAGATGCAGCAGCTTCCGAAGAACGGAGCGAAGGAACGCATTCGCAACCGTTGCGAACTCACCGGGCGCCCGCGCGGCGTCTATCGCAAGTTCAAGCTTTCGCGGATCGCGCTGCGGGATCTCGGCTCTACGGGCCAGATTCCGGGCCTGGTCAAGTCGAGCTGGTAAGAGGGAGGTCGGCAAATGTCGATGAGCGATCCTCTCGGGGATATGCTGACCCGCATCCGCAACGGTCAGAGCGCACGCAAGTCGGTCGTATCTAGCCCGGCGTCGCGTCTGCGGGCGAATGTGCTCGAGGTGCTGCAGCGCGAGGGTTATATCCGCGGTTTCTCGCAGGATGACGTCCGCGCCGGTGTGGCGGAAATCAAGATCGAGTTGAAGTATTCCGAAGGCGAGCCGGTCATCAAGGAGATCAAGCGGGTCTCCACGCCGGGTCGTCGGGTCTACTCCAAGATCAAGGACCTTCCGCGCGTCTATAACGGTCTCGGGATTGCGATCCTGTCGACCCCGCGCGGCGTCATGTCCGACAACGAGGCCCGTGCGGCCAATGTCGGCGGCGAAGTCCTGTGTCAGGTATTCTGATCGGAGGCGATGATGTCACGTGTCGGTAAATATCCGGTCGCCGTTCCGGACGGTGTGACGATCGAGATCGCCAACGACGAGATCAAGGCGAAGGGCAAGCTCGGTGAGCTGTCCGCCCCGATCTCGGCGGAGGTTGACGTCGTCCATCAAGATAACGTCATCAAGGTCACGCCGAAGCGCGAGTCCAAGAAGTCGCGCGCCATGTGGGGCACCACCCGCGCGCTGGTGAATAACATCGTCACCGGCGTGTCGACGGGCTTCACGGTCAACCTGGAGATCAACGGCGTCGGTTACCGTGCCGCGATCGAAGGTAAGGACCTGGTGCTGGCCCTCGGCTTCAGCCATCCGGTTCGCTTCCCGATCCCCGAGGGGATCACGATGAACTGCGAGCGCCCGACGGCGATCACCATCAGCGGTTCGGACAAGCAACGGGTCGGTCAGCTTGCTGCCGAGATCCGCGCCTTCCGCCCGCCGGAGCCGTTTAAGGGCAAGGGCGTCAAGTACGCGAACGAGATTATCCTTCGTAAGGAAGGTAAGAAGAAGTAGGAGTTCGGCGATGCTTTCGTCCAAGGATCTGTTCAAGCGCCGCCAGATGCGCAGCCGTGCGCAGCTTCGGCGCAAGGCGGCCGGTCGCCCGCGGTTGTCGGTGTTCCGGTCGTCCAAGCATATCTACGCCCAGGTCATCGACGATGTCGGTGGTGTCACGCTTGCGTCAGCCTCGTCGCTCGACAAGGAACTGAAGAGCGGGCTGAAGACCGGTGCCGACAAGGCGGCCGCCGAGGCGGTCGGCAAGCTTGTGGCGTCGCGCGCCATCGAGAAGGGGCTCAGCGACGTGGTGTTCGACCGCGGCGGCTATATCTATCACGGTCGGGTGAAGGCGCTTGCTGATGCGGCGCGCGAAGCCGGCCTGAAGTTCTAAGAGGGGCCAAGACATGGCACGTCAGGACAGGCAGGACCGCAACCAGGGTCGCGATCGCGAAGACAGCGATCTGATCGAGAAGCTGGTCGGCATCAACCGCGTGGCCAAGGTGGTCAAGGGCGGCCGCCGGTTCGGCTTCGCGGCGATCGTGATCGTCGGCGACCAGCGCGGTCGCGTTGGTCATGGTGCCGGCAAGGCGCGCGAGGTTCCGGAAGCGATCCGCAAGGCCACCGAGCAGGCCAAGCGCTCGATGATCCGGGTGCCGCTGCGCGAGGGCCGGACCCTGCACCACGACATCAGTGGTCGTTTCGGCGCGGGTCGCGTGACCCTGCGGGCGGCTCCGGCCGGTACCGGTATCATCGCCGGCGGTCCGATGCGCGCCATCTTCGAGGCGCTCGGTGTGCAGGACGTGGTGGCGAAGTCGATCGGCACCTCGAACCCGCACAACATGATCAAGGCGACCTTCGAGGCCCTGCGCAACGTGCATGCGCCGCGGTCGATCGCTGCCAAGCGCGGCAAGAAGGTGGCTGAGATCTTCGGTCGCGACAGCCAGGGCGACGCGGCGGAAGCCGCCAGCGCTGAGTAATCGGGAGACTGATGATGGCGAAGAATGCGACTGTCACCGTGCGTCAGGTCCGCAGCGGTCTGGGCCGGAAGAAGGATCAGATCGCGACGCTGACGGGCCTCGGCCTCGGCAAGCTGAACCGCGAGCGCACGCTCGAGGATACGCCGGCCGTGCGTGGCATGATCCACAAGGTTAAGCACCTGGTCGAGGTCGTCGACCAGGCGTAATCAACCGGTCGCGCGGCCCGGGGTTCACTCCCCGATCGCGGCCGCCCCGGATGCGCAGACGAGGACTGAACGATGCGATTGAACGAGCTGAAAGACAACGACGGCGCGACCAAGGCGCGCAAGCGCATCGGCCGCGGTACCGGGTCGGGCACCGGCAAGACCAGCGGCATGGGCCACAAGGGTCAGAAGGCGCGCAGCGGTGTTGCCATCAACGGCTTCGAAGGCGGCCAGATGCCGATCTATCGGCGCCTGCCGAAGCGCGGCTTCAACAACCACAACTTCACCAAGCGTTTCGACGCCGTGAATGTGGGCCGCATGCAGGCCGCGATCGACGCCGGCAAGATCGACGCCTCCAAGGTGATCGACGAGGCGGCGCTGAAGGCGGCCGGCCTCGCCGACAACGCCAAGGACGGTGTGCGGCTCCTCGCCAAGGGTGAGCTGACCTCCAAGGTCGAGGTCAGTGTCGCTGCCGCTTCCAAGGCTGCCGTCGCGGCGGTCGAGAAGGCCGGCGGTTCCATCACCACGCGCATCGCCCAGAAGGCGGAAGAGACGGCGGTCTAAGCTGCCGGTCTGTGTGCCCGGTCCCGGCGGATGCCGGGTGCCGGGCTAAGCCTCAGACGCTAGGACGAAGTCATGGCCACTGGTGCCGACCAACTCGCCTCGCAGATGAACCTCGGGGCCTTCTCCAAGGCGACCGAGCTCAAGAAGCGCATCTGGTTCACGCTGGGTGCGCTCATCGTGTATCGGCTCGGTACCTACATTCCGGTGCCCGGGATCGATCCCGGAGTCCTGAACGAGATCTTCCAGCAGACCCAGGGCGGCGTGCTGGACATCTTCAACATGTTCTCCGGCGGCGCTCTCGGCCGCATGACGATCTTCGCGCTGAACATCATGCCGTACATCTCGGCTGCGATTATCATGCAGCTGATGACGGCGGTGAGCCCGAACCTGGAGGCCCTTAAGAAGGAGGGCGAGACCGGGCGCAAGAAGATCAATCAGTACACCCGCTACCTGACCGTCGTTCTGGCGTCGTTCCAGGCCTATGGCATCGCCGTGGGGCTGGAGTCGCTGCCGGGGCCGGGCGGGACGACCGCGGTTCTCGACCCGGGCGCGTTCTTCCGCGCGACCACCGTGATCACGCTGGTCGGCGGAACGATCTTCCTGATGTGGCTGGGCGAGCAGATCACCGCCCGCGGTATCGGCAACGGTATCTCGCTGATCATCTTCTCCGGCATCGTCGCGAACCTGCCGTCGGCCCTGGCCAGCCTGTTCGAGCTCGGCCGCACCGGCGCGCTGCCGGCGATCGTCATCCCGCTGCTGCTGCTGATGGCGGTGGCGGTGATCGCCTTCATCTGCTTCATCGAGCGGTCTCAGCGGCGGATTTTGGTTCAATATCCCAAGCGCCAGGTGGGCAACCGCATGACCGGCGGCGAGAGCTCGCACCTGCCGCTGAAGATCAACGTGTCGGGCGTGATTCCGCCGATCTTCGCCAGTTCTCTGCTGCTGATGCCGATCACGGTCGCCAGCTTCTCCGCCGGCGGTGGCGGGCCGGAGTGGCTGACCCAGATCACGGTGCTGCTCGGCCACGGCCAGCCGCTGTACATCGCCATGTATATCGCGCTGATCGTGTTCTTCGCGTTCTTCTACACGGCCATCGTCTTCAATCCGCAGGAGACGGCCGAGAATCTGCGTAAGTACGGCGGCTTCGTTCCCGGCATCCGGCCCGGCAAGAACACCGCCGACTATCTGGATTTCGTGCTGACCCGTCTCACCGTGATCGGTGCCGCCTACCTGGCCTTCGTCTGCGTGTTGCCGGAAATCCTGATCAGCCAACTCTCCGTGCCGTTCTATTTCGGCGGCACCAGCCTGCTGATCGTCTGTACGGTCACGATGGACACGGTCACCCAAATTCAGTCCCACCTGCTGGCGCATCAGTACGAAGGACTGATCAAAAAATCGAAGATCCGGGGGAGACGCGGATGAACCTGATCCTTTTGGGTCCGCCGGGCGCGGGCAAGGGCACCCAGGCGAAACGCCTCGAAGAGAAGTTCGGCGTCAAGCAGCTGTCCACCGGTGACATGCTCCGCGCCGCGGTCGCCTCGGGCTCCGAGATCGGCCAGGAAGCCAAGGCCGTCATGGATGCCGGCCAGCTGGTGTCCGACGACATCATCGTCCGGATGATCTCCGAGCGGGTCGAGGAGCCGGACTGCGCGAAGGGGTTCATCCTCGACGGTTTCCCGCGCAACGTCGCCCAGGCCAAGGCGCTGGACGAGATGCTGGCGGAGAAGGGCCTGAAGATCGACCACGTGATCGAGTTCCGGGTCGACGAGGAGCGGATGATCGACCGCATCCTGAAGCGCGCGGCCGAGGAAGGCCGCAGCGACGATAATGAGGACACCCTGCGCAAGCGCATGGATGTCTACCGCGACCAGACCGCGCCGATCATTCCCCACTACCAGGGGAAGGGCGCCTTGAAGACCGTCGACGGCATGAAGCCGATGGACGACGTGACCAGGGATCTGGAGAAGATCCTCGCCGCCTGAGGCGGCACGGAGTTGGACCGCCTCTGGCGGCCAGGACTGAGGCAGACCCGGTGGACCGCGTAGGGGCGGTTCTTCGGGTTTGGGACATTGACTTCGGACCGTGTGCGACTATAATCTGCGCCCCTGATTAGCGGATTTTCTTGCGCGGGCCGACGAGGAGCCAATGGCTCCTTGTGCGGGGCGCGTTTGGTGTTTTATACGCCCCGAACTTGAGTGAGGAGAACAGGCGTGGCGCGCATCGCTGGTGTGAACATCCCGACGCAGAAACGCGTCGTTGTCGCGTTGACCTACATTCACGGTATCGGGCCGACGACGGCCGCGAAGCTGTGTTCGGTGGTCGGCATCCCCGCGGAGCGGCGGGTTCATGAGATGACCGAGGACGAGCTGTCCCGGCTGCGCGAGACCATCGACACCGATCTGGTGGTCGAAGGCGATCTGCGCCGCCAGACCTCGATGAGCATTAAGCGGCTGATGGATCTCGGCTGCTATCGCGGGCTGCGTCACCGTAAGGGCCTTCCGGTCCGCGGTCAGCGTACCCACACGAACGCCCGGACCCGTAAGGGCCCTGCCAAGGCGATCGCCGGTAAGAAGAAGTAACGACCTAGCAGCGACACCCGTCGGCACGCCAGCCTTGGCGGGTCGTCGCCGGGTCGGATCAGGAGACGGAAGACGATGGCAAAGCAACCGACGCAAGGGCGTGTTCGCCGCCGCGAAAAGAAGAACATCACCTCGGGCGTCGCGCATGTGAACGCGTCGTTCAACAACACCATGATCACCATTACCGATGCCCAGGGCAATGCCATTTCCTGGTCGTCGGCTGGTCACATGGGTTTCAAGGGCTCGCGCAAGTCGACCCCGTACGCCGCACAGGTTGCGGCCGAGGACGCGGGCCGCAAGGCCGCCGAGCACGGGATGAAGACCCTGGAGGTCGAGGTCTGCGGGCCGGGTTCGGGCCGCGAGTCGGCCCTGCGCGCGCTGCAGTCGGTCGGCTTCCAGGTGATGTCGATCCGCGACGTGACGCCGATCCCGCACAACGGGTGCCGTCCGCGCAAGCGCCGCCGGGTCTAAACGCGCCTTCCGAGGTGCCGGGGTTCCGAATTTCCGGGATCCGAAGAATACGAGCCCCGTCGGCCGCCGCCGGACCTGGTCCGGTAGCCCGACGGGATCGCCGTTCTAGAAGAAGGGTTTAGCCGTGATCCAAAAGAACTGGCAGACGTTGATTAAGCCGAACAAGCTCGATGTCCAGTCGGGCTACGACCCCAAGCGCAAGGCGACCATCGTTGCTGAGCCGCTGGAGCGCGGGTTCGGCCTGACGCTCGGCAATGCGCTGCGCCGCGTCCTGCTGTCGTCCCTCCAGGGCGCCGCGGTGACCGCGATCCAGATCGACGGCGTGCTGCACGAGTTCTCCAGCGTGCCGGGCGTCCGCGAGGACGTGACCGACATCGTGCTGAACATCAAGGCTGTCGCCATCCGCATGCATGGCGAAGGCCCGAAGAAGATGCGCCTGAAGGCCGAAGGCCCGGGCGAGGTGACCGCCGGTCAGATCGAGACCGTCTCGGACATCGAGATCATGAATCCGGAGCACGTGATCTGCACCCTCGATCGCGACGCGACCCTCTCGATGGAGCTGACGGTGGAGACCGGCAAGGGCTATGTCCCGGCCTCGGCCAACCGTCCGGAAGACGCGCCGATCGGCCTGATCCCGGTCGATGCCATCTTCAGCCCGGTGCGCCAGGTTGCCTACAAGGTGGAGAACACCCGCGTCGGCCAGGTCACGGACTACGACAAGCTGTCGATCACCGTGGAGACCGACGGCTCGCTGACCCCGGATGACTCGGTGGCCTACGCTGCCCGCATCCTGCAGGACCAGTTGCAGCTTTTCATCAATTTCGAGGAGCCGACCCAGCGCGGCGCCGAGGAAGAGACCCACGATCTGCCGTTCAACAAGAACCTGCTGCGCAAGGTCGACGAGCTCGAGCTCTCGGTCCGCTCGGCGAACTGCCTGAAGAACGACAACATCGTCTATATCGGCGATCTGGTGCAGAAGACCGAGCCGGAGATGCTTCGGACCCCGAACTTCGGCCGCAAGTCGCTGAACGAGATCAAGGAAGTGCTGGCCTCGATGGGGCTGTCGCTCGGTATGGAAATCACCAATTGGCCGCCGGAAAACATCGAGGAACTGGCCAAGCGTCTGGAAGAGCCGTTCTAAGGCGCGTCCTTAGAAGCCAGGCGAGAACGAGGAGATCGAGAGATGCGTCACGGCAATAGCGGCCGCAAGCTCCACCGCACACCGGCCCACCGCAAGGCCCTGTTCAAGAACATGGCGGCGGCGCTGATCAAGCACGAGCAGATCGTCACCACCCTGCCGAAGGCCAAGGAACTGCGGCCGGTCGTGGAGAAGATGATCACCCTGGCCAAGCGCGGCGACTTGCACGCCCGCCGGCTGGTGCTGAGCCGTCTGAACGACGATGCGATGACCCGCAAGCTGTTCGACGTGCTGGCCGACCGTTACAAAGAGCGTCAGGGTGGCTACACCCGCGTTCTGAAGGCTGGCTACCGCTACGGCGATTCTGCCCCGATGGCGGTGATCGAGCTGGTGGACCGCGACGAGGATGCCCGCGGCCAGGATTCCGGCCCGGTCCAGAGCGCCGACCAGGACGAGTACGGCACGGCGATGCCGGCGGCGATCTGATCGCGGCCAGCAAGCGGAACGACAAAGGGGCGGCCGTCGGGCCGCCCTTTTTCTGTCGGAGGCAGGTGTCGCGACGTCTATCGGGACGCGGCGACCAGGCTGAGCAGTTCGAGCGCGACGGTGGCGCGGAGCACGTCGACGTGGAGTTTGGCAGTCCAGACCGAGCCGACGGATCCCCTACGCTTCGTCGAGGATCCCCAGCGAGACCGGATCCAGGCTTGGATAGAACCCGAGGATGCGGCGGATCTCGTCCTTCTGCGCGTCGGACAGCATGGCGGCCCCCCGGCCGACCACCCCCTTGTTGAACCGGGTCTTGTAGCCGAGGTCGGACCTGTCCTTGCTGAACGCGGCGATGCCCTGCTGGATGCGGTCGTCGCTGACGTCCTGGAAGTTGGCGACGTCCAGGATCCGGCGCAGGGTCCCATGGGTGTCACCGACCAGGTCCTCGTATCGGACCCAGTGCTTCTCGCCGTCCAGGGCCTCCCAGCGGTTCAGAAAGAACGTGACCCAGGGAACGAAAATCGTGATGAGGAAATCCAGCTTCTTCGACGTCTCCCACGCCATGTACTCGTCCGGGATGTAGATCATCGTCGTGTGCGGCGGGATGCCGGCCTGAACGACCTTTTCGATCTCGTCGTTGAAGCTGGCGATCACGTCATAGATGTTGCGCACCAGGATGATCGGCGCGGCGTCGCAATCGGTGAACAACTTGGACGCCCAGGCTCCGGGGCTCAGATGCATCATCGCGATCCAGGGAGAGCTCTCGCGGTGCGCATGAACGATCCGCGCGGTATCGATCTCGGCGCCAGTCACCGGGTCCCCGTAGAGCCGTACCTCGGTGTTGCCCGTGACTTGCGCCAGCATGTTGAAGAGCCAGGTCGTGCCGCATTTCGGTATGGAGGCGATGAACAGGCTTCTGGGCTTCGCTGTGTTCATGAATGCAACTTCTCAGTCATTCCAAAGGGGCGCGGCCATTGGCCCGGATCGGCTGCTTGAGACGCCCTGGATCATCAGGCCCGTGCACGGTCTCTAACCGCTCTGGAGGCTGCCCGGCTGCAGGGCGGCCTGGACTGTCAGGATGTTCTCCCAGCGCCGCGCGTCTTCCGGCGAGGCGAGCACCAGGTCCTCGCAGGCGGCATGCAGGCTGCATCCGGTTCCCAGGATTCGGTCGTAGAGTTGTCGGCGCCGGTCCGAGTGGCTCGGCAGCATGAACATGCTGTAGGCCACGATGCCGTCGAAGGCGGGCAGGTCGGAGACCAGCTTCTCCAGCATCAGGTAGCAGTGCGGGATCGCGTATTCAGTGGCGCTCAGATTGAAGCCCAGGCCGCGCTGGCGGCAGTACTCGCGGATCACCAGGTTCTGGATGTGCTGCGGGACGCGGGAGTCCGCGATCGGCCGGCTCGCGATATAGCCTGTGAGGACCGGCACCGGCGCTACTCCTGAAATCCGCCGGGGAGCTTGTAGTCGAGACCGAGACGGGTCGCCGGCCGCAGCGTGATCGGCTCGAAGAACTCGCCGAGGCGCTTGTCCGCATAGGGCGACATCACGCTCTTGAAGCGGCAGTTCATCGACCAGCGCGTCGTCGGCTCGGTGTTGACGCGGTTGCCGTGCATGACGTTCTGGCTGAACAGCAGGTAGCTGCCGTACGGCACCTCCAGGAACCGGACATGCGGTTCGATCCGCCGCCAGATGTCCTCCGCCGAACGGCCCTCGAAGTCGGTGAAGCGCGCCTGAAGCTCCCGGTCCAGGTCCGGCGGCGCGATGTACATGCTCTTGGTGGCGAAGCAGTTCACCAGCGGAATCCAGAGCACGATCTCGTACGGCGAGTCCCCGGACCAGACATCCGCGTGCACCGGCAGCAGCGAGCTGTCGTCGTTCGGAAGCTGGATCGACAGGTTCACCCGGCGCTGCATGGCGAGTTCGTTGCCGGCCAGGGTCTGCACCGCCTGCCGGGCGACCGAGAAATAGGCTGGGCGCAGCCAGTCCTGGTCGTTCATCGCGCGGAACACGGCGAGCCGGAAATCGTTCAGCTTCTCCACGGTCACGCGCGCATGGATCGAGTCGAGAAACGCCAGCGGGTCGTCCGGCGCCGGGCAGTCGAGAAGCGAGGCGGCGGTCTGCGCCACATGGTGCTGGATGCGGTCGAGCGCGGCACGGTCTTCCGCCGACCGGATGATATAGGCGTCGTCGAGGAAGGCGTCGGCCAGCTCGATCTCTTCGGGCCGGAAGAACGGGCTCAGGCTCTGCGGGATGTGTTTGCTCATGCCGGTCCCATCCTGCGGCTCACCCGCCGATCCTGACGTGGAAGCGGTGCGCTCATGCGGTCTCCGAGTCTCGGTCGCCGTGCTCCGGCCAGGCGCCGGTCAGGAGGTCGATCGCCAGATGGCACAGCATGAAATGGCTGCACTCGACGAAGCCGTAGCTGTCGCTGTTGATATAGAAGTTCAGCGCGCCCATCGATCGCAACGGGTTGTCCGGCCGAAACCCGCTCATCGTGACGACCTCCATCCCGCCGTCGAGCGCGGCCCGTGCGGCGGTCAGGATGTTGGCCGACGATCCGGAACTCGAGATCGCGAGAAGCAGGTCGCCCGGTTTGCCGAAGAGCTCTATCGGCCTGGCGTAGACGTTCTCGTATCCCAGGTCGTTGCTGATGCAGGTCAGCAGGGCGGCGTCACTGAATGCCAGGGTCGGGACCTTGCCGTTCTTCGAGAAATCCGTCGCGAAATGGCTGGCGATGGCGGCACTGCCTCCGTTGCCGACTATGACGGCCTTGGCGCCCGCGGCCGGCAGGGCGGCGAACCGGCCGACGAGGCGGCCGATGGCGGAATCAAGATCGACCGGCGCACCGGCGGCGTCGGAGACCTGAACCCCTCCCACCGTATCGCGCATGCGGTCGAAATAGCCGAGTGCCGCCATGATCTCTCACTTCAGCATGGAGATAACCGCCTTGATCATCATCACCTTGTCCACCGAGGTGCGGTGACCGACGATACCGACCTGGATCGCACCGGCAATGTTGCCAAGGAAACCGACCGTGCGCATGCGCCCGCCGGCGGCGACCAGCGGCGCGGTGATCGCAAGGAATGCGTCGCCGGCGCCCATCGTGTCCGCCACCCTGTCGGCGAAGGCCGGGATCTGCGTGGTCGCCTCGTCCGGGGCGTAGACCTGGCAGCCGATCCGTCCATGGGTCACGGCGATCTTGCTCTTCGGCTGCTGCAGCGCCAGGCCGCGTGTGATCAGGTCCTCGACCGAGCCATGCTGGTCGCCGATGGCCAGCCGGGCCTCCAGGGCATCGATGCAGATATAGTCGGGGCGCGGATACTTGGTGATCAGGTTGAAGCCGTAATTCGCGCTGTTCGTCTGAGTGTTCACGGCCAGGAAACGCGCGTGCCGGGTCAGCATGTCGATGGTCGACGGCTTGATCATGCCGTGGCCGAAATCGTTGACGATCACCACGTCGTAGTCGCCGGCGATCTCGGCCAGCCGTCCATTGATCTGCTGCTCGACATCGTCGGCCACCGGCTTGTCAACCATGTGATAGGTCTCGAACAGCTTGCGGACCGAGGCGGCGTCGATATAGCGGCTCTTGCGGGTCGTCGGTGCATCGGAGCGTTCCAGACCGATCAGCCCGACATTCGGATTGAGCTTGCCCTCGACGAACTCGCGGTAGGAGTCCTGGGCGCCGAAGACGGTCAGGACATCGACCTGGCGGCAGAAGGTCGAGACGTGGTTGGCCGTCGCGAAGACGCCGCCCGCAAAGACCTCGCTGGACTGGTTCAGCACCGTGACCAGGTTTTCCTTCGGGGCGCGGCCCATGGGGGTCACGTAGCGGTATTCGTCGATGATGGCGTCGCCGACCACGAGGATCCGCATGGTCTCGACCCGGTCGATCAGGTCGAGGATCTCCTGCTGCTCGTCGCGGGCGCGCAGCCCCTCGACGAACTGCCGGACATGTGGCTCGAAGGGATTGAAGAAGCGGTTGATCAGCGAGGACGAGCTGTGGGTGACGTCGTCGGTGAAGACCACCTTGCCGCCGAACCGCTCCACCGCGCGCCGCTCGTCGACGATCTTGCCGGTGACGTCCGACGCCATGTCGGCGTAGTCGGATCCTTTGACGTAGACGTCCGGTTTGATCGCCTGAATGGCCGGTTCGGCGGTCGGGCCGACATTCAGCCCGACATGGTCGACGAAGGAGAGGGCGGCCAGCATCTCGGCGCGCACCAATTCGCCGAACACGGGTCGGCCCGGGCCCTTGTTGACGAAGCGATCCGGGGTGACCGAGACCACCAGCAGATCGCCGTGGCTGCGGGCCTCCTCCAGATGCCGGATGTGGCCGATATGCAGAATGTCGAACACCCCATGGGCGAGGACCACGCGGCGACCCTCGGCACGCGCCATTTCGACCGCCTTGCCGATGTCCTCCAGGGTGTTGATCTTGGCGGCGGCATTGGCCGGCGGTTGCGTGGGTGACGGGGCCGTCATCGGTCGGTCTTGAACCTGTTCATGGTACTCTCACCGTCGCTTCGCGGGTCGGACCTGCTTGTCTCCACCTGTTGCCCGGACCGATTCCCCAGGCACTCCGCACCTTCTGACTGTAAACGCACTTAATTGGCGCTCATACCTCAATCCCCGACCCTGCCTGCCCGCCTGCCCCGGGTTCGTGTCCGATTGTCGCGCGCGGCGACATCGATCGCGCCGATTTCTGCAAGAACACTGGCCGAATAGGATCGCGCGGCCGGCCACGCGGCCGGTCATCCCCCGTAGTAATGGTTCCAGAAACGCGGCGGAATTTTCGGCCGCATGCGGAGTGGAGATTGTCCGAATCGACGCTGTGCTTCCTCAAAGTCGCTGTCCGGGAGATCGAGCAGGCCGGTCTCGCGGTCGGCGTGGCGCTCCATCAGCTGAACCGCCTCAAGGATATCCTCCGGGCGGCTGATCTCGTGATAAATGGCGTGGAACTCCAGTTCCTTGTCGTTGGCGAGGCGCGGGAAGCGTGTCGCGAAGGTTTCGAACGGCACGATGTTGCCGTCGACGTCGAACAGGGGTTTGAACACCGTCAGGACGTTCGGTGTGTCGCAGATGTTCACCAGGGTGATGTAGTTGGTGAAGGCGACCGGGCGACCGAACAGCATGGGCACGTAGGACATGCCGGACGCCGTGCCGAGGTGGTAGTGGCACTGGCTGGCCAGAAAGATGTCCATCCAGTCCGACTTGTGCTCGGTGAACGGGTAGTCGATGAAGCCGGGCCGCGTTCCCAGCGGGGTCATGGACGTGTCGCCCAGGCGGATGACAACGCCACCGTTGTCGATCACCGCATCGATCGCTTCCCGATAGGAGTCGATCGATCCGTTTCGCATGCCGTAGTACTCGGTATCCCGGAACCGCGCGGCGAGGGACTCCGCGTGGAACCCGGGCTCGCGGACATGCATGGTGACGATCCGGTCGCCGGGTTCGACGCCGTATTCGGCGAGCACCGCGTAACCGCGCTCAATCACCTCTGGCTCCAGGGTCAGGAACGGGCGCCGTCCCTCCGACCAGACCCGACCCGCCTCCGACAGCAGCTTCATGACGTGAGCGAGCCGGTGATCCTTCAGGAAGAAGCTCTTCGCGCCGTCGGCGATTTCGCCGAAGCGGTGGTTTGGCGGCACCTCCGGATCCAGCCGCGTCAGGATGCGGGTGCTGAGGAACGCGTTGTGGAACCTGCCGGGGATGGCCGCGACCTTCCGGGGGCCGAACCCGTCGCCCCGCAGGGTTTCGACCAGAGCGGCGGCAACGACGCAGTGGCCGACATTCAGGAAGTATCCCGGCGACAGCACCAGGGTTTCTTCGGCCGAGCGCATCTGGTGCTCCACCGCGGCCCAGAACATCTCCAGCCGGTCGGCCTCCTCGAGAAGACCGGCGTTGCGCATCGGGGGCAGGGTGGCGCGTATCCCCTCGATCGCGTTGCGAAAGTCGCCCAGGACACTGCCGGATGTCTGCGAAATGGCGCCGGTGGTCATGAACGAGAAGAAGACTGCGGCGAGCTTCTGACCTGGCCCTTCCTGCATGCCGAGCAGATCTAGCGATGCCGATCTCTCACCGTTCTTCCAACGGGCGAAGTTCGTCAGGAAGATGTTCGCCGCTGCGTGAGGCGGGTTCACGCGTTGAAACATCCCGGCGACAATCCCGCCGCGCTGATCCAGGCTGCGTCCACCGGCCATAACCACGACCAGATTGAGCAGCGTTATCATCGCAGTGTGATCGAGCCACAGGATGAAGAGGGTCTTGAGCGCCGAGTCGTCCCGACCCGCTGATTGTCGCAGGGTATCCAGCAGGTCACGGACCTGACGCAGGCGCTCCGGCGATGCCCCGGCCGGAGGAGTCACGGCGATGCGTTCCGGGCCGGTCCGGCCGGGCGGGGCTCGAAGACGAGCTTCGGGTTGGGATCCTTCGGATCGGGCCGAATGTCGCCGGCCTGGTCGATCGGGTACATGCCCTCTTCGGTCATCTGTTTGGCGATCCAGCGGTCCTTGGCGAAGAACGCGAGGAGATCGGCCGCGTCCCGGCCCTGCCGGGCAACCAGGTGGGGGTGGAACTCGACGACGAAGATCGTGCGGGCCCGGTCGATGATCCGGGCCGCACCTTCGAGCACCGGGAGTTCATGCCCTTCGACATCGATCTTCACCATGGTGGGCAGGAGCCGATCATCGGCGAAGGTCGCGTCCAGGGTGACCAACGGCACGGCGTCGTTGACCAGCGACAGGGGAAACGTGTCGAGTTCTCCGCCTTCCTGGGCCTCCAGCTGAAATCCCGGATGCGGGGTCATCCGCTGGATCATGCCGAGGCCCGGCGTCGAGGAGGCGCCCGCATGGAGCACGCGCAGCTGGTCGAAGCCGTTGATGATGGCGAGCTGCTCGATCAGCGGGATCAGCTCTCTTTGCACCTCCAGGGCGAAGACGCTGGCGCCTGTGGTCGACGCGAAGGCGCTCGTGTACCCGATATGCGCGCCGACATCGACGAACACGTCCCCGGGTCGCAGGGTGTCGGTGACGAAGTCGTGCAAGGCATGCTCGAAGCCGCCTTCGTAGCCCTCGGCGATCTCCTTGAAGACCCGGGCGGGACCGTCGGCCAGCGGGAAATTGATCGGCTGTCCGTTCCGAGTGGTTGCCTGCCACGTGTTGGCATTGGCAACCCGCATCGCACGCTGCCGGATGTACTGGATCAGCTGCTGCACCCGGTAACGAATGTGTGCCAGTCGTGTCCGAACCGCCGGATCGGCGCCCGCCGAGGTATCGAGCAGCAGAACCGACCGCTGGATCGACTGTGCGCACCGCGCGAGATCGGCCCTGGTTATCGGTGGCCAATGGGCGTCGACCGTGGCTGCGGGGTTCGCCGGATCGCTTAGCAGGGAGCGTCGGGCCGCCTCACGGTGCGCCAGCGTAGGGTCTTCATGCGTCATCGAGGCCTCTTCCGGCTTTCCCATGCGGGGCATGGACTCGCGGCTTGTGTGGCGGCGTCGGTTGAGAACCGTGACCCCAGAACCACCGCCAAGGCTTAATCCATTTTAGGGGTAAGGACAATTTTGGGGTGGCTGTCGCGGGCGTCCGGGATGATGTCCTGGGGACCGGAGATCGGTTTGACGCCCTCGTCGGTCAGTTGGCCCAGATCCCACAAGGCGCGGTCGAACTGGGCGGTGACCTCTTCGCCGCGGCGCTTGAAACTCGCCATGTGCTCGCTGGAGTGATACTCGATCACGAAGATGGTCCGGCGCTTCTCGATGATGCTCCGCGCCCCTTCCAGGATATCCGCCTCGTGGCCCTCGGCATCGATCTTGATGATCTTGGGCATCAGGTCGTCGTCATTGAACGCGGCATCCAGCGTGATGGTCGGCACATAGTCGTTCAGGATCGAGTCGGGGTCGCCCAGGAGGTCGGTATGGGTCGCGCCTTCGAGCTGCGCGGCGGGCGTCGTCCAGCCGCGGCGCATCAGCGACAGCCCGGACTTCGACGATGCCCCGAGATAGAGCGGACGCAGATGGTCGAACGCGTTGATGGTCGCGAGCTGTTCGAGTAGCGGCATCAGGTTGCGCTGGATCTCCAGCGCGAAGACCGTGCAGCCGGTGGTCGCCGCGAAGGCGCTGATGTAGCCGGTATGGGCGCCGATATCGACGAACACATCGCCGGGGCCGAGGCGGTCGTTCAAGAAGGTGATCAGGGCCCGCTCGTAGTGTCCGCCATATTCCTCGACGATCTTCTTGAACATGTCGGCGGCCGGATCGGTCATCGGGAAGCGGATGACCTGTCCGTTGGGGGCGGTGACCGACCAGACGTCCTTCGTATGCCAGCGTTTCTCGCGGCGCTGAAAGAATTCGATGAGCTGACGGACCCGGTCGACGGCGCGGATCAGATACTGGATCTGACCGGGATCCTCGACCAGCCCGCTGGCACGTAGCACGAGGGCGTGGCGGATGCGCTTGGAACTGGCCAGGAGCTGAACGCGGGTCCGGGGCGGCCAGGTCGCCCCGATCAGCGGCGCGCCCTGATGTGGGTCCTCGACCGCCTGCCGGCGGAACTCGGCGGCGTTCTGCGTGTCGAACATGTGCAAGGCCCAATCCAACGGCCAAGCCTTCTTGTCACCGGCGCCGCCATCCTTACCGGTCGTGCTGTCGGCCATGCGTCAGACCTTTCCGTCAATCGAATCAATTGTAGCATTGTCGAACATTCGGCGCACCGATCTCCCTGCTCCACTACCGGACGGTTCGGATGGCCGCCACCGCCGCGCGCGTCTCCGGGGGTGCGTAGATCGCCTGGGGCGGCACGCGGAGTTCGTCGGGACTGTCGGCAGTGCGGCGAAGCGCCACCATGCAGCAGTCGAGTACGTATTGCGGAAGCTGCCCCGGAGCCGCAGCCTGCATGTGGAGGCCGGTGTTCCGCAGGAAGTTGATGGCGACGGTCAGGCGGAAGTTGCCGTACTGGCCCTCCAGCGGCTTGATCGGCATGCTGTCGAAGTCGAACTGGCAGGTGCCCTGCTCGTCGAGTTTCACCGACCGGCCGACCACGTCGTCCACGTACTGGAAGTCGCCGATCTCCATGTTGTTGGCCACCGCCAGATCCGTCCACAAGGTCGGGTGGAGATTGTAGAAGCCGTGGTTGATCTCGCCGAATGTGGGGAGCACGAGCAGGGCCACGCCGCCCACCGCCAGATGGCGGTACTGGGAGCGGAGGACCGTGGCCACCTCGAAGATGTGCTCGGCCGTGCCGAAATTGGTGACCGCGCTGAACTTGCGTCCGAGATCGAGCGGCTCGTTCAGATCGTGCTGCACTTCGGCAAGCTCGTCGCCGAAGTCGACCGCGAGGTAGTCGTCCAATCCCAGGGCCCGATACACTTCGGTCTGGGGGCGCGGCGCCGCCGGCGTGCCGTAGATCCGCTCCATGGAATCCTGGGCCGCCTGCTCGCCTGTCCGGCGGGTGAGGAATTCGCTGACCACGGGGCGTGCCGCGTTGATGTGCTGGGGGCCAAACTCGAGGACCGGGCCCGGCGGAATGATCTGGTACTCCGCCAGATGATCCAGCCAAGCCAATGTGATCGCACTGAGCGCCATCGCTGATTCACCCCTGCCCATCCGTCGCGGTGGGCCGACCCGGAGGCCGACCTTACGTCGCAGCAGACTAACAGATCGCGGTCCGCCGTCCGCCTCTATCCTGTCTGCCCGGGCGTGGGACCGACCACGGGGCCACGATGGAAGCCGGCCGCCGGTGGCGCGGGCGACTGGGATCAGTCCAGGAAGTCCGGGGCGGACTCAAGAATCTTGCCCGAGAAATCGCCGAAGGGATGGGCGTGGCTGTAGAAGTCCAGCGTCTCCTTCTGGAACCAGGGATCGGCGGCAATCTCGCGCTCATACGCCCGCCCCAGGGCCAGGAATCGGCGGTAGTCGTCCGGCGGCAGGCGGCTCGGGCCGCCGGCGAGCATCCCGAAGAACTCTTCGGTGGCGGCATCGATCTCGTCGGCCGAGTTTTCCACCACGCTAATGTCGAGCCTCGCGTAGTCCTCGGAGCGGATCACCGCCGGCAGACGACGGTCGAGGATCTCGCGGTAGGGGAGCATGCGTCCGGTCCTGTCGTCCCGGTACCGTTTGAACAGCGACAGGTCGCGGGTATAGGGCAGGTTCAGGTGCTCATACGGCGTGTTGGTGCGCAGGGTGGGGGTCCCGAAGGCGGCGGCGACCCAGATCGGCCCGGAATTCTGCGCCGTCCCGAAGGCGGCGTCGGCCAGCACGGCGAGATCGGCGGCGCGATCCTGCGGAGCCAGTTCCGGCAGGGCGTCGGGCAGGCTGAAATAGCCGTCGCTGAACCAGTCCGGCGGCTCCAGGCCCTTCTCGCCGATCCGCACCACCTGATAGCCGGCGTCGAGGATGCGCCGGATCGACGGCCGGTAGGTTTCGATGCTGGCGGTGCGGTGACCGTGATGGGTCATCGTCTCGCGGTATTTCGGCGTGCGCATGTGGAAATAGGCGAAGGGTGCCTCGGGATCGAGGCCGATGTCCCGCAGCTGCGCGTGACCCTTCTCCCGTGCGGCGTCCGGCAGGCCGATCAGCTTCGGCTCGACCCCGTCCACCATCTTCTTGAAGAAGTCGACGATCGTCAGCCGCGGCGAGCTCAGCAGCAGGTGGAACAGCTTCAGATCGGCCAGGCCGCCGTCGATGAACCCCATCGCCAGGATGACCTCGTCGTCGGTCTGCACCCACACGAAGCGGTCGCCGTAGCAGGACGGGACCAGGGCGTTGGTGCCGGGGCGGTCCCAGGGCCCGGTGACGACGACGATCCGGTCGTAGCTGTCGCCGTAGAGGCTGTCGAGGATCTGCGGCTCCAGGGTGAAATGGCCGATGCGGTCGGACTGGGTGAGGATGTAGACCAGCGTCCGCTGGCCCTCGCGCAGGTGCGGCATCACCATGCCGAACAGCTTCGCCAGGTTCTCGCGGGTGACGAATTTGGTGCGCATGTCGCGCTCGAAGGCCTCGGCGTCGGGCCTGGGGGTCTCGGGCAGGTGGGGTCCGGTCATCGGGTCATGGCACCGTGCGGTGGGGTGGCCGGCTACTCGAAGTAGATGTATTCGACGTCGCCCTGATATCCGGCCTGCTCATAGACCCAGTCCCATTCCTCCGGCGTGAGGAACGACTCGCAGGTCAGCTGCCAGTACAGCAGGTTCACCTTCTCCGTCTCGTTGCGGTAGCTCTCGACCATGATGTAGCGGTTGCGCCGGCCGACCCGCTGGATCTCCCGCACCGCCGAGACGAGGTCGGGCAGGCGCAGATTGTGGAGCGTGGCGAGCGAGATCACCAGGTCGAAGCTGTCGTCCTCGAAGGGCAGCTCCCTGGCATGGCCGTGGCGCAGCATCGGCCGGATCTCCTCCTTGGCGTTCTCCAGCGCGTAGGTCGAGATGTCGAGACCGACGACCTCGATGCCGGGGACCGCTCGGGTGAACTCGTAGAGCAGGAACGCCTTGCCGCAGCCGACATCGAGGACGCGGTCGCCCGGCTTCAGGCCGTAATGTTCGGCCATGGCCTCGGCCACGGGCAGCCAGCGACCGTCGTAGCGATAGCCGCCATAGCCGTAGCGCCGGTCGCCGTCCCAGTAGTCGCGGCCCCATTGCCTGGCGACCCGGGCGGACTCCGCCTTGTCGTGCTCGTTCACCCGCCCGAGATAATCGCGGGCGGTGCGGGTGTGCAGCGGGGTGACGAACTCAACCAGGGCCATTGCTTCGATCCATGGGGCAGACGGGTGCCGACATTTGAAGTGCTTGGGCGGGAAAGGTAGGCAAGGACCCCGGCCGAGGAAACTCCGAACTTCGGCGCGCGATGCTAGCAGCCGCCCTCAGACGTCGGCCAGATCCAGGAACGTGGCCACTTCCATCAGTTCCATGTTCTCCGGATGGGCGAAGACGAGGCTGCGGAGGTCGTCGGCGATGATGTTGGCCGCCGCGTGGTCGCCGCGGTCGCGATGGGTCAGCACAAGATTGGCCGAGGCCTTGGCATGGGCGAGGCAGATCGAGGGATCGTCGTCATGCACCACCGACAGCCCGGACAGGTCGCCGTAGAGCAGGGTCGCAAGCTCCGTCTCGCCGCTCTCGCACAGGTCGGTGATCAGGTTGAAGGCGGCGTCGGCCAGCCGGCGGCGCACCGGCGGGCCGGCTTCCGGCAACTGGGCCAGGGACGACAGGTCGTCGTAGTGCCGCCGCGCCAGGGCGACCTCGCCGCGGGTGCCGAGACCGGTGACGAAGGCGAACAGCCCCTCCGCCGCCAGGTCGACCAGATCCGGGTCCACCGGGGCGCGGCGGGCGACCTCGATCAGCGCCGCCAGTTCGGTCAGGCCGCCGACCGCGGCGGGCTGGGAGGCGGATGTGGCGGCGGACAGGGTGCCGGTCTCGGCCCGGCGGGCGGCATGGGCGACCCGATTGAACAGGCCGCGGCCGCGTTGCTGGCGCACCGGCAGGATCTCCGGCTGGTCGGCCTCCAGACGGGCGAGGTCGGCCAGCGCCCGGTCGGCTTCCAGCGGCGCGTCCGCCTCCAGGGCCAGGGCGACCAGGTTGGCCGCCCCCTTGGCATGGGCGCAGGCCACGTTCGGATCGCCGCCGCGGGCGAGGCTGATGGCGACGACGGTGCGGTAGGTGTCGAGCGCGCGCGGGAAGCCGGACTGCCGCGCCTCGGCCAGCATCAGATCGACCGACGCCTCGGCCAGGGCACGGTGGGGCAGGGGATCGTCCTCGTCGCGCAGGGACAGGGTGGCAAGGAACAGGTGGGCGTCGCGCACGATCCCGATATCGCCGATCCGCCGGCCGATCGCCAGATACCGGGTGGCGCCGCAGACCGCGACCCGCATCAGCCCCTCGGTCTGGGGATGCAGATCGGCGATCTCGCGCAGCCGGCCGAAGGCCGTGCGCGCCTCGGAGAGGTCGGCCGGGGGTAGGCCGGCGGGCAGATCGGAGGCGTGCTGGACATGGGCGCCGATCGCCTCTGCGGCGATATGCGCGGCATCCAGCGGGCGCTGGGATCTCGGGTTCTGAGGTTCCGGCGCGTCGGTCATGCCGCGCCCCCTTTTCCTGTCACCGGGGATCCGGGTTGGAATGCCCTCTGGCACCGCCGGCTGGACTCCCTAGATTGGGAAGCCTAACACAGCTGCCTGTGGCTACAACCGACCTGCACGGGCTGGAGATCCGAGAATGAAGTGTCTGACCGCCGCTTGGCGCGCCGTCTGCCTGATACTGGCCGTTTGTATCGCGCAGAATCCCGTTCCCGCCGTCGCCCAGGGGGGTAACCAGACCGAGGTGATCCCGCGCGGAAAGGGCGAGATAAGCCTGACCTTCGCGCCACTGGTGCGCGAGGTGGGGCCGGCAGTTGTGAACGTCTACACCCGCACGGTGGTCTCCGAGCGGCGGGGCGTGTCGCCGCTGTTCGACGACCCGTTCTTCAAACGGTTCTTCGGCGATCTGGTCCCCTCCCTGCCGCAGCGCCGGCGCGAGGCGACATCGCTCGGCTCCGGCGTGATCGTCGATGCGGCCGGCACGGTGGTGACCAACAATCATGTCATCGAGGGCGCCGACGAGATCACCGTCGTGCTCAACGACCGGCGCGAGTACAAGGCGCGGCTGATCCTGGCCGATCCGGACACCGACCTCGCCGTGCTGGCGATCGACGGGGTGGACGAGCCGCTGCCCTATGTCGAGATCCATGACAGCGACGACCTGGCGGTCGGCGATCTGGTGCTGGCGATCGGCAACCCGTTCGGGGTCGGCCAGACCGTGACCATGGGCATCGTCTCGGCCCTGGCCCGCACCAATGTCGGCATCACCGACTACAGCTTCTTCATCCAGACCGACGCCTCCATCAACCCGGGCAATTCCGGCGGCGCGCTGATCGGCACCGACGGCCGGCTGGTCGGCATCAACACCGCGATCTATTCCAACCAGCGCGGCGGCAGTCCGGGCGGCTCGGTCGGCATCGGCTTCGCCGTACCCTCCAACATGGTGGCGACGGTGCTCCGCGCGGCCAGGGACGGCGGGGTGGTGCGCCCCTGGCTCGGTGCCAGGACGCAGACCGTCACCGCCGATCTGGCCGACAGCCTGGGCATGAAGCGGCCGGTCGGCGCCCTGGTGAACGACCTCTATCCCGGCGGTCCGGCCGAGCAGGCCGGCCTCCAGGCCGGCGACGTGATCGTCGCCGTCGACGGCCGCGAGGTGATCGACAGCGGGGCCCTGCGCTACCGGGTCGCCACACGCGCGCCGGGCGAGGATGTCGCCATCCGGGTGATCCGCGGCGGCGCGGAGCGCGATCTGTCCCTGGCCATGGTCCCGCCGGCCGAAGATCCGCCGGCCCAGGTCACCGACGTCACCGGGCGTAACCCCTTCGCCGGCAGCCGGGTGGCCAACCTGTCCCCCGCCCTGGCGGTGGAAGAGGGCTTCGACGAGATGGCACGGGGCGTCGTGGTGCTCGGCCTCAAGCGCGGCTCGGCCGCCGACCAGATCGGCGTGCGCCGGGGCGACATCGTCGTGCGGGTCAACGGCCTGGAGATCGACAGCGTCGCCACCTTCAACGAGGCGGTGGCCAGCCCACGCGGCGGCTGGGAGCTGGCGATCAAGCGCGACGGCAAGGTGCTGACCACCCGGGTCCAGGGCTAGGCGCGGGCCATGAGCCTGTTCGAGAGCCAGGCCCCGCGTCCGCTCGCCGACCGGCTGCGCCCGGAACGGCTGGAGGAGGTGGTCGGCCAGGACCACCTGCTCGGTCCCGAGGGGCCGATCGGGCGGATGCTGGCCAAGGGCCGGCTGGCTTCGATGGTCCTGTGGGGGCCGCCGGGCTGCGGCAAGACCACCATCGCCCGGCTGCTGTCGGAGAAGGCGGGGCTGGAGTTCATGCCCCTGTCGGCCGTGTTCTCCGGCGTCGCCGACCTGAAGAAGGCGTTCGAGCAGGCCCGCGGCCTGCGCGCCTCCGGCAAGGGCACCCTGCTGTTCGTCGACGAGATCCACCGCTTCAACCGCGCCCAGCAGGACGGCTTCCTGCCGGTGGTGGAGGACGGCACCGTCACCCTGGTGGGGGCGACGACCGAGAATCCCAGCTTCGAGCTGAACGCCGCGCTGCTGTCCCGCGCCCAGGTCTTCGTGCTGCGCCGGCTCGACGACGCGGCGCTGGACCGGCTGCTCGACCGGGCGGCGGAGGAGGAGGGGCGGCCCCTGCCGGTGACCGAGGACGGCCGCGCCACGCTGCGCGCCATGGCCGACGGCGACGGCCGCTTCCTGCTGAACATGGCCGAGGAGGTGTTCGAGCTCTCGCCGCACCAGCCCCTGGACTCCGCCGGGGTGGCCGCCGGCGTGAACCGCCGTGCCCCGGTCTACGACAAGAACCGGGAAGAGCATTACAACCTGATCAGCGCGCTGCATAAGTCGATGCGCGGCTCCGATCCGGACGCGGCCCTTTACTGGCTGGCCCGCATGCTCGCAGGCGGCGAGGATCCGGCCTATCTGCTGCGCCGGCTGACGCGGTTCGCGGTGGAGGATGTGGGCATGGCCGATCCGACCGCCGTCACCACCGCCATCGCCTGCTGGGAGACCTACGACAGGCTCGGCTCGCCGGAGGGGGATCTGGCGATCAGCCAGCTGGTCATCCACCTGGCAACCGCGCCGAAATCCAATGCCGGCTACAAGGCCCATGGGGCGGCCAAGCGGGCGGCGAAGGAGACCGGCTCGCTGATGCCGCCGGCGCATATTCTCAACGCGCCGACCAAGCTGATGAAGGAACTGGGCTACGGCGCCGGCTATGCCTACGACCACGACGCCGAGGACGGCTTCTCCGGTCAGGACTACTTCCCCGAGGGCATGGCGCGGCAGCGCTTCTACAACCCGGTGGAGCGCGGCTTCGAGCGCGAGATCCGCAAGCGGGTCGACTATTTCGACAAGCTGCGCGGCAAGCGGCGGCAGTCGCAGGACGCGGCACCCACCGACACCCCGGACGCGCCGGACGAGGGCGCATGACCGCCCTCCCGGCCTTCGACCGCTTCTACGGGATCGACTGGTCGGGCTCTAAGGCGCGGCGCCTGCCGGGGCTGCAGGTGGCGGAGTGCGCGCCGGGCACTGCGGCGCCGAGACTGCTCGACGGCCCGCAGCCGGGCGGGCTGTGGCGGCGGCTGGACGTGCTGGCCCTGCTGGAGCGGGAGAGAGACGCGGGCGCCCGGGTGCTGGCCGGGTTCGATTTCGCCTTCGCCTATGCCCATGCCGATCACGGCGGCTATTTCCCGGGCACCGGTCCCGACCTGGCGGATGTCCGCGCGCTGTGGGCGTTCGTTGAAGATCTCGCAGGGGAGACCGAGGATCTCTACGCCGGGTCGGTCTACGCCCCGGGTTCGCCGGTCGCCGATCACTATCTGTCCCCACTCGGGCGGGGATCCCTTTACACCTACCGCCAGCGCCGGGCGGAGCAGGCCTGCGCCGCCGTCACCACGCCGCATCCGGTGTTCAAGTGCATCGGCGCCGCCAATGTGGGCACCGGATCGCTGGCGGGCATGCGGCTGCTGCACCGGGTCGCCGGCTGGGCGGCGGTCTGGCCGTTCGCGCCGCCGGAACCGCTGACGGTGGCGGAGATCTTCCCGCGCCGGTATTTCATGGCGGTCGGCCAGGATCCCCGCGCCTGGCGCGATCCGGCGGTGATCGACGCGACCCTCGCCGGATACGGCAGCGCGGCCTATGCTGGCGCCGCCTTGGATGCCGCCCTGGATACCGAGGACAAGGCCGACGCGGTGGTCGCGGCGGCGGCGCTGCGCCGATTGTCGGACGATCCGACGGTCTGGTCGGCTCCGGCCCGCGAACCCGCTTCCCGGCACGAGGGCTGGATATTCGGCGTCACCTGAGATAAGCCCGCGCCCATGAAGATGCTTCTCGCTGTGGCCCTGGGCGGCGCGCTCGGCGCGGTCCTGCGGTACAAGACCGTCGGATGGATCGCGCACCTGATGGGGCACGGCTTTCCCTGGGGCACGCTGGCGGTCAACGTGGTCGGGTCGTTCGCCATGGGCGCGCTGATCGAGCTGGGGGCACTGAAGCTGAACCTGTCGGGCGAGATGCGGGCGTTCCTCGCCGTCGGACTGCTCGGCGCCTTCACCACCTTCTCCACCTTTTCGCTGGACGTGGCGACGCTGTGGGAGCGGGGTGCCGTGATGGCGACCGGCGCCTATATCGCCGCTTCGGTGGCCCTCTCGATCCTGGCGCTGTTCGCCGGGCTCGCCTTTGTCAGGACGGTGATCGCATGAGCGCCTATGTCGAAACCCGCACGGTCGACGCCGACGAGGCGGAACAGCGGCTGGACCGCTGGTTCAAGCGGCATTTCCCGGCGGTCGGCCACGGCCAGCTCTCCAAGCTGTTACGCACCGGGCAGATCCGCATCGACGGCAAACGCGCCAAGGCGAACCAGCGGCTGGAGGCCGGGCAGCAGATCCGCATTCCGCCGCTGGGCGACGCGCAGCCGCATCTGCAGTTCGCCAAGCCCGCCCGCAAGGACACCGAGACCGGCGCCGAGCTGATCGAGGCCGTGATCTACCGCGACGACGAGATGATCGCGATCAACAAGCCCGCCGGCCTTGCCGTCCAGGGCGGGTCGGGCACGACCAAGCATATCGACGGCGCGCTGGACAGCCTGCGCTTCGGCTACAGCGAGCGGCCCCGGCTGGTTCACCGGCTCGACAAGGACACCTCGGGCGTCCTGGTGCTGGCCCGCACCCAGCGTGCCGCCCGCCGGCTGACCCATGCGTTCCGCGCCAAGTCGGCGCTGAAGATCTATTGGGCGCTGGTGGTGGGCGAGCCGAAACCGACCAACGGCCAGATCGAGCTGCCGATCGGCAAGCTGCCGGGCAAGCTCGGCGAGAAGATGGCCGTCGACCACGAAAACGGCCAGTCGGCGGTTACCCGCTACGTCACCCTGGAGAAGCTCGGCCGGCGCGCCGCTCTCGTCGCCCTGTCGCCGGTGACCGGGCGCACGCACCAGCTCCGCGTCCATATGGAGGCCATCGGCACCCCGATCCTGGGCGACGGCAAGTACGGCGCGGCGGAAGCCTTCCTGCAGGGGGAGGGGATCAGCCGCAAGCTGCACCTGCACGCCCGCGCCATCCGCATCCCCGACGAGGACGGCGTGCCGATCGAGATCATCGCCCCGCTGCAGGATCACATGATCCGCTCGTTCGACTTCTTCGGTCTTGAGCCGGAGCTTGACGGGTCGCCGTTCGAGCCGTTCGAGGAGTAACCGTGCCCGCCCTGAAGCTCTGTGTTTTCGATCTGGACGGCACGCTGGTCGACAGCCAGCACCGCATCGTCGCCGCCATGACCGCCGGTTTCGCGGCCGAAGGGCAGGTGGCGCCGATGCCGGACGCGGTGCGTCAGGTCGTGGGCCTGCCCCTGGACGTGGCGATCCGACGGCTGGCGCCGGGCATCGGCGGGTTGCAGATCGAGCGGCTGGTGGAAGCCTATCGCGACGCCTATTTCGACCCGCGCAACGACGGCGAAGGGCCGGAGCCGCTGTTTCCCGGCACGCGCCAGATGCTCGACGCCATGGAGGCCGACGGATGGCTCCTGGCCATCGTCACCGGCAAGAGCCGGCGCGGGCTGCTCCACGTCCTGGACGCCCACGGAATCCGCCAGCGCTTCGTCTCGCTGAAATCGGCCGATGACGGACCGGGCAAGCCGAACCCGACCGTGCTGCTGGAGGCCATGGCCGAGGCCGGGTGCACGGGCCGGCGCACGGTCATGGTCGGCGACACCAGCTTCGACATGGAGACGGCGGTGAACGCCGAGGTCGCCGCCGCCATCGGCGTATCCTGGGGCTATCACGACGCGGTTCGGCTCCAGGCGGCCGGATCGGTTATCATCCTCGACAGGTTCGACCAGCTCCCGTCCGTGGCGGACGGCCTGGTGGCCTCGCAACAGGAGGAGTGAACCATGCGCTGGATCCAAGTCCTCGCCGGTCTCGTCGGCGTTCTCGCGATTGTCGTCATCGGTTTGGTGATCTTCGTCGCGACCCTGGACCTGAACAGCTACAAGTCGGAGATCGAGGCGGCTGTGGCCGAGGCGACCGGCCGAGACCTGACGATCGAGGGCGATCTCGACCTCGCCTGGACGCCGCGCCCGACGCTCAGCACCGAGACGGTTCACTTCGCCAATGCCGACTGGGGCAGCCGGCCGGACATGGCCACGGTCGGCAAGCTGAAGGTGGCGGTGGACGTGGTGCCGCTGCTCTCGGGCACGCTGGACGTGCAACACATCGCGCTGGCCGACGTGGACATCCTGCTGGAACGCAACGCGGACGGGGCCTCCAACTGGCAGCTCGGCGGCGGCACTGGCGGCGGCACTGGGGGCGGCGCTGGGGACGGCGGCGGCGGGATGACGGTGCCGCTGATGCGCAGCGTCGAACTGGTCGATGTGGTGCTGCGCTGGAAACCGGCGCCGGATGCCGAGGCGCAGACCGTGCGGATCAACCGTCTCGACCTCGAGGCCGGGGAGGGCAACGGGCCGCTGGACGTCACGCTCGAGGCCGATGTGAACGGTGATCCGGTGACGCTGACCGGAACCCTGCCGGCGGTGGCGGAAGCGCTGCGGCCGGGGGCAAGTCTGCCGATCGACGTGACGGGCAGCATCGGCGCGCGCGAGATCGCGCTGGCCACCAACCTGCGCTACGCCCTGGGCAAGGACGGCGGTCTGGCCTCGGTGGAGGCCGACCGGCTGTCGCTGACCGCCGAAGGGGTCACGGTGACCGGCAGCGCCTCGCTCGCCCTGGACGGGGCGCGGCCGAGGCTGGTGGCCGACCTGAAGAGCGACGCCGTCACCCTGCCCGAGGGCGGGGAGGACGGAGCGGGCGACGGGCTGGAGGCGGCCCTGCCGCTGGCGCTGCTCGGCCTGGTGGACGCCGAGATCAAACTTGCGGTGGCCTCCCTCTCCGCCGACGAGCTTTCGGTGACGGACATCGCCGCCACCGCCACGCTGACCGACGGAACCCTGCGTCTCGATCCCGTCGAAGCGGTGCTGTCCGACGGCAGGATCGAGGCCACGGCCACGATCGCCGCCAACGAGGCGGTGCCGACCCAGGCCCTGAAGGCGTCGTGGACGGGGGCCGATTTCGGCAAGCTCGCCCGCACTCTGCACGGCTCCGAGACGCTGGAGGCGAAGGGCGACGCGGCGGTCGACCTGACCGCCTCCGGCGCCAGCATCCGCGACATGATCGCCAGCCTCGCCGGTACCGCCTGGATCACCACCGAGGACGGCAAGATCGCCAACGAGGACTGGGAACTGATCGCCGCGGACCTGACGACCAAGTTCCTGCCCTTCCTGGAAGGGGCGGCCCGCGGCACTCTGAACTGCGCGGTCGGCCGCTGGACCCTGAAGCGCGGCGTCGCCGACACGGTCGCGCTGATGATCGACAGCGACCGGGTGACCGTCGGTGGTGAGGGCACGATCGACCTCGCCCGCGAGACCCTCGACATGCGCCTGACCCCCAGCCCGAAGGACGCCAGCCTGGTCAGCCTCGCCACGCCGATCCTGATCACCGGCAAGATCGCTGACCCGGACATCGCGCCCGACCCGGTGGCGGTGGCCAAGGGCGTCGGCTCCCTGGTCGGCGGCGCCGCGCTCGCCGGACCGCTGGCGCTGATGCTGCCCTTCGTGTCGTCTGGGTCGACGGAGCCGGCCTGCGCCGAGGCCGTCGCGGTGGCCCAGGGCACCAAGCCGATGCCGAGCGGCGGGAATGCCGGCGCCACCGAGCAGCCGGGCAAGCCCGGCGGCATCAAGGGCCTGTTCGACAGTCTCCGTAAGGCGGTGGAATAGCCGATTGGGAACCGACAGAGGCCAAAACCGACAGAGGCCGAGACTGATAGAGGAAAGACACGACCCGCATGAAACGCTTCTACAAGACCGTCGCCGTGAGCGAGGCGGATGACGGTGCCTTCCTGGTCACCCTCGACGATCGCAACCTCAGCTCCCCCGCCAAGCGTCCGCTGCGGCTGCCGACACGGGGCGTGGCCGAGGCGATCGCCGAGGAATGGGACGCCCAGGGCGAGAAGATCGACCCGTCCTCCATGGCGATGATGAGCTTCGCCGCCACGGTGACCGACCGGGTCACCCCCCAGCGCGACCATGTTGTCGGCGAGATCGCCGGCTTCGGCGGCTCCGACCTGCTGTGCTTCCTGGCCGACGGGCCGGACGAACTGGTCGGCCGCCAGGTCACGCAATGGACCCCGTGGCGCGAGCGGGCGGAGAAGCGGCTGGCCATGCGCCTCGTCGTGACCTCCGGCGTGATGCCGGTGCGGCAGTCCGAGGAGGCATTGGCGGCCTTCCGCGCGTCGGTGGAGGCCGTCGACGACTGGTCCCTGGCGCCGTTGCACACCGCCACCTCGATCACCGGCTCGCTGATCCTGGCGCTCGCCTTCCTCGACGGCGATCTGGGCGCCGCGGAGGCGTTCGGGCTGTCGCAGGTCGACGAGGCGTTCCAGGTGGAGAAATGGGGCCAGGACCGCGAGGCCGAGCTGCGCCGGCGCGGTCTGCTGGCCGAGATGAAGGCGGCCGAGCGGTTCAAGACCCTGGTGAGCGGCGAACGCTGACCGCGCCAACAGAATGAATTCCCGGTCACATATGCCGGAGAATTGCTCTAGGATCGCCGGCCGAACGACTGTGGGAAACGCGTAAGGGGCATCGACGATGCAGGACATCATCCACCGTCTCGAAGAGATGCGGGAGCAGGCCAGGGCCGGTGGCGGCGAGAAGCGGGTCGCCGCCCAGCATGCCAAGGGCAAGCTGAGCGCGCGCGAGCGCATCGACCTGCTGCTCGATCCCGGGTCCTTCGAGGAGTGGGACATGTTCGTCGAGCATCGCTCGACCGATTTCGGCATGGCCGAGCAGAAGGTGCGCGGCGACGGCGTGGTGACCGGCTGGGGCACGGTGAACGGCCGTCTGGTCTTCGTCTTCAGCCAGGACTTCACCGTGTTCGGCGGTTCGCTCTCCGAGGCCCATGCCGAGAAGATCTGCAAGGTCATGGACCAGGCGATGAAGGTCGGCGCCCCGGTCATCGGCCTGAACGACAGCGGCGGCGCGCGCATTCAGGAAGGCGTTGCCTCGCTGGGCGGCTATGCCGAGGTGTTCCAGCGCAACGTGCTCGCCTCGGGCGTGGTGCCGCAGATCTCCATGATCATGGGCCCCTGCGCCGGCGGTGCCGTGTACTCTCCAGCGATGACCGACTTCATCTTCATGGTGAAGGACAGCTCCTACATGTTCGTCACCGGACCGGACGTGGTGAAGACCGTCACCCACGAGACGGTGACCCACGAGGAACTGGGCGGGGCGGTCACCCACACCACCAAGTCCGGCGTCGCCGACCTCGCCTTCGACAACGACGTCGAGGCGTTGCTGAACCTGCGCCGGTTCATCGATTTCCTGCCCAGCTCCAACCGCGAGCAGCCGCCGGTGCGGCCGACGGCGGACGAGGCGGACCGCCCGGAATACTCGCTCGACAGCCTCGTGCCGGCGAACCCGAACAAGCCCTATGACATGAAGGAGCTGATCCTCAAGGTCGTGGACGAGGGCGATTTCTTCGAGATCCAGCCGGGCTATGCCGGCAACATCCTGATCGGCTTCGCCCGCATGCAGGGCTCGACGGTGGGCATCGTCGCCAACCAGCCGATGGTGCTGGCCGGCTGCCTCGATATCGAGAGCGCGAAGAAGGCCGCCCGGTTCGTGCGGTTCTGCGACTGCTTCAACATTCCGATCGTGACCTTCGTCGACGTGCCGGGCTTCCTGCCGGGTACCGCCCAGGAATTCGGCGGCATCATCAAGCACGGCGCCAAGCTGCTCTTCGCCTATGCCGAGGCGACGGTGCCGAAGGTGACGGTCATCACCCGCAAGGCCTATGGCGGCGCCTATGACGTCATGAGTTCCAAGCACCTGCGTGGCGATGTGAACTACGCCTGGCCGACGGCCGAGATCGCGGTCATGGGGCCGAAGGGCGCGGTGGAGATCATCTTCCGCGGCGATCTCGGCGACGAGGCCAAGATCGAGGCCCGCACCGAGGAATACCGCGAGCGCTTCGCCAACCCGTTCGTGGCGGCCAGCCGGGGGTACCTGGACGACATCATCCGCCCGCACAACACGCGCCGCCGGATCTGCCGGGCGCTGGCCATGCTGCGCGACAAGCAGCTCAGCAACCCGTGGAAGAAGCACGACAACATCCCGTTGTGACGGCTGCGGGGCACCCCCGACCGTCTTCCCGGACCTGATCCGGGATCCAGGGGCGGGGCGGCTGCGAGCTTGGTGAATTGGCCCTGAATCGAGTTCAGGGCGACGAGAAAAGAACAGGGAACTGGGTCCGATGTTCAATAAAATCCTCATCGCCAACCGCGGCGAGATTGCGTGCCGGATCATCCGCACCGCCAAGCGGATGGGTATCGCGACAGTCGCCGTCTATTCCGACGCCGATGCGGACGGCAAGCATGTGCGCATGGCCGACGAGGCGGTGCGGCTCGGCCCGCCGCCCTCGGCCGAGAGCTACCTGCTGATCGACAAGATCATCGAGGCCTGCAAGCAGACCGGCGCCGAGGCCGTCCATCCGGGCTTCGGCTTCCTGTCCGAGCGCGCCGCCTTCTGCGAGGCGCTGGAGAAGGCCGGCATCACCTTCATCGGCCCGGGCGTGAAGGCCATCGAGGCGATGGGCGACAAGATCACCTCGAAGAAGATCGCCAAGGAGGCCGGGGTCAGCACGGTGCCGGGCTTCGTCGGGCTGATCGAGGGACCGGACCATGCCGCCGAGATCGCCGACGAGATCGGCTATCCGGTGATGATCAAGGCCACCGCCGGCGGCGGCGGCAAGGGCATGCGCATCGCCCATTCCAAGGACGAGCTCAAGGACGGCGTGCGCTCGGCCATGAACGAGGCCCGCTCCTCCTTCGGCGACGACCGGGTCTTCATCGAGAAGTTCGTCACCGAGCCGCGCCATATCGAGATCCAGGTGCTGGCCGACAGCCACGGCAACGTCATCCATCTGGGCGAGCGCGAGTGCTCCATTCAGCGCCGCCACCAGAAGGTCATCGAGGAGGCCCCGTCCCCGTTCATCGACGCCGAGACCCGGGCGAAGATGGGCGAACAGGCCTGCGCGCTGGCCCGGCAGGTGGGCTACGTCTCCGCCGGCACGGTCGAGTTCATCGCCGATGCCGACAAGAACTTCTACTTCCTGGAAATGAACACCCGCCTGCAGGTCGAACATCCGGTCACCGAGATGGTCACCGGCCTCGACCTGGTGGAGCAGATGATCCGGGTCGCCTATGGCGAGAAGCTGCCGCTGACCCAGGACGAGGTCAAAATGGACGGCTGGGCGATCGAGGCCCGCGTCTATGCCGAAGATCCGTTCCGCGGCTTCCTGCCGTCGATCGGCCGGCTGACCCGCTACGACCCGCCGCTCGACGTCGACGGCATCCGGGTCGATGACGGCGTGGAGGAAGGGTCGGAGATCTCCATGTTCTACGACCCGATGATCGCCAAGCTGATCGCCTATGGCGAGACCCGCGACCAGGCGGCCGACCGCATGGGCGAGGCGCTGAACCGCTATCGGATCCGCGGCGTCGGCCACAACATCCCGTTCCTGTCGGCCACCATCGCCATGGACCGGTTCCGCAAGGGCAACATCACCACCAACTTCATCGCCGAGGAATTTCCCGACGGCTTCGAAGGGGCGGCGATCGGCGACTACGAGCGCGGCGCGATGCAGGTCCTGGCCGTCGCCTTCGCCCGCGACGACGCCGAGCGCAGCCTGCGGATCAGCGGCCAGGTCGCCAACCGCGGCAAGTCGGAGATCGCCACGGTCTGGACCGTGCGCGAGGGGCGCGAGAACACCCGCGTCGAGATCCGCCCGGTGGAGGACGGCTACGACGCGGTGGTCGGCGGCCAGCGCTATGCCGTCCGCGGCGCGCTCGACGCCACCATCGCGGTGTTCGACGGCAACGTGAACGGCGAGCCCTTCCCGGTGCAGATCGACCGCGACGGCATCTACCGCGCGCTGTCCTTCGGCGGCGCCTCGATGCGGGTGCTGGTGGTGCCGCCGCGGGTGGCGGACGCGCTGGACAAGATGCCGGCCAAGGAAGCGGCCGACACCTCCAGGCTGCTGGTCTCGCCGATGCCGGGCCTTCTGGTCTCGCTCGCGGTCTCGGAAGGCGACCCGGTGAAGGTCGGTCAGGAGATCTGCGTGGTGGAAGCCATGAAGATGGAGAACGTGCTGCGCGCCGAGAAGGACGGCACGGTCGCCAAGATCCACGCCAGCGCCGGCGCCAGCCTCGCGGTCGACCAGACCATCGTGGAATTCGAATAGAATAGGAGGCTTACATGGCCGAGACCCGACACCTGACCGTCACCGGCCGGGTGCAGGGCGTGGCCTACCGCGCCTGGACCATCGGCACCGCCAAGGAACTCGGCCTTGTCGGCTGGGTCCGCAACCGGCAGGACGGTGCGGTCGAGATCACCGCCCGCGGCGAACCGGACGAACTGGACGCCCTGGCCACCCGGTGCCGGCGGGGACCGCCCATGGCCCAGGTCCAGGACGTGGTGGAGGCGACGGTCGACGACGATCCGGATCTCGGCCCGTATTTCGTGCAGATCGCCTCGGCGTAGGCTCGATTAGGCCTGGAATCGATTCGGCCTGGGATCGATTCGGCGGCGCCGGCAGGCGACTGCCGCGGCCCTACCGCGCCCCTGCCGCATGAAAGCTCTAGGCTCCCGCCGCCGGCTGACGAAACCGACGCCAGGCCGTATCGTTCTCGTAGAGACGACGCGAGGAGGCTGCGATGACGCTGATCGATCCCCCGTCCCATCGGCAGTGGACCGAGCGCCTGCGCTGGTTCGACGACCGGCTGCGCCGGGCCGGCGGCGGCGGTCCGCTCCAGGTCGACGCACAGACCGAAGCGATCCTCACCGAGCTGCGCCGGGTCTTCGCCGCCGGTGCCTGGGTGACCGCCGTCATCCTCGCCCAGACCGCTATCGACAGCGACGTGGCCGACCAGGTCGGGCATGACGACTGGGAGATGGAGGAGGCGGATGTGGCGGTCGGCATGAGCGCCGGAGGGCGCGCCGGTGGGGGCGGTGGGCTGCATCTGAACACCGTGCGCTTCGGCCGCGACTACGTCTGGCTGCGCGACAAGCGCAACGGCTACGTCCATAACGACGACCGGCTGCCGGCGATCACCGCCCGCGAACTCGCCCTGGAGGCCGCGCGCCTGGAACAGGAGGCCCGCAAGGCGGTGGAACTGATGGCCGACGCCCTGGCGGGGGCGGCGTAAGGCGCGCTACCCCCGGGGCGGCATCGGGACGCTGTCGCCGCCATCGGTGTAGGCCGGGGCGTCGTCCAGGTCGTAATAGTCGCCCTTCTCCGCGGTGAAGATGTGCGCGGCGATCTGCAGGTCGCCGTCGCAGCCGTCATCGAGGGAGCCGGCGGCGATGGACATCTTCTCGCCGCCGTCCATACGGAAGAAGATCGAGCAGCCGCAGGTCTTGCAGAAGCCGCGCCGGCTCTTCGGCGCGGACCGGTACCAGCCGAGATCCCGGCTCTCGACCATCTCGAAATGCTCGTTCCACACGTCGAACGAGGGCAGGAAGTGCCCGGTCATCCGCCGGCATTCGCGGCAATGGCAGGCGACGATCTGCTTGATCGGACCGGTGATCTTGTAACGCACGCCGCCGCACATGCAGCCGCCTGTGCGCGCCGGATGGTCAACCATGGCATGTCCTCCCCATCATTTGGTCCGGCAGAGTGCCAGCGCGCGCCCGGGGTGAAAAGTTCTTTTTTTGTTCCTTTTCGCGGGCGGCGCTTCCCCCTACGGTCGGCCGCCCGCGACCCGGATGTTGGCGCCGGCCGTGTAGGCGGCCCGGTCGCTCATCAGCCAGACGATGGCCTCGGCGATCTCCTCCGGCTCGCCAAGGCGGCCCATGGGGATGCGGCCCACATTGGCGGCGGCCGCCTCCTCGGTGACCATCTCGGTGGCGGTCATGCCGGGGGAGACGGCGTTCACCCGGATGCCCTCGCCGGCGACTTCCTGGCTGAGGCCGATATGCAGCGAGTTCACCGCCCCCTTGGAGATCGCGTACATCACCTGGGTACCCGGATTGCCGAGATAGGCCGAGCCGGAGGAAACGTTGACGATCGCCCCGCCCTTGCCGCCGTGTTTGGTGGACATCCGCTTCACCGCCTCCCGGCAGGCGAGGATGCAGCCGACCACGTTGGTCTTCAGCACCCGGTCGATATCGGCGGGTTTCAGGGCATCGACCCGGCCGACCGGGCCGATGATGCCGGCGGAATTGACCAGCCCGTCGATCGGGCCCAGTTCCTTTTCGACCGCCTCAAACATGGCGACCACCTGGGCCTCGTCGCCCACATCGGCCTGGACCGTCATGGCCCGGCGACCGGCGGCACGCACATCGGTGGCCACCTTCTCTGCGGCCTCGGCATTGCCGGCATAGTTGACGGCGACGTCCCAGCCCTCGCGGGCCAGCAGGCGGCAGGTAGCGGCGCCGATGCCGCGCGATCCACCGGTAACGAGAGCGATTTTCGCCATTTGGTTTCCTCCCTTTGATATGCGGGGAGGATAGCGCGATGCGGGCCCTGCGGCACGCCCCCGGATATCGGACCGGCGGGCGGGGCGACTACCTAGCCGAGATGGCCGCTTTTTACGTAGAGCAGGGCGCCGCCGGACGACCGCGCCGTGTGGCGCGAGCCGGCCGGGTAGCGGACCCAGGTGCCGGCGGGATGCAGGCCGAACTCGTCCTCCACCGATCCCTGGAGCACGAAAACCTCCTCGCCGCCGGCATGCTCATGCTCCGGCGTCGATGCCCCGGGGGCGAAGCGGGCGAGACGGATATGCTCGGGATGGCCATCCTCGCGATAGAGATCCTGCACCTCGATCCCCTCGGAGAGACCTTGGCGCCAGGACCCCGTCGCGGTGTCCACGGTGAGTTGGCGCCGCACGCCCGGATACTGCCGCAGCTTCACGAACAGCACGCAGCCGTCGGTCGATCGCGGAGCATGCTCGAAGCCTTCCGGGTTCAGCAGGAAGGTGCCGGCCGGATAGGCGCCGTGCTCGTCGGAGAACACCCCTTCCAGCACTAGGATCTCCTCGCCGTCCGGATGCGGATGGCTGTGGAACCGGCTGTCGGGTTCGTAGCGCACCACCGAAGTGACCCGGCTCGCCTCCTTGTCTCCGGCGAGGTCGAGGCGCTTACGGAAGACGCTGGGGCTGGGGCTCGGCTGCCAGTCGATCTCGTTGGTGTCGATACGGGCGAACAGCGACAGATCGCTGTTCAGCCCATCGGCCGGATCGCTCACCGGAACAGGTTCCCGGACACGCCCTTGCGGCGCTTGGCCAGGAACTGCTGGTGATATTCCTCGGCCCGCCAGAAGGTGTCGGCCTTGCTGATCTCGGTGGCCACCGGCACGCCGCGCGCCGCCAGCTTCTCCTTTACCGCCCGGGCCGCCGCTTCCTGTTCCGCGTCTTCGTAGAACACGGCCGAGCGGTACTGGGTGCCCACGTCCGGGCCCTGGCGGTTCACCTGGGTCGGGTCGTGGATGTCGAAGAACACCTCCAGCAGATCCTCATAGGCCACCTTCTCCGGGTCGTATTCGACCTCGACCACTTCGGCGTGGCCGGTGTTGCCGGTGCAGACCTCCTCGTAGGTCGGGTTTTCCTTGGCGCCGCCGGCATAGCCCACGGCCACGTCGGTCACGCCGGGTACCTTGCGGAACTGCTCCTCGGGGCTCCAGAAGCAGCCCGCACCAAAGATCGCCTTCGCCATTCTGTCCTCCTTGCGCGCGGTGAGGTGGGCGCGATGTCATCGGGCGCGCCGGTCAAAGATGTGTATCGCGGGGGTGGCCGTCCAGGGTCCAACTATTCCCGTTCCCCCTCGGCGGCCCGCTCCTCGCGCCATTTCAAGGCCGCGCGCAGGCCGTCGGACCGGGCGATCTCGAGAAAGTGATTCTTGGTCGCCATGCCCTCGCCCTCGATCAGCATGTCCACCTCCAGGGCGGATTCCAGGGCCGTGCCCATGCCCATCAGCTCGTAGGTCCGGTTCACCGCTCGCTTGGTCTCGCGGATCAGGGTGCGGTCCATGGCGGCCATGCGCCGGGCCAGGGTCAGCGCCACCTCCACGTCCTGGCCGACCGGCACGATGCGGTTGATCAGTCCCATCTCCTTGGCCTCGGCGGCGGGAATGTCGTCCAGGCCGAGCAGGATGATCTCCTTCGCCCGTTTCGGGCCGACGACCCAGGGCAGGATCATGGTGACGATGCCGGCGCCGAACTTCACCTCCGGCTCGCCGAAGATCGCGTCCTCGGCGGCCACGGTGATGTCGCAGGCCATGGTCAGCTCGCAGGCGCCCGCCAGCGCCGGACCGTGCACGGCGGCCACCGTCGGCTTGCTCATGTGCCAGAACCGCATGGTGCAGTCGAAGTCGCGGCGCAGCACCGGCCGCCATTCGGCCACGCCCTTCGGGGTGTTGCGCGCCTGGGCCTGCAGGTCGAAGCCGGAGGAGAAGGCCTTGCCGGCCCCGGTGACGACCACGGCGCCGACCTCATCGTCCGCCTCGGCCTTGTCGCAGGCCGTTTCCAGCGCCTTCAGCATGTCCTGATCCATCGCGTTGAGGCGCTCCGGCCGGTTCAGGGTGATCAGGGCGACCTTGCCCCGGCGCTCGTAGAGAACGGTGTCGGTCATGGCTGTGGCTTGTCCGTTTGCTTGGGGCGGGTGAGGATGAGGGTATGATCATGCTCCCGTTCTGTCTGCCCCGCCGATGACCGTGTTCGCCGATACCCTGTTCGCGGCCATGGCGGCCCATGGCGACGCGCCCGCGATCGAACGACAGGGAGCGACCCTGACCCATGGCGACCTGCTGCGCCGGTCGGAGACGCGGGCGCTCGAGCTCAAAGGGGAGGGCGTCGGCGCCTTCCGGCCGTGCCCGGTCCTGGTGGACAACAGCCCGGTCGATCTGATCGAGCTGCTGGCGGTCTATCGGGCCGACGGCGTGGCGGTGCCGATCCACCGGGCGACGCCGCGGGCCCGGATCGAGGAGCTGGTCGCCCGGCTGGTTCCGGACCCGATGCTGCACGGCGCGTCGACCATCGTCTTCACCTCCGGCACGACCGGCGCGCCGAAGGCGGCGGTGCTGTCGGCGGAACGGCAGGCGGCGAAGCTCCAGATGATCCGGCGCGAGACCGGATGGCAGGACGGGCGGCGCACCCTGCTGGCACTGCAGCTGACCTTCAGCTTCGGTCAATGGGTGACGTGGCTGACCCTGCTGTCCGGCGGCACGCTGGTGTTTCCCGAGAAACTCTCCGTCGATGCGGTGGCGGCGGTGCTGGCGCGGCGCGACGTCGACCGGCTCCCGGCCGTGCCGACCCTGCTGCGCGGGCTGCTGGACCGGCCGGAGACGGCCGCACTGCCGGGCTGGGCGGGGGCGGTGATGGCCGGCGGCGAGGTGCTGCCGGCGGGGCTCGGCGCGAAGATCCGGGGCGCCTGGCCGGGGGTCGGGATCGGCGACATCTACGGGCTGACCGAGACCGGCACCTGCGATTTCTTCGTCGATCCGCCGGAATACGACGCCGCGTCGGGATCGCTCGGGCGGCCGGGCGGCGATATCGAGACGCGGATCGCCGAGGACGGCGAACTGCAGATCCGCTCGCCCTACGGCATGGTCGGCTACCTGCGCGATCCGCAGCGCACGGCCGAGGCGTTCGACGACGACGGCTATTTCCGCACGGGCGATCTGGCGCAGCTGCGCGACGACGGGCGGGTGACCCTGGTCGGCCGGGCCAAGGACCTGATCAACCGCGGCGGCATGAAGGTGGCGCCGCTGGAGGTGGAGGCGGTGCTGGCCGCCCATCCGGACGTGGCGGGCGCCCTGGTCGCCGGCGTGCCCGATCCGCAGTCGGGCGAGGCGGTGATCGCCGTCATCACCGCCGCACCGGGCCGCGAGCCGGTACCGGAGCGGGTGCTGGCCTGGGCAGGCGAGCGGCTGGAGCGCTACAAGCTGCCGTCACGCCTGAAGGTCGTCGAGGCCCTGCCGACCGGCGCGACCGGGAAGGGTGACCGGGGTGCCGTCGGCCGGTTGTTCATCGAGCCGGTCTGACCGCCGTCAGGGGGCCACTTCCGGCGGGCGGGGCGGCACCGGCGTGTTCTTCATGGCGTTGCGGCGGATGGTGTAGAGGGTCGAGCCGATGATGAAGACGGCGCCGATCACCGTGTAGATCGTCGGCACCTCGCTGAACATCATGAAGCCGAGCCCGGCCGAGGCCAGCAGGCGGATGTACTCCACCGGTGCGATCGCCGCCGCCTCGCCGTTGGAATAGGCCTTGATGTTGACGAACTGGGCGAGCGACATCACCCCGCCGATCACCGCTGTCAGGGCCAGATCCTCCCAGGTCGGCCAGACCCAGAAGTACCAGGCGGGCCCGGCCAGGATGACCGTCAGGCAGACCGACTGATAGGCGATGATGGTCGCCGGCCGTTCGGTGCGGGCCAGCATCCGCAGGCAGATCATGATCATCGCCACGAAGAAGGCCGAGAGCAGGGCGAGCAGCGCGTATTCGTTGAGCCCCGAGGGCGAGGGATGGGCGACGATGACCACACCGACGAAACCGACCGCCGTTGCGGTCCACCGCCGCCAGCCGACGATCTCGTGCAGGATGACGACGGCGAGCATCGTCGTGAACAGGGTCCGCGAGAAGCTGATCGCCGTCGCCTCGGCAAGCGGCAGATGGACCAGGGCGGTGAACCCGGTCGTCATGGCGATCGCCGACAGCCCGACCCGCAGTGTGTGCAGGCCCAGCCGCTCGGTCCGGAACACCGCCGGAAAGCCTTTGATGATCGCCGGCGAGACCACGACGATCACGAAGGCCTGGCGCAGGAACAGGATCTCCACCACCGGCAGACGCTGGCCGACGAATTTGATCAGCGCCCCCATGACGGCGAAGACCAGGCCCGCGGCGAACAGCCAGATCGATCCCCGCACATTGCCGGACAGTCCGTCCCACCAGGACCGAAAGCGGACAAGGGGGGTGGCTAGCGCCGGCGTACCGCTATCGGCACTTTGAGGACTGTCGGAAGGAGGGGGCATATCGCTAAGCTTTGGGAATCGGAAAAACAGTATCGACCAAACGGGAGGGGGAGCCAATGCGCAGTGTTGACGGAATGGTGGCGTGGATCACCGGAGCGGGGACCGGGATCGGCGAGGCGACGGCGAGGCGGCTGGCCGGCGACGGCATGACGGTGGTGCTGAGCGGTCGCCGCGAAGAGCCGCTGCAGACCCTGGCGGAGGCGATCCGCTCCGACGGCGGCAAGGCCCAGGTCATCGCGCTGGACATCACCGACCGCGCGGCGGTGCTGGAGGCGGGCAAGCGGATCGACGCCGATCACGGCCGCCTGGACCTGCAGTTCAACAACGCCGGCACGAACGTCACCCAGCGGACCTGGCGCGAGGCCGCGGCCGATCCGTCGCTGCTGGACGGTTGGGACGACGTGATCGATGCCAACATCAAGGGCGTCTACAACGGCGTCGCTGCGGCCCTGCCGATCATGCTGCGGCAGAAGGACGGGGTGATCGCGACGACCTCGTCCTGGGCCGGGCGGTTCTATTCGGAAGTCGCCGGCGTCGCCTACGGGGCGTCGAAGCACGCGGTCATGTCGCTGAGCTTTCTCATTCAGCGCGAGCATGGCAACGACGGCATCCGGTCGACGGCGATCTGCCCGGGCGAGGTGCGCACGCCGATCCTCGACCGACGGCCGAAGAAACTCACGCCGGACGAACTGAAGCAGGTGATCCAGCCGGAGGACGTGGCCGACGTGGTGGCGTTCCTGGCGGCGCTGAGCCCGGGCGCCTGCCTGAACGAGATCCTGATGAGCCCGACCTTCGACCGGCACAAGGTGTGAAACCGGCACAGTCGGTGCGAGGCACCGGCGTAGGCCGGGCTGGCCGACTTTCCTTACCCGAAACAGTCCCCGGCCTTGTGCCGGGGCAAGCGGGTGGGCCATGCGCTACATCATGAAGGCCACGAGCGGCGTCCGGGCTCGCCCCGGACTGAATCCGGGGAGTGGGTAGAAATCCAAAAACCTCCAGAACACTCCCCGGATTTAGTCCGGGGCCCACGTCTCAGCGTTGCACTGCGTTCGTTGCCTTGGGCGCAACGCTTGGGGCGGCCCCGGAACAAGCCCGGGGAGAGATCGTCGCGTGGAGAGGAACCGATTCCCCAACTTCCGCCGCCCCCGAGGCCGGTGCTACCGTTCCGGCATCCGTCCAACCGGCCCGCTCAAGAGGTCACACTGTTCAGGGGAAATAGCGATGGTCAATCTCGGCCTGTTCATGATGCCGCTGCACCCGCCGGCGCGCGATCTGACCACCGTGATCGAGGAGAACCGTGAGCTTGTCCTGCTCGGCGACCGGCTCGGCTTCTCCGAGGCCTGGATGGGCGAGCACTACACCTCCACCGGCGAGCCGATCCCCTCGCCGCTGATCTTCAACGCCTCGCTGATCGCCGAGACCAAGCAGATCAAGTTCGGCACCGGCGTCGTGTCCCTGCCGCAGCAGCACCCGGTGGTGGTCGCCGGCCACGCGGCGCTGTTCGACCATCTGTCGAAGGGCCGGTTCCTGTTCGGCATCGGCTCCGGCGGGCTGTCCAGCGACTGGGAGGTGTTCGGCAATCTCGACGGCCGCAAGCGCGCCATGGCGATGATCGAGTCCATCGACCTGATCATGAAGATCTGGACCGAGGACCCGCCCTTCACCCATGAGGGCGACCACGTCCAGACGTCGCTGACCGACCGGATCCTGCCGGAGATGGGAATCGGCCGGTTCATCCGTCCGTACCAGCAGCCGCACCCGCCGATCGCGGTATCGGTGCGTGGCGCCAACTCGATGACCGCTAATTTCGCCGGCCAGCGCGGCTGGTGCCTGCTGTCGGGCAACTTCGTGCCGGCCGCCGATATCGCCACCCACTGGCCGTCCTATGCCGCCGGCGCCGAGCAGGCCGGACGCAAGCCCGATCCGTCGGTCTGGCGGGTCGGCCGCAGCGTGCTGATCACCGACAGCGACGCCGAGGCGCAGGAGATCCTGGACGATCCGGAAGGTACCTTCACCTGGTACTACACCTATCTGAACGCCCAGGGGAAACTCGCCGGCGGTGACTTCAATACCGATATCGACTGGACCGCCGCCAAGGCCGAGGCCATGGTCAAGGCCAAGGAGCTGGTGATCGCCGGCTCGGCCGACACCGTGCTCGACCGGCTGATCGCCTTCCGCGACGAGGTCGGCGATTTCGGCACCCTCATGCTGACCGGCCATGACATGGAGGGCGCGCTGCCCCTGTGGCGCCGGTCCTTCACCACCCTGGCCGAGACCGTCTGGCCGAAACTCTCCGCCTACATGGCCGACAAACGGATGTCGGCCGCCGCCGAATGACTGCCGCCGAATGACTGACGCCGACTAACTCACCGAACAGGACGTCCCATGCCCGACAGCCGTGCCGCCGAAGAGCGCCTGACCAACTCGCCGATCGAGGCCGCCTATCGCGAGAAGACGCCGGGCTCCGCCGCCCTGGCGGCGGAAGCGCGGGAGCTGTTTCCCAGCGGAATCACCCATGACGCCCGGCACCTGAAGCCTTACGGCCTGTATGTCGACAAGGCGGCCGGCCCGATCAAATGGGATGTGGACGGCAACGACTATGTCGACTTCTTCGGCGGCCATGGCGCTTTGCTGCTCGGCCATGCCGATCCGCGGGTGACGGCGGCGACCCAGGAAGCGGTCGCCGAGGGCACCCAGTTCGCCGCCGGCCAGCGCCGTGAGATCGCCTGGGCCAAGGCGGTCAAGCGGCTCTATCCGGCGGTGGAACGGGTGCGCTTCACCTCGTCGGGCACCGAGGCCACGCTGATGGGATTGCGGCTCGCCCGCGACTTCACCGGCAAGAACAAGGTCATCCGCTTCCGCACGCACTTCCACGGCTGGCACGACCACATGACCCATGGGGTCGCCTCGCATTTCGACGGCAAGTCGACGCCGGGCGTGCTCGGCGGGGTGACCGACGCGGTGGTGCTGGTCGATCCGAACGAGCCTGAGCAGTTGAAGCGCGTCCTTGCCGAGGACAGCGACATCGCCGCCGCCATCATCGAGCCGATCGGCGGCAGCACCGGCTATACGCCGCTGGCGCCGGGCTTCCTCGCCATGCTGCGCGAGGAAACGGCGAAGCACGGCGTGCTGCTGATCATGGACGAGGTGGTGTCCGGCTTCCGCCTGGCGCCGGGCGGCGCGACCGAGGCGTTCGGCGTCACCCCGGATCTGACCTCCTGGGCGAAGATCCTGGCGGGCGGCATGCCGGGCGGGGCCATCGGCGGCCGCCAGGACATCCTCGACGCGCTGGACTTCGACGCGGCAGCCGCGAAGGGGCGCGACAAGATCGGCCATCCCGGCACCTTCAACGCCAACCCGGTCTCCGCCGCCGCGGGCACCGCGGCGCTCACGATCATCGCCGAGGGCGATGCCTGCGCGCGGGCCAACGAGACCGGCCGCGCCCTGCGCGAGGCCCTGAACCGGGTGATCGCCGACAAGGGGGTGCCCTGGGCGGTCTATGGCGATTTCTCGATCTTCCATCTGTTCATGCAGGACGGCCATCCGGTGGCGGACCCGTTCGCCTTCGATCCGCTCTCCCTGCCGACGGTGGCGATGAAGGACCGGCCGAAGGAGCTGATCCGGCTGCTGCGGCTGGCGATGCTGGTCAACGGCGTCGATCTCAACCCGGCCTGCGGCGGGCTCGTCTCTTCGACCCACGGCACCGCGGAGGTCGACCGGGCCGCCGAGGCGCTGTCCGCCTCCATCGACATGCTGCGCCGCGCCGGCCAGATCTGATGGGGCCGGATCCGATGGCTCTTAGATGACGGCAGCCTCCGGGAGCAGCGGCGGAGGGGGAAGCCGAGCTTCGGGTCCGCTGTCCCTCATCGCCGATCCGACCTTCCGAAAGCTGTGGACCATCGGCGTGCTGATGGGCGCGATGCGCTGGCTGGAAATGCTGGCGGTCGGCGTGTGGGCGTATGCCGAGACCGGATCGGCGGTGATGACCGCCGTGATGACCATGCTGCGGATGGCGCCGATGGCGCTGTTCGGCTCGGTCACGGGGGTTATCGCCGACCGGGTCGACCGCAAGCTGCTGCTGATCGGATCGCTGTCGCTGATGGCGGTGACGGCGGCCCTGCTGGCGCTGTCTGCCTGGGCGGGGACGCTGACCCTGTGGCAGGTCGGGCTCGGCGCCTTCCTGTCGGGGCTCGGCTGGTCGACGGACTTCCCGGTCCGCCGCACGATCCTGGGCGAGTCGGTGGGTACATCCCGTCTCGGTGCCGCCATGGCCATGGACAGCGCCTCCAACAACGCCACCCGCATGGTCGGTCCGATCGCCGGCGGCGGGCTCTACGCCACCATCGGCATGCAGGGAATCTTCGTCGTCTCGGGCACGTTCTTCGCGATCTCGGTGCTGCTGGCGGTCCTGGTCGTCTACCGCCCGGCGGCGAAGGAACCGCGGCCCTTCGCCCTGTTCTCGGAGATCCGCGACGGCTTCGCCTATCTGCGCCGGTCGCGCGCGCTGATGGGGCATCTTGGCGTCACGGTGATCGTCAACCTGTTCGCCTTCCCCTACGCCGCGATGATCCCGGTCGTCGGCAAGGAGACCTTCGGCGCCGACGCGGTGTGGACCGGCCTGCTGCTGTCGGTGGAGGGTGCGGGCGCCTTTGCCGGGGCGATGGCCGTCGCCTTCCTGGCCGCACCCGAGCGGTTCCGTCGGATCTACCTTCTGGGATCCTGCCTGTTCATCTTCTGCGTCTTCCTGTTTTCCCTGCAGACCGACTATGGCCTCGCGCTTGCGGTTCTGGTCGTGGGCGGGCTCGGGATTTCCGGATTCGCCTCGATGCAGAGTGCCATCATGTTCTCCGAGGCCCCGCCGGAGATCCGCTCCCGGCTCATGGGCATCCTGTCCGTGTGCATCGGCGCCGGCCCGCTCGGCGTGCTGCATGTGGGCTGGCTGGCGGACTGGCTGGGCGGGTCGATGGCGCTGACGGTGATCTCCCTGGAGGGGCTGGTGGCGATGGCGCTGCTGGTGTTCCTGGTGCCCGAGTTGAGGCGTTGACTTCCGTCCCGGCCCCCGCTTCGATCGGACCATGACCAGCTTTCCTGCGGCAGATCCCGCCGCCGAACTCGCCCGCATCGAAGCCCTGTCCCGCGTGATCCGCACCCCCTGCGGTTCCGGCACGATGGTGTGGCGCGAATGGGGGCAGGGGGAGCCGCTGATCCTGCTGCATGGCGGCTTCGGGTCGTGGAACCACTGGGTGCGGAACGTGGAGTTTCTCGCGCGGCACTTCCGCGTCGTCGCCGCCGACATGCCGGGCCAGGGCGACAGCGACGACCCGGATCATCCCTTCGACGCCGACAGCCTCGCCGCCATCGTGACCGAAGGCGTGCGTCAGGTGGTGCCCGGCGAGACGCCGTTGCGGATGATGTGTTTCTCCTTCGGCTCGATCATCGGCGGCCTGGTGGCGGCCGGCCTGGGCGAGCGGGTGCTGAGCTACACCGGCGTCGGAGCCGCCGGTCTGGGCGACCGCGGGCCGACGACCCAGCAGATGATCCGCATCACCCCGGACATGGCCGCCGACGAGCAGGTCCGCCTGCGCCGGCACAATCTCGGCATCCTGATGTTCGCCGACGCGGGCAATATCGACGCCCTCGCGGACCACATCCAGGAGATCAACATGGCGCGCAACCGGATCCGCTCGCGCCCGATCTCGCTGAGCGACCGGCTGTCCCGGACCTTCCCGCTGATCAAGGGCCGGATCAACCTGATCTGGGGCAGCGAGGACGTGACCGCCGTCGGCTTCTTCGAGCCGCGCCACGCCGCCTTGAAGGCGATCCAGCCGGATGCCGGTATCGCCATGCGCGACGGCGTCGGCCACTGGGTGCAGTACGAGGACGCAGACTGGTTCAACCCGGTGGCGCTCGACTTGCTGCGCGGGGGCTGAACGGTCTCGTCAAAATCAAGGGGCGGCCCGAAAGCCGCCCCTGCTTTGTGTCCTATACCCGTTCGACGGTCACCCGATCAGGCCGCCGTCCTCGCGCTTGATCGCGACCACGCAGGAGCGCGGCACGGAGCCCTCGCCGCCGGGGAAGCTGCTGTTGCCGTCCTCGCCCGGGTGCTGGACGCCGACGAAGACCGTGCGGCGGTCGGCGCTCCAGGTGATGCCGGTGATCTCGCATTCCTTCGGGCCGACCAGGAAGCGCCGGATCTCTCCGGTCTCCGGATCGCCGATCAGCATCTGGTTGTTGCCCATGCCGGCGAAATCGCCCTCGTTGTCGTAGCTTCCGTCGGTCTGAATCCAGAGCAGGCCGGTGCTGTCGAAGGCGAGGCCGTCGGGCGAGTTGAACATGTTGTCGGCGGTCACGTTCGCCGAGCCGGCATAGGCGTCCTTGTGGACGGTCGGGTTGCCGGCCAGCACGAACAGGTTCCAGGTGAAACCGGCGGCCGTGTGATCGCCGTTCTCGGGCATCCAGCGCACGATCTGGCCGTAGTTGTTCTTCTCGCGCGGGTTCGGCCCGTTGGTCGGGGTCGCGTCGCCGCCGGCATTCGGCTTCACGCCGCGGTTCTTGTTGTTGGTCAGGCAGCAGTAGACCTCGGCCTTCGTCGGATTGGCCGAGACCCATTCCGGCCGGTCCATCGTGGTCGCCCCGACCGCCGAGGCGGCCTGGCGGGTGTGGACGCAGATCTCCGCCTGGGAGGCCATGCCGGTGGTCTGCGGCGTCAGCGCCAGCCACTCGCCGGTGCCGTCTTCGTTGAATTTGGCGACGAAGAGGGAGCCGGATTCCAGCAGGCCGGAATTGTCGCCGCCGAGCGTGTAGGTGCCCCCGGAGACGAACTTGTAGAGGAACTCGCCGCGCTCATCGTCGCCCATATAGACGACCGCGTGGCCGGAACGGTCGATGACCAGCTCGGCGTTCTCGTGCTTGAAGCGGCCCAGCGCGGTGCGCTTCTTCGGCGTGGAGGCCGGATCGAACGGGTCGATCTCGACGATGTATCCGGCGCGGTTCGGCTCGTTCGGGTGCCTGGAGATGTCGAACCGCTCGTCCGCCATGGCCCAGGCGTAGCCCCAGTCCTTGTTGGACACCCCGTAGCGGGATAGCGCCTCGCTCGGCTTGTAGTCGGCGTCGGAGGAGGAGAAGTAGCCGTTGAAGTTCTCCTCGCAGGTCAGATAGGTGCCCCACGGCGTGCGGCCGTTGCCGCAGTTGTTCCAGGTTCCCAGCGAGGCGGTGCCGGTCGGGTCCGCCTCGGTCTTGAGCAGGTCGTGGCCACGGGCCGGACCGGTGATCTCCATCGGCGTGTCGGCGGTGATGCGGCGATTGAAGGGGCTGTCCTTCACGACGCTCCAGCCGCCGTCGGCCTCGGCGACCTCCATGACGGACACGCCGTGCGCCGCCTTGCCCTTGCGGACGTCGTCGGCGTCGACCGGCTTGCCGTCAGGACGGTTGCCGAAGGTGTGCACCAGGTTGGTGTATTCGTTGTTCACCGCCAGGATGCTGCGCGCACCGTCCGTGAACAGCGCCATGCCGTCATTGTTGTCGCCGAAGGCCCGCTCCTGGCTGGCCCCGGTGCCGCGGGTCTGCGGATCGAAATCGGCGGCGTCCGACCACAGCGGGTCGCCCCAGGTCGTGAGGATCTGCCAGCGGTAGCCGTTCGGGACGGTGATGGTGTCCAGGCTGTTCGCGGCGACGGCGTCGAACGCCAGCCGGGAGGCGGCCCGGGCCGGGGTGAGGGCGGAGGTGCCCATCAGGAAGGCGGCACCCCCCAGCACGGCGATGCCGCCGAGGAAGCCGCGGCGCGACATCGCACGGTCGACGACGGTGTCGAAATCGGTGACGGCCGGCCGCGGCGAGCGAAGCTCGTCCCAGTCGTCGAAGCTCAGTTTCTCGGTGGACGTGGCGCGAACGGTATCTTGCGTGCGATCCATGGGTATGTCTCCCTAAGGCCGGAAACGGCGCGGCCTGCCGCGGGACCGGAATGGTCGGGGCGGTGTCGAAGCGAGACGCGTCTGTCCGCGCGTCTTTATGCCGTTCTGGATACCGGTGGCCCGTGACGCTTTCGTTGCGGGGCTCTTACAAGAAAAGGAATTCGGCGGACGCGCTCCGTCGGCCCTGGGGAGACACAATGAAGCTGCTGCTTTTGCCCGGAGACGGGATCGGTCCGGAGATCTCGGACGTTGTCGCCAGCGTGCTCGACCGGCTGGAATCGGTCTTCCGTCTCGGCCTTGAGATCGAGACCGGGCGGGTCGGGCTGCAGGGGCTCAAGCAGGACGGCATCACCGTCAGCGACGACACCTTCGCCCGCTCGACCGCGGTGGACGGGGTCATCCTCGGACCGGTCGATACCGCCTCCTATCCGCCGCCGGCCGAGGGCGGGCTGAACCCGTCGGCCGAGTTCCGCAAGCGTCTCGACCTGTATGCCAATATCCGGCCGTCGCGCACCCGCGTCGGAGTGCCGTCTCTGGCCAAGTCGATGGACCTGGTGATCGCGCGGGAGAATACCGAAGGCTTCTATGCCGACCGCACCATGCATATCGGCTCCGGCGAGTTCATGCCGACCCCCGATCTGGCCCTGGCCGTGCGCAAGATCACCCGCCAGGGATCGGAGCGGATCGGCCGCACGGCGGCGGCGCTGGCGGCGGGCCGGCGCAAGAAGCTGACCATCGTGACCAAGTCGAACGTCCTGAAGCTGTCCGACGGCCTGTTCCGCAACGCGGTGATCGCAGCGGCGCATGACGAGAGCGGGCTGGAGGTGGAGGAGGTGCTGGTCGATGCCATGGCCTCGCTGCTGGTGCGCGAGCCCGAGCGGTTCGACGTGATCTGCACCACCAACATGTTCGGCGATATCCTGTCGAACCAGGCCTCCGAGCTCGCCGGCGGCCTCGGCGTGGCCGGCTCGCTGAATGCCGGTGACAAATACGCCATCGCCCAGGCCGCCCACGGCACGGCGCCGGACATCGCCGGCAAGGGGATCGCCAACCCGACCTCCCTGGTGCTGTCGACCGCCATGCTGATCGGCTGGATCGCCCGCAATTCCGGCGACGACACCGCCCTGCGCGCCGCCATGGCGCTAGAGGCGGCGGTCGATACCGCGCTCGCCACCCCGGCCGGGCGCACGGTCGATCTCGGCGGCACCGCCTCCACCACGGAAGCCGGCAAGGCGATTGCCGACGCGCTGGGAGCGACGGGGTGAGCGAGCCGGTTCTTGTCGCCCGGGACGGCGCGGTCCTGCGCCTGTCCCTGAACCGGGCGGACCGCAGCAACGCCCTGGGCCCGGATATCGTGGAGGCCCTGCTGCCGGCCGTGGAGGCCGCACCCGGCGATGGGGTTCGGCTGATCGTTCTGCAGGGCGAGGGCAGGCATTTCTGCGCCGGCTTCGACCTCAGCGATCTGGAGGCGCTCACCGACGGCGATCTGCTGCTGCGGCTGGTGCGGATCGAGACCCTGCTGCAGGCGGTCTATCACGCGCCGGTGCCGACCCTGGCGCTGGTCCGCGGTGCGGCGATGGGGGCTGGGGCCGACCTGGTCGCCGCCTGCCGCCGGCGTATCGTGGTCGGCAGCGGGCGCTTCGCCTTTCCGGGGGCCGGTTTCGGCATCGCGCTGGGTACCCGTCGGCTGGCCGGGCGGGTCGGACAGGACAAGGCGCTGGAGATCGTCGCCGGCGGCCACCGTCTCGACCAGGACGAGGCTCTGGCGCTCGGCCTGATCGACGCTGTGGTCGACGAAGACGCGGTGGCCGGCGAGATCGAACGGTCCACGGCGATGGCGACGCGGCTGGAGAGTGGCATTCTGGCGACGGTCTCGGGGCTGACACTGGAAGACGGTCGGGCGCGGGACATGGCGGCGCTGGTCGCCTCGGCGTCACGGCCGGGCCTGAAGGATCGGGTGATGCGCTACCAGGAGGAGGTACGTCGCGCCCGCGACACACGGGGGAGGTAATCATGAAGACGGTGACATTGCCCGGGGGCGAGAGCGTCCCGGCGCTGGGTCTGGGGACCTGGCATATGGGAGAGCGCGGCTCCGACCGCGCGGCCGAGGCGGATGCCCTGCGGCTCGGCATCGACCTCGGGATGACCCTGATCGACACGGCGGAGATGTACGCGTCCGGCGGCTCGGAGGAGGTGGTGGGCGACGCCATCGCCGGCCGGCGCGACGGGTTGTTCATCGTCTCCAAGGTCCTGCCCTACAACGCCGATCATACCGGCACGGTCGAGGCCTGCGAGGCCAGCCTGCGGCGCATGGGGATCGAGACCATCGATCTGTATCTGCTGCACTGGCCGGGATCCTCGCCGCTGGAAGAGACCTTCGGCGCTTTCGAGCAGTTGCAACGGGACGGCAAGATCCGTCATTGGGGCGTCAGCAATTTCGATACTGGCGAGATGGAGGACGTCCAGGACGCCGGACGGGGCAACTGCGCGACGAACCAGATCCTCTACAACCTGACTCGCCGGGGCCCCGAGTTCGACCTGCTGCCCTGGTGCGATCGCAAGGGCATGCCGGTCATGGCCTATTCGCCGCTGGAGCAGGGTCGGCTGGGTGGCCACAAGGCGCTGCGGCCGATCGCCGACAAGCATGGGGTGTCCGATCTCACCATCGCGCTGGCCTGGGTGCTGCGGCGCGACGGCGTGATCGCCATTCCCAAGGCGGCACGCCAGGAGCATGTGCGGGCGAATTTGGCCGCACTTGAGGTCGCGCTGGACGACGAGGATATCGCCGCCCTGGACGCGGCGTTCCCGCCGCCAAAGGCCAAAAAGCACCTGGAGATCCTGTGATCCCGGTACTAATCCCGACGATCAATCCGGGTATCGGACAGAACCGCGATCTCATGTAGACTGCGCCCGCCTTAGCGACCGTTCGAAGAACTCGAAAGTGGGAAATATGCGGAGAACCTTGATGATGGCCGGCCTCGGGCTGGCCATGGGGTTGGTGGGTGTGACCTCCGACGTTCAGGCACAGCAGATCAAGGGCCGGCCGACGGTGACCTCGGGCGATACCCTGTCGGTCGGTCGCGACGATGTCCGCCTGTCCGGGATCGACGCGCCGGAGATGGACCAGTACTGCGAGAACGAGTTCGGCCGGCCCTATCAGTGCGGCATTCAGGCGATGGATGCCCTGCGCGAGTTGGTCGGCCGCAACGACGTGGTCTGCGTCAAGGAGGGCGCCGACGAGGAGGGTCGGATGGTCGGCACCTGCTATGCCGGCGACATGAACCTGAACACCCGCATGGTGCGCACGGGGTGGGCAGTCGCCCTGCCGGAGGAACGGCCGGACTATGCCCCCTTGGAGAACATGGCGAAGCGCGAGAAGCTGGGGATCTGGGGCCTCAAGTTCGAGCATCCCGCCGAGTGGCGGAAGCAGAACCAGTAGCCGCCGCCCGCCCCCTCACGAGCACTTGAACGGAAACCAGGCATCGACGAAGGCGCCGGCGTCGCGCGCGGACTGGAACCAGAAGATCGGCGCCGCGCCGCGCACCACCTCGACCCGCCAGGCCGCCTCGCAGTGTGCCGTGCACCAGTCGCGGCGCAGAATCATGTTTGAATCGCTGTAGGCCTTCTCCTCGGGAAATCCGCCGCAGCGGGATTCCCAGCCTGAGGGGAAGCGGACCGGATGCCAGTCTCGGCGCATCTCCTCCAGCCCGTCGGAGATCCGGTGGAATTTCCCGGCCGTGTCGGCCGCGGCGACGATGCTCGGGCCGGCAGGCGCGGCGCCCGATGCGGAGAGTTGTTCCAGACGGAGCTGACGCAGGGTCATGCGGACGGCGAGCGCGATCAGGCCGGCGAAGACAACGAGGGGAATCAGAACTTTCATCGCCGCACTCCTGCAGGGCATCGACGCCCAACGCTACCGGAGAGCGGACATCACGGCAATTGCACGCGCGGGCCGCCAGGTCTCCGACTCCCGGCGCGTGAAATGAACAAGCAGCCGCTTTCCGATCTGAAATACACGCGGCCCGTTAACGCTGAATCAGATATCAATAAAATCAAATTCACTTGCGCGACTCGGTCGAATCATTGAATCTGGCTAACGGTTGGTGATGATGGCGTCCATTGTGGACGCGTGTGAGTGGCTCATGGCAAAGACCGAGTCCGAGCGCAAGGCTTTGGAAATTCTGGCGGATGCGGTTGACCGTACCGTCGGGACGGGGTTTGTGCATGCGGCCGTTGTGAAGGCCGCGAATACGCTTGCCGAGATCGACCGCCGCCACGCCGGCAAGGCCTTCGGCATGCTGAACCCGCGCGAGACCCGCAAGGTCCAGAACACCGCGATCGAATCGGCCGAGCTGTTCCGCCAGTTCGGCGATATCGATGATCCGATCGGCGAGCTGCCGCCCGATCCCCGCCTGTCCAATATCCGGTCCCGGTCATCCAAGCTCGGCACGGGCTGAACCGGCCGGCAATGGCCATCTGGATGTATTCTCCGGTTCGTGATTTCCGTTGAAGGCCCGGGTTGCCTCATTGTTCAGCCATGCCTGATCTTCGTGTCCTGCCTGTGCTGATCGCCGCGTTCCTCCTGGTCTCTTCCGCCGTCGAGGCGGGCAACGCCTGGGAGCAGGCGTGGCCGGATACGGATTTCTCGGTCCATTCGGTGCCGCTGGACGAGATCAGCTCCGGCGGTCCGGTCCGCGACGGCATTCCCTCGATCGACGATCCGCTCTTCGCCGATGTGACCGGCGGGTTCGCCGGGGTTGCGCCGACCGAGCCGGTGGTCTCCGTCGCGATCTCCGGCGACGCCCGCGCCTATCCCCTGCGGATTCTGATCTGGCACGAGATCGTCAACGACACGGTCGGCGGCATACCGGTGGCGGTCACCTACTGTCCGCTTTGCAACGCCGCCATCGTCTTCGACCGGCGGGTCGAGGGCCGGCCGCTCGAGTTCGGCACCACCGGCAACATCCGGAACTCCGGGCTGATCATGTACGACCGCGAGACCGAGAGCTGGTGGCAGCAGTACACCGGCGAGGGGATTGTCGGCGACATGACCGGTCAGCGGCTGCGCTCGGTCCCGGCGCGGATGGAGAGCGCAGAGCGGTTCGCCGAACGCCACCCCGACGGACAGGTCCTGATCCCGAACGACCCTAAGGCCCGGCCCTACGGCATCAATCCCTACAAGGGATATGACAGCATGCCGGTGCCCTTCCTCTATGACGGCTCCATGCCCGAGGGGCTGGCGCCGATGGCGCGGGTCGTGGTGATCGGCGACATGGCCTGGAGCCTGGCGATGCTGCGCAAGAAGGGCTGGTGGAGCGACGGCGATCTGATGATCACCTGGGAACCGGGGCAGAACTCCGCCCTGGACACCCGCAAGATCGCCGAGGGCCGGGATATCGGCAATGTGGTGGTGACCCGCGACGGCACCGACGTGGCCCACGAGATCACCTTCGCCTTCGTGTTCCACGCCTTCCGGCCGGACGGCAAGATCGTTTACTGAGCGCGGGCGGCGCGGCGCGAGATCCCGAGGAACACCACGCCCAGGGCCGCGAGTGCCGCCGATGCGAGGAACGTCGCCGAATAGCTGCCCGTCACCTGATACAGCATGGAGAACACCACCGGTCCGAACAGCACGCCGGAGAAGGTGACGAACAGCACGCCGCCGGTGGTGTGTCCGATGTTGCCCGGCGGGCTGATCCGGGCCGCCTCGCTCGCGAACACGCCGTTCCAGCCGACCGCCACGATGCCGAAGACGAAGAAGAACCCGAAGACCACGAACTGCGGCCAATCCGCCTCGATCTGCGAGGCGGTCAGGCTGGCGACCGTCATGGCGCTGCCGATCAGGATGAGGACGGCGGTGCTCGAGCGCAGCCGGTCGGCGATCACGCCCCAGCTCACGCGGCCGATCACCCCGGCCACCTGGACGCAGGACAAGGCGACGCCGGCCGTGACCAGCGTCCAGCCGACCTCGTCCACCAGCAGGGTCACGGTGAAGGACATCAGCGAGAGTTGCACGGCGGCGAAGCACAGGCCCGTGAAGGCGAAGAAGCGGAGCGCCCGCGACCGCAGCACCAACCGGAGGCCGGAGAACGGGTCGCGCACGACCGCCGCGTCCGGCTGCCGGTTGGCGTCGAACCTGGCGCGCAGCGGCTGCATGGCGACGAACAGCAACAGGCCCAGCGCGCCGACCACCAGCATGGTGGCCTGCCAGCCGAAGGCCAGGGTCAGCGACGGCGCCACCAGGCTGGCGAGAACGCCGCCGATCGGCACGCCGGTGAACCGCACCGAGAACACCAGATTGCGGTTCGACGGCGTCACCACCCGGTTGAGCAGATCCAACGCCGGCGGGTTCATCATGCCATAGCCGAAGCCGGTGGCGAGCGAGCCGAAGACCATCAGTTCCAGATGTCCGCTCATGAGGATCAGGTGGCCGATCGCCAGCATGCCGAGGCTGCTCTGGCTCGTGCGCCACGCGCCGAAACGCTGGACGAAGCCGCCGACCAGCAGGCTGGTCGTCATTGCGCCCATATAGGCCAGGGTGAACTGATAGCCGACCAGGGACGGCGACACGTCCAGATCGGCGGCCACCGCCGGGGCGATCGCCGGGATCCACAGCACGGCCATGCTGGCCAGCGTCATCACCATGGTGGTGAAGAACACCACCACCAGCAGGTCGCGCAGGCTTGGCTTGTTTTCCGATTGAGGGTCGGCGGTCTGGGTCATGCCGGCACTAGACAGGGACATCCGGCGCAGGGGTAGTGCAATTCCTGCAAAGGCGAAAATGCCAGAGGGGGCGAAAATGCCAGAGTGGGCGAAAATGCCGGAGGGGCAGGGATCGTTCGATCGGCGCGCGGATGCCGACCGATAGGGCATTCCGCAGCGCCGCGTCCCGATCTAGCATCGGGGCCATGACGAAGATCGCGCATGAGGGCTACAGCCCCACCCTGTTCGAGCGGCTTGCGGCGGCCCCGCATCCCTCGGTGTCGTTTCAGTCCTCGTTCTGGCATGCCACGGCGCCGGCCGGGCCCGAGACCGGACCTCTGGCGGGGGAGGTGGAAACCGATGTTGCGGTCGTCGGCGGCGGCTATCTGGGCTTCTCCACCGCCCTGCATCTGGCCGAGGCCGGTGTCGAGGTTACGGTGCTGGAGGCGGACGAGCCGGGCTTCGGCGCCTCGGGCCGCAACACCGGCTTCGTGGTGCCGAACCTGCTGACCGGTCTCGATCCCACGGTCATGCGCAAGGCCCTGGGCCCCGACTACGGCCTGCAGGTCTGCGAGATGATCGGCCAGGGCGGCGAACTCGTCTTCGACCTGATCCGGCGCCACGGCATCGACTGCGAGGCCCGGCAGAGCGGCTGGATCCAGCCGATCCACACGCCGGAGAAGCGGGCGTGGCTGGAGGACCGGGTCGCGCAGTGGCAGAAGCTGGGCCGCCCGGTGCAGGCGCTGTCGCGGGACGAGGCGGTCCACGAGACCGGCAGCACCGTCTATCACGGCGCCTTTCTCGACACCTCGGGCGGCCATCTGAACCCGCTGGCCTATTGCCGCGGGCTGGCCGGGGCGGCGGTGAAGGCGGGGGCGACGCTGTTCACCGGGTCCCGCGCCCGCGGGATCGAGCGCCAGGGCGACCGCTGGCGGGTGTCGACCGACGGCGGCGCGGTGATCGCCCGGCGCCTGTTGCTGACGACCAACGCCACCGGCGACGGTCTGGCACCCCGGGCCGAGGCGACCCAGTTCCCGATCACCCTGTTCCAGATGGCGACCCAGCCGCTGGATCCGGCCCTGCGCGACAGCGTGCTGCCGAACGACAGGGCCTCCGCCGATACCCGCAAGGAACTGGTCGCCTATCGCTGGACCTGGGACAACCGGATCGTGACCGGCGGGTTGCTCGCCTCGCCCTTCGGCTCGGCCGAGCGGGCGAAGAGCTATCACCTGGCGCGGCTGAGCGAGATGCTGCCGCAACTGCCGCCAATGGAGTGCGCCTATGCCTGGCAGGGCCGGCTGGCCGCGGCGCGGGACTTCATGCCGCGCCTGATGACCCTGGGCGAGCGCGAGGACGACCAGGCCTGGTCGGCGATCGCCTGCAACGGCCGGGGCATGGCCATGACCACGGCCCTCGGCCGCCGGATCGCCCTGTGGCTGGCCGGCGGGTCGAACCAGGGCCTGCCGGTCCCGATCACCAAGGCGGACCCCGTGGCTTTCCCCGGGCTCGCCTCCATGGCCTTCTCGGTCTGGCTGCCCTGGAACCGCCGCACCGACCGTCAGGAACTGAAGCGGGCCAGATGATCAGCCAGCCTCCGCGGTGGCGAGGTCGCCATAGCTGCGGATCGACCGCAACCTGCTGAAGGCGGCCGCGGCGAAGGATAGGCCGTAGGCGAGGGCGACGAAGGCCACCGCGGTCTCGGGCGAGGTGGCCGAGATCAGAAACCCGCCGCAGAGGGCGCCGAGCGGTCGTGCGCCGTAGATCGTGGTCTGGATCACCGCGTTGACCCGGCCCAGCACGGCGCGCGGACTGACGAGCTGACGCACGGAGTTCTGGGCGATCATCCACATGGACGGGCCAAACCCCAGCAGGAAGAACCCGGCATAGATCAGCAGCGGCGAGCCGCCGGGCGAGACCGTCAGAAGCAGCAGGACGGCCGGCACCGAGCTGCCGGGCCCGAACAGCAGGATGAGGCTCGGCCGGATGCGTCCGGCATAGCGCGCCGCCAGGCTCGATCCGGCGAACGCGGCGAGGCCGAAGGCGGCCATGGCGATGCCGAAGACACCGGCCTCCATCCGGAACACGTCGGTGATCAGCGGCACCATGGTGACCAGAAGGGCGGAGAAGGCGAAGTTCCAGAACAGGGCGCAGCCGGCGATCGCCATCAGCAGGTCGTTGGACCGCACGAAGGCGCCGCCCTCCACGACCTTGCGCAGCGGGCTTCCCACACTCGGTGGGCCGGCCTCGTATCGCGGCAGGCCGGCGACGGCCGCCAGGGCGACGACCCCTCCGGCGATGGCGGCCGGGAAAACCCAGTCGACGGTTGCCGCCGAGATCACCGCGCCGAGGACGAGAGGGACGGCGAAGGAGGCCGCCGCCCGCGGCATCTCGATGCGGGCGTTGGCCTGGGCGAGGCCGGTCGGCGGCACGCTGCGCGGCACCATCGACAGGACGGTCAGGACGAACAGCACGATCCCGAACCCAGCGGCGGTCACGCAGGCGCCGAACCCGATCAGGGTGCCGGAAACGACGCTCGCCGCCGTCCCGCCGAAGCCGAACAGGGAGATCAGGACCGCCGCGCGCGCCACCCTGTGCGGGGCACCGCGGTCGACGATCAGGCCGGCCGGGATCGAGCCCAGCAGATGCGCCAGGGACTGGCAGGCGACAAGAATCCCGATGATTTCGGGCGAGGCATCGAAGGCGAGGGCGGCGGTCAGGGGAACGCCGACCAGGGCGATCTGGTCGGCCAGATGCATGCCGCATCCGGCGATCTGTAGGCGGGTGACGACCGACATGGTCCGATCTCCGAGGTTGTCTCGGCGATCCGTAGTCGGCGGTGGGGAGGACAGCTATCCGCGGCTTGCGGGTCTATCCGGCGGGCTGACGGGTACTCGGCACCCGGCGCACCCGGGGGCGGCGCGGGACGGTGTCTTGTCGGGTGACTGGAAGCGGGCGGTGCGGATGTCGCGGCCGCCGCGTCGGTGTGGTTCCGAGGGATCGGTCCGGCGGGACCGAGGCACGGAGCCCCGATCACGCCCGCTCAGACCGCCTGCGGGATCACATGGCGAGGCTGGTCATCAGCCACGCGGTCGCGGCGATGGCAGCCGCCATCATGGTGCCTACAACGACGGTGTCGGTGAAGTGCGCATGAGCGGCTCTGGCGGTCAGCGCAGCGCGGCAGTGGCAGCGGCGGATACGGTCTTTCATGGCATCCTCCAATCGGGCGGAGTGGCGGTTCGAAGACACCGTCTGGTCACTCCGCTCATCTTCCTTATCATGTCCCAGTCTATAGATCAGTTAAACCTCACTCCCGAAAAAGGGCATAAACATGGCGGCATGGCGACAGCTTCCGACGACCGGCGAGACGTTTCTCGACCATCTCGGCCACTTCGTTCCGGACATGGAGGCGGCGCATCAGGAGCTGACGAGGCTCGGCTTCAAGCAGACCCCCTACGTGCTGCACGCCTTCACCGACGAGGCCGGCCAGCGCAAGCCGATGGGTACGGCGAACCGCTGCGTGATGCTGCGCGAGGGGTATCTGGAGGTCCTGACCGTCACCGACGGATCGACCCCGACCGGCGCGCGCACCCAGCGTCAGCTCGACCGCTATACCGGCGTTCACATTGTCGCGATGGCCGATCCGGACGCGATGGCGCGACGCGAGCGGCAGGCCGCGGCCGGCTTCCATCCGCAGGAGCCGACGCCGCTTAAGCGCCCGGTGCCGCTGCTTACCGAGGATGGCGGGGAGACCGGCTCGGGCGAGGCGGCCTTCACGGTGATCAAGAACCCCGAAGAGGACATGCCCGAGGGCCGGGTGCAGGTGCTGAGCCACCACACCGAGGAGCTGGTGTGGCAGGAGTTCTGGATGCGCCACGAGAACGGCATCGTGGCCCTGCGCGACGTGATCATCGTGCCGAAGGATCTGGGCGAGGCGGAGGACCGCTATGCCCGCTTTACCGAGGTCTCGCCGCAGCGGCTGGACGACGGGCTGATCCGCTACCCGCTGGCCCGCGGCGGCATTCTGCTGGCGAACCCTCAGCGTGCCGCCGAGCTGCTGCCGGGCGCCACGGTCGCGCCGGCGCCGGGCGTGGCCGGCTATGCCCTGCTGTCCGACGATCTGGCGGCGACGCGGAGCTTCCTGGAAGGGCGCGGCTTCGCACCGAAGGACACCGCATGGCCGGGCGTGATGTCGCTGGTTCTCCCGGGCTCGCTCGGCGGGTGCTGGCTGGTGGCGGAGAGCGAAGCGGCGCTGCCCTGGAACGGCTAAGGGCCGCCGTTCAGCTTTTTGGCGGTCTGGCGCCGTGGCTTTTCTGCGGCGTGCCGGGCGTGAGGGAGATGTGGGTGTGCACCCCGCTCCAGACGTCGCCCACGGCCGTGCGCGCGAAGGCGACGGTGCCGCGGCCCGGCCGGTCGAAGCGGCTTCCGTCCTCTGCGATGCCGGTCGAGGAGAAGGTGATGATGCCGATGGCGAACAGCCGGTCGGGGGAGACGCCGACCTTCAGCGTCTCCAGGTTCCAGCGGAAATCCTCGATCGTCGGCCACACGTTGCGCCACTGGTTGTCGGCCAGCGCCTGAAGACCCTCGACAACGTCCATGTGGGTTCCGAAGCTCGCGATGTTCTCTTCGAACAGCTCCAGGGCCGGGGCGAAATCCACCTCGGCGACCTGGCCGCTCCAGGTCGCGAACCACCGTTCGATCGCCGCGCGGTCTTCTTCGGGCGTGTTCCAGGTGAAGGCCATGGCTCGGTGTCCTTCGTTCGGTCCCGTCCTACCTCGGCTTGGCGCGGGGCGGGGAGAATTCCAGTTCTCGGTCGATAGCCCGGCCGGCGGTGTCAGACCAGCCCCAGGTTCTGCTCCTCCGGCTTGAGGCGCAGGATCTCGGCGAGGAAATAACAAGAGATGGCGATGTCCATGTCCAGGGAGACCACCTTGATGATGGCATTGACGGTATCCGACGCGGACAGCGAGCCCGAATGGTGCCGGATAGCCAGGGTCGTCAGGTCGCAGAGCACCCGGTTGTAGCCCGACAGGTACAGGTGCAGCGGCAGGCCGATCGCATGGTGCACGAGGCCGATCCGGGCGGCCGAGGCGATGTAGGGCCGGTCGAACTCGGCGGAGAACAGGCGCTCCCAATGCTGGATCTGGCGGGATTTCAGAGCGTTGATGTCGCTGTTCTGCAGGTATTTCCGGGTCTGCGGGAACTGCATCATGTGCCGGTAGAAGTCCGAGAGGATCGCGGACATCTCGTCGGCGATCTTCGGCTGGAAAATCTTCAGGCGCTCCCGGGTGTAATCGTCGATCGCCTCCAGCCGCAGCCTGGACTGGACATTCTCGGAGATCCGGTCGGTGACCAACTGATGAAGGCCGGTGTCGAACGGGCGGCGTCTGGGCGGGCTGCCGCTGCGGTCCATATCGGAGGGTGAAGGCATTCGGGCTACCGGGAATCTGCTGTCGTTCATGTCGCTGGGGTCGCGGCCGGAAAGCGCGCTGCTTTCCGGCTCTGACTTCAGGCGGCTGACCCGTCAGGTTGCGGTCAGGTGGCCCCTTTAGGTTTAAAATCTGTCCGTTCCGGCACCATATTATACGGGATGCCGGCCGACGTCACGGGCGTGTCGCGACCTCCTCGCCGAGCAGTCCGATGCGGAACCTGGTCTTTAGGTATCCACCGTCGCGCGGCGGGACCGTCATCGGCAGGTCCTCGTCCACGACCTTCACCACCGCACAGACCGGTCCGGCGTCGCGGAACAGCAGCTGGGCCAACCCCTTCGCGTCCGCCTCGGTGCGGATCATTGCCGTCTTGGCGAAGCCGCAGGCGGCCGCGACGGCTGACAGGTCGGTGCCAAGGCCCGTCGCCGTCGGCTGCCGGCCGGTTTCGGTATAGGTCTCGTTGTCGATGACGCAGATCGCCAGGTTCGAGGGCCGCTTGGCGCCGATGGTGGAGAAGCTGGTCATGCCCATCAGCATCTCGCCGTCGCCGGTGATGACGACCACGCGGCGCTCCGGCTGGGCCAGAGCGATGCCGAGGCCGATCATCGTGGCGTTGCCCATCGCGCCCCAGAGATAGAAGTTCTCCGGCCGGTCGCCGAAGGAGGCCAGATCCCAGGTGGTCGAGCCGAGGCCGGAGACGAACAGGGTGTCGCCGCGCTCGGCCATGGCGGCGCCGAGAACGTCGCGCCGGTGCAGGGAGATTGCGCTCATTGGTTCACCGCCTTTCCGGCTGTCCAGATCTTGGAGCCGATCACCTTCTGGCCGACCAGAACCGCGACCGGCGTGTCGGTGGAATAGGCCATGCGCAGGCCTGACTCGATCATCATGTCGACCGCGTCCGGGCTCTCGGCGAGGAAGGTCTTCACCCCGACCGCTTCCAGGGTCGGGACCACCGCCTGACCCATCGGGACCTGCCACGGATTCCCCTCACCCCACTGCCCACGCATCGTCACGATGGCGAAGAACGGAAAGTTGGCAGAGGAGATCAGCGAGGCGATCGCGTTGATAGTGTTGCCCACACCGCTGGACTGCATGAACACCGCCGATTTCTGCCCACCGAGCCAGGCCCCGGCGGACAGGCCGACGGCTTCCTCCTCGGTCGCGCACATGACGGTCTCGATCTCGTTGTCACCAAGACAGCGTTCGATCAGCAGGCGCAGACCGCCGTCCGGCACATAGCCGATCTGGCGAACGCCCGCGGCTTTCAAGTGACGGTGGGCCGCCACGCTCCAATGTTCATCCATGAGCTGTCGGATCCGTTTTGTTAAGAGAATCCGAAGGCTAGGCGGCTCGAGGCAGGTCTGTAAAGATGGTGGCATGCAGCTGCATACAATCTGAAAAACTCCCGCGACCGACCATTTCGGACCCCCATGAATACCCTTCCCACAGCCGGCGCCGGCTATCTCGACGACCTCTACGCCCGTTTCCTGAAGGACCCGCTCTCGGTTGATCCGTCGTTGTGGGCCATGTTCGCGCCCTATGCCGACCGGAGCGATGGCGTCCGGTCCGAAGCCGCCGGCGACGGGCGGCTGGCGGTCGCCTGCGAGCGGCTGATGACGGCGTGGCGCCTGTACGGGCATCTGGCCTCGTCCCTCGATCCACTGGATCTGAATCAGGCGCCGGGGCATCCGGACCTGTCGCCGTCGGCGCATGGCCTGGACGACGGAGATCTCGACACGCCGGTGGCCGGCACCACGCCTCGAGACCTGGAGGCACGGCTGCGCGCCGCCTGGGGCGGGCGGTTCACCGCCGAGGTGATGCACGTGGAGGACCGCGCGGCCCGCGACTGGCTGATCGAGGCGGTGGAAGGCGGCCTGTACGCCGATCCGGCGGTCGACGAGCGGCGCGGCCGTCTCGACGCGCTGCTGGCGGCGGACGCGATGGAAACCTTCATGAACAAGCGCCTGCCGACCAACAAGCGGTTCGGCCTGGAAGGGCTTGAGTCGCTGATCGTGCTGCTGGAGGCGATCGTCGGCGACGCCGCCCGCGCGGGCATGGACAAGGCGGTGATCGCGCCGATGCACCGCGGTCGCCTGACCCTGATCACCCGGCTGGTCGGCAAGCCGCTGACCGCCGCCTTCTCCGAACTGCTGGGCACGCCGCAGGTCCCGGAAGGAACCGAAGCCTCGTCCGACGTGCCCTATCACCTGGGCTTCACCGGCGAGCGCAGCTTCACCGACGCCGACGGCACCGAGCGGCGCATCCGCCTGACCATGCCGTCCAACCCGAGCCATGTGGAGATCGTGTCCGCCGTCACCCTTGGCAAGACGCGGGCGACTCTGGACCTGCGCCGCCGAGATGGTGAAGCGGATCCGACCGCGCGCGTGCTGCCGCTGCTGATCCACACGGACGGCGCCTTCTCCGGCCAGGGCGTGATCGCCGAGATGCTGCAGCTCGCCGGCCTGCCGGCCTATGGCGTCGGCGGTTCGGTGCATGTGTTGGTGAACAACCAGCTCGCCTTCACGGTGAAGCCGGAGCATGGCCGCTCCTCGCGCCATCCCAGCGACGTGGCCAAGGCGATCGGCGCCCCGGTGATCCATGTGTCGTCGGAAGATGTGGACGCGTGTGCCCGAGCCGGGCGGATCGCACTCGAATACCGCCGGAAATTCGGCAAGGACATCCTGGTAGACATCGTCGGCTTCCGCCGCCGGGGACACAACGAGCTCGAGGAGCCGATGTTCACCGAGCCGGTGCGCTACACCCGCATCGCCGAGACCCCGGGCATCCCGCAGCGCTATGCCGAGGCCTGTGCCGCCGCCGGTGTCGTGTCGGAGACCGATGCACAGGCGATGGTCGAGAGCCACTGGTCGACCCTGGACGACGCCTTCGACCGGGCGAAGAGCTACAAGCCGAACGCGGCCGACCGGCTGCAGGGTCGCTGGTCGAGCCTGTCGACGGTGGGCGAGGGCGCGGTGCCGGTGACCGGCGTCGGCGCCGCCCGCCTGCGCCGTCTCGCCGAGGCCAGTGTCGCCGTGCCCGAGGGCTTCGCGCTGAACGCCAAGATCGCCCGGCAATGGGGCGAGCGGCTCGACACCCTGGACGACGGGATCAATTTCGGCACGGCCGAGGCGCTGGCCTTCGCCTCCCTGCTGGAGGACGGCAAGGCGGTGCGCCTGACCGGCCAGGACAGCCGGCGCGGTACCTTCTCCCAGCGCCATGCCGTGGTGTTCGATCAGAAGACCGGCGCGGAGCACACCCCGCTCGCCGAGCTCGCCACCAGCCCGCATCACCTGACCTTCGCCGACAGTCCGCTGACCGAGGAGGCCTGCATGGCCTTCGAGTACGGGATCTCGATCACCGATCCCGACGCGCTGGTCTGCTGGGAGGCGCAGTTCGGCGACTTCGCCAACGGTGCCCAGGCGGTGATCGACCAGTTCCTGGTGGCGGGCGATGACAAGTGGCTGCGCCAGTCCGGTCTGGTGCTGATGCTGCCACACGGGCTCGAGGGCGGCGGACCGGAGCATTCCTCGGCCCGGCCAGAGCGTTTTCTGCAGATGGCGGCGCGCAACAATATCTCGGTCGTCGCCTGCGGGTCGCCGGCCAACCTGTTCCACGCCCTGCGCCGGCAGCTCCTGGCGCCTTGGCGCCGGCCGCTGGTGCTGCTGACCTCCAAGTCCGGCCTGCGCCATGCCGAGGCCCAGTCCAAGCTGAGCGAGATGGGGGCTGGCACCCGCTTCCGTCCGGTGATCGACGACGCCGGGGTGGAGTGCGACGCCCGTAAGGTCGTGCTGACCTCCGGCAAGACCTATTTCGATCTCGCCGCCGCCCGGAGGGAGCGCGGGATCGACGACATCGCCCTGGTGAGGATCGAGGAGCTGTACCCGGTGTCGGAGACGGCGATTGCCGAGATCCTGAAGAAGCATCCCGAGGCCGAGGTGGTCTGGGCCCAGGAGGAGCCGGAGAATATGGGGGCCTGGCGCCACCTGGATCCGCATCTCGCCCGCATTCTCGGTGGCTTGCGCGAGTCCGGGGCTCGTGCCACCTATGTCGGACGCGATGCCGCACCGTCCCCGGCCGTGGGCTGGGGCGTGTGGCACAAGGCGGAGCAGGCGGCGGTCATCGAGGCCGCGCTGGCCTGATCGGCCGACGGGAGAGGACGAAAGACATGAGCACCGCGATCAAGCGTACCCTGATTCCGACCGCCACCCATTGGGGCACCTATTACGCCGAGGTCGAAGGCGACAGGCTGCTCGCGGTGCACGACTACGAGAAAGATCCGGCCCCGGCGATCATCGGCCCGGGTATCGTCGATGCGGTGACCCATGAGACCCGTGTCGCCCGCCCGCATGTCCGCAAGGGCTGGCTGGAGAAGCGCCACAACAGCGACCGCACCGGCCGCGGCAACGAGCCGTTCGTCGCCGTGCCCTGGGACGAGGCGCTGGATATGGCCGCCCAGGAACTGCAGCGGGTCAAGGACGAGCACGGCAACGGCTCGATGTATGCCGGCTCCTACGGCTGGGCGAGTGCCGGGCGTTTCCACCATGCCAACTCGCATATCCACCGGTTCTTCAACCAGCTCGGCGGCTATGTCTCCCACCGGGGCACCTATTCCTACGCGGCGGCCGAGGCGATCGCCCCGTATGTGGTCGGCCCGTTCCGCGACGTGCTGAACACCCACACCACCTGGCCGGTCCTGGCCGAGCATTGCGAACTGCTGGTGATGTTCGGCGGCATGCCGGTGAAGAACGCCCAGGTCACCTCCGGCGGCGTCGGCCGACACACCTGTTATCACGGTCTGCGCGACTGCGCCGATGCCGGCTGCGAGCTGGTCTATCTGAGCCCGATCCTTTCCGACCTGCCGCCGGATCTGGGCGGCGAGTGGATCGCCCCGCGGCCGGGCTCGGACATGTCGATCATGCTGGCGCTCGCCCATACGCTGCTGAGCGAGGGGCTGCACGACAAGGCGTTTCTGGAGCGCTACACCACCGGCTTCGCACCGTTCGAGGCCTATCTGCGCGGCGAGACCGACGGCCAGCCGAAGACCGCCGACTGGGCCGCCAAGATCAGCGGCGTCGACGCCGACACCATCCGCGACCTTGCGCGCCGCATGGCGTCGAAGCGCACCATGATCAATTCGACCTGGTCGATGCAGCGCGCCGAATACGGCGAGCAGCCGATCTGGATGACCGTCGTGCTGGCCGCCATGCTCGGCCAGATCGGCCTGCCGGGCGGCGGCTTCGGCCTCGGCTACAGCTCGGAGAACGGCATCGGCAACCCGGTGAAGCAGTTCCACTGGCCGTCGGTGCCCCAGGGCATCAACAACGTCAGCGACTTCATCCCGGTCGCCCGCATCTCCGACATGCTGCTGAACCCCGGCGCGGAATACGACTACAACGGCGAGCGGCGGTCCTATGCCGACATCAAGCTGGTCTACTGGGCCGGCGGCAACCCGTTCCACCACCACCAGGACATCAACCAGCTCGTCCGCGCCTTCCAGAAGCCGGACACGATCATCGTCAACGAGATCTTCTGGACCTCCATGGCGCGGCACGCTGACATCGTCTTCCCGTCGACCACGGCGCTGGAACGCAACGACCTGTCCATCACCCATTGGGAGCCGCTGTCCTCGGCGATGAAGCAGGCGATCCCGCGTGTGGGCGAGAGCCGGCCGGACTACGAGATCTTCACCGGGCTGGCCGATCGCCTCGGCTTCGCCGAGCGCTATACCGAGGGCCGCGACGAGATGGACTGGATCCGCCATCTCTGGGACCAGTCGCGCCAGCGCGCGGCGGAGGCCGGGTTCGAGCTGCCGGACTTCGAGACCTTCTGGGAGCAGGAGCATGTGGAGCTCCCCGATCCCGAGAAGCCGATGGTGATGCTGGAGGAGTTCCGCGCCGATCCGGACGCGCACCGTCTGCAGACCCCGTCGGGCAAGATCGAGATCTTCTCGGAGACCATCGACGGCTTCGGCTATGACGACTGCCCGGGCCATCCGGTCTGGCGCGCGCCGGACGAGTGGCTGGGGGCGGAGAGGGCGCAGGAGTTCCCGCTGCACCTGATGTCGAACCAGCCGCGCACCCGGCTGCACAGCCAGCTCGACTGCGGCCAGGTCAGCCAGGGCTCCAAGGTGGCGGGGCGCGAGCCGATGACCCTGCATCCCGACGACGCGGCGGCCCGGGGCATCTCGTCGGGCGACATCGTGCGGGTCTGGAACGACCGCGGCGCCTGCCTCGCCGGCGCGATCGTCAGCGATCAGGTGATGCCGGGCGTGATCCAGCTCTCCACCGGCGCCTGGTACGACCCGGAGACTCCGGGCGGACTGGAAGTCCACGGCAATCCGAACGTCCTGACCCGCGACCGGGGGACGTCGAGGCTCGGCCAGGGCCCGACGGCGCACTCGACGCTCGTGCAGGTGGCCAAGGTGGACGGCGTGGTCCCGGACGTGACCGTGATGCGCAAGCCGAAGGTTGAGGGGTAGAGGGCGTCATCTTTCCCGTCGTCCTGATACAAGTCGGGACGACGGGGAGAATTCCAGGACGACGGGGAGTACCTAAGCCCTATCCTCACCCCGTCATCCTGATGCAAATCAGGATCAACGCGCGGATCCCGCCGGGAAGCAGGCCTGCGCCTCCCATACCCTCGGCATGCAGCCGACGGTCTACATCCTCACGAACCATAGGCGCGGCACGCTCTACATCGGCGTGACGGCGAACCCGGTCTCGCGCATTCTCCAGCACCGCCGCGGCGAGGGGTCGCAGTTCGTGCGCCGCTGCCGGCTGCATCGGCTCGTTTATGTCGAGCAATTCGCCCGCATGACCGAAGCCATCCTGAGGGAGAAGCAGCTCAAGGCCTGGCGCCGCGCGTGGAAAGTCGAGCTGATCGAGCAGGCCAATCCGGCGTGGTCCGAGCTGTGGCCGATGCCGGGCGTCGAAACGGTTGATCGGGGAGACGCTTGATCCTGATTTGCATCAGGATGACGAAAGAAAGTCGCCGTCGTCCTGACGCACGTCAGGACCAGGCCGACGGCGCCGGCACAAGCCCACCACCCCAACCAGTCCCGTCACCCCAACCAGTCCCGTCACCCCAACCAGTCCCGTCATTCCAACCCGCCCCGTCCGACTGAGCCCCCTTGCCCTCCCCCGTGCCGCCGGGCTAACTGCGCCAGCGACAAGAAACTCGGGAGGACACCACCATGGCAGGCCGGCTCAGCGGCAAGACCGCGCTCGTCACCGCGGCGGGGCAGGGGATCGGGCGCGCCTGCGCCGAGGCCCTCGCACGGGAAGGGGCGTCGGTGATCGCCACCGACATCAATGACAGGACCCTGGCGGAAATCGGCGCCATCGCCGGGATCACTCCGCGCAAGCTGGACGTGCTCGATGCGGAGGCGGTCAAGGCCGCGGCCCGGGAAGTCGGCGCCGTCGACGTGCTGCTCAACTGCGCCGGCTTCGTCCACCACGGCACCATCCTGGACTGCGACGAGGACGCCTTCGACTTCTCGGTGAATCTCAACGTGCGGGCCATGTACCGCATGATCCGCGCCTTCCTGCCGGCAATGCTGGAGAACGGCGGCGGCTCGGTCATCAACATGGCCTCGGTGTCCGGCAACCTGAAGGGCATCCCCAACCGCTTCATCTACGGCACGACCAAGGCCGCCGTGATCGGCCTCACCAAGTCGATCGCCGCCGATTTCATCCGCCAGGGCATCCGCTGCAACGCGATCTGCCCAGGCACGGTCCAGTCGCCCTCCCTGGACGACCGGATCAACGCCTTCGACGACCCGGTCCAGGCGCGCAAGGACTTCATCGCCCGCCAGCCGCTCGGCCGGCTGGGCACAGCCGAGGAGATCGCCGCCATGGCGGTCTATCTCGCCGGCGACGAAAGCGCCTACACCACGGGTCAGGCCATGATCGTAGACGGAGGAATCACGATCTGATGACGGTTACGCTCGACACCATCCGCGCCGCCCAGGCCCGGATCGCCGGCCATGTGCGCGCCACTCCGGTGCTGGAGCCGGTGGGTCTGCTCAATTCGGTGACCGAGGGCCGGCTCGCCCTCAAGCTCGACTTTCTGCAGCCGACCGGCTCGTTCAAGGTGCGCGGGGCGGTGAACACGCTGAAGTCGCTCAGCGCCGAGCAGGTGTCGCGCGGGTTGATCACCGCCTCGGGCGGCAACCATGGCCTCGCCGTCGCCTATGCCGCCTGGATGGGCGGGGCGAAGGCGGTGGTCTACCTGCCCCGCTCCGCGCCGCCGGCCAAGGCCGAGAGCCTGCGCCGCTGGGGAGCGGAGGTGGTGATCGAGGGCTCCGTGTTCGACGAGGCGGCGGTCGCTGCCATGGCGCGGGCGCAGGAAGAGGGCATGACCTGGGTCCATCCCTTCGCGCCGGAGAGCGTGATCAACGGCCAGGGGACGCTCGGCCTGGAAATCCTCGATCAGGTGCCGGACGTCGATACCGTCGTCGTCGCCATCGGCGGTGGCGGGCTGATCTCCGGCGTGGCCACGGCCATCAAGTCGGACCGACCGCAGGTGAAGGTGATCGGCGTCGAGCCGGTCGGCGCCCCGACCCATTACGAGAGCCGCAAGGCCGGCGGTCTGGTCACCCTGGACGCCATCGCCACGGCGGCGGGCACGCTTGCGCCGCGGCGCAGCGAACAGCTGAACTACGACCTGATCACCGCCCATGTGGACGATATCGTGCTGGTCGACGACCAGGCGATGTATGCGGCGGCCCGCTGGCTCTGGGCGGAATGCGCCATCGGAGCCGAGTTGGCGGGCGCGGCGGGCGTGGCCGCGCTGATGAACGGCGCGGTCCGTGTGGCGGCCGGCGAAACCGTCTGCACGATCGTGTGCGGTGCCGGCACCGACGGGGTGACGTAAACCGAGGGAGGCCGCCGTGAGCCCATTGGCCAACTGGTGGTGGCACATGGCCGGGTGGCTGGTGTTCGTCGTCTCCGCCCTGTTCTTCATCGCCGCCTCCTGGCGGGCGGAAGACTGGCTGGCGATCGGCGGCAGCGTCACCTTCCTGATCGCCTGCCTGGTCTTCATGGTGCCGCTGTTTCGCGCCTGGCCCGGGCGGCGGTGACGGGGGCGTACGGAGGACGCGAACAAGAACGCGTCTCCCGGACGTGCTCCGGGACCCAGAGACGCCGCCGATGGAACGCTTCGGGCTATTCTTCGAATGTTCCGGCTTGTCCTCTGTCTGGTTCCCGGATCACGTCCGGGAAGACGGGGAGGACCTAAGTCATTCCCTATACGCCGCCCAGACCTTCTCCAGTTCCAGCGCATGGAAGGTCGCCGCCTGCGGGCCGCGGTCGGGGCCGAAATACAGGCCGAGCTCGGAGGCTTTCTGAAAGAACCCGGGGGCGGGCACGCCGTCGCGGGCCTTGGAGATGGCGACGGCCGCCAGCAGAGGGCGGCCGTGCGCGGCATCCTGCTCCATCAGCACTTCCAATGCCTCGCCGGTCTTATGGATCGAGTGCGGGGACGGGACCCCGGCGGCATGGGCGAGATGGGCATAGAGGATCGTCGCCCCCGCCCGCGCCCGATCCTCCAGGACCGGGCGCAGCAGGTCGGCGATCGCCGTCATCTGATCAGTAGCTGGCGACGATGTTGTCGACGATCGGCGCCACACCGTCCTTCAGCGGATCGACGACCGGCAGGCCGGTCTCCTTGGCGGTCTTCTTCTTGAACGCCTCGGCCTCCTCGGCGGTGACGTTGGAGGTGTTCAGCGACACACCGACGAACTTGACGTCGGAGTTCACCATCTTGGCCATGTGCAGGATGGTGTCCATCGCGGTCGGGATCGCCGGGACCTCGTAGTCCGGCAGGCCGCGCATGTGCGGGCGGCCGATCTCGTGGCACATCACCAGCGCGTCGGACTGCGCACCGTGGATCAGGCCCAGGGTCACGCCGGAGTAGGACACGTTGTACAGCGAGCCCTGGCCCTCGATCAGGTCCCAGTGGTCCTCGCTGTTCTCAGGCGCCAGCCACTCGATGGAGCCGGAGATGAAGTCGGCGATCACCGCGTCGACCGACAGGCCCGAGCCGGCGATGAAGATGCCGGTCTGGCCGGTGGCTCGGAAGTCGGCGTTCATACCGCGGTCCCGCATCTCCTTCTCGATGGCCAGCGTGGTGAACATCTTGCCGACGGAGACGTCGGTGCCGACGGTCAGCAGGCGCTTGCCGGTGCGCGGCACGCCGCTGGCGACCGGGTAGTCGCGGGTCGGGTGGCGCACGTCGAACAGCTTGCGGCCGTTCTTCTCGGCGGCTTCCTTCAGCGCCGGGATCGTGGTGATCCGGGTGTGCAGGCCCGAGGCGATGTCCATGCCCAGGTTCAGCGCCTTGACCAGCTCGACGATCCAGGCGTCCGGGATGAAGCCGCCACGGTTGGCGACGCCGAGGATGACGGTCTTCACGCCGGCGGCGGCCGCTTCCTCGATGGTCATGTCGGGCAGGCCGAGATCGGCCTTGCAGGCCGGGAAGCGGAACTGGCCGAGACACCAGTCAGGGCGCCACACCTTCACGCCGTTCGCGGTCTTGGCGGCCAGCTGGTCCGGGGCGTCGCCCAGGAACAGCAGATACGGGTTCTGAATCTCGAAACGCGACATGACGCTCCCCAGGGGATTGCAGGTGGTGGCCGGCGTCGGGACGAATACCGGCCGGCCGTTTGACGGATCAGGCGGCGTCGTCGGTGCTAACGCTCCATCCGCGACGCGCGCTTTGGAGCAGAAGATAAACCGCGCCCAGCACCAATACCACTGCGATAAGTGTGCGCGGCCAGCCCTCCATCATCGCCATCGGTACCGCAAGGCAGACCATCAGCGCCGGCAGATAGCCGAGCGTCCAGGCGGCCCGCTCACGCGCCTTCTGGTACCACGGGAAGACGACCGAGAAGGCGGCCACGACGAGGAAGAACAGCGCCCAGGGTCGGGTCACCATGTCGAGCAGGAACTGGTCCGTCGTGCCCGACAGGGAGATCGCCCGGCTGAGGTTGAGCTCGGCGACATGACCCAGCACCACGCCCAGGATCATCGGCGCCAGCGGGAAGCCCAGCAGCTTCATGGCATAGCCGATCAGGCCGAAGACGAAGAGCGTCCAGATATCCTCCTGGATGTTGTTCAGGGCGAACACGCCGATCGCGCAATAGGCCAGGATGACCGCGGCCAGCATGTACATCGGGATCCGCACCACCAGAAGGAAGGCGCGCAGGCAGAAGGCCTGCATGATGATCATGATGAAATGAGCCAGGAAGAACGCGATGAAGATCGCGTAGGCGAGATCCGGATTCTCGGTGATGAAGGTCGGGCTCGGCTGCACGTTGTGGATCAGCAGCGCGCCGAGCATCACGGCGGTGATCACGTCGCCCGGAATGCCGAGCGCCATCATGGTGATCAGCGCGCCGCCCGCGGTGGCGTTGTTGGAGGCTTCCGGGGCGATGATGCCGTCCGGCGTGCCGGTGCCGAACTCGTGGGAGTTCTTCGACGCCTTCTTGGCCTGGTCATAGGCCAGGATATTGGAAATCGAGCCGCCGGCGGCCGGCAGCACGCCGGTGAACACGCCGATCAGCGAGGAGCGCACCAGGTTGACCCAGCGCTTGAAGATGATCCGGACCGCGGCCAGGTGCTCGACCCGGATGCCCTTCGCCTCGACACCGGTCATCAGCGGCTGGCGGGCCTTCTCGGTGTTCTGCACATCGGACAGGAGCTGGCTGAACGCGAACAGGCCGATCAGCACCGGCAGGAAGTCAAAGCCACTCTCCAGGGTCTCGCTGCCGAAGGTGAAACGGGCGACGCCGTTGACCTCGTCCTCGCCGACGGAGGCGACGAACAGGCCCAGCAGGCCGGCGATGATCCCCTTGATGAGGGTCTCTCCCGACAGGCTTGCCGTGATGGTCAGCGCGAAGAGCACCAGGGCGAAATAGTCCCACGGCCCGAATTCGAGGCCGATCTTGGCAAGGCTCGGGGCCAGGGTGACCAGCAGCACGGCGCTCAGAATACCGCCGAAGAAGCTCGACCAAACGCCGAGGCCGAGCGCCAGACCGGGCCGTCCCTTGCGGGCCATCGGGAAACCGTCGAAGGTCGTGGCGATCGAGGACGGCGTGCCGGGAATACCGGTCAGCATGCCGGACATCAGGCCGCCGGACAGGCCGCCGACGAACACGCCGATCATGGTCGACAACCCTTCCACCGGCGACAGGCCGAAGGTGAAGGGCAGGGTGAGGACCACCGCCATGGTGATGGTGAAGCCCGGGATCGAGCCCGCGATCAGCCCTGCCGTGGTGCCGATGAACATCAGGCCGAGGTTCTTCCAGTGGAAGACCTCCTGGAAGGCGAAGAGAACGTTTTCGATGATCATGGTTCCGGTCTCCCCGCTCAGATCGGCAGGATCTCGCCCTGGGGCAGGATCACCCGCAGGCCGAAAGTGAAGATCGACCACATCGCGCCGATGGAGATGACGGCGATCGCGGCGTGGAGCGCGATGAGCTTCGGCGACGGGCGGCCAAGCGCGGTCAGCGACAGGAAGACGAACAGCGCGCCGCCGAGATGCATGCCGAGGGTCGGCAGCGTCAGCAGGAACAGCAGGAACAGTGCATAGATGATCGCCGCGTTGCGATAGCGCCGGAAGAACGGCTCGCTCGAGGCCTCCTCGACGGGCGCGTCGTCATGCGACGACAGGGATTTCAGGAGCAGCAGGGCGGAAAACACGGCCATTGCGACGATGATGATGCGCGGCCACACCGAGCTCGGCATCGTGCCGTAGCTGGTGATCTCGATATCGTATGACGCGTACCAAAGCACGCCGCAGAACGCCAGCAGCAGGATGGCGACGATCGTGTCGCGGCTCACCGACATGTCCCGGTCTCCCGTCGTTTCTTGGTTGTTCGGGGTCGAACTGTATCAAACGAAACGGGCGCCGGCACATCTGCCGGCGCCCGCTGTCAGGCGTTCTTGTGATCAGTCTTTGGCCTTGTAGATGCCGACGTCCTTCGCGATCTTGCTCCACTTGGCCTGGGTTTCGCTCCAGTACGTCTCGGACTCGGCCGGGTTCATGTAGTTCACATAGGTGCCCTTGGCGTTCATCGCCTCGACCACCTTCGGGTTCTCGGCGGCCTGTTTGAACAGCCCGGCGTAGTGATCGATGATCTCCTGCGACGTGCCTTCCGGCAGCATCACGCCACGGTCGACGCCGTAGACCAGATCGTAGCCCTGCTCCTTGAGGGTGGCGACGTCGGGGATCTCCGAGTTGCGCTCCTCGGTGGTGATGCCCAGGGCCTTCAGCTCGCCGGTCTGGATGTACTTCTTGGCGGCGGCCAGGTTGATCTCGCCGGTGTCGATGTTGCCGGCCAGCAGCGCCGTCATGCGCTGGCGGGTGCCGTCGTAGGAGACGTGGTTGAACTTGATGCCAGCGGCGTCTTCCAGCAGCAGATAGACGAACTGGCTGGTCGAGCCGAGGGTGCCGCCGGCATTGATCTTGCCGGGGTTCTCCTTGGCGTAGGCCACCATCTCGGTGATGTTCTGATACGGAACGTCGGCATTCGCGCCGAAGATCGACGGCGTGCGGGTCAGCATGGCGACCGGCTCGAACTTGTCCCAGGTGAAGTCGATGCGGCCGGTGAAGTAGCTGGTCAGCGCGCTCTGGTGGATGGCGAACAGCGTGCAGCCGTCCGGCTTCGCCTTGGCGGCTTCCTTGGCGCCCTTGTTGCCGCCCTGGCCGCCGATGTTCACGACCTGCAGCTCCGGCTCGGCGCCCGCCTCGTTCACCGCTTCGACGAACTGACGGAAGATCACGTCGGTGCCGCCGCCGGCGCCCCACGGAACGATCAGTTTGGCGGTCCTGCAGCCGAAGTCGGCGGCCGCTGCCGGGCTCATGCCGAACGCCGTACCGGCGACGACGACGGCGGCCGTTGCCGCCAGAAGGGTGGATTTAAACGTCATCGGTCAATTCCCCTGTTCGTCCTGTTGATTGGCTGGATAATTATCCGGACATAAACGCCGTGCCCCGTGTCTCCACCCCTGTGTTTTTGATCGTCGGGTGCAAACCAACGGCACGACCATCCGACCTTTCTTAAAGGGATGGGACGATGTGTCAATGTTACCGTCCATAGTCGGTGGTGGCCGAAAGCGGCCCAACCGCTAGCGCGAGGTGCGCTCGTAGCCGGCTTCCTCGGCGATCTCGCGCCAGGACGCCATCAGGTTCTCCCAGTAGATCGCGTACTGGGTCAGCGGGCGGAAATCGATGCGGACGTCGTAGCCCTCCATCGCCTTCTGGAACGCCGGATCGTCCAGTGCCTTCTCCAGGTCGCCGGCGAGGCGGGCGGCCAGGTCCTCGGGCGCCGAGGGGGGCAGCAGAATGCCCAGATCGACGGCGTAGTCGAACGGAACGCCCTGATCGCGCAGCGTCTCAACCGCCGGAACGATCGCACTGGGCTCGCGATCGGTCACGGCGATGGACCGCACCATCTGCGTCTCGCCCAGCCGCTTGGCCAGGGCGGTCGGAACGGCGGTCAGGTCGATATCGCCGGCCAGCAGGGCGGACAGCCGCTCCCGCGCGCCGTCGATGGCGTCGTATTCGAGCTCGATCTCGGCCGCCTTCGCCATGGCGCGCAGGGCGAACTCGGCGATGGTGCCGGGTCCCACGCCGGCCGTGAGGGTCCCGCTGCGGGCGGCCGCCCGCATCTCCCGCGCATCGGCGAAGGAGGTGGAGACGGGGGCCACGAGGGCCATCGGCGTCCGGGTCAGCAGGGCCACATGGCGGAAATCCTGCCAGGCGAAGGACGCGCGCCAGGTCAGGAAATTGACGAGCAGCCCCTGATGGGCTGCCAGCATCATGCAACCGTCGCCCGGCGCTTGCAGCACGGCCCGGGCGCCGTCGATTCCGTCGTCGCCGTCGATGTTGCGCACCTTCAGCGGCGGCTTCATGCCGGTCCGGTTGGCGGCCTCGGCCAGCGCCCTGGCGATCAGGTCGGTGCCGCTGCCCGCGCCGCCGGCGACCACCAGTGTCGCCAGCCGACAGGGGGGCGGCGTCTCGCCATCCGACGCGGTCTGAGCCGCAGCCGGTGTTAGGCTCGCTGCCGCCACGAGCAGGCCGGTCGCCAGCCCCAACGCGGAGGCAGCCGCATGGAGGCGACGGGCGACGGTGGATGGACGGCTGGACATGGGTGACACACCGGGGCTACGACAGCGACCAACCTTGGACGAGGAGGACGGCGTGTCAACATCGCCCGCAACGGGACCGCTTACGGTCGGCATCGGAGGATTCGGCGCGATCGGCCAGAAAGTGGCCGCCGCGCTCGACAGCGGCAGCATCGAAGGACTGAAGCTCGTGGCGGTCTCCGCCCGCGACGCGGACAAGGCCCGGGCCAACATGGCCGGCTTCCAGACGGAAGTGCCGGTCGTATCGCTGGGTGAGTTGGCTGACCGGGCCGACGTGGTCGTGGAATGCGCCCCGGCCTCGGTCTTCGCCGAGGTGGCGGTGCCGGCGGTCGAGCGTGGCCGGATCTTCCTGCCGATCAGCGTCGGCGCGCTGCTGCGCCACGACGAGCTGGTCGACCGGGCCCGGCGCACCGGCGCGCGGATCGTGGTGCCGACCGGCGCGCTGATCGGGCTCGACGCGGTGCGTGCCGCGGCGGAAGGGGAGATCTCAGAGGTCCGCCTCGTCACCCGCAAACCGCCGGGCGGTCTCGCCGGCGCGCCCTATCTGGTCGAGAACAACATCTCGGTCGAGGGGTTGAACACCGCCAAGAAGGTGTTCGACGGCTCGGCCCGCGACGGCGCCGCCGGTTTCCCGGCGAACGTCAACGTCGCCGCCGCCCTGTCGCTGGCCGGCATCGGCGCCGACGCCACGAAGCTGGAGATCTGGGCCGATCCGCAGGTCACCCGCAACACCCACACGATCACGGTGGAGGCGGACAGCGCGCGGTTCACGATGACCATCGAGAACGTGCCGACCGAAGAGAACCCGAAGACCGGCAAGATCACCGCGCTCAGCATCATCGCCACCCTGCGCCGCCTCGGCGCGCCGATGACCGCCGGCACCTGACGGCCCGATCCCGGGCTGACGATAGCGACGCGGGCCGGTTCTCCGGCCCGCGTTTCGTTTAAGGGGGGGTTACTTCTTCAGCAGGTTCTGCAGCAGGCCCTTGGCGGCATCCTCGAGCTGCTGCTTGGGGTCCTGGGGCTGCTGCTGAGGGGGGCTGCCGTCGGTGCCGCCGGCTCCCGTCCCGCCGCTGCTCTGGCCGGAGCCGGGGTTCAGCAGGTTGTCCAGCTTCTCCACGGTGCCGCTCCTGTCGAGCTCCTTGAGGGTGCGGGTGCCGATGGTCTGCACCACGTAGCGCTGCATCTCGTCGATATCGAGGATCTGCCGCGGATTGTCGAACGGTCCCACCAGGCGCATGCCGACCGGCGGTGCGTTCGGATGGTCGGTCAGACGGGCCTGGGCGTTCACGTCCATCTGCCGCGGCGGCAGGTCGATCACGGCGGTGGCCGAGCCCTTGGCGGCATCGGCGTCCAGCGCGACGTCGTTCGAGCGCAGCACGCCCTGCTGCACCGTGTAGCTGCCGGTCAGCGCGGTGAAGGCCGTTTGACCGCCGGACAGCGCGCGCTGGGTCAGGTCGAGGAAATCGGTCGCCCGGTTCAGCTCCTGCAGTCGGTCGGAGAAGGCGCGCAGGTCGAACCCCTTCACCGTGCCGTCGCGCACCTGGAACGACCCGGTGCCGTTCAGGTTGGAGACGAGCTCGTATTCCGAACCGCCGGTCGCCTTCAGGTCGGTGTCATAGGTGAGGATGCCGCTGACCACGTCGGTCTCGGCCGCCGTCTGCGCCGCCTGCCGGACATCGGCGTCGCGCACCTTCACGGTCACCGCGGCCTCCGGCGTCGGCCGGTCGGCGAGCATGGCGGTCAGATCGAAGGTGCCGCCGAACATGCCGCCGGCGAGCTTGGAGACATTGAGGACCCCGTCCGTCAGGGCGGCCACCAGCTCCGCGTTGTCCACGACATAGCTGCCGTACTCGATCGCCTCGATGCCCATGGTCACGTCGGCATCGACCGCGGACAGGCCCGACGTGTCGATCTTCTCGCGCGACCAGCCGCCGCCGGCGCCGCTCCCGCCGGTCGGCGCCGCAGCCGGGGCGGCGCCCCGGGGTGTCGACGCGCTCGGCGGCAACCAGGGATCGACGGCGATCCGGTTGGAGGTCAGGGCCAGGGTGATCTTCGGCCGCGGCCCGGTATTGGCGATCGAGCCGTTGCCGCTGATCCGGATCGGCCCGGCGGCGATCGCCGTCTCGCTGAGGGTCAGGCCGTCCACCGGTCCGTTGAACAGGGTGGAGGCCTCGAAGCCGCCGAGATCGCCGCCGCGCGCCCGATAATCCGGCGAGGCGAGGCGGATCGCCTGGGTCGCGTTCGGATGCGAGATCACCACCTTCATGTTGACGTCGGGCGTGGCCGCGAAGGGGGCGACATTTCCGATCAGCTCAAGCCGGCCGCCACCGGTATAGGCGGCGATCTGATTGGCGTAGCGGCCGTCGTCGCGGGTTTTCAGCTCGCCGTTGATCTCCAGCGAGCCGAGCGATCCAAATCCGTCCAGCGCACCGGGGGACAGGGTGGAGACCAGCCGGTTGGTGTCGGGATGCCGGACCTTGTAGGTGACGTTCACCGTCGGCGGCGCGGTGAGCGGCTGGGCGGTGCCCTTCAGGTCGAGGGTGCCGCCGGCGACGGTCAGCTGCGCGTCCAGCGCGACGTCGCTCATGTCGCCGGAGGCAGAGCCCTTGAAGGCCACGGTACCGAGCTGCTTGGCTGGCACCGGGCTGTCGGTCGACAGCAGGCGGGCGAACCGGTCGGCGTCCTTCACCGACACGTCGAAGGTCATGTCGACCGACGGCTGGCTCGCCGCGTCCTTGAGCACGCCCGAGATCGTGCCGGCCGCCCCGGCCATGTCGCCGACCGAGGCCTGGCGCAGGGTCAGGGTGCCGTTCTGCAGCAGGGCGTCGATCCGGGCATCCGCCAGGGTGATGCCCGTCACCGTCGCCTCGCCGACCCGCAGGTCGATATTGGCGTCGAAGCTGTCCAGAACCGCCAGCGCGTCGGCGGTGCCGCCGCCGTCGGCCGCTGCCGGCTGGGTGGTGCCGGACCCGCTGCCGGTCGGCGCCGGGCCGTCACCCTGCGGCAGATAGGCATCCACGTTGATCCGGTCGATTGCCAGGCTCAGCCCGAAGGCGGGGCGCTCGCGCAGCGCCAGGGTCAGGCCGCCCTGGGCCCGGGTGGCGTCCAGCTCCATGGTCCAGTCGGATACCTGGATCTCCTGGGCCGAGGCACGGATGGCCGCGCTGACCACCGCCTTGCGCAGACGGTCGGCGGGCACGGAAGCCAGGTCGACCTGCAGCCAGTCCAGGGTGGCCCGCAGGTTGTCGGACGCCGCTTCGAGCCGGCCGACGAAGGTCGGTCCGCTCTCAAGGCCGCCGATCAGCGTCACATCGGTGCCGCCGGGAAGCTGGGCGGTCGCCAGGCGCAGATCGCCGACCCCGTCGCGCAGGGACACGTCGATCTGCACGTTGCGGATGGCCGCGCCGTTGTACTGGACCGCATCCACCTTGAGGTCGAGGCGGGCGTCGATATCCGTGGGCAGGACCGCGGCATCGGCGGTCGACTGTCCGCCGGGCGGCGCGGACGGGGGCTGGGTGGAGCCGCTGTCGCCGGTGGGGGAGGCGCCGTCCGTGGCTGCGGCGCCGTCCTTCGGCAGCAGGGCGTCGAGATCGAGCCGGTTGCCGGACAGGGACGCGTCGATCGACAGTTTCGGCTCGAGCGCCGCGGTCACCGCGCCCTGGAACCGGGACTCGCCCAGGGTGACGACCAGATTGTTCGCCTTGACGGCCTGCGGCGACCCGTCGATATCCGCGGTGAGGGACGCGGCATTGGCCGGCAGGCCCTCGGGCGCGGCTGCGCCGAAGGTGGTCGCGATCTTGGCGGCCTCGGACAGGTCGGGCGCCTTGGCCTCCAGATGGCCCTTGAAGCTGGGACCCGCATCCATGTCGAGCGTGCCGTTGAGCGCCAGCTCGATGGCGCCCTCCTGGCCGGTCGCCGTCAGCTTGACCGGGGTTGCCCGGCCGGCATCCAGCGCGCCGACGGATCCCGCCAGCGCCAGGGGGATGCCCTGGTAGCCGACGTCGCCTTCGATCTCGAACGGTCCCTGGAGGCCGCCGGCGGAGATCTCCAGATTGACGTCTGAAAGGGTGTGCTCGGCGCCGCTGGTGGCGTCGCGGTAGACGAGGCGGCCGTCCTCGATCACCGCCTCGTCGATCGCCAGGGCCGGAGCGCCGCCGCCGTCGCCCGATGCCGGATCGCCGGCGCCGCCCTCGCTGCCGGTCGTGCCGTCGAACGTCCAGTTGGCGCGGCCGTCCGGAAGCCTCTCCAGCACGATCACCGGCTTCACCAGAGTGACCGAGGTGACGCGGATCTCGCCGGACAACAGCGGGATGAGGGCCACGGAGACGTCCAGCGATTCCAGGCTCGCCATGTCGGGGGCCGTTCCGCCCTCCACATTGGCGAGGCTCACATCGGCGACGGAGAGGGTGGGCGATGGCAGGATCGACAGCGACAGGTCGCCGCCGATCGTCAGTTCCCGCCCGGTGGCGTCGCGCGCGGCGGCCTGGATCTCCGGCTTGTATCCGTTCCAGTCGATCAGGCTCGGCACCACCAGCACGGCGGCGACGAGAACGATGACCAGACCAACGATCGCAATCAGGACCTTACGCACGACAACTCCCTAACTTCGCTCACCCGCCGGGCGGGCAGTCTGTTTCGGCTGAACATGTCCAACGCCTGGCACCGGCATTGGCTCCCCGCCCGGATCGGCGCGTCATGGGACGCGCGTTCATACGATGCTGCAAACATCCTCGAATTCAAAGCGCGGCAGGCGCTGGAAGACGCTTTCCGGGGTTCCGTATCCCAGGTTGCAGAGGAAATTGGACTTGATTGTGGTGCCGGCGAAGAACTCGGCATCGACCTTGCCCTGATCGAAGCCGGACATCGGCCCGCAATCCAGGCCCAGCGCGCGGGCGGCGATCATCAGATAGGCGCCCTGGAGCGACCCGTTGCGGAAGCCGCCGGTCTCGGCCGCCTGCGGGTTGTCCTTGAAGGCGCCGGACATGTCGCGGTGCGGGAACAGGAACGGGAACTTCTCCCAGAAGGCGGGATCATAGGCGACGATGGCGCAGACCGGGGCGGCCATGGTCTTGTCCACGTTGCCGCCGGACAGCGCGGGCTTCAGCCGCTCCTTGCCTTCGGCGCTCTTCACGAAGACCAGGCGCATGGGCGATCCGTTGGCAGCGGTCGGGCCCATCTTGGTCACGTCGAAGAGCGTGCGGAGCAGCGAGTCCGGCACGTCGCGATCCTGCCATCCGTTGAACGTCCGCGCTTCGCGGAAGATCAGGTCGAGCCCGTCGTCATCGAGAGCCTGGATACGCTGCTTGAGCGACCGAACGGCCTCCTGAGCGGCGGCGACTGCGGCGTCGGTCATGGATACTCCTCTTGTGGGCCGGCGAGACCGGCTGTTGTTAACGCAGGGATATGCGTGTTTATTGCGCGGCGTAAAGGTCGTGGGAAAGAACTCAAATGAGCAAGACCATGGTGCGCCTGTTCCGCTTGCTGACGGTTGTCTCCGCCATTGCCTGCGCTGCACCCCTTTGGAGCGGCACCGTTCAGGCCCAGAACCAGACCCAAACCCAGACCCAGGGCAAGGATCCGCTGAACGGGCGCGAGCGCCAGTTGATGGGGATCGCGGCGTCTTGCGTCGCCTTCTACCAGGCGGCCATGGCTGAGCTGGAGTTGCCGATCGAGGGCAACGAGGCGAAGCGGCAGACCTATCTCGACGTGTTCGACGCCCTGGCCAAGCGGGGCCGGCCGCGCAAGGACTACGAGGCCTCGTTCCAGCGCGACGTGGTGATGCGCACCATCGAGGTGACGACGATCATCCAGAACGACCCGCAGACCGCCCGCCCGCAGGTGCTGGCCAACCTGCCGAAATGCGATGCCCATCTCGACGAGATGAAGACCGTTGCCGGTCTGAACTGAGGGTCGGCATCGCCCAGTGGACGCCCTGCTCGCTCTGATCATACCGGATCCGCTCAGCGACCTCGCGGCGGTCTCCCTGATCGCCCTCAGTTTCGTGACGTCGCTGATGACCGCGGCGCTCGGCCTCGGCGGCGGTATCCTGATGGTGGCCGCCATGGCCAGCGTCGTGCCGCCGGCGGCGCTGATCCCCGTTCATGGCCTGGTCCAGCTCGGGTCGAACAGCGGCCGGGCGGTGCTGTTCCATCGCTTCATCCGCCGGCCCATCGTGATCTGGTTCCTGCTCGGCGCCGCGGTCGGGGTCACGATTGGCGCCCAGGTTGCGGTGCGCCTGCCGCGCGAAGTGCTGCTGGTCGTGGTCGGCGGCTTCGTGCTGGTGACGACCTGGATGCCGTCGCTCGGCCGCTATCGGGTCCCGGACCGGGGCTTTGTCGCCATCGGCGCCGTCACCGCGTTCATCACCATGTTCGCCGGCGCGACCGGGCCGTTCCTCGCCCCGTTCCTGTCGCCGGAACGGCTGGGCGACCGGCATGCCACCATCGGCACCTTCGCCGCCTGCATGACCCTGAAGCACGGCTTGAAGGTGACGGCCTTCGCCGCGGTCGGATTCGCCTATCTGCCCTGGCTGCCGCTGGTCGGGCTGATGGTCGTCAGCGGGTTCCTCGGCACCGTGGTCGGCCGGCAGATCGTCAGCCGGATGCCGGAGGCCCGGTTCCGAACCGCCTTCAGGATCCTGCTGACCGTGCTGGCCCTGCGCCTGCTGTACGAGGGGCTCGTCGGATAAAGGCGATGGGGTAAAGGCGCCGGGGTTAAAGGCGCCCGGGTTAAAGGCGCTTGTCGGCGCTACCCGTCGCACGCCACCATGCGCCGCAAGCCGCAAAGGCCGACAAAAAATGCTTACGGGAGGATATCCGCCATGAGTGCCAATACCGCCTTCGAGATCTCGGTCTTTCCCGGTGACGGGATCGGCCCGGAGGTGATCGACCCCACGGTGGCGATCCTGCAGACCCTGCGCGACCGCATCGGCGGCTTCGACCTCCGCTTCCGCTCGGAGGCGGCGGGGGCGGCCCATTACAAGGAAACCGGCACCGCCCTGCCGGAAGAGGCGATGTCCCGGGCGGACAAGGCCGACGCGATCCTGCTCGGCGCCATGGGCATGCCGGACATCCGCTATCCCGACGGCCGCGAGATCGCGCCGCAGCTCGACATGCGCGAGACCTTCGAGCTGTTCGCCGGCGTGCGTCCGGTGCGAACCCTGCCGGGCGCGCCGGTGCCGCTCGGCGACCCGCGGGCGCAGAACCTGGACTTCGTGTTGATCCGCGAGAGCACCGAGGGCCTGTTCGCCGGACGCGGCAAGACGGTCTTTGACGGTCCCGCCGACCGGCCGACCGCCGCCCACGACACCCAGACCATCACCCGCGCCGGCTCCGAGCGGCTGTTCGATTTCGCCTTCAACCTGGGGGCCAAGCGCAAGGAGCGCGGCCATGCCGGCCAGGTCACCTGCATCGACAAGGCGAACGTGATCGGCGGCTTCTACTTTTTCCGCCAGATCTTCGACGAGGTCGCCGCCCGCCACGGGGTGAGCGACCCGGCGCATATGTATGTGGACGCCTGCGCGCTGAACATGGTCCGCCGGCCCTGGATGTTCGACGTGCTGGTCACCGAGAACATGTTCGGCGACATCCTCTCCGACCTCGGGGCCGGGCTGATGGGCGGCATGGGCATGGCGCCCTCGGCCGATATCGGGCCGCGTCATGCGGTGTTCCAGCCCTGCCACGGCAGTGCGCCGGACATCGTCGGCCAGGGTTTGGCGAACCCGACGGCCACGTTCCTTTCGGCGGTGATGATGCTGGAATGGCTGGCCGACACCCATGGGGTGGCCGACTGCGCGCGGGCCGGGCGGGTTCTCGACAAGGCGGTGGAGGTCGCGTTCCGGGACAACGGCCTGGTGCCGACCGAGTATGGCGGGTCCTCGGGCACCCGGGCGATCACCGACGCGGTCGTGGCGGCGATCGCCGACGGGCGCGCGGAGGCCGGGCTGGACGCATAGGCGATTCCGGTCGCCGGCCGATCACGCTCTAACCCATTCAAGATAGAGCAAGTTCACACGAGCAGATGTTTCCATCTGATCGTGATTTGCTCTAGGCTCCGCCAACGACAACCGAACGGCGGTTTGTTCATGTCCCTGAGCGACCCTGACGCCATTTCCGGTGAGGGCTTCTTCAAGGATATCGCGATAGGGCGGGACCAGCGCATGCAGGACCGCTACGTCACCCACCGCACGGCCATCAATGTCGACCGGCAGCGCTGCCTGGTCTTCGATATCTCCACCGGCGGGCTGCGCATGCAGATGCCGCCGGAAACCCGGAAGGTCGGGGACGACATCCGGGGGCTGCTCGTCTGCAAGGCGGGCGGCGCGGATATCCGCGTCATCGTTCACGGGCGGATCGTGCGGGTCGAGCCCGACGGGCAGTCCGTGGGCGTTCAGTTCGCCGATCTGCCGCCGGCCCACCTGGAAGCGGTCAAGGCCATCATCCACATGATGGAGCGGCTGGAGATCGAGGCGTCCTACGAACAGGCCCGCCGCCCGAAATCAAGTCCGCCCATGCTGCGCGCCGCGGTCGCCATCGCGGTGTTCGGCGCCACGATCGGCATCGGCGCCCTCTATCTGACGATCCGTTAGCCCTCTCCCGCTCACCTCCCGACCCGAGGCCCCCGCATGCACGCCGTGATCGAGTCCTTGCTGACCGGATTGCCCTATCTCCTCCTGCACCTGACCGTGACCCTGGCCATGCTGGCGGTCGGCGCCTGGCTGTACGAGAAGATCACGCCGATCCGCGAGGTCGATCTCATCAAGGCGGGCAACGTCGCGGCGGCCGTCTCCTATTCCGGCGCGCTTCTGGGCATGGCGATTCCGCTGGCGTTCTGCATGGCCGCCAGCGTCAACGTTCTCGACATCGTGGTGTGGGGCGTGGTGGCGCTGGCGCTTCAGCTCGCCGTGGTCCGGCTGGTCGAGGCGATACTCGGCGGGTTGTGGCACCGGATCGAGGCGGATCAGATCGGCCCGGCCATCCTGGTCGCGGCGGTGAAGCTGTCCGTGGCGGCCATCAACGCAGCTGCCGTCTCGGGCTGACCCGTGCGCCTTGGGAACAACCGCATCGGCCTTCTCGGATTCCTGCTGGTGATGATTCTCTCTGCCGTCTCCACATACCTGAAGGGTCCGTCGTCATCGCCGAAGGACGGTGGGGACGTTTCCGTGCGCCGCCCCCTGCCGACCCCGCCTCCCGGGGATCTCGCGGGACTGCCTGAATTTTCGGTGGAGATCGGAGAGAAAGCCGACGGCCGGGGCACCGCCTTCGCGATCGGGTCGGGTTTCTGGATGACCGCGCGCCACGTGGTGGACAGCTGCGACGTGGTCGGGATTCTGGAACGGCCTCGCCGCGGGCTGCGGGCGCGCAGCTACTCGGTTCATCGCAGCGCCGACGTGGCGGTGATGCGGATCGACCGGTCCGCCCCGCCGGTGCGCTTTGCCGACGCCCCGCCTCAGCCGGGCGATATCGCCTATCACGTCGGTTTTCCCAGGGGCAAGCCGGGCGAGCTGCGCTCCCGGATGCTCGGGCTCAGCGTCATGAACGCGCGCGGGCGCTACAGCACCCGGGAGCCGGTGATCGCCTGGGCGGAACTCGAGCGTTTCCCGGAGGATTCGAGCCCGCTGTCGGGCATCAGCGGCGGCCCGGTGTTCGACAGCCAGGGGCGTCTGATCGGCGTCCATGTGGCGGGATCGGTGCGCCGGGGTCGATCCTTCACCGCGCACCCCTCGTCGATCCGGGAAATGGTCGATCGTTCCGGTGCGGCGCTGTCGAGCGCTGCCGAAGCATTGCCCTTCACGCCGGATACGCTGCCCGCGGTCGCCGATGCGCTGCGTGACCGGGGTACGGTTGCGATGGCCCTGTGCGACGTCCGCTAGCGGCCCACCTTCCGTAGAACGCCGTCCGCGGCTACGGTGATCAGGGGCGATAGGAGTATCGCATTGGTATTTCATACCGAGATTCGGGACGCTATCGACCGACTGGTCGAGAACCGGACGATACGGGGCCTGTACCGCGAATGGTCCGATCTGGCGTCCCCCGACCGGCTGCCTCCCTACGCCTCCTTCCAGCCGGAGATGCGGCCGCTTTTGGCGTCCCACCTCATGGTCCTGGCACCGGAGGATGTCGGCTACCGCTACCGGCATTACGGCGTGAGCATCGCGCGGGCCGCAGGCTTCGATATGACCGGCCGCTCCACCGCCGATTTCGACAGCGATGTCGGCCGGTTTTTCGAGGAGAAGTACCGCCAGACCCTGGCCAGCCGGCAGCCCCTCTACACCCTGCACCGGGCGAGCCATGCCCGCGCCGTCTTGTTGTGGGAACGGTTGATCCTGCCGGTGGACCACGAGGGCAGCACCCTGCTGGTCTGCTACAACACGCCGGCGGACAACAAGACCGACGCCTTCGACGCGCTGATGGAGTCCAGTTCGGAGGGATTGCTGCTGCTGCGCCCGGCACAGGATGAAGGCGGTCGGGTGACGGATTTCGTCATCGCGGTGGCCAACCGGCGCGTCCAGGAGATCTTCGGGACCTCGGACTCACTCGACGGCCGGCACCTGGGCGAGGCCTCGCCCGTGGTGAGCGAGCAGGTGTTCAACGCGTGCCTTCGGGTGCTGACCACGGGAGAGATGGAGCGTCTTCGGGTCCGGGGCGACACCGGCGCGGCGGAAGACGGCCCGATCTACCAGGTGGGACTCTCCAGCGCGTCGGATCGGGTGATGATGTCGCTCAGCGATGTGACGGAGGTCACCCGCGCCAAGGAGCAGGCGGAACGGGCGAACGAGGGCAAGTCCCGGTTCCTGGCGATGATGAGCCACGAGATCCGCACGCCGATGAACGGGCTGATCGGCATGCTCGGGCTCGTGCTGAAATCCGAGCTCGCCGACGAGCAGCGCTCGATGGTGTCCCTGGCCAAGCAGTCCGCGGACAACCTGCTGGTCATCCTGAATGACATTCTCGACTTCTCGAAGATCGAGTTCGACAAGCTGGAGCTCGAGCACGCGTCCTTCGAACTGAACGACCTGGTCGCCAGCGTGACCGACCTCTTCTACCCGCAGGCGGCGGCGAAGGGCCTGGAGGTGGTGTCCTATATCGACACGTCCGTGCCGATGCGGCGTCTCGGCGACCCCAGCCGGGTGCGCCAGATCCTGATGAACCTGGTCGGCAATGCGGTGAAGTTCACCGAAACGGGTGGCGTTACCCTTAGCGTCACCGGCGTCGACGGCGATGGGGTTCGGTTCGAGGTTCGCGACACCGGCATCGGAATTCCCGTCGACCGGCTCCATACGCTGTTCAAGGAATTCTCCCAGGCCGATGAGAGTATTTCGCGGCGCTACGGCGGGACCGGTCTCGGTCTGGCGATCAGTGAGCGGCTGGCTCAGATCATGGGAGGGACGATCACGGCCGAGTCCGTCACGGGCTTGGGCAGCCGGTTCCGTGTGGACCTGCCGCTTGCCGTCGCGGCGGACCAGACCCCGCGCGGCTCCGTGATCGACCGGCTGCGCGGCAAGCGGTGTCTGATCGTCGACGATACCGCCGTGAACGTCGACATCTTCCGCCGGCAGGTGGCATTGTGGGGTATGGAAAGCGTGGGACTGGACGACCCGCGGCGGGCCGTCTCTCTCCTGCGAGATGCCGAACGGGAGGGCAGGGCGTTCGATGTGGCCATTCTGGATCACAAGATGCCGGAACTGACCGGACTGGACCTGGCGCAGCGCGTGCGCAGTGACCCTGCGCTGGACGGGACCCGTTTGATCCTGGCCTCGTCCGCCGATATCGGCTTCAACGAGGGTCGCGACGGCTTCGACCTGTTCGACCGCGTCATGCGCAAGCCGATCCAGCCGCTGGATCTGATGTCGGCGCTGGCCGGCGACGCAACGCGTCTGCCGACCGACCCGCAGGCCGAGGAGACGCGCATGACCGATCATCCGCTGCGGGTGCTGGTGGCCGAGGACAACAACATCAACCGGATCCTGATGCAGACCGCCCTGACCCGGCTCGGACATACGGTCTCGCTCGCCGAGAACGGGGTCGAGGCGGTGGACGCGGTGCGGCGCGAGACCTTCGACGTGATCCTCATGGACATCGAGATGCCGGAGATGGACGGCGAGGAGGCCGCCCGCCGGATCCGCGCGGACCATGGCCCGAGGCCGGCGATGGTCGCGCTGACCGCCCATGCCGGTGAATCGCACCGCGAACATTTTCTCGGGCTCGGCTTCGACGGGTATCTCGCCAAGCCGGTCGATTTCGAGGAACTGGACGTCCTTCTCGGGCACCTGGTCGGCGGCGAGGCCACCGCCGTGCCTTCAGAGCCGGAGACGTCTTCCGCCGCCCTGATAGAGCCGGACCGTATCGACGCGCTCACCCAGGCGTTGGATCGGACCACGGTGGCGGCGATGCTGACCAAATTCGCCGACGGTCTCGATGAGGCCCGGCCGAAGCTGGTGGAGATGCAGGAGACGGGCGATCTGGCCGGCATGGCCACGCTGGCCCACACGCTGAGGGGGATGTGCCTGAACTTCGGCGCGCAGAGGCTCGCGGAGACCGCCCTGGCGGTCGAGCGGACACTGACCTCGGGGATGGCGCTGGGCCAGCCCGAACTGAAAACGCTGGTCGATCTTATTATCCATACTTATGATGAGGTCTTGGGCTTGGCGCATCGACTTCATGAGAGCAGCGACCGCATCTCGTAGTCGTGCCGACCGGGCGTCTGGTGAATCCCGCTCCGGTCGGCTATCTGGACAGTCACTCTGGTGCAATGGATTTGCGATGAGCAAGGAACGCCGAAATTTCGAACGTCGCAAGACGGACACGTTTGCAACCGTCGCCACGATCGGCGGCCAGGATCTCGATACCGCGGCCCGGGTACTTAACCTTTCCGTGGACGGGATCCGGCTCGCCACGCCCGCGGCTCTTGTGCCCGAGCACCGGTACCGGGTGAAGCTCGCCAAAACGGACAGCTGGTTCGAGATCGTCGTGCGGGAGCGGGTCGGGGATGAGTGCCGGTGCCGCATCGAGTCCTCCTGGGACGATCTGCAGGACGTCATTCGTCAGAGCGACGATCTGACATTGCTGCTTCTCGGCTCCTCCGACACCGAAGAGGATGACCGGTGAGCGGCGCGACCTCCGCCTTCGAATTCCCCGCGCTCTCGAGTGTTCTGAGCCCACAATTTTCTGCGCCCTCGAAATTTTCTGCGCGTCATGTGCTCGTAATACTTCAATGATAATTGAAAGATAAGTATGGTCGAGGAACAGGCAATCGGCGCCTTCGCCGCTTTGGCGCATGAGAACAGGTTGACGATATTCCGGTCGCTCATGCGCGCCGGGCCGTCGGGCATGTCAGCGGGGGACATCGCCGTCGCCGCGGGACTGGCGCCGTCGAACGTCTCCTTCCATGTCGCCCAGATGGAGAGGGCCGGATTGCTGCGGTCGTGGCGGGTCCGACGGAACATCTTCTATGCCGTCGATACCGATGGCGTGCATCGGTTACTGACGTTCCTGACCGAAGAGTGCTGCGCCGGCCATCCGGAGCTGTGCGGGCTTCACGTGGCCGGGGCGTCCGGCGGTGGGCGGGGCGCGGCGCAGGCGGCCGAGGGTAAACTGACCGGGGACACCGCTGCCGAGTGACCCCGGGCGATCTATGGCGGGGGTCATGACCGACGAGAAGACCTACAATGTCCTGTTCCTGTGCACGGGCAATTCCGCGCGCAGCATTCTGGCGGAAGCAATTCTGCAACGTGAGGGCCTCGGCCGGTTCCGCGCCTTCAGCGCCGGGAGCCACCCTAAGGGGCAGCTGCATCCCTTCGCCCTGGACCTGCTGAAGCGCCAGAACCACCCGGTCGACGGCCTGCGCTCGAAGAGTTGGGGCGAGTTCGCCGTTCCTGATGCCCCGGAAATGCACTTCGTCTTCACCGTCTGCGACGATGCCGCCGCAGAGACCTGTCCCGTGTGGCCCGGCCAGCCGATGACGGCCCATTGGGGAGTGCCGGATCCCGCGGCTGCGGCCGGCACGGAAGCCGAGCGCCGCCTGGCGTTCTCCGAAGCATATCGTATGCTGAACAATCGGATTTCGGTCTTCGTCAACCTGCCGCTCAACGCGATCGACAATCTCGCGCTGAAACAGCGTCTTGCGGAACTGGGGCGCACACCGTCCAGCGCCGCGTAAAGTCACCTGACTGATGGAATTAAAATGACGCAAGGTATCGCCCAGCCGGCACCTCCGGCCGGGATCGGGTTCTTCGAGAAGTGGCTGTCCGTCTGGGTGGCCCTGTGCATCGCCGCCGGGGTCGCGCTCGGCTCGACCGTGCCCGGGGTGTTCGAGGCGCTGGCGGCCGTCGAGGTCGCCCGGGTCAATCTGATCGTCGCCGTGCTGATCTGGGCGATGGTCTATCCGATGATGGTGAACATCGACTTCGCCAGCCTCGGCCATGTCGCCGACAAGCCGAAGGGGCTGGCGATCACCATCCTGGTCAACTGGCTGGTGAAACCCTTCACCATGGCCGGGCTGGGGGTGCTGTTCTTCGAGGTCCTGTTCGCCGATCTGATCGCGCCGGCCGACGCCCAGCAGTATATCGCCGGGTTGATCCTGCTGGGGGCCGCTCCCTGTACCGCGATGGTGTTCGTGTGGTCGCAGCTCACCCGGGGGGATCCGAACTATACCCTGGTGCAGGTGTCGGTGAACGACGTGATCATGGTCTTCGCCTTCGCGCCGATCGTGGCCCTGCTGCTCGGGGTCACCGACATCGCCGTGCCGTGGGAGACGCTGCTGCTGTCGGTCGGTCTCTACGTGGTGATTCCGCTGGTGGCAGGCGCGATTACCCGTTGGCGTCTGACGGCGCGCGGCGGCGGCGAGGCGGCGGTCGCGCGCTTCACCGGGGCGATCAAGCCGGTGTCCGTTCTCGGCCTGCTGGCGACGGTGGTGCTGCTGTTCGGTTTCCAGGGACAGGTCATTCTGGAGCGCCCGCTGGTGATCGCCATGATCGCCGCTCCGCTGCTGATCCAGTCCTACGGCATCTTCGCGATCGCCTATGCCGCGGCCTGGGCCTGGCGGGTGCCGTTCTCCATCGCCGCCCCCTGCGCGCTGATCGGCACCTCCAACTTCTTCGAGCTGGCGGTCGCCGTGGCGATCAGCCTGTTCGGGCTGGAGTCGGGGGCGGCACTGGCCACGGTGGTGGGCGTGCTGGTCGAGGTGCCGGTGATGCTGTCGCTGGTCGCCTTCGCCAACCGCACCCGCGGCGCTTTCCGCGCGGAGTGAGACAGGTCGGTGCATCGACGGGGCGGCGCCTGCCGCGCTATCCTCGCTCGCGTTGACCGGAGGTATTTATGACCGCGACGCCGCTGCGCGAGACCGACTGTCTCGTCCTGATCGACCTGCAGTACGATTTCATGCCCGGCGGCGCCCTGGCGGTGGCCGAGGGCGACCTGCTGGTGCCGGTGGCGAACCGGCTGGCCGAGCGCTTTCCCCACGTGGTCGCCACCCAGGACTGGCACCCGGCCGGCCACAGCTCCTTCGCGTCGCAACATTCCGGGCGCGAGCCGTTCACCACGGTGGAGATGCCCTACGGCACCCAGACCCTGTGGCCGGACCACTGCGTCCAGGGCACGCCCGGCGCGGAGCTGCACAAGGATCTGGCGCTCGACCGGGCTGAGCTGATCCTCCGCAAAGGCTACCGGCGCGACATCGACAGCTATTCCGCCTTCCTGGAGAACGATCAGAGTACGCCGACCGGTCTGGGCGGATACCTGTTTGAGCGGGGTATCCAGCGGCTGTTCTTTGCCGGCCTGGCGACCGATTTCTGCGTCGCCTGGTCCGTGCTGGACGCCCGCATGGCGGGGTTCGAGGCGGTGATCCTGACCGATGCCTGCCGGGCGATCGATCTCGCCGGGTCCCTCGACGCGGCCATGGCCGGCATGGCCGAGGTCGGGGCGGTGATCACCGAGAGCTCGGCGGTCCTGGGTTAGGCCTCGCCGCTCTTCCGCATGTAGTGGCGCACCACCCTACCGGTGGTCAGGCCCTGGACGACGATGGAGAAGATCACCACCACATAGGTGACGGTCAGCAGCAGCGGCTTCTCCGGATGGTCCGGCAGGGACAGGACCAGGGCGACGGAGATCGCGCCCCGCAGCCCGCCCCAGGTCATGATCGGCACCACGCCCGGGGTGAAGGCGCGGCGCAGCCTGAGTGCCGAGATCGGCACGCCCACGGCGATGGCGCGGGCCACCAGGACCAGCGGGATCGTGGCCAGGCCGTAGAGCAGATAGACGGTGTCGAAGGCGACCGTGAGCACCTCCAGGCCGATCAGCAGGAACAGCACCGCGTTCAGGATCTCGTCGATCAGCCGCCAGAAGGCTTCCACATGCTCCCGCGTCGTGGCGCTCATGCCGTAGCGCACGCCGCTGTGGCCGATCAGCAGGCCGGCGACCACGACGGCGATCGGGCCGCTCATGTGCAGGGCATGGGCCAGCGAATAGGTGCCCATCACCAGCGCCAGGGTCAGCAGCACCTCCAGGGCGTAGTCGTCCATCCGGCGCATGATCCGGTAGACGATCCATCCGGCCGCGCCGCCCAGCACAGCGCCGCCGCCGGCCTCCAGCACGAAGAGTTCGGCCATCTCCAGCGCCGTGATCGGGCTGTCCGACGCCTCGCGGAAGGCTATGGCGGTGGCGATCAGGAAGACCACATAGGCCACGCCGTCGTTGAACAGGCTCTCGCCGGCGATCTTGGTCTCCAGCGACTTGGGCACCTTGATCGACTTCAGCAGGCTCAGCACCGCCACCGGGTCGGTCGGCGAGATCAGCGCCCCGAAGACGAAGGCGATCAGGATCGGCACGCCGGTGATCAGATGGAACCCGGCGGCCACCAGGGCGGTGGAGATCAGCACGCCCAGGGTCGCCATCAGGGCGACGGCCCATTTCTGCTCGTGCAGGGACTCGAAATCCACATGCAGCGCGCCGGCGAACAGCAGGAAACCGAGCATGCCCTTCAACAGGGCGTCGGCGAAATCGATCTCGAGGATGTGGCGGCGCACCACGTCGTCGATGCTGAACCCGGGGATCACCGCGTTGAGAGCGACCAGGATCAGCGATGCCGCCAGTCCGATGACCACCAGGCCGACGGTCGAGGGCAACCGGATCACGAAGTGGTTCAGCACCCCGCATGCCGCCGCAAGGCTGACCAGGATCGCGGCGATGTCGAATGGCGTCATGGGGGCCCCGGGTGTGCGGCATGGACGACAGAGGACCCGTGTCTAGCACCAAACAGCCGGGTCGCGCACCGGCCGTCCGCCGGCCGGGTCAGTCGTCGCCCGCCCCCTGGGGCTTCGTCGTGGTCTGGGAGGCGGCGTCGTCCCCCTCGGCCACGTCGGGAACGGTCCGGGCATGCGCCATCTCCTGCTCCAGTTTGCCCGCGCCACTGGCCCGGGCGGGCGACAGGCGGGCGAGCGCGAGATAGACCACGGGCGTCAGGTACAGGGTGAACACCGCCGCGAGGCCGAGGCCGCCGAACACCACCCAGCCGATCGCCATGCGCGCTTCCGCTCCGGGGCCGTGGCTGAGGATCAGCGGAAGGCCGCCCAGCACGGTGGAGACCATGGTCATCACGATCGGGCGCAGCCGGACCACGGCTGCCCGTTCCACCGCCTCGCGCACGGAGAAGCCGCGGTCGCGGAGCTGGTCGGCGAACTCGACCACCAGAATGCCGTTCTTCGCCATCAGCCCGATCATCATCACCAGGCCGATCTGGCTGTAGACATTGACGGACGTACCGGTCAGCAGCAGGGCGTAGATCGCCGCGGCGATGCCGAACGGGACCGTGACCATGACGATGGCCGCACTGGTGACGCTCTCGAACTGGGCGACCAGCACGAGGAAGACCACGACGACGGCGATGGCGTAGGTGATCAGCACCTCGCGTTCGGCCTCGGCCAGCGCCTCCGCCTCGCCCAGCAGGATCATGTCGATATCCTCGGGCAGGACCTCGTCGGCGATGTCCCGAATGTCCACCGCCGCCTGGTTCAGGGTGACGCTGGGGCTCACATCGGCATCGATCTCCACCGCCCGGCGCTGGACGTGCCGGTCCAGCTCGTTGGCCACGCCCTCCTCGGTCAGGGTCACCAGGCTGGACAGGGGCACCAGCGTGCCGCGGCTGGTTCGCACATGCAGGTTCACCAGATCGCTGGGATCGTCGATCGCGCCGCCGCGCGCTTCCAGGATGATGGGAATGGACTCGTCGCGGACGTTCAGATCGGCCACGTCCAGGCCGTCGATCATTACCCGCAGGGTGTCGGCCAGGTCGTCCAGCGGGATGCCGAGATCGGAGGCGCGGCGCCGGTCGATGCGTACCGAAAGCTGCGGCTGGCTCGGCTGGTAGGAGATGCGGATATCGGAGAGATAGGGCAGCCGCTGCTCGATCTCCGCCGACATCCGCTTGGCGGCTTCATAGAGATCCAGATAGTCGTTGCCGATCAGCGCGACCTCCATGCCGCCGGCGTTGCTGCGCAGGTCCAGGCTGTTGGAGCCGTAGACACGGATCCGCATGCCGGGGATCGCGTTCATCTTCGGCCGGATCTCGTCCATGATCTCCTGCTGGGACCGCTCGCGCAGGTGCCACGGCGCCAGCGGCGCGGAGATATAGACCCGGTTCAGGTCGTAGCGGCCGACGATCGTGAACAGGGACTCGATCTCGCCGCTGTCCAGGTAGGGCTGCAGAACCGCTTCCATGTGGGCGGACTGGCGGTCGCTGTAGGACAGGCCGACCCCGTCCGGGCCGGTGCCGAACACGAAGATGTTGCCGCGATCCTCGGTCGGCAGCAGTTCCCGGTCGAGGCGCTCGAAGGCGAGCCACGATCCGGCCGCCGCGACCAGGGCGACGGCGACGACGACCAGGGGCACGGCCAGCGCGCCCCGCAGCGTGACGGCGTAGAGTTCGGCGAGACGCCGCCCCAACCGGCCCAGGGCCTGGCGAACGCCGAAACGGCTGGGCCTGTCGGTGCCGAGGCGGGCGGCCAGGGCCGGCACCAGGGTGAGCGCGACGAAGGAGGAGATCACCACCGCAATCGCCAGCACGAAGCCGAACTCGCGGAACAGCCGTCCGGCGGTGCTCGGCAGGAACGAGATCGGCACGAAGACGGAGACCAGGGTGGCGGAGGTGGCGATCACCGCGAAGAAGACCTGACGGGACCCGAGCACGGCGGCGGCCCGGGCGCCGAGGGACTGGCCGCGCCGGCGCTGGATGTTCTCCAGCACCACGATGCTGTCGTCCACGATCAGGCCGGTCGCCAGCACCAGGGCGAGCAGGGTGAGGATGTTGATCGAGAAGCCGAGCAGCCAGATCGCCGCCACCGAGCCGATCAGCGCGATCGGGATCGACACGCAGGGGATCAGCGTGGCGGCGGGCGATCCGAGGAAGATCCACAGCGTCCCGATGACGATGAGCACCGCCAGGAACAGGGTGTAGAGAACCTCGTTCACGGAGCCTTCGATGAATTCGGCGTCGTCGGAGGTCACGCTGACGCTGACACGCTCGAAGCGGCTGTTCAGGTCGGCGACGGTCTCGTGGACCCGCTTGGAGATCTCGATGGTGTTGGACTGGGCCTGACGCACGATGCCGAGGCCGACCACTTGGGCGCCGTTCACCCGGACATAGCTCTCGGCGTCCTCCGGCCCGAAAAAGACCTGGGCGACGTCGCCGATGCGGATGTTGTCGCGGATGACGATCGCCTCGACCTCGCTTGCGCTTTCCACGGTGGCGTCGGCCCGCACGAGCAGTTCCTGGTCCTGGGAGCCGAAGCTGCCGGCGGGGATGTCGAACGGCGCGTTCTCCAGCACGTCGATCACGTCGCTGGCCGACAGCTGATAGGAACTCAGGCGCAGCGGGTCGAGGACCACGCGGAGCTGACGCTCGCGGTCGCCGAACAGGGTCACGTCGGCCACGCCGTCGACCGAGATCAGTTCCGGAATGATGTCGTTCTCGACGATGCGGGCGAGATCCTCGTCGCGCAGGCCGTCTCCCTGCACCGCCAGCCGCAGGATCGGGGAGGCGTCGGCGTCGGCCTTCACGACGGCGAGTTGCTCCACATTGTCCGGCAGCTCGCGCTGAACCCGGCTGACCGCCTCGCGCACATCGGCCGCGGCGAGGTCGAGATCGGCGCTCGGGTCGAACTCCACGCGCATGCGGAAATTGTTCTCTTCGCTGGAGGACTGGATCTCGCGGACCCCGTTCACCCGGGCGACCGCGCCCTCGACGATGCTGGTGACCTCCCGGTCCATCGTCTCCGGCGAGGCGCCCTGGAGAATGCCGCGCACGCTGACGATGGGCCGGTCGACATTCGGCAACTCGCGGACCTCCACCGCCAGAATGGCGGCCAGACCGGCGAGCGCGATCAGCAGGTTCAGGACCAGGGCGAGGAGCGGCCGGCGGACGCTGAGCGCCGGCAGGTCGTTCGCGTCGGACGGCGGTGTCGGCTCCGGCGTGCTCATGAGCCGGCGCCCTGCAGATGGGCGGGCACCGGTTGCGGCGCGCGCTTCTCCTCCGGAATGATCTCGACCGGCGCGCCCGGACGCATCCGGTGCAGGCCTTCGACGACGACGAAATCGTCGCGGTCGATGGCTCCGTCGACCAGCACCATCGCTTCCTGACGCTGGACGATGGTGACCGGGACGCGCCGGGCCGTCTGGTCGCGGACCACCCAGACAAAAGAGCCGTCGCCGCCCCACTGGATCGCGATCTCCGGCACCCGGGGGCGTTCCGGCCCGCGGATGTCCAGGCTGACGCGGAAGCTCATGCCGGGGCGCAGGCGATCGTCCTCGTTGGGAATGCGAGCCCGCACGGCGAAGGATCGGTTGTCCTCGTCGACGCGGCTGTCGACATCATAGACCGTGCCTTCGGCGGAGATGTCGGTGCCGGTCCAGGGCACGACCGATGCCGTGTCGCCGACCTGGATGCGTCCCAGCAGCGCCTCCGGCGCGTCGAACCGGACCAGAAGGGTGGAGCGGTCGTCCAGGGTGGCGATGCGGGTGTCGGGAGCGATCCGGTCGCCGACATCCAGATCGGTCAGCCCGACGCGGCCGGAGAAGGGGGCGACGACGAACCGGTCCGACAGGGCGACCTCGGCCGTCTTCAGCTCGATCCGCGCGGCCTCCAGGGTGGTCAGCGCATCGTCCAGGGTGGCCTGGGCGACGGCGCCCGAACGGCTGAGGCTGCGCAGGCGGCCGACGATCCGGTCCGCGTCGGCGCGCCGGACCCGGGCGAGTTCGACCGCCAGTTCCTCCGCCTCGCGGTCGAGTTCCAGCAGGACGTCGCCCTGGGCGACCTCCTGGTCGGAGGTGAAGTTGATGGCCTCCACCTCGCCGGCGGCGGGGGCATAGAGCGTCGCGGAGCGATGTGCGCGGGCCGTGCCGACGGCTTCGAGACGGATGCGTTCGGGGCTGAAGGTCACCTCGGCGACGACCGCGGCGCTCGCCCTGTCGCCCGGTCTGCCGCCGGCCGTACCCGTCCCCTCTTCGGACAGGATCGGCCGGGCGAAGATCCAGCCCGCGACGACCAGGGCGCCCAGCAGTCCGACGACGAAAATTTGGCGCAGGATACTCATGCGGCCCTCCGGTGGCGGCCCCGGGAGCGGCTCTCCGACGGGCGCGACGACGGTATACAATCCTACCGCCAACGTGAAACCGTCCGATGTCCGTCGCTCCGGACATGCGGGTCGGTCAGGCGGCGATTTTCTCCGCCAAGTATATGATGCCGGTAATGGGTTTACCGCGATCGTTTCGCAGTGCGGTGCGGAGTTTGTCCACGACCGCCAACCCGTTCTCGGCCATCAACGACGATATATAGGCGTCGCCGTGGCCAAATCGACCCGACGGCCGAAGAACCCAGGACGCGGCCGGGACCTCGGCTTCGACCGAGAAGGCCAGCATCCCATGATCGTTGAGCCTGTCCGCGATCAGGCCGATGGTCTTGTCCAGGGCACCCATGTAGATGAACACGTCGCCCGCCATGACGAGGTCCACCCGCTGATCCGCCTCCTCGAGATAGCTGTCGATGTCGGCGGTTCTCAGGGCGTCGTACACGCCCTTCACTTCGGCCTGACGCAGCATGTTCTCCGACAGGTCCACGCCGGCGAGGTGGTCGACGAAGCCCCGGGCCGCAGCACCGGTGAGGCCGGTTCCGCATCCCAGGTCCAGGGCGCGGCCGAAGCGGCGCCCGCGCCGGTGCTGGTTCAGCAGGCCGACGATGTCGAGATGGATCCGGCACTGCAGATCGCCGACCAGATGCGCCTCGAAGCGCGGCGCATAGTCGTCGAACAGCTTGCGGACATAGTCGAGCGGAGCCCGCTGGGTCGTGCGGCCTTCCAGGGCGGCCACCAGATGCCGGGCGTCGCTTCGCTCGGGGTTGATTTCCAGCGCGCGTTTCAGATGGATCAGCGCGTCGTCGGTCTGACCCTGGCGATTCAGCAGCATGCCGACATTGTAGTGCACGGTATCGCTGTCCGGCATGCGATCCGCGGCGTGGAGATAGGCTTCCACCGCCTCGGGCAGCTCGCCGATCTCCTGGTAGGCATTGGCCAGGTTGTTGTAGGTCTCGCCCAGGGTCGGGTCGAGGTCGAGGGCCCGGCGGTAATACTCGATCGCCCGCAGCAGATGTCCCTCCGATTTAAGGATCACGCCGAGATTGCTGTAGGCATCGGCGAAGCCGTCGTCGATCAGCAGCGCCTTCTGATAGCAGCTGGCGGCGGCCGCAATCTGTCCGGCCTGCCGCAGGATGAGCCCGAGCGTGTTGAGCGCGCCGGGTGCGCGGGGGTCGACGAGGACGGCCTTGGCGGAGAACGGCACGGCGCTGGAAAGGTCGCCGCGTTGCAGCATCAGCGTGCCCATCAGGTTGAGGGCGTCGGAATCCAGGGGGTCGGCGGCGAGGGCGCGGCCATACAGATCCTGCGCCGCGTCCAGATGGCCCAGCTGATGCGCGCGGATCGCCTGGGCGACCAGGACCGGGGCCGGCGTTTCGAGCGTCGCCGAGGCCATGCTGCTTGTTCTCCCTCTCCAATTGGATCGTATATCGCTCAACTCCGTTGAACAATTGGTTAAGAAAGACTCAAGCGCTTATCGGAAGTGGTGGCAAAGGCGAATGCGGGCCTGGAAAAGCAAAAGGCCGGCCACAAGGGCCGGCCAGTCGCAGATTTTCTGAAACGCCGTCGATCAGCGCGAGTAGAACTCGACCACGAGGCTGGGTTCCATCTGCACCGGGTACGGCACGTCCTCGAGCTTCGGGATGCGGATGAAGGAGCCGGTCATCTTGCTGTGATCGACTTCCAGATAATCCGGAACGTCGCGCTCGTTCGACTGCGCGCCTTCCAGGACCACGGGCAGCTCGCGGGACTTCTCCTTGACCTCGACCACGTCGCCTTCGCGCACCAGGAACGAGGGGATGTTCACGCGCTTGCCGTTCACCTTGACGTGGCCGTGGTTGACCAGCTGGCGGGCGGCGAAGACGGTCGGCACGAACTTCATGCGGTAGACGACCGCGTCCAGGCGAGTCTCCAGAATGCCGATCAGGTTCTCGCCGGTGTCGCCCTTACGACGCACGGCCTCGGCGTAGTACTTGCGGAACTGCTTCTCGCCGATGTTGCCGTAATAGCCCTTCAGCTTCTGCTTCGCCATGAGCTGCACGCCGTAGTCGGTCGGCTTGCGGCGGCGCTGCCCGTGCTGACCCGGGCCGTATTCGCGGTTGTTGAGCGGGGATTTCGGGCGGCCCCAGAGGTTCACACCGAGGCGGCGGTCAATCTTGTGCTTCGCAGCGATGCGCTTGGCCATCGCGTTGCTCCTTCTTCTTCTGCCCGTTTTTGGCCGTTTTCAGCCGTTGGGCGGGTTGTCCCGATAGGGTGATCCGGCACGCTGCTCGCGCTTTGGCCGGGCCGGGAACACGCGCGTAGGCATGGTCCTCGTTCTCAGGAATGGGCGCGTTATACGGATCGGCCGGGAAATGTCAAACAGGCCGTGCCGATTAGGGCCGGCGCCGCCGCTTGCCGGTCAGCGCCTTGACCACGCCATGGAGGCTCTGCACCTCCTGGTCGGTAAGGCCGGCGCGGGTGAACATGGTGCGCAGATTGCGCTTCATGGTCGGGCCGAAATGCTCGGGATAGAAGAACCCGACCTCCTCGAGTTCGGCCTCGAGGCGGGAGAAGAAGAACTCCCGGGTCTCCACCGGCGCCGGCGGGCTGTCGGACATGAGCTGGACGTCCGGCGTGTCGTCGCCGCTCTGGTACCACTCGTAGCCGACCAGCAGCACGGCCTGGGCGAGGTTCAGCGACGAAAAACCCGGGTTGAGCGGCACGGTGATCACCGCATCGGCCAGGGTCACGTCGTCGTTCACCAGCCCGGCCCGCTCCGGGCCGAACAGCACGCCGGCCGGCTGCTCCGCCGCGATCCGGGCGCGGAGCTGGGCGACGGCGGCGCGCGGCACCAGCGCCTCCTTGGTCACCCCGCGCGGCCGGGCGGTGGTCGCCAGGACATAGGTCAGGTCGGCGCACGCTTCGGCCGTCGTGGGGTAGACCCGGGCCTGCTGCAGCACCTCGATGGCGCCGGCCGCCATGGCCTCGGCGGCGGGGTTGGGCCAGCCGTCGCGCGGATTGACCAGGCGCATGTCGGTCAGGCCGCAGTTCAGCATCGCCCGCGCGCAGGCCCCGATGTTCTCGCCGAGCTGCGGTTCCACCAGCACGATCGCCGGCCCGGAGCCCGCGACGGACCTGGCGTGGTCGGTCCCCGCCATCTGGTCAGGCGTCCGTTTTCGGCACTGCCGCGCCGGCGCGCAGCAACTTCCAGGTGATGGCGTCCGACAGGGCGGCGATGGAGGCGTCGATGATGTTCGGGCTGACGCCGACCGTGCGCCAGGTGGTGCCGGTCTCGTCCTCGCTCTCGATCATCACCCGGGTGGTGGCGTCGGTGCCGTCGCCGTCGCGGGCGGGCGGCAGAATGCGCACCTTGTAATCGATCAGCCGCATGGTCTGGATCGCGGGAAACTTCGGCGTCAGCGCCTTGCGGATGGCGGTGTCGAGCGCGTTGACCGGCCCGTTGCCGACCGCGACCTCGTGATGGGCGGTGCCGCCGACCGTGAGGGTCGCCGTCGCCTCGGACTCGATCACCAGATCGCCACGGGCGTTGAACCGGCGTTCGTCCATGACGCGCCAGCGTTCGATGGTGAAGAACTCCGGCACCCCCTGGATCAGCCGGCGGGCCAGCAGCTCGAAGCTCGCTTCCGCGCTGTCGTAGGAATAGCCGAGGAACTCCTTCTCCTTCACCTCGTCGACCAGCCGCTGGATCTTCGGATGCTTGGGGTCGATCTCGACGCCGATTTCGGCGAAGCGGGCCAGGATGTTGGAGCGGCCGGCCTGGTCGGACACCAGGATGTGGCGCTGGTTGCCGACGATGCCCGGCTCCACATGCTCGTAGGTCTTCGGGTCCTTCTGCACCGCGGAGACGTGCAGCCCGCCCTTATGGGCGAAGGCGGCGGCCCCGACATAGGCGCGGTGCGGGTCGCTCGACCGGTTCAGCCGCTCGTCCAGCATCCGGGACACCGAGGTGAGCTGCGTCAGCTTGTCGGCGCCCACATTGGTCGTCATCCCCATCTTGACCACGAGGTTCGGGATGATCGCCATCATGTCGGCATTGCCGCAGCGCTCGCCCAGGCCGTTGATCGTGCCCTGGACCTGCCGGGCGCCGGCCCGGATCGCCGCCAGCGAGTTGGCGACGGCGTTGCCGGTGTCGTTGTGGCAGTGGATGCCCAGATGGGTCCCGGGCACCCGCGCGGCAACCGTGGCGACGATCGCCTCGATCTCGTGGGGCAGGGTGCCGCCGTTGGTGTCGCACAGCACCACCCAGCGCGCCCCGGACTTGTAGGCCGCCTCGGCGCATTCCAGGGCGTAGTCGGGATTGGCCTTGAAGCCGTCGAAGAAATGCTCGCAGTCGAACATCGCCTCGCGGCCGACGGTGACGGCGCGGGCGATGCTATCGCGCACCATGGCCACGTTCTCGTCGCGCTCGATCTCCAGCGCCACGTCGACATGGAAGTCCCAGGTCTTGCCGACCAGGCAGACCGCGGGCACCCGGGCGTCGAGGATGCCGGCGAGACCGGGATCGTTCTCGGCGCTGCGGCCCGGGCGGCGGGTCATGCCGAAGGCGACGATGCGGGCGTTCTCCATCTTCGGCGGTTCGGCGAAGAACCGGTCGTCGGTCGGATTGGCACCTGGCCAGCCGCCTTCGATGTAGTCGATCCCAAGCTGGTCCAGCGCACGGGCGATCGCCGCCTTGTCGGCGACGGTAAAGTCGACGCCGCGGGTCTGCTGCCCGTCGCGCAGGGTGGTGTCGAACAGGTAGACGCGGTCGGCGTCCGGTGTGTCGATCGTGCTGTCGCTGGCCATGGAGCCTCTCCCGGCCCGCTCCGTGAGGGATCGTCAGGGAGGCGGGCGACTCGGTAATGGGAGAGGGTCTCTACCAGCGCGAAAGCCGGTCGGCAAGCGGGTGACTACCCCCGTAGGACCGGGAATTCCTCGCCCCGCAGCGGGTCGCCGTGGTTCAGCCGGACATCGGGGAAGGGCGGCGATACTTCGCCCTTACGTTTCACGTAGACCACGTCGTCGCCGCAGAACCGGGCGGCGAAGGCGCGTCGGCGGTTGCCGCCGGTGCCCGGATTGCCCGGCGCGCCGTGCACCGTCAGGAAGGAGAAGGCGATGGCGTCGCCGGGCTCCATGTCCCAGCCGAGGATGGTGTGCTCGCCGCGCTGCAGCTCGATATCCGGCAGCGGCTCCAGGCCCTCGTCGCCGCGCTCGTAGGCCTCGCCCTTGAACTTGGTCGGCAGGAAGCGCTTGCCCCAGGTGTGGGAGCCGGCGACGAACTCCACGCAGACCTCCCGGGGCACCGGATCGAGCGGGATCCACAGCGAGCAGGTCTGGGTTCCCTCGATGCAGTAGTAGGGCTGGTCGTGGTGCCAGGGAGTGCGCTCCTCGGTGCCCGGCTCCTTGACCAGCACATGCTCGTGGAACAGCACGACCTTTCGCGCGCCCATGAGCTGACCGGCGACGTCGGCGGCCGGGGAGTCCTTCAGGAACCGGTCATATTCCGGAATGCGCTGCCAGTTGCAGTAATCGCCGAAGAAGTATCCCGGCTTACCCTCGGGGGTGTATTCCTTGGCGTAGGTTCCCGGTTCCCGCATGTTGCGGTCGATGCCGTCGCGGAGTTCCGCGATCCAGTCCTTGTCGAACACGCCGGACAGCTTCACCGCCCCGTCGCGGCGGAAATGATCGATCGTGGTCTCGGGGAGCGGGCTGCTGGTCATGGCATCGTCTCCGGGGCAATCCTGATACAGATGACCGGTAGCGTGCGAAGTCGCCCGTCTTTCGTCAATCCATCCCGACGAGCGGGCCATGCCGAAGTGCGGGAGCCCACATCCCGCCGCCTTCGCGACACATTATCCTCGTAGGGTCCGCAACCGATCGCCGGTCACGGCGTTGGGAATGCATATGCCCAGCGCGTCTGGTAGGGTGGGGCCGGGCTTCGGAGGGTATGGATTTGCTGCGTTGGCTGCTCGGAATCTTCGTTTTCTTCCTGATCGTCGCGATCGGCGGCGTGGGAGCCGTGCTGTACGCGTTCCACCATTTCGGCCGCGGCCTGCCGGACTATGAGTACCTGGCGGATTACGAGCCGCCGGTGGTGACGCGCGTCCATGCGGGCGACGGCCGGCTGCTTGAAGAGTATGCGCGCAACAAGCGTGTCTTCGTCGCCATCGAGGCCATCCCCAAGCGCGTGGTGAAGGCGTTCCTCGCGGCCGAGGACAAGAATTTCTACAACCACCCGGGCATCGACTTCGTCAGCCTCGCCTCCGCGGTGGTGCTGAACTTGAAGAACTACGGCACCGGCCGTCGCCCGGTGGGGGCGTCGACGATCACCCAGCAGGTGGCCAAGAACTTCCTGCTGACCAACGAGGTGTCGATCGATCGCAAGGCCAAGGAGGCGATCCTCTCCTTCCGCATCGAGCGGGTGCTGAGCAAGGACCGGATCCTCGAGCTGTACCTGAACGAGATCTATCTGGGCTTCGGTTCCTACGGCGTCGCGGCGGCCGCGCTGAACTATTTCGACAAGCCGCTGGCCGAACTGACGATCGCCGAGGCGGCCTATCTGGCGGCCCTGCCGAAGGCGCCGAACAATTATCATCCGACCCGCAAGCACGACGCCGCCGTCGCCCGGCGTAACTGGGTGGTCGGCCAGATGTCGGATAACGGCTTCATCACCCAGGCCGAGGCGCAGAGCGCGGTGCAGGAGCCGCTGACGGTCTCGACCGCGACCACGGGCGACGAGACCTCCGCCGATTACTTTGCCGAGGAAGTGCGCCGCGACCTGCTCGAACGCTATGGCGACGAGGGTCTGTACGAGGGCGGTCTGTCGGTCCGCACCACCCTGGACCCGGAGCTGCAGCGCATGGCCGACAAGGCGCTGCGCGGGGGCCTGATCGACTATGACCAGCGGCATGGCTGGCGCGGACCGTTGGCCCGGATCGAGATCGTTCCCGGCTGGGGCGACGCGCTCGCCAAGGTCGAGCGGCCGTCCGGTCTCGGCGACTGGCGTCTTGGCGCGGTGGTCAAGGCGGACGCCAAGGCGGCGACCATCGGCTTTCCCGACGGGTCGCTGGCCAGGCTGCCCTATGACGAGATGAAATGGGCGCGCCAGTGGCTGGAGGATCAGCGTTTCGGCGGCACGCCCAAGTCGGTGACCGAGGTGCTGTCCGTCGGCGATGTGGTGCCGGTGGAGACGGTGACCGAGGACGGCAAGGGCGAGGCCTACAGCGAGGCGACCGTTGCCCTGCGCCAGATCCCGGACGTGAGCGGCGGACTGGTGGCGATGGACCCGCATACCGGGCGGGTGCTGGCCATGACCGGCGGATACAGCACCGAGATGAGCGAGTTCAACCGGGCGACCCAGGCGTGGCGCCAACCCGGCTCCTCGTTCAAGCCGTTCGTCTACCTGACGGCGCTCGACAGCGGCTACACCCCCGCCACGCAGATCCTGGACGCGCCCTTCGTGCTCGACCAGGGGCCGGGGCTGCCGAAATGGAAGCCGTCTAACTATTCCAACGAGTTCTACGGGCCGACGCCGATGCGCCTCGGCATCGAGAAGTCGCGCAACCTGATGACGGTGCGCCTCGCCCAGACCATCGGGATGGAGAAGGTCGTCCAGTACGCCAAGCGTTTCGGTGTGGTGGACGACATGCAGCCGCATCTGTCCTTCTCGTTGGGGGCGGCGGAGACGACGCTGCTGCGCATGACCACCGCCTATTCGATGCTGGTCAACGGCGGCAAGCGGATCACCCCGTCGCTGTTCGATCGGGTGGTCGACCGCCATGGGAAAACCGTCTACCGGCATGACGACCGATCCTGCGACGGCTGCTCGGCGGAGTCCTGGACCGGCGGCCCGCCGCCGCAGATCCCCGACACACGCGAGCAGATCGTCGATCCGGCCTCCGCCTACCAGATCGTCTCCATGCTGGAAGGCGTGGTTCTGCGCGGCACGGGCCGGCGCATCGCCGAGCTCGGCAAGACGCTCGGCGGCAAGACCGGGGCGACCACCGAGAACATGGACACCTGGTTCGTCGGCTTCTCCCCGGACCTCGCGGTCGGTGTCTATGTCGGATTCGACCAGCCGCGCACGCTCGGCCGGCACGACACGGGGTCCAGCGTGGCCGCCCCGATCTTCAAGGCCTTCATGGCGGATGCGCTTGAGGATGTGGTGACCCCCGATTTCCGTATTCCACCCGGTGTGCGCATGGTCTGGGTCGACCTGGAATCGGGTCAGCGGGCCAATCCCGGCGCCCCCGGCGCGATCCTCGAGGCGTTCAAGCCCGGCACCGAGCCGACCGGCGAGAGTCTGGTGATCGGCGGCGGAATGGGACCGGCTCCGTCGAACACGGATCCCGCCTCCGCGCCGTCCTCCGCCGCCCCTGTTGCGACCAGCGGGTCGGGGCTCTATTAAGCGTCTGACATCGTCCCGATACCCATCTTCCCCGATATGGCGGACGTCACCTGAATGGAGGGCGCAATGCGCGCCGAGACCACCCAGACCCTCGATGAGATCAAGCAGTCGATCGAACTGCTGAGGAGGCATCTTTGACTGGGATGTCGCACTGACACGACTGTCCGAGCTCGATGCCCTGACCCAGGACCAGAGTCTCTGGGACGACCCGGACCGGGCGCAGAAGCTGATGCAGGAGCGCACCCGGCTGGAGAAGCAGATCGCCGACGTGAAGGCGCTCGACCAGACGGTCGAGGATGCCGTCATGCTGATCGAACTCGGCGAGGCCGAGGGCGACGACGCGACCATCGCCGAGGCCGAGAAAGAGCTCGAGGCGGTCCGGGTTAAGGCCGAGAAGATGCAGATCGAGAGCATGCTCTCGGGCGAGGCCGACGGGCTCGATGCGTATTTGGAAGTCCATGCCGGCGCCGGCGGGACCGAGGCCCAGGACTGGGCCGAGATGCTGCTGCGCATGTATACCCGCTGGGCCGAGCGGCAGGGCTACAAGATCGAGTGGCTGGAAGAGAGCGCCGGCGAAGAGGCGGGTCTCAAGTCGGCCACCATCAAGATCTCCGGCCACAACGCCTATGGCTGGCTGAAGACCGAGAGCGGCGTGCACCGGCTGGTCCGCATCTCGCCCTATGACAGCCAGGCCCGGCGCCACACCAGCTTCTCCAGCGCCTGGATCTATCCGGTGGTCGACGATTCTATCGACATCGTGATCGAGGACAAGGACCTGAAGGTGGACACCTACCGGGCCTCGGGCGCCGGCGGCCAGCACGTCAACCGGACGGACTCCGCGATCCGCATCACCCACATACCCTCCGGCATTGTCGTGCAGTGTCAGAACGACCGGTCGCAGCACCGCAACCGCGCCACGGCCATGGACATGCTGCGGGCCCGCCTCTACGAGGCCGAGCTGCAGCGCCGTGAGGAAGAGGCGAACGCGACCGAGGCGACCAAGTCGGACATCGGCTGGGGCCACCAGATCCGTTCCTACGTCCTGCAGCCCTATCAGATGGTCAAGGACCTGCGCACCGGCCATGAGAGCGGCAACCCGTCCGCCGTGCTGGACGGCGATATCGACGCGTTCCTGGAGGCCTCTCTGGCCGGCAAGGTCGGCATGACCCGCGACGGCGACGCGGCGGCCGGGTAGAGGTCCCGCTCCGTACCGTGATCACTCCCCGGCACAGGGCTGGGGAGTGGTGCCGGTGAAGGAGGAAGAGCCGGCGCCCCTGTTATCGCCTCCTATTTCCGGAACCCGCTCATATCCGGCGCCTTGCCGGCGCCGAGCACCGATTCCATCGCCATCGAAATCGACAGCAGCCGGGCATCGTCGCCGTTCGGACACATAAGCTGGAGGCCGACCGGCAGAGCCGCGCCGAACTGGTGGATCGGCAGCGAGGACGAGCAGAGCCGGAAGATGTTGGCCGGCTGGGTGTTGCGCGACGACAGGCTGCCCCGCGCCGCTTCCTCGGGGTGCTTCAGGTTCTCCACCGGCATCGGCACGAACGGGCAGGTCGGCGAGATCCAGCCGTCCAGCCCCGCGAACCGCGCATCGGCGATCCGCTCCAGCTCGACCCGGCGGTACTGGGCCGCCAGATGTTCCACCGCCGAGACTTCGAGCCCGTGGGCGGCGCGGTCGGCCGTCACCGGGTCCATCTTCGGCCGGGCCTTGTTGAAGCCGTCGGGGGTCAGTCGGGCGATCAGCTCCGGCGGCACGATGGCCGGGAACAGTCTCGCCCGCTCCGCCGCCTCGGGGATCTCGATGTCGACGATCTCGACCCCGGCGGCACTCAGCGCCACGATCGCCGACTCCACGGTTCCGGCGACCTGGTCGTCGAGATCCTCGAAGAAGTAGTTGGTCGGCCGGCCAAGCCGGAGCCCTTCCAGCCGTGCCGGCATGGGTATGTCCTGCCCGGTGATCACCGCGTGGATCAGTGCCGCGTCCCCGGCGTTGCGGGTGAGCGGACCGATGGAGTCGAGCGTCGGGCTGAGCGGGAACACGCCGTCGGTCGGCCAGAGACCGACGGTGGTCTTGTGGCCGAACAGGCCGGTGAAGCAGGCGGGGATGCGCACGGACCCGCCGGTATCGGTGCCCAGCGCGAAGCCGCAGAGCCCGGCCGCCGTGGCTACGGCGGAGCCGCTGGACGAGCCGCCGGGAATGCGGTGGGTGTTGGCGTCCCAGGGGTTCCAGGGCGTGCCCCGCGCCTCGTTCACGCCGGTGGCGCCCAGCGCGAATTCCACGGTCTTGGTCTTGCCGATGGGGATGCAGCCGGCGGCCTTGAGCCGCTGCATGATCGTGCCTTCCGGTCCGGTCAGGTGCTCGCTCTTCATCTTCGAGCCGTTGGTGATCGGCAGACCGTCCAGGGCGATGATGTCCTTGACCCCGATCGGCACGCCCATGAGCGGGCCGAGATCGACGCCGGAGGCGAGCAACGCGTCGATCGCCTTGGCCGCTTTCAGCGCGCGCTCGCCGTCCACCACCATGAACGCGCCCAGCTTGCCGTCATATGCTTCGATCCGAGCCAGACAGGCCTTCACGGCGGCGACCGCCGTGACTTTGCCCTCGCGCAGATCCTGGGCATAGGCGGCGATGCCGTGTTCGAAATAATCCTTCAGGGTCTTCGACATATATCTCCTCCCGCGTGATGGATCACGGTCGCACGGCGCCAAGGCGCAATCAAACCCGGTTCTGCCGATCCGGTGCGGCTCTCAATGCTTTGGCGGCGCGTAGAGATCGATGGTGGCGGCGTTGTCTGCGTCGCCCAGCCCCTGCTTGACCAGCAGCTTGTGGATCTCCGCCGCAAGCCCGGTCAGCGGCAGCGACGTGCCGAGCTGGCGGGCGCTCTCCATCACCGTGTTGAGGTCCTTGACCATGATCGCCACCCGGCCCTGAACGTCGCGGTCGCGGGCCGCCATGCGCGGCAGGAACTGCTGCAGGATCGGCGAGTCGGCGCGGCCGCCCGCCAGCGCCTGGGGCAGCTTGGCCGGATCGATGCCGGCATCCTCGGCGAACTGGCAGCATTCGGCCATGAGGGCAAGCCCGGCGCCGACGATCATCTGGTTGATTAGCTTGGTCGACTGTCCGGCCCCGTTTTCTCCCATCAGGGTGAACCGGCCGGCGAGGTGGGCGACGACCGGCTCGACCCGCGCGAAATCCGCCGCCGAACCGCCGGCCATCACCGTGAGAGTGCCGTTCGTGGCACCCGGCACGCCGCCGGAGACGGGGGCGTCGATCCAGCCCATGCCGGTCTCGGCGCGCAGCCGGGCGGCGAACTCCTTGGCCTTGTCGGGCTTCATCGAGGAGAAATCGACCAGCACCTTGTCCGCGGACGCCGCCTCGGCGACTCCGTCGGTGCCGAAGATCACGGTCTCCACGGCGTCGGTATCGGTCAGGCAGGTGAAGACGATGTCGCTCCGCTCGGCAACGGCGCGGGGCGAGGCGGCCTCGATCGCGCCGGCCGCCGTGAGGGGAGGCAGCTTGTCGCGAGATCGGTTCCAGACGGCCAGGGGGAAGCCCGCAGCCGCCAGGCGCTGCGCCATCGGCCCTCCCATCAGGCCGAGTCCGATATAGCCGAGCCGTGTGTTGTCGCTGCTCATGGGTGTGTCCTGCCTTTCTGGACCGTTGTGGAGTGGCGCCGACCCCGGTCCAGGGCCGCTGCCTTCGTATCCCGTTCGGACGGGAGGGCCTATTTGGGAACGAACGCGTTGCGCGAACAACCCCAGCAATGGAGTATTGTCGGATGACGGGGAGGCAGTGCCGCCAGTAGGCCTCTGTTGTCGCGGCGTGGAGAGACCGGTATACCGAATGCGTGTGAGGCCGATGGCCGTCCACACGTCCCATCTATCCAGCTTTCCAAGGGATACCGATGATTAGCCACCACGCCGCCTTGATTTACGCCATGATCATCGGCGCCGCCGCCGACGGCTCGCTCGCCGACAGCGAGTTGGAGACGATCCGGGGGATCGTGCACCACCTGCCGATCTTCAGCGATTTCGAACGGGGCAACCTGCCGCAGATCGCCGCCGCCGCGACCGACATGCTGTCCGAGTCCGACGGGATCGAGACCGCGATCGGCCAGGTCAAGGCGAACCTGCCGGAGCGGCTCTGCGCGACCGCCTACGCCCTGGCCTGCGATGTGGTCGCCGCCGATGGCGAGGCCACTCAGGAGGAGCTGCGGTACCTGGAAATGCTGCGCCACGACCTGAATGTCGACCGGCTGACCGCCGCCGCCATCGAACGGGGTGCGGGCGCTCGTTACGCGCGCCTGTAAACCGATAGGGGCGACGTCGTGACCGAGCCCCATAACGCGTCGGCGGAGACACCGGCCCAGCCGGTCCTCCGGGGCCGGCGGATCGGCCTTGTCGGCCTCGGCCTGATGGGCGAGCCGATGGCCCGACGTCTGGCCTCGGCCGGTGCCGAGCTGTCCCTGTGGAACCGCTCCATCGAGAAGGCCGAAGCCCTCGCCGCCGAGTTCGCCGGCGTCACCGCCCAACCCTCGCCGAAGCACGTTGCCGAAGCCTCGGACATCGTCATCGTCATGGTGTCGGATGCCGAGGCGGTGCGCGAGGTGGTGTTCGACCCGGTGGACGACAGCTGGGGCGTTCTGCATGGTCTGGCCGAGGGCGGGGTCCTGGTCGACATGGGCACAACCGGTCAACCGGCCACCCTGGACTATGCCGGCCGGCTGCGGATGACCTGCGGCAACTGGGTGGATGCCCCGGTCTCGGGCGGCACGACGGCCGCCGAGGACGGCAGCCTGACCATCATGGTCGGCGCCACCGATCCCGACTTCGCCCGGATCGAGCCGGTGCTGAAGGTGCTCGGCAGACGGATCACCCATGTGGGCGCGGTCGGTGCGGGCCAGGTGGCGAAGACCGCCAACCAGATGATCGTCGGCATGACCATCGGCGCGGTGGCCGAGGCCATGGCGCTGGCCAAGCGCTCCGGTGTGGAGCCGGCCGTGCTGCGCGAGGCGATCACGGGCGGCTTCGCCGATAGCCGGATCCTCGAGCTGCATGGCGAGCGCATGGCGACCGGCGACTTCCGGGCCCGGGCCAAGGCGACGATCCAGCGCAAGGACATGCGGGCCGCCGTCGCCCTGGCCGATCAGGCGGGCATCGACCTCCCGGGGCTGATGACCAACGCCGCCCTGTGGGAGGACATGGTCGAGGGCGGCCTCGGCGATCTGGACCACTCCGCCCTGATCCTGGCGATCGACCCACCCGACGAGGCGTGACGCCGGTCAGCCCGGCTTCCGCCATTCCATGACATGGAAGAACGGGACGCGCGTGTTTCGGTCGGCCCAGTCTGGGGTGCCGCCGGTCGGTGCAGGCTCGTCGAAATGGCGCAGGATCAGACCGTTGTGCAGAAGGGCGGACATGTAGCGGCTGAGCGGGCGGTGCCGATTTCGCACCCGAATGCCCTTCCACTCGGCCCAATCGGTCCGTTCCTCAAGATAGTTGTCGATGCGGAAGCGCGGTATGCCATCGGTGTCCGCCTTCCAGCGGCCATCCACCAGGGCGGTGGCGAAGCCGTTCAGGTTGGCGATCAGCAGCGCGCCGCCGGGACGTAGGACACGGGTCATCTCGGCCAGCGCCAAGTCGATATCCGGAATGTCGATCAGGGTGAGGTAGCTGACCACCAGGTCGAAGGCGGCATCGGGAACGGGCAGGGCCTCGGCTACACCGTCCCGATAGTCTCCGTCGGGGTCCAGCGCCCTGGCGCGATCCAACAGCGGCCGGGTGGGGTCGATCCCGACAGTCGCGATGCCCCGCGCGCGCAGGATCCGACAAAACCGTCCTTCACCGCAGCCGACATCCAGGGCGTTCGCGGGTGCGATCCCGGCGACGCGGTCAAGCATCCGCGCATCAAGAACGAAGCGGCGTGAGAGATCGCCGGACTCACCCTGCTCCGCGATCCAGGCATCCGCGGACTCGACCCAGCCTTCCGACATTCGTGCCTCCGCCCATTGGAAGACGGGTCGATACACGATGGCCCGGGCTGGGCCAAGCGTCCGCTTGCCGCTTGCGCGTACCGGCGCGGCCCCGTAAGTCGGAAGTCCGTGCCGCTGCATCCTCCGACAAGGAACTGACATGCCCGAGAGCCTGGACGCCGTCGTCTTCGACATCGGCAACGTGCTGATCCATTGGGACCCGCGGCTGCTGTACCGGAAGATCTTCACCCGGGTCGACATGACCGCGGACGAGGGCATGGTCGACTGGTTTCTCGCCACTGTCTGCACCACCGAGTGGAACATCGAGCAGGATCGCGGCCGATCCATCGCCGAGGCGGAGGCGGAGGCGATCGGCCGGCACCCCGACTACGCGCCACAGATCCGCGCCTTCTACGGTCGGTTCCAGGAAATGATTCCGGGCGAGATCCCGGATACGGTTGCGGCACTGCGCCAGGCGAAGGCCGCCGGCCTGCCGCTGCATGGGCTGACCAATTTCGGTCGGGAGACTTTCCCGCAGACCGCCGCGCGATTCGATTTCCTGCGGAGCTTCGACACCGTCGTGGTGTCCGGTGACGAAGGGGTCATCAAGCCCGACCCCGCCATCTTCCACATCCTGATCGAGCGCGCGGGCCTCGATCCGCAGCGGACGGCCTTCATCGACGACAGCGCGGCCAATATCCGGAGCGCGGCAGAGCTGGGGTTCGCCACCCATCACTTCGCCGACCCGGGCGCCTTCACCGCGTGGTGGAAGGCTGCCGGGCTTCCGGTGGGCTGAGCGGCTGCTTCCGGCGGGCGAGACGCCCGATCAGTCGACCGTGAGGGGGCGGCAGACCGCCTTGTCGATGGAGGACAGGAACACCGCCTGGAACGGCGCGTCCATGCGCAGATGCAGCATCGGGGTCGCGGTACCGGGCAGGTTCGGTGCGATGAAGGCGTTGGCGAAGAGCAGCATGTTGACGGGCGCCTGATCGCTTTCGGCCAGGGGCAGGATCAACCGCCGGATGGTGACCGTCCGCTCCGCGCCGTAGTCGAAGATCGCCTCGCTGAGCATCGGCCGGCGGTGCTCGACGGCGGCGGTGTACAGGTCGTTCAGGAAGTCGCGATACCGCCCGTGCTTGGCCGCATCCAGGTATTTGCCCTGATAGTTCTCGCCGAACATGGTCTGCATGTAGGATCCGACCAGCCGGTAGCGGTAGCGGCGCGGCGGGCCCTCGACGTCGATCAGGCCGATGTGCTGGAGAAGTTCCGGAATATCGACCGGGTCGATATCGGCGCGGCTCGGTAGCGTGCGCCGATCCCGCTTGATCGTCCAATATGCCAGCAGCGGATCGAGAACGGCATCTCCCAGCTGTCCCTCGGCCGTGGCGGACGGGGGTGGGAAACCCGGATTGCTCTGAACGGCTGCTGACATCGCTTTTCCCTACGATGCGGGAACGATATCGGATGGTACGATCGGCGACCAGAAGTATCGAATTGGAATTAGGGAAAGTTCATTTCAATCTGAAAGTAAAATAGTTAATCAACTTTAAGAAACTGTGTTGTTTACCACATTCGTCTTGTCGGGGTTTTGCAGCTGCGAAGACGTGGCTAGAGCGTTTTCGGATCACTCATGATCGTACCCTGTAGCGGTGAAGTAGTTTCTGGCCTCTTCCGGCGTGACGGCATCGATGGCCTGAGCGATTGCGTCCCAGAGGTCTTGTAGGGTTCGGGCGGCGGCCTTTTTGAGTAGCGCCTTGATCTTGGAGAAGGCCAATTCGATCGGGTTGAAGTCTGGGCTGTAGGGCGGCAGGAAGCGGAGCTCGGCGCCGGCCCGCTCAATCGCGTCGCGGACTGCGGCGGGCTTGTGAGCCGGAAGGTTATCCATCACGACGATGTCGCCTGACCGCAGTGTCGGTACCAAGACCTGCTCG
>NZ_FNBW01000024.1 GCF_900102465.1 Thalassobaculum litoreum DSM 18839 | reverse complement strand
CCGACGGTGCGGCTGAAGGACTACCGGCTTCGCAGGATCCAGAGCCTCCACGGCACGCTGACGATCCGTGTCCCACGCCTCATGCGCACCGGGAGAGTGGAACCAGTGTCGCCACTGCTGGCCGGATCGGCACGCTCGACCGCAGAGTACCGGCTGCTGTTGGCTCGCCTCGGTGCCTGGATGAGCTTCCGCGCGGCCGCCGGGTTGGTCGAAGAGTTGTTCCCGCAGGCATCGGGTGGATGTGCGGACACCGTGCGACGGCGGATATTCGACGAGGCGGAGCGGATCTCGGCGCGACCGCTAGGGAAAGCCAGGACCGAGACGCCGGCGCGGTCGATCGACCTTGGGGTCGCCACCACCTTCGTGCGCAGTTGTGCGACCCGCGGACCCCGCCATCACGAGGTGCTGATCGGCATCGGTGTCGCCGACAACGGGCGGAGCCACCGGATCGGCGGGGCGATCGCGGCGCTCGAGATGCCGGCGGACCTGATCGTCGACGCTCTTCGTCAGCTCGGCCGGCACGATGCGACGGCGGTCACCGCCTTTACGGACGGCGACAAGATGCTGCGCCGATACCTTCTGAGGGCGAACATCGAGGAGCGGCCCGTTCTCGACTGGCCGCACCTGGCGCGGCGCGTGCAGGTCGCGAAGACCACGGCCAAGGGACTGCGCGTCCTCACCGAACGAGAGTACCGCGCTCGGCCAGCGATCGGGCGTCTGCTCGACAGCCTGCACTGGCGGCTTTGGAACGGCCAAACAGACAGGGCCCGCGATGCGCTTGTGCAGATCGAGCGCCGACTGCGCGCCTTCGATGCCGGTCGGGCACGGTCCGGCCGAACGGCAGCGCCAGCCCGGCGACTGCGCACAGCCATCGGCAATTTCGCAGACTACATCAATGGCCAGAGCTCCTATCTGGTCGATTACGCCCGGCGCCAGCGGGCCGCGCAGCCGGTCGGTACATCGACCTCGGAGGGCTTGGCGAATGCCTTGGTGAACCGGCGCATGAACAAACTGCAGCAGATGCGCTGGTCAACCGCCGGCGCACACGCCGTCGTCACCGTACGCGCGAACTTCATGAACCAAGCCTCGCTCAAGACGCCAACGACAAACCGGCAAGCGGCCTGACCCCCACGTTCCAATCAGTCCCCTATGTCGCGCTTCAATTTATCTTTTTTGTTCATGCCTACCTCATATGCTTACCTCTAAGCATATAGGAAGCCCGGCGCCAGTTCGATACCGTGTCAATCCCCCTCGGTTTCAAACTGAGACACCACCCTTCGATCGGATGAATTCGACTTGGAGAGATTGTTGAAATCGTGACTTGACCCTCCCATCGCTGGATAGCGCAGGCTCCATATCAATAGGGAGGTAGCAGCGATGACTTCGACAATCGACCGGTTGGAGCGCGATATTTTGCGCGTGTTCAGATGTGCTTGTCGGCATGACCGGCCGGACATCGCCGAATTCATGCTCGCTGCACTTGAGAAGCTGGATAGCGAACACGCGAATTTTACGGCAAGCAGCCGTCTGCTGATCGATGCCTATCGCGATCTGGCGGAGACCTCCGGCTCTGGCAAGCTCTGAATTCGGATGGCCGGCGGGTTGGTTAGGGTTTCAGTGCCATTCTTCCGAGAGTACGGGGGAATGTGGTACGGAAACCCCAGGTTGGCGAGCCGATGTCAGAGCCGATCGCGCAGGCGCTCGACCAGGTTCATTCGCTCGTGAAGCACGGCCAGGATGATGACGGCCGAGTTTTGTTCGACGAAGAACAGGTAATGGTGCTGGCAACGATACGCCCTCACCCCGTCGAGCCCAGGCACATGTCTGGCCTGTACTCCGCCAGCCGCAATCCGCTCGCAGCAGAGATGAAGCGCATCTTGATAGACGTCGGCCTGGACCTCGTCCCATGTCTCCTGCGTGTAGAGCCAGATGTCGATGAGGTCTTCCCGCGCGGATCGCGTGAAGCGATAGGCTGTCATCTACGTCCCTGGCGGACCCGCGCCTCTCGCTTGATGTCGGCGGCAGTCGCGGTCACGACCTGACCCGCATCGGCCTCAGCGAGACGCGGGGTCAGCAATTCCTTAAGCGCCTGCAGCGCCTCGGCGTCCGTCATTGCGGCCGGGTTGGGGATATCGACTAACGCACGGCTCAGCACGTAGTCCTTGATGCTCTGCCCCTTCAGCGCGGCCATGGCCTTGAGCTGCTGGTGATCCTGGGGGCTGATATCGATCGACAGACGGGGCATTGCCGCCTCCATGAGCTTGGTGACCTAACATAGCAAGCCTTGCCAACCTTGACAACATTTGTTGTTTCTGTCGTTTGGCACGAACGACAGGCGGCTTCGCTTGGGCTGGGTCCACGTCCATGAGGTCGTTGCTGCAATAGGCGTGGGCCGCCAGCTCACCCCAGGACAGGGTTTCCGTACCCATTTTCCGAAAGTACCGGGGATTGTTCGGGGTCACCTCAAGGTTCGTTCGCACGAGCGGGGGTTTCCGTACCGGATTCCCCCAAAACTGGTACGGAAAGTCCTACTCTGGAGTCGATTCATGCCCGTAAAGGCTCGCGTTCTGGTGAGCCCGTTCCTCACGCTCGCACTCGAGTGTCGAATGGGCGATACCGAATTCGTCGTAGAGCCCGCGCTTGATCTCGTCCTTGATGTCCTCGACCCGGTCCCAGGAACCAGCCTTGATAACGACATGGCAATCGAGTGCGGCGGCGTGTTCCTGCATCTGCCAAAAATGCGCGTGATGGATTCCTGCAACGCCGGCGACGCCCAGGATGGCGTCAACGACAGCGCCGTTGTCAATGTCAGGTGGGCTGCCCAGCATCAGCGTACGGATGGGGCCGCCGATCTCCGTGAAAGCCAGATAAAGAATATACAACGCGATACCGATGGTTATCGCCGGATCGACCCATCGCATGTCGTAGAGAATGATCAGCGCACCGCCGAGGATGACCGCCACGGAGGCAAGCGCATCCGAAAGGTTGTGCAGAAATAATGCGCGGATGTTTACGCTTCCCTTCTGCATCGAGTAGGTGAGAAACGCTGTCAGCGTGTCTACCGCCAAGGCCACGCCGCCCAGAATCACGACCGTCCAGCCGGCGACCTCGGGCGGATCGATCATCCGCATCCCGCCTTCGTAGATCAGGTAGAAGCCGACGAGGATCAACGTGGTGTAGTTGATGAGCGCGGCGACGATCTCGATCCGGCCGTAGCCGAAGGTCATTCGCTCGTCCGCAGGCCGCCGCGCGATCTTACGCGCCGCGAAAGCGATCACCAGCGATGCCATGTCCGAGAAGTTGTGCAGCGCGTCCGCGATCAGTGCGAGGCTGCCCGAAAGGATGCCACCAGCGATCTGCGCAACGGTCAGAAGCGCATTTGCCCAGATTGCGACCGAGACGCGGCGATCGCCGGAGTGGGGATCGATGTGGGCGTCGCCATGATCATGCGGCATGGGCGTCTCCTTCATGGCGGTGATTGAGCCGGTCAATGCCCGGCTTGAGTGGCAGACGCCCGTCGCGGATCCTGCGGACCCGAGCATTCATCCAGTGCCGGACAACGTGACGATAGAGCCAATCGCGCAACTGGCCAAACTCCTGCCGGTGCACATTAAAGAATTCGTCCGGCGTCTCGAATGTTCCCAGGTCCCGCGCAATGCCAATTTTCCGGATATACGTGCTGGCCCCCGCCCATTCGACCGGCGGGCGGCTCAGGCGCTCGGTTCCCGCACCATAGCCGCAGAGGCTGTCCGAGCCGCTGAACCCCCGCTGCAACGCTGCGAGGTAAGGCGCGTCGAGAATGAAACCCTCAAGGCCGATCCACGTGTCGCCGGCTTCCACCTCGATCCAGGAATCGAAGATTTCCGCGGGCGCGACCGGATAGACAAGCTCGGGGACGACACCGCGCTGGAGCGCCTTGTGAACGGTGAAGCCATGCAATCTGCACGGGATGTCGGCCCCCCCTGAGGAGCGCCATCAGCAACGTACCTTTGGTGTTGCATTGGCCGAAGCTATCCGCCAGCACCTGTGATGCAGGAATGTCGTCAGCCCGGCTGTAGCCGAAGGCGATCTCGTTCCGGACGAAATCGTAGATGGCACCGATCCGCTCGTAAGGCGGCAGGGCTTTCCAGCCCAGCGCGTGCAACAGCGCAGCGATGGTCGTGCTCTCAAAATCGAGGAGCCGCGTGGGGGCAAGCAATAGGTCTGCGTGGGTCATGACATCTCTCCTCGAACCGGTCAGGAAGAGAGATAATTGCTGCAGCGACTGTAGCCTCAAGCCCTGAATTCACTCACCGCGCGGCACGGCCAGGATGATTGCGGCGCCAACCAAGCAAACCAAAGTGCCGAGGATGTCCCATCCATCCGGCCTGTGCCCCTCCGCGAGCCACATCCACAGTACCGATGCCGCGATATAGACCCCGCCATAGGCCGCAAAGGCGCGTCCTGCAACCACGGTGTCGACCTGTGCCAGTAGCCAGCCGAAGGCCACCAACGCGGCCACGCCGGGCGCCAGCCAAAGGGCGGACGCGCCGAGACGCCACCAAGCCCAGATGGCGAAGCATCCGGCAATCTCGGCCAAGGCCGCAAGCGGATAGGCGAATACTGCCGGCATTTCAGGCGCCGATCTCATCGTGCTCCGTCAGGCACTCGGAGTGGTCACGCAGCACCTCCAGCACGCGGCAATCGGCCGTCTGCCCGCCACTGCATTCATGAACCATGCGCTTGAGTTCGGTACGCAGGGCTTCCAGTCGCGCAAGGCGCTGCTCGACCTGCTTCAACTGCCTGCGCGCAATGGTGTCGGCTTCGTGGCAGGGGCGATCGGGGTGATCGCTCAAGTCCAGCAGTTCCAGGATCGCTTCGAGAGAAAAGCCCAACTGACGCGCGTGCCGGATGAAGGCGAGCCGGTCCAGCTCGGCGTTGCCATAGCGGCGCTGGCCGCCGTCGGTCCGGCCAGGTTCCGGCATCAGACCGATCTGCTCGTAATAGCGGATGGTCTGGACCTTAGTGCCGGTTTTCCTGGCCAGATTACCGATCGTCAGCATGGGTGCCTCCGCAATGCTTAGGTCCTAATAGGTTTTGCGGTACGGGTTGGCAAGGCTATCAGCCTCTACACAGGTCCGCGAAGCCGACATAGATGACTGAACAAACGGGTTGAACCTCTAGTTGCTTGAGGGTGTAAACAGCCAAGAATTCAGAAATCATAGGCAGGCTAAGTGCATTGCGACTGACCGTTCTTCAAAAAATCCTCTGGGCGCTCGTGGGCGTTGCAGCGCTTGCTTTTGTCTGGTTGCAGCTCTGGGCTGATTACCGCAGGGATCAGGCCGCCGAGGTTGAGCCTGCGTTTCGCGCGACCTTTGAGTTGACGGATCACACCGGGATGGCGCGCACGGAGGATGATTACTCGGGCCGCTGGATGCTGGTCTTTTTCGGCTTCGTCAATTGCCCCGATATCTGCCCGACGACTCTCGCCGAGGTCGCCGCCGTCATGGACGGGCTGGGCGAGGATGCGGCGCAGGTTCAGCCGCTCTTCATTACCATCGATCCCGAGCGCGACACGCCATCGGTTCTCGCGGATTTCGTGCCGAGGTTCGAGGCCGGGATCGTGGGCCTGACCGGAACGCCCGACCAGATAGACAGGACAGCCGACAGCTTTCACATCTTCTATGAAAAGGTCAAGGAGGTCGCGGCGCCCGGCGGATACACGATGGGCCATTCCTCGCAGCTCTTTCTGTTCGACCCCGAGGGCGGTTACGTGAAAGCCTGGAGCTACGGTACCCCGGCCGAGGAGATCCTTGCCGATCTGAGCGGGCGCGTCGCCGGATGATCCCGAGAGTGACGGGAGATACGGCCCTTGCGGCGGCATGGATCGTTGCGGTCATCGCCACTCTCTCGGTGCTGTTCATCGGCGAGGTGCTGGGCCAGATGCCTTGTCTGCTGTGCTGGTATCAGCGCGCATTCATGTTCCCGCTGCCCATCGTTCTGGGCCTTGGCCTGTGGTGGCGCGACGCCCGCGTTGGACGCTATGGCGTGGCGCTCAGCCTTTGCGGCGGGGCCCTCGCGCTGTGGCACATGGGCCTTTACGTCGGCGTCATCCCGGAGCCCGTTCAGCCCTGCACGGCGACCGGCCCCTCCTGCACCGATACCAATCAATTGATCCTCGGGGTTCCGATCCCGCTCCTGTCGCTTGTCGCCTTCACGCTCACCGCGAGCCTGTCGGCCCTGTCTCTGAAGGACCCGCACCCATGAACCGCCGCTTTCTCATCCTCTCGGTCGCTGCTGTCGCTGTTGCCGTATTCGCCGCAGCGGCCTGGTTCACGACACGTCCCGCGTCCGTCGCCGCAACCGCGACGGTTCCGCCCGAACAGAGCGAGGCGCTGCTGCGGTCTTACTCCCCGATCCTCGGACCCGAGGATGCCCCTGTCACGATCGTCGAGTTTTTCGATCCGGCCTGCGAGGCCTGCCGCGCCTTCTATCCGGTGGTCAAGGAAATCATGGAAGAGCATGGCGACGCGGTGCGCGTCGTGATCCGCTACACGCCGTTCCACGGCGAAGCGTCTGAGGAAGCCATCCGCGTGCTCGAGGCGGCCCGCTTGCAGGATGTCTACGAACCCGTGATGGAGGCGCTCCTGCGCGAGCAGCCGCGATGGGCCTCGCACGGCGGGGTTGCTCCGGGGATCATCTTGGAAATCGCGGCAACCGCCGGACTGAATCCCGAAGCCGCTCGCACCCAGATGCTGGCGCCGGACGTTGTGGCAATCCTGAACCAGGACCGCGCTGATGTTAAAACCATGGGCGTGCGCGGGACTCCCACGTTTTTCGTCAACGGTCGGCTCCTCGATCCATTCGGCAAAGCTGAACTGCGCGCGCTGGTGGCCGAGGAAGTGGCTGCGGGCGGCTCGTGACCATGACGCGCATGAGACAGGGAGATACCCGCGAATGAACAAGCTCACCATCCCGTTGCTGGCGACCCTCACCGCACTCGCACTTACATCCGGTGTGGCCCTTGCCGGGTCGAAGGATGTCGTCGTCGAAAACGCATGGGCGCGCGCCTCCATCGGGGGCAATCGACCCGGCGCGGCCTATATGACGATCCACAACACTGGAGACGAGGCCGTCATGCTGACCGGCCTCGCCACGCCGCTCTCCATGATGTCCGAAATTCACGAAACGACGACCAATTCCGATGGGGTCAGTTCGATGGCACCTGCAAGCAAGATCACGATCGCTCCGGACAAACGGGTGGAACTTGCGCCCGGCGGGCTACATGTGATGCTCATGGGTTTGCAGGGGCCGATGACCGAGGGCGATAGCTTCCCGCTGGCGTTGAGTTTCTCGGACGGCGGGAAGATAACGGTCGTAGTGCCGATCCTCGGAATCGCGGCGCGCGGACCGGAGGGCTGATGCGGCGCCGAGCGGCTCTTGGATACGGCGCCGCTGCTCTGGGCGCCATGGGGCTGACGCTGTTCGTCGGCTGGTGGCGGGTGGACGGTCCCGGCGCGCCCGAACCTCCAGGGCGGCTTCCGCTGAAGCTGACGGAAATGGATTTCCGTCTCACAGATCACGAGGGGCAGCGGGTCGGTCCGGAGACCTTGGTCCGCCGTCCGACCATGGTGTTCTTCGGCTTCACGTTCTGTCCCGACGTCTGCCCAACCACGCTGTCGGACATTTCCGGCTGGCTCGATGCGCTTGGCAAGGATACCGCGCAGATGAACGTGATCTTCATCACCGTCGATCCGGAACGGGATACCGTCGAGGCTATGGCTGAATATGTCAGCTATTTCCATCCGGCGATCCGTGGCTGGACCGGTGCGCAAGATCAAATCGCGCGCGCGGCGGAAGGGTTCCGAGCGACGTATGAGCGTGTTCCAATCGACGGCGGCGACTACACCATGAACCACACGGCAAGCGTGTTCCTGTTCGACGCGGCCGGCGGTTTCGTCAGCATGATCGACTATCACGAACCAAGGGAGTTCGCAGTGCCGAAGATCCGCCGTGCGCTGGAAGAAGGAACCGAGGGGGCGACATGAAGCTGAAGTATCTGGCAATCGGAATCGTGACGGCGGGAAGCGTGTCTGCGACCGCCCTCCCACTTTCGGGCAACTGGACAAGAGACCCTGTGCCGCCCGCCCTTGCCGAGGCCGCCCTCTGGACCCCTGAGTCGTTGTCCGTACCGGCGCCCGTCCTCGCGCCGACCCTCGCCCGTTCGGACACCGCTCCGATGGTCAGCTCGCCCGCTCTGCCGTCTGTCGTGGTCGTCGCGCCATCGCTTCCGAAGATCGAGCCTTCGCTCCGGACATGGTCCCGTGAGATCGCTGCGGGCGAGACGCTCGACGGGTTGCTCGTGGAGGCGGGTCTTGCTGCCCAGGTTCGCGCCGAAGTCGCCCTCGCGCTTGCGGCAGAGTTCGACCTGCTCCGACTACGTCCGGGCCATTCTCTGAGCGTGGTCTCGACGCACGACGGTAGCCCCCGCCGCGTCGTGCTGGAGGTGGACGACGGTGTCCGGATAGAAGCTGTCTTCGACGAACAGATGGCGACGCACGTGGTCGCCCCCGATCCCAAAATCGTTACCCTCGCTGCTGAAGCCCATATCGAAAGCTCGGTCTTCGCCGCGCTCGACGCGGGCGGCATTCCGGCGCGCTTCGCGGTCGATCTGGCGCAGATGCTGGGCGGATTCGTGGATTTCCGGCGAGATCTTGCGGGCGGCGAGACCCTTCGGCTGATGTGGCGCGAGGCGCGTATCGGCAACGACATCGTCGGCCATCCGGACCTGACATTCGCGGCACTCGAAATTGGCGACACGCTGTTTGAGATCATCTGGCCCGAAGACGGCACCGGGTTGGCGACGATCTATCGCGATGGGGCCGTGGTGCGCGTCTTCGCGCCGCCGGTCGAGGGCGCGCGACCCAGTTCCGTCTTCGGGCGCAGGACACATCCCGTCTACGGCGACACGCGAATGCACACGGGCGTCGATTTCTCGGTCGCGCGCGGTACCCCGGTCTACGCGACCGCACCAGGCCGAGTCAGTTTCATCGGCTCACGCCGGGGCTATGGCCGCGCAGTAGAGATTGCGCATGGGTCGGAGACCACAACCCTTTACGCGCATCTCAGCGCTGTCCCCGACGGACTATCCCGGGGCGACCGTGTTGCGGCGGGCGACCTCATCGGGCGCGTCGGCGCAACTGGCACTGCGACAGGGCCCAACCTGCACTACGAGGTGCGCGTGAACGGTCGACCGACCGACCCCCTTTCGGATGACCGTCTTGCCGAGGCCGCGGAACAGATTGCCGCCAGTGATGCGGCTCTCACCCGTCTTGAAGATGCGCGCGCCCGTCTTGACGAACAACTCGCGCGTGTGATCGCACGTAACACCATCGAAAGCCTCTGATTGATGAAACGAGATCTTGCCGCTTTGGTGCGCGCATTTCGTTCCGCACATGCGCAGGTGCAAACTCCGCGGTCGAATCTGTGCAATGACGTTTGGTCAGAATGAAGTCGGACCCTCACTCAATGAACAGCCTCTCAAAGGCACAAGGCACAATGAATAGTGGTTGCAGATATTTTAAATACTACCTTGTAAAAAATTTAATTAGTTATCGCCTGTATTGTGCGCAAATCACATTGCCATATGAATTTCGCTTATCATTATTGCTTTTCGGCGCATTTAATGTCGGATGGTTCCAATTGTGATGGACCTCCCTCCAATTGCTCTGGGTCTCCTGGGCAGTCTGGCAGCCGGGTCGCTCACAGCAGTCGGGGCCATTCCGGTCCTGTTCGGGCGTGTTCCGTCGCGCGCCACACGGGATCTATCGCTCGGCTTCGCGGCTGGTGTGATGTTGGCAGCCTCGTTCTTCTCGCTCATTATTCCCGCGCTCGACGCGGCGGAGCTGCGATTCGAAATCGGCGCCGTACCGGCCGCCATCGTCTGTGTGGCGATCCTTATCGGTATGGGCGCAGTGGCTCTGATGAACGAGAAACTGCCGCACGAGCATTTCCGTTCCGGGCGTGAAGGGCCCGAGGGGGCGTCGCTCAAGCGTGTCTGGCTGTTCATCATCGCGATCACGATTCACAACTTTCCTGAGGGACTGGCAGTCGGCGTTGGGTTCGGGTCAGGCGGTGTGGAGGGAGGCTTGCCGCTCGCGATCGGCATCGGTCTTCAGAACGCGCCCGAAGGGCTGGCGGTGGCCGTAGCGCTTCTTGGCGAAGGGTATACCCGGTTTCGCGCCTGGGGCATCGCTGCTATGACCGGCCTTGTCGAACCGATCGGCGGCGTGCTTGGCGCCGGTATCATTTCCCTGTCTGAACCGCTCCTGCCGTGGGGGCTCGCCTTCGCTGCGGGTGCAATGCTCTACGTTATTAGTCACGAAATCATCCCCGAGACACACCGAAGCGGCCACCAGAACAAGGCGACGTTGGGCCTCGCCATTGGGCTCGTGATCATGCTCTTCCTCGACGTCTGGCTGGGATGATGGGCATGAGGAAACCCCGGACACCATTCGTATTCGCCGCATATGCCGCGGTTTTCGCATTGACGCTTGATCAGGCGACCAAGGCGATTGCGATCGCCCACCGGGACTCGCTAACGGATGGCGTTGCCGTGTTTTCGGGCTTTAGTCTCGTGCTACATCGTAACACAGGCGTGAGTTTCGGCATGTTCGGGAACACGCCCGCCTTTGCTCTTGTCGCGCTCGCACTGACGATTTGCGCCTGGCTCGTGAATCTCGCCTTTCGCGCCAAACGCAAGGGCGATGCCACGGCCTACGGGCTCATTCTGGGCGGTGGGCTTGGGAATGTCGTGGACCGAGTGCGGCTTGGCGGTGTCACCGATTTCCTTGATTTTTATGTTGGTGCTTCGCATTGGCCAGCTTTCAACCTCGCTGACACGGCCATCTTCTGTGGTGTCGTGATACTAGTCGTCGGTCCTCTGCTAGATCGCAAATGACGAACCAGCGCCGTCTGATCGACCGGGCGGCGCCGTGCTCAGTGACTGGGAGCAAGAGCCCCCTGACCTTGGTGCCCGGAGACTGCCCCCCCCGCAGGCGGCTGTCGTTTACTCGGCGTGCCCTTCAGAAGACGCAGCGCATTGGCGACCACGAGAAGTGAGACACCCACATCCGCGGCGATGGCTCCCCACATGGAGGCCATGCCGAAGGCGGTGAGCCCGACAAACAGCGCTTTTGTCACCAGCGAAATGCCGATGTTCTGATGGATAATCGACATCGTGCGTCGCGAATGTCGGATCAACCAAGGCACACGGGCGAGATCATCGGTCATCAGCGCGATGTCCGCCGTCTCGATTGCCGCGTCCGACCCGACAGCCCCCATGGCAATTCCGTAATGTGCCCGCGCCATGGCCGGCGCATCATTCACCCCGTCGCCGATCATCGCGACCGTAGGGTGGGTGTCCACTAGTTCCTCAATGGCCGCAACCTTGTCCTCGGGCAGAAGGTTGGCCCTGACCTCATCGATCCCCACCTCGGACGCTACCACCCGTGCAGTGCGTTCGTTGTCGCCGGTCAGCATCACGATGGTCGTCACACCCTGCGCATGCAGTAGCGCGATGATGCTCCTGGCATCTGTCCGGATACGATCGCGCAGTTCTAAAATGCCAGTTACGCCTGTCTCGTCACCTACTGCGACAAGGGTGCTACCCGCCCCTTCGATCCGGTCGCGCAAATCCGCCGGGATGGCATCACCGAAGCCTTTTTCCCGTGCGAACCGGTCCGAACCAAGCCAGACAGCGCGTCCGTTCGCGCGCCCTTCAAGGCCGCGGCCCAGTACCGTATACGTGTCCTCCGCTGCCGTTACAGTGATGCCGAAGGCTTCAGCCCGCGCGAGGATGGCGCGCGCCAGCGGATGCGACGACCGCGCCTCCAAACCTGCCGCCAGTTCGACGAGATCGGCCTCAGAAGCGCCACCTAAAGGGTGAAGCGCGGCGACCTCAGGTTCACCCTCCGTGATCGTTCCGGTCTTGTCCATCGCCAGTGCAGTTGTTCGGCCCGGCGCCTCAACATAGGCGCCGCCTTTGATCAGCACGCCCGCCCGCGCCGATGCGGCCAGCGCCGCAACGATGGAGACAGGTGTCGAAATCACCAGTGCGCAAGGGCAGGCGATGACCAAGAGCACCAGCGCATTGTAGAACCAGTAGCCCCACGCGCCACCTGCCAGTAGTGGCGGCAGCACCGCAACGGCTACAGCCAGCACCATGACGATGGGCGTGTAGATACGGGCGAATTTCGCCACCCATTGCTCCACTGACGCGCGGCGCGCATGAGCGTCACCGACCATGCGGGTAATTTTTGCTAGCACCGTATCAGACGCGGCCTTGGTGGCGCGCACCGTCAGGGTGCATTCGCCATTAATCGTTCCGGCATAGACTTCGTCACCGATCTCTTTTGGCACCAACGCGCTTTCGCCTGTGATGGGGGCCTGATTTACGGCGCCCATGCCTCCGGTCACATTACCGTCAAGCGGGATGCGGTCGCCGCCGAGCACTACGAACGAGTCACCGATGGTGACCTGCGCGGCGGGAATGTTCTCTTCGCGCCCATCGCCGCGGATCACGCGCGCCGTGGGCGGAGCTAAATCCAGAAGGGCTGCAACAGCATTGCGCGCGCGGCCTACGCTCCAGCTTTCGAGGTAAAGGGACAGCGAGAAGAAGAAAGCCACCGTCGCTGCCTCGAAATACTCGCCCAGCCCGATGGCGCCGGCGACGGCGACCACCATCAAAAGGTTCATATCCGGTGAAAGCCTGCGAGCAGACGACCACGCCTTGGGCGCAACAAGCCAGATTCCGAACAAGATCGCCAATCCAAACAGTGCGACCTCGAGTAACGGAATCGGTGTCTCACCATGGCCTGCGAAGAGGCCAAGCGCGCCACCTAAACCCATTTCGAAGACGTGATACAAAAATCCGGCGAACCAAAGTCCGCCGCTGGCCATCGTGAACATCTTCTGTAGCGCAAGATGCGCAGCCTGATCTGCAGAAGCATTGGTTGCGTCCCACGGCCTCGCACTCATCCCCGTGCCAGCAACAAGCTTGATGATCGTGTCATCGGGTACCGATTGCGCGCTGTCGAGCACGGTCATGCGCCCGTTGATGACGTCGAAGGCCAGATGCTCGGCCCCACCAACCATCGGGCCGATGACCTTGTTCAGGATCGACACCTCCTCCGCGCAATCGAGCCCCGAGACCTGAAAACTACGACCCGACGCATCCACCGGTCCGACCACTACATCGGCGCCGCAGCAGGCGCCCCCGTGATCATGTTTTTGATCCTGATCGTGTATATGGCCGTGCTCGTGAGAGCAGCACGCCTTCACAGGAGGGACATGCGAATGGTCTTGGTTGTGGGCGGATTGGGACGACATGATCAGGCCTCGAGTTTCCGATGCTCACAAAATATAATCCCTACAGCGGCTAGAGCTTCAAGAGGAACTAGGACCGATTGGAACGTGGAGTTTGCTCCTGCCGGTCCCTCCGTTGCAGCCGGTTGGGTGTAAGAAATTGCGGGACCTGAGGCGTCAGGAATATAAGATCGGTTGGAAGCGGGTACTGGTTTAGACGGGCCAAGGCACGGCCTCACAGCTCATCGCGATTGCCCGGCTCAGGGTTCCCGTACCACATTCGCCAAAAGTCCGAGGAGTTTTCCAAACGCCGCGGTCGGACGGACTTATGGGTTCTCGCGATCGGTCAGATGTGAGGGATCCATGGATCGGACGAGACGGGTGCGTTGGACGAGTTGGAAGCTCGAACTGGTGGGGGTCCGCCCGGCTTTCGGGCTTCGGCGCCTGGAGGATGGTTGAGTTGGCAAGATCGACGCTCCGGCAGGCGTTGACGACATGACTCTCAACCACGGCATTGCGCAGCGGGTGCTCGGTGATATTCAGCGCACTGTCGTGGCGCTCCAGGAGGCGTGCCTGCGGTAATATGTCGATGGTCAGAGTGCGTACCTAGTCGACTACGCTCAACGCCAGCGCGCCGGAAAGCCGGTCGGCACGTCGACCTCCGAAGGCTTGGCAAACGTTTTGGTGAACCGTAAGCGCCCGGTGTCCACCACTTTGTGATTACTTCGTGGCTGCCGAAGCTGAGGTTCATTGGCAGGCGGCCATGTTACCGGTGTGGTCCGCTTAGATGGATCGGAATTTATCCTTGAATCTATAGTGACTATAGAAACTATGGTTCTTTCATGGCTCGGCGAATGGACGCGGAATGGCTTGTTATCGACCGTCCTTTAGAACCGAGTGTCGCTGGGATCGATGGAAGCCAGAGAGCATGAAAGCACTGCTTGGATACGCTGAGAAGCTCGTCTCGATGGGCGGTGCCGTTGCAGCTTATGTGTTTCTGCCGGGCCTGATACTGACATCCATCTTCGACATCACCACGCGCCGGTTTCTCCAGTTGGGCTCAACGCCTTTGCAGGAGCTGACCTGGCACTTCTTCTTCGCCTGCGTGATGTTCGGAATTGGCTACACTTATCTCAAGAACGGCCATGTCCGGGTGGACATCGTGCGGGAACGGTTATCGAAACGTCTGCGAACGCGCATCGAGCGAGTTCTTCTGATCACCCTGCTGATTCCGTTGTCGCTGATCCTGGTGTGGTTCGGCGCGCGAATGGCCTGGTTGTCCTACGTTCAGGATGAAGGCTCGCGTGCCGCCCTTGGCCTGTCGGCACGCTGGATCGTCAAGTCGGCGCTGCCGGTCGGGGCATTGCTTCTGTTCCTCGCCGCCGTCTGCCGTCTTATTCGACCCGAACGCGAGAGAGAAGGACACCGTTGATGCTGGTCGAGTATTTTCCGGTCTTGATGCTGCTCTCGCTCGCGGCGCTTCTGTTTACCGGGTTTCCCGTCGCCAGTATCCTAGCGGGTGTGGCCATTGGCTTCGCGCTGATCGGCGTCATGATCGATGAGTTTCCAATCCCTTCGCTGTTCCTGGTCCCCTACCGCATCTACAGCGCCATCGGTGAGAACCTGATCTATCCGGCGGTGCCGATGCTGCTGTTCATGGGGGTCGCGTTGGAAATCAGCGGCGCGGCGCGTGAGTTGCTGCTGTTCTTGCAACGGGTGTTGAAACGGCTTCCCGGCAGCATGTGCGTGTCCGTGATCTTGATCGGGTTGTTGCTGGCGCCGATGGCGGGCGTGATCGGCGCGTCGGTTGCGACCATCGCGCTGGCGGCGCTGCCGACGATGATGGAACAGCGCTATCGGCCTGAGATTGCGACCGGCGCCATCGCCGCCGCCGGCACGCTTGGTGTGATCGCACCGCCCGCCATAATGTTGTTCTTTCTCTCGGATGCTCTCGGATTAACGATCGGTAGCATGTTCCTCGCCCCGCTCGTGCCCATCGTCGGGTTGGCGATTGCCTTCAGTACCTACTTCGTCGCTTCGGATTTCCTTGTTCGGCGTCCCGTCGATGGGGATGTTCCCGAAACCGATGGCCGCTCGCTTCTGGCTCAGGCGGTCCGAGGTTTCGTACTGCCAGTCGGGTTGATTGTCTTCGTGCTTGGATCGATTGTTGCCGGATGGGTCGCCCCTTCGGAGGCCGCCGCCGTGGGAGCCGTGGGCGCCGCACTGCTCATTTTCATCTATCGTGGCTTCACCCCGTCGCTGGTGCGCCTTGCGCTTTTTCGCACAATGAAAATCACCGCGATGGTGTTTTTCGTCGTCCTGGGAGCGAGCGTGTTCTCCCTGGTGTTCCGGTTCTACGGCGGCGACGATATTGCCGTCGGGCTGTTCGACGGTACGGCGTTGTCGGATTTCTGGATTCTGGCGATCGTGCTGTTGATCCTGTTCGTCCTCGGTTTCTTCATTGACTGGATCGAGATCACGCTGGTGTCGCTGCCTATTTTCTATCCGGTTATCAGCACCTTGGACTTTAGCCAATACGTCGGCTCGGACCACCTTGCGCGCGTCTGGATCGGGGCGCTGATCGCTCTGGTGCTGCAGACTTCGTTTCTGACCCCGCCCTTCGGCTTCGCGCTGTTCTTCCTGAAGGGGTCGGCGCCGGACAGCATCAAAATGTTATCGATCTATCGCGGGGTCGTGCCCCTTGTTGCCATTCAACTGCTGATGATCACGCTCATCCTGATCATGCCGGCCGTCGTGACGTGGCTGCCCGTGTCTTTGCTTGGCCTTCGGTAGTCGGCGACCTCTCGAAGATAATGGAATCTGGCCCACCATCAGCATCAGTTGCCGCACTCCACCCGTCCTTTGTCGCCGTGATCGTGACCGAGACAATGGCCGTGGGAATGGTCCGCCAAGGTCTCGACAATGCGGCACTGCGTGACGCGGCCACCTTCGCACGCTTCGATCATGTGCGTGAGTTCGTCCTTCAGGGTCGATAGGCTGGCAAGGCGCCGGTTCACGTCCGCCAGATGCGCCGCCGCGATCTCGGTCACCGCCTCGCAGGACCGATCCGGATGATCGGTCAGGTCCAACAGACCCCGGATCGCTGCCTGCGGGAAGCCGAGTTCCCGGCAATGCTGGATGAAATCAAGGCGCGCCCTGTGCGCAGGGCCGTAAAGCCGGGTATTTCCGGCGGAGCGGATGGGCTTCGGCAGCAGCCCGATCTGCTCGTAATAGCGAATTGTGGGAATCTTACACCCGGTCTCTCTCGCCAGGCGGCCGATGGTGAACTCCACCACTGTCATGGCCGTCATACTCCTCTTGCATCTCTAATAGCTATAGATCGCAGGGTGTCGATCGCGAGGGCACAAGTTCTGGAACGATCTGACAAGGATTTTATCTCGATGGCCGGCTGTGGTCGTGGCGCTGCCGTTTAGTACCTGTCCTATAACCCGTCCTTGTCGATGGTCAACGAAATCGTACCATCACACACCGGGACTAAACATCTAGCGCTTCCAATGACCGTCATGGGGCGACGCCCGATCGTGAGCGTCTGGCCAAGCCCATCTGACCAGGTCTGACGATCGCCGGTACGCTCAGCAGTGCTGAGCGTAGGTCCAGGGCAACAACTCATCGAGCCAGTTGATCTTGTGCTCGGCGATCCGGCCGAGCACGTCGGTGAGCCAGGCCTGCGGGTCGACGCCGTTTAGCTTGGCGGTCTCGATGAGGGTGTAGGCGATGGCCCCGGCCTTGCCGCCGCCCTCGGAGCCCATGAAGAGGTAGTTCTTCCGCCCGACGGCGATCCCTCGGATCGACTGTTCAGGGGTTTCCGTACCGGATTCCCCCAAAGTACCGGGGAAAATGGTACGGAAACCCCGATGGGCAATCCTCGGTATACGTTGGGGCAGGATCATCCGGCGCCCGTGCTTAGAGAGAGGCAGGCCCAACGACGGAGACGGGAAGTGCGGTTTCCAACCCGCGGATGAGAGCGTGATCAATCGTCGTCGATCAGGAGCTCGCGGCACACCCGCCAAGGTCTTCCAGGCGCTGGCCACAGGCCGGCGAACGAATACACTTTGCCTACGGGCCCAGATTGCAGTCATTAGAACGTTGTTTAGCGTACTTTTTGACGCTCTGCCCTCCAGAAGGTGTGACAGCGCCTCAGGGAGCACATTTTAACCTCCGAGTTTGAGTGTGCGGAGCCTCAGGGCGTTGCCGATCACTGACACCGAGGACAGGCTCATGGCCGCCGCGGCGACAATCGGCGACAGGAGGATGCCAAACATTGGGTAGAGGACGCCCGCTGCGATCGGCACGCCTGCCGCATTGTAAACGAATGCGAAGAACAGGTTCTGACGGATGTTGCCCATCGTCGCCTGAGCCAGCCGCCGGGCGCGAACAATCCCCATGAGGTCGCCCTTCACCAGGGTCACGCCGGCGCTTTCGACGGCGACATCCGCACCTGTTCCCATGGCGATACCGACATCGGCGGCCGCCAGGGCCGGGGCGTCATTGACCCCATCGCCGGCCATGGCGACTTTAAGCCCCTGGGCGCGAAGTTCCTCAACCAAAGTGCCCTTGTCCTCCGGGCTGACCTCGGCCCGCACATCGTCGATGCCGAGATCACGGGCCACCGCATCGGCGGTTCGTCGGCTGTCGCCGGTGGCCATGACAATCCGCAGGCCGGCCTCATGCAGCGCACGGATCGCCGAAGGTGTAGTCTCCTTAACCCGGTCCGCGACGGCTATCAGACCCGCAGCTAGGCCGTCGACCGCAACAAACATGGCGGTCTTGCCCTGCTCCTGAAGCGACGTTGCAGTTTCCGCGAACGCCTCCGGATCAGCGCCAACATCGCGCATCATCGCCGCATTACCGAGGGCAATGGCCTTGCCCGACACCGTACCGCGCACACCCTTGCCGGTCACGGCCTCGAAGTCTGCGGTGTCTGACAGCGCCGCACCCCGTTTTTCGGCACCGTCGACAATCGCCTCGGCAAGCGGGTGCTCGGAGCCCCGCTCAAGGGAGGCAACGAGGGACAAAAGATCGCTCTCCACCACGTCGTTGGCGGCAATGACGTCGGTCAGCGTCGGCCGGCCTTCTGTTAGTGTCCCGGTCTTGTCGACGATCAGCACGTCCACTTTTGCGAAGCGCTCCAGGGCTTCGGCGTCGCGGATCAGTACGCCGGCCTGGGCTCCGCGCCCGGTCGCGACCATGATCGACATCGGAGTCGCCAGGCCAAGCGCGCAGGGACAAGCAATGATCAGCACGCTGACTGCGGCCACGACCGCGTAGGACAACGCCGGGCTCGGCCCAAAGATCAGCCAGGACGCCATCGCGGCGAGGGCGATTAGCACGACCGCAGGCACGAAATATCCCGCGACCCTGTCGGCCAACGCCTGGATCGGCGCCCGGCTGCGCTGCGCCTTTGCCACCATATCGACGATGCGCGACAGCACGGTGTCGGCGCCGACCTTCTCTGCCGTCATGATGAAGCTGCCGGACTTGTTCAGCGTGCCGCCCGTGACGCCGTCGCCTTCTGCCTTTTCGACCGGGACCGGCTCACCAGTGATCATGCTCTCATCCACGGCGGACCTGCCCTCAAGCAGCACACCGTCGACTGGGACGCTTTCACCAGGACGCACGCGCAGCCGATCGCCCTGGCGGACCTCCTCCAAGGGAACATCGGACTCGCCGTCGTCAGTGATCCGCCGCGCCGTCTTCGGGGCTAGGTTGAGCAAGGCGCGGATCGCATCGCCGGTTCGCTCCCGGGCCGATAGCTCCATGACCTGCCCGACCAGCACCAGGATCAGGATCACCGCCGCCGCCTCAAAATACACCGGCGCCTGCCCGTGCTGGTTCAACAACGACGCTGGGAAAACGCCGGGAAACAGCATGCCGACAAGACTGAACAGATATGCAGCACCGGTGCCAAGGGCGATCAGGGTCCACATGTTCGGGCTTCGGTTCACGATCGATGACCAGCCGCGCTTGAAGAACGGAAACGCGATCCAGACCACGACCGGTGTCGCCAGCAGGAACTGCAGCCAGATATGCAGTGTCGGCCCAAGCTCCTCGGCGAGAGGCAGTCCTAGGTGATCTCCCATCTCCAGAACGAACACTCCGGCCGCCAGAGGTCCGCCGATCCAGAGGCGGCGGCGGAAATCTATCAGCTCGGGGTTGGGACCGGCATCGGTGGTCGGCGTCATCGGCTCGAGCGCCATGCCGCAGATCGGGCAGTCGCCGGGATGATCCTGGACGATCTCGGGATCCATAGGACAGGTGTAGAGCGTCCCCTCCGGCATCGGTCCCGGCGCGGAATGGTTCCCGAGGAAGGCATCTGGTTCGGCCTCGAAGCAGGTCTGGCATCGCTCGGAGCAGAAGTAGAACCGCTCTCCGGCGTGCTTGGCCATGTGCTGCGCCGAGGCGCGGTCGACGCTCATGCCGCAAACTGGATCCTCCGCCGTGATGTAATCTTCCGGGGCCGCAGCGAACCTCTCCCGCCGGCGTCCGGTGTGGCCGTGTTGGGTGTTGCCGGGCTGCTCTTGGTGGGGTTTGGCGGCGTCTTGCTTGGCCGTCATGCCGTGGGGCTGGTCGGGCACGATCGTGTGGGGTTTGGTGTTGGTCTGGTTGTTGCTGGTTGCCTCGTTCGCTTGGCTGGTTGCGCCTTGGGTTTGGTCTCCCTGGTTGGTCAGGTGGCTTCTGATGATGTTGGCTTTTTTGATGTTCTCGTTGTCGGCTTGTTCGTTTTTTGCTTCTGGCCCTTTTTGACGTTGCGGTTCGTCGGGTGGTGCATCTAGTCGCTCCTTTCGTGGTCTTGGTCGGTTTCCTGTCTGTGGGGTCGGTGGTCGTGGGGCTGTCCTTGGGCGGGTAGGGCTGGTTCCTGGTGATGATTTTGGTCGGGTGGTTCTTGGGCTCGGTCATGTTGGTCATGTTTTTCGTGTTCGTGTTTGGCGGGGTTCTTCTGGTTGGTCGCTTTCTCGGCTGGTGTCTGGCCTTCTGTGACGGTCGTTGTGGCGATCGTTCGCTTTCCGTGCTGCGGGCGGGCTTCGTTTGGTGTGAGCTTGGTCAGGTGGAGTTCGCGGCTCGGCGGCCGGCGGTTGTATCTTGGGTTGGCTGGCGACCCGTTCTTTTTCTGGGGAGTGGCTTGCAGCTCCTGTACGTCTCGGCTTTTTGGGGGTTTTGTGCCAAGTCGTTTCGGTGCTTTGCGGCCTTTGGCCTGTTGCGGTTTGGGTCTGGGACCTGGGTCTTCCGTGTTTTGGGCGCCATCGATTTACCGTGGCTGACCTTCCTTGTGCGCGGGCTGTCGGTCTGCTTGTGCGTCTTGTCGTGTTTTGGCTTGATGGCGCTGGGGCTTTTGCGGTGGTCAAGGGGGTTTCCGCGGATGACGTGGCCGGCATTTGGCGGAAGATCTTGTATGTCGCGGTTGTTGTTTGGGTGGTGCTCGGGCTTGTGCGCGGGTGGGTTGTGGGTGATTGCTGTGGCTGGGCGGTCCTGGTGGTTGTGTCTGGTTCTGGCTGGGGGACGGTCGAGTTCTGGTGTTGTCAGTTCTTGCCGGGGTTCTGGCGTTTTGTCTTGTTTGTCTTGGTAGCTTTTTCCTAGCGCTTTGCTGGCGATGTGTGTCGCGTGGCGTTTGGCGGGGTGGGGCTCGTTGTCGGTGTTCCGGTTGTCTCTGTTGTGGTTGGTTTGGGTGTTTTTGTGGTGTTTGTGGCCGCGCTCGACTGGGTTGGTGTTGCGTTATTCCCCGGGGCTGACGGCGAAGGTGTCTTTTCGGTTGTTGGTGGGTGGTATGTTCGTCTCTCTGTGGGGGGCGGGCGCGCTGGGTCGTATCGCGTCTTTGTCTTCTGTCTTGTCGTCGGGCGCGGTTGGAGCTTGCATCACTTTTTGGATGAGGGCCTTGGCCCTGGTGGTGTGTGCCTCGTTGCTGGTGGTGAGCTTGGTGCGTGCCTGGCGGCCCTCTGCGTTGTCCACGGCGTGGCTCTTCGTTGTTATTCCGCTTGGGGCCTTTGCCATGGGCGGGTCGTGATCTTGGCGTTTTTGGCGCCGGCTGCATTTTGGTGGTTTTTGTTCGGGGAGCTGTTGATTTGTTACGATGTCGCCGTCGTCGGTCTTTTTGCGCGCGTGCATTATGGGGTCGCCGGCGTTTGTGGGCTGCCGTTTTCGGACGGGGTTGTGGAGCGTGGTGTGTTTTGTCTCGCGGTCGGGTTCTTCTGGCCGCGGTGCCCGGGTTTGGGGTCGGGACCGTTTCCCGTTTTTTATCTTGCGGTCGTTGCGCCGCTTCTCGCCGCGGCTTTTGCGCGGGAGGGGCGGCTTGCTTTTCTGCCATTTCTTTTGGCTCCGCTCGTGACTGCGCCTCTTGACCTCCTTTTCAGGCGTTTTTCTCTTTTTTCGTGGTTCGGTTTTCCTCGTTTTTGGTTGCAGGCGCTGGGCGGCTGGTGGGTGTGTTGGCTGCCCGTTGTGGGGGGCCGGGCTGGCGGGTGCGGCGTCGGTTTCGTTGAGGTTTGCTTTCGTGTGTTTTGTCGCTCTTGCCGTGCTGGATTGGTTCTGTTCCATGTTTGTTGCTCCGGCTGCCCTGGGGGGGCTGGGGCTGTGTCGGAGGTGGGCCCGCGGCTTCTTTCCGGTGTGTTTGTTGTTCTCGACGATGGCGGTTGGTGGTTTTATTGTGCCCCGTTAATGGGTGTTGATGGAGCTCTGTTGGGCTTCGGGGACCTGGCGGTTGTTGTGGGTGTCTGTGAGGGGGTCGTCGTTATGCTTGTGCGGTGCTTTGGTGTGCTGCGCAGGGCGCCCTTGATGTTTTGCTGGTTGGGGTGGGGGGTGGCTTCACGGCGGCAGGTCGGGGCGGGTTGTGCGCGGCCGGTTTGCTGTTGTTGCTCTTGCTTGTGCTGGTTGGGCTTCTGGTGGCTGCATCGGGTGTGGCGGCTCATGCTCTGGCTTTTGGCGTGTCTGCGGTGTAGTTGTTGGTTGGTGGGGTGGGGGTGGGGGGTGCGCTCGGCGCGGAGGGGCCGTGGGTTGCCACCCGGTTGTTTTTTGCCGGTCTGGGGGTCGGCTGTTCGCTTGCGGGTCTCGATGTGCCTGGTCAGAGCGGTCCTGTGCAGGTCCGGGAGGCGGGTCGGGTGTTTCTCCCGCTTGTGATGCGGCCGGTTCTTGACGTCGCGCGTGCGCCTCCCTGTCCTCCTCCGATCGTCGCTCTTCGTTTTCCGCTTGACTGATCCTGTAACGATCCGACGACGAACGGAGTTTGACGATGAAACGCAAGATGATTGCCGCGGTCGCGATGGCGGCTGCGATCGGAGCCGGTGCAACCACCGCGATCGCCCATGGCGGCGCCTCGGGCGTGGTGAAGGAGCGCATGGACTCCATGGAAGCGCTCGGCGACGCCATGAAGGAACTGACCGCGATGATGCGGGGTCAGCAGGATTACGGTGCCGAACGGGTCCGGTCGCTGGCCGCCACCATCGAAAGCCATGGCGGCGAGGCGCTGACCAGGCTCTTTCCCAAGGACAGCCTCGACCACCCGTCGGAGGCGCTGCCGGCGATCTGGAGCGATTGGGACCGGTTCAGTGCCCTGTCGGATCAGCTCTCC
>NZ_FNBW01000049.1 GCF_900102465.1 Thalassobaculum litoreum DSM 18839 | reverse complement strand
TGGCAGATCGGCATCGATCAGATCGACCTTCCGATCGATGCCGGCCTGGCGCTGGGACAGCATCCGCTGACCTCGATCCGGGCGGTGCTGCCGACCGTTGATACCCGACAGCTTCGTGCGATGAAGGTCTTCCTCACCGATCGCGGACGGAACATCACCACCGTGATGGCGGACCGCATTAACTCCGAGCTGGGCCTCAGCATCATCGGCACGCAGACACCGAGTGCAGTGGTTCCGAAGGTCGCCAAGATCCTGGGCAGCGGTCGATCGCGCGCGCTCACTCTCATACGCACCGAGCTGGGCCGCGCCTATTCCGCTGCAGGCCAGGAACGTATGACGCAGGCCCGCGAGGTTCTGCCGGGCCTGAAGAAGCAATGGCGGCGGAGCGGTAAGCTCCACCCTCGGCCGGACCACGTCGTGGCCGACGGTCAGATCCAGGAGGTCGCGGATCCCTTCGTCATCGCTGGCGTGAAGCTGGCCTATCCTCGGGATCCTGAAGCCCCTGCCAAGCACACCATCAACTGCGGCTGCGACAGCCTGCCGTACATGGAGAACTGGAAGGTCAGCAATCCCGATCGCCTCCCGTTCACCGACCGTGAACGAGCGGCGAACCGGTTCATTCGGAACTTCGATGGGGCGGTGCCATCGGCGGCCGATCTAGAAGCGCCGGGAGGTCAGACCTGACCGCGGTTCTTCAGCATCCGATCAAGCTGCTCCTGATTCTGATCGCGGATCTTCTTGTATCGCTCTCGAGTTTCCGCGGCATCCTCGGAGGTATCGGTGATGCCAAAGTTGTTGTCGATCGCGTCGGTCATCCGGCCGATCTCGCCCTCAAGCCAAGCGATGAGGTTATCGTTGCTGTTCATCGGCATTCCCCTTTCCGTACGGTCCAACGTTACGCACGGGAGCTTCTCACGAAGCCGCCGCGACGAGAAACACCGGCCTTCGTGTCGAGCTTCTGAATGCGATTTGGCGTTTAAGGCCGTTTAAATTGGGACCAGATCAGCAGTGAATGCCTCCTCAGCTCCGATCAACGAGGCGCTAGGAGCCTCCAGGACGGCCGAGA
>NZ_FNBW01000027.1 GCF_900102465.1 Thalassobaculum litoreum DSM 18839 | reverse complement strand
TCGCGCCGATCGCCATGGATGACGGCCTGCGCTTCGCCATCCGCGAAGGCGGCCGCACCGTCGGCGCCGGCGTCGTGTCCAAGGTCATCGAGTAACCGGGGGTCATCGAGTAAGCGGAGGCGGGTAACGCTTTTGCAAGGCTAGGAGTGTAGCTCAACTGGTAGAGCACCGGTCTCCAAAACCGGGGGCTGGGGGTTCGAGCCCCTCCACTCCTGCCACTATATAAGAGATGTTTCGCGGGCGGCGCCGTCGGGAAACCCGATGGGCGCCATCCGCATTCACGTGTTCGGAAATGGTGCCAGTGCGCTACCTGGGATGTTCCTGGGACCGCGCGGCGGAGAGCGGAAACGATGGCGAAGGTGAGTCCCGCCCAGTTCGTGCGCCAGGTGCGACAGGAAGTGTCGCGGGTCACGTGGGCGAGCCGCAAGGAGACGGCCGTGGCCACCCTGATGGTCTTCATCATGGTGCTTCTGGCCTCGGTGTTCTTCTTCGTGGTCGACCAGGTTCTGGCCTGGGGCGTGCAACTGGTACTCGGACTCGGAGGCTGACATGGCACAACGCTGGTACGTGGTGCAGACGTATTCCGGGTTCGAGAAGAAGGTCGCCCAGTCGATCAACGAGCAGGTCGCGCAGCACGAGTTCGAGGACCTGATCACCGAGGTCCTGGTGCCGACCGAGGAAGTGATCGAGATGCGCCGCGGCGTGAAGGCGACCACGGAGCGCAAGTTTTTCCCCGGCTACATCCTGGTCCGGATGGAGCTGACGGACGAGAGCTGGCACCTGGTGAAGTCGCAGCCGAAGGTGGCCGGGTTCGTGGGCGGCAAGAGCAAGCCGATCCCGATCACCGACGCCGAGGCGGACCGCCTGCTGAAGCAGGTCTCCGAGGGCGTGGACCGGCCGAAGCCGTCGATCACCTTCGAGATCGGCGAACAGGTACGGGTCTCCGATGGCCCGTTCGCGACCTTCAACGGCCTTGTCGAGGATGTCGACGAGGAGCGCTCGCGTCTGAAAGTTGCGGTGTCGATCTTCGGACGATCGACGCCGGTCGACCTGGAATTCACCCAGGTCGAGAAAACCTGAGCCCGTTCGGGTTCGATCCCGGTGCGCAAGCCCGGGGCCGGAACGGCTCGTTTGTGGACGGCCTGTGGAAGATGACCGCGAAGCCCTGCGGCATCGCACCACGGACCGAATAGAGGAAGGCAACAGATGGCTAAGAAGATCGTCGGCTATATCAAGCTGGAGATCCCGGCCGGAGCGGCGAACCCGTCTCCGCCGGTGGGTCCGGCTCTCGGTCAACGCGGACTCAACATCATGGAGTTCTGCAAGGCGTTCAACGCCGCGACCGAGAAGATGGAGAAGGGCATGCCGGTGCCGGTGGTGATCACCGCCTATGGCGACCGCACCTTCACCTTCATCACCAAGACCCCGCCGGTGGCGTATTTCCTGAAGAAGGCGTCGAAGGTGGCCAAGGGCTCCGCGACCCCGAACAAGGGCGCGGTCGGCAAGGTCACCCTGGCTCAGGTCAAGGAAATCGCGGAAGCGAAGATGCCGGATCTGAACGCCGTCGACATGGACGGCGCGGTTCAGATGATCAAGGGTTCCGCCCGTTCCATGGGCATCGAAGTGGTGGAGTGAGGCGATCATGGCAAAAACAGGTAAGCGTCTTCGTGCCGCATACGGCGACCTCGACCGGACCGCTCTCTTCGGCATGGCCGAGGCGATCAAGCTGATCAAGGGTGCGGCCAGCGCCAAGTTCGACGAGACCGTCGAGATCTCGATGAACCTGGGTGTGGATCCGCGCCACTCCGACCAGATGGTCCGTGGCGTCGTCTCGCTGCCGCACGGCACCGGCAAGGACGTCCGCGTCGCGGTCTTCGCCAAGGACGCCAAGGCGGACGAGGCCCGCGCGGCCGGCGCCGAGGTGGTCGGGGCCGAGGATCTGATGGAAGAGATCCAGAACGGTCGCATGGACTTCGACCGCGTGATCGCGACCCCGGACATGATGGCCGTCGTCGGCCGTCTCGGTAAGGTGCTGGGCCCGCGCGGCCTGATGCCGAACCCGAAGCTGGGCACCGTCACGCCGAACGTGGCCGACGCCGTCGCCGCCGCCAAGGCCGGCCAGGTGGAGTTCCGCGTCGAGAAGGCGGGCATCGTCCATGCCGGCATCGGCAAGGCGAGCTTCTCCGAGGATCAGCTGGTTGAGAACGCCACGGCGTTCGTCGACGCGATCCAGAAGGCGAAGCCGACCGGTGCGAAGGGCCACTATATCAAGCGCGTGTCGGTCAGCTCGACCATGGGTCCGGGCATCAAGGTCGACACCGCCGTTCTGGGTACCGCGCCGGCCGCCTGACGCGGCTGCGCACAAGAGCCGGCCGCCTGACGCGGCCGCGCACAAGAGATCGACGGTCCGCGGTCAGCCGCGGGCCGGCGTGAGGGACGGGAGAAATCCCGTTCCGACCTGTCCGAGACTACGGGCGGCGCCGATGGAGAGATCCGGAGGGGCCTTAAATCTCGCCCGTACAGACGGGAGCGCCAACGGATACCGGCCCAGCCGGCGATGTTGGACTTCTGGGACAGGCGAACAGGGGCGGCATGAGAGTGTCGTCTTCGTGCAACCGGACCGACGGGCCACGTTCGAACGAGAACGGCGGCGCATCGGTTCCAATTGCGGAGATAAGAGGTGAACCGAACCGAAAAGGCCGATTTGGTCGACTCTCTTCGCTCGACGTTCGAGGGCTCCGAAGTCGTCGTCATCACCCATCAGTCGGGTCTGACGGTGTCTGAGGTCGAGGGCCTGCGTTCGAACGTTCGTGCGGCCGGGGCCGGCTACAAGGTCACCAAGAATCGGCTCGCCCGTCTTGCTCTGCAGGGCACGCGCTACGAGAACCTGAGCGACCTCTTCACGGGTCCGACGTCGGTGACGACGTCGGCCGACCCGGTGGCGGCGGCGAAGGTGATCGTTGAGTTCGCCAATAAGAACGACAAGGTCACCATCGTCGGTGGCGGCCTGGGCGAACGAGCACTCAACGTCGACGAGATCAAGGCCCTGGCCAAGACCCCGTCGATCGATGAGTCGCGTGCCAAGCTTGTGGGTCTCCTGCAGACCCCGGCGTCTCGGGTGGTTGGTGTGCTTGCTGCACCGGCCGGCCAGATCGCCCGGGTTCTTGCGGCCCGCAGCGAGCAGTCGGAGTGAGGGCGGACGAACCGCTCTGTCAACAGAAGTACCAACGTGGAGTGAATTGAAATGGCTGATCTTGAAAAGCTTGTGGACGCTCTGTCCGAGCTGACCGTTCTCGAGGCCGCTGAGCTGTCGAAGATGCTCGAGGAGAAGTGGGGCGTGTCCGCCGCTGCTCCGGTCGCGGTCGCCGCGGCTGCTGGTGGTGGCGATGCCGCTCCGGCCGCTGAGGAGAAGACCGAGTTCGACGTGATCCTTGCCGCCGCCGGCGACAAGAAGATCAACGTGATTAAGGAAGTCCGCGCCATCACCGGCCTGGGCCTGAAAGAGGCCAAGGACCTGGTCGAAGGCGCTCCGAAGCCCGTCAAGGAGGGTGCCTCCAAGGACGAAGCTGAGCAGCTGAAGAAGAAGCTGGAGGAGGCTGGCGCCACCGTCGAGCTGAAGTAATTGGGCTCGATTTCCAGCTAAGGTTCGGGAAGGGAGCGGCGCGCCTGCGTGTCCGCTCCCGACCCGTTTCCTCTTCTCGGCCCGGGGCCGGGCGCCGCAGCGACGGCGCACCGACCCCTGGCCGAGGCGAGGACTGCCCGCCGAAGACGCGCCGCAGGCCCCTCAGGGGGTTCCTGCCGGATGCGCCGAGGTTAGGGGTCACCGTTTCGCCCAACGGACATTGCAAGGTCCGCGGGTCACACGCGAGGTCGAGGTCGCAAGATGGCAGTTTCCGCAGTCGGATCCTTCACCGGTCGTAAGCGCGTTCGCCGGAGCTTTGGTCGCATTCCCGAAGTGGCGCCGATGCCGAACCTCATCGAGGTTCAGAAGAGCTCCTACGACGCCTTTCTGCAGATGGGCATTGCCGGGGAAGCCCGCGGCGATGTCGGCCTGCAGGAAGTCTTCAAGTCGGTGTTCCCGATCCGCGACTTCTCCGAGCGCTCCATGCTGGAGTTCGTGCGCTACGAACTGGAGGAGCCGAAATACGACGTCGAGGAGTGCCAGCAGCGCGGCCTGACCTTCGCGGCCCCGCTGAAGGTCACCCTGCGTCTGGTGGTCTGGGACGTGGACGAGGAGACTGGCTCCAAGTCCATCAAGGACATCAAGGAGCAGGACGTCTACATGGGCGACATGCCCCTGATGACGGCCAACGGCACGTTCGTGGTCAACGGCACCGAGCGCGTCATCGTCAGCCAGATGCACCGGTCGCCCGGCGTCTTCTTCGACCATGACAAGGGCAAGACCCACAGCTCGGGCAAATACCTGTTCGCCGCCCGGGTGATCCCGTACCGCGGGTCCTGGCTCGATTTCGAGTTCGACGCCAAGGACATCGCCTACGTGCGTATCGACCGTCGCCGCAAGCTGCCGGCGACGACGCTCCTGCTCGCCCTGCTCTCCGACCAGAGCGAGGCGTACATCAAGGCATGCCACGCCAACGGCGACGACGTGCATCGCGACAAGGTCGTGGGCATGAGTGCCGAGGACATCCTCAGCACGTTCTACGGCAAGGTCACCTACACCCGCGAGGGCGACGGCTGGCGCCTGCCGTTCGACGCCGACCGCATGAAGGGTGCGAAGCTGACCGACGACCTGGTCGATGCCGACACGGGCGAAGTGGTGGCCAAGGCCGGCGACAAGATCACGCCGCGCACCTCGCGCAAGCTGATCGAGGGCGGCCTGAAGGACATGTTCGTCACCAGCGAGCAGCTGATCGGCCAGTATGTCGGCTCCGACCTGATCGACGAGAGCACCGGTCTGGTCCATTGCGATGCCGGTGAGGAGATCACCGCCGACCTGCTGGAGACCCTGGCCTCCATCGGTGTGACCGAGCTGCCGATCCTGGCGATCGACCACATGAACATCGGCGCCTACATGCGCAACACCCTGGCGCTCGACAAGAACGCCACCCGGGAAGAGGCGCTGGTCGACATCTACCGGGTCATGCGCCCGGGCGAGCCGCCGACCCTGGAGACTGCCGAGGCCCTGTTCGCCGGTCTGTTCTTCGATAGCGAGCGCTACGACCTGTCGGCCGTCGGCCGGGTGAAGATGAACGCCCGTCTCGGCCTGGAGACCGACGACCAGCTCCGCGTGCTTCGCAAGGAGGACATCCTGGCCATCCTCAAGGTCCTGGTGGATCTGAAGGACGGCAAGGGCGAGATCGACGACATCGACCACCTCGGCAACCGCCGTGTCCGGTCGGTCGGCGAGCTCATGGAGAACCAGTACCGCGTCGGCCTGCTGCGCATGGAGCGGGCGATCCGCGAGCGCATGAGCTCGGTGGACATCGACACCGTCATGCCGCATGACCTGATCAACGCCAAGCCGGCGGCGGCCGCGGTGCGCGAGTTCTTCGGCTCCTCGCAGCTGTCTCAGTTCATGGACCAGACCAACCCGCTGTCGGAGATCACCCACAAGCGCCGCCTCTCGGCGCTTGGCCCGGGCGGTCTGACCCGCGAGCGTGCCGGCTTCGAAGTCCGTGACGTGCACCCGACCCACTACGGCCGGATCTGCCCGATCGAGACGCCGGAAGGCCCGAATATCGGTCTGATCAACTCGCTGGCCACCTATGCCCGGGTCAACCAGTACGGCTTCATCGAGACGCCGTACCGCAAGGTGACCGACGGCACGGTGACCGACGAGGTGCGCTACATCTCCGCCATGGAGGAAGGCCGCTACACGATCGCCCAGGCGAACGCCCCGATCGACGAGAACGGCAAGTTCGAGGAGGAGCTGGTTCCGGTCCGCCGGCGCGGCGACTTCGGTCTGGCGCGTCCGGAAGACATCGACATGCTCGACGTCTCGCCGAAGCAGCTCGTGTCCGTCGCCGCGGCGCTGATCCCGTTCCTGGAGAACGATGACGCCAACCGCGCGCTGATGGGCTCGAACATGCAGCGTCAGGCGGTTCCGCTGATCCAGGCCGAGGCGCCGTATGTCGGCACCGGCATGGAGGCGACCGTGGCCCGCGACAGCGGTGTGGCCATCGCCGCCAAGCGGTCCGGCGTGATCGACCAGGTCGATGCCCAGCGTATCGTCGTCCGGGCCAACGAGGACCTGGAAGGCACGGCGTCGAACGTCGACATCTACCGGCTGCTGAAGTTCCAGCGGTCCAACCAGAACACCTGTATCACCCAGCGGCCGCTCGTGGCGGTGGGTGACGTGGTCAGCCGTGGCGACATCATCGCCGACGGCCCGTCCACCGAGCTCGGTGAGCTGGCGCTCGGCAAGAACGTGCTCGTCGCGTTCATGCCGTGGAACGGCTACAACTTCGAGGACTCGATCCTGATCTCCGAGCGCATCGTCCGCGACGACGTGTTCACCTCGATCCATATCGAGGAATTCGAGATCATGGCCCGCGACACCAAGCTGGGTCAGGAGGAGATCACCCGGGACATCCCGAACGTCGGCGAAGAGGCTCTGAAGAACCTCGACGAGGCGGGCATCGTCTATATCGGTGCCGAGGTGAACCCGAGCGACATCCTGGTCGGCAAGGTCACGCCGAAGGGCGAGTCGCCGATGACGCCGGAAGAGAAGCTCCTGCGAGCGATCTTCGGCGAAAAGGCGTCCGACGTGCGCGACACCTCGCTGAAGGTGCCGCCGGGAGTGACCGGCACGGTCGTCGAGGTGCGGGTGTTCTCGCGCCGCGGCGTCGACAAGGACGAGCGTAGCCAGGCGATCGAGCGCTCGGAGATCGAGCGTCTCGCCAAGGACCGCGACGACGAGCGCGCGATCCTGGAGCGTGGCTTCTTCGACCGTCTGAAGGAACTGCTGATGGGCAAGATGGCCACCGGCGGTCCGAAGGGCTTCAAGTCCGGCGAGCTGACCGAGGAGGTCTTCGCCCAGTACACGCCGGGTCAGTGGCGCCAGTTCGTCGTCGATGACGACAAGCTGATGGACTACCTGGAGGGCCTGAAGGAGCATTTCGACAAGTCGATCGAGCAGCTCAAGGACCGGTTCGACAACAAGGTCGACAAGCTGCAGCGCGGCGACGAGCTGCCGCCGGGCGTCATGAAGATGGTCAAGGTCTTCGTCGCGGTGAAGCGCAAGCTGCAGCCGGGCGACAAGATGGCCGGCCGTCACGGCAACAAGGGCGTCATCTCCAAGATCAACCCGATCGAGGACATGCCCTATCTGGACGACGGCACCGCCGTCGACATCGTGCTGAACCCGCTGGGCGTGCCGTCGCGCATGAATGTCGGGCAGATCCTGGAGACCCACCTCGGGTGGGCGGCGGCCGGTCTTGGCCGTCAGATCCGCGAGATGCTCGAGAACATGGGCAAGGACACCCGGGCAGGCGACCTGCGCGACAAGCTCAAGGGCATCTATTCTGACGACGAGTACAGTCAGAAGATCGATCCGTTGCAGGACAACGAGATTGTCGAGATGTCCCGCAACCTGCGGCGCGGTGTGCCGTTTGCGACCCCGGTGTTCGATGGTGCCCGCGAAGAGGACATCGTCGGGATGCTGGAGCGTGCCGGTCTCGAGTCGAGCGGTCAGGTCGATCTGTGGGACGGCCGGACGGGCGAGCAATTCGACCGCCGGGTGACAGTCGGCTATATTTACATGCTGAAGCTGCACCATCTGGTGGACGACAAGATCCATGCCCGTTCGATCGGCCCGTACAGCCTCGTCACCCAGCAGCCGCTGGGCGGTAAGGCGCAGTTCGGCGGTCAGCGGTTCGGTGAGATGGAGGTCTGGGCCCTTGAAGCCTACGGCGCAGCCTACACCTTGCAGGAGATGCTGACGGTGAAGTCCGACGACGTCTCCGGCCGTACCAAGGTCTACGAAGCCATCGTCCGAGGCGACGACAACTTCGAGGCCGGTATTCCGGAATCCTTCAACGTTCTGGTGAAGGAGCTGCGTTCGCTCGGCCTGAATGTCGAGCTGAACCAGGAGGAGTACTGACGCCGGCGGCGGCCGCGAAGGCGGCCGCATCGGTGTAGTTGCTGGCCTACAGGCCCCCGCGGATAGCGTCCCGGGGGCCGGGGTCGGTCTGAAGGTCCGGGGACGCCCGGATCCGCAAACAGCGCCAGTGGCGCGAGGAGTGCTTCGATGAACGAGTTGGTGAACATCTTCGGTCAGCCGAGCGGCCCGCAGAGCTTCGACAATATCCAGATCTCGATCGCGAGCCCGGATCGCGTGAAGTCGTGGTCGTTCGGCGAGATCAAGAAGCCGGAGACCATCAACTACCGGACCTTCAAGCCGGAGCGCGACGGTCTCTTCTGCGCCCGGATCTTTGGCCCGATCAAGGATTACGAGTGCTTGTGCGGCAAGTACAAGCGCATGAAGTACCGCGGCATCATCTGCGAGAAGTGCGGCGTCGAGGTCACGCTCTCCAAGGTGCGCCGCGAGCGCATGGGCCATATCGACCTGGCGTCGCCGGTCGCCCATATCTGGTTCCTGAAGTCCCTGCCGAGCCGCATCGGTCTGCTGCTCGACATGACCCTGAAGGACCTGGAGCGGGTTCTGTACTTCGAGAACTTCGTGGTCACCGACCCGCTGCTCTCGCCGTTGAAGGAGAAGCAGCTCCTCAGCGAGGAGGAGTACTACCAGGCGCAGGACGATTACGGCGAGGATGCCTTCACCGCCCAGATCGGCGCCGAGGCCCTGAAGACCATGCTCTCCCGCCTCGACATGGAAGTCGAGCAGGAGACCGTGCGCGTCGAGCTGCGCGAGACCGGCTCCGAGGCCAAGCGCAAGAAGCTGGTCAAGCGGCTCAAGATCATCGAGGCGTTCCAGGAATCCGGCTCCCGTCCGGAGTGGATGATCCTGGACGTGGTGCCGGTCATTCCGCCGGAACTGCGCCCGCTGGTCCCGCTGGACGGCGGCCGCTTCGCGACTTCCGATCTGAACGACCTGTACCGCCGGGTGATCAACCGGAACAACCGCCTGAAGCGCCTGATGGAGCTTCGCGCGCCGGATATCATCGTGCGCAACGAGAAGCGCATGCTGCAGGAGGCCGTCGACGCCCTGTTCGACAACGGCCGCCGCGGCCGCGTCATCACCGGCGCCAACAAGCGTCCGCTGAAGTCGCTCAGCGACATGCTGAAGGGCAAGCAGGGCCGCTTCCGTCAGAACCTGCTCGGCAAGCGAGTCGACTATTCCGGCCGGTCGGTCATCGTGGTCGGTCCGGACCTGATGCTGCACCAGTGCGGCCTGCCGAAGAAGATGGCGCTGGAGCTGTTCAAGCCGTTCATCTACTCCAAGCTCGAACTCTACGGCATGGCGAGCACCATCAAGGCCGCCAAGCGCATGGTCGAGAAGGAGCGTCCCGAGGTCTGGGACATCCTGGAAGAGGTGATCCGCGAGCACCCGGTCATGCTGAACCGGGCGCCGACCCTGCACCGCCTCGGCATTCAGGCGTTCGAGCCGAAGCTGGTCGAGGGCAAGGCGATCCAACTGCACCCGCTGGTCTGCACCGCCTTCAACGCCGACTTCGACGGCGACCAGATGGCGGTCCACGTGCCGCTGTCGCTGGAAGCCCAGCTCGAAGCCCGCGTGCTCATGATGTCGACCAACAACATCCTGAGCCCGGCCAACGGCAAGCCGATCATCGTGCCGTCCCAGGACATCGTTCTGGGCCTGTACTACCTGACGATGGAGCGCAACAACCAGCCGGGCGAGGGCATGGCCTTCGCCGATCCGGCCGAGGTCGATCACGCGGTCGATACCGGTGCCGTCAACCTGCACACCAAGGTGAAGGCCCGCGTCACGACCTATGACGAGAACGGCGAGAAGGTGACCAAGCGCGTGGAGACCACGCCGGGCCGCCTGAAGCTGGCGCTGCTGATGCCGGACAACCCGAAGCTGCGCTTCGAGATGATCAACCGACTGATGACGAAGAAGGAAGTCTCCAACGTCATCGACATGGTGTACCGCCACTGCGGCCAGAAGGAGACGGTGATCTTCGCCGACCGCCTGATGGGCCTCGGCTTCGGTCACGCCTGCCGCGCGGGCATCTCGTTCGGCAAGGACGATCTGGTCATCCCCGAGGCCAAGCAGGGCCTCGTCGATCAGGCCAACGAGGAGGTCAAGCAGTTCGAGCAGCAGTATCTCGACGGTCTGATCACCCAGGGCGAGAAGTACAACAAGGTCGTCGACGTCTGGTCGCGCTGCACCGATCAGGTGGCCGAAGAGATGATGGCGGTCATTAAGGAAGACGACGGCATCAACCCGGTGAACGCCGTGTGGATGATGGCGCATTCCGGTGCCCGTGGTTCCGCCGCCCAGATCAAGCAGCTCGCCGGCATGCGCGGCCTGATGGCCAAGCCGTCGGGCGAGATCATCGAGACGCCGATCATCTCGAACTTCAAGGAAGGCCTGACCGTGCTCGAGTACTTCAACTCGACCCACGGTGCCCGTAAGGGTCTGGCCGACACAGCGCTCAAGACGGCGAACTCGGGCTACCTGACCCGCCGTCTGGTCGACGTGGCCCAGGACTGCATCATCACCGAAGTCGATTGCGGCACCGAGCGCGGCCTGACCGTGCGCGCGGTGATCGACGGCGGCGAGGTGATCGAGAATCTCGGCGACCGCATCCTCGGCCGCACCACCCTGGAGGACGTCCTCGATCCGCTCAGCGGCGACGTGGTCGTCAAGAAGGGCGAGATCATCGACGAGGCGCTGGTCGAGGCGGTCGAACGGGCCGGCATCGACTCGGTGCTGATCCGCTCGGTCCTGACCTGTAAGACCCATCCGGGCGTCTGCGCGGCCTGCTACGGCCGTGATCTGGCGCGCGGAACGCCGGTGAATATCGGCGAGGCGGTCGGTGTCATCGCCGCCCAGTCGATCGGCGAGCCGGGCACCCAGCTCACCATGCGGACGTTCCACATCGGCGGTGCGGCCCAGCGTGGCGCCGAGCAGTCCACGGTCGAGGCCTCGATCGGCGCCCAGGTGAAGCTGCACAACCGCAACGTCGTCACCAATTCCGACGGCATTCTGGTGGTGATGAGCCGCAACACCGAGATCATCCTGGCCGACGAGCAGGGCCGCGAGCGCGCACGCCACCGCGTGCCGTACGGGGCCAAGCTCCTGGTCGATGACGGTGTCATGGTCGAGCCGGGCCAGAAGATGGCGGAGTGGGATCCGTACACCATTCCGATCATCACCGAGCGCGAGGGTGTCGCCCACTACGTCGATCTCGTGGACGGCCTCTCCATGCGCGAGGTCACCGACGAGGCGACGGGTATCTCGTCCCGCGTCGTGGTCGACTGGAAGCAGCAGCCGCGTGGCAACGACCTGAAGCCGCGTGTCACCCTGCGGGACGATGCCGGCGAGGTGGTTCAGCTCGCCAACGGGCTGGAGGCACGCTACTTCATGTCGGTCGACGCCATCCTGTCGGTCGAGAACGGGGCCCAGGTGAAGGCCGGCGACGTGCTGGCGCGTATCCCGCGCGAGTCGTCGAAGACCCGCGACATCACCGGTGGTCTGCCGCGCGTGGCCGAGCTGTTCGAGGCCCGTCGTCCGAAGGACTTCGCGGTCATCGCCGAGGGCGACGGCCGGGTCGAGTTCGGCAAGGACTACAAGACCAAGCGCCGGGTGATCGTCCGTCCGCTCGAGGAAGGCGCGGATCCGGTCGAGTACATGATCCCGAAGGGCAAGCACCTGGCGGTGCACGAGGGCGACTTCGTGCAGAAGGGTGACATGCTGCTCGACGGGGCGCGCGTCCCGCACGACATCCTGAACATCATGGGTGTCGAGGCCCTGGCCGACTATCTCATCAATGAGATCCAGGAGGTCTACCGCCTGCAGGGCGTGAAGATTAACGACAAGCACATCGAGGTGATCGTTCGCCAGATGCTGCAGAAGGTCGAAGTGATGGAGGCCGGCGACACCACCCTGTTGCTCGGCGAGACCATCGATCGCGACGAGTACGAGGAGGCCAACGAGAAGGCCCTGGCGGAGAACCTCCGTCCGGCCGTGGCCAAGCCGGTGCTCCAGGGCATCACCAAGGCGTCGCTGCAGACCAAGTCGTTCATCTCCGCCGCGTCGTTCCAGGAGACCACCCGCGTCCTCACCGAGGCGGCGGTTTCCGGCAAGCACGACAGCCTGGACGGGCTCAAGGAGAACGTCATCGTCGGCCGTCTGATCCCGGCCGGCACGGGCAGCGTGATGAATCGCCTGCGCCGTATCGCCGCCGATCGGGACCGCGCGCTGGCGCCGGCTCCGGCGGCAAGCGAGGACGAGGCGGCGCATCTGCCGTCCGAGGGAGAGGTCACGGCCGCCGAATAAGCGGCCGGGATTTCTCGGAAGCAAAGCTAGAGAAGACCACGATCAGATGGAAACATCTGGGGACGTGGATTTTCTCTAGCTTCAATGAACTAGAGCGCGATTCATGGTTCGGATCGCTTTGATCCGAACCGATCGTGCTCTAGGTATTCCGGGAATTTACGTTCCTGGAATATCCGAATGTGACGGTGAAATCGGCTCGATCTGTTGGGCCGATTATCCGCTTGACCCCCGCAGAGTGCATCAATAGTATCCGCGCACTTTGAAACGGGGGCCCAGCTGTTCCCTCGGGTTTGCCGCCGGTGGCGGTCCCTTCCCGAGTGACTTGAACGCGGTCACCGCACGAAGAGTCGAATATGAGAAGCGTCGCGGCGGGTCCCGTCTTGTGGCGCATGGTTCAGGCGAACCGCCCCCATGGGACTCCCCATGGAGGGGTTTGTGTTTGTGGTTAAGAGGGTCGACGCATGCCGACGATCAATCAGCTGATCCGCCAGGGTCGTAAGGTTCCTGTTGCACGGAACAAGGTTCCCGCCCTGCAGGCGTGCCCGCAGAAGCGCGGGGTGTGCACGCGCGTGTACACGACCACCCCGAAGAAGCCGAACTCCGCTCTGCGTAAGGTCGCCCGTGTGCGTCTGACCAACGGGTACGAGGTCATCAGCTACATCCCGGGTGAAGGCCATAACCTTCAGGAGCACTCGGTCGTCATGATCCGTGGCGGTCGCGTGAAGGACTTGCCGGGTGTGCGCTATCACATCATTCGCGGCACGCTCGATACCCAGGGCGTGAAGGACCGTCGCCAGCGTCGTTCGAAGTACGGCGCCAAGCGCCCGAAGTAAGGAGTAACAGGAATGTCGCGTCGCCACCGCGCGGAAAAGCGTCCGGTTCTGCCGGATGCCAAGTTTGGGGACCAGGTCGTCTCCAAGTTCATGAGCTGCCTGATGTACGACGGCAAGCGCTCGGTCGCCGAGGGCATCGTTTACGGTGCGTTCGACGTCCTGCAGAAGCGTGCCGGCGGTGAGCCGGTCCGGACCTTCCATGAGGCCCTGGACAATGTGAAGCCGCATGTCGAGGTCCGCTCCCGCCGTGTCGGTGGCGCCACCTACCAGGTTCCGGTCGAAGTGCGCCCCGAGCGCGCCCAGGCCCTGGCCATCCGGTGGCTGATCGATGCCGCGCGCAAGCGCTCTGAGAAGACCATGGTCCAGCGGCTCTCCGGCGAGCTGCAGGACGCGGCCCAGAACCGCGGCACCGCGGTCAAGAAGCGGGAAGACACCCACCGCATGGCCGACGCCAACAAGGCGTTTTCTCACTACCGCTGGTAACTGCCACTGGCATCTGGGGACGGGCTGGCGTATAGACCGGCCCGTTCCGTTTATATAAGCGGCCGTGACCCTTGCGGCCGGAACCTCAAATCGACGAGGACGCGAGTCATGCCCCGCACCCATCCGCTCGAAATGTATCGCAATATCGGCATCATGGCCCACATCGATGCCGGCAAGACGACCACGACCGAGCGTATTCTGTTCTACACCGGCCGGTCCTATAAGATCGGCGAAGTGCATGATGGCAACGCCACCATGGACTGGATGGAGCAGGAGCAGGAGCGCGGCATCACCATCACGTCCGCGGCGACCACGTGCTTCTGGCGCGACTACCGCATCAACATCATCGACACCCCGGGCCACGTGGACTTCACCATCGAGGTCGAGCGCTCCCTGCGCGTGCTGGACGGCGCCGTCACGGTGTTCGACAGCGTCGCCGGCGTGGAGCCGCAGTCCGAGACGGTGTGGCGCCAGGCCGACAAGTACGGCGTGCCGCGCATCTGCTTCGTCAACAAGATGGACCGCATCGGTGCCGACTTCTTCCGCTGCGTGAAGATGATGGTCGATCGCCTGGGCACCACGCCGGCGGTCATGCAGCTGCCGATCGGCGTCGAGTCCGATTTCGTCGGTCTGGTCGACCTGGTGACCATGAAGGCCGTCCGCTGGCTGGACGAGTCCCTGGGCGCCAAGTTCGAGATCGAGGAGATCCCGGCCGACATGGCCGACCAGGCGGCGGAGTACCGCCAGAAGCTGGTCGAGCTGGCCGTCGAGATGGACGACGCCGCGATGGAAGCCTATCTGGAAGGCGAGGAGCCGTCCGAGGAGGTTCTGCGCGCCTGCATCCGCAAGGGCGTGCTGACCAACAGCTTCGTGCCGGTGTTCCTGGGCTCCGCCTTCAAGAACAAGGGCGTGCAGCCGCTGCTCGACGCCGTCGTCGACTACCTGCCGACCCCGACCGACGTCGAGTCGATCAAGGGCGTCTCCGTCGACGGCGAAACCGAGATGAAGCGCAAGTCGTCCGACGACGAGCCGTTCTCGGCCCTGGCGTTCAAGATCATGAACGACCCGTTCGTCGGCTCGCTGACCTTCGTGCGCGTCTATTCCGGCATTCTGGAGACCGGTTCCTCGGTGATGAACACCGTGAAGGACAAGCGCGAGCGCATCGGCCGCATGCTGCTCATGCACTCCAACAACCGTGAGGACGTGAAAGAGGCGCGGGCCGGTGACATTGTCGCCATCGCGGGTCTCAAGGACACGACCACGGGCGACACGCTGTGCGACCCGCTGAAGCCGGTCATCCTGGAGCGCATGGAATTCCCGGATCCGGTCATCGAGGTCGCGGTCGAGCCGAAGACCAAGAGCGACCAGGAGAAGATGGGCGTCGCCCTGAACCGCCTTGCCGCCGAGGATCCGTCGTTCCGCGTCACCTCCGACGTCGAGAGCGGCCAGACCGTGATCAAGGGCATGGGCGAACTCCACCTGGAGATCCTGGTCGACCGCATGCGGCGCGAGTTCAAGGTCGACGCCAATGTCGGCGCCCCGCAGGTCGCCTACCGCGAGTCGATCACCAAGACCGCCGAGGTCGATTACACCCACAAGAAGCAGACCGGCGGTTCGGGCCAGTTCGCCCGCGTGAAGCTGACCTTCTCCCCGCAGGAGCGCGGCGAGGGCTTCCTGTTCGAGAACACGATCGTCGGCGGCTCGGTGCCGCGTGAGTACATCCCGGGCGTCGAAAAGGGCCTGAAGTCCGCCATGGATACCGGCGTGCTCGCCGGCTTCCCGGTGGTGGACGTGAAGGTCGCCCTGACGGACGGTGCCTACCACGACGTGGACTCCAGCGTGCTGGCGTTCGAGATCGCGTCCCGTGCCGCCTTCAAGGAAGGCATCGCGAAGGCCGGTCCGGTTCTGCTTGAGCCGATCATGAAGGTTGAGGTGGTGACCCCGGAAGACTACATGGGCGACATCATCGGCGACCTGAACAGCCGTCGCGGCCAGGTCAGCGGCATGGACCAGCGCGGCAACGCCCGCGTGGTCGATGCCATGGTCCCGCTGGCGAACATGTTCGGTTATGTGAACACCCTGCGCTCCATGAGCCAGGGCCGGGCGCAGTACACCATGCAGTTCGACCACTATGAGCCTGTTCCGCAGGCGGTCGCGGACGAGGTGCGGGCGAAGCTGGCCTGATCGGCCACGCCCGCAGCCCGTCACTAGCCCATAACGTCACCCCCTATTTCGTACGGAGCATACTGGGATGGCCAAGGAGAAATTCGCGCGGACAAAGCCGCACTGCAACATCGGCACGATCGGTCACGTCGACCATGGCAAGACGACGCTGACGGCCGCGA
>NZ_FNBW01000009.1 GCF_900102465.1 Thalassobaculum litoreum DSM 18839 | reverse complement strand
GGCTCCGACCCGGATGCCGGGGCGAGCCTGACCTACGCGATCTCCGGCGGCGCCGATGCGGCGCTGTTCGACATCGACGCCAATACCGGCGCGGTGACCTTCAAGACCGCCCCCGATTTCGAGACCCCGACCGATAGCGGTGCCAACAACGTCTACGACATCGAGGTCACCGCCAGCGACGGGACCAACACCAGCACCGCCCAGTCGGTCGCAATCACCGTGACCAATGCCAACGAGACCCCGTCGGTCACCTCCGGCGCCACAGCCAGCGTGGCGGAGAACGCCACCGGCACGGTCTACACCGCGACCGGCTCCGACCCGGATGCCGGGGCCAGCCTGACCTATACGATCTCCGGCGGCGCCGATGCGGGCCTGTTCGACATCGACGCCAATACCGGTGCGGTGACCTTCAAGTCTGCACCCGACTTCGAGACCCCGGCCGACGGCGGCAGTAACAACGTCTACGACATCGAGGTCACTGTCAGCGACGGGACCAACACCAGCACGGCGCAGTCGGTCGCGGTCACCGTCACGGCGGTGAACGAGGCACCGTCGGTCACCTCCGGCGGCACTGCCTCGGTCGCGGAGAATGCCACGGGCACGGTCTACACCGCGACCGGCTCCGACCCGGATGCGGGAGCCAGCCTGACCTACGCGATTTCCGGCGGGGCCGATGCGGGCCTGTTCGACATCGACGCCAATACCGGGGCCGTCTCCTTCAAGACCGCCCCCGACTTCGAGACCCCGACCGATAGCGGCAGTAACAACGTCTACGACATCGAGGTCACCGCCAGCGACGGTACCAACACCAGCACTGCCCAGTCCGTCGCGGTCACCGTCACGGCCGTGAACGAGGCGCCGTCGGTCACCTCCGGCGCCACAGCCAGCGTGGCGGAGAACACCACCGGCACGGTCTACACGGCGACCGGCTCCGACCCGGATGCCGGGACGAGCCTGAGCTACGCGATCTCCGGCGGGGCGGACGCGGCGCTGTTCGACATCGACGCCACTTCCGGTGCCGTCACCTTCAAGACCGCCCCGGATTTCGAGAACCCCACCGATAGCGGTGGCAACAACGTCTACGACATCGAGGTCACCGCCAGCGACGGCGCCAACACCAGCCCCGCCCAGGCCGTCGCCGTCACCGTCGCCGATGGCAACGAGGCGCCGACGATCGGCAACCTCGACGGCGACGCGCTGACCTACGACCGGTCCGGCAAGACGAACCGTCTGGACACCGGCAGTGCCGCCACCCTGAGCGACGACTCGAGCGATTTCGACGGCGGCAATCTAACCGTCTCCATCATCGCCGGCGAGGACGCAAGCGACGATGTCCTGACCTTCGACACGACCGATGTGAGCCTGTCGGACACCACGGCCGGCGCGACGGTGACGGTGGGCGGGACCGTGATCGGCACGCTCGACAACGCCATCGCGGCCGGCAACGACCTGGTCGTCAGCTTCAACGGCGATGCCAATCCGGGCTCGGTGCAGACGCTGCTGCGGTCGATCGCCTACCAGAACCTGGATACCGCCGGACCGACGCCGGGCACGCGCACCATTCAGGTAACCGTCAATGACGGCGGCCTGGACGCTACCATCGATCTGACCGCGACCGTCCCCAGCCCCCCTTCGGACGGGAGCGATGCCCCGGCCACCGGGATCGTGGTGACACCGACCACACCGACGACCACGGTCGGCGGCTCGACCAGCACGTCGGCGCAGGTCATCTCCAACAAGGGCAGTGCCGCGGGCAGCGCGCCCGTCGTCCAGAACACCAACAACAACGGCAATGTCGTGACCGCGACGCTGCCGACGGCGACCTCGATCACCTCGGAGGGACCCTCGCTCGCGCAGTCCGGCGAAGAGGCGCTCACCACGCTCATCAATGCCGTCGACGTCCGCAATTCATCGGCCGAGGGCGAGCTGATCAGCGGCGCCCGGACCTTCCTGACCAACCTCGCATCGACGACGACGCTGGACGTGCGCACCATCGTGCCGAGCACGACGTCGGCGACGCTGAGCGGGCCGATCGTCATAACCGGGACCAGTTCGGCCAACGGATCGACCCAGTCCGAGGCGTTCGTCATCGACCTGCGGTCCCTGCCCACGGGCAGCACTCTCCAGCTCGACAACATCGAGTTTGCCTCGATCATGGGTTCGGCCACCGTCACCGGCGGCGACGGCGACAACTTCGTCACCGGCGACGACAACAGCCAGTTCATCTCGCTGGGCGTCGGCGACGACACGCTGTATGGCGGCGGCGGCGGCGATATCATCGGCTCCGGCGCGGGCAAGGATTTCCTGTACGGCGACCAGGGCGCCGACACGGTCTTCGGCGGGCTGGAGGAAGACGCGGTCCATGGCGGCGCCGATCCGGACGTGGTGTACGGCAATCAGCAGAACGACGTGGTCTACGGCAATCAGGGAATGGACACCCTGTACGGCGGCCAGGATGCCGACACCCTGTTCGGTGGCCAGGGCCGGGATCTGGTCTACGGAAACGACGGCCAGGACGTGCTGTACGGAAACCGGGAGCAGGACGCCCTCTATGGAGGAGACGGCGACGACGTGCTCTACGGCGGCGAGGGGGCCGACAGCCTCTCGGGCGGGGCCGGCAACGATACGCTCTACGGCGAGCTCTCCAGCCCGAATGGCGGCGACGGCACGCAGATCGACGTGCTGCAGGGCGGTGCCGGCGACGACCTGTTCTATGGCGGGGAAGGCGTCGACTGGATCTATACGGGCGTGGGCGCGGACCTGGTGGTGATCGAGACCTCGAACGGCTTCGACGTGATCGTCGATTTCGACGTCGCGGCCGGGGACAGGCTGCTGATCGACTCCACGGCCAACGGGCTGACCCTTACCACCGCCGAGAACGTCCTGGCACGCGCGAGCGACAATCCGGACGGCGACACGGAGATCGACCTCGGCGGACAGTATGTCCGGTTGATCGGCGTGCGTACCGCGGAGCTGACCGCGGAATTCTTCGAACTCTACTAGATCAGTTCCAGCGGCGACGGGCGCACTCAGGGATCGCGTCAGCGTGCGCGGCCTATTGTCCGACGGATCGCCGGTCGGATACCGTCGAAGGCGGCGCGGATCGCCGGTCCTCTCCGCGCGACCCGATTTCATGGGCGGCCAAAATCACAGAAGGAGACCCCGGTCGTGGCGAAGACAGACGGGTCGGAGATCCCGACCATCGATATCGCTCCTTTCCTCGCCGGCGATCCGTCCGGCAAGGCGGCGGTCGCGCGGGCGGTGGCCGAGGCGTGCGAGCGCGTCGGGTTCCTGGTGATCTCCGGCCACGGCCTGCCGCAGGAGACCCTGCAGCGGGCGATCCGGCTGGGCATGGATTTCTTCGACCTGCCCCAGGACGACAAGGACCGGTTCCACCCGACCGGCGCTGCGCGTCAGCGGGGCTATCACCGGGTGGCGACGCGCAACCTGGCCTCCACTCTCGGGGCCAAGACGCCGCCGGACCTGCGGGAGTCGATCTTCCTCGGACCGGTGGACGATCATCGCGCCCATTACGCCGCCCTGGCCGATGCCGAGACCGCCTATGCCGGCAATACGGTTCCGGACGTGCCCGAGGGATTCGACGGGGCGCTCATCGATCTCTACCGGGCGTTCGAGCGGCTGTCGCGAGACATGATGCGGATCACCGCCCGGGCGCTGGACCAGGACGAGGCGGCGTTCGTCGCGCTGCTGGAGCGGCATTTCTCGATCTTCGGCATGCACCATTACCCGATGCTCGGCACGCCGCCGGAGCCGGGGCAGCTGCGGGCCGGCGCGCATACCGATTTCGGCGCGATGACCATCCTCGCCATGACCGAGGGCCGCGGCGGGCTGGAGGCGCGGCTGCCCGACGGGCGCTGGGTGCCGGTGCAGCCGAAGCCCGGCGAGCTGGTGGTCAATCTGGGCGACATGATGCAGCGCTGGACCAACGACCAGTGGGTCTCGACCCTGCACCGGGTGGTGGTGCCGGACACCGGCGACGTCCAGAGCCGGCGCATGTCGATCGGCTATTTCGTGCACCCCAACTTCGACGCCGAGATCCGCTGCGTGCCGAGCTGCCTGGCACCGGGGGAGGCGCCGCGCTATCCGACAATCACCGCCGGCGAGCATATCCGCCGCAAGATCGACGCCAGCCACAAGGCGGCGTGAGCGATCTCAATCGGCCGGGATCGGCGTGTCGGACAGGTCGGCGTCGACCGCAAGGTCATAGGGGATGTCGTGGGCGATCAGCCCGCCGGTGAGCAGGGCCGCCTTCAGCCGCACGAAGGCGGTCGGCGGGAAACGCGGGGTCTTCGCCCACAGCCCGACCCCGCGCAGGGTGCCGATGATCCGTGCCAGCGCTTCCTCAGACAGGTCGGGGAAATAGGGCCGCACGGCCGCCGCCATCTCGGCCGGGTCGGCGCCGTGCAGGTAACGCAGGCTGCGGCCGATGCCGCGGATCAGGGCGCGGCAGGTCTCGCGCTCCCGCTCGGCGAAGGCGCGGGTGGTGTAGAAACTGGTGAAGCCGACATCGCCGCGGGTGGCGAAGCGGTGCCAGACATGGCCGCCGTGCTCGGTCACCGCCCGGTCGGCATAGGGCTCGAACACCTGGATCACGTCGACCTCGCCGCGGGCGAGCGCCTCGACGTTCTCGCCCATGCTGCGGTCCGGCGCGCGGGTCCAGTCCGCCGGCGCCACCCCGGCCCGGTCCAGGTCGTCCTGCAGGGTCATCCACGGCGTCGGCACTTCCACGGCCACGCCCAGGCGCCTACCGGTCAGGTCGGCGAAGCGGAAGTCCGGATTCGGCTCGCGGCCGACCAGCACGAAGGGGTCGCGGGCGACGACCTGGCCGAAGCAGACCAGCGGGCAGTCCTCGCCGCGCCTGCGGGCCGCGTCGTGATGCATCATCACCCGCATCGGTCCGCCCCAGGAGACATCGGTCGCCCCGTCCAGCAGGCCCTGGGCTGTGTAGTCCGTCGAGGGCGACAGGGTGACGGTGACGTCCACGCCCTCGCGCGCCCATTCTTCTCGCTCGATCGCGAGGTAGAAGGGGACGTAGCCGAGGGTGCGCAGGTTCTCGAAGAGGGTGATTTTGGGTCTGGTCATGGGCCGAGCATAGCAGCCGGACGCGCGCCCGCCAGCCGCCCAATCGGTCTGGATTCCTGGTGACGACGGGCGATCAGGAAGCCGGCCGGAGCGCCCGGTGTCCCGCGCGGGGTGCCGCCGCCGAATCTGGTTCTTGTGGACGCGAAATCCTGCTCTAGTGGATGTCCAACGGTCACGCAGTCAGCCACAGAGCCGATGCGGACCATCAATTGGAGGCTTCTCTCATGTCCAAGTTTTCGCCCGCCTGGGCGCTCGGCATGCTTGCGGCGGTCACGCTGACCGCGCCGGCGTCATTCGCCGATACGCCCAAAGACACGCTCGTCATCGCAGCGACCATCGATGACATCGTGTCGCTCGATCCCGCCGAGGCGTTCGAGTTCTCCGGTGGCGACCTGCTCCGGAACACCTACGATCACCTGGTCGAGTTCAACCCGCTCGATCTCGCCGCCGGTTACCAGCCCGGTCTCGCCGAGTCCTGGACGGTCAGCGAGGACGGCAAGACCTTCACCTTCAAGATCCGTGACGGCATCAAGTTCCAGTCCGGCAACCCGGTGACCGCGGAAGACGCGGAGTTCTCCCTGCGCCGCGCGGTACTGCTGGAGAAGACCCCGTCCTTCATCCTGACCCAGTTCGGCTTCACCAAGGACAACATCGAGGACACGATCAAGGCGACCGACGCCTCGACCCTGGTGATCACCACCGACAAGGTCTACGCCCAGTCCTTCGTGCTGAACTGCCTGACCGCCACCATCGGCTCGATCGTCGACAAGAAGGTCGCGATGGAACACGAGAAGGACGGCGATTTCGGCTATGAGTGGCTGAAGACCAACACCGCCGGTTCCGGCGCCTATGCGCTGAAGTCCTGGAAGGCCAACGAGTCCTACGTGCTCGACGTCAATCCGGACTACTGGCGCGCCACGCCGGCGATGAAGCGGGTGTTCGTGCGCCACATCGCCGAGTCCGCCAGCCAGCGCCTGCTGCTGGAGAAGGGCGACATCGACGTCGCGCGCAACCTGACGCCCGAAGACATCGCCGCCGTGGCCGCCAATGGCGACCTGAAGGTGGACGAGGACCTGCGCGGCCGTATCGTCTACATGTCGCTGAACCAGAAGAAGGCGCCGCTGAACGATCCCAAGGTGATCGAGGCGGTCAAGTGGGCGGTCGACTACACCGGCATGACCGAGACCATCCTGCGCGGCCAGTATCGGGTGCATCAGGCCTTCCTGCCGCTAACCTATCTGGGCGAGCTGAAGGACCAGCCCTATACGCTCGACATCGCCAAGGCGAAGGCGCTGCTGGCCGAGGCCGGCCACGCCGATGACGTCGCGGTGAAGATCAACGTCCGCAACGAGCCGTCCTACATGGCGATGGCCCAGGCGATCCAGGGTTCCCTGACCGAGGCGGGCATCACCGTCGAGCTCACGCCGATGACCGGCAAGCAGTCCCTCGGCGAGTACCGGGCGCGCGAGCACGACATCTATCTCGGCGCCTGGGGTCCGGACTATCCGGATCCGCACACCAACGCCGATACCTTCGCCCACAACCCGAACAACGCCGACGAGGCGAAGCTGACCGGCAAGCTGGCCTGGCGCAACTCCTGGGACATCCCGGAGATGACCAAGCAGACCGAGGCCGCCGTGCAGGAAGCCGACCGCGACAAGCGGGCCGAGATGTACCGCGCGATCCAGAAGGAGCACCAGATGACGAGCCCGTTCGTCGTCATGTTCCAGAAGATCGAGCAGACCGGCCTGCGCAAGGACGTCGAGAACCTGGTGACGGGTAGCGCGATCTCGGCCGTCTACTACTGGACCGTGACGAAGTAAGCGAACGCAATGAGCCTCGCTGGTTCGCGTCCCGGCGGGAGGGGAGGTTTCCTCTCCTCCCGTCAGGGCCTTCTGAAAGTCGGTCGGGTGCTGGCGACCCTGGCGGTCACCCTGCTCGGCCTGCTGCTCATCACCTTCCTGATCGGCCGGGTGATGCCGATCGACCCCGTCCTCGCCGTTGTGGGCGACCGGGCCTCTAACGAGGTCTACGAGGCCACCCGCAAGGCGATGGGCCTGGACCAGCCGATCATCGTCCAGTTCTTCACCTATATCGGCGAGGTCGTACGCGGCGATTTCGGCACCTCGCTGCTGACCTCGCGCCCGGTGATCGAGGATATCGCCCGGGTGTTCCCGGCGACCCTGGAGCTGGCCACGGTGGCGACCCTGCTGGGCGTTTCGCTCGGCATTCCGGCCGGCGTGATGGCGGCGGTTCATCAGGGCCGCTGGCCGGACCATGTGGTGCGCCTGGTCGGCCTGTTCGGCTATTCGATGCCGATCTTCTGGCTCGGGCTGATGGGGCTGCTGATTTTCTACGGCAAACTCGACTGGGTGGCCGGGCCGGGGCGCCTGGACATTTTCTTCGAGGACGTGGTGCCGCAGGTAACCGGCGTCATCCTGATCGACAGCCTGCTGGCCGGCGATTTCGAGGTCTTCGCCAACGCCCTGTCGCACATCATCCTGCCGGCCTCGGTGCTCGGCTACTATTCGCTCGCCTATATCAGCCGCATGACCCGCAGCTTCATGCTGGAGCAGCTCGCCCAGGAATACATCACCACGGCCCGGGTGAAGGGCGTGTCGGAGGCCCGGGTGATCTGGGGGCACGCGCTCGGAAACGTCATGGTGCCGCTGATCACGGTGATCGCGCTCAGCTACGCCAGCCTGCTGGAGGGATCGGTGCTGACGGAGATCGTCTTCGCCTGGCCCGGGATCGGCTTCTACATCACCAACGCCCTGCTCTCCGCCGATATGAACGCCGTTCTCGGCGGCACGGTGGTCGTGGGCATCGTCTTCGTGGGATTGAACCTGCTGTCCGACATTCTGTACCGGGTCTTCGACCCGCGCGCCCGGTGAGGGCAGAGCCATGACCGCCTCCTCCGCCAACGCCCCCGGCCTGCGCGCCTGGCTGACCAGCGAGACGCCGTCCAGCCCGCTGCAGGCCCGCTGCATCCAGGTCTATCTCGGCTGGCTCGGGCTGGCCCGCAATCCGCTGGCCATGCTCGGCCTGGCGATCGTCGTCTGCCTGATCCTGGCGGCGATCTTCGCGCCGCTGCTGGCGCCGTACGATCCGATCGCCCAGGACCTGCAGCGCCGCCTGCTGCCGCCGGGAACCCCGGGCAACCTGCTGGGCACCGACGAGCTCGGCCGCGACATCCTCAGCCGGCTGCTCTACGGCGCCCGGATCACCCTCTACGTCGTCGCCCTGGTCGTCGTCACGGCGCCGGTCTTCGGCCTGCTGATCGGCACGGTGGCCGGCTATGCCGGCGGCTGGGTCGACACCGTGCTGATGCGCTTCACCGACATCTTCCTGGCGTTTCCGCGCCTGGTGCTGGCGCTGGCCTTCGTCGCGGCCCTCGGCCCCGGCATCGGCAATGCGGTTCTGGCCATCGCGCTGACCTCCTGGCCGCCCTATGCCCGCATCGCCCGGGCGGAGACGCTGACGATCCGCAATTCCGACTTCATCTCCGCCATCCGGCTGCAGGGGGCGTCGCCGCTGCGCATCGTCACCGGCCATGTGGTGCCGCTGTGTCTGTCCAGCGTGATCGTGCGCGTCACCCTGGACATGGCCGGCATCATTCTGACCGCCGCCGGTCTCGGCTTCCTCGGCCTCGGCGCCCAGCCGCCGCTGCCGGAATGGGGGGCGATGATCTCCACCGGCCGGCTCTACATCCTCGACCAGTGGTGGGTCGCCACCATGCCGGGCCTTGCCATCTTCACTGTCAGCCTGGGCTTCAACCTGCTCGGCGACGGCCTGCGCGACGCCCTCGATCCGAGGTCGAGCCGATGAGCGGCCCTGGGACCGGATCGCTGCTCGAGGTGGAGGGGCTCAGCATCGACTTCCCCACCCGCACCCGTACCGTCCACGCGGTGCGCGACATCAGCTTCTCCGTCGGCCGCGAGAAGGTGGGCATCGTCGGCGAGTCCGGCTCCGGCAAGACCATGACCGGCCGGGCGGTGCTCGGCCTGATCCGGCCGCCGGGGATCGTCACCGCCCGCAGGATGGATTTCGACGGCATCGACCTGACCAAGCTGTCCGAACGCGAGTACCGGCGGATCCGCGGCAACCGCATCGCCATGGTGATGCAGGACCCGAAATTCTCCCTGAACCCGGTGATGACCATCGGCCGGCAGATCGACGAGGCCTACCGGGTCGCGGCCGGGGCCGCCGCCGGCGCCGCCCGCCGCCGCACGATGGAGATGCTGAAGGCGGTGCGCATCCGCGATCCGGAGCGGGTCTACAAGGCCTACCCCCACGAGGTGTCCGGCGGCATGGGCCAGCGCATCATGATCGCCATGATGCTGGTGGCCGAGCCCGACCTGCTGATCGCCGACGAGCCGACCTCGGCCCTCGACGTGACCGTGCAGATGCAGGTGCTGGCGATCGTCGACGACCTGGTCAGCCAGCGCGGCATGGGGCTGATGTTCATCTCCCACGATCTCAATCTGGTGGCCTCGTTCTGCGACCGGGTGGTGATCATGTATGCCGGGCAGATCGTGGAGACCTGCCGGGCCTCGGAGCTGCACAAAGCGACCCATCCCTACACGCGCGGCCTGCTGGCCTCGCTGCCGCGGGTGGATCAGCCGGTCGAGCGACTGTCGACGCTGGTCCGCGAGGAATCCTGGAAGACGGAGCCCGGTGTCGATGCCCGCAACCTCTGACGTGTCCGGTGCAGATATGGCCCTGCTGATCAGCCATCTCGACGTCCGCTTCGGCAGGGGCGAGGAGGCGGTGCATGCGGTGCGCGACGTCTCGCTGACCGTGCGTCGGGGCGAGAGCTTCGGACTGGTCGGCGAGTCCGGCTCCGGCAAGTCGACGGTGCTGCGCGCCATCGCCGGGCTGGCGACCGACTGGACCGGGCGGATCGCCGTGGACGGCGAGGATCTCGGGCGGAAGCGGTCGAAGGCGTTCTACGAGACCGTCCAGATGGTGTTCCAGGACCCCTACGGCTCGCTGCATCCGCGTCATACGGTCGACCGCACCCTGAGCGAGCCGGCGAAGATCCACGGCATCGGCAATGTCGGCGGGCGGGTCGAGGCGCTGCTGCACGATGTCGGCCTGGGGCCGGAGTTCCGCTTCCGCTATCCGCACCAGCTTTCCGGCGGTCAGCGCCAGCGGGTGGCGATCGCCCGGGCCCTGATGCTGGAGCCGCGCATCCTACTGCTGGACGAGCCGACCTCGGCCCTGGACGTGTCGGTGCAGGCGGAGATCCTGAACCTGTTGCAGCGTCTGAAGCACGAGCACGGGCTGACCTACATCCTGGTCAGTCACGACCTGGCGGTGATCGCCCATATGTGCGACCGGTTGGCGGTGATGAATGCCGGCCGGGTGGTGGAGGAGATGGACGTCGACCAGCTCCGCCGGTCGCAGCCGCAGCACAACTACACCCGCCAGCTCCTCAACGCGTCCCTGGGCTACGACCGGGACAAGGCGGACTCGCTGCTGACCTTCGATTGAGGGGTATATCCGTCGTCTCCGGCATGCCCGTCCTCCCAGTCCCCCCGTCCTCCCAGTCCCCCCGTCATCCTGGACTTGATCCAGGATGACGGGGAAAGACGGAGAGGGTGGGGATGCCGCGGGCGACGGAAATCCGGTGAGGCTCCGTTGGAACGAGACCGACGCCCGGTCCTCGGCGTCGGGTCCGTTTGAACCCGGTGGAATCCGTGACCGACAGCGACACCCTCAAGGCGCCGGCCAAACACCGGCGGCGCTCACGCAGCAGCCGACGCTGGCTCCTCCTTCTGGTGGCGGTCGTCCTGGTCGCCGCCGGAGCGGCCGTGTACGGCCGCGATCTGCTGTTTGAGCCGGCCCCCGCCGCGCCGCGCACGGTGACGGCCGAAAGAGGCTCGCTGGAGCGCACGGTGACCTCGCTGGGCACCATCAAGCCGCGCGACTACGTGGATGTGGGCGCCCAGATCTCCGGACAGATCAGCAAGCTCCACGTCCAGATCGGCGACCAGGTGGAGCAGGGCGACCTGCTGGCTGAACTGGACGCCCGGGTGCAGGAATCCAAGGTGGTGGCGAACCGCGCCAAACTGGCAGATCTGAGCGCGCAACTGCGCCAGCGGCAATCGGAGCTGCAACTCGCCCGCCAGCAGAACAAGCGCAATAAGCGCCTGTTCGCCGCCAAGGCGATCAGCGAGGACGAGATGCAGATCGGCGCCGCGAGCCTCGCCGTGGCCGAGGCCTCCATCGAGTCCCTCAAGGCGCAGATCGACCAGGCCCAGGCAACCCTCGATGCCGATCTGACCAGCCTCGGATATGCCGAGATCCGCGCTCCCATGGCGGGAACGGTGGTGTCCCTCGATGCGGTGGAGGGCCAGACCCTGAACGCCAACCAGACCGCGCCGATCATCCTGCAGATCGCCGATCTCGATACCATGACCGTCTGGGCCGAGGTGGCGGAAGCGGATGTCGTCCTGCTGAAGCCGGGCACGGCGCTGTATTTCACCACCCTCGGAATGCCGGACCGCGAGTGGTATTCGATCGTCCGCCAGGTGCTGCCGACGCCGGAGGTGGTCAATGACGTGGTGCTCTACAACGCGCTGATCGACATCGACAATGCCGACCGGGCCCTGATGTCGGAGATGACGGCGCAGGTGTTCTTCGTACTCGACCGGGCGGAGAACCTACCGCTGGTGCCGCTGTCGGCGATCAGCCTGGCTCCCGAAGGCGGGGGACCGACGGTCACCGTGCTGAAGCCAGACGGCACCCAGGAGCGGCGTCCCGTTGAGGTTCGCCTCAGCAACCGGACGATGGCGGCGGTGGCTTCCGGCCTCGAGGGGGGCGAGCAGGTGGTTCTGCCCGCGGCCGGCGCCGCAAAGGCCGGCGGCCGGACCGGCGGGTTCGGGGCGCGGCTGTGACCGGCGCACCCAGCCTTCTCAGCTTCCGCGGCGTCGGCAAGCGCTACCCGTCGGGCGCCGGCGAGGTGGTCGCGCTCGACGGCATCGACCTGGACATCCACGACGGCGAGTTCGTCGCCATCATCGGCCAGTCCGGCTCGGGCAAGTCGACGCTGATGCATATTCTCGGCTGCCTCGACCGGCCGTCGCGCGGGACCTACGCCGTGCGCGGCATCGAGGTGGACGGTCTCGACAACGATGAACTGGCAAGCCTGCGTCGCGACGTCTTCGGCTTCGTGTTCCAGCGCTACAACCTGATCCCCACGCTGACGGCGGCGGAGAATGTGGAGCTCCCGGCGATCTATGCCGGCCGGTCCCAGGACCATCGGGAGGAGCGGGCCGACGACCTGCTCGACCAACTCGGCTTGGGCGACCGCAGCCGTCACCGGCCGAGCCAGCTCTCCGGCGGCCAGCAGCAGCGGGTGTCGATCGCCCGCGCCCTGATGAACGATCCCGCCGTGATTCTGGCCGACGAGCCGACCGGCGCCCTGGACAGCCGCTCGGGTGCGGAGGTGCTCGACATGCTGGAGCGCCTGAACGGCGAGGGGCGCACGGTGGTGATGATCACCCACGACCCCGCCGTGGCGGCTCGCGCCCACCGGGTGATCCGACTGCTGGACGGGCGCATCGTCGAGGATACCGGCCGGGTCGATCCTGAGCGGATCGCCGCGGCGGTCGGGCAGGATGGTGCCGGCTGGATGCCCGCTGCCTCCAGCCTGGCGACGCTGCCCGAGGCGGTGCGGATGTCCCTGCGCTCCCTGCGGGCCAATCTGTTCCGCAGCGCGCTCACCCTTCTGGGGGTGGTGATCGGTGTGGCCGCCGTGGTGACCATGCTGGCGGTGGGCGAGGGCAGCCGGGCCGACGTGCTCGGCCGGATCCAGTCGATGGGCACCAATCTTCTGCTGGTCCGTCCCGGCGCGCCCGGGGTGCGCGGCGACGGCGATACGGCCACCCTGGTCACGGCTGACGCGGAGGCGCTGAGGACCGTGCCCGGCGTGGCCGCGGTCAGTCCGGAGAAGCGCGGCTCCTCCACCATCCGGTTCGGCAATATCGATTACCGCACCTCCGTTCAAGGCGTCTGGCCGGACTACGCCCCGGCCCGCGACTGGGGCCTCGTCAGCGGCGGGTTCATTACCACGGCGGATGTGGACAGCTACGGCCCCGTCGCCGTGCTCGGCCAGACGGTGGTCGACAACCTGTTCCCCAATGGTGGCGAGCCGGTCGGCAGTTACGTCCTGATCGGTAATATCCCGTTCGAGGTGGTCGGCGTCCTGGAGAAGAAGGGGGCGACCCCCTTCGGCTCCGACCAGGACGACACGGTGCTGGTGCCGCTGACCACCGGGACGATGCGGATCTTCGGCCAGCCCCATCTGGGCACGATCACGGTCAAGGTCGCCGATCTCGATACCATCGACGCCACCGAGCAGGCGGTGCAGGACCTGCTGCTGGCGCGCCACCGCACCGAGGATTTCCGGGTGCGCAACACCGCCTCATTGATCCAGACCGTGGAGCAGACTCAGAACACCCTCACCATTCTGCTCGGCTCGGTGGCGGCGATCTCGCTGCTGGTCGGCGGCATCGGGGTGATGAACATCATGCTGGTCAGTGTGACCGAGCGGACCCGGGAGATCGGCGTGCGCATGGCCACCGGTGCGCGCATGCGCGACATCATGATCCAGTTCAACGTCGAGGCGCTGATCGTCTGCGGCATCGGCGGCCTGGCCGGGGTCGCCCTCGGCATCGGCGCCGGAATGGCCGCGTCGAGCGTCGGCATTTCCGTCGTGTTTTCGACCGGTCCGGCCGTCCTCGCCTTCGTCTGCGCGGTGACCACGGGCCTCGTCTTCGGCTGGTTCCCGGCGCGCAAGGCCGCGCGGCTGGAACCGGCGGTCGCCCTGACCGTGGAGTGAAGCAATGTCTGTGAAACGGATCGCCGCCACGCTCGCCCTCTGCCTTGCCGCCACCGGCTGTGCGATCGCGCCGGACTGGTCGACGCCCACTGCCGCCACGCCCGCGTCCTGGTCCCAGCCGACCCCGGCGGCGGCACCGCCACCGGAAGCCGTGGCGCCGACCGCCGACTGGTGGCGCCGGTTCGGCAGCGCCGAGTTCGACCGTCTGATGGCCCAGGCCATGGCGGAGAATGTCGATCTCGCCAGCGCCCGCTACCGGATCGAGCAGGCCCGCGCCGCCCTGCGGTCGGTCGCCGCCGACCGGGTGCCGTCCCTGGACGCCTCCGGCACCGTGTCGCGCGATCAGAACCTGGACGGCGGCGGGTCCGACAGCGGATGGAACGGCGGCCTCACCCTGTCCTACGACCCCGACCCGTTCGGCCGCAACGCCGCCCTGGTGGACAGCGCCCGGTACGATCTGGAGGCCGAGCGCTTCGGGCGGGAGGCGACGCGGCTGGTGATGGAGGCCGACCTCGCCGCGCTGTACTTCACCGTTCTGTCCATCCGGCAGCGCACCGACATCGCCCGGGAGAACCTGGCAGCGGCGGAACAGGTGCTGGAGCTGGTGGACGCCCGGGTGCGCGCGGGTGCTGCGACGGAGCTCGACCTCGCCCAGCAGCGCTCGGCGGTGGCCGCGTTCCGGGCACAGCTGGCCGCCCTCGACCGGCAGCATCGGGAGGCGATGAACGGCCTCGCGGTGCTCGTCGGCCGACCGCCCGGCGCCATCGGGGTTCGCGAAACGGGGCTCCGGTCCCTGACCCTGCCGCGCGTGGCGACCGGCCAGCCGGCGGACCTGCTGCAGCGCCGGCCGGATCTGCGCCGGGTGGAGGCGACGCTGCGCGCCTCGGATGCCGATGTGGCCGCCGCGCGGGCCGCCTTCTATCCGAGCGCCACGATTTCGGTCGGCACGGCGGTGTCCGGCGCCTTCGACGGGGGCGTCTCCACACTGGCCAGCCTGGCCGGCGGACTGGCGGCGCCGATCTTCGACGGCGGCCGCCTGCAGGGCCAGTTCGATGCGGCAGACGCACGGCGGATGGAGTTGCTGGAGAGCTATCGCGGTGCGGTGCTGACCGCCTATCGGGAGACCGAGAACGCCATGGCCGGGGTCGATACCGGCAGCCGCCGGGTCGCCGATCTGGCCGAGGCGGCGGAGCAGGCGGGCTATGCCTACGAGCTGTCGCGCATCCGCTACGAGGCCGGGGCGGCGGATTTCCTGACGGTGCTCGACGCCCAGCGCACCAAGCTTTCGGCCGACGACACGCTGGTGCAGGCCCAGCTCTCCACCTTCCTGTCGGCGGCGGATCTGTTCGTGGCCCTGGGCGGCGGCTGGGAGGCGGTGCCGGCCGGTGCGTCGCTCTCGGCGGCGAACTGACCGCCGGCCCTGCTGCCGTCAGTCGTTCTCGAGCAGGGCGGGGACGAAGACGTCGTAGAACCGCCGGACAATATGGGCCTGGCGGGCGGTGGCGACCGGCGTGAACGCCATCCGATCGGCGATGGAGAAGCTGGAGTCGAACGCCTTGAACTGCATCAGCCAGTACGTGCTGGTGAAGCTCTCCCGGCCGGCGATGATCGGGTGGCGCAGGATGGCCAGATTGGTCTGGTCGGGCGCCTGTTCCAGGCCCACCAGAGGGCGGAAGAAGGGCGTGATGTAGCCCCGCTCCCGCGCCACCTCCTGCAGGCGCGGGTCGGCGGTGTGGACCATCCGGAACCTGAGCGGGCCGCCGCTGCGGTGGACCGTGGCGAAGGTGAAGTCGTGCGCGGTGAGATAGTCGCAGTACCCCTCGAAGGTCTCGCATTTCGCCGCCACGGCACGGGCCTCGTGCAGGCGGTGGCTCGGGTTGCTGTCGGACATGTTGTGCATCGAACAGGGCAGAACGGCGTCGCAATCGCGTTCGAAGGCGGCGACCCAGTCCTGCGGGAGCGCACGGGCGACCCGAACCAGCAGCCGGTGCGACGGTCGCCAGTCGTCATGCAGGGTGCGGTGGGTCTGGCTGGTCGACACACCGGCGAGCAACGCCAGCTTGTACGGAGCGATCTGGTTCTCCTCGAGCCAGACCCGGGCCATTTCGGTCATCCGGAAAAAATCGAGCTCAACCTGATAAAGGCATCTCGGCGTGCGAAGATGATCCAAGTCATAGTCAAGATAAGGTGAGAGATCGGTTGTACTTTGTTCCATTCCATAAAACCTTCGAGACTTCGACGCTAGTCGAATGAACCTGACAGGCGTGAAAGCTCATTCGCAGTCTGGCCGATACACACGCTCCGAGCGCGATGTCAGCGTGCCGCGGGGCGTTGAAGAATTTCGCTATCGAAATGGTGGGATATCGCGCAAATTCAAGAGGATAAGGTTGATCGTATGTTGCGCGCACAACTATAAATAACAATAATTTCACAAAACAATCGATCATGGCGGGACGCTGGTTCTTCATTTCCTTGTCGATCGAAAATTAGGAATTCTACTGAATCAGGATTAATCGGGCTGCATATCGGGAAACTTAGATATATAAAATCCTCGCAAAATTCACTTTATAAGCTGGACGTAACACTGGATATCCATTGGTCATTTTCAATAAATAGAAAAAATCCATAAAACGGATTGTAATATTATTTGGTTAATTGATCTCGCTCCAGATATTGAGCCTGTACTGTTGCGATATTCTGTGTGCCTTCAGGGTCGGGTATTGTGAAAATACGGCCTGGTCATTGAAATCAGCGTATTGGATGTCGGATCGATGCGATCGGATACTGCGCCGGGTGGGGCTACCGTCGGGTGCGCCAGCCAGAACCGGCTCGATGCCACCACGGACGCCGCGAGAATCCTCTCCGTCAGCGACGGGATGCCCGAGGTCCGGGAAAGCCTGATCGACGAGATCATGGTTCCGATCGCCGACCGGTTCCAGGACCGCCCGCTGCGCGACGTTGCACCGACCGCCGCCGATCTCGATCACCTGAAAGACCACGGCCCCTGGGGCTACGCGTTGGACCTGTATCCGGGCATATCGGGCGCCAACCTGGACCGCCAGGCGACGGTGGTCGACTTCACGGCGGAGAGCCGGGAAGCGCTGTCGATCCGCATGTCCCTGCTCGACAAGGCGCTGGCGGAATTCGCGCCGGTCGGCAGCCTGCTGGACCTGCAGACCGGTTGCGGCCTGATCCCGATGAAGCTGGCCGACCGCATCGGCGGCCGGATCGTCGGCATCGATCGGCGGGGAGAGGCGATCCGCCGGGCGACCGTGCTGCGGGCCCTGGCCGGCTGCGCCCGCTTCGGCTTCAAGACCGCCGACCCCTACGCCTATCTGGCAGCGCTGAAGCCGGACACGTTCGACTGCATCTCGGCCCTGGGGCTGTTCCATCGGCTGAGCGATCCGATCCGGCTGCTGCGGCTGATCCATGAGAAGACGGCGCGCCTCGTTCTCATCGACACGGCGATCCATAACCTGCCCGTTCCGGGTTGGATCCCGACGGAGCCGCGCGTGGGAGCACCGGACGCGCCGGACGCCGGCGGCGAGACCACGGTCGCCCTCGGCCTGCAACCCACCTATCGCGGGATGATCGACAGCCTGTACCGGGTCGGCTTCGAGAGCGTCACCGAAATCGTTCCGGCCCCAAGCCTTTTGGCCGCCGTCGCACAGCAGACGCCGTATCACACCCATCGCCGCGCGCTGTTCGTCGCCCAGAAAGGGATCGGCTGACAGCGAGAACTCTCCGACACCCTATTTCTCGTAATCCGCGGGAACCGGGCGTCGTCCCGGGACGTTGTGTGATCGGGCGCATGGGAACCGACACCGACCTGCGGAGAGTGCGATGAAGGACAACGACCGGAAAGCACCGGAGACCGACATGCTGGGACGCCCGGTGGGCGACCCTGCGACGTCGTACATCTGCACCCAAACGGTGGACAAGCTCGCCTGGCGCTCGCGGATCACCGCGGAGCAGTCGATGGCGATCCTGCGGGCGGCCGGCATGGCCGGGCGGCCCCATGACGACAACTGAGGCGTCCGAGCCGTTCGACCGGGTCGGGCGGACACGTCCGGCCTCGGGCCTGAACCGGGAGCTGGACAGGCTGGACGGCCTCGCCGACCTGATGGACAGCCGCTTCCGGCTGCCGAGAACGAGTATCCGCTTCGGTCTCGACGCCCTGGTCGGGCTCATCCCCGGTGTCGGCGACGGGCTGGTGACCCTGCCGGCCTTCTACATCCTGGCGCGAGCGCATCGGCTCGGGGCGCCGACGAGCCTGCTGGTCCGCATGGCCGCCAATGTGGGTATCGACTTCCTGATCGGCGCGATCCCGCTGATCGGCGATCTGCTGGATGTCGGCTACCGGGCCAATCGGCGCAACGTCGCGCTGCTGCGCGAGCATTTCGTCAAGACGGGCCAGGTCTGAGAGGACGGGGCGGTACCGCCCGTCATTCCTCCCCGGCATCGCGCCGCCGGCGCAGCGTGAAGACCCGCCACAGATACCAGGCCACCAGCGCGGCGATCACCAGATTGCCGACCACCGACAGCGAGTCGGTCAGCAGATGCTGGCGCTCCCCCAGCCAATGGCCGGCCATGGTCAGACCGCTGACCCAGATCAGCGAGCCGATCGTGGTGTAGAGCAGGAAGGGTATCCAGCCCATTCCGGCCACCCCGGCGGGAACCGAGATCAGGGTGCGGACCCCCGGTACCATGCGTCCGAACAGCACCGCCAGATGCCCCCAGCGCCGGAACCATGCCTGCGCGCTGTCCACGTCCTCCGGCTTGATCGTCAGCCAGTGGCCGTGCCGGGCGCAGAAGCGACGGATCCGGTCGGCGCCGAGCGCCAGGCCCGCGGCGAACCAAAGCGTGGCGCCGGCGACCGATCCGGCTGTGCCATAGACGATCACCGCCACCACCGACAGCTCGCCCCGGGCTGCGGCCAGCCCCGCGACCGGCATCACGACTTCCGACGGGATCGGCGGGAACACGTTCTCCACGAACATCAGGAATCCGATGGCGGGCGCGCCCCATGTCGCAATCCAGTCGTTGATCAGCTCGACCATGTGGGGGTGTCCTCGCGCGCGTCGTTCTTTCGGGTGACAACGGCGGGCTCGGCGCCCGGTTGCCTCGATCGAGCCCGGTATGTGGGGCGGCGGCCGCGAAATCTAACCGGACGCGGCGTCGGCAGTGACGTTTGGGGATGGCGGCTGGCCCGTCAAGGCACTGCCATTCCTGGAAAAAGGCGATGCTGCATTGCAATATGGTCGCGTTTTCGGTACTCCCTGTCCTCCTGGCATCCCAGTTCCGCCCACGCCCCGGCACCCAGGAGGGTACCTCGCTCGATACCATCAAGACTGAATGGCTCGGCAACATCCGCAATGACGTGCTGGCGGCCATGGTGGTGGCTCTCGCCCTGATTCCGGAAGCCATCGCGTTCTCGATCATCGCCGGCGTCGACCCCAAGGTCGGCCTGTACGCGTCGTTCTCGATCGCCGTGCTGACCGCCATCTTCGGCGGGCGTCCGGGCATGATCTCGGCGGCGACCGCGGCCACGGCGGTGCTGATGGTGACGCTGGTGCGCGATCACGGACTTGAGTACCTGCTGGCGGCCACGGCGCTCGCCGGCCTGCTGCAGGTCGCCTGCGGCTTTCTGCGGCTGGCGACGGTGATGCGCTTCGTGTCGAAGAGCGTGATGACCGGCTTCGTCAACGCGCTGGCGATCCTGATCTTCATGGCCCAACTTCCCGAGCTGATCGACGTGCCGGGCCTGACCTATGTGATGGTGGCGGCCGGTCTCGGCGTGATCTACCTGCTGCCGCGCCTGACCACGGCGGTGCCGTCGCCGCTGGTCTGCATCGTCGTGCTGACGGCCGTCTCCCTCGGCCTCGGCCTCGACCTGCGCACGGTCGGCGACATGGGCGCGCTGCCGGACACTCTGCCGATCTTCCTGCTGCCGGACGTGCCGCTGACCCTGGAGACGCTGCAGATCATCCTGCCGTATTCGGCCGGCATCGCCGTGGTGGGTCTGCTGGAATCGCTGATGACGGCGACCATCGTCGACGACCTGACCGACACGTCCAGCAACAAGCACCGCGAATGCGTCGGCCAGGGCATCGCCAATTTCGGCACCGCCTTCATCGGCGGCATGGCCGGCTGCGCGATGATCGGCCAGTCGGTGATCAACGTGAAGTCGGGCGGGCGCGGGCGGCTGTCCTGCCTCCTGGCGGGGGTCTTCCTGCTGATCGCCTGCGTGGCCCTGGGCGAGTGGGTGCGCCAGATCCCCATGGCCGCCCTGGTGGCGATCATGATCATGGTCTCCATCGGCACGTTCAGCTGGCAGTCGCTGAAGGACCTGCGGGTGCATCCGCGCAGCTCGTCGGTCGTCATGCTGGCCACCGTGGTGGTGGTGGTCGCGACCCACAACCTGGCCATCGGCGTGATCGTCGGCGTGCTGCTGTCGGGCATCTTCTTCGCCTGGAAGATCGCCCAGATCTTCCGCGTCACCTCCACACTGTCGCCGGACGGCTCGGCGCGGACCTACGTGGTGGAGGGGCAGGTATTCTTCGCCTCGGCCGACAGCTTCCTGGCCTCCTTCGATTTCCGCGAGGCGCTGGAGAACGTCACCATCGACGTGTCGCGCGCCCATATCTGGGACATCTCCAGCGTCGCCGCCCTGGACACCGTCGTCTTGAAGTTTCGCCGCGAGGGCGCCAACGTCGAGATCGTGGGGTTGAACAAGGCCAGCGAGACGATCGTCGACAAGCTGGCGGTACACGACAAGCCCGGCGCCATGGACCGGCTGCTCTAGCATTGAGCGGCCGGACCCGGCACGGGCAGCAAGGGAGGGCGGGATGAGCAAGATCGTCGCCATGATCGACGGCTCGATCTATTCGCAGAGCGTCAGCGAGCATACGGCCTGGGCGGCCGAGCGGCTGGGCGTCACGGAAATCGAGCTGGTCCATGTGCTGGGCCGCCGCGAGGGGCCGAGCGCACCCGCCGACCTGAGCGGCAGCTTCTCCGCCGGCATGCGCGAGGAGCTGCTGAAGGAGCTGGCCGACCTGGACGAGCTGAACGCCAAGGCGGCGCAGATGCGGGGCCGGATGATCCTGGAGGAAGCCCAGGCCTCCCTGAAGGCGAAGGGGATCGAGACCGTGGCGCCGAAGCTGCGGCACGGCGACCTGATCGAGACCCTGGCGGCGGTGGAGACCGGCGCCGACATGGTGGTGATCGGCAAGCGCGGCTCGGCGGCCGATTTCGCCAAGATGCATCTCGGCTCCAATCTGGAGCGGGTGGTGCGGTCCTCCCATGTGCCGGTGCTGATCACCTCGCGGGCGTTCAAGCCGATCAAGCGCTTCCTCATCGCCTTCGACGGCGGGCGCACGTCGCTGAAGGCGGTGGACTACGTGGCCCGCACGGCGCTGTTCTCCGGGCTGGAATGCCACCTGCTGACGGTCGGCGACCGCTCGGCGGAGATCGAGCGCAACCTCGCCAACGCCAAGGCGCTGCTCAAGGGCGGGAACCTGCAGGTCTCGGTCGACGTGATTCCGGGTCAGCCGGACCGGGTGATCGCGAAATATGTGGAGGATGTGGGCATCGACCTGCTGGTGATGGGCGCCTACAGCCACTCGCGCTTCCGGCACCTGTTTCTGGGGTCGACCACCGAGGAGACGATCCGCAACTGCCTGATCCCGGCGCTGATCTACCGGTAGGGAACTTCTCTCTTCAAGATTTGAGCCTTTTCTCACTCCCCTGCCTTGTGCCGGGGCAACACTCGTGGCGTACGGGAAAGCGGACGCCTAGCCCCGGCACAAGGCCGGGGAGTGTGTGAGGGGAAGTAGTGGACAGGGGAGAGGGGGCCGCCGCTAAAGCCGCAGCCTGTGCACGTCCTCGAGCAGCAGATCGGCCAGCGGTTCCAGCACCTCGCGGCCGCTGGCGCCTGAGAGCACCCCGATCACCAGGCCGCAGCCGGCCGCGCGGCCCGCTGCGAGGTCGGCGGGGGAGTCCCCCACCATCGCCGTCTTTGCCGGTGCCAGCCCCCAGGCCGCCTGGGCGGCCAGGAGCATCCCCGGTCCGGGCTTCGCCCCGTGGCCGCTGTCGTAGCCGACGGTGAAGCTCAGATGCGGCGCGATGCCCAGGCGCTCGGCGGTGTCCCGCGCCCCGGTCTCGCTGTCGTTGGTGGCGAGGCCGCAGCGTAGCCCGTCGGCGCGGAGCCCGGCGAACAAGGACGGCAGCGGGTCGATCGGCGTCAGATGCGCCATCGCCTGCGCGTGCCACACGGAATCGAGCCAGGGGATCAACTCGGCGTCCTCGGGCAGCTCGGGCGCCACCGCGCGCCAGAGACGGGCCACCACGTCGGTCGTGCCGGAGGCGAGTTCCGTGCCGGGCAGGATGCGCCGGGCGTCGGGGCACCAGCCACCGGCCACCATCAACGCCTCCGCCAGTCCAGGGCGGCCCAGATCGTCGGCCAGTGCCTCGGCACTGGCCCAGAAGGCCGGCGTCCAGGTCTCCTCGAAGCGGATCAGGGTGCCGTCCTTGTCGAAGACGATGCCGCGGATGCCGGCGACGGCGAGCGCCTCGTGCAGCACCGGCGTCAGTCCGTGTCGGGGGAGGGCCCGCGCCGGGCGCGGCGGATGCCGATCACGATGGTGATCGCGCCGAACACCACCATCCAAAGCGGCAGGATCCAGCGGTCGCGCGGGTCCATCAGCCGGGCATCGGCCGGATTGGCAGGATCGTAGGCGACCGACAGCATCTCGCCGGCCTCGGTCGGGCGGTAGGTGTCGGCGACGGTCGCGGTCATGCCGCCATTTGCGGTCAGATAGCGCACCGTCGGCCGGTAGAGGGTGAAGCCCTCGGTCGGATCGAAGGTCTCCACCGACACCACCTCGGCCTCCGCCTGCTCGGAGGAGACCAGGAAGCTGATGTGGTCGCGCAGGCCGAACGCTCCGCCGACAAGCATCAGCAATCCGATAATCACCAATGTGCGCGGTCGGATCTCAAACGGCGAACGGAAACGTCTTGGCGGATTATCCGGAGAGTCCGGACGGGGATCAGGCGACACCTTCACTCGGCCGGACTTCCACGCCCCGGCTGTTCATGAGCTCCATCAGCTCGCCGGTCTCGAACATCTCGCGCACGATGTCGCAACCGCCCACGAACTCGCCCTTCACGTAGAGCTGCGGGATGGTCGGCCAGCTCGAATACTCCTTGATCCCTTCGCGCAGGGACGGGTCGTCGAGCACGTTGACGCCCTTGAACTTGGTGCCGAGATGGCTGAGTACCTGAACGACCACCGCGGAGAAGCCGCATTGCGGGAACACCGGGGTGCCCTTCATGAACAGCACCACGTCGCTGCTGGCGACTTCGTCGTCGATCCGGGTCTTGAGAGCCTCGTCGAGCATCGTCACGCTCCTTTCAGTCTCTGGCCGCGCCGGTCAGTCCGGGGCGGCGGTTTGCAGGGCGAGCGCATGCAACTCGGTCCCCATGCGTCCCTGAAGAGCTTTGTACACCAGCTGATGCTGCTGCACGCGGTTCTTTCCCGTGAAGGCAGACGACACGACATGGCATGCATAATGGTCGCCGTCGCCGCGCAGATCCTCGATCGTCACATGGGCGTCCGGGAGCGCCTCTTTGATCAGGCGCTCGATTTCGTTCGCTTCCATGGCCATCGTCGTCTCTCCCTCTGCCGCCGGTTCAGCTTTCGGCGGCCATGTATTTCGGCAGCCAGGCCTCGTGCCGACGGCTCAGCTCCTCCCCCGATATGAGGGGCATACCATTGAGTGTCAATCGACCGCCATCCGCCACGGTGCCCACGGTGGCGGCCGGAACCCCGGCCGACTCGGCACGGGCGATGAGCCCGGCGGGGTCCGAGGTGGTCACCACGTAGCGGCCCTGATCCTCGCCGAACGCCCAGGCATGGGCCACGGCACCCTCGGGTGCCGTGACGTCCGCGCCGAACGTCTTGGAGGCGAGCGCCATCTCCGCCACCGCGACCAGCAGGCCGCCGTCGGAGACGTCGTGGCAGGCGCTCACGGCCCCCTCGGCGATCAGCGCGCGGACCAGGTCGCCGGTGCGCCTCTCGGCCGCAAGGTCGATCGGCGGCGGCGCGCCTTCCTCCCGGCCTTCCACTTCGCGCAGGTACAGCGAGCAGCCCAGCCAGCCGTCTTTGCGGTCGGCCGGCTGGCCGAGGACGACCAGGGTCTCGCCGGCGGCCTTCAGGGCCGGGGTGGCGAGCTTGTTCACATTCTCGATCACGCCGACGCCGCCGATGACGGGGGTCGGCAGGATCGCGGTCCCCTCGGTCTCGTTGTAGAGCGAGACGTTGCCCGACACGATCGGGTAGTCCAGCGCCCGGCAGGCATCGCCCATGCCGGTCACGCAGCCGACGATCTGCCCCATGATGACCGGCTTCTCCGGGTTGCCGAAGTTCAGGTTGTTGGTCGCGGCCAGGGGCGTCGCGCCGGTCGCGGTGATGTTGCGCCAGGTCTCCACCACTGCCTGCGCGCCGCCGGTCTTCGGATCGGCGAGGCAGTAGCGCGGGGTGCAGTCGACGGTGACGGCGAGGCCCCGGTCGGTGTCGCGGATGCGGACCACGCCACTGTCGGCACCCGGGCGGATCATCGTGTCGCCCATGACCAGGTGGTCGTACTGCTCCCAGATCCAGCGGCGGCTGGCCATGTCCGGGCAGGACATCAGCAGGGCCAGCACCTCGCCCAGGGACGCCTTGGGTGCGGCGACGTCGGCGGCGGCGATCATCGGCTGCGGCGCGGTCGGCGTGTGCGGGCGGTCGTACTCCGGCGCCTCGCCGACCAGCGGCTCGACGGGGATGTCGCACTGCACGACACCGTCCTTCTTCAGGACGATATGGCCGGTTTCGGTCACCGAGCCGATCACGGCGAAGTCCAGGTCCCATTTCTCGAACACCGCCCGCGCCTCGTCGGCGCTTTCCGGGCGGATGATCATGAGCATGCGTTCCTGGCTCTCCGACAGCATGATCTCGTAGGCGGTCATGCCTTCTTCGCGCACCGGCACGCGGTCGAGATCCAGCTCGATGCCGAGACCGCCCTTGTCGGCCATCTCGACGCTGGAGGAGGTGAGGCCGGCGGCCCCCATGTCCTGGATGGCGACGATGCAGTCGCGCTCCATCAGCTCCAGGCAGGCCTCCAGCAGCAGCTTCTCGGTGAACGGGTCGCCGACCTGAACGGTGGGCCGCTTCTCCTCGCTGTCCTCGTCGAACTCCTTGGACGCCATGGTGGCGCCGTGGATGCCGTCTCGGCCGGTCTTGGCACCGACATAGACGACCGAGTTCCCGGGACCGGCGGCGGCCGAATAGAAGATCCGGTCGGCCTGGGCCAGGCCCACGGTCATGGCGTTGACCAGGATGTTGCCGTTATAGGCCGGGTGGAAGTTCACCTCGCCGGCCACCGTCGGCACGCCGACGCAGTTTCCGTAGCCGCCGATGCCGCCGACCACGCCGGAGATCAGGTGCCGGGTCTTGGGATGGTCCGGGTCGCCGAAGCGCAGGGCATTCAGGTTGGCGATCGGCCGCGCGCCCATGGTGAACACGTCGCGCAGGATGCCGCCGACACCGGTCGCCGCACCCTGATAGGGCTCGATGAAGGACGGGTGGTTGTGGCTCTCGATCTTGAAGACGGCGGCCAGACCCTCGCCGATATCGATGACGCCGGCATTCTCGCCCGGGCCCTGGATCACGTTCGGGCCGTCGGTCGGCAGCGTCTTCAGCCAGCGCTTGGACGACTTGTAGGAGCAGTGCTCCGACCACATGACCGAGAAGATGCCCAGCTCGGTCAGGTTCGGCTCGCGGCCGAGGATGCGCAGGACGACCTGATACTCGTCTTGGGTCAGGCCGTGCTCGGCCACGACCTCGTCGGTGATGGCGGCGTTGGGAAGGGTCATTGTCTATCCGGTGTTCAGTGCAGCGCTTTGACCAGGCCGTCGAACAGGCCGCGCCCGTCCGTGCCGCCATGGAGGGCTTCGATCGCGTTCTCGGGATGCGGCATCAGGCCGAGCACCGTCTTGGTCTCGTTGTAGATGCCGGCGATGTCGCGCTGGGAGCCGTTCGGGTTGTTGCCCGGCTTGCCATCGGCGGCGACGTAGCGGAACGCGACCTGGCCGCGATCCTCCAGCCGGTCGAGGGTGTCCGGATCGGCGAAGTAGTTGCCGTCGTTATGGGCGACCGGCACCGAGATCACCTGGCCGTCGCTGTAGCCGCTGGTGAACAGGCTCTGCGAGGTCTCGACCTTCAGGTGCACGGTCTTGCACACGAACTTCAGCCCGGAATTGCGCATCAGCGCGCCCGGCAGCATCCCGGCCTCGGTGAGGATCTGGAAGCCGTTGCACACGCCCAGCACCGGCACGCCCTTGTCGGAGCGCTCCTTCACCGTGCGCATGGCGGGCGACAGCGCGCCCATCGCGCCGGCGCGCAGGTAGTCGCCGTAGGAGAAACCGCCGGGGACGACGATCAGGTCGACGTCGGGGATCTCGGTTTCCTTGTGCCAGATCATGGCGGGGTCGCTGCCCGAGGCCTGGCGCAGGGCCATGACCATGTCGCGGTCGCGGTTAGATCCGGGGAAGACGATGATGGCCGATTTCATGGGCGCTCCAACGGCGGTTGCCCCGGCAGCTCGTCGCTTCGGAGGCGGGGAGGACCTGTTCGGCGGGAAACTAGGGCCGCGCGCGTCCGTGTGCAAGCGCGGCAAGCAGGCCGGTCAGGCGGTCGGTGCGGGGGGCGATCCGTCGGCGCCGATCCGTCCCTTCGGCAGGCGGACGATGGCCTTGGTTCCGATCCCCAGTTCGCTTTGAATCTCAAGACTTCCGCCATGCAGCTCGACGAAGGATTTGGACAGGGGCAGACCCAGGCCGATGCCCTCGTACTTGCGGCTCAGCGCGCTGTCGACCTGTTCGAAGGGGCGGAGCACGGTGTCGATATCCTGCGACCGGATTCCGATTCCCGTGTCGCAGACCCGGATCTGCAGGCCGCCGTCGTCGATCTCCGCTTCGATCGCCACCCGTCCGTCGGCCATGGTGAACTTGGCGGCGTTGGAGATCAGGTTGAACAGGATCTGGCGGATCAGCCGTCCGTCGGCCCAGATCGGCGGCAGGTCGACCGGCACCTCGATCGAGATCGGGGCCATGGCACCGGTCTGCCGGCTGCGCACCATGCCGACCGAGGCGGCGACCTCGGTGGCGATGTCGACCCGGCTCTCGCGCAGCATGATCTGGCCGATCTCCGCCCGCGTCAGGTCGAGCATGTCTTCGATCAGGGAGAGCAGGCTGTGGCCGCTCGCCTGCACGTCGCGGGCATAGGCGACGTAGTGCGGATCGCCGAGCGGGCCGAACACCTCGCTGACCAGCAGGTCGGAGAACCCGATGATGGCGTTCAGCGGCGTGCGCAGCTCGTGGCTGACCGTGGCCAGGAACATCGACTTCGCCCGGTTGGCGGTCTCGGCGTCGCGCAGCGCCCGCTGCAGCGCCTTCTGCGCCTGCTGCAGCTCCTCGCGGTAGTCGGTCTCGTCGACCGAGGTCCCGCGATAGCCGGTAAACGCGCCGGTCTCGTCGAACACCGGAACGCCGGACACCCGCCAATGGCGGTATTCGCCCGTAGCGCCGGCGATCGCATAGCGGAAGTCGCGGAACGGCTCGCGGCGCTCCAGGGTGGCCTTGTGCTGCGCCCAGTAGGGGCTGCTCTCCGGATCGGCGCCCACCGTCTCCCACCGGGTGCGACCGAGAAACCGCGAGGATGCCGGGTAACTGGTGTCCGCGCGCAGATCCATCAGCAGGGTGAACCGCAGCTTGGCGTCGAGCTCCCAGAACCGGTCGGAGCTGGCCCGCACGAAGTCGCGCAGGCGGGTATCGCTCTCCCGCAGGGCCCGCTCCGCCCGCTTCAGCTCGGAGATGTCGCTGACGCTCGTGATGGTGCCGCCATCGGGCAGCCGGCCGTCGCGCACCAGGTACCAGCGATTGTCCGACCAGGGGATCAGGTGGTCCTCGCCGCCGCGCTGGTGCTGGGCGACCCGCTCGCGGATGAAGGTCTCGGCTTCGTCGCCCTCCAGCGGCTCGGTGGCGCGTTCTGCGCGCGCCCGGATCAGTTCCTCGAAGGTCATGCCGATCCGCATGGGGACGCCGGTTTCCCGGGCGATCTCCTGCATGGCCGGATTGATGTAGAGCAGGCGGTCGGCGGAGTCCCAGATCTCGATGCCCTGGCGGCTGTGCTCCAGCGCGCGGCGCAGCGACGCGTAGCTGAGCATGGAGTCGCCGAGACGCTCCAGCGCGGCGGGACCGCGCTCGTCGAAGGTCACCACGATGTTGCCCGACGGCAGCCGGGAACCGGAAATGAGCTGGACGGAGCCGTTCTCGCGCAGCCGTTCGAGCTGGAAGGGCGGGGCGTTGCGGGTGAAATCCAGGCGATCGCGTGTCCGGGCGTCGACATCGCCACCGCCGTACAGGCCGCGCTCGGCGTTGCGGCGGATCAGGCGCTCATAGGGCCATCCGGGAACCAGATCCCGCGGATCGAGCTCGTTGAGCGTGGCGAAGCTCGGATTGCACGCGACGAGCTTCAGGTCCGTGTCCAGAACGACGATCCCGATGGCTGCGTGGGCCAAGGCCTCCAACAAGGCCGCTGCTTCCTGGTCGACACGGCCGTCGATGGAGTCGGTGGTATTCGGCGTCGGCACGGGCTCGGCTCAATTGCTCCAGGCGCGCGAATGGTAGCGCAGAATCACGGAGTATGGCCGCGCGAAATTTGCTGTGACGTGCCGGCCCGACGGCCGCACGGTGCCGAAGCGCCGGCGCACAGGCTCATCCGTCGATTCGGATGCTGTAGTTCTCGATCACCGTATTGGCCAGCAGACGCTCGCACATGGCTTTCACGTCGGCCTCGGCCTTGGCGGCATCGGTCTCGTCCAGGCTGATCTCGATGACCTTGCCCTGGCGGACCTCGCCCACGCCGGAGAAGCCGAGCGTGGAGAGCGCGTGGCCGATGGCCTTTCCCTGGGGGTCGAGAACGCCGGACTTGAGCGTCACGTGAACGGTGGCTTTCATCGTCTTATCCCGTGTGGTGCGATTGGCGTGTTGCTGAACGGCCCGGTTACTGAACCGCCTTGGGTCCCTTGAGGTCCATCGGCCCGGCCTCCGGCAGCACGCCCAGGCGCCGCGCGACCTCCTGATAGGCCTCCTTAACACCGCCCAGATCGCGGCGGAAGCGGTCCTTGTCCATCTTCTCGTTGGTGGCGACGTCCCAGAGCCGGCAGTTGTCCGGGCTGATCTCGTCGGCCAGCACGATCTGGACCTCGTCGTGCTCGTTGTACCAGCGCCCGAACTCCAGCTTGAAGTCGATCAGGCGCAGGCCGACGCCGAGGAACAGGCCGACCAGGAAGTCGTTCACCCGCAGCGACAGGGTGACCATGTCGTCCAGGTCCTGGGTGGCCGCCCAGCCGAAGCACGTGATGTGCTCCTCGGAGATCATCGGGTCGTTGAGTTCGTCGGACTTGTAATAGTACTCGATGATCGAGCGCGGCAGCTGGGTGCCTTCCTCCAGGCCGAAGCGCTTGGCCAGCGAGCCGGCGGCCACGTTGCGCACCACCAGTTTGACCGGCAGAATCTCGACCTCGTGCACCAGCTGCTCGCGCATGTTGACGCGGCGGATGAAGTGATTGGGGACGCCGATCTCGGTCAGCTTCGTCATCAGGTATTCGCTGATGCGGTTGTTCAGCACGCCCTTGCCGGTGATCACGCCTTGCTTCTGGTTGTTGAAGGCCGTGGCGTCGTCCTTGAAATACTGGATGATCGTGCCGGGCTCGGGGCCCTCGTACATGATCTTGGCCTTGCCCTCGTAGAGCTTGCGGCGTCTGGCCATCAAAATGGTCTCCAAATCGGCGGATCGAATATCGGGTCGCGATCGTCGCGCGGCGCCGACTCCGCCGGACTCTGCGCGCGTGAATGCGGACCCTATATCAGCAGGCCCCCGCCAACTCAATCTCGGCCCGTGGACACGGCGGTCGGGCACGATCTCAGGTGTGCGGCGTGTCGTCCGGTGCGTCCTCCGGCCCGTCCTGCCAGGCGTCGATCCGCTCGTACGGCGTTGTGTCGGGCCGGCCGGCGGCGAACCTGAGGATCGGGCGGCCTTCCCCCGGGGCGGGGAGGGCGACGAGGCTGGAGCTGCTGGTGCCGAATCCGGTGTCGCTGACCACCGTCATCGCCCCAGCCGGTCCGGCCTCGGCGGCGAAGTCGCGGGAGCCCAGCAGCATGGCCCAGACGTCCCAGTCGCCCGCGCCGTCCGTGCCGCCCGCCGGGTCGGGGGCGGGCGCGGCGCGGAACCGGTCGAGATAGCGCGCGACCCGCGGCGAGCCTCGGCGGTCGTTCATGTCATGGGCGGTCAGCATGGAGACGCCCTCGGGCACGTTCTCCAGCGAGATGCCCGAATCGTCCTCGCGGTTGGCGATCCAGTACGCATCGCGGCTGTCGGCGATCAGCAGGTTGAAGCCGCGATAGCTCGACGGCTCGATGGTGGCCAGCGCCCGGGCCGCATCGGCGGCGTCCGCATGCTCCAGCGCCTCCAGCACGAGTTCGCCCCGCGATCGCTTGTCGACGGCGGGGCCCAGGGTGCCGTGCCGGTTCAGGATACAGGCGAGAACCCCGAAATCGTTGATACCGAACCAGCTCCCGCCGGCCAGCACGTCGAGTCCGGCAACCACCTCCGGGCGGTCCGGCCAGTGCCGGTCCGGCGCCTTCCACGGCCGGTCGGCCATCTCGTCACGGTTGGCGCCGATGATCACGGGCCATCGATGGCCCGGCCGGCGCAGGATGATTACGCTGCACATGGGAGGCCAAAAGTGGCGCGTTGCCGGCCCGGCGGCAAGGCTCAATAAGGGCTGGGCCGCCGGGCCGAACTCCCGCGTTCACATCGCGGGGGCGGTTGTGTATGGTCCGCCCGGGTCGTCCGCGCCGTCCTGCGGGCGATATCCTGTTTTTAAGGTTCCGCCTAGCCTGGGAGGCGTGTGATGAGCGGGTTCGACGATCGTGAGAAGGCCCAAGAGAACAAGTCCGCGCATGATGCGGAGCTGCTGTTCAAGGCGACCGCGCGCCGCAACCGGATGCTGGGAGAGTGGGTGGCCGATGAGTTCCTGGGGCTGACCGGCGACGCGCGCGCCGAGTTCGCCAAGGAAGTCGTCGCCGCCGATTTCGACCGGCCGGGCGACAGCGATGTGGTCGAATTCGTCATGGCCAAGGTCAGCGCCGCCGGCGGCGAGCTCTCCGAGGCCCGGCTGCGCCACAAGATGAACGAGCTGCTGGTGGTGGCGACGGCGCAGATCAGCGCCCAGTCCTGAACCGCCTGTCCCGATACCGGCCGACAGACAGTCTGACATGAGTATTCCCGCCCTGCGTCCGGGCGACCGGACGCCGAACCTGACCTTCCCGGACATCAAGGGCCGGGCGCGACAGCTCTATCTGGAGGTCAAGGGCGGGCCGATCCTGGTGGCCGCCGTGCCGAATCCGACGACGGGCGAGGGACGCAAGCTGCTCTCGGCCCTGGCTAGGCGAGCCGGCGCGCTCGACAAGCTGGGCGCGCACCGTTTCGTCCTCATGCGCCGCGAGGCCGAGGGCGAGATGGATCCCGGGGCGCTGGCGATGATCGATCCCTATGGCGACGGCATGCGGCTGTTCCGGCCGCTGCCCGACGGATCGCAGAACGATGCCGACCGGCCGGAGGCGGCGGTTGCCGCCCTCGACGCCAACCAGCGGGTGATCGCGCTGTTCACCACCGCCGACAGCCGCGATCCGGTCGGCGACGCGGTCAGGGTTCTGGAGGTCGAGGCCAAGGCGGCCCGGGCCGGTGCCCAGCGTCTGGTGCGGTCGGCGCCGGCCATGATCCTCGACAAGCTGCTGCCCGATCCTCTGTGCGACGCGCTGATCGAGGCGTGGAAGGCGGACAATGTCGAGGGCACGGTCAATGACGGCTTCAAGAACGTCGCCGACGACACGGTGAAGCGCAACCGCGAGCATGTGGTCAAGGACCCGGACATGCAGCGCACGATCGCCCAGCAGATCGGCCCGCGGGTGATGAACGAGATCCAGAAGGTCTTCAATTTCCACGCGCCGCTGCGCTTCGAGATGCTGACGGTCCTGGGCTACGGCGAAGACCGCAAGGACTTCTTCGCCCCGCACCGCGACAGCCTGCGCTCCGAGCGCCGGCGCCGGTTCGCCGTCTCGCTGAACCTGAACGAGGGTTACGAGGGAGGCGAACTGACGTTTCCGGAATACAGCCCGCATCTCTACGCCCCGCCCAAGGGGGCCGGAGCGATCTTCGGCTGCGAGGTCCTGCACGAGGCCAAGCCGGTCACCAAGGGCCAGCGCTGGGTGCTGACGACGTTTCTCATCGATCCGAAGTGACCTGTCGGGCGCTAGCCCGGCAGGTATCCCGGACCAGATCCGGGATCTTTCTCCACCTCTTCCCTTGGTCACTCCCCGGACTTTTTCCGGGGCGGGCGTCGGGCGTGGGATGGGCGTTGCCAACATCGCGGCGCCGCTGAAGCGTGCCGAACCGCTCACCCCGGAATAAATCCGGGGAGTGTGATTGGTGGTGGGGGAGGGAGCGGGCAACGGAAACGGCTGAACCCTGGCGGTCCTAACGTTCCGCCAGTTCCAGCACCTCGTCGGCACCGACGCGACGCCCGGTCTTCCGCCAGCCCAGGTGGCGATACACCGCCGAGGCGCGCAGGTCCGGATTGGGGGTGGCGCAGAGCCAGATCGGCGAACAGCCCTGCTCCCGCAGCCAGTCCACCGCCAGCTCCAACAGCCGGCGGCCGATGCCGAACCCCTCATAGCCGGGCCGAACCGCCAGCACCTCCACCTCGCCGTCGCTGCGGTCTGCCATGGCGAAGCCCACGACCTGGCCGTCGGCGGCGCAGAGCCAGCCTTTCAGTTCGGCGGAGAGGCGCGGGGTCAGGCTTCGGACCGTCACACCGTATTGCTGCTCCAACTGTTCCGGCGTGATGGCGTTCTCGTTGGTCGTGAAGCGCATCTCCAGGGCTGCGGGGATATCGGCCACCGTCATCTCGCGATAGGTCAGCGGCGGCGCATCGAACTGGCTGCCGTCGGCGCGCCAGAGATAGCGTACGTCCGGCGTCTTCTCTTCGTTGCCGGCGCCATCGGTGAAGTCGACGGCGCGGAACCCGTGGCGCTCGTAGAAGCGGCGGGCCGGGAGGTTCTGCTGGAAGGCCCAGAGCTGGAGTTCTTTCGTTTCGGCCTGTGCGCGGCAGAGCAGCTCGGTTCCGAAGCCGCGGCGCCAATGGCTGGGCAGAAGGTAGAGATGCCGGATCCAGTCGCCGACCGCACTCAGCGCCATATACCCGACGACGGTACCGTCCTCTTCCACGACGGTGACCCGGGCGTCGGGCAGCATCCGGTTCTCGACGAACCAGAGGTCTTCGTCAGGCGTGTGGCGATCGGGCAGCCAGGGCATCGCCGTGCGCATGGAGAGCCGCAGGATGCGGGCGACGGCCGGAGCGTCGGAGGCGAGGGCGGGCCGGTAGTGGATCATATCCGCCTCCGCATCCGTGCGGACCTACTCGGTGCGGCCGAACACGCGCCTGAAGATCGTGTCCACATGCTTGGTGTGGTAGCCGAGGTCGAACAGCCCGTCGAGCTGCTCGGCGCTGAGCGCGGCCGTCACTTCGCTGTCGGCGCCCAGCAGGGTGCGGAAGTCCTTGCCCTCCAGCCAGACCGGCATGGCGTTGCGCTGGACCAGACGGTAGGCGTCCTCGCGGCTCACCCCGGCCTGGGTCAGCGCCAGCATCACTCGCTGGCTGTGGATCAGGCCGCCGAGCTTGTCCAGATTGGCCTGCATGGTCTCCGGGTAGACGATCAGCTTGTCGATCACGCCGGTCAGGCGGGCCAGCGCGAAGTCCAGGGTCACCGTGGCGTCCGGACCGATCATCCGCTCCACCGAGGAGTGGGAGATGTCGCGCTCGTGCCACAGGGCCACGTTCTCCATCGCCGGCACCACCGTCATGCGCACCAGCCGGGCGAGGCCGGTCAGGTTCTCGGTCAGCACCGGGTTGCGCTTGTGCGGCATGGCGGACGAGCCCTTCTGCTTCTCGCTGAAGAACTCCTCGGCCTCGCGCACCTCGGTGCGCTGGAGGTGACGGATCTCGGTGGCCAGTCGCTCGACCGACGAGGCGACCACGCCGAGCACGGCGAAGAACATGGCGTGGCGGTCGCGCGGGATGACCTGGGTGGAGACCGGCTCGGCCACGAGGCCCAGCGCCTTGGCGACATGCTCTTCGACGAACGGGTCGATATTGGCGAAGGTGCCGACCGCGCCGGAGATGGCGCAGGTGGCGATCTCCTTGCGGGCGATGACCAGGCGCTCGCGGCAGCGCTGGAACTCCACATGGTGGGAGGCGAGCGTCACGCCGAAGGTGGTCGGCTCGGCGTGGATGCCGTGGCTGCGGCCGACCTTGACCGTGTTCTTGTGCTCGAAGGCCCGGCGCTCCAGGGCGGCCAGCAGGGCGTCCACATCCTCGACCAGGATGTCGGCGGCGCGGGTGAGCTGCACGGCCAGGCAGGTATCCAGCACGTCGGAGCTGGTCATGCCCTGGTGGACGAAGCGCGCTTCCGGCCCCACATGTTCGGCGAGGTTGGTCAGGAAGGCGATGACGTCGTGCTTGACCTCGGCCTCGATGGCGTCGATGCGGTCGACCTCGAAGGCGCCGCGCTCCCACACGGCCTTGGCGGCCTCCTTGGGGATCACGCCGAGTTCCGCCTGGGCGTCGCAGGCATGGGCCTCGATCTCGAACCAGATCCGGAACTTCGATTCCGGCGACCAGATGGACGCCATTTTCTCGCGGGAATAACGCGGGATCATGCGGGGACGGACTCCGGTGGCGGTTGGGATGCGAGGGTCATATCATCCGGCCCCGCCGGAGTCACCTGAACGAAGCAGCAGCGCACCGCCCTATCGCGGGAGGACACGAGACGATGAAGGTCAACGGAACCCACTACCGCCCGATCTGGCAGGCCAAGGACGGCGAGGCGGTCGAGATCATCGACCAGACGAAGCTCCCGCATGCCTTCGAGACACTGCGGCTGACGTCGATGCAAGACGCCGCGCACGCGATCAAGGCGATGCTGGTGCGCGGCGCGCCGCTGATCGGGGCGACCGCCGCCTGGGGCCTGTGGCTGGCGATGCGCGAGGATGCGTCGGACGGCAACCTGGAGAGCGCCTACACCATGCTGATGGCCACCCGGCCGACGGCGGTGAACCTGCGCTGGGCGCTGGATGCCGGCCGGGCCAAACTGGCGCCGCTGGCTCCCGACGCGCGGGTCGAGGCGGCCAAGACCTTCGCCGAGCAGGTCTGCGACGAGGATGCCGAACTGAACCACGCCATCGGCCGCCACGGGCTGGAGATCATCCGCGCCATCGCGGCGAAGAAGTCGGGCGAGACGGTGAACATCCTGACCCACTGCAACGCCGGCTGGCTGGCGACGGTGGATTGGGGGACCGCGACCTCGCCGATCTACCAGGCGCATGACGAGGGCATTCCGGTGCATGTCTGGGTGGACGAGACCCGGCCGCGCAACCAGGGCGCCTTCCTGACCGCCTGGGAGCTGAACAACCACGGGGTGCCGCACACGGTGATCGTCGACAATGCCGGCGGCCATCTGATGCAGCATGGCAAGGTCGACATGGTCATCACCGGCACCGACCGGGTGACGGCGAACGGCGACGTCGCCAACAAGATCGGCACCTATCTGAAGGCGCTCGCCGCGTCGGATAACGGCGTGCCGTTCTACGTGGCGCTGCCGAGCCCGACGATCGACTGGACGCTGGACGACGGCATGAGGATCGAGATCGAGGAGCGGTCCGGCGAGGAGGTCACCCGCATTCCCGGGCGCCTCGACGACGGCACGCTCGCGTCGGTGACGATCACGCCGAAGGGCTCGCCGGCGGGCAATCCGGCCTTCGACGTCACCCCGGCGCGGCTGGTAACCGGCCTGATCACCGAACGCGGCGTCTCTGCCGCAACACCGGCCGGGCTGCTGTCGCTGTTTCCCGAGCACCGTGCAGCGGGAGAATAGGGGCGAGCAGGGCAGGCGCCCCTCCACCGCTTCCCCTTCTCTCATTCCCCGGATTTATTCCGGGGTCTACGCTCGATAGCGCCCCATCGGCCGGGTTCTTTGGTTCCGCTGCCGAGCAGGTTGATGTGTAGGCCCCGGAATAAATCCGGGGAGTGAGAGTAGGGTGGATGGGCCGACACCGCCGCCGCCCGGCACCACCGCCATGCCGCCACCGCTCGTACCGCCACTGCCCGTGCCCCCACCGCCCCGTGCCGTCCCCGCCCGGCACCGGGGTCCACGGTCCGGCGGCGTCCAGCGGCGGCTTTGGGGGCAACGGCCGTCGGCGCGCCGGTGTGGACCCCGGCCGGGGTCGGAGACGGCTGCATAGGGGCCTCCGCTTCTCCCGTCCTCACCATGGAGACCCCAGACGCGATTTCCCGCACCGAGCGACGCCTCGCGAATTGACCCGGCGCCGCGCGGCCCTATCCTCGACCTCTGGCAACACGAGGTCCGACCATGCGCCGCCGCTTCCTGCTCGCCCTGTCCGCCTTCCTGCTCCTGCTGCCGGGCATCGCCGCCGCGCGCGACACCCTGACCATCGGGGTCAGCCAGTATCCCTCGACCCTGAATCCGATGATCGACGCGATGCTGGCCAAGTCCTACGTGCTGGCCGCCACCCAGCGTCAGCTCACCGTCGAGGACCAGGACTGGGCGCCGGTCTGCCAGCTCTGCGTCAAGCTGCCGAGCCTGGAGGACGGCGACGCCGAGACCTTCCCGTCGAAGACCGAGGAGGGGGAGCCGGTCACCGGCGTGCGCAAGACCTACGAGATCCGCGCCGACGCCTTCTGGGGCGACGGCACGCCGGTCACCACCGACGACGTGCTGTTCGCCTGGGAGATGGGCCGCAACCCGGAGACCGGGGTCGACATCCTGAAGGCCTATCAGGACGTGCTCGACATCGAGGTGCACGGCCCCAAGCGCTTCACCATCGTCAACCGCAAGCTCGACTACCGCTACCGCTCCATGGGCGATTTCTCGGTCATGCCGGCGCATCTCGACCGGCCGGCCTTCGCCGAGCCCAAGGAGTACCGCAACCGCACCCTGTACCAGACCGACCCGACCAATCCGGGCCTGTGGAACGGGCCGTACCGGGTCGCCGAGGTGCAGGTCGGCAGCCAGATCGTGCTGGCCCGCAACGAGCACTGGAAGGGCACGCGCCCGGCCTTCGACCGGGTGGTGATCCGCGCCATCGAGAACACCTCGGCCCTGGAGGCCAATCTGCTGTCCGGATCCATCGACATGATCGCCGGGGAGAGCGGGCTCGCCATCGACCAGGCCATCGCCTTCGAGAAGCGCCACGGCGACAGCTACACCGTGATCTACCAGCCCGGGCTGATCTACGAGCATCTGGACGTCATGCTGTCCAACCCGATCCTTGGCGACCTCAAGGTGCGCCGCGCCCTGCTGCACGCGATCGACCGGGAGGCGATCAACAACCGCCTGTTCGCCGGCAAGCAGCCGGTGGCGACCGGCTCGGTCAACCCGCTGGACTGGACCCATACGACCGAGGGCGTGCCGACATATCCCTACGACCCGGAGGCGGCCAAGGCGTTGCTGGAGGAGGCGGGCTGGACGCCGGGGCCGGGCGGCATCCGGGTGAACGGCGAGGGGCAGAAGCTGTCGATCTCGCTGATGACCACCGCCGGCAACCGGACGCGCGAGCTGGTGCAGCAGGTGCTGGCCGACTACTGGAAGCGGGTCGGGGTGGAGACCGTCATCCGCAACGAGCCGCCGCGGGTGTTCTTCGGCGAGACCGTCTCCAAGCGCCGCTTCACCGGGCTGGCCATGTTCGCCTGGCTGTCGGCGCCCGAGCACCTGCCGCGCACCACCCTGCATTCGGAGTCGATCCCGAGTGAGGCGAACAACTGGGGCGGGCAGAACTACACCGGCTACAGCAACCCGGAGATGGACCGGCTGATCGAGGCCATCGAGGTCGAGCTCGACCGTGAGAAGCGCGGCGCGCTGTGGGCCGAGCTGCAGCGGCTCTACGCCACCGACCTGCCGGTGCTGCCGCTGTATTTCCGGGCCGACAGCTACATCCTGCCGAAATGGCTGGAGGGCGTGCGGCCGACCGGGCACAAGTACACCACCACCAACTGGATCGAGGACTGGCGGGTGGCGGAGTAGCGGATGACCGAATAGCGGGGAGGGGGCCGTGACCGGGGAACGGGATACGCCGGGCGCGCGGACGTCCGTCCGGGAGGCTGTGGAGTGGGGTGCGGTCGGCCATCCGCTGCTGAGCGGTCTGTACGCCTATTGGGACGCCAAGCGCGGCGACCGCCTGATGCCGGCCCGCGCGGATCTCGATCCGCTGGAGATCCCCCAGGTTCTGAGCCACCTGATCCTGCTCGACGTGACCCACGACCCGCTGCGCTTCCGGGTGCGGCTCTACGGCACCGAGGTCGCCGACCTGCGCGGCCGCGACCTGACGGGGCGGTACCTGTACGAGGGCGCCCCCACCAGCCTGGGGGAGACCACCCGCCCCTGGAACCTCGCCACGGTGGAGACCCGCCGCCCGCACTATGTGACCGGGCCCTACGAGGACATCAGCGACAAGCGGATCGGCACCTTCCACCGGCTGGGCCTGCCGCTCTCTGTCCGCGGGGAGCGGGTGGACATGCTGATGATCGGGCTTGTGCGGGAGTGGGAGGCGTGAACAACGAGGTGGAGCCGAGGAGAAACGTTACCGTCTGATATGCTGGAACGGGGCGTCTCAAGTATACCGCCGAAAACTCCCCTCCACCTTCACCGTCCCGCTCTGCGACACCACGACGATGCAGAGCAGAAAACTGTCGATCGTCTGGCCGTCCCGGGCGAAGGGCAGGATCAGGCGGTCGTAGCGCAGCTCGCTGGTGCCGTCGCCGATCGGGAAGACGCGCTGGGAGAAATGCGGCACGCGGGCGGCCAGGATCTCCTCGTAGGTCCGGATCGCGGTCGACAGGTAGGCGTCGCGGTACAGCGCGTGAAAGGTCTTGCCGGTCGGGTCGCGGCCGGCGCGCTCGACGATCTCGGTGCCGGCCAGGCGGTAGCGGAACGAGCGCTCCGCCGGCCTGTCATCCAGTGCCGCCGGCTCCACCGGGAGACCGTCCAGCACCAGGCAGGGCTCGATCACCGCGATGCGCGGCAGCATGGCGCGGAAGTCCGACGGCTCGAAGGTCTCGCGCGACGGCAGGCCGCCCTCCGGCTTGGCGGCGTACCAGAACTCCAGCAGGGCGCGGTGGTCCGGATGCTCTACGGCGGCCAGGGTCGCCACATCGGACGCGTAGTTTCTGTCGTCGCTCATCGTGAGCCCTAACCTATTGGTGCGCAGCGGAAAGGCAAGCCGCCGCGGATCGGTGCAGCCGGCGGCGCGCCCGCGGCGATTGCGCCGCCCGACCCCCGCGGCGATTGCGCCGTCCCGCGCCGAAGCGTAGGTCTCTGGTTCCGGAGCCCTGCGGTACGCGTCTCTTCCATACGATCCGCAAGCCCCATTCGATCAGTTCAACCGGGCCGATCAGCTCAACCGAGCCGACAAATTCAACCGAGGCGTACCATGACCGACGCGCATGAAGATTACGTTTACGACGAGGCCAGCGGCGAGTGGGTTCCGGCCGGGCAGGCCGCCGCGGCCGCCGAGCCCGACGCGGTGCCGGTGCGCGACGCCGCCGGCACGGTCCTGGTGGACGGCGATTCCGTGACGCTGATCAAAGACCTGAAGGTCAAGGGCGCGAACCAGACCCTGAAGCAGGGCACGGTGATCAAGTCGATCCGGCTGACCGCCGACCCCGAGGAGATCGACTGCCGCCACGAGAGCATCAAGGGCCTGGTCCTGCGCACCGAGTTCGTGCGCAAGCGCTGATCCCTGCCGGTGCGGGCGGAGCGGGGCATGGCGGCAAGACACCCTTCGCGGTCGCGGCGCCATTCCCTGCATTGTCGGCCGCGCGCGGGCTCTGCTAGCGTCGCCGTCCCTTCAACCGGTCCTCGCAGGGAGCGCGTCATGGCCATCACCTTCTACGATCTGTGCGGCAAGGACGGAGCGCGGTTCAGCCCCTATGGCTGGCGCACCCGCATGGCGCTGGCCCATAAGGGGCTGGACTACGACCTGGAGCTGGTGAAGTTCACCGAGAAGGAGAAGGTGGCCTTCTCCGGCCAGAAGCTGGTGCCGGTGATCCGCTACGGCGAGACCGTGGTGGCCGACAGTTTCGCCATCGCCTGCTTCCTGGAGGACGCGTTCCCGGACAAGCCGTCGCTGTTCGGCAGCCCCGAGGTCGGAACGGCCGGGCGCGGCATGGCCAAGGTCATCAACGGCTTCGTCGACCGCATGGTGCAGCCGCTGATCGCGCCGCTTATCGTCGCCGACGTGTTCGACTGCGTGGACGAGACCTGCCGGGAGTATTTCCGCACCTCGCGCGAGCAGCGCTTCGGCATGACGCTGGCGGAATTCCAGTCCAAGCGCGACGAGAAGGTGGCGGCGTTCCGCACCGCGCTGGAGCCGATCCGGCTGGTGGTCAAGGACCAGCCGTTCATCGGCGGCACCGCGCCGACCTATGCCGACTACATCCTGTTCGGCTCGATGCAGTGGGCGCGGCTGACCTCGACCTTCCAACTGGTGGAGGGCGACGATCCGATCCATGCTTGGTTCGAGCGCGTGCTCGACAGCAATGGCGGCATCGCCCGCCAGGAACCGATCGTCGCCAAGGCCGCCTGAACGGAACAAGAAACCCGGAGGAAACCGCATGCCGCCCGTCCTGCCGCCGCCGCGCCTCAGACTGCCCGAACCAGACAAGCTGTCGCCGGAACAGCGGCGCATCCATGACGAGATCGCCTCGGGCCCGCGCGGCAAGGTGCAGGGACCGCTGGCGATCTGGCTGACCTCGCCGGATCTGGCGGACAAGGCGCAGCAGCTCGGCGCGTTCTGCCGCTACGGCTCGTCGCTGGAGCCGCGGCTGTCGGAGCTGGCGATCCTGGTGACCGGCCGGGTCTGGGGCGCGCAGTTCGAATGGACGGTGCACAAGCCGATCGCGCTCAAGGCCGGCCTGTCGGAGGCGGTGGTGGAAGCCGTCCGCACCCGCCGGACGCCGCCCTTCGAGAAGGAGGACGAGCGCGTGGTGCACGACTTCGCCCAGACGCTGCACCGCGACCGCAAGGTGACGGACGAACTCTATGCCGAGGCGGTGACGCTTCTCGGCGAGCGGGGGGTGGTCGATCTGGTCGGCATCCTCGGCTACTACACCCTGATCTCGATGACCCTGAACGCGTTCAACGTCCCGCTGGAGGGCGATGCCCAGCCCGAACTGGACTGAACGCATGTGATCCGACGGAGGAGGCTTCGATGCTGGCAGCGGAACTCACGGCCATCGGGCCGGCCCATGAGGTGGTCAAGGCCGTCGAAGTGGCGGCGCCCGGGGCGCCCGCCGCCGACGAGATCGTCGTGTCCCTGGCGGCCTGTTCGATCAACCCGGCCGACCTGCTGCTGATCGAGGGCAAATACGCCAGCCTGCCCGAAGTGCCGTCGCGCCTCGGCATCGAAGGGGTGGGGACGGTGGAGGCCGTGGGCACCGAGATCGACCACCTGTCCCCGGGCGACGTGGTGCTCAGCCTCGGGCGCACGAACTGGGCCCACAAGGTGGTGCTGAAGGGCACCCAGGCGGTGAAGCTGCCGGCCGATATCGATGTCGAGCAGGCGGCCATGCTGAAGGTGAACGGCGCCACCGCCTATCGCATGCTCAAGGATTACGTCGACCTCGCTCCCGGCGACTGGGTGATCCAGGACGCGGCCAATTCCGGGGTCGGCATCAACCTGATCCGGCTGGCCGCGGCCGCCGGGATCCGCACGGTCAACGTGGTGCGCCGTCCGGAGCTGATCGAGCCGCTGATGGACCAGGGCGCGGACGTGGTGGTGGTCGACGGCCCGGACCTGGTGCGGCATGTCCACGACGCCACCGGCGGGGCGGAGATCCGGCTCGGCATCGACGCGGTGGCCGGGAGCATGGTGCACCGCATGGCCGACTGCCTGGCACCGGGCGGGGTGATCGTCAATTACGGCCTGCTGTCCGGCCGACCCTGCGAGATCAGCGCCGACCACCTGGTGTTCAAGGGGCTCAGCCTGACCGGTTTCTGGCTGGCCAAGGTGGCGTCGGGCCTGGCCTATGACGAGGTCGCCGAGATGTACCAGGCCCTGGCCGAGCGCATCCAGGACGGCACCCTCGTCGTGCCGGTGGAGGCCCGCTATCCGCTGGAGGAGATCGAGGCGGCGATGCGCCATGCGGGGACCTATGGCCGGGGTGGAAAGGTACTGCTCCGACCGAACGGCTGAACCGCCCTCAGACACAAATTGTCACTAGACGCCATGTGGATTTACCGCCAATATTTTTCACAAAGAACTAACTAATTTTCATCTGACACGTCTGAAAACCTGCCGGGTGTGGCGTTATGGAACCGAGGAAGGTCGTCGCGGCGTTGTCGGCGCTGGCGCAGGAGACTCGGCTGGGAATCTTCCGTCTGCTGGTGCGGGCAGGCCCTGCCGGCCTGTCGGCGGGGGTGATCGCCCGCGAGCTCGGTGTGGTGGCCTCGACCCTATCCCATCATCTGGGGCTGCTGGAGCAGGCGGAGCTGGTCCGCTCGGCCCGACGCGGCCGGCACGTGATCTACAGCTGCGACCTGGATGGGGTGCGCAGCCTGGTCCGCGTCCTCGGCGAGGATCTGGTTTCCGCGGAGGCCGGCCTCGACTGCGCGGCCGAGTAGGCGGCGGCGCTTGACGGCTTCGGCGCCTTAACCTTGTATTGACGGGTTTCAGCGACACTTAATCGCCATGACCCAGAACCCGGCCGACACCGCTCCGCGCAGCACCGACGAGACCGAGATTGTCTTGCCGGCGGAGCTGTGTGGCGCCGCCAGGCTCGGACTTCAGATCTTCGGCTTCGTGTGCCTCGCCATCGGCATCGCCGGCGTGATCCTGCCGGGCCTGCCGGGCACGGTGTTCCTGATCGTGGCGCTCTGGGCGTTCTCGCGCTCCTCCCACCGCCTGCATCTCTGGCTCTACAGCCATCCGCGCTTCGGCGCCGGCCTGCGGGCGTGGCATCGCCATCGGGTGATCCCGACCAAGGCGAAGATCGCCGCCGTGGCCGCCATGAGCCTGGCCGCCGCCATGCTGATCGCCGCCTTTCCGTCGAATGCCTGGATCCCGGGGACCAGCATCGCGGTCATGGTCGCGGTCGCCGCCTGGATCGTCACCCGTCCGGGGCGGATCGCCGACCCGAGCTGACGGCCAACGCCGCCGTCGGACTGGCCCAAACTCCTCACTTCCGTTAAACCCTTCGCCACCCGCCGATCTGTCGGCGCGGCCCTGTACTGGTACTGGGCGGAAAGAAAGTCTGATCCGATATGCCACCGCGCCGCAGACGCTCAAAGCCGACGCCGATCAAGAAGGGTCGGATCCCCGCCAATGCCGGACCGGTCGATGTCGAGATCGAGACCGTCGGCGGCCGGGGCGACGGGGTCGGCACCGCCACCGTGAAGATTGGCTATGACGAGCGGGCACGCCTGGTTTTCGTGCCCTTCACCCTGCCGGGCGAGCGGGTGCGCGCGCGGCCTGTCGCCGATCGGGGCGAGGGGGTGGCGGCCGAACCGGTCGAGCTGCTGTCCACCGCCGACGATCGTGTCGATCCGGCCTGCCCGCATTTCATGACCTGCGGCGGTTGCGCCCTGCAGCATTGGCGCGACGAGTCCTATCAGGACTGGAAGGTCGGCCAGATCCGCCAGCACCTGTCGCGGGTCGGGATCGAGGGATTTCCGATGGCGCCGCTGGTGACGGCCGAGCCGGGCACGCGGCGGCGCGCCGATTTCGCCGTGCGCCGCCTGTCCGACCGCACCGTCCTCGGCTTCCATGAGCGCGGCGGCAGCAAGATCGTCCCGCTCGATACTTGCCCGGTGCTGACGGCGCCGATCCAGGCACTGCTGCACCCCGTCAGCGACCAGATGCACCGGGTGCTGCAAACGGGCGAGGGCGCCGACGTCATCGTCAACCACCTGCATAGCGGCCTGGACATGCTGGTGGTGCTGCCGCGCAGCCCGAACCTGCAGGAACGCGAGGCCTGGGCCGAGTTCGCCGAGACCGAGGGCCTGGCCCGGCTGTCGATGCGGGTGGCGGGTGATTCCGACCCGATGCCGGAGCCGCTGTCCGGCCGGGGGGCGGCGACTATCCGGCTGGGGGGCGTCGACGTGACGCCGCCGCCGGGCGCCTTCCTGCAGGCGACGGCCTCCGGCGAGACCGCGATCCGGGAGGCCGTGGCGCAGGCGGCCCGCAAGGCCAAGCGTCGGCTCGACCTGTTCGCCGGGATCGGCACCCTGTCGCTGCCCCTGGCCGCCGACGGTCCGGTGCTGGCGATCGACGGCGACACGCTGGCGATCCGTGCCCTGCGCGCGGCCGCCGATGCCGCCGGGCTGGGGACGGCCCGGCTGAAGACGGAAACCCGGGACCTCTTCAAGCTGCCGCTGGAAGGCGACGAACTGGACGGGTTCGACGTTGCCGTGTTCGACCCGCCGCGCGCCGGGGCCAAGGCCCAGGCCGCCGCGCTGGCCGCCAGCGGGATCCCGACGATCGTCGCCGTGTCCTGCAACCCGGCCACCTTCGCCCGCGATGCCGCCGCCCTGGTCGAGGGCGGCTACACGCTGGAGCGGCTGGTGCCGATTGACCAGTTTCTCTGGTCTCCCCACATCGAGCTTGTCGCCGTCTTCCGGCGCTGACGCTTCACCGATCCAAGGAGACCCCATGGCCGCCACCCGCGAAGAAACCGACAGCCTGGGCTCCATCGACGTCCCCGCCGACCGGTATTGGGGCGCGCAGACCCAGCGCAGCCTGGAAAACTTCCCGATCGGCGGCGACCGAATGCCGCTCGCCCTGATCCACGCCTTCGCCCTGCAGAAGCAGGCCTCCGCCCGGGCCAACCGGCGGCTCGGCGGCCTTGAGGCGGAGCTGGCCGAGGCGATCGACAGAGCGGCGGCGGCGATTGCCGCCGGGGATCACGACGCGGAGTTCCCGCTGGTGGTCTGGCAGACCGGTTCGGGCACCCAGACCAACATGAACCTGAACGAGGTGATCTCGAACCTGGCGAACGAGAGCCTCGGCAGCGCGCGCGGCACCAAGCGGCCGGTTCATCCCAACGACCACGTGAACCGGGGGCAGTCCTCCAACGATAGTTTCCCCACCGCCATGCACATCGCCGGCGTGCGGGAGATCCACGCCAGACTGCTGCCCGGCCTGCGCCGCCTGCATGCCGCACTCGCGGCCAAGTCCGAGGCGTTCCACGACATCGTCAAGATCGGCCGGACCCACCTGCAGGACGCCACGCCGCTGCGCCTGGGCGACGCGGTCGGCGCCTGGGCGTTCCAGGTGGAGACCGGGATCGCCCGGGTGGAGGCGGCGCTGCCTCGCCTGTCGGCGCTGGCCCAGGGCGGCACGGCGGTCGGCACCGGCGTGAACACCGAGCCGGGCTTCGCCGAGGCGTTCGTGGAGGAGCTGCGGGCGCTGACCGACCTGCCCTTCACCTCCGCACCGAACAAGTTCGAGGCCCTGGCCGCCCACGACGCCATGGTCGAGATGTCCGGTGCGCTCAACACGGTGGCCGTCTCGCTGATGAAGGTGGCCAACGACGTGCGCATGCTCGGCTCCGGGCCGCGCTGCGGCATCGGTGAGCTGATGCTGCCGGCGAACGAGCCGGGCTCTTCCATCATGCCCGGCAAAGTGAACCCGACCCAGGCCGAGGCGCTCACGCAGGTCTGCGCCCGGGTGATGGGCAACCACACGACGATCACCGTGGCCGGGGCGACGGGACATTTCGAGCTCAACGTCTTCAAGCCGGTGATGGCCGACGCCCTGCTGCAGTCGATCCGTCTGCTGGGCGACGCGGCGGCGAGCTTCGCCGAGCGCTGCGTGGACGGCATGGAGGCGGACAGGTCGCGGATCTCCGAGCTGCTGGGCAAGAGCCTGATGCTGGTCACCGCTCTGGCGCCGCATATCGGCTATGACGCCGCCGCCAAGATCGCCAAGAAGGCCCATGAGGACGGCACCACCCTGAAGGAGGCCGCCCGCGCGCTCGATCTGGTCTCCGACGCGGATTTCGACCGCTGGGTGCGGCCGGAGGCGATGCTGGGACCCGAGGGATGACGGTGTCGGCCGGCGCCGATCCGGCGGCGCCGCGCAAGCGCTCGGTGATGATCGCCGGTCACGCCACCAGCGTGTCGATGGAGCAGGCGTTCTGGGATCTGCTGGCAACCTTCGCCGAGGCGCGCGGGGTGTCGCTCAACGCGCTCGTCACCGAGATCGACCGGACGCGCACGGCCAACCTGTCCAGTGCGATCCGCGTCTGGGTGCTACGGGAGTGCGCGCGGCTGGCCGGCCTGGAGGACGGTCCGGCGGGTTAGACGACGAAGTTCAGCAGGCCGTTGCTCTGGGGCAGGATCGAGCCGATCTGGCTGGCGATCGCGCTCTGGGCGTTGAAGTTCGAGTTCACGCTGAAGCCCTGGGATTCCAGATCCTTCTGGATGAGGTAGCGCTCGATGAACTTGCGGGCCTCGTCGGTGAATTCGATCGGCTTCAGGAAGTTGCCCGTGCCGCCGCCTTCGCCCTCGATCGCGATCCGCTCCTCGTTGAGGATCTCTTTCTGGATGTTCAGCGCGTAGCTCTCCGCCTTCAGGCGGCCCAGGGTTCCCTGGGCGACGAACAGCGCATCGTTCAGGGCGCTGACCCGGGCGTCGTCGTCGCCGGCGGTCGCGGCCACGTAGTCGAAGCCTTCCAGCGCGGTGCGGAAGTTGGTTTCGAACGAGGTCTGGGCATCGATCGTGATCGTCGACCCGAGCGAGTCGAAGGCCACCTTGATGTCGCGGGCGAACTCGCCGAGCAGGTTGTTGCCGTCCTTGCCCGACTTGGAGATCAGCTCGTCGAGCTCGACCCGAAGTTCGCGCACCTGGCTGTCCAGGCGACCGCGCGGGTCCGCCTCTTCCAACGCGAAGGCGATGACGGTGCGATCCCGCTTCAGCTGGGATGTCAGTTCCTGCAACGACGGCTTCAGGTCGTCGTCGAGCTGGGTGACCAGCGCCTCGCCGGCGGCCGCGTCGGTGATCGACGCCGGCAGCAGGTCGTAGATCGAGGCCGTAAGGTCTCCGCCCTCGGCCCGGGCCTGGGTCGTGCCGACAACGGTGTAGTTGACGGTACCGTCGGCCAGCAGGTTGTCCAGGGTCGTCGAATTCGCGCCGTTGCTGACCTCGCCGGGCGTGTTGATGAGCTGGTCAAGCTCCCCGAGGCGGGCGGTGTAGTAGGCGTTGATCTCGGTGAGATCGGCGTCGTCCTTCTGGGCATCCTTGGCGAGCTGCCGGATATCGCCGAGCACGCGCTCGATGGTCGTGGCGCGCTTCAGACCGTCGTCGATCGACAGCAGCCCGGTGCTGAGCGACTGGGTGTCCAGCTCTACCGCGAAATCGACATTGTTCAGGGCGTTGGTGATGCTGACCACGTTGATCGCGGTCTGCGATTCCGACGTCTTGAACGCGGCGTTCGCAGTGTCGAAACTGGCGTCGGCGGTGTCGGCGTCGGCCGAGCGGGTGGCATAGGTCGCGCCGTCGACGGCGTCGCGCGCCGCCTGCAGGTCGGTCAGGAAGCCGGACAGGTCCGTGGACCGCGTGATGGCCTTCGTGCCGTCGCTGGCGACCTGGGTTGTGATCACCGCCTCGGTCGCGTCGGTCCCGGCCGGCAGGGCGCCGCCCGTGCCGTTGCGCAACAGGTTCTGGGTCTGACCGGTCTCAGGATCGTAGAAGGTCGCCGTGTTGACGAAGCCCTCGTCGCCAAGAATCTTGTCGGCATAGTCGAGATACTGAGCCTGCAGGGTGGCGAATGATTCCTCGTCCTCCGCGTTGCGCAGCTTGATCGAGATCTTGTCGAGTTCGTCGAGCACGATCCGGGTGTTCTTTGTCGCCTGGTTGGCCACCGCGACGAGACCGCGCTGGCGCAGCAGGTCTGGAAGGGCGGCTTCCTGGATCGGAATCTCGGCCGCGTTGACCCCGGCCGGATCGGTGATCGCGCCGAGATCGGCATAGGCGGTGCGGGCGGTCTCCAGCTTCTCGACGATGGAGTTCAGCGTCTTGGTGGCCGCGGTGATGGCCGCCGAGCCGTTGGAGATCGAGGTCAGGTCGGCCTGCAGCTTCTCCAGCTGATTTCGCTCCGTCGCCGACGTCGAACTCAGCTTGAGGGAACTGAGGTCCAGGCCCTTCTCGACCAGGGAGGCCTGCTTCTCGACCGACTGGTTGGCGATCTGGGCCGGCAGGTTCAGCGCGTCGGTCACAATGGCGCGCAGAGCGGAATCGCCGAGGATCTGGTAGGTGCTGTCGACCGAATTGATCCGGCGCAGGAAGAACAGCGCGTCGCGGGCGGCCGAGTTCTGCTGGCCCAGGCTGCGCTCGAACTGGACGGTCAGGTACTTGTCGATGACCTCGGTCTGCTCGGAGGAGAGCTTGAGGTTCTTGACGCCGTATTCGGGGGTGTTCAGGAACTTCGCCAGTTCGCCGTAGCGGGTGTCGGCCAGTCGGTTGGCGAAGGAGTTGATGTCGTTGGGGTCGCTCTCGATGACCTTGCGGATCTTGCCGACATTGTTGATGTCGGAGTCCAGGCCGAAAGAGGTCAGAACGAATTGCAGCGTGTCGCGGTCGTCGAGCAACTCGTCGACGTCGTCCAGCTTGGATACGCCCGACTTGAAATCGGCGATGGCATTCTGGACGTCGTTGCGGTCGAGAAAGGATTGGCGGGCGGCAACCTGATCGCGCTCGTAGCTGCGCCAGGCAGCGATTGCCGACATGGTGGAGCCGCCTCCACCGTACGCGGAGCCAAGGAGTCCACCACCACCTCCGGCGGCGCCTCCAAGGATGGCCGATGCGGCTGCGAAGTTCGTCACGGCGGAAAACTCCTGTTTTTGCCGTAGGCTCGGGCAGTAACGCCCGGTCCGGTCGTTTCTCGACCACCGTCTACTATAGGCGTCTCGTTACCTCTTCACAACGAGATTTACGCTTCTGCACACGGCGTCTCTGTTGAGGGCCCTCCGCCGGGCAGTTCTTGCCGGGCGAATGCCCCCGCTTCTATAGTGTCGACCAATCCCATGCGAAAACCATTCCAAGAGTCTGCGCCATGTTCACGACGCGCCCGGAAATCCGCGGCACCTTCGGAGTTGTTGCTTCCACCCACTGGCTCGCGTCCGCCGTCGGCATGCGCGCGCTGGAGCGGGGCGGAAATGCTTTCGACGCCGCGGTCGCCAGCGGCTTCACCCTGCAGGTGGTCGAGCCGCATCTGAACGGCCCGGGCGGCGACCTGCCGGCCCTGTTCTACAGCAAGAAGACCGGCAAGCTGCAGGCGCTCTGCGCCCAGGGGCCGAGCCCGGCGGCGATGACCATGGAGGCGATCCGCGGCCTCGGCCTCGACCTGGTCCCCGGCAGTGGGTTCCTCCCCGCCGTCGTCCCCGGCGCCTTCGACGGTTGGCTGCGGATGCTGCGCGACCACGGCACGATGACCCTGGCCGAGGTGCTGGAGCCGGCGATCGACTACGCGATCAACGGCTACCCGGCCGTCGGGCGGATCGCGGCGACGATCAACACCGTGAAGGAGCTGTTCGAGACCGAATGGCCGACCTCGGCGGCGATCTACCTGAAGAACGGCGAGCCGCCGGCGCCGGGCAGCCTGTTCGCCAACCCGACGATGGGCGAGACCTATGCCCGGATCGTTAGGGAAGCGGAAGCCGGCGGCGGCTCCCGCGAGGCGGTGATCGATCGGGCGCGCGACATCTGGTACCGCGGCTGGGTCGCCGAGGCGATCGACGCCTATTTCCACGCCGCCCCGATGATGGACGTCTCCGGCCGCCGCCATCTGGGACTGCTCACCGCCGACGATCTGGCGAACTGGGAATCCCATTACGAGGAGCCGGCCACCTACCAGTGGGGCCGCTACACCGTCGCGAAATGCGGCCCGTGGAGCCAGGGCCCCTCGATGCTGCAGCAGCTCGCCCTGCTCGACGGCATGGGCGTGGGCGAGATGGATCCGACCGGTCCCGACTTCGTGCACAGCGTGGTCGAGGCGATCAAGCTCGCCATGGCCGACCGCGAGGCGTTCTACGGCGACCCGGACTTCGCCGACGTGCCGATGCAGACCCTGCTCTCCTCGGAATATAATGCCGAGCGGCGCAAGCTGATCACCGGCGAGGCCTCCATGGACCTGCGTCCGGGCACCATCGAGGGCTATCTGGGCTCGATCGACGCCGCGCTGGGCGTGGATGTCCAACTCGACCCGCGCGAGATGGAGCGCATGGGCATCGGCGAGCCGACGGTGTCGAAGAGCGGCGCGATGAAGGGCGACACCGTCCATATCGACGTCATCGACAAGGACGGCAACATGTTCTCCGCCACGCCGAGCGGCGGCTGGCTGCAGTCCTCGCCGATCATCCCGGAGCTCGGCTTCTGCATGGGCAACCGGGCGCAGATGTTCTGGCTGGACGAGCGGTCGCCCTCCGCCCTCGGCCCCAAGCGCCGGCCGCGCACCACCCTGTCGCCCAGCTTCGCGCTGCGCGACGGCGAGCCCTACATGGCCTTCGGCACCCCGGGCGGCGACCAGCAGGACCAGTGGCAAACCCTGATGTTCCTGCACCACGCCGAGCATGGCATGAACCTGCAGGAATCGATCGACTGTCCGGCCTTCCACAGCGAGCATTTCCCGAGCTCGTTCTGGCCGCGCGGCCGCAAGCCCGGCAAGCTGGTGCTGGAGGGGCGCTTCCCCGAGGCGACCGTCAAGGAACTGCAGCGCCGCGGCCATGACGTCCAGGTCGGCGAGGACTGGTCGGAAGGTCGGCTCAGCGGCGCCGTGAAGGACGGCCGGATGCTGAAGGCCGGGGCCAACCCGCGCGGCATGCAGGGCTACGCCATCGGTCGCTGACCGGCCGGCGGACCGGAACCGCCGCAGCGGACGTAGCGATGATCGACAGCCTTACATACAGCGAAGCGGAAGGGATGGTCCGTGTCACCCTCTCCGGCGACCTCGACGTCGAGGATTTTCGTGAGGCGATGGGCGAGGTGGTGCGCATCCGCGCCACCGTCGGCCCGACCCATTCGGTCTGGGACGTCACCGCGCTGGACTTTACGGGGATCGACATCGGCATTCTGCGCAGCCTCAGCCAGGCGCGCGCTTCCTTCGCCCCTCGAGGCCGGGGCGAGCGCGTGGCGATCGTCGTCCCGGGAACGATCGAACAGTCGATCATGAAGCTGTTCCTCGACCTGTCGGAGGAGATCGAGAACCAGCAGCGGGTGTTCACGAACCGCGCCGATGCCGAGCGCTGGTGTCTGACCGGGGCGGAGCCGGCGTAGGGCGCGTCTGGATCGGACCGTTTCGACCTGAAACGCTCGCGTTCTAGAGTCAAATCCGACCATATTGAATCGTTTCGTGAGTCAATTTGGTCGGTGAATTTGTCTCTAAAACAATGAGATAGAGAAGATTCTCGCACGTTGACGCGATCACGAAGTGATCCCGTCACCCCACGATCTGCTCTAGACGTCTTCCGGCATGCCCAGGCAGGCCAGGGCGTTGGACAGGTATTCGCGGAGATAGAAGGCGGTGTCGGGCGTCAGTTCGATCAGGGCCACCCGCCCGTCCTCGCGCTTGATCTTCAGGATCAGGTTCTCGCCCTCCCGTTCGATGATGAACGACTCTGCCCGTGCCGCCATGCCGGGCGCACGATCACGGTCGCTCACGCTGGGCTGAGCGCGCGCGAATTTGTTCCAGTCACTTTCGGCCGGCTTCATCATGGCGCTCGGGGGACGATCATCCTCGTGTCGGCTTGCGATCCATGATTATATAGGATTTGAAAGTGTTTGCCTCGTATTTCCTGCGGAACCGGACGAGGGCGAGAGCCGAGTCGCGATGAAGAAGCTCCTTCTGTTCGTCCTGCTGCCCCTGCTGCTGCTGATCGGCGCCGGCGCCGGCGCTTTCGTGGCGGGACTGATTCCGGGTTTCGGCGGCGCGCCGGAGCCGGAACTCACCGCCGAGCAGAAGGCGGAGCAGGAGCGCATCGCGAACACCGCCCCCTCGGCCGCCAAGCCGAGCCCGGTCGGCGCGGTGTTCCACACGCTTGACGAGTTTGTGGTCAACCTTCGCTCCAACACCGGCTATCCGGTCTTCCTGCTGCTCAGCCTGACCGTCGAACTGCCGAACGAAGGGGCCATTCAGGTCGTGCAGGCGCAGGAGCCGCGCATCCGCGACGCCCTGATCGTCTATCTGTCGAGCCTGACGCCCCAGCAACTGAACGGCTATGACGGAATCCAGAAGGTGCGCAACAATGCATGGCGGCTGCTGCGCGAGCTGGTCGGACCGGACACCATCGTGAACGTCCAGATCGCTAAGCTCACCGTCAAATAGGCGGCCGCCGCGCCGACCGACCACCGTCTTGATCCGATCCAGGGAGAATTCCATGTCTCGCATGCTCGCCGTCGCCCGCGAAAGCTGGCCGATCCGCGGAGTGTTCCGCATTTCGCGCGGTGCGCGCACCGAGGCGGAGGTGGTGCTGGTCACCATCACCGACGGCGAGACGGTCGGCCGCGGCGAATGCGTGCCCTATACCCGCTACGGCGAGTCGATCGACAGCGTGATCGGCCAGATCCAGAGCGTCGCCGAGGCGATCGCCGGCGGCATGGACCGCTCCGCGCTGCTGGACGCCCTGCCGGCCGGGGCCGCCCGCAACGCGGTCGACTGCGCTCTGTGGGACCTTGAGGCGAAGAGCAGAGGCCTGCCCGCCTGGAAACTCGCCGGCCTGGCCGGCGCGCCGCAGCCGGTGACCACGGTCTATACGCTCTCCGTCGACAGCCCGGACGCCATGGGGGCCGCCGCCCGCGAGAACGCCCACCGGCCGCGCCTGAAGCTGAAGATGACCGGCGACGGCGAGGATCTGGCGCGGGTCACGAAGATCCGCGAGAACGCGCCGGGTGTCGATCTCGTGGTCGATGCGAACGAGGCCTGGAGCATCGACAGCTATCTGGAGATCGCGCCAAAGCTGGCCGAGCTCGGCGTGTCGATGATCGAACAGCCGCTGCCCGCCGGCGACGACGCCGCATTGGTGGGTACCCCCCGGGCGACAGTGGTCTGCGCCGACGAGAGCTGCCACGACACCGCCACCCTCGACGGGCTGGAGGGCAAGTACGACATGGTCAACATCAAGCTCGACAAGACCGGCGGCCTGACCGAGGCCCTGCGACTGAAGGCCGAGGCGGAGAAGCGTGGCTTCCGGGTCATGGTGGGCTGCATGATCGGCACCTCCCTGGCCATGGCGCCGGGCATGATCGTGTCCCAGGGCGCGGAAATCGTCGATCTTGACGCCCCGCTGCTGCTGGCCAAGGACCGCGACCCCTGCATGACCTACAACGGCAGCACGGTGATGCCGCCGGAACCGGCCCTGTGGGGCTGAGCCGATGAGCGGCGTCGCCCAGCATTACGAGCGCAGCGGCCTGGTCGAGCAGCTCGTCGCCCGGCTGGCCGAGCACGGCATCGCCGCGCCGACCCGGGCCGACTTCTCGGTGCTGGACCAGATGCACATGCGCGGCGAGACCGGCACCGAGGACGTGATCGCGGCGACGGGGATGGCCGCCGGCATGGCGGTCGCCGATCTCGGCTCCGGCCTCGGCGGTTCCGCCCGGATCTTCGCCGATGTGGTCGGGGCCCGGGTGACGGCGGTCGACCTGACGCCGAGCTTCTGTGCCGCGGCCGAGGCGATCAACGCCATGGTCGGCCTGTCCGACCGGATCGCGGTGGTGGAGGGCGATGCCACCGCCACCGGCCTGCCGGCGGAGACCTTCGACATCGTCACCACCCTGCACGCCTGCATGAACATTCCCGACAAGGCGGGTGTGTATCGCGAGGCCTTCCGGCTGCTGAAGCCGGGCGGTCGGTTCTGCTTCTACGACATCGTCCTGGGGCCGGGCGGCGCCCCGCGCTATCCGACGCCCTGGGCCGAGCGGCCGGCGCTCAGCCACCTGATCCCGCCGACGGAGATGCAGGCGCTGTGCGAGGCCGCCGGCTTCCGCACGGTCGACCTGCGCGACTACACCGCGGAGGCCAAGGCCGGCTCGGTCAAGCGGCGCGAGGAGGCCCGGCGACGGGCGGAGACCGGCGAGCCGGCGCCGCTTCAGGCCGGCGACATCATCATGGGGGAAACCGCCGGCGAGAAGATGCGCAACATGGCCCACAACTTCGATGGCGACCATGTCGGTGTGGCGCTCGGCGTGTTCGAAAAGCCTGAGAATCCGCTGTAAAAAAAAGAGCCGCGGTAGGGGGACCGCGGCTCTTGCGACATGTCCGCAAGGGACGGAGGAAGCCCAGGGTGGACCTCAGTCGTTCGCGTAGTCTAACGATAGGTCGCGCATCGAGTCAATGCGTGCGCGCAATGCGTGCTGATACCTGTCACTCCACCGGGTAGGGGCCGTCCTCGAAGATCGTGTCGTGATAGCCCTTGCTGCCCACGGCCCGAGCCAGCGGGCTGCCGATGGGTTCGCCCCGGGAAAGCTGGTCGAGCACCCGGGCGAAGTCGTATGCGGGCGCCCAGCCAAGCTCCCGGCGGGCCTTGGCATTGTCGTAGACCCGGTCGATCTCGTCGAACATCCAGTAGCCGAGGCGGGCATAGAGCGGCTCGAAATCCGGGAACAATCGGCCCACCACGCCGGCGGGGGTGCCGCGCAGCGCCGCCAGGTCGGCGCGGGTGAAGGGGGTGGTGGCGCTGACGATGTAGCGCCCGAAGCCGATCTCGGCGGCGCGTTCCAGTGCCCGCAGATGGGCCTCGGCCGCGTCCGCCAGGTCCACCCGGCGGAACAGGAACTCGTTCGCCTTGGCATTGGCATCGGCGTAGAGGGCGCGACGCTGACGGTTGTCGTCCTCTTCGGGAAAGAAGCGGGAGGTCCGCAGCACCAGGCAGGGCAGTCCGTGGCGACGGTGGAACAGCTCGCACAGGTCCTCCGCCGCCGTCTTGGTCACGCCGTAGATGTTCTTCGGCGCGCCGCGCACGGTCTCGTCGATCCAGACGGCGGGTTCGCCCGGGGCGGGGGCGAGGGCGCCGCCGAAGGCGCTGGTGGTGCTGGTGAAGATGAAGGCGGAGACGCCGCCGCGCACCGCCTCCTCCAGCAGGGCGAGGGTACCGGCGATGTTGGTGTCGACGAAGTCCTGCCGGCTGTGGGTCCCGACATGAGGTTTGTGCAGGGTGGCGGTGTGCAGGACGGCATCGACGCCCCGTATCGCGGTGGCCACGACGGCCGGATCGGCGATCGAGCCGACGATGCCGGTATGGGGTCCGGGCTTGATGTCGAGGCCGACCGCCGCGTGCGGTCCGTCGGCGAGCAGTCGCATCAGCCCTTCGCCGAGATGGCCGCTACTCCCGGTGACCAGGATCCGCATCGTTCCTCCGCGGTCTTTTCGCGTTGTGTCGCGCGGCCGGAAGGTAACGTCGGCGTGGCGGGCTTCCAGGAATATTTAATTCTGTGCGGCCATGCGTATGGCGATGTGCCTAGGCGAGCGCCGTCTCAAAGAACTTGCAGATCTGGTCGATGTGGATGTTCTCCTCGGCTGGGGAAAACCAGTGGCCTTCCCCCTCGTGGTAGGTGATGTCGGCGGACCGGCGCGCCTCTGAAAGACGGCGCTCGATCCGCCGGGTGCACTCGACCGTCCAGACCTTGTCGTCGGTTCCGTGGCTGATCTTCAAGGGGCCGTCGTAGCGCTCGATCTCGATCGGGTCAGAGGGCCGCAACCCCTCCGTCGAACCACGCCATGTCCAGGCGATCAGCGCCGGGTCCCATGGTTCGAAGTTGGGATCGGTTCGAGACCGGAATTCGTCTGGCCGAAAGGCGCCGCACACCACGTCGCAGGGGCTGTGCGCGGCGACTGCGTCAGGGATCCCGTCAACGCCGTCGCGTGCCATGAGGGCCGTCACGAGCAAGGCGTGTTCCGCCCCGCGCGAGATGCCGTACAGCCCAAGCTTTCCCGAACTCAGCGGATGGTCTCGAAGCTTGGCCATGGCCGCTTCGGTGGCGTCGAGCGGAACGTCGATGATATCGCCAGCGAACCACATCGAGCCGGAGTATGAGTAGCTGAACGGGTAGGCCAGAAACCCTGCGCTGGCCAAAAGGTCGGCGTTCCGGTGGCTCCAGCCGGACCAGCCGCCTTCCGAACCGTGCAGCAGGAGCAGCGCGGGAAACGGACCGTCGCCCGGCGGGCTATAGGCTCGCACCATCCCGTCGATGACGCGAGCAACGACGGGAATGGTCATTCCGACCTCATCCAATCCCTCGGTGAGGTACTGTCAGTACCCCACCTCCGCCTTCCACAGCTCGTCGTTGACCTCGCGCATGGTGCGGTCGTGGGCGCTTTCCAGGCAGCCGCGCAGGGTCAGCTTGAAGCCCATCTCGGCATACTGGCCGCAGCGGTCCAGCTCGCTCCTGGCCCGGGCGATGCCGGCGTCGGACAGCCCCGTCAGGGCGCCGGACTCCGCCACGCTGCTCCACAGGGCGGCGCGCTTGAACGGGTCGACCGCGCGCGGATCGATCCCGCCGGACATGGCGGCGGGCAGGGTGTTGATCATCCGGGTCAGGGTGACCGCCGCGTCGGGCCGGGTCTTGCCGGGGTGGAAGAAGTCGGCGCCGGTGAAGCGCGCCTCGCCATAGGCCGTCTCGGTATCGCCCTCGGCGATCTCGGCGGGCAGCGGGGCATCGGTCACCGGCACCAGGGAGACCATCGGTGCGATCCGCACGGCGACCTCGGTCGCATCCAGCGACGCGAGCCGGGCGCTGTCCATGGCGATCCGGGTGCGGGTGAAATGACCGTCGCTCTCGTAGGTCAGCAGCCCGGCGGCGGAGAACTCGCGCGTGCTGCCGTCGGACTTGCGCACCAGCAAGGTGACGTCGCCGGAGCCCGCGGTCTGGTAGAGCTGGCCGGCGCCGGGCGGCGGGCGGTGCTCCTGCAGGCAGAAGGACGAGACCAGGGCCTCGCAGGTGCCGCCGTCGCAGGTCAGCGGCACCGGCGTCGCATGGGCGACGAGGCCGAGCACCTGCGGCGGCATGGAACTGTCGGCGGCCGCGTCGGCGGTGCCTGGCATCGCGACCATGGCGGCGAGGGCCGCAGCGGCGAGATGCGAGGCGAGAAGCGCGGGTCGTTGCATGCCCATGGGACCTCCCTCGGGCGGATCCGACGGGACGCCGTCCGCCCTGTGTCGATTATGGGAAAAGTATGGGATCGGCCCGGACCGCAGGCAAGTCACGAAACCCGGAGGATCGGAGCCCGCGTTGTCCAACTCCGACGCATTCCTGTCGCGCCCGGCCAAGAATGATCGTCAAGGGAGCGCATGATCGGTATCTAACGCGGTGTTGGAGACGGACCATGAGCGACGATCTGGCCGAGACTTTGGGACTGGATGCGGCCGGCGACGCCGGTGGAGATGCCGGTGGAGATGCCGGCGGCCGCCGCGAGCGGCGGGGCCGTTCCGGCGGCGGCGGCCGCGATGCGCGCCGGGCCGCGCGGGGACGTCCCTCGACCCTCTACACCCCCTTCATCACCCGCAACGTCGGGACCTTCGACGTGCTGTCGCAGGAAGGGCTGGAGATCATCGAGGCCAATGCCGAGACCATCCTGGAGGAGATCGGCATCGAGTTCCGCGACGACTCCGAATCCCTGGATATGTGGCGCGCGGCCGGCGCCGACGTGGATGGCGAGCGGGTGCACATCCCGCGCGGCCTTGCCCGCGAGCTGATCAAGACCGCGCCCGCCAGCTTCACCCAGCACGCCCGCAACCCGGAGCGCTCGGTGGAGATCGGCGGCGGCAACACCGTCTTCGCCCCGGTCTACGGTCCGCCCTTCGTCAGCGACATCGACGGCGGCCGGCGCTACGCGACGATCGAGGACTTCCAGAACTTCGTGAAGCTCGCCTACAGCCACCAGGGCATGCACCACTCGGGCGGCACCGTGTGCGAGCCGGTCGATCTGCCGGTGAACAAGCGGCATTTCGATATGGTCTACGCCCATATCAAGTATTCCGACAAACCGTTCATGGGCTCGGTCACCCATCCGGAGCGGGCGCTCGACACGCTGGAGATGTCGCGGATCGTCTTCGGATCGGAGTTCCTGGAGACCAACACGGTGCTGGTCTCGCTGATCAACGCCAACTCGCCGATGACCTGGGACGCCACCATGCTGGGCGCGCTGAAGAACTACGCGCGGGCCAATCAGGCGGTGATCACCACGCCGTTCATCCTGGCCGGTGCGATGTCGCCGGTGACGGTGGCCGGCACCCTGGCCCAGACCCTGGCCGAGGCGATGGCCGGCATGGCCTTCGCCCAGCTCTGCCGTCCCGGCGCGCCGGTGATCTTCGGCAGCTTCGCCTCGTCCATTTCGATGCAGTCGGGGGCGCCGACCTTCGGCACGCCGGAGCCGGCGCTGGTGCTGTACGGCTGCGCCCAGCTCGCCCGGCGGCTCAACGTCCCGTTCCGCTCCGGCGGCTCGCTCTGCGGCGCAAAGGTGCCGGACGCCCAGGCGGCGTTCGAAAGCGCCAATACCCTGCTGCCGACGGTGCTGGGCGGGGTGAACTTCGTCCTGCACGCGGCCGGATGGCTGGAGGGCGGGCTGGTCAGCTCCTACGAGAAATTCATGATGGATGCCGACCAGTGCGCCATGATGCGCACCATGCTGGAGGGCGTCGACCTGACCGAGAACGGCCAGGCGATGGACGCGATCCGCGAGGTCGGCCCCGGCGCCCACTTCCTCGGCTGCAGCCACACCCAGGCGAATTTCGAGAAGGCGTTCTACCGTTCCTCGATCGCCGACAATTCGACCTACGAGCAGTGGGAGTCGGAAGGCAGCAGGGACACCTATCAGCGGTCCGCCGCCCTGGTGAAGAAGACCCTGGCCGAGTACGAGGCCCCGGTCCTAGACCCGGCGATCGACGAGGCGCTGATCGACTTCATGGCGAAGAAGAAGGCGAGCTTTCCGGACAGCAACGTCTGAGACTCAGGCGGTGGCCCGGCCCTTACCCGCGTGGTAGCGGCCGGTGCCGCGGTGCAGAACCGTGTCGGTGTCCAGCACATCGTCCGGCGCGAGGTCCGGTTCCGCCTCCATGCGGGCGTAGATCGGGGTGAAATCCACCTCGGTCGCGCGGCGCAGGGCCTCGAAGCCGTCGATGACGAAATAGGTCTCCTGGAAGTCGTCGATCCGGTAGTCGGTGCGCATCACCCGCTCCAGGTCGAAGCCGATGCGGTTGGGCGAGGGATCGTCCAGGGCGAACACGGTCTCGCCTTTCGACGAGGCGATGCCGGCGCCGAAGATCCGCAGGCCGTCCTCCGATTTCGTCAGCCCGAACTCCACCGTGTACCAGTACAGCCGCGCCAGCCGCCGAAGCGCGCCCTGGCCGTCGGCCTTCAGCCCGCCCTTGCCGTATTCCTGCATGTAGTCGGCATAGACCGGGTCGAGCAGCAGCGGGACATGGCCGAACACGTCGTGGAAGACGTCCGGCTCCTCCAGATAGTCCAGCTCGTCCATGGAGCGGATGAAACAGGTGGCCGGGAAGCGGCGGTTGGCCAGGTGATCGAAGAACACCGCGTCGGGCACCAGTCCCGGCACGGCGACCACGGTCCAGCCGGTTTCCGCCTCTAGCACCTCGTTCAGGCGTCGGAAATCCGGCACGCCGCCCCCACCATTCATACCGTTGCCCATGCTCAGCGCGTCCACATGGGCGAGGAACTCGGGGACCACCCGGTCCTTCAGCAGCGGCACCTGTCGCTCGGCCAGGACCCGCCAGGTGGCATGCTCCTCGTCGGTATAGGCGTCCCAGTGCTGGTCGATGGTGAAATCGGCCTTCAGACCGGCCATATCGCGGTGGATCTCGACGGGCATGGGTATCTCCTGTCGGTGGTTTCAGGTCGCCCCGCCCCGCGTGTCGCCGTGCTCCGCGCGGATCAGAAGAAATCCCCCGCGCCCTGGATCGGCTCCTCGCCGGACAGCTTCAGCCAGCCCTTCACAACCCGGTAGATCAGCCAGAGATAGGCGAAGCCGACGAGCAGGAAGCCCAGCCCCAGGACCCACCAGGTCAGGCCGCCGATCACCGTCATCAGCAGCCACAGCCAGAAGGTGCGGATCTGCCAGCGCACATGGGTCTCCAGATAGGTCCCCTCGACATCGCCGCGCTTCAGGTAGGCGATGACCACGGCCAGGATGATCGGGATCTGGAACACCAGGTTCGCGGCGTACAGCGCGTAGATCACATGCACCGCCAGCCGATCGTTCTCCGGGGCGGAGAGCTTGAAGGGAAGATTGCGACGCTGCATGGTCTGGGTGTCGGACATCCGGGCTTTCTCCTCACTCTGTCACCGCTTTAAAGTGTGGACGCACCCGGCGTTTCGCAACGTCCAGCCGCCAACATCCGGAGCTTCCCATGGTCTCGTCCAATCCGACCGCCCAGCCGCGCGTCAACCTGCACAGCGATACCGCCACGCGTCCGACCGAAGGCATGCGCAAGGCGATCTACGACGCCGAGGTCGGCGACGAGCAGGCGGGTGAGGACCCCACTGCCATCCGCCTGCAGGAGAAGGTCGCCGAACTGCTCGGCAAGGAGGCGGCCGTTTTCCTGCCCAGCGGCACCATGTGCAACGAGATCTCCTACCGGGTGTGGTGCGACCACGGCGACGAGATCATTCTGGAGGAGAACAGCCACGCCTTGCATTACGAGGTCGGCGGCCCGGGCGCGTTGGCCGGTGTGATGACCCGCACGATCAAGGGCACCAAGGGCTGGTTCACCGCCGATCAGGTGGAAGCGCTGATCCGTCCGAAGTCCCGCCACATGCCGCGCCAGAAGCTGGTGTCGGTGGAGAACACCGCCAACATGGCCGGCGGCACGATCTGGCCGCTCGACACCCTGAAGGACGTGGCCGGTGCCGCGCGCAAGCATGGCATGCGCGTCCATATGGACGGTGCGCGCCTGCCCAACGCGGTGGTCGCCTCCGGCATCTCCTTCGCCGAGTTCGCCGGTCCCTGCGACAGCGCCTGGATCGACCTGTCCAAGGGGCTGGGCTGCCCGATCGGCGGCGTGCTGGCCGGCAGTAAGGACTTCATCGAGGAATGCTGGCGCTTCAAGCACCAGTTCGGGGGCGCGCTGCGCCAGTCCGGCATCGTCGCGGCGGCGGGCCTCTACGCGCTCGACCACCACGTGGAGCGGCTGGCCGACGACCATGCCCATGCCAGGCGTCTGGCGGAGGGCATCGTGGATGTCGACGGGATCGTCGTCGATCCGGCCTCGGTGGAGACCAACATGGTGTTCTTCGACATCGCCGGAACCGGGATCACCGCGCCGGAATTCTCCCGCCGGCTGATGGTCGAGCACGAGGTGAAGATCAGTGCCGTGCAGCCGACCGTGCTGCGGGCGGTGACCTATCTCGGCATCGAGGACCCGGATATCGAGTTCGCCGTCGCCGCGATCCGGCAGGTGGCGATGGAAGCCTAAGGGTAGGGGCCGGTCCTTCATGCACGGCTCGGCCCTGTGCCGGGCCAAGCGCGTCGCCGTGGTGGATCGCGTCCCCGTTTGGGTGCGGCGTCAGCGCGGGCCCCGGAACGGGTCCGGGGAGTGCAGAGAACGATTATCTGCCTGTCCCAACGATTATCTACCTGTCCCGGAAATCACCAGGGACGCCGCATCCCGGCCCGAGCGGATCGCGCCCTCGATGGTCGCCGGCAGGCCGGTGTCGGTCCAGTCGCCGGCGAGCGCCAGGTTGCGCCAGGCCGTGCGGGCGGGAGGGCGCCGGGCGAGGGAGGCCGGGTCCTGCCGGAAGGTGGCGCGCCTCTCCTTGACGATGCGGGCGGGCGGCTGGGCCTGGCCCGCAAGTCCCAGTACCGGCGCGATATCCCGCCAGAGGATCGCCGCCAGATCCTCGCTCGGACGGTCGAGCAGGGCATCGGCGGCGCTGACCGTGACGCTGGCGATCTCGCCGCGCCGGAACAGCCACTGGGCCGTGCCGCCGGTCAACCCGATCAGATCCGCCCGGCCGGGCAGGTGGGCGGGGGCGTCGAGCCGGAAATGGGCGTTCACGATCGCGCTGGACCCGTCCGGGACCGCGAGGCCCGGCAGCAGACCGGCGGCGATCGGGGCGGGGACCGTCAGCACCAGGGCGTCGCCCGGCGCCAGCGCCACGGTCTCCTCAGCGAACCGCAGGGCGGTGGCGCGGTCGTTCGCGGTATCGACGCCGCGCAGCCGGCGGCCGAAGCCGATGCCCACGCCGCGCTCCGCCAGAACGGCAAGGGCCGGATCGACGAAGCTCTCGCTCAGGCCCTCGCGCGCCGTCAGCGGGACCGCCTCGCCGGTGCGCAGCACCTCGCGGATCACCCCGCGCAGCAGGCGGGCCGAGGCGACCTCCGGCTCGGCGTTGAGCACGGCGACGGTCAGCGGACGCCAGAACCGTTCCATCAGCGCGCCCGGACCCAGCGCCTGCATCACCGTGCTGCGGCGACCGGCGACCGCCAGCCGGAGCAGGCCAAGGGCGTCGGCCGCCCCGGCGCCGGGCACCTGACGCAGCGGCGCGGTGAGCCGCCGCCAGACCCCGCCTTCACCGGGCCGCACGGTCCATTGGCGGCCGTCGGCGATGTCGTGGAACGAGAAGGCGGCGTCGCCGGCGCGCAGCGAGCCGCTCGCCCCGGTCTCGGCCAGATAGGCTAGCGCACTCCGGTTGGCCGACAGCAGCAGGTGGTTGCCGTTGTCGATCCGGCAGCCGAGCCGGGTGTCGATGTAGGACCGGCATCGCCCGCCGGCATGCCCGGCGGCCTCGTGGAGCGCGACCGTCCGTCCGGCGGCGCTCAGCGACAGGGCGGCGGCCAGGCCCGCCAACCCGGCGCCGACCACATGGACCGTCCCGCCGCTCACCGGCACAGATGGCGCAGCAGCAGGAGCCGGCGCCAGGGCGAGAGCGACACGCGTCGGCGCGGCTCCCGCCAGCCGCCGGCTTCCATCCGATCGAGCAGGGCTTCGTAGCCGACCATCATCACCACGGCCGAGCGCATGGCGTGCCGGTCGCATTGGTCGATCAGCGCGCGGGCCTCGCCGTAGCGTCGGCGGGCGCGCGCCGCGAGGTCGCGGCAGACCGCGGCGACGCGCGGGTCGTCGATCACCGCGTCCGGGTCGCGGGCGGCGATGCCGTGACGCTCCAGCAGATCGCGCGGCAGATAGAGGCGGCCGTCGGCGGCGTCCTCCCCCAGGTCGCGCAGGATATTGGTCAGCTGCATCGCCTCGCCGAGGGCGATGGCGGCGTCGTCGGCCTCCGGCTGGTGCGCGCCGAAGCAGCGCATGGAGAGCAGCCCGACGGCACCGGCGACCCGGCGGCAGTACAGCTCCAGCTCGGTCATGCTCGGGGCGACGTTGCGGCCCTGGAGATCGGTCTCCATGCCGTCGATCAGCGCCTCGAACTCGGCCCGCGGTAGCCGGTAGCGCTGTACGGCCGGCAGCAGGGCGCGGGCGATCGGTTCGTGCAGCGTCCCGCCGTCATAGATCCGGGCGATCTCGCCGCGCCAGGCGTCCAGCCGTTCCTGCCGCAGGGCGAGGTCGCCCGGTTCGTCGGCGATGTCGTCGATGATCCGGCAGAAGGCGTAGACCGCGTACATGGCGCGCCGCCGGTCGGGCGGCAGGATGCGCATGCCCCAGCGGAACGATGTGCCCGAGGCGCGCACCACCGCCCTGGCCTCGGCCACGGCCGCCGGGTCTTCCAGTGCCGCCGCGCTCATGCCGGATGCCGTCGGGTGTGGCGGTTCGCTGCGCGCAGCCGCCGCCACAGGCATGTCATCGCCGCGCCGGTGCCCACGGCCAGCATCGCCGGGCGGGAGAGTTGGACCCGTCGGGCCAGGGGATCGTGGCGCTTGAGCCGCTTTGCCAGGGCCTCGGCCAGCGCCAGGATGGCGGCGGATTCCAGTGCCAGGCGGGTCGAGCGCAGCCGCAGGGGCAGGGGGGCCGCCGTCGCCAGCAGCCGGTCGACCTCGGCGAGACAGCGATCGATCACCCGGCGCAGTCCCGGAGTCGCTCCCGGTCCCGCGAGCTCCGCCTCGGCGGCTCCGTCGCACGCCAGCCAGTCCGCCGGCAGATAGATACGGTCGAGGATCCGGTAGTCGTCGCCGCAATCCTGCAGGTGGTTGAGGACCTGCAGCGCCGTGCACAGCGCGTCGGATGCTGGATAGTCGGCGGCAGCCTCGCCATGCAGGTCGAGCAGGAAGCGGCCGACGGGATTGGCGGAATCCGAGCAATAGGCAGTCAGCGCCTCCCAATCGGCGCAGCGCGGCTGCACCGCGTCGTGCCGGAACGCCGTGAGAAGCCGCCGCAGATGGCCGACACCCGCGCTGTCCAGGCATGCGCGGGCGCGGGTCGCCGGGCCGAGATCGACGGCATCCAGCGCGCCAGCGTCGAGACCGCCCGTAAGGGCCGCTTCGAACCGGTCGAGGCGCTTCAGTTTCTCGGCAGCGTCCAGCGTCGGATCGTCGGCGATGTCGTCGGCGGCCCGGGCGGCCGCGTAGAAGGCGGCGACCGACGGTCTGAGCCTGCGCGCGATGAGCAGGGAGCCGACCGGAAAATTCTCCTCATCGGCGGTGCGGGAGGTCCGTGGCGCTCTCATGACCCGCCGTCCAGGGGGGCTTTGGCCTGCGCCCCCCGGTTGGCGGCGGAGGCGGCATAGGCCGCGCGGCGCAGCGCGTTGATCGAGCCCAGCGGCTCATGGGCGGCGAGGCAGTTCCACGGGCTGAAGGTCAGGCGGTCGCCGAGAGCGACGGTCGCGGCGACGTCCTGGGGTGGGATCTCAAGGCTGCCGACCGTCACCGTCGGACTGCGCCAGGCCCGGCGCACATCCTCCATCGGGTCGCTGTCCAGCACGCGGGGCTGGAGGCGGAAGTCGAAGCGGATCGGTCCGCTGTCGAGGGCAGCCTGCAGCCTGCCGGCGAGGGATTTGCCTTTGGCCGGGCGCCGGGCCTTGGCATCTGCGTCGGGGACGAGCGTGAACTTCGTCGCGCCGTCGCCCAGCCGGTAGGGCGTGACGCTGCCATAGGCCAACTGCGCCAGATCGAAGCCGCGCAGATGCTGCAGCCCGGACTCGCAGAGAAAGAGGAGATAGCGCCAGCGTGCGCGCCAGGGCAGAAGGCTCGGGAACAGGTAGCGCGGGGCGGCGACCGCGGAGATCGTGGCGCGGCGCAGACCGTCCAAGGCGCGAAACAGCGCCATCGCCTCGTCCGCGTTCCGGGCCGGCCCGGTTTCTGCGTTCATCAGCACGAAGTCCTGCTGACCCGGCGGCGCGCCGTCGCACACCGCCCCGTCGACACCCGTCACCTTGAGCGCCAGGCCGCGGGCGTCCGGATGGTCGTCCTCTGCAAAGAAGGAATTTGAGAACCGGACCAGGGTGTCGTAGCGGCCGGGCCGGGCGAACAGGCCGTGGCGGACAGCCGGGTCGTCCGGCGGATCGATCGTCAGGACCGCGTGCAGGCAGGCATGGGTCTTCCGGTGGAACTGGCGCGGTAAGGTGCCGTCGGCTTCGGGTCGCTGGAACGTGCGTTCGCAGATCGCCAGCAATTCGTCCCGCTGGGCCGGGTCCGCCGGACAGGAGGTCGGCCGATTCATAGCGGGTAACCCAGGCGTTCGAGACCGGGCGCGCAGGCGCGGGTGAGGGCCGCCCGCGCGTCGTCGGGCAGGGTCCCGAACTTGGAGCGCGCCGGTCGCGGGATCGCCGCCGCTTCGTCGAGCCAGGCGGCATTCTCCAGCGACGGGTCGATGAAGCGGATGAGCTCTTCCAGCTTTTCCCGCGGGGCGGCCTGGACGTCCTCGAAGCGGACGTTCAGCAGCCGGTCGGGTGGGAGCTTGGCGACGCTCTCCAGCCCGACCAGGATGAGGTCGCTCCAGAACCGGCCGAAATCCTCCAGGGTCGGGAGGGCGGCGGTCTTGTCGATGTCGAGCAGCGAGAACACGATCCGTTGGATCAGCGGATCCAGCGGGCTTCCCGTGTCGGCGCGGAAGGCGCGCTGCGGGTCGATGCCGAGGCGGCGGCATCGCTTGATGGCGCCCAGCAGCACCCGGAAATTATGGTGCTGGCTCATCGACATCGCCGTGTCCCGCCCATCCCGATAGACGTGGATGACGCGGGCTTCGGGAAACATCCGCAGCAGCTTGGCGGCATGCATCAGGGTACCGCCGGAGCGCTCGACCCAGACCTTACGGTCGAGGATGGTCGCCAGATCGCCGAACAGTGCCCGGTAGTGGTCGGCCAGCGGCATGCGCGGCCGGGCCCGCACCCGGGGTTCGAGCGCGTCGAGAAGAGCCTCCGGCGTGTCGGTCAGGTGCGGCAGGGTGACCGCGATGATCGGGGGCATGTCCGCGGCCCGGTAGCGCGCGGCGGGGTCGTCGTAGGGATACAGGGCTTCGTCGACCACATGTCCCTGCTTCAGCATGGCATGCAGGCCGGGGCTCTGGGTGGTCAGCAGGCGCCACATGCGGTCGCCGTCCGGCCGGCGCAGGCTGAAGGCCTCCGGGCCGAGCGGAACGAAGAACTCCGACAGGCTGAGGACATCCGGATGCCGGTTCAGCAGGTCCGAGACCATGGTGGAGCCGCATCGGCCCGTGCTCAGGATCAGAACCGGGGGGATCGAAAATTCGGTGGGGGGGCTTCCGATCACAGGTGACCGTCCTTCTCCGCATGGGCGTGCTCGGGCAGACGATAGCTCGCACCCTGCTCGCCATACAGGGAGACGGTCAGCATGGTCTGGAACTGGCTCGCCCGCCGGCGGGCGCCCAGGGCCGGGGCGAGCCGGAACAGCACCCGCTCAGCGCCGTTCTTCATCCGGAGCAGGGACAGAGTCCCGACCGTGTTCATCGCCGGGTAGTGGAGCTGATCGGCGAGCTGGTCTCCGATCATCGCCCGCGAAATCCGGTAGATCTTGCGGGCCAGGGCGCGGCGGGCGCGGGGCTCGGTGAAGCCGGCGACGATCGGGGCCGAGTTGATCAGCCCATTGGCCAGGATGATGGATTCCAGCGTCGGCGGCGGCTCGCACAGGGCGCCGATCCGGTGCAGGCGCAAGGCGTCTTCCTCCGACGTGAACAGCAGATCGTCCGGGACGCCCATCAGATGGCCGGCATAGCGCCACACCTGCATGAAGGAGTCGCGCTCCTCGTCGGACAGGGTCACCCCCAGCATGGCGGCACGCTTGAGCAGAAGGCCGGAAAAGGCCGCGGTGGCGAAGCCCATATGCGCCGCGCTCAGCGGGGTGCCCCAAGCCTCCTCGTCCCATTCGGGCGCTGTTTTCAGAAGCTGGCGGATGCGGGCATGGACCAGGCGGACGCGCACCGACAGCTTCCATCCGTCGCCGTCCCGGTCGAGCCCGCCCGGCAGGAAGATCTCCACGAGCTGGCGGTTGTTCTGCTTCAGTCGGCGCACCCCCTGGTCGACGATGCGGCCGGTGATGTTGAACGACTGGCTGATCAGGGTGGAGAAACCCTCGATCAGCACGGCGGCGACGAAGGCGCCGATGAACATTTCGGAGTTTCGGTGGAAGGCCCGGCAACCCGGCAGGAACCGCGCGGGCTCGACCCAGGGCGGGGGAGCGTCGATGTCGGCGAAGAAGGCCCGCACCACCTCGGGCGCGTCGGGGATTGCCGACGGACCGGACTCGATCCCCTTGGTGATCCAGGGTTGGGAGACGGCGGCATCGTGGCGCACCAGTTCTGCCATCACCGCGTCTGCCTGCGGGTCGCCGATCCGGGTGGCAGCCACGTAACGGTCGGCAAGGTCCCGGTCGATCAGGGCCGCGCGGTCGTATCCATCGCGGTAGGCCGTCGGTATGGCAAGGCCGGACGGAGGGGGAACAATTCGAGTCACAGTCGCCAAACCCAGGCACGTTGGTGGAGCCCGTACGGGCGGGGAGGCGAGTGTAAACTATCTCGTCTCGATTGTGCCCGGATGGGTTTTGATCGTGCCGGGGCGCGGGTCGATCGTGCCGATCGGCGCCGGGGGCTCGGCCTTCCGGATCTCCTGACGTTTCGACTCGATCGGCTTGGAAGGTTCGGGAGGTGGGTTCGGCTGGATCCGCTCCGGCCGCGTCGGCTGACGGGTACTGCGTTCCACCGGCTCCGTCGGCGCGACCGGATTGGAGGCCGACGGCTGCTGTTGGGGCTGCTGCGCCGCCGGCTTCGGCGGGACCACCTCGCGGATCGGCTTACCCTCGGAGATCGGGTGGCGCGGTGCCCGCGTTTCGGAAGTCTGTGCTTCTGCCTGTGCTCCCGCCGTGGTCAGCGCGATCAGGGAGAATGCTGTAACGGCCATTCGCCGCATGTCTCACCCGCCCCGGGCGATGAAGTGCCCGTTGCGGAACGCCGGCTTGCCGTAGTCGAAGGGCGTTCCGTCGAATTTGGTCATCGATCCGCCGGCGGCCAGCAGGACCGCATGGCCGGCGGCCGTGTCCCACTCCATGGTCGGGCCGGTGCGGGGGTAGAGATCGGCATCGCCGCGGGCGACGAGGCAGAACTTCAGCGCGGAGCCGCGCGAGACGCTTTCCTTGACATCCATGGTCCCGATATAGGCTTCCAGTTCGGGATTGCGATGGCTGCGGCTGGCGACGATGGTCAGTCCGTCCGGCCCCGGCTTGCGCACCGAGATCGCCGTGCGGGTGCCGTCCTCCGCCTCTTCCCACGCCCCCTGGCCGAGCACGCCACCCCAGACCATTCCGTCGACCGGGGTGTGCAGGGCGCCCAGCACCGGCACGCCGTCCCAGATCAGGCCGATATTGACCGTGAAGTCGGTGCTCTTGTTGATGAACTCCTTCGTGCCGTCGAGCGGATCGACCAGCCAGAACCGGCCGCCGGACACGTCGGGGATGTCGCCGGCCTCCACGCTCTCCTCGGCCACCACCGGGATACCGGGGGTCAGCGCCTGCAGCACCGGCACGATATGGGCGTCGGCCGCCCGGTCGGCGGCGGTGACCGGGCTGCCGTCCATCTTGTCGATCACGGCGGTGTCGGAGCGGTAATACGGCAGGATGATTTTGCCCGCCTCCCGGGTGAGGACGGCAATGGCGTCGAGCAGGGCGATCCGGTCTTCCGGATCGACCGCTGTAACTGAAGGCATGAAGTCTACTCCGCTGCTGCCGCCGGCCGGGCCGCCTGGAGCGCCGCCCAGATACGGTCGGGCGTGGCCGGCATGTCGATATCGGTGACGCCGGCCGGGGCCAGGGCATCCAGGATTGCGTTGATCACCGCCGGCGGGGCGCCGATGGCCCCGGCCTCGCCGCAGCCCTTCACCCCGAGCGGGTTGGTGGCGCAGCGCGTTGGGCTCATCGAGAAGCTCACCGGCGGGACATCGACCGAGCGCGGCAGACAGTAATCCACCAGCGACCCGGTCACGAGCTGCCCATTATCGTCATAGACCGTGCGCTCGTACAGCGCCTGTCCGACGCCCTGGGCGACGCCGCCATGGACCTGGCCTTCCAGCAGGGTCGGGTTCACCACCTCGCCGAAATCGTCGACGACGGTGAACTGGATCAGCTTGACCCTGCCGGTATCCGGGTCGACCTCGACCTCGCAGACATGGGTGCCGTTCGGGTAGGTCGAGGCGGCGGGCTTGTACATCTCCTTCGCCTCCAGCCCCGGCTCGATGCCCTCGGGCAGCTTCGACGGGTCGTTGGCGGCCGTCGCCAGCTCGCCCAGGGTGATCGACTTGTCGGTGCCGACCACGGTGAACTTGCCGTCGGCCAGTTCCAGATCCGAATCGGCCGCCTCCAGCAGGTAGCTGGCCAGCATCCGCGCCTTCGCCGACACGCTCTGGATCGCCATGTGCAGGGCCGAGCCGCCGGCCGGCAGGGAGCGCGAGCCGTCGGTGCCCGAGCCGTTCTCGATGGCGGCGGTGTCGCCCTGGATGACCTTCACCATCTCGTTGTCGACGCCGAACGCCTCGGAGACGAGCTGGGTATAGGCGGTTTCGTGGCCCTGGCCGGTGGAGCGGGTGCCGATCGGCACGACGATGGTGCCGTCCGGCTCGATCCGCATGTCGGACCATTCCGGCCCGCCGCCGCCGCAGGCCTCCACATAGGTCGAGATGCCGATGCCGCGCAGCTTGCCGGCCTTGGCGCTTTCGGCCTTGCGGGCGTCGATTCCGGCCCAGTCGGCCTTGGCCAGCGCCTTGTCCAGATGGGCGGCGAAGTCGCCGCTGTCATAGGTCTCGCCCAGGGCGGTGGTGAACGGCATGGAGGATGCCGGAATGAAGTTGCGCCGCCGGATCTCGTCGCGCGGCAGTCCTGCGACCTTGGCGGCGACATCGACCAGCCGCTCCACCAGATAGGCCGCCTCCGGCCGTCCCGCGCCGCGATAGGCGTCCACCGGCAGGGTATTGGTGAAGTAGTTGCGCACCCGCACATGGATCGCCGGGGTGGTGTAGAGCCCCGCCAGCATGCCCGAGCCGGCGACCGTCGGGATCGCCGGACCGTAGAGCGAGAGATAGGCACCGAGATCGGCCTTGGTATCGACCGAGAGCGCCAGGAACCGGCCATTGTCGTCCATCGCCAGCCGGGCGTGGGAGACATGGTCGCGGCCCTGGGTATCGGAGATGAAGGCCTCGCTGCGGTCGGAGATCCATTTCACCGGCCGGCCCAGCTTCTTGGCCGCCCACAGCACCAGGGCATGTTCGCGGTAGGGGAAGATCTTCATCCCGAAGCCGCCGCCGACATCGGGGGAGACGCAGCGGATCTTGGCCGCGTCCATGTTCAGCACGTCGGCGATGACGTCGCGCACCCCGTGCGGGCCCTGGGTGGAGACGTAGAGGGTGCTCTCGCCGGTCGCGTCGTCGACAACAGCGGCGGCGCCGCGCGGCTCGATCGAGTTCACGATAATGCGGTTGTTCACCAGCTTCAGCTCGGCGACCCTGGCGGCCTTGGCGAAGCCCTTCTCGACCGCTTCGGCGTCGCCGGTCTCCCAGTCCAGGCACAGATTGCCCGGGGCGGCCTCCCAGAGGGTGGTGCCGTTGTCGACCGCGGCCAGGCCGGGTACGGCCGGCAGTTCGGCATAGTCGACCTCGATCAGCTCGGCGGCGTCGCGGGCCTGGTCCATGGTGTCGGCCACGATCAGCGCCACCGCGTCGCCCACATGGCGTACCCGGTCGCCGACCAGCAGCGGATAGTCCGGACCGACCGCCTTCTTGCCGCCGATGCCCTTCAGCAGGGCACCGCAGGGCATCGGCTTCAGCCCGTCGGCGGCGACGTCGGCGCCGGTCAGCACCAGCTTCACACCGGGCGCGGATTTCGCGGCGGAGACGTCGAGGGCGGTGATGTCGCCATGGGCGATCGGACTGCGCAGGACATAGGCGGTCAGCACGCCGTCGATCGGAACGTCGTCGGTGTACTGACCGGTTCCGGTGAGGAAACGCTGATCCTCCAGCCGCTTCATTGTCTGTCCGATGCCGAACTTCGCCATTGCCTGCCTCGCCGGTTCGCGGTTGGGTTGGAGGGATCGTAATGCCGGTACACGTCCGCGCCAAGCAACGTGACGGCGGGCAGAAGGGGCAGTCCATCGATGTGTGGCCGTTACAGCATCACCACGGCGCCGGAGGCCATGCGCCACCTGTTCGATGTGGAGACGGGGCTGAACCTGGAGCCGCGCTGGAACATGGCGCCGACCCAGGCGGCGCCGGTGATCAAGCTGATGACCGAGGGACCGGCCAGGGGGCACCGCGTTCTGGCGATGATGCGCTGGGGGCTGGTGCCGTCCTGGGCCAAGGACACCGATATCGGCGTGAAGATGATCAACGCCCGGGCGGAGACGGTGGACGAGAAGCCGGCATTCCGCGGCGCCTACCGCTACCGGCGCTGCGTGATTCCGGCCGACGGGTTTTACGAATGGCGCACCGAGGGCAAGGTCAAGCAGCCCTATCGGGTGGTGCGCCGGGACCGCGCGCCCTTCGGCTTCGCCGGATTGTGGGAACTGTGGGAGGGCACCGGCGAGGGCAGCGCGTTGGAGACCTTCACCATCGTGACGACCGACGCGACCGAGAGCATCGCCCATATCCACCACCGCATGCCGGTGATGCTTTTCGACCGGGACGCCTTTGCGACCTGGATGGGTCCGGACAAGGACGCTGCCGGCCAGCTCATGCTGCCTTGCGATCCGGGGCTGGTGGAAGCCTATCCGGTGGACCGGCGGGTGGGGAATGTGCGCAACGACGACGCCGGGCTGGTGGAGCCGATCACGCCCAAGCCCAAGCCGCCGAAGCCGATGCAGGGCTCGCTGTTCTGACAGGTAGAGTTACCTTCCCCTACTCCTCCCACCCGTCTTCCCGGGCTTGCCCCGGGATCCAGGACCAGGGCAACTGGAACAAGGGAACCCGGATTTCGAAGGCTCCAGCACACGGACGGCTGGATCCCGGGGCAAGTCCGGGAAGACGGAAGACAGAAGAGGGCACGAGGGCAAGCGGGCGTTGTTACCCCAGCAGCGCGTCCTCGAACGGGAAGTCGCTGAGCAGCTCGATCCCCGTCTCGGTCACCAGGATCTGCTGTTCCAGCTTCACGCCCTCGCCGCCGTCGTTATGGCCGATGAAGCTCTCCACGCAGAGCGTCATGCCGGGCTCGATCACCCCGTCATAGCCCGCCTCGGCGAAATCGGCCCGGTGGTAGAGATAGGGATACTCCCCCGACATGCCGCAGCCATGGGCCGAGAGATAATACCGGTGCTGGGCATACTGCTCCGGGATGTCCCAGGCGCGCTCGGAATACTCCCGGAACGTCAGGCCCGGCCGGATGATGCCCATGTTGTGCTGCACCTGTTCATAGGCCGTCCGGTACAGCGAGCGCTGATGCTCGGTGGGTCGGTCCGGCCCGGCGTGGAAGGTGCGCGAGAAGTCGCTGTAATAGCCGTGGCAGCCGACCACGTCGGTATCCAGCGCGATCAGCTCGTTCGCCGCGATCACCTTGGAGGAGGTCTCCTGGAACCACGGGTTGGTGCGCGAGCCGGAATTGAGCAGCCGGGTCTCGCAGTAATCGGCATTGGCGGCGATGACCGAGCGGTGCAGGACCGACCAGAGCTCCGCCTCGGTCTGGCCGGGACGGATGGCGGCGCGCATCTCGGCCACGCCGGCCTCCGTCGCCCGCAGGGAGGCGCGCACGCATTTCATCTCCTCAGCCGACTTGATGCAGCGCGCCATCTCCACCGGTTCCTGGGCATCGACCAGGCGGATGCCCTCGGCGGCGAGCGCGACGGCGGCACCGGCGTTCAGCCGCTCCACACCGACCACAGGATCGCGGCCGCACATCTCGCGCAGCGTCGCCGCCATCTCCCGGGCCCAGGACCGTTCCTTGTCGGCGACGGCGGGGCCTGCGGCGACGAAGCTGGCGGTAGAACTCGGGCGTACCTCGTCGACCGTCTCGTAACCCTCGCCCAGATGCATGGCGCCGGTGAACTCGTAGAGGATCGAGCGGTCGGCGGTCAGCAGCAGGTAGCGCGACGGCTGGTTGCGGCTGGTGAAGACCTGCATGTTCCGCGTGCCGGTGGCGTAGCGGATGTTGATCGCGTCGCTGAGGATCAGGGCGTCGATGCCGCGCGCCGCCATCTGCGCGCGGACCCGGCCCCGGCGGTATAGCCGGACCGCCCGCAGGTCGATGCCGTCGCTCTCCGGCGCCCGGTCGAGCAGAGCGAGATCGGGATGGGTGCCGCGGTCTGCATGCCAGTCGAGGACGGCCATCTTTGGGGTTCCCTGCTGTGGGGCTCCGTGGAGGGCTTCTTTATGAGGAGTTCCCGGCCGTCATGCCTGACAGCGGGAATAGACCTCCGAGGTGCGCTGGGTGAAGCCGACCGGGGTGGTGTCGCCGATCATCTGGATGTCGTCGTCGCCGAGCTTCTGGAAGTGCTCCACCAGGCTGTCGGAGCGGCGGATGTACCAGGTGTACTCGTCCTCCAGGGTCTCCACGACCGGCACGGCGACCGACGGGTCGCGGCCGCTGGCCTTCACCTGGAAGGCGTCGGCGCCGAACTCGATGTATTCCTGCGCGCAGTCGCCCGACGACCACCGGCCCTGCAGGTCCGGGGCGACGCCGACATGGCGCTGCGCGTCGCCGGCGGTCTGCGGCATGACCGTGTCGGCATCGGCCGGCGCGTCCTGCGGGCCGCCCGCCGCCGACTGCTTCCAGTCGCGCAGCATCTCGATGTAGCGCGGTGCCGGATCGACCTTGAAGGCGACCATCAGGGCGGCGGCCGCGCCCAGGATCAGGATCAGGGCGATGATGACGGTCCCGACCATGAAGAAGGCCCGGCCGCTGCGCCGGGGCTCGGGGCGGAAGTCGGGCGGCGGTCCGACCGGTTCCTCCGCCGCTTGACCGCCGTGGTGGAAGCCCAGCGATCGCAGATCTTCGTTGCTGGTGTCGTCATAACCGCCGCCGCGCCGGGTGGGCGGCGCGTCGCTGGCGGTCAGGCTGGAGTCCAGGTAGCCGTCGTTGCCGTCCTGCTGCTCCGATTCCTGACGGGCGGCATGGATGGCGTCGGCGAAGGATGCACTGCCCCGGGCGGCGGGCGCGTCGGCCAGGTCCGGCACCTCGCGCTCGACATCGCTCCACCCGGCACCGCCTTGCCCGTCGTCGTCGGCACTCACCGGCGGTTCCGCCAGGGAGAGATCGATCGATCCGCGGTCGACGAAGAAGATCTGGCTGAACTCCCACTCGCCGATGGTGGCGTTCCAGTCGCCACCGACGACGCGCAGCTCCGCGTTCTCCTCGCCGTCGAACTCCCGGATCATGGAGGAGACGAGGACCGAGGCGCTCTGAGCCCGCTCGACGGTTTCCCAACCGGCGGCGTCACGCTTCTGCAGAAAATACACATCGAACCGGCGCATCGCGTCGAGCCCCTACCAGCTTCTGTTCTCGCCCAGTAACCGCTCGACCCCGTCCACGTCCAGGGGCGGAGAGAACAAGTAGCCCTGGGCAAAGCCGCAGCCGATGGCCCGCAACTGGGCGAGTTGCTCGGGAGTCTCAACGCCTTCGGCGATCACGTCCAGTCTCAGGTTCTGGGCGAGCAGGCAGATCGTGCGCACGATCTCCAGGTTGTGCCGGTTCCGTCCCATGTCCTGGACGAAGGATTTATCGATCTTGAGGGTGTCGATCGGGAAGGTATGCAGGTAGCTGAGCGAGCTGTAGCCGGTGCCGAAATCGTCCACGCAGACCTGGATCTTCAACGATTTCAGGTCGTTGAGCATCTGGGCCGAGAGATGCGCGTTTTCCATCAGCGCGCTCTCGGTGATCTCCAGCTTCAGCAGGCTCGGGTCCATGCCCGTGCCTTCCAGGCTGTTGGTCACCATGCGCACCAGATCGTACTGGTGGAACTGCCGGCTCGACAGGTTGACGCTGATCTCCATCGGCTCGGCCTTCGGGAACTGATCGCGCCAGCGCACGGTCCGCTCGCAGGCCGTCCGCAGCACCCACTGCCCGATCTCGACGATCATCCCGGTCTCCTCGGCCAGCGGGATGAAATCGGAGGGCGGCACCTCGCCGCGTTTGGAATGGGTCCAGCGGGCCAGCGCCTCGAAACCCTGGATGCGGCCGTTGGCCAGGGAGATGATCGGCTGGAACCGCAGGGTCAACTCCCCGCGCTCGATCGCCCGGCGCAGGTCGGTCTCCATGTCGAGCGGCGTGACCGTGGTGCCGCGCATGTTCGGATTGAAGGCGACCGCCTGGGCCTTGCCGAGTTCCTTGGCCTTGTACATGGCGAGTTCGGCGTCGCGCAGGATGTCCTCCGGCCGCCCGTAGCCCTCGCTGGAATGAGCCGCCCCCATCGACGCGGTGGTGAAGATCTCCTTGCCGCTCAGACTGAAGGGGGAGGCCAGCGCCTTCTGCAGCATGTCGCAGACGCCGATCGACTCGCTCTTGTCGCTGACATCCTCCAGCAGCATGGCGAATTCGTCGCCGCCGAGCCGGGCGACCGTGTCGCCGAACTTCAGGTTGTGCTCCAGCCGGCGCGCGGCGGCGATGATCAGGTCGTCGCCATGGATATGGCCCAGGCTCTCGTTCACCACCTTGAAGCGGTCGAGATCGAGATAGACCACGCCGAAGCTGGCCGAGGGATTGCGGCGGAACCGGGCCAGGGCCTGGCGCACCCGCTCCAGGAACAGGGTCCGGTTGGGCAGGCCCGTCAGGTTGTCGTGCAGCGCGTCGTGGATCGACTGCTCCTCGACGCGCTTGCGGTCGGTGATGTCGGTCATCGACCCGGCGATGCGATAGGCGTGGCCGGAGACGTCGCGCACGCCAAGACCGCGCACCAGCATCCAGCGATAGGTGCCGTCGCGGTGCCGCACCCGGTGCTCGCTCTCGAAATTGCCGACCGCGCCGCTCAGATGGGCGTCGAGCTGGGCCGTCACCCGCTGCACGTCCTCGGGATGGATGCGGCTGAACCACTCCTCCGCGCCGTCGCCGATCTCCTGCTCGACATGGCCGAGCATCTGTTTCCAGCGGGTCGACAGATAGATCGAGTTGGTGGCCAGGTCCCAGTCCCAGAGCCCGTCATTCGACCCGGCGGCGGCCAGGGCATAGCGCTCCTCGCTCTGCTTCAGGGCGCGCTGTGCCTCCTGACGGTCGGAGATGTCCTCGTAGACGATGACCACGCCGCCATTGGGCATCGGCCGGATGCGGACCTCCATCAGGCGACCGTCGCGGTTCGGCCGCTCGTAGACCGTGCCCCGGGTGGTCTGGATCATTTCCAGAATCTCGGAGGCGCGGTCGGCCGCGTCACCCGCCCCGTATTCGCCCTGGTCCGCCAGGTGATGGATGATGTCCGACAGGCGCATGCCGACGCTGGCGAAGCTTGCCGGCAGGCCCAGCAGGTCGAAGAAATGCGCATTCCAGGTCAGCAGCCGCCAGTCGGCGTCGAAGGCGCAGATGCCCTGGCTGATGGTCTCCAGCGTGCCCTGGAGAAACAGGGTGAACCGGGCGGCCTCGTCGAGCTCTCGGCGCTCCTCTGTCACGTCGCGATAGTGAATCAGCCGGCCGCCGTCTTCGGTCGCGTGGTCCATGACCCGGACCCAGCGGCCGTTCGCCAGGCGTCCGTCGATCAGGCCGTGCGGCTGCTCGTGGGCCTCCATGCGGCGCGCACGCCAGGTCTCCGCGTTGGTCTTGAGGGCCGTGTCCTGCTCGGCCGTGACGTTCAGGTCCAGCAGACTGGAGAAGGCCGCTCCGGGCGTCAGGGAGTCGGCAAGATGCGGAAAGAACGCCAGCACCGGCGCGGTGAACCAGACCACCCGGTCGTCGCGGTCGAGCTGCAGGAAGCCGTCATCGATGCCGTCGAGGACGGACGTCGGAAACGCGGCCAACGCGGAACGGGGATTGTCGGCCATCGTCATGCGCGCCCACTTCTCCAGAGGCGGGCGGGCACGGGCGTCCGGCCGACATGGGGGCACAGAGCCCCGTTCGGCATTTCCGTAATCCTGTCCACGTCCCCGGCTTCCGAATGCATTTTCAGCGACTTTGTTTGAAATCCAACCCTATCAGACGCTCCGGATATCGGCCAGCAGCGTGCGGACGCGATCGGACATCTCACCGATCCGCTCCGAAAACCGCAACCCCGCGCCGCACGCGGTACAGGCGCCACAGCAGGTGGGCGGCGGCACTGCGGTGCGGTGTCCAGGCCGCCGACCGGGTGTCGGAGCCGGCGATGTCGGGACGGGCCTCCAGACCCCGCAGCATCCGGATGCCCTCGCGCAGGGCCACATCGCCGGACGGGAAGACGTCCGGATCGCCCAGGGCGAACATGCGGTAGATCTCCGCGGTCCATCGGCCGATCCCGGGCACGGCCACCAGCGCGTCATGGGCCCCCTGGGGATCGTCGCCGGTCAGCCGGTCGAGGGGCAGGCGGCCGTCCAGCACCCGCTCGGCCAGGGCGCGGCCGTAGCGCATCTTGGCCCGAGAGAATCCGATCGCGCCGAGGGCGGCATCGTCGAAGCCGGAGAAGGTCCGGGGATCGAGCCCGCCGGCCGCCGTCAAGCGTGCGAGGATTGCCGCGGCCGACGCGGTGGAGACCTGCTGGCCGACGATGATGCGGATCAGGGCGGCAAAACCGGGCTCCAGGATGCGGGGTTCGGGCGCACCGGCCTCCGCCAGGGCGGCAGCGATGTCCGCGTCGTGGGCGGCGAGGGCCGTCAGTCCCGCCTCCAGCGCCTGCTCCCGGTTCATGCGGCCGACGGCCCTAGCCGGTCGGCGGCTTCCGTCGCGACTTCGGCCATCGTTGCGAAAGCGGCGCCGCCGTCGCGCAGGTGCCGGATCAGCGCCTCCATCGCCATCATCCGATGGCCCCGGCCGGAGACAAACGGGTGGAAGGTGTAGGTGATGACGCCCCAGTCATGGGTGCGGGCCATGTAGTCGAAATCGGCGGTCCAGTTATCGAGCACCGCCCGCCAGGAGGCCAGCCCCTGGTTCAGTGCGCCGCCGGAGGTCACGCTCCATTCGAAATGGGGATAGTCGTCCAGGCTCCAGCTCACCGGGATCTCGATCAGGTCGACCGGTGTCCCGAATCCGGCCGGCTCTAGCAGCGGCACCGTGTCGCCGGCCCGCGATCGGTAGGGCAGGTGATCGTGGCCCATCAGGCTGGAATCGTAAGCGTAGCCGAGCTCCAGAAGCAGATCCAGGGTGTGCTCCGACAGGTCCCAGGAGGGGGAGCGGTAGCCGGTCGGCGTGCGGCCGGAGATCCGCTCGATCGCCGCACCGGCGCGGACCAACTCGTCGCGCTCCTCGTCCTGCGTCAGGGCGGAGGGCCGGCGGTGGGTCCAGCCGTGGCAGGCGATCTCGTGACCGTCCTCCACCAGGGCGCGGACCGCGTCGGGGAAACTCTCGATCGTGTGGCCCGGCACGAAGAACGTCGCGGCGATGCGATGGACCTTGAGCAGCCGGCGGATGCGCTCGACACCGACCAGGCCGAACTCGCCCCGCGACAGCGGCGTGGGCGTGAGCGTTCCCTTCGCGATCGGCAGGGACAGCGCGTCGAAATCGAAGCTCATGCATGCGATGTGGCGTGGCATCCGGTACTCCGGCGGGATACGGTGGCCCGAGGCTAGAGAGACCCCGGACCGCCGACAAGACGGAAGGGGCAAGCCGCGTGGACAGCATGGAGTGGGAACGGCAACGGTGTTGAGGGAACGCGCGATCACCACCTCGGAGGTCACCCGGCAGGCGCTGAGCGAGATCACGGTGGCGACGCCGGGCGCCGGGCTGATCGACATCACCGAGCGGATCGGCAGCTTCGTCGCCGAGTCCGGTCTGGCGGACGGGCTGTTGACGGTCTTCGTGCGTCACACCTCGGCGTCCCTGCTGATCCAGGAGAACGCCGATCCGGACGTCCGGGTCGATCTCGACCGCTTCTTTGCCAAGCTGGCGCCCTGGGACCCGACGCTCTATCGGCATTCGACCGAGGGAGCGGACGACATGCCGGCCCATATCCGCAGCGCGCTGACCCAGACCACCCTGACCATTCCCGTTGCCGGCGGCCGACCGGTTCTCGGTACCTGGCAGGGGATCTATCTGTACGAACATCGCGAGCATCCGCATCGCCGCCACATCGTTCTCCACCTGATGGGAGCCTGACCGACATGACGAACGCCCCGCATCGCCTCGGTGCCCTGGAGGCCCTGCGTGCCATCGAAGGCGGAACGCTGACGCCGGAAGCGCTGATGGAGTCCTGCCTGGAACGGGCGGCTGCGCGGGACGGCGAGGTCGGCGCCTTCATCCATCTCGACGCGGAGCAGGCCCGCGACGCCGCCCGCGCCTCCACCGCGTCGGGTCCGCTCGGCGGCCTGCCGGTGGCGGTGAAGGACATCATCGAGACCGCCGACATGCCGACCGGCTACGGCTCCTCGATCTATGTCGGCCACCAGCCCGAGGAGGACGCCGCCGTGGTCGCCCGGACCCGGTCGGCCGGCGGCGTGGTGATGGGCAAGACGGTGTCCACCGAGTTCGCCTGGCGCAATCCGGGCAAGACCCGCAACCCGCACGGGCTCGACCATACGCCCGGCGGCTCGTCCAGCGGCTCGGCCGCGGCGGTCGGCGATTTCATGGTGCCGCTGGCCTTCGGTACCCAGACGGCGGGCTCGGTGATCCGGCCGGCCGCCTATTGCGGCGTGGTCGGCTTCAAGCCGACCTTCGGAACCCATGACCGGCGCGGGGTGAAGGAGCTGTCGCGCTACCTCGATACGGTGGGCACCTTTGCCCGCTCGGTCGCCGACATCGCCCATTTCGACTACGCCCTGCGCGGCGAGCCCGCACCCCGTCTCGACGGGTTCGACGGGGCCGCCCCGCGCCTCGCCTTCCACGTGCCCTTCGCCGACAAGATCGAGGAGGATGCGGTCGACGTGATGGAGCGGGTGCGGATCGCGGTGCAGACCGCCGGGGCGTCGGTGGTCGGTCTGGTCGACTGGACCGCTTTCGAGAAGATGGACGACATCCATATGCGCCTGATGACCGCCGAGGCGGCGCGGGCGCTGGCCTGGGAATACGACAACCACGCCGACAAGCTGAGCGAGTTCTATCGCGAGACCATCGCCGCCGGCCGCAAGATCGACGATACCGAGCTGTACCAGCTTCAGGCCGATGCGGACGCCTTCCGTAACGACGCGGCGGCGCGGCTGGACGGGATCGACGCGATCCTGACCGTGCCGGCGGCGGGCGAGGCGCCGGAGGGGCTTTCCTTCACCGGCGACCCGCTGTTCAACAAGATCTGGACGCTGCTGCGCTGGCCCTGCGTCACCATTCCGGCGGGCAAGGGCGACCAGGGGCTGCCCCTGGGCGTGCAGATCGTCACCGGCTATGGCGAGGACGCGAAAGCCCTGGCGGTCGCGGACTGGATCGAACGCGCGCTTCAGGCGGATCAATAAGCAAGCAAGGCCGGGATACGGCGGAGCTTTGACGAGGAGAGTGGAATGCGATTGCAGTTGATGACGTGGATGGAGGTGGAAGCCCACCTCAACGGCAACCGGGGCATCATCATCCCCATCGGCTCGACCGAGCAGCACGGGCCGAACGGCCTGTTCGGTACCGACGCCATCTGTCCCGAAGTGATCGCCGACCGGGCGGCGGAGACGCTCGGCTGCATCGTCGGCCCGACCATCTCCATCGGCATGGCCCAGCATCACCTGGCCTTCCCGGGCTCGATCGCCCTGCGGCCCTCGACCCTGATGGCGGTGGTGCGGGACAGCGTACTGTCGCTGGCGCGCAACGGGTTCGAGCGGTTCTATTTCCTGAACGGCCACGGCGGCAACATCGCCACCGTGTCGGCCGCCTTCAGCGAGATCTATGCCGAGAAGAGCCTCGCCGTCGGTCCCAATCAACCGCATGTCCGCTGCAAGCTGGCCAACTGGTTCGCCTTCCCGGCCGTCAAAGAGATCAGCAAGGAACTCTATGGCGACCGGGATGGCAGCCACGCCACCGCCTCGGAGATTTCCGTCACCCAGTACGCCTACCCGGAGCACATCAAGAAAGTAGACATGGACCCGGCCCCGCCGCGCCCGCGTCCGTTCTACGATGCCGAGGATTACCGACTGATTCACCCGGACGGCCGCATCGGCGCCGACAGCTTCCTTGCCACGCCGGAAGCCGGCGCCAGATTGGTGGAAGCCAGTGCGGCGGGGGTGGTCGAGGATTACCGCTCCTTCATGGCGGAGGCATAAGCGGGAGCGTCTCATGGGCGAATACGACGGCAAGCCGGCCGACGTGGTGCCGGTCCGGGTCTGGGACCGGCCGCTGCGGCTGTTTCACTGGGCTCTGGTGCTGTGCCTCGCCGGCTCGTGGATCACCGGCGAGCAGGGCATGCTCGAGTGGCACGAGCGCTTCGGGCTCACGGCCATCGCGCTGGTCGTGTTCCGCGTGATCTGGGGCTTCGTCGGCGGCGAGTTCGCCCGGTTCTCCAGCTTCGTGCGCGGTCCCGGCGCGGTCGTCTCCTATCTGCGCGAAACCCTGGCCGGCCGGCACCCGGAGCATGCCGGGCACAACCCGCTGGGCGCGCTCGCCGTGCTGGCGCTGCTGCTGCTGGTCGGAACCCAGGCGACCCTCGGCCTGTTCGCCAACGACGACATTCTTTACGAGGGGCCTCTGTATCACCTCGTCGGATCCAGCCTGTCGGGCACCCTGACCGGCCTGCACCATCAGCTTTTCGACATCCTGCTGATCGTGGTGATCCTCCATGTGGTGGCGGTGATCGCCTACATGGTCTTCCTGCGCGACGACCTGATCCTGCCAATGTTCACCGGAATGAAGCGTCTGGCGCCGAAGGACGTGCCTGCACGCGTGCGGCGGACGCCGTGGTGGGTGGCGCTGGCGATCCTGATCGTCTGCGGCGCCGCCGCCTACGGGCTCACGCTGCTCGGCTGAAACGGAAAGGCCGGCGCGAGGGCCGGCCTGTCCTTGTCCGAACGGTGTCCGAACGGCGCGGCGGTCACTTCTCGGCGCGATAGGCCTTGTGGCAGGCGCCGCAGGTGGCGCCGGTCGCCTTGAGCTGCTCACCCAGCGCGGCGGCATCGCCGGCTTCGGCCACGGCTTCCAGCTTCTGCACCGCGGCGAGATGGTCCGCGGCGGCCTTCTCGAAACCGGCCCAGTCGGACCAGATCGCCGGCAGGGCGCGGGTGTCGCCGGTCCCGGAGCCTTCGGGGAACCGCGAAGGGATGGATTTGGCGAAGACGACCATCGCCTTGGCCGGTTCGACGGCGGCGGACGCATTGCCGGAGTCGACCGCGGCCTTCACCGCCTTCAGGTTGTCGCCATGCGCCTTGAAGCCCTTGACCCGCTCGTCGACGACATCGGCAAACGCAGCGCCGGCGACCATGGTCATGCCGAGGGCGGCCGCCATGGCAAGCGTCGAAAACATCTTCATTCTTTTTTCTCCTCTAGTCGTCCCGGTCGTTGTGCCGGCGTCAGCAAGGTAACCCGGATCGCGGCACGGCAAGACCTGCGTCATAGGGCCGGGCGGGAACAACCCCATGCTCTCACGTCAATGTGATGGGGCGATGACGCCCGGATTTTCTTCCAACGTTCCGCCGCCAGCCACACTCCGGCCTTGTGCCGGGGCAAGGCTCGAGGCGTACGGAACCTGGAAGGGCTCGCCCTGGCATTTCCCTCCCTTCCCGCGCCTCGCTTCCACAATGTCGACAGAGCGGGCGCGACTCCGTAGAATCGAAGCGATTCGGCACGGACACGACAACCAGCGGGAAGGGGACGCAGCGTGACGGACGACCGCGTAGTTCTCTTGCACCCTGGTCGCAAGGCCGAGGAACCGGCCCTGGACTCCACACCCGAGACCGTCGAGGCGGCGCCGGCGCCGACCCGGCTGACCGTGGGGATCGAGGTGCCGGCCGACCGGCGGTCCGTGCTGCTGGTGCAGACCATCGCCCAGCTTGCCACCCTCGCCAAGGAGGCCGGGGTGCCGCTCGACGACGGGCTCGCCGAAGGGGCCGAGCGGCTTGCCCGCAACCTGCGCGGCGCGGGTCTCGCCCTGCCGGCCCATCTGGAAGACGCGCTGGAGGATATCGCCCGCGCGCTCTCGCCGCCGGAGCCGGAGGAGCCGCGGGGCACGGTGCTGCCGTTCCGCGTCGTTTCCGCCGACGACTGATTCCGACGTCACGCCCGCGCCCATTGCGGCAACTGCCCGATGCCAAGCTCAACCGGCACCTGACGGCCCGACCGTTCGCCGTCGATCTCGACAGGCCGGGCGGTGGCGTAGTTAGCTGGTGGGCATAAGAGACAAAAAAGCATTGGGAGGAATGGGCGATGCTGCAGGGCCAGATGATGGACCGGCCGCTGATGATCTCCGACATCGTCACCTATGCGGCGGAGATCCGCGGGGACCAGGAGATCGTCTCGGCCCGGGTCGAGGGCGACCGGCACCGATATACCTACAAGGATCTGGCGGGACGTGCGGCCCAGCTTGCCGGGGCCCTGCGCAAGCTCGGCATCGGCCCGGGCGACCGGGTGGCGACTCTGGCCTGGAACGGCTACCGGCACCTGGAGCTGTATTACGGGATCTCCGGGATCGGCGCGGTCTGCCACACCATCAACCCGCGTCTCTTCGCCGAGCAGATCGTCTATGTGGTCGGCCACGCCGAGGACAAGGTGCTGTTCCTCGACGCCACCTTCGTGCCCCTGGTCCAGGGGTTGCGCGACAGGCTGCCGAAGGGGCTGCGCTACGTGGTGCTCGGCGACGAGACCCACGGGCTGGAGGGCGCCTTGGCCTATGAGGCGCTGCTGGCCGAACAGCCGGCCGAGATCGACTGGCCGGTCTTCGACGAGCGTACCGCCAGCGGGATCTGCTACACCTCGGGCACCACCGGCCACCCCAAGGGCGTGCTCTACACCCATCGTTCGACCCTGCTGCATTCCTACGGGCTGATGGCGATCGCCACCGAGGTCGGGCTGACCCCGACGGACAGCATCCTGCCGGTGGTGCCGCTGTTCCACGTCAACGCCTGGGGACTGCCCTATGCCATGCCGCTGACCGGCACCCGGATCGTCATGCCGGGGCCGAAGCTGGACGGCGAGAACCTGTTCCGGCTGATGGAAGAGGAGGCGGTGACCTCGGCCTGGGGCGTGCCAACCGTGTGGCTCGGCCTGCTCGGCGAGATGCGCAAGCAGGGCCGCAAGCCGACCGGATTCGACGTGGTGGTGATCGGCGGCTCGGCCGCTCCGGAGCCGATGATCCGCGAGTTCGAGGTCGATTTCGGCGTCCGCGTCGTGCACGGCTGGGGCATGACGGAGATGAGCCCGGTTGGAACGCTCACGACCATGGGCCCGTCCCTGAACGCCCTGCCGGAGGCGGAGAAGCGCGCCTTCAAGACCAGCCAGGGCCGCCGCATGTTCGGCTGCGAGCTGAAGATCGTGGACGAGGCGGGCGACCGCCTGCCCCATGACGGCGTCGCCTTCGGCGAACTGCTGGTGCGGGGCCATGGCGTCATGGACGGCTATTTCGGCGACGCCGAGGCCAGTGCGGCCGTCTTCGACGACGAGGGATGGATGCGCACCGGCGACGTCGCCAAGATCGACGTGCACGGCTTCCTCTACATCGTCGACCGTACCAAGGACGTCATCAAGTCCGGGGGCGAGTGGATCAGCTCCCTCGACCTGGAGGGAGCGGCACTCGGCCATCCGGCCATCGCCGAATGCGCGGTGATCGCCGCCGCCCATCCGAAATGGGGCGAGCGACCGCTGCTGGTGGCCCGCCTGGAACAGGGCAGGACGGCCACGCCGGAGGACATCCGCGCCTATCTCTCCGACAAGGTCGCAAAGTGGTGGTTGCCGGACGACGTGGTTTTCGTCGACGATCTTCCCCATACCGCGACCGGCAAGCTGTCGAAGCTGACCCTGCGCGAGCGGTTCAAGGATCACGTCCTGCCGACGGCCGCACAGTAAGGCGGTCTCGGCCTTCCGGAAGGCCAAATGGGACCGACAGATGAGTGAAGACGCGGCGGTGAGCGCCGAACCCCCGGCGCCGCGTATCCGCTGGGCGATCCTGTTCGGCGTCTGGACGGCGTATTTCTGCTTCGGGCTGACCATCGCCGGCCTTGCGCCCATCATCGGCCCGATCACCCGCGACCTGGAGATCAGCCACACCGCCATGGGCGGGGTGCTGGGCATCTGGCAGCTCACCTATATCGTGGCGGCGGTTCCCGGCGGCAGCTTCCTCGACCGGGTCGGCGCGCGCCGGGCGATCTTTCTCGGCGCCATGATCGTCGCCCTGTCCGGCCTGCTGCGCGGCGTGGCCGACAGTGCCGTCATGCTGTTCGTCGCCGTGGCGATCTTCGGAATCGGCGGCCCTATCGTGTCGGCCGGCGCGCCGAAGGAGATCGCCCGCTGGTTCAAGGGCAGCGACCGCGGCTTCGCCATGGGCATCTACATCACCGGTCCGGCGATCGGCTCGATCGTCGCGCTGTCGCTGACCAACTCGGTGCTGATGCCGTATTTCGACGGGGACTGGCGCGCGGTGCTGCTGCTGTGGTCGGCCGTTGCGGCGTTTGGCGCCTGCACGTGGTTGGCGATCGCCAGTCTGCCGGCGGCGCGCCGTCACGACCCGCCGGCCTCCGCCGCCAAACCGCGACCGCAGAAGGAGGTCATCGGCGAACTGGTGCGCCTGCCGGCGGTGCGTCTGCTCTTGGCCATGAGCGTGGCGATCTTCGCCCTGAACCACGGGCTGAACAACTGGCTGCCGGAGATCCTGCGGGTCGGCGGCATGACGCCGGTTGAAGCCGGGTACTGGGCGACGGTGCCGACCCTGATCGGGATCGTCGCGTCGCTGACCATTCCGCGTCTGGCGACACCCGAGCGCCGCCATCTGGTGTTGGGGCTGCTGGCGGCGGGGGCGGTACTCGCCTGCCTGCTGCTCTGGGTCGCCGGCCAGCCGGCGCTGACCATCGGTCTGGCGCTGCAGGGTATCGCGCGGTCCTCGCTGATGACGGTGGCGATCCTGACCCTGGTGGAGACCAAGGGCGTGGGCGAGGAGCGTGCCGGCACGGCGAGCGGGCTGTTCTTCTCCGCTGCCGAAGTCGGCGGCGCCGGCGGCCCGATCCTGCTGGGCCTGGTGTACGACGCCACCCACAGCTTCGATCTGTCCCTGTGGATCCTGGCTGGCGTGGCGGGGTTCCTGCTGCTCGGCACGCTTCGGCTGAAGACGCTGCAGAGCTGAGGCTCAAACAGCTCCTCGTCAGCCGTAGCTCTTCGACATCCCGATCGCCGGGTCGGCGAAGGCGCCGAACGGGGGGTAGGGATAGCGCAGGCCGTTCTTCGACAGGCCTTTCAGCCCCTCCACTCCGCGCAGGAATTCGTCCGGCGGGCAGGCCATCAGCAACTCGTCGTCCGCCACCCCGCCATAGCGCCGCTCGGCGTAGCAGGGGATGGACAGGCTAGTCTGCCTCGTGCTCAGCGCCCGGCCCCAACTGTCGGCGCAGGCGCTCTCGCCGGTGATCGTGAAGTCGTAGCGCCGGTAGTCTTTGAACTGCAGCCCGTTGATGAACAGGATCATCTGTCCCGGCGAGGCATAAAACAGGCACACGTCCGGCGGATCCAGCCGCCCGGTACGCAGGGGCGAGGCACAGAGGCCGGAATACCGCCCCGGCGCCACCCGCGGCATCTCCGCCTGGTGCTTCTTCGCCGCCTCCTGGTTGTCGAACCAGACCCCGGTCATCTGCTCGCCCGAGGCCAGCCGTTCCGGCACCTCCTCCAGCCCGATATTGGCGCCGCAGCTCGCGTTCGGCCGCAGGTTGTCCTTGACGATCCCAAGGGTGAACCCGGCGGTGCGGACCTGGGTGACGAGCTGGCAGGTGGTGAAGGGGATGCCGTCCATCGGCGTGCGCACGCCCGGCACCGCCTTCATCTCCTCCACATCCTCGAACAGCTTCATACCGAAGGGATAGGTGCGCAGCTTCAGCAGGTCGGACAACTCGGCGGAGGCCTGTTTGACGGTCTCGCCGGTGATGGCTGCGGAAATGGACGTGGTGTCGGTGTCGGTCATGGCGGTCTCCCGTTGCGGTCTTTTTCTCGCCTGCTGCGCCCAGGTGCTGCACGCGGCGGCGTTTCCGCGCTAGCGTGCTGGTTGCGGGACCGGGCGGCAAGACCCGGCGAATCAGGGAGGATTGCGTGGCGAGAGCGTTCGAGGGAATCCGCGTCGTCGACTTCACCCAGGTGCTGTCGGGGCCGTACATGACGTCCCTGCTGGCCCAGGAGGGGGCGGACGTCATCAAGATCGAGGCGCCCGGGCCCGGCGGTGGCGATCAGATGCGCAACCGGATGATCCCCAGCAAATACACCGATATCGACATGGGCTCCGCCTTTCTGGCGCTGAATCCGGGCAAGCGCAGCGTCGCGCTGGACCTGAAATCGGAGGAGGGGCGGGGCATTGCCCACCGGTTGATCGAGACGGCGGACGTGGTCGCCCAGAACTTCCGCGGCGGGGTGGCCGAACGGCTCGGACTTGGCTGGGAGGACGTGAAGGCGATCAAGCCGGACGTGGTCTACTGCCAGATCACCGGCTACGGGGCCACCGGCCCGCGCTCCAAGGAAGGGGCCTATGACGGCGCGATTCAGGCCGCTTCGGGGATGATGTCGACCAACGGCTCGCCCGAGACCGGGCCGATGCGCACCGGTTACTTCCCGGTCGACCTGTTTACCGGCGCCTCGGCCGCCTTTGCGGTCGCCGCCGCCCTGTTCCGCCGCGAGCGGACCGGGGAGGGGCAGTATCTCGACATCTCCATGCTGGATGCCGCCCTGAACATCCAGGCGCCGTCCATCGCCCAGTGGAGTATCGACGGCAATCCGGGCGGGTTGATCGGCAACAGTTCGGCCACCCACCTGCCGACCGCGAACAGCTTCGACTGCGCCGACGGCACGGTGTTGATGTCGGCGACCATGCAGACCCATGTGCAGGCGGTGTTCGAGGAGCTGGGCATCGCCGATCTGCTGACGGACACGCGTTTCGCCGACAGCAAGGCCCGGATCGCCAACCGGGAGCTGGTGGACAGCACGCTGCGGCAGGCGTTCCTGGCGGATACGGCCGCCAACTGGGCAAGGCGTCTGGGGGCGCGGGGTGTGCCGATCAGTCGGGTGAATTCCATTCCGGAAGCCGTGGAGGAGCCGCAGCTCGCGCACCGGGGCACGCTGGCGGAGGTGCCGGCACCCAAGGGGTTCGACCATCCGGTGCGCCTGGCGATGGCGCCGTACAGAAGCGCGGCGGACGGGCCGCGTTTCGACCGTCCGCCGCCTGGATTGGGGGAGCATACCGAGGAGATTCTTGCCGAACTCGGCATCACCCCCGGCTAGGCTCGCGGGCCGGGCTTACCAGCTGCCGGTGTTCTCCATGGAGGCCCAGGGCTCTGCCGGGTCCTTGGGACCGTCGGCATTCAGCAGCTCGATGGAGATGCCGTCCGGCGACTTCACGAAGGCCATGTAGCCGTCGCGCGGCGGGCGGTTGATGGTCACGCCGTTGTCCATCAGCTTCTGACAGGTGGCGTAGACGTCGTCGACGCGGAAGGCGAGGTGGCCCCAGGCGCGGCCCTCGACCTTGTAGTCTTCCGGATCCCAATTGTGGGTCAGCTCCAGCATCGGCGCCTTCTTGTCGGAGGCGGCGCTTTCCTTGTCCTCGGGAGCGGCCAGGAAGATGTTGGTGAACCGGCCCTTCTCGCTGTCGTAGCGGCGGATCTCCTCCAGCCCGAGCAGACCGCAGTAGAAGTTCAGGCTCTCGTCCACGTCTTTGATGCGGACCATGGTGTGGAGGTATTGCATCGGCGCTCTCCGTTGGTGCGGGGCTGTTGATTGGTGGGGGAGATTTGACCCCTCCGGCCGGCGATGGCAACCCCCGGCCTACAACCGTCGGGATACCTCAGAGGCCGCGGCCGTCGAGCCAGCGCAGTACGTCCGCGCGGGTCGGGGCCAGGAAGGCGAGCCGCTTTGAGAAGGCGCCGATCACCCCGGCATGGGCGACCTTGGGATAGGTGATCACCGTCACGTCGCCACCCAGACGCTCGATTGCGGCGGCGAGGTTGGCGGTGTTCTTCGGCAGCACCGTCCTGTCCGCCTCGCCATGCACCAGCAGCAGGGGCGGCGCGTCGCCGCGGGCATAGGCGATCGGCTGGCTGGCGTCCGGATCGCCGCCGGGGGCCAGGATCGGGCGGAGATTGTCGGACAGCGGCAGGAAATCATACGGCCCGGCCAGCCCGACCGTGGCCTTCACCGTCGCGTCCACGTCGATCCCCTCAGCCGCCAGCCATGTGCTGTCGAGGGTCAGCATCATCGCGATATGGGCGCCGGCGGAGTGGCCGATCAGAATCACCGGCCGGTCGAGCCTGCGCCAGACGGCGGCCACGGCCTTCGCCCCGTCTTCGACGAAGGCGGGGAAGGTGACGTCCGGATACAGCCGGTAGTCCGGGATGGCGACCGTGTAGCCGGCCTTGGCCAGGGTCTGAGCGACGAAACGGTACTTGTTCTTGTCGCCGGTCTTCCAACCGCCGCCATAGAAATAGACGATTGCCGGCGCATCGCGCCGGGGCCCGGTCGGCTCGTAGAGGTCGTAGGTCCGGCGCGGTCCTTCGCCGTAGGGAATGCCCTGCACCCGCTCGTAGCCGGTCTTCGGCGTGAGATGGTCGACGATCTGCAGCGGCGAGCAGGCGGCGAGGAACGAGAGCACGAACAGTCCAATCAATCGGCACATGCCGTTTATACGGGATGCGCGACGGATTGGACGTATGACCGGCGCTCTATCCCTTTGCCGCGGCCAGCAGGTCGCCGACCGCCCCGGCGAAAACCCGGGCGCCGGCGATGATGTCCGCGTCGGAAGTGTTCTCGCTCCAGTGGTGGGAGACGCCGTTGATGCTGGGCACGAACAGCATGGCGCAGGGGATGTAGGGGGCCAGCGTGCGCGCGTCGTGGCCAGCACCGCTCGGCATCAGGGTGTGCTTGCCCGGACAGACCCGCTCGGCCGAGGCGGTGAAGGCGGCCTTCAGCGTCTCGTCCATCAGCGCCGGCTTGGTGATACTGACGATCTCCAGGCGGACGTCGCAGGGACCGTTGGTGTCTTCCGCCTTGATCAGCTCCTCGAGCTTGGCATGCATCCGGTCGAGCACCGCAGGGTCGGCGTCGCGGAACTGGAACAGGATCTCCGCCCCGCCCGGCACGATGGCCGGCGCGCCCGGATCCAGCGTGATGCGACCGGTGGTCCATACGCTCAGCTCGGCGGCGATCTTGGGGAACTCGGTCTCGATCGCCTGCAGCAGGCGGGTCGCCGCCACGCCGGCGTCGCGGCGCATCTTCATCATGGTCGTGCCCGCATGGTTCTGCTGGCCCTCGATGACGATCCTGTACTGCCAGGACCCGACGATGGAGGTGACGACCCCGATGGTCAGGTCGTTGGCCTCCAGCCAACCGCCCTGCTCGATATGGGCTTCCAGGAAACAGAGATAGCGCTCGCGCTCCATCTGCCGGCGCGGTTTGCCGGTCAGGCCGGCCTTGTCCAGAGCCTCGCGCAGGGGCAGGCCGTGGGTGCGGTCGACCGCCTGGTCGATGGTCTCCTCGGTGAGCTGACCGACCCAGGAATTGCTGCCGGGCATGTCGCTGAAATGGCCTTCCTCGTCGGCGAAGGCGATCACGTCGACGCCGCTTTCCCCGTAGGCGCCGCTCTCGGCCACGGCGCGGGCGGCCTCCAGCGCGTAGAGCACGCCCAGCGCCCCGTCGAGCCACCCGGCCTCGTTCTGGGTCTCGATATGGGAGCCGGCGAGGATATGCGGACCCTTGCCGGGCGCGCGGCCGATGACGTTGGCGATGCCGTCGATCTCCGCCTCGTGGCCGATGGCCCGCAGCTTGTCGACCAGCCAGTGCCGGGACCTGATGTCGTCCGCCGACAGGGTCGGGCGGTGCACCCCGGTCTTGAAGGTGCCGATCTTGCGCAGGTCGTAGAAGTCCGCAAGCAGGCGGTCGGCATTGATTTCGAGCATCTCGGGCCTCCATCGGGCATTTGGCGGGCAACAGTGCCGGGGAACCGCCGGGCGTCAGGAACGCTGCCCGGGTCTGCCGTACGCGTTTGGTGCGGTGCACAAAAGTCTGGCCGAGTCTGGACCCGCTTCTCAAGAGGGGAAACGCATCCGGGCGGGTCGGATCCGATGCCGTCCTGCGATATCAGAGGTGTCCGGGGAGGTGACTCATTGAATTTGAAGGAATATTGCCGCAGATGCATCGGTTCCACATTGGAAATGGTGCGATGCGAAATGACCCTGGCCCGTTTATTGCTTGTTAAGAAGGATCAGGTATCCTTCAAGGGCTAAAGAAAATGTCTCCCGATCCCGTAACCCCAACCCTCGGCACGCTCCCGATGACCGTTCTCTCCCTGATCTCGCGCCTGCGTCACGATCTCTTCTCCTGGTGGGGCAAGCGCGCCTATCACCCCGAGAAGCGCTACATGCGCGGCACCCACGACGCCTGAGCGTCGGCGCGGCACCTACCGCCTGAGCGTCGGCGTGGCACCTACCGCCTGAGCGTCGGACGGGCTCACCTCATCTCCCGGAGCCGGGAATTGTTCCGGCCGGCAGACGTGTACAGAAGCTGGCGATGGCGCCCGGCGTGGTCAGCCAGATCTCGTCGCGATGACGCAGAATGTGTTTCATCGCCCGCCGCAGCGCCCTCAACCGATACGGCTGCCCCACGATGAACGGATGCAGGACCGCGGTGTAGACCAGCGGCCGCTTCTTCGACTGGTGCAGCAACTCGTCGAACTGATCGATCATCATCCGCTCGAACTCCTCCCCGCTATGCTGGCGGAACACCATCGCCGGCGAGTCGTTCACTTCGATCGAATAGGGCACCGACAGGATCCGGCCCCTGCGGGTGCGCATCCAGAACGGCTGGTCGTCGGCCGGCCAGTCCATCACATAGCCGTACCCGGCCTCCTGCAGCAGATCGAGGGTCACCGGGGTCTGCGCCAGATACGGGCCGAGCCAGCCGGAGGGCCGGTCGCCGAAGAACGTGGTCAGGGTCTCGGTGGTCTCGCGGATGAGCCTCGCCTCGTCGTCCTCGCCCAGCGTGTCCTGGCGCTCGGCGTTGGTGCGCCCGTGGGCCACCACCTCGTCGCCCCGGGCGCGGATCCGCACGGCGATCTCCGGGCAGGCGTCCAGCAGCATCGAGTTGAGGTTGTGGGACGCCGGAACGTTCATCTCGTCGAACAAATCGAACAGGTACCACTGACCCACCCGGTTGCCGTAGTCGCGCCAGGCGAAGTTCCGGGTCGATTGCGGTGCGCCCGGGCTGGCGCTGTCGGAGCCGAGCCCGTCGAGAAACGAGAAGATCTCGATGTTGTTGCAGAAACAGACAGCGAGGCGTTTGCCGCCGGGCCAGTCATAGACCGGGCGGGAATCGAGCGGCGAATAGCCGTAGCGGTTATGGGTCGTCAGCTGCATGCGCGCATGCTGTCGGCGGCGGCCGCGCCGGACAAGTCCTTAAACGCCGGGATGCCGCCGTTTCGGTGGTTCTCGAACTGTTGGGAATCGGCTGTGGAGGTGGGGATCCGGGGTCCCGTGTGGCGCTGCGGATGGAGAACGTCCGCCGGTCTCGGTTTGCCCCTCCAAAATGCCGGCGGGCATGCCATGCTGCGGCGAGAACAAGACCACGCGAGGTGAGGATATGGATGTGCGGCTCGACGGGCGCTCGGCGCTGATCACCGGAGGCAGTCTCGGCATCGGCCGGGCGATCGCCCTGCGCTATGCGGAAAGCGGCGGACGGGTGGCCATCGTGGCCCGGCGCCAGGAGACGCTGGACGAGGCGGCGGCGGCGATCAAGGAGGCCACCGGCGCGGATGTGGTGACCATCGCCGCCGACATCTCCACCGCCCAGGGTTGCGAGATCGCCTGCGACATCGCCCAGGCCCAGCTCGGTGCGGTCGACATCCTGGTCAACAATGCCGGTTCCTCCAAGCGCGGACCCTTCGCCAGCCACGACGATTCGGTGTGGCAGGCCGATCTGGACCTGAAGCTGTTCGCCGCGATCCGCCTGTGCCGCCGGCTGATGCCGGAGATGCAGCAGCGGCGCTGGGGCAGGGTGATCAACATCCTGAACACCGGCGCCAAGGCGCCGCCGGCCGAGGGCGCGCCGACCGCGGTGACCCGGGCTGCCGGCATGGCCCTGACCAAGGCGATGGCCACCGAGTACGCTCCGTACAACGTCCTGGTGAACGCCCTGCTGGTCGGCCGGATCGAAAGCGACCAGTGGGTGAAGCGGCATGCATCCGAGAATGGAAATCGTTCTCTGGAGGACTATTATGCCGAGATGGGCGAGACGATCCCCATGGGCCGCGTCGGCACCGCCGAAGAGTTCGCTGCCGTCGCCACGCTGCTGGCCTCCAAGGAGGGCGGCTATGTGACCGGCACCGCGATCAACATCGACGGCGGACTGTGCCCGGTGGTTTGAACCAGAGGTGGTTTGAACCAGCGGTGGTTTGAGCCGAAGGTCCGGGGCGGATCGTCTGAGCCGATCGCATCGGTTGGAGAATAGTGCGTGACAATGGGTATCGCCGGCCGTAGGCGCCGGTCATGACGGACGTGGCGGGCGTGCCGTTCGACTACATGCCGCTCATCCTCGCGACCACAGCGTCGCTGATGTTCGCCATCGGCGCCCAATGGCAGAATATCGGCCTGGCAACCGTGGACGGACGGACCGGGGCCATGGTCTCGATCACCGCGGCTGCGGCGACCCTGTGGCTGTTCGCGCCGTTCTTCATGGACTGGCACTACTGGCTCGAGCCGGCGATGCTGATCTTCGCCGCCATCGGCCTGTTCCGACCGGCCGTCTCCGCCAATCTGGCGGTGGCCGGGATGAAGTTTCTGGGCCCCACCCTGGTCAGTACGCTCGCCTGCACCTCGCCGCTGTTCGGCACGGTGATGGGCGTGCTGATCCTGGGGGAGATGTTCACCTGGCCCCTGGCGATCGGCACCGGCGGGATCATGGCGGCCGTCCTGCTGCTGTCCAAGCGCGGCAAGGTCAAGGTCGACTGGCCGTTCTGGGCGCTGTTCCTGCCGATCGGCGCCGCCTTCCTGCGGGCGCTGGGCCACGTGCTGTCGAAGATCGGCATGGAGGCGGGCATCCCCGACCCCTATTTCGCCAGCATCGTCGGCTTCACCGTCTCGGCCATCCTGACCTGGTCGGTGCGCGGGGTGCGCCGCGAGCCGGTGGTGGTGAACTGGCGGGCGCCGGGGGTGAAGTGGTTCGCGCTGGGCGGGGCGACCACCTCGGCTGCGATCATCTGCCTGAACACCGGCCTGCTGCGCGGCGATCTGGTGGTGATCGCCCCGATCGTCGCGACCTCGCCGATCTTCACCATGTTGCTCTCGGCCCTGGTGTTCCGCCGCGAGAGGTTGACGGGCAAGGTCGTGATCGCGACCTTTATCGTCGTGGGTTCCGTCATCGTCATCGCGCTCGGGCGGTGAGGCAGATGCCCGAAGCCGCTAACCCGAGGAGACGTCCATGAACCTCCAAGCTCCCTTCCAATCCCCGGCCCGCGCCGCCGATCCGCGCGAGGCGCGCCGGCAGATCCGCGAGGGGCTGCATACCGGCCATACCGCGGGGCTGGCGCCGGGCTATCTGCAAGGCAACCTGGTGATCCTGCCGGCGGAACATGCGCTCGACTTCTTCCGGTTCTGCCAGCGCAACCCGAAGCCCTGCCCGCTGGTCGGCGTGTCCGACACCGGCAATCCGGACCTGTTCACGCTCGGCACAGATGTCGACATCCGCACCGACGTGCCGTCCTACAACATCTTCCGCGATGGCGTGCTGACCGAGTCCGTGCCGGACATCAAGGCGCTCTGGGGCGAGGACTCGGTCGCCTTTGTCATCGGCTGCTCCTTCACCTTCGAGCAGGCGCTGGTGACCGACGGCATCCGGCTGCGCCACTGGGACGACGACACCACCGTCTCCATGTACCGCACCAGCATCCAGACCACCCCGGCCGGCCCGTTCCGCGGCGAGATGGTTGTCTCCATGCGGCCGATGACCATGGCCAACGCGATCAAGGCGGCGGCGATCACCGCCCGCTTTCCCCACGCTCACGGCGCGCCGGTGCATATCGGCGATCCGGCGCAGATCGGTATCGCGGATATCGCTAAGCCGGACTTCGGCGATCCGACGCCGATCGAGGACGGCGAGGTGCCGGTATTCTGGGCCTGCGGCGTGACTCCCCAGCGCACCGTGCTGGAGGCCAAGCTGCCGCTGGTCATCACCCATACGCCGGGCCACATGCTGGTGACCGACATCCCGGGCTACGAGGCGGGCGGCGGCTGATACGTCCGCGGCCAAACGAAAGCCCCCTCTCCGGCGCCGGAGAGGGGGCTTTTTCGTCCGGGTCGTCAGGGACCGCTCAGTAGAACAGGGACGGCAGCCACAGGGCGAGTTCCGGGAAGCCCACCAGCAGGGCCACCATGGCGAACATCGCCAGCAGGAACGGGATCACGCCGACCATCACGTCGGACATCGGCCCGCTGCCGCGCACGCCCTGGACCACGTACAGGTTCACGCCGATCGGCGGGGTGATCAGGGCGGCCTCCAGCATCACCATCAGCAGGATGCCGAACCACACTGGATCGTAGCCCAGGCCGACGATGATCGGGGTGATGATCGGCGCCGTGGTGATCAGCATGGACAGCGTCTCCATGAAGCAGCCGAGCACCAGGTAGAACACGATCACCGCCAGCAGGGTCTGGAACGGCGTCAGGCCGAGGGAGGTGATGAAGGTGGCCAGCGCCTGGGTCAGGCCGATCATGCCGAGCACGAAGTTCAGGAAGATCGCCGCCATGATGATCAGCATCACCATCGCGGTGGTCTTCATGGTCCCCTCGATCGCCTCGCGCAGCATCGAGATCGACAGGCTGCGGTAGCAGGCGGCCAGGATCAGTGCCGCGACCACGCCGAGGGAGGCGGCCTCCGTCGGGGTGGCGATGCCGGCATAGATCGAGCCGACAACCACCAGAAAGATGCCGAGCGGCGGCAGCAGGTCGGGCAGGACGCGCGCCCGTTGCAGCCAGGAGGTCTCGACCTTGTCGCCGTCGAGGCTGGGCCGGAAGGTGCAGAACAGGATGACCGCGACCATGAACAGGCCGGCCAGGATCAGCCCGGGGATGAAGCCGGCGAGATACAGTTCCGGCACGGAGGTGTCGGTCAGCAGGCCGTAGACGATCAGGTTGATCGACGGCGGGATCAGGATGCCGAGGGTACCGCCGGCCGCCAGGGTGCCGAGGAACAGCCGCTCATTATAGCCGCGCTTCTCCACCTCGGGCAGGGCGACCGTGCCGACCGTCGCCGCCGTGGCGACCGAGGATCCCGAGGTCGCGGCGAACATGGCGCAGGCGCCGATATTGGAGTGCATCAGCCCGCCGGGCAGCCAGGACAGCCACTGCACCAGGGCGGCGTACATGCGCTGGGCGATGCCGGCGCGCAGCAGGATCTCGCCAAGCAGCACGAACATCGGGATGGCGACCAGCAGGAACTCGATCGACGTCTGCCAGGCGTTGTCCGCCAGTCCGCGCCACAGGAAGCCGCCGGAAAAGATCTGATCGAGGGCCAGCCCCAGCGTTCCCAGCGCCGCGGCGATCGGGATGCTGAGGGCAATCAGCACAATGAGAATGATCAGCGTCGTGCCGAGCATGGCGTCTCAGTCTCCCAAATATTTATCGCGATCAGCCGGCGTGGCCGCCGTCGCCGCTTTGCATTTCTTCATCGAGTGTCGGAACCCCGGCGATGTCGTGGACGCCGGTCAGGTCGCCGCGCAGCAGCCGGGTCAGTGCGACCACGAACACGAGCAGCACGGTCAGACAGAAAACGACCATGCCGGCGAACCAGAGGGACTGGGGGATCGCGATCGGCGTCTGCAGGGGGGTGATGGACTTGGTCCAGAACCCGATATTGTCCTGCAGCATCAGCCAGCTGCGCCAGGTCAGCGGGAAGAAGAACACCGCCAGTCCGACGAGGGCGACGAGGTCGAGGATCGAGCGCACGAACGGGGGCAGGGGGATGTACAGCGCGTCGATCCGGACATTCGCGCGATGCAGCACCGCGTAGGGAAAGGCGAAGGCCGTCGAGATCGCGAAGATGTATCCGGAGATTTCGTCCGCACCGCCAAGCGTGACCAGGAAGACGTCCCGCAGGAAGACGTCGATTGTCACCATGATTGCGGCGCCGATCAGCCCGGCACCGCCGATCCAAACCATGAGGCTTGAGAGCTTGAAGTTCGCTGCGAGAAGTTTATCCAGCACCGCTTGGCACCTTCCGCTTGATTGCGGGATTTAAGAACGACCCGGGTACTATACAGCACCCGGGTCGTCCGTCCGTGAAGGGATTGTGCCTTACGGCTTCGGCGCGGTCACGCCCGTGATCTTACCGACCGTGGCATTCCAGTCGTCGATGCAGGACTCGCCGGCCTTCTCGACGCAACGCTCGGCCCAACGCTTGAGGACGACTTCCTCCAGCGCCTTCTTGCGCGCGGCCGTATCGGCGTCCGAGAGCTCGACCAGCTTCATGTTGCCGGGCTCGCCCACGGTGCAGGTCCCACCCTGGCCAGTGTTGCAGATGATCCCCATCTCGTCTTCGGCAATCATGTTCTTCCAGGCGGACTCGTTGTATTCCTCCATCATCTTCTCGACGAAGGCCTTGGTCTCGTCGCTCATGCGATTCCAGGTGCCAAGGTTCATCGCCGCGAAGGACATGGAATAGCCGACCCGCAGCGGGAAGGCATGGGTGGCGACCTGGTACCACTTGGCCTGATAGGCCGGCATGGTGCCGGTGATGCCGCAATCCACCACCTTCTTCTCCAGGGCCGGTACGACCTCGGCGAAGGCGATGGTCACGGAGGTGCCGCCCAGACCCTCGACGAGATCACCCATCGACGTGGTGTAGACGCGGACCTTCTTGCCGGTCAGGTCCTCGACGCTGTTGACCTCGGCGTTGCACCACAGCATCTGGCTCGGGAACGGGTAGACCGCCAGGAGCTTCGCGCCGTAGGTCTCCTCGAACTGCTTCTCCATGATCGGCCAGTAGGCCTCGGCGGAGCCGCGCACGTCTTCCCAGCTCTGCGCGACACCGGCGATGTCGATGCCCTCGACCACCGGGTCCTCGCCGGCGATGTAGCCGACCACGCCGTGGGCGACGTCGAACACGCCGATCTTCAGCATGCGCATCACTTCGAAGCCCTTGATGCCGACATCGGTCTGCGGCACGGCATCGGCCGTGATCTTGCCGCCCGACTTCTCCGGCATCGTCTCGTTCCAGAACGGTCCCTCGTTGACCTTCCAGTTCGACAGGTTGCCCCAAGTGCCAACGACCTTGAGGTTCAGTGTATCCAGTTCAGCCGCAGCCGGTCCGGCCATCAGGCCGACCGAAAGCAGAGCTGCACCGAATACGGACAGGGTCTTACCCATTCATTGCCTCCTCACCATTCGAAAGCGCATCCAAAGTTGCGCGTGTGTGCTGTTGGCCAACGCGTGACTCGGCCGCAGTCAACACCAACCCCCGAAGCAGGTCAAAGGGGGTAATAATCCATATTTTTTCAACGGATATTTACCCGAACTACTTCGTACAATTGATGATCTTTCCAGCCTATGGCCAACTCCCGGAGGCATTGTATACACGTCGGTGCGTTAATGATCCATCAAGGAGATGACCATGGCCCGCGTTCGGGATGTTGAAATGGATGAGGTGCCGGAGGAGGTGCGGCCGGTCTACGAGCGCTTCGCCCGCGACTACGGTCCGTTCCTGAATCAGGTGAAGATTTTCGCCCACCGTCCGCCGGCCCTGAAGCACATCATGGGCCTGCTGCTGGACTTCGCCGACGAGGCGATCCTGCCGAAGCGCTACCTGGAGATCGTGCTGGTCGTCGTCTCCAAGCTCAACGCCTGCGAGTACTGTGTCATCCACCATGCGCCGCGCTTGGTGGAGCAGGGCGTGTCGGCGGAGTCCGTTGAGCGGATCCTGGACGAGAGCGTGCCGGGCTTCGACGCGGTCGACCACCTGGTGCGCGACTACGCGGTGAAGGTGACCAACGACTTCAACCGGGTGCGCGACGCCACGTTCGACGCGCTGCGCGAGCATTTCACAGAGGAACAGATCGTCGAACTCACGCTTCGGATCGCGCTTTGCGGCTTCTTCAACCGCTTCACCGACGTGCTGCAGATCGGCGTCGAAGAGGGGGCGATGACCGACATGCTGTCGATCGGGGCAGGCAACAAGAGCCAGCCGACGGCGGCGGCCGAATAGAAACGGCGGCCGTCACCCCGCCTTGGGGATGACGGCCGCCGCCGGACTTTTGGAACGATCTGGAGGTTACGGCTTCGGCGCGGTGACGCCGGCGATCTTGCCGATGGTGGCGTTCCAGTCGTCGATGCACTTCTCGCCGAACTTCTCCACGCAGCGCTCGGCCCAACGCTTCAGCACGACGTTCTCCAGGATCTGCTTACGCTTGGCGTCGTCTGCCGCGCTCGGCTCGACCTTCTTCATGCCGCCGGGCTCGCCCGCGGTGCACTCGCCGCCAACGCCGGTGTTGCAGATGATGCCCATCTCGTCCTCGGCCATGGTGTTGGCCCAGGCGGTCTTCTCGAACTCGTTGAAATGCTTCTCGACGAAGGCCTTGGTCTCGTCGTTCATCCGGTTCCAGGTGGTCAGGTTGATGGCGGCGAAGGTGGCGGTGTAGCCGACCTTCATCAGATAGGCGTGGGTGGCGATCTGCCACCACTTGGCCTGATAGGCCGGCATGGTGCCGGTGATGCCGCAATCCACCACCTTCTTCTCCAGGGCCGGAACGACCTCGGCGAAGGCGATGGTGACAGAGGTCGCGTCCAGGCCCTCGATCAGGTCACCCATGGAGGTGGTGTAGACGCGGACCTTCTTGCCGGCGAGGTCCTCGGCGCTGTTCACGTCGGCGTTGCACCACAGCATCTGGCTCGGGAACGGATACAGCGCCATCAGCTTGGCGCCGTAGGTCTCCTCGAACTGCTTGGCGATGATCGGGCGATAGGCGTCCATCGAGGCCTTGGCGTCGTCCCAGTTCTGGATCACGCCCGCCAGATCGACACCCTCGACGATCGGGTCCTCTCCGGCGATGTAGCCGACCACGCCGTGGGCGACGTCGAACACGCCGATCTTCAGCATGCGCACGACCTCGAAGCCCTTGATGCCCACATCGGTCTGCGGAACGGCGTTCGCGGTGATCTTGCCGCCGGAGGCCTCCGGCATGGTCTTGTCCCAGAAGGGCTGCTCGTTGACCTTCCAGTTCGACAGGTTGCCCCAGGTTCCGACGACCTTCAGATTGAGTTGGTCCAGCTCCGCCGAGGCCGGCGTGGCCAGCAGGCCAAGCGACAGCAGGGCGCTTCCCAGCGCCGTGAGCGTATTTCGCATCCGTGTTTCCTCCACTGATTTGGTTCTCTGTTCCATCGCGCCCTTCGCATGGGGCGCTTTCGACTTTTTGATAGCCAGGGGGAAGTAGGCACGACTGAAAACGATTGGTAAAGGTCCGGAATACAGCTCGGCCGCTTCAGCGGGCGGGCACTAGTTCACGGCACATGAACATGCGCCGGCGCCGGGCGAGGTCTTGCCTCGAACAGGTGACCTTCGCACCGGGCGCCGGCCTAGATTTCAATCGCATTGGTCCGGACGACGTTGGTCCGGATGACGACTATGCCGCCGCGCGGGCTCTGGCGTCCTGCAGCACCATCTCGGCGCCCTTTTCGGCGATCATGATCGCGGCGGCGTTGGTGTTGCCGGAGACCAGGGTCGGCATGATCGAGGCGTCGATCACCCGCAGCCCCTCCATCCCATGCACCCGCAGCCGGTCGTCCACCACCGCCATCCGGTCGCTGGCCGGGCCCATCTTCGCGGTGCCGGCGATATGATACAGCGTCTGGCCGGTCTCTCGGGCGTAGCGCTCGAAATCGGCATCGGCCAGGCAGTCCGGGCCGGGCGTCATCTCCTGGCCGCGATAGGGGTCCAGCGCGGCGGCCCCGGCGATGCGGCGGCCGATCTTCATGCCCTCCACGATGGCGTCGACATCGACCGGATTGGTGAGGAACCGGCCGGTGATCGCCGGCGGCGTGGCGGGGTCCGGTGACTTGATGTGGATCATGCCCTGACTCTCCGGACGGAGCTGGCAGACGGCCAGGGTCATGCCCGGCTCCTTCTCCAGCTTGCGGGTCGCGGCGTCCGCGTAGCTCGCATGGGCCAGATGGAACTGGACGTCGGGCGTCTCCATGTCCGGGCGGCTCTTGACGAAGCCGTGCACCGCGCCGGCGCCGTAGGTGAGGATGCCCTCGCCGAACAGGGCGTAGCGGGCGAGCTCCCGCACGAAGGGCAGGCCGCGGGTGAGCTGGTTCAGGGTGATCGGCTGGGTCACCCGCCAGCGCATGCGGGTGCCGTAATGGTCGCGGTAGTTCTCGCCGACCCCGGGCAGATCGTGCACCACGGCGATCCCGTGCCTGGACAGCAGGTCGCCCTGGCCGATGCCGGACAGCTCCAGGAGCTGCGGCGACTGCACCGCGCCGGCGGAGAGGATGACCTCGCCCGACGCCCTGGCCTCGCGCGGCTGGCCGTTGACGCTATAGCGGATGCCGACGGCGCGTCTGCCCTCCAGGATCAGCCCGGTGGTGAAGGCGTCGGTTTCCACCGTCAGGTTGGGCCGGCTCATCACCGGATGCAGGAAGGCGCGGGCCGTGCTCGCCCGTTTCCCCCGGCGCATGGTGAGCTGGTAGTAGCCGAAGCCCTCCTGGTCGCCGTCGTTGTAGTCCGGGTTGCGCGGAAAGCCGGCCTGCTCGGCGGCGTCGATCCAGGCGTCGAGCAGGGGGTGCTTCTCGGTCGTGGTGGTCACCGACAGGGGGCCGTCGATGCCCCGGCTGTCGTCGCCGCCATCGACGAAGGTCTCCGACTTGCGGAAATAGGGCAGCACCGACTCGTAACTCCAGCCGCGATTGCCGAACTGCGCCCAGGTGTCGTAGTCGAGCGGCTGGCCGCGCACGTAGAGCAGGCCGTTGATGGAGGATGACCCGCCCAGGGTCTTGCCGCGCGGGGTGGCGATCGCCCGGTTGCCGGTGCCTTCCTCCGGCTCGGTCCAGAAACCCCAGTTGTAGTCCTTGCTGGTCAGCAGTTTGTAGAAGCCGACGGGAACGCCGATATAGGGGCTGTCGTCCTTGCGCCCCGCCTCCAGCAGCAGCACCCGGTTGGCCGGGTCGGCGCTCAGCCGGTTGGCGAGCACGCAGCCGGCCGAGCCGGCGCCGACGATGATGTAGTCCCAGGGGGTGGAAGAGGCGGTCATTGGGGTTTCCTCACGCGTTTTGCTCGCGAGTTTAGGGCGCGGGCAGGGGGCGGTGAAGGCACGGAAATCCACCCGCCGCCTTTCCTTCTCCAGACTCCCCGGACCTGCCCCGGGGCAATCCCATCAACGCGCACGACCATTCCAGATCATCTTCCGGCGATCGAGGTTCCCTAGCCTTGCCCCGGCACAAAGCCTGGGAGTGAGGTAAGTAATGGGATGAGGAACCCTACCCCGCCTGCGCCTCGCGCTGGGCCGTCTGCCAGTCCGGGGCGATCCAGACTTCGGCATTGTCGCTGGCCGGGGCCGCGCGGCCGAGGATCAGGTCGGCGGCCTTCTCCGCCACCATGATGGTGGGCGCGTTCAGGTTGCCGTTCGGGATCGTCGGGAAAATGGAACTGTCGGCGACCCGCAGGCCCTCCACGCCGATCACCGTCAGGTCCGGGCGCAGCACCGTCTCGGGATCGTCCGGACGGCCCATCCGGCAGGTACAGGACGGGTGATAGGCGCTCTCCACGTTCTCGCGCACCCAGGCGTCGATCGCTTCGTCGGAGGTCACGTCGGCCCCGGGCTGGATCTCCTCGCCGCGATAGGGATCCATCGCCGGCTGCGCGACGATCTCGCGGGTCAGCCGCACCACCCGGCGCCAGTCCTCCACGTCCTGCGGGTCCTGCAGATAGTTGAACAGGATCGACGGCTTGGTCTCTGGATCGGCGTCGGCGATGTCGATGCGGCCGCGGCTCTTCGGCTTGTTCGGGCCGACATGCACCTGAAACCCGTCGCCGGCGAAGGCGGCGTTGCCGTCGTAGCGCATCGCGCCGGGCAGGAAGTGATACTGGATATCGGGCCATTCCAGCCCGGCGCGCGAGCGGATGAAGGCGCAGGATTCGAAATGGTTGGTCGCCCCCAGCCCGTTGCGGAACAGCAGCCATCGGGCGCCGATCAGTCCCTTGCGCCACAGCGACAGGTGCCGGTTCAGGCTGAGCGGCTGGGTGCAGCGGAACTGGAAGTAGACCTCCAGATGGTCCTGCAGGTTTCCCCCGACACCGGGCCGGTCGGCGATCACCGGGATGCCGTGGCGCTTCAGCTCGGCGGCGGGGCCGATGCCGGAGCGCTGCAGGATCGTGGGCGAGCCGACGGAGCCGGCGGCCAGGATCACCTCGTGCCGCGCGCTCGCCTCCCGCGAGATCCCGCGGGTGGAGTAGGAGATGCCGGTGGCGCGGCCGTCGGCGATGATCACCCGGTCGACCAGCGCATGCTTGACCACCCGAAGGTTCGCGCGCCCCTGGGTCGGACGCAGGTAGCCGCGCGCGGTCGACCAGCGCAGCCCGTCGCGCACGGTCATGTGCATGGCGCCGAAGCCTTCCTGGCGGCGGCCGTTATAGTCGTCGGTGGCGCCGTAGCCCGCCTGCACGCCGGCCTCGATGAAGGCCTTGTACAGCGGGTTCGTCATGTGGTTGCCGTTGGAGGTCGCCAGCGGTCCGTCGCCGCCGCGATAGGCGTCGGCCCCGCCTTCCCAGCTTTCCGCCCGCTTGAAATAGGGCAGCACGTCGGCATAGCCCCAGCCGGTGGCGCCGTGCTCGACCCACTGGTCGTAGTCGCGGGCATGGCCGCGCACATAGACCATGCCGTTGATCGAGGACGACCCGCCCAGCCCCTTGCCGCGCGGGCAGTGCAGGCGGCGGCCGTCCAGTCCGGGCTCCGGCTCGCTCTCGTAGAACCAGTTGAACCGCTTCATGTTCATCGGGATCGACAGGGCCGAGGGCATGGACACGAAGATCGACCGGTCGCTGCCGCCGCCCTCCAGCAGCAGAACCCGGGTCTTGGGATCTTCGCTCAGCCGGTTGGCCAGCACGCAGCCTGCCGAGCCGGCGCCGACGATGATGTAATCGTACGTGTCGATGGTTTCGCTACGATCAGCCATGGGGCCGCATGCCACGCGGCGCGGACCGGCGCAAGGAAATCCGGCGATTGTGGGTTGGGCTCGCCCGCTGCGTCCCGGTCGGCCCCCGGATCAGGTCCTGGGTCCACCGGGATGACGAGGAAGGGTGAGAAGAACGTGTCGCTACATTCCTCCGTCATCCCGGTGACGTCCGGACTTGATCCGGAGCTCGGCCGGAGCCCAGCGGTCTTGGATCTGGCCGTCCTTCTAGGTCTGCGCGCCGCCGTTGCTGGCGATCATCTGGCCGTTGATGAAGCCGCCGCCGTCGGAGCACAGGAAGGCGGTGAGCGCCGCGATGTCCTCCGGCTGGCCCAGGCGGCCGACCGGGATTCGGTCGAGCTGGCTCTTGATGTGATGGGTCATCGAGGCATCGGCATGCTCGGTGTCGATCGGCCCCGGGGAGATCGCGTTCACCGTCACCCCGCTCGGTCCGAACTCCTTGGCCAGCGCCTTGGTCAGCCCCCACAGCCCGTGCTTGGCGGCGGATACCGGCGCGCGGCCGGCATAGCCGTGGATCGCGTTCATCCCCGTCAGGTTCACCACACGACCCCAGTTGTGCTCCACCATGGCGCCGCAGAACGCGCGGCAGAGATAGAAGGCGCTGGTCAGGTCGGTGTTCATCACCCGGTGCCAGTCGTCGTCGGTCATTTCCAGGAACGGCTTCTGCGGCCGGATGGCGGCGTTGTTCACCACGATCGCGACCGGCGGCATCTCCGCCTCGACCCGGGCCTTCAGCTCGGTCACCGCGCCGGAATCGCCGACATCGGCCATGACCACCAGCGCCGTGCGGCCCAGCGCGCCCACATCCTTGGCCACCGCGTCGCAGGCGTCCCGGTTGGCGCGGCCGTTGACGACGATGTCGAAGCCGTCGCGCGCCAGCGCGACGGCGATGGCGCGGCCGATATTCTGGCCGGCGCCGGAAATCACGGCGGTGGCGGGGGTGTCGGGCATCGGGGCCTCCCTGGGCTCGTTGTTCTGCTGGGCTTGTTGTGTCGGTCGGTGTCGGGTTTTGCCGAAGCCTAGGGGATCGCGGCGGCCAAGGGAGCACCCGATTTTTCCCGACCCCGTCCCACGGGGCCGGCGCGTTGACCTGGATCAATGTTCGGCCCGGCGCATCCGGCCACTCTCTGCGGGACACGAGCGAACGGGACCGAGCCCATGTTTCTGCACAGACACGCGACCGCGGCGCTGCCGCGCTACACCAGCTACCCGCCGGCCAACCGTTTCAAGGATGGCGAGGGGCGTGAGCTGTATCCCTGGTGGCTGGACGGGCTGACGCGGGCTGAGCCTCTGTCGCTGTACATTCATGTGCCGTTCTGCGCCCAGCTCTGCTGGTATTGCGGCTGCCACACCTCGGTGGCCAATGACAGCGCGCGCATCGACCGGTTCGTCGGCCATCTGCTCAAGGAGATCCTGCTGGTGTCGAGCCGCGTGCACGAGCCGGGCGAGGTCTGCTCGATCCATTTCGGCGGCGGCACCCCGACGATGATGTCGCCGCAGGCCATGGCCCGGGTGATGAGCACCCTGCGCGACGCCTTTCCGGTGCGCGGTGATGCCGAGATCGCGATGGAGATCGATCCGCGCACGCTCGACGACGCCCATGTGGAGACCATGGCGGCACTTGGCGTGACCCGGGCGAGCCTCGGGGTGCAGGATGTCGATCCCGACGTGCAGCGGGCAATCAACCGGATCCAGCCTACGGAGCTGGTCGCCGACCGCATCGCCACCCTGCGTGCCGCCGGTATCCGCAGCATCAATGCCGACCTGATGTACGGCCTGCCGGGTCAGACGGTGGACCATGTGCACCGCTCGGCGGATGCCGTCAGCGCGCTCGGCGTCGACCGGGTGGCGGTGTTCGGCTACGCCCATGTGCCGTGGTTCAAGAAGAACCAGGCCGCCATCGACGAGACCCTGCTGCCGGGGGCGCGGGAACGCTTCGAGCAGGCCGAGGCGGCGGAGGAACGGCTCGTGGCCGACGGCTATGCCGCCATCGGCATCGACCATTTCGCCCTGCCGCAGGACAGCCTGGCGGTGGCGGCGCGCGAGGGGCGCCTGCGCCGGAACTTCCAGGGCTATACGGACGACCCGGCGAAGACGCTGATCGGCTTCGGCCCGTCCTCGATCTCCGCCCTGCCGGGCGGCTACGCCCAGAACGCGCCGCATGTGAAACAGTGGAGCGAGGCGGTGGCGGCCGGCCGGCTGCCGGTCCAACGCGGGCTGGGCGTCACCCGGGAGGATCGGCTGCGCCGCTCGGTCATCGAGCGTCTGCTCTGCGACGGAGCGGTGGATCTGCGGGCGGTGGCGGCGCGTCACGACGACGAACCGACGCTGCTGGTGGACGCGTTCGCGCGTCTGGCGCCGTTGATCCGGGACGGTCTGGCGACGGTCGATGGCTGGCAGGTTGCCGCCACCCCCGCCGGTCGCCGGTACTGGCGCACGATCGCCGCCTGTTTCGACCCGGAACTGGCCCCGTTCACCGGACGGCACAGCGTCGCGGTGTGACGGCGGGTGGCACGGGGGCCCGCGCCGACGGGATTTGCTTTACCCTGCCGTCATGGAGCTCACCTGGTACCGCACCCTTGTGATCGTGATCGCCCTGGCGGTCACCACCGCCGGATTGTGGTCGCGGTGGCGCTCCGGCGATCTGGTCGACACCCATCGTGACCGCGTCCTGGCGCTCTGCCCGCAGCAACTGGCCGCCGCCGGCTACGACACCGGGCCGGACGCTCTGCGCGTGGAGATGGACGCGCGCTGGGACTGGGGCCGCTTCGAGCTGCGCTCCGATCTCTTCGCCGACCGGCTGAGCCATGCCGGGGCGCGCTTCGAGGCGGTGCGGGCGAGCCTGTACCAGCCCCTGGCCGATGGCGGCGACGGCGGGAGCCGTTGCCGGCGCGCGGTGTGCATCTACTCGGTTCCCCTGGACGCGGCCATCGCCTCGGTGCGGGACGGACCCTGCGGCGGCAGCGGCGGCCATGATCTGGTCACGCCCGGCCTGAAGCCGGACATCCTGAACCAGCAATACCGCTGAATCCGCCCCCCGGGTCCCTGTCCTGCGCCCCCGGGCTTGGAAACCGCGCCGGGGCGGGGCATGCTGCACCGCGACTCCGGCCGGCTGCGGGGCCGGAACGACCATTGGACGCGCAAGACGGACAGGAACAGGGAACATCCAGGGAGAGCATGATGGGTAGGGGAATCAAGGCGCTGGCGCTGGCCGCCGGCATGACCGTCGCGGGCGCGCTCGGCGCCGCTCAGGCGGCCGAGCCGCTCAAGATCGGCATGATGGTCACGCTGTCCGGTCCGCCGGCGGTGCTCGGCAACCACATCCGCGACGGCTTCCAGCTTTTCGTCGATGAAAACGGCGGCAAGCTCGGCGGACGCGACGTGGAGATGATCGTCGTCGATGACGAGCTGAAGCCAGACGTCGCCCTGACCAAGGTCAAGGAACTGCTGGAGCGCGACAAGGTCGACTTCGTCGCCGGCATCGTCTTCTCCAACATCCTGCAGGCGGTGTTCCGCCCGGTGACGGAGAGCGAGACCTTCCTGATCGGCGCCAATGCCGGCACCTCGACCTTCGCCGGCCGGGGCTGCAACAAGTACTTCTTCTCGACCTCCTGGCAGAATGACCAGATCCACGAGGTCATGGGCAAATACGCCCAGGAGAAGGGCTTCAAGAAGGTCTTCCTGATGGCCCCGAACTACCAGGCCGGCAAGGACAGCATCAACGGCTTCAAGCGCTACTACGAGGGCGAGGTGGTCGACGAGGTCTACACCAAGCTCGGCAACCTGGATTTCTCGGCCGAGCTGGCGAAGATCGCCGCTGCCAAGCCGGACGCGATGTTCACCTTCATGCCGGGCGGCATGGGCGTGAACCTGGTGCGCCAGTTCAATCAGGCCGGCCTCGCCGACAGCGTGACCTTCCTGTCGGCCTTCACCGTGGACGGCACCACCCTGCCGGCGACCAAGGACGCGGCCCTCGGCCTGTTCTCGTCGTCCCAGTGGACGCCGGACATGGACAACGAAGCCAACAAGAAGTTCGTGACCGCCTACGAGGCGAAATACGACTCGGTGCCGTCGCTGTATTCCAGCCAGGGCTATGACGCCGCCCAGCTGATCGACAGCGCGGTTGCGGCGGTCGGCGGCGACTTGAGCGACAAGGACGCGGTGATCGCGGCGCTGAAGAAGGCGGATTTCGCCTCCGTGCGCGGCGATTTCAAGTTCAACAACAACCACTTCCCGATCCAGGACTTCTACCTGGTCAAGGCGGTGAAGCGCGACGACGGCGCCTATCACACCACCGTGGTCGAGAAGGTGTTCGACGATTACGGCGACGTCCACGCCAAGGACTGCCGCATGGAGTGATCGGCCGCGGCCGAATTGGGCGGGCGGAGCCTTCGGGTTCCGCCCGTTTCTGTTATTAGGGGGCTCCCGGTGAACGAGGGAGCGGGGGGACGATGACGGCGACGCTGTTCGCGGTGCAGGTGCTGAACGGATTGCAGCTCGGCGTGCTGCTGTTCCTGGTGGCGGCCGGGCTCACCCTGGTCTTCGGGGTGATGGACTTCATCAACCTGGCCCATGGCGTGCAGTACATGCTCGGCGCCTATCTCGCCGTCACCTTCTATGGCCTGACCGGCAACTTCTTCGCCACGGTGGTGCTGGCCCTAGCGGCGGCCCTGGTATTGGGGCTGGTGCTGGAGGTGCTGGTGTTCCGGCATTTCTACGACCGCGACCACCTGGACCAGGTGCTGGCGACCTTCGGCGTGATCCTGTTCCTGAACGAGGGCGTGCGGATCGTCTGGGGAGCCTCGCCGCTCAGCTATCCGGGGCCGGAGATCCTGCAGGGGGCGATCCCGGTGATGGACGGGTTCGGCTATCCGGTCTACCGCATCGCCCTGATCGTCGCCGGGCTGATCTGCGCGGCCGGCCTCTGGCTGGTGGTGGCGCGCACGAAGGTGGGCATGCTGATCCGCGCTGGCGCCGCCAACCCGGCGATGCTGTCGGCCCTGGGCGTCAACGTGCGCCAGCTCTTCATGGTGGTCTTCGGCTTCGGCGCCATGCTGGCGGGATTCGCCGGGGTGATGGCCGGCCCGATCTTCTCGGTCGAGCCGGGGATGGGCGACGGGGTGCTGATCCTCGCCTTCGTGGTCATCGTGATCGGCGGCATCGGGTCCATTCGCGGCGCCTTCCTGGCGGCCCTGCTGGTGGGCCTGGTCGACACGCTCGGCCGGTCCTTCATGACCGACATCTTCAAGCTGTTCCTGGAGCCGTCCGCCGCCAACCAGGTCGGCCCGGCGATCGCGTCGATGCTGATCTACGTGCTGATGGCCGGCGTGCTGTTCTTCCGGCCGACCGGACTGTTCCCGGCACCGGGACGCGCCTGATGCGCGACCTGCTGACACGGGAGCGGTTGATCACGGCCGCCCTGCTGACCGTCTTCGCGCTGCTGCCGCCGGTGGCCGAGGCGTTCGGCCAGGGCTACCTGACCAATGTCGCCAGCCGGGTGATGATCTACGCCATCGCCGCCCTCAGCCTCGACCTGATCCTGGGCTACGGGGCGATGGTCAGTTTCGGCCACGCCGCCTTCATCGGCATCGGCGCCTATGCGGTCGGGATCTCGGCCGAGCACAATCTGTGGGAAGGCACGCTGACCATCCCCATGGCCATGGCCGCCGCCGGGCTGTTCGCGCTGGCCACCGGGGCGATCAGCCTGCGCACCCGCGGCGTCTATTTCATCATGATCACGCTCGCCTTCGGGCAGATGGCCTACTACACGGCCTCCAGCCTTTCGGCCTATGGCGGCGACGACGGGCTGACCATCTGGGGCCGCAGCGAGGTCCTCGGCAATCCGGTGCTGGAGGACGACACCGCCCTGTATTTCTTCGTGCTGATCTGCCTGGCACTGTGCTGGTGGGTCGCGAGCCGCGTCGTCGGCAGCCGATTCGGCCGGGTGATCGCCGGCGTGCGGGAGAACCGGGCCCGCATGTCGGCCGTCGGTTTCGATGCGTACCGTCACCAGCTCGTGGCCTATGTCCTCGCCGGCATGATGGCCGGGCTCGCCGGCGCGCTGCTGGCCAACCACGCCGAGTTCGTCAGCCCGGCCTACATGTCCTGGCAGCGTTCGGGCGACCTGATCATCATGGTCGTGCTCGGCGGCATGGGGTCGCTCTATGGCGCGGTGCTGGGCGCGGTGGCCTATCTGGCGCTGGAGGATGTGCTGGCCGGGTTCACCGAACACTGGCGGGTGATCTTCGGGCCGTTGCTGATCCTGATCGTGCTCTATGCCCGCGGCGGCCTCGCCCGTGCGTTCCGCAGGGAAGGTCCAAGCCGGGAGGGGCGCGATGGCTGACCCGATCCTTGAGCTTGCCGGCCTCAGGAAAAGTTACGGTGCGCTGACCGTCACCGATGGCGTGAACCTGGCCGTGAAGACCGGGGCCATTCATGCAATTATAGGTCCAAATGGAGCGGGTAAGACGACGCTGATCAACCAGATCGGCGGCCAGGCGGCACCCGATGCCGGCACCATCATTCTTGATGGTCGCGACATCACCGGCCTGCCGATCCACGCCCGTTCCCATCTTGGCCTCGCGCGGTCGTTCCAGATCACCAACGTGCTGCCCGGCTTCTCCACCCTGGACAACGTCGCCGTCGCCGCCCAGGCCCATGCTGGGCACAGCTTCCGCTTCTTCCGGTCCGTCGCCCGCGAGACGGCGCTGACCGAGAAGGCGATGGCCTGCCTGGAGACCGTCGGCCTGGCCGACCGGGCGCTGATCCGGGCCGGCGCGCTGAGCCACGGCGAGAAGCGGGCGCTGGAGATCGCCATGGCGCTGGCGACCGAGCCGAAGCTGCTGCTGCTGGACGAGCCGATGGCCGGCACCACCCACGAGGAGACCGCGCGCCTGACCGAGACGCTGGAGGCGCTGCGCGGCCGCTTCACCATCCTGCTGGTCGAGCACGACATGGCGGCTGTCTTCGCCCTGGCCGACACGATCTCGGTGCTGGTCTATGGCCGGGTCATCGCCGAGGGCGCGCCGGACGCGATCCGGACCGATCCGGAGGTCCGCGCCGCCTATCTGGGCGAGGAGGAGATCCCATGACCGCGCCGTTGCTGGAAGTGGCCGACCTGACCGCCGGGTACGGGGCCGCGCCGGTGCTGTTCGGCATGAACCTGACGGTGCAGGCGGGCGAGGTGGTCACCCTGATGGGCCGCAACGGCATGGGCAAGACCACCACCATCCGCGCCGTGATGGGCCTGCTGCCGCCGACCGGCGGACGGGTGCTGATCGCCGGCGAGGATATGCGCGGCCGTCCGGCCCACGAGATCGCCCGCCGCGGCCTCGGCCTGGTGCCGGAGGGTCGGCAGATCTTCCCGACCCTGACGGTGGAGGAGAACCTGATCGCCACCGCCGCCAACCGGCTGGGACGCGGCGCACCGCGCTGGGGGCTGGCCGAGGTGCTGGCGCTGTTCCCGCGCCTGGGCGAGCGGCGGCGGCAGATGGGCGGCTCGCTGTCCGGCGGCGAGCAGCAGATGCTGGCGATCGGCCGGGCGCTGATGACCAACCCGCGCCTGCTGATCCTGGACGAGGCGACCGAGGGCCTGGCGCCGCTGATCCGCGAGGAGATCTGGCGGGTGCTGGCGACCCTGAAGGGGGAGGGCCAGTCGATCCTGGTGATCGACAAGAACGTCTCCGCCCTGCTGGCGCTGGCCGACCGGCACACGGTGGTGGAGAAGGGTCATGTGGTCTGGGAAGGCGACACCGCCGCCTTCCGCGCCGACGGAGCGGTGATCGAGACGTATCTGCACGTGTGAGACGGGAGCGCTACGGCCCAGCGTCGCTCCTTCCCGACTGCGCCGGGATCTCTACTCTACCGGTGCCCGGACAGTCGGCGTGGATGCCCCGGTAAGCCTGTCCGGAAGCAGCCAAGCGATCGCCAGGAATGCCAGGCCGGCCGCGAGACCGATCCACTCGCCGGGCACGCCGATCAGCGAGGGATAGTCGGTCCCGGCGATCGGCCCGAGGGTGGTTTTGCCGCCGGCGATATTCTCCAGAATGCCGGTGGTCTCGACCCAGGCGAAACTCAGCATGTAGGCCGCGGCTCCCAGCAGACCGCCCAGGATGAACCACAGGGCGTCCCACCGCCCGGTTGCCGCGGCGGTGAGGCCGGTTCCCGGGCAGTAGCCGGCGACGGCGAAGCCGACCCCGAGCAGCAGCCCTCCGATAAACACCCCGAGATAGGCGGCCTTGATCGAGACATGGCCGGGATCCACTAGGCCGACGAGCAGGCCGGCGAACATCAGGATCGAGGCCGTTCCGATGCCACTTAGAATGGTCTTCATCAGATGAAGGTCCGAAAGGTTCAGCATTCGGATGATATAGCCGGGGTTGGTCGCGCCGACCCGGTCGAGAACGAAACCGAAGGCGCCGCCAATGGCGATGGCGAGAACGATCTCCATGTCAGCTCTCCTTGCGGAATAGAGCGAGGGCGGTCGGGATGCCGGCGAGGAAGGCGCCGGCGGCGAAGATGTAGCCGGACAGAGCGGTCTGCATCATGCCGCTCATCATGTGGCCGGACGTGCAGCCGCCGGCCAGACGGGAGCCATACAGGACCACGAAGCCGGCGATCAAGGCGGCAGCGTAGCGCTTGACCGGCGAGTCGCCGAAATTCGCCCGCCAGACCGCCGGCATGACGCGCTCGTTCGGCGACAGGCCGCCGCGCAGACGCGACGACAGAAATGCTCCCGCCATCATCGCCAGGACAAAGACAAAGCTGTAGTTCAGCGGATTGGCGACATCCTCGGCGTAGCTTCCGCCGCTCTTGTTCAGATAGGCGTTGGGGCTGCTGTATCCGCTCTTTGCATCCGGTGAGTCCACGACCACGTCCGGATCGACCGCATCCCACAGGATGCCGTCGAAGATGACGAATTGCGTAGATACGCCGATGGGCGATACCGAAAGCACGGCAGCGAAGAACACGGCACCGAGCAGAAGGCCTCCGGTCCTCCAGGGCAGGATATAGGACATGCAAACCTCGTTGCAGCGGCCGGGTGGTCCGACCTGATGGGGCAATGCCACACCCTGATCGTCGCCCGGATGAGTGCTCCATTTCATTGATCTGAATCAAGATTTTACCCTTTTTGAGCGCAACGATGCCGGCCTGCCATTGCCGTCCTCCCCCGCCATGGTATGGCGGCAAAACTGTCGCGGTGATGAAACGCCGCATGGACCCTGCCGGCTTGCCGCACTAGCTCTTCGGTGCGACGAGGGGGATCACAGCGGGCCTTAGGGCCGGCGACAACCATCGAGGAGTGCGGGGCATGGACCTGCCGCTCGCCATCGATCTGGCCCGGTTTCAGTTCGCCTTCACGGTGTCGTTCCACATCGTCTTCCCGGCGTTCTCCATCGGCCTGGCCTCCTATCTCGCGGTTCTGGAGGGCCTGTGGCTGGCGACCGGCCGGCAGGTCTATATCGACACCTTCCAGTACTGGCTGAAGATCTTCGCCGTGGCCTTCGGCATGGGCGTCGTGTCGGGCATCGTCATGAGCTACCAGTTCGGCACCAACTGGAGCGTATTCTCCGACAAGACCGGCCCGGTGCTCGGCCCGCTGATGGGATACGAGGTGCTGTCCGCCTTCTTCCTGGAGGCCGGTTTCCTCGGGATCATGCTGTTCGGGCTGAAGCGGGTCGGCAAGAAGCTGCACTTCGCCGCCACCCTGATGGTGGCGATCGGCACCTTCATCTCCGCCTTCTGGATCCTCAGCGTGAACAGCTGGATGCACACGCCGGCGGGCTACGCCATCAACGATGTGGGCCAGTTCGTGCCGGCCGACTGGTGGGCGGTGGTGTTCAACCCATCCTTCCCGTACCGTCTCGTTCACATGGTTCTGGCGGCCTATCTGACCACGGCCTTCGTGGTCGGCGCCGTGGGCGCCCTGCACCTGCTGCGCAACCGGGACAACCGGCCGGCCAGGCTGATGTTCTCCATGGCCATGTGGATGGCGGCCGTGGTGGCGCCGATCCAGATCGTCGCCGGCGACCTGCACGGGCTGAACACGTTGGAGCACCAGCCGGCCAAGGTCGCCGCCATGGAAGGCCACTTCGAGTCCCAGGAGGGCGCGCCGCTCTACCTGTTCGGCTGGCCCGACATGGAGGCGGAGGAGACCAAATACGCGATCGGCATTCCCAAGCTCGGCAGCCTGATCCTCACCCATGATCTCGACGGGGCGGTCCAGGGGCTGAAGGACTGGCCGCGCGAGGACCGGCCCAACGCCACGGTGCTGTTCTGGACCTTCCGGCTGATGGTGGCGATCGGCTTCGCCATGGTCGGCATCGGCCTGTGGGCGCTGTGGCGGCGCTGGCGCGGGACGCTGTACGAACCCGACCTGCTGCACCGTCTGGCGATCGTCATGGGGCCGTCCGGTTTTGTCGCCGTGCTCGCCGGCTGGGTGACCACCGAGATGGGGCGCCAGCCCTGGACGGTCTACGGTCTGCTGCGCACGGCGGACTCCGCCTCGCCGATGGACGTGCCGGCGGTGGCGACGTCTTTGATCGCCTTCATCGTGGTGTACTTCCTGGTGTTCGGCGCCGGCGTCTACTACGTGCTGCGGTCGATGAACGCCGCACCGCATGACAATGAGCCGGGGCTGAACGAAGACGAACCGGTCCGTGCCGCCGGCATGGCCCAGGCCGGCGCGGCCGGTCCCGGCGCCCCGGGGGAGGAGTGAGCGTCATGGAGATGGATCTCGCCCTGATCTGGGCCCTGCTGATCGCCACCGCCGTCCTGCTCTATGTGGTCCTGGATGGGTTCGACCTCGGCATCGGCCTGGTCTTCCCGTTCCTGTCGGACGAGGGCGAGCGGGACGTGGCCATGAACACCGTCGCCCCGGTCTGGGACGGCAACGAGACCTGGCTGGTGCTCGGCGGCGGCGGGCTGTTCGCCGTCTTCCCGTTGGCCTATGCGGTGCTGATGCCGGCGGTCTACGCGCCGGTGACGGCCATGCTGCTCGGCCTGGTGTTCCGCGGGGTGGCCTTCGAGTTCCGCTGGAAGACGGTGCGCTGGAAGCGGGTGTGGGACTGGTCCTTCACCCTCGGCTCGCTGGTCGCCGCCCTGTCCCAGGGCATCATCCTGGGCGCCCTGGTGCAGGGGATCGAGGTCGAGAACCGCGCCTATGCCGGCGGCTGGTGGGACTGGCTCACGCCGTTCAGCCTGCTCTGCGGCGTTGCGGTGGCGATCGGATACGCGCTGCTCGGCGCGACCTGGCTGGTGATGAAGACCGAGGACGGGGTGCGGGATCACGGCTTCCGCATCGCCTGGCCGGCGGCGATCGGGACGGTCGTCATGGTCGGCGCGGTCAGCCTGTGGACGCCGTTCCTGGACCCCGTTTACATGGAGCGCTGGTTCTCGCTGCCCTGGCTGCTCTGGGCGGCGCCGGTGCCGGTGCTGACCGGCCTGACGGTGCTGAGCCTGGGCTGGGGGCTGCTGCGGCGGCGCGACTACCAGCCGTTCATCTCGGCGCAGATCCTGTTCGTGCTGTGTTTCGTCGGGCTCGGTATCAGCTTCTACCCGAACATCGTGCCGCCCTCGGTGTCGATCTGGGACGCCGCCGCACCGGACGAGAGCCTCGGCTTCCTGCTGGTCGGCACCGCCGTGTTGCTGCCCATCATCCTGGCCTACACGATCTACGCCTACAGCGTGTTCCGCGGAAAGGTCCGGGCGGGAGAGGGCTACCATTGAGCGGCGGCAAGTACGGTCCCCGTGACGGCAGCCGGCTGCGGCGGCTGGCCTGGTTCGTCGGCCTGTGGCTGGCCGGCGTGGTGACGGTCGGCGTGGTCGGGCTGATCATCAAGCTGGTGCTGGCGCCCTAGGACGGCAGCGCCTATACCGGATGTCGGGTTCAATTTGTAAAGACAAATGCCGTGGCGGATACGCCGATCTATCAACTTGTGAAGGACGCGCTGCGGGCGAAGATCGAGTCCGGCGCGCTGCTGGCCGGCGATATGGTGCCCGGCGAGGAGCAGATTGCCGCCGACTTCAACTGCTCGCGCCTGACCGCCCATCGCGCCCTGCGGGAGCTGGCGGACGAGGGGCTGGTGGTGCGCCGACGCCGGGCCGGCACCCAGGTCGCGCCCCGGGATGGCGGTGGCGTGCTGATCCGCATCCCCTCGGTACGCGAGGAGATCGAGGGGCGCGGCTTCGCCTATCGCTACGAGCTGCTGACCCGGCGCCACGCCGCCCCGGCCGCGGTCATCGCCGAGGCGCTCGGCGCGGCGCAGGGCGAGCGGCACCTGAACGTCGTGGGGCGCCACTGGGCCGACGGCCGGGTGTTCCAGCACGACACCCGCTGGATCAATCTGGCGCAGGTGCCGGCGGCGCTGGACGTGGATTTCTCGGAAGTCAGCGCCAATCACTGGCTGCTGGAGAACGTGCCCTATACCGGCGTCGACCACGAGATCTCCGCCCTCGCCGCCGATGGTCGGGCGGCCGAGGCGTTGGAGGTCGCGGCGGGGACGGCGCTGCTGCGGATCGAGCGTGTGTCGCGGCTCGGCGACCGGCCGATCACCCATGCCTCGATGCTGCACCCGGGCGCGCTGTTCTCGCTGAAGTCGGAGCGACGGTAGGGGCTCGGGACATGCCCCTCCCGTCATCCTGACGGACGAGTGGCCGGATCTTCCTCCCGACGTCCCGGGCTAATCCCCCAGAATCCCTGGGAGCCGAAGCTGATGCTCGCGCGCGCACTCGACCGCGATCTCGTAGCCCGCGTCGGCGTGGCGCATCACGCCGCTGGCCGGGTCGTTCCACAGAACGCGCTCCAGCCGCCTGTCGGCCGTCTCGGTGCCGTCGCAGCAGATCACCATGCCGGCATGCTGGCTGAAGCCGATGCCGACCCCGCCGCCATGGTGCAGGCTGACCCAGGTCGCCCCCGAGGCGGTGTTCAGCAGGGCGTTCAGCAACGGCCAGTCGGAGACCGCGTCGCTGCCGTCCTTCATCGCCTCGGTCTCCCGGTTCGGGCTGGCGACCGAGCCGCTGTCCAGGTGGTCGCGGCCGATCACCACCGGCGCCTTCAGCTCGCCGCTGCGCACCATCGCGTTGAAGGCGAGGCCGAGCTTGTGGCGGACCCCCAGCCCGACCCAGCAGATGCGGGCGGGCAGGCCCTGGAAGCTGATCCGCTCGCGGGCCATGTCCAGCCACTGGTGCAGGTGCGGATCGTCGGTCAGCTCCTTCACCTTGGCGTCGGTCTTGTAGATGTCCTCCGGATCGCCGGACAGCGCGCACCAGCGGAACGGGCCGATGCCGCGGCAGAACAGCGGGCGGATATAGGCAGGCACGAAGCCGGGGAAGGCGAAGGCGTTCTCCAGCCCTTCCTCCAGCGCCACCTGCCGGATGTTGTTGCCGTAGTCGAGGGTCGGCACCCCGGCGTTCCAGAAGTCGACCATCGCCGCCACATGCTCCTTCATGGAGGCGCGGGCGGCCTTCTCCACTTCCTTCGGCGCGGTCTCGCGCTTGTCGCGCCACTCGGCGACGGACCAGCCCTTGGGCAGGTAGCCGTTGATCGGATCGTGGGCGCTGGTCTGGTCGGTGACGATGTCGGGCCGCACGCCGCGCCGCACCAGCTCCGGGAACACGTCGGCGGCGTTGCCGATCAGGGCGACGGACTTGGCCTCTCCGGCTGCGGTCCAGCGTTCGATCATCGCCAGCGCCTCGTCCAGCGAGTGGGTCTTCTCGTCCACATATCGGGTGCGCAGCCGGAAATCGGCGCGGGTCTCGTCGCATTCGACGGCAAGGCAGCAGGCGCCGGCGAAGACGGCGGCCAGCGGCTGCGCGCCGCCCATGCCACCCAGCCCGCCGGTCAGGATCCAGCGGCCCTTCAGCGAGCCGCCGTAATGCTGGCGGCCGGCCTCGGCGAAGGTCTCGTAGGTGCCCTGCACGATCCCCTGGCTGCCGATATAGATCCAGGAGCCGGCCGTCATCTGGCCGTACATCATCAGCCCCTTGTGATCGAGCTCGTTGAAGTGATCCCAGGTCGCCCAGTGCGGAACGATATTCGAGTTGGCGATCAGTACGCGCGGCGCGTCGGCATGGGTGCGGAAGATGCCGACCGGCTTGCCCGACTGCACCAGCAGGGTCTCGTCGTCCTCCAGGTTCTTCAGGCTGGCGACGATGCGGTCGAAATCCTCCCAGGTGCGCGCCGCCCGGCCGATGCCGCCATAGACCACCAGCTCGTGCGGGTTCTCGGCCACGTCGGGATGCAGGTTGTTCATCAGCATCCGCATCGGCGCCTCGGTCAGCCAGGACTTGGCGGTGATCTCGGTGCCGGTGGCGGGATAGACGTCGCGGATGTTGTGGCGGGCGTTGGTCATGGCAGCACCTCCAAGGTCGGGTGAGGGCGGTTCAGGTGACGGGAAGATCGACGGCGTCGGTCAGGACACCGTCGGCAACCAGGGCGGCGGCGGCCTCGATATCGGGGGCCAGCATGCGGTCTTCGACGATGGCGGGGATGGTCGCGCGCACCCGCTTCATCACCGCCGCCAGCGCCGGGCTGGTCGTCAGCGGCGCGCGGAACTCGATGCCCTGGGCGGCGCACATCAGCTCGACGCCGAGGATGACGTTCAGGTTGGCGTTCATCTTGGCCAGCCGCCGGGCACCATGGGCGGCCATGCTGACATGGTCCTCCTGATTGGCCGAGGTCGGCGTGGAATCCGTGGTGCACGGATTGGCCATGTGCTTGTTCTCGCTCATCAGCGCAGCCGTCGTGACCTCGGCGATCATCAGGCCGGAATTCAACCCCGGGTCCGGGGTGAGGAACGGCGGCAGGTCGAAGCTCAGGGTCGGGTCCACCATCAGCGCCACCCGGCGCTGGGCGATGGCGCCGATCTCGGCGACGGCCAGCGCGATCTGGTCGGCGGCGAAACCCACCGGCTCGGCGTGGAAGTTGCCGCCGGACACGATCAGCCCTTCCTCCACCAGTACAAGCGGGTTGTCGGTGACCGCGTTGGCCTCGATCTGCAGCGTGCCGCCGGCGAAGCGCAGCAGATCGACCGCTGCCCCGGTCACCTGGGCCTGACAGCGGATGCAGTAGGGGTCCTGGACGCGGGTGTCGCCTTCGCGGTGGCTCTCGCGGATCTGGCTGCCGGCCATCAGGAAGGCCTGGGCGCGGGCGACGTCGATCTGGCCGCGATGGCCGCGCAGCGTATGGATCGCGTCCACCAGCGGGGCGGTGGAGCCCATGATCGCGTCGGTCGACAGCGACGACGAGACGATTGCGGCGCGGGCGTTGCGCCAGGCCCGGAACAGGCCGGTCAGGGCCAGGGCGGTGGAGAACTGGGTGCCGTTGATCAGCGCCAGTCCTTCCTTCGGTCCCAGCACGATGGGGGCGAGCCCGGCCCGCTTCAGGGCCTCGGCGGCGGGGAGGGTCTCGCCTTTATAGATGGCGGTTCCTTCGCCGATCATCGCGGCGGCCATGTGGGCCAGCGGGGCGAGGTCGCCGGACGCGCCGACGGAGCCCTGGTCGGGCACCACCGGCAGGACGCCGGCGTTCAGCATGTCCTGGATGAGCTGCACGGTACTCCATGGCACGCCGGAGGCGCCGCGGCCGAGCGACAGCAGCTTCAGCGCCATCATCAGACGGGTGGTGGCCGAATCCAGCGTGTCGCCGACGCCGCAGCAATGGCTGAGGATCAGGTTGCGCTGCAGGGTGGCGGTGTCCGAGGGCTTGATCTTGACCGTCGCCAGCTTGCCGAAGCCGGTGTTCACGCCATAGACGGCGGCATCCTCCGACGCCGCCTTGCGGACCAGCGCGGCGGCGGCCTCAACGCAGGGTCGGGCGGCGGGGTCGAGGGTGAGGGCCGCGTCGCTGCGCCAGATCCGCTCCAGCGTGTCGAGGGTGGCCTCTCCGGGAACCAGCGTGATGCTCATGACCTGCCTCCAGCGCTCACGGGTGCGTCGTAAGGGGAGAATACGGTCGTTCGGCTATTATGTATATACAAATAAGACGCCGTCGGAGGGATGGGGCGGGGTCACGCTGTTCCTCCCCTTACTCCCCGGAACAAGTTCGGGGAGTAAGGGGGGAGAGGTGGGAGAGGGGCCGGTGGGTTACCCCACCTTCATGTGATGTCCGCCATCGACCGGCAGGCACACCCCGTTGATGTACTTCGCCTCGTCGCTGGCGAGGAACAGGGCGGCGTGCGCCACATCCCAGGCGTCGCCCATCTTGCCGGTGGGAGACTTCGCGTCCCGCTCGCGGATCATCGCGTCGATATCGGCATATTGCCCGGCGATCTGGGTGCGGATCAGCGGGGTGTCCATCAGCCCCGGCATCACCACGTTCGCCCGGATGCCCTGGGCCGCGTATTGCAGGGCGAGGCCGACCGTGAGCTGATTCAGCCCGCCCTTGGACGCGTAGTAGCTGGCATAGGGATAGCCCACATATCGGAAGCCGGCGATCGAGGAGACGTTGACGATCGCGCCCCGGCCGGCCTCCAGCATATGCGGCAGCACGTGTTTGCAGGCGAGGAACACGCCGGTGAGGTTCACGTCCATCACCCGATGCCAGTCGTCCTCCGACAGTTCCACCGGCCCGCCCATCTTGGCGATGCCGACATTGTTGTGGAGGATGTCGATCCCGCCCCAGCGCTCGACCATCCGGCTCACGACGCCGGCGACCTGATCGGAGTCGGTGACGTCGCAGGTCTCGGCCACCGCCGCGCCGCCTTCGCCTTCGATGATGGCCGCCGTCTCTTGCGCCGCCGCGCCGTTCACGTCGGCGCAGACGACCTTGGCCCCCTCGCGGGCGAACAGCACCGCCGTCGCCTTGCCGTTGCCCCAGCCCGGACCGGACGACCCGGCCCCCATCACCAGCGCGCGTTTACCCGTCAGCCTGCCGGCCATTGAATTCCTCCCTCTGATGCGGCACCGCCGCTTCTCTGCGGCGTGTTGGTCCGTTGCGTTGCACAAAACTTTGGGCGACCGTCTACCCGATGACAATCTCCGCTTTGAACCGGCGCTGGCGCCCGCCCGTCCTTCTGGCGATCTGGCTGGCCGCACTGGTCCTGCTCTGGGTCGATATCGGCTGGCTTCATACCGTCGCGGCGAGCGCGCTCGGCGTGGTGGTCGTGCTGTCGCTGCTCGACGCGCGCCGGGAGACGCTGGCCGTGTCCGCGCTGATCGCCGGACTCGGCGCGCTCCTGCTCTGGGCCGGGGCCGATCCGGGCGAGATGCTGCGCGGACTCGACCGGACGCTGATCTTCGCCGGCATGCTGCCGACCCTGGCGATGACCCGGACGATCGCCCGCGGCCTGCCGGCGGTGCGCACCGCCCAGCACCGGATCGCGGCGCTGCCGGAGCGGCTGTCGGGGATCGGTTTGCTGTTCGGCGCCCATGCCTTTGGGGCGGTGCTGAACACCGGCTCCTTCGCCTTCATGGCCTCGGTGATTCCCGACGATGCCGGCGAGAAGCAGCGCCGGTCGTCCGCCCTGGCGTCGCTGCGCGGCATGAACACCGTGGCGCTCTATTCGCCGTTCCTGGTGGGCTTCGCGGTCGCCTATACCTATGTGCCGGAGGTGCCGGTCTGGCAGGCGTTTCTGCTGGGCGGGTCGATGGCGGTCTGCGGGCTGATCATCTCGCTGCTGATCTTCGCCCGGCCGCTCAGCCTGGACGCCGTGCGCCGGGGGCTGGCCTGCCTCGCCCCGATCGGCCTGCTGATGGTCGTGGTCGGCGGACTGGTGGTCGCCGCCTCGCAGATCTTCCCGATCAGCACCCTGGGGGCGGTGCTGATGGTCATGCCGGTGCTCTGCGCCATCCACCTGATCCAGCAGCCGCACCGCGTCGCCGAGGTCTATGGCGACACCAAGGGGGCGATGGCGACCATGGGGGACGACCTGCTGATCGTCTCGATCTCCCTCGTGCTGGGAACGCTGGCGGAGACCGCGCCGCCGATCCTTGAGGTGATGGCGCCCTGGATCGCCGACCATCTGCCGGCCTGGGCCGCCCTGTCGGCGGTGGCGGGAGCCATGGTGCTGTTCGCCCTGATGGGCGTGCATCCGATGATCACTGGCACGGTGATGATGGTGGCGGTGACCAGCAGCGACCTGGCGGTTGCCCATCTGCCGCTGATGACGGCGATGCTGTTCGGCTGGGGCATGGGAGCGATGAGCTCGATCAGCTCGCTGACCGTGGTGACGGCGGGCCGCCTGTTCGGCGTGCGACCGCTCGGCCTGGCGATCAGCCCGAACCTGATCTATGTCGCGGTGTTCTTCGTGTTCACCATGTCGGTGCTGACGGCGCTGAACGCGGTGATGACCGGCTAACGGTTGCGTCGGGTCATCACCAGGAACACGGCCGCCGCGACGCAGAGCAGGGCGGCGTAATCCACCCATTGCGGCCGCACCCCGAAGATCAGCGCGTTGGCGAAGACGCCGACCACGGGGACCATGAGCGTGCCGACCGTGGAGGCCACCACGGGCAGCAGCGACACCACCTTGAAATAGGCCCAATAGCAGAGGATGCCGGTGATCGTCATGTTGTAGAGCACCGCCATGGCCGGCCAGAGCGTCACCTCGCCCATGTTGTCGAGGTCCCAGAAAACGGCGATGATCAGGACCGGGACCGCGCCGATCAGGTGCTGCCAGCCGCAGACCACGGTGACCGGCTGGGTGAAACCGGCATGCTTCACAACCACCGTGCCCGCCCCCCAGCAGAAGGCGGCGGCGACCACCAGGATCGGCCCCAGCGGCGGGCCGGCCAGCGACTTGGCGTCGACCGAAAACAGCAGCGCCATGCCGGCAAGGCCCAGGGACAGCCCGACGATGGCCCGGATTCCCAGACGGTCCTTCAGCACGAAGGCGCCGACCAGGGTCGCCCAGAGCGGCATGGTATAGGCCAGGATCCCGGCACGGCCAGCGTCCATCAGGTCGATTCCATACAGAACCAGGATGTTCCACAGCGCCATGTTCAGGATCCCCGACAGAAACAGCGGACGCCATTTGTCGCGGGGAATCTTCAGCGAATGCCGGCCGATCATCGCCACGGCGAACAGGCCGAAACCGGACACCACGCTGGCCGAGCCCCGGAACACCCAGGGCGGCACCTCGGCCAGCCCCACCTTCATGATCGGCCAGTTGAAGCCCCAGAGCACGGCCAGCATCGCCAACAGGGCGACGGCCAGCGGCGTGGCGGAGCCGGGTGTGGGGCGCTTCGGCGCGGAGAGGCTGGGCGGCGCCGGGTCGATCGGTGCCGCCTGCGGGGAGGAACTGGACACGGGGATGGTCATCCGGTGAAGTGCGTCTAACTCATTGCTAACTGAATTCGTCCTTGAGTGCGAGCGGGCAGGGTTTCTAGGATGCGCGCACGCGTCGAGGAGGCCCCAGGGTAGTTTCGTATCCGGGTCCGTTCGGCCCAACCAGCAACTCGGGTTGCCCCGCCGGGCCGGCCCTTCCAACCAGACTGCAGCGGAGACTGGCGACATGGTGAAGTTCGCAATCGGACAAGGCGTGAAGCGCGTGGAGGACAACCGGCTGCTCAAGGGCACCGGCCTGTATACCGACGACATCGAGGTCGAGGGCGCGTTGGCGTCCTATGTCCTGCGCTCGCCCGTTGCCCATGCGGTGATCACATCCATCGATACCTCGGCGGCCAAGGACGCGCCGGGCGTCGTCGCCGTCTATACCGGCGAGGATGTGAAGGCCGACGGCCTGGGCGACCTGCCCTGCGTGCCGCCGGTGACCAACCGCGACGGCAGCCCGCGCGCCGACACGCCGCGCCCGATCCTGGCGGTCGGCAAGGTCCGTCATGTGGGCGAGCCGGTCGCCTTCATCGTCGCTGAGACCGCGATCCAGGCGCGCGACGCGGCCGAGCTGATCGAGTTCGACTTCGAGGAGTTGGACGCCACGGTCGACACCGAAGGCGCGACCAAGGACGGCGCGCCGCAGCTGTTCGACCACATTCCCAACAACGTCGCCTTCGACTGGGAGAGCGGCGACAAGGCGGCGGTCGATTCCGCCTTCGACAGCGCCCACAAGAAGGTCGAGGTGCGGATCGTCAACAACCGCATCGTCGTCAACTCCATGGAGGTCCGTCCGGTCGTCGCCGAGTACGATCCGGAGACCGACCGCTCGACCCTGTGGTCGTCCACCCAGGGTCCGCATGTGTTCCAGACCCTGCTGGCCGAGAAGGTCCTGAACATCGACCCGGCCAAGCTGCGCTGCCGCACCACCGATGTCGGCGGCGGCTTCGGCATGAAGATCTTCCTGTATCCGGAACAGGCGCTGTGCACCTGGGCCTCGCGCAAGCTGAAGCGGGCCGTGCGCAACCTGCCGGACCGCTCGGAAGCCTTCATGACCGACGCCCAGGGCCGCGACAACATCTCCTATGCCGAGGCGGCGGTCGACGCCGACGGCGTGATCCAGGCGCTGCGGGTGAAGACCTATGCCGCACTCGGCGGCTACCTGCACCACATGGGCGCCTTCATCCCGACCAATGCGGGCACCCACATGCTGTCGGGCGTCTACAAGGTTCCGCAGGTGTACGTGAACGTGCTGGGCGTGCTGAACAACACCACCCCGACGGATGCCTACCGGGGCGCCGGGCGGCCGGAGGCGGCCTATCTGATCGAGCGGGTCGTCGACGTGGTCGGCCAGGAGATGGGGCTGACCCCCGACGAGGTGCGCCGCCGCAACTTCATCCCGCCGGAAGCCATGCCCTACACCACGCCGCTCGGCAACGTGTACGACAGCGGCGAGTTCCAGACGCTGATGGAAGAGTGCATGGAGAAGTCCGGCTGGGCGTCGTTCGAGGAGCGCCGCAAGGAGGCCGCCGGTCGCGGCAAGCTGCGCGGCATCGGCATGGGCTACTACATCGAGAAATGCGGCGGCGGTAACCCGGAGACGGCGGACGTGCGCTTCACCGACGAGGGCAAGGTCGAGATCCGTATCGGCACCCAGTCGAACGGCCAGGGCCACGAGACCGCCTATGCCCAGATCCTGTCCGACACGATCGGCGTCGAAGGCGGCGACATCAAGGTCATCCAGGGCGATACCGACACCGTGCCGCCGGGCATGACCGGCGGGTCGCGCTCGGTACCGGTCGGCGGGGCCGCGGTTCTGCTGGCGGGTCGCCAGATCCTCGAGAAGGGCAAGAAGATCGCCGCCAATGCCATGGAGGCGGCGGCCGCCGATATCGAGTTCTCCGACGGCGTCTTCACCGTGGCCGGCACCGACAAGTCCATGACCATCATGGACGTCGCCAAGGCGGCCAAGGACGCCGCCAACCTGGACGAGGGCATGACCCCCGGCCTGGACGACAGCCACAAGCGGACGCCGGAGGCGGCGACCTATCCGAACGGCTGCCACATCGTCGAGCTGGAGGTCGATCCCGACACCGGCACCGTCGAGATCGAGCGCTACACGATCGTCGACGACTTCGGCGAGACGATCAATCCGCTGATGCTGGCCGGTCAGGTGCATGGCGGCATCGTCCAGGGCGTCGGCCAGGCGCTGACCGAGCACACCGTCTACGAGGAGGGCTCCGGCCAGCTCGTGACCGGCTCGTTCATGGATTACGGCATGCCGCGCGCCGATCTGGTCCCGATGTTCGACTTCAACCTGCACAACGTGCGCTGCACCACCAACCCGCTCGGCATCAAGGGATCGGGCGAGGCGGGGGCGATCGGCGCCCCGCCGGCGGTGATCAGCGCCCTGGTCGATGCCCTGCACGCGACCACCGGCATCACCCATATCGACATGCCGGCGACGCCGCTGGTTATCTGGGATCTGATCCAGCAGGCGAAGCAGAAGGCGGCGTAAGCCCTTGCGCGGTTGCGACATCCTGGCGGCGGCCCCCCGGTGGGGCCGCCGTCTTGCTTTCGGGCTTGCGGGTCTGCTCGCGGCCGCGGGCGCCCAGGCGGCGGATCCGACGCCGCAATCGCTTGCCGCCGCCGGCCTGCTGACCCTGCCCGAACCCTGTACCGTCTCTCGCGAGGAGCTGTTCCAGGCCGCGCCCGACGAGAATGTCTGGGTCTCGGACTTGGCCGATGGGGTCTGGCTCGCCATCGCCCTGTGCGAGCACCATGCCTATCAGTCGACCGAGGTGGCGCTGCGGATCGAGGAGCGGGACGGGGCGCTGACCTCGACCCTGCTGGCCTTCCCCGTGTGGCGCGAGGGCGAGCAGACGCCCTGGCCCTATATCGCCTTTCAGCCCTGGCTCACCGGCCTTGCCAGCGAGGTGAGCGAGCGGCGGATCTCCCTGGTCTACAAGGGACGCGGCATCGGCGATTGCGGCGAGCATGTCGCCTACGACCTCACCGGACCGGTGGTGCGGATCGCGGAATACCGGGCGAAGTTCGAATGCGACGGAGACTGGGTCGAGCCGGACACCTGGCCGCTGGTGCCGCGGCAGGTGCTCGACGACCACGCCCCCGTGCATACGGACCGGATGGCCGGCGAGCTCCTGAGCGCGGTGATGCTGCGCTGGCCGCGCGTCGACTGGATGGGCCATGCGATCGCCCGGGGGGATCTCGATGGCGGCGGGGTCGAGGAGCAGTGGATCGGCGGTTACAGCCGCAACTGGGACACCGAGCTGACCAACTATCATCTGGTGCAGTTGCAAGAGGGAACGCTGCGGGCCTGGGACATCCCGGTGGCGAACGACACCCAGTACGCACTCTGCCAGCCGGCCGCCTCCCTCGCTTTCGAGGACCCGGCGACCCTGGCCATCGACGACGGGCTCTGCGATCGTGTGAGGGTCGGCTGGGACGCCGCGGCCGATACGATCACCTTGGATCGCCGCTGACCGAGCCGTCCACAGGGCTGGTCGTTTTGCCTCGCAGCCACACTTTCTGATTACTTGAAGCTTTCAGCCGGCTGACTTCCGATCCCTATCGGGATGTCCGCGGGACGATCGCACAGGTTGGGGGAGGGGATGCAGATACCGCTCGACGGCTGGTGGCAGATCGACGAGTCGAACGCGCTGCGCTCGGGAGAACTGCGCCGGCTTCTGGCGATGTGGGTGCGGCGACGGGTCGGAACCGGGGTGCCGGCTCGGGAGGCGTTCACCGCGGAGGAGTTCATGGGTTTCGGCGGCCGGGTGGTGCTGCTCGATGTCGAGCCGGACCCGTTCCGGCTGCGCTTCCGCCTGCTGGGTACCCGGGTGACCCTGGCGGTCGGGCGGGATGCGACCGGCAGCTATCTCGACGAGGTCTACGAGCCCGTCTACTGGAACCGTCTCAGGCAGCATTTCCGGCGGGTGATCGACGAGCGGCGACCGTTGCGGATGTTCGGCAACATGGCCCATTCGCGGAAGCCCCATGTCGCGGCGGAGTCCATCGATATGCCGCTGGCCGGCCCCGACGGCTCGGTCGCCATGATCCTGCAGGGGTTCGATTTCGAGGACGCGTACTGAGCGACTGCGGTGGGGCGCGATCCGGAGACCGGTGCTGACGGAGCGTTCATACTTCGCGCCTTACGCGTCCGCCCGCCACTCGCTAAGGTCGCCGCAACGGAAATCCGCGCACAGGGGGAAACACCGATGATCGAACTCTATACCTGGAAGACCTCGAACGGGCGCAAGGCGTCGATCATGCTCGAGGAGATCGGGGTGCCGTACAACGTGCATCCGATCCCGATCGGCCAGGACGTCCAGTTCACGCCGGAATACATCGCCATCAATCCGAACTCGAAGATCCCGGCGATCGTCGATACCGAGGGGCCGGACGGCAAGCCCTTCACGGTCATCGAGTCCGGCGCGATCCTCATGTACCTGGCGGAGAAGTCGGGCAAGCTGATGCCGCAGGACACCGCCAAGCGCTACGAGGTCATCCAGTGGCTGATGTGGCAGATGGGCGGCATCGGACCGATTTTCGGCCAGGTCCATCACTTCGAGCGGGCCGCCAAGGTCGATGTGCCCTACGGCAAGGAACGCTACGGCAAGGAGTGCCGCCGGCTCTACGGCGTGCTGAACGCGCGGCTGGAGGGCGTCGACTATGTCGCCAACAACGAATACTCCATCGCCGACATCGCCATCCTGCCCTGGGTCGCGCGCTACGATTGGCAGAAGGTCGATCTGGCCGACTACCCGAACGTCAAGCGCTGGTTCGATGCGCTGATGGCGCGTCCGGCAGTGCAGCGCGGCATGGAGATCCCGGCGGACGCCTGATCCGCATGGCACGCGCAAAAGAAAACGGCCGCCCCAATGGGCGGCCGCCTCTTTTTTTGAGCCGTTCAGGCCGGATCAGTCGGCGACGATCGTACCGTCGGCATTGACCTCAACCTCGACGTAGCGGTCCTCGCTGAACTGCTCGCGGGTCTCCAGCTCGGCCTTCGTGGCGCTGTTCAGGATGAAGTGATCGTCGGCGCGGGTGAACTCGCTGGCCGGGATCACGACTTCGCGCTCACCCAGGCCCAGGAAGCCGCCCACATCGGTCACGAAGTACAGGACGTTGTCGGACTTGCCGCGGACGACCTCGTCGATCTCGCCGATCGAGTCGCCGTTGGCGTCACGCACCGCGGTGCCCTCGATCTCGGTGATCTGGTCGCCGGACAGAAGCTCGCGGATCTTCGTCTCGGTGGCCGTGGCGGCTGTTGCCGCAGCGGCACCCACGGTGTTCGCGGTCTCCTTGGCGACCTCGCCGGCCTTGTCCATGTCCTTCTTGATCTCGGTCCCGGTCTGACCGTCGGCCTTGATGTGGTCCGTCTTCACGGTGCCATTGGCATTGGTCTCGGCAGACGTCGACCCGGCGATCGCCGGGTTGCCGGCGAGGGCCAGCATGGACGCACCGGCGATCAGGCTCAGGGTCAGGGCGTTGCGCTTCATAACGTACCTCCAGTTAACCTCGTGAGAGGCGTCGTGTGAGTGTCTCGCGGTCGGCCCGTTGGATAACTCGGGGGGTAGGCCGTCCGCTCGACAGGTAAACGTCATGCCTTCGTTGTGGTTCCGTGGATCGACGAAAAACCTTTCCTCTTATTGGGTCTGAATCGCGTCGGCTTTATGGTTATTCATGCAGTTTCAGACCTTTAAGAGACTTGTCGACATCCTTGCGGTCGCCGCGCGTGGCGACCCCGACCAGGTCGAGGGCGTCGCCGGGCAGGGCCGCGACGACGGCCCGGTTGTCGGCGTCGTTGCCGGTCCTGAACATGCCTTCGGCGTACACGGCCAGCTCGAGGCCGCGGTCCAGCGCCCGCCGGTGCGCCTTGGCCAGGGCGTCGCCGCTGCCGGCCAGGATGAGCACGGGCTGCCCCAGGATCGGCAGGTAGGACTGCCCGTCGCGGTCGCGGTAGGTCTCGCCGATGGCGTCCGGATACCGGGCGGCGATGGCGCTGGCCAGGAAGGCGACGACGTTCAGCTTCTGCCAGGTGGCTAGGTCGTCGCGGACGGCGATGGAGATCTTGGTATCGTGCATATCGGATCTGCTGTTGCGGTGGAGAGACCCGCGACACTGCCGCAGATCGGCGCGGCATGATTGGACGTTCGTGCGGTCCCGCTCAGACGCGGTAGGCGCTCTGGAACCGGCCGGGGGTGACGCCGTAGGCCGCCTTGAACCGTCGGCTGAGGTGGCTCTGGTCGGCGAAGCCGACGGCGGCGGCGACCTCGGCCGGGCTGTCGCCGGCCGCCAGCAGGGCGCGGGCCTGTTCCAGGCGGATGTTGGTCAGGTACCGGTGCGGCGGCATGCCGGTGGCGGCCTGGAACGCCCGGTTGACCTGGAACCGGCTGCGGCCGGTCTCGCGGGCCAGATCGTCGAGGCGGATGTCGCTGTCGAAGCCGGCGTGCAGGATCTCGCGGATCCGCGCCACAGCGCCGGCGTCGCCGTCCCTGTCGGGCCGGCCCGGCAGGCTGGCCCGGCCGTGGCGCAGCGCCAGAGCCAGCAGCAGCAGGTCGAGACGGCTCTCCGCGGCCAGGCTCTCCCGCGGCGCGGCGGTATCGGTCGCCCGGGCCTGGAGTGCCGGCATGGTGGCGGCGAAGATCCGGGCCACCGCCGGATCGTCCAGCAGGGTATCGGTGAAGAACGGCGGGTCGGCCCGGCCGGTGGCGTCCTCCAGAACGCGCTCCCACACCCCGGTGTCCGGATACAGCATCCAGTAGGCGAAGCCGCTGTCGTCCGCGGCCTCGCCGTCATGGGGATCTTCCGGGTTGAAGGCGATGATCCGGCCCGGCGTGCTGGTGTGGCGCCGGCCGCGATGATTGAAGCGCTGCAGCCCGCGCATGGTCACGCCGATGGCGAAGGTCGCGTGGGCGTGGCGCTCGAAGGCGGGACCGGAGAAGGCGGCCTGCAACACGTCGACGCCGAGTTCCCCGTCGCGGTCGTAAGCCAGGAAATCGGGCGCCTTGGTGAGGGTCATGGCGCCAGTGTCACTCCCGCCGCAGGATCCTGTCGACCAGGATCTTCGCCGCCCAGTTCTCCTTGAAGGCGGCGTTCAGGGCGTCGCGGTCGTACACCGTCTCCACCCACGCGCGGAAGCCGATGCCGGTCTGTTCCTCGGCCTTCAGGTACTGCTCGTAGAAGAAGTCGATCACCCCGGTCTTGGCCTGGCGGATGTGGCCGTAGCGCAGGGACAGGTGATCCATCGCCCGACGCAGCGGGACGCCCTTGTGCTGCCACAGGTACAGCGTCGCCATGAAGCCGGTGCGGTCGGCCCCGGACTTGCAGTGCATCAGGACCGGGTATTCCAGCGTCTTCCAGATGTCGATGGCGGCGAGCAGGGTCGGCCGGTCCAGTGCCGAGCGCGAGCGGATCGGGAAGTCCACCAGGGTGAGGCCGAGTTCGGCGCAGGCCTGCCGCTCCAGAGTGTAGGGGCCGTCGTCGCGCGGGCCGCGCAGGTTGAGGATAGTCTTGAAGCCGTCCATCTTGGCCTTGCGCAGATGGGTCGGGCTCGGCTGGGCGGCGCGCCAGAGGTCGTCGTCGACCTTGCGTTTGTTAAGGAACACCGCGCGCAGGAAGCCGTGATCGACCAGCATGAGGTTCCACCACGCCGCGCGGCGGGCGGCGGCGTCGAGGGCATCCGGCATGTCGGCAATCTTCGGCAGGTCGACCATGGGCGCTGGCTAGCACAGGCGGCGGATGGCGGGAAGCGTCCGCTGCCCCGGGACCGAGCGGGCGGCGAGGCTTCGGGCGGTCGCAGGCAGGCGCATCCGAGGCGCCGCCCACGGATGCCCGGCCGACCGGTCTGCGAAGACGGAACGACCGAGCATCCGTTTCGGCACGGTCCCAACACCATAGTAGTCTCCATCGCCTCGCGCCGATTGTCTGTCCGTCTCAATTCTCTTGCATCTCCGTCTCGCGCTGCTCAGTCCGGATGCGCCGATGAACGGCGACCGACCTCCGGAAACCTCGGCCGCAGGGTGGATGCGCGCCGGCGCCGGATCGTGTATCAGGGGCCGATGGCCGAGGCGAAACCCGAAAAGACCCGCATTCCGCTGAACGACGCCCGCACCGGCCCCCTGCTGCGCCGGCTGTGGGACGCCTTCGTGCGCCCCCATGCGGGCTGGCTGGCGGTGGCCTCGATCGCCATGGCGATCGTCGCGGCGACCACGGCAGCCACCGCCTGGCTGATGGATCCGGTGGTCGACAAGGTGTTCGTCGAGCAGGACCGCTCCATGCTGTGGCTGGTCGGCAGCGCGGTGATCGTCACCTTCGCGCTGAAATCCGCCGCCTCGTATTTCCAGGACTCGCTGCTCGCCCGGGTCGGCCAGCGGATCGTCGCCGACGTCCAGCTCCGCCTGTTCGGCCATCTGCTGGACCAGGACGTCGCACTGTTCCAGAGCCGGGCGACCGGCGGGCTGATCTCGCATTTCACCTTCGACGTCCAGGCGCTGCGCCAGGCGGTGTCCAATGCCATCGTCGGCCTGGTGCGCGACGGGCTGTCGGTGATCTTCCTGGTCGGCGTGATGCTGTACCAGGACTGGCTGCTGTCGCTGATCGCGCTGCTGGTCGCGCCGCTGACGGTGCTGCCGATCCAGAAGCTCGGCAAGCGCATGCGTCGGGTCTCCGGCGACGCCCAGGCGCGGATGGGCGAGCTCACCACCCTGCTGAGCCAGGCGTTCCAAGGCATTCGTGTGATCAAGGCCTATGCCATGGAGCGGGCCGAGACGAAGCGGATCGGCGAGATCGTCGAGGAGATCTACCGGCTGACCTACCGCCAGGGCCGGGTGCGCGCGGCGGTGCAGCCGATCGTCGACGCCTTCGGCGGCATCGCGGTGGCCGCCGTCATCGTCTATGGCGGCTATCGGGTGATCGAGGGGGCGACGACGCCGGGCGCCTTTTTCTCGTTCATCGCCGCCGTGCTGATGGCTTATCAGCCGCTGCGCGGCCTCGGCAAGGTCAGCACCACCCTGCAGGAGGGGCTGGCGGCGGCGGAGCGGCTGTTCGTCCTGCTCGACCGCAAGTCGGCCATCGCCGAGGCGCCGGACGCCAAGGCTCTCGCACGCGCGCCGGCGGAAGTGGCTCTCAAGGACGTGCGCTTCCGCTATGCCGACGGCACCGAAGCGCTTGCCGGCATTAGTCTGGTGGCGCCGGCCGGCAAGGTGACCGCGCTGGTCGGTCCCAGCGGCGCCGGCAAGAGCACGGTGCTGAACCTCATCCCCCGGTTCTTCGACGTGGAGGCCGGCTCGGTGACGATCGGCGGCACCGACGTGCGCGCCCTGACCCTGGCCAGCCTGCGCGACGCCGTCGCCCTGGTCAGCCAGGAGATCGTGCTGTTCGACGATACGGTGGCGGAGAACATCCGATTCGGCCGGCCCGACGCGACCGACGACCAACTGCGCGCGGCGGCCGAGGCGGCGGCGGCCCATGAGTTCATCTCCGCCCTGCCGGACGGCTACGACACCCGGGTGGGCGAGCACGGCACCAAGCTGTCCGGCGGTCAGCGTCAGCGCATCGCCATCGCCCGGGCGATCCTGAAGGACGCGCCGATCCTGCTGCTGGACGAGGCGACGAGTGCGCTCGACACCGAATCCGAGCGGCAGATCCAGGCGGCGCTGGCCCGGCTGATGAAGGGGCGAACGACCCTGGTCATCGCCCACCGGCTGTCCACGGTGCAGGGCGCCGACGTGATCCATGCGTTCGAGGCAGGACGGGTTGTGGAGAGCGGTGACCACCATGCGCTGGTGGAGCGCGGGGGCACCTATGCCCGTCTGCACGCCCTGCAGTTCCGCGAGCCGCAGAGTGCGGCTTAGGGAAGGGCGGCGGACTACTCCCCCTTCGGCCAGCGCCGGTGGACCCAGAGCCACTGTTCCGGCCGCTCGCGGATCCAGCTCTCCAGCAGGTCGTTGAACCGCTGCACGGTGGCGGCGACGTCTTCCGACGCCTTGCCGTCGCGCGGCACCGTCACCCCCTCATGGGCGGTCACCCGGAACCGCGCACCTTCAAGCCGCTCGATCCGCACCGCGACGATGGGGCAGTCGAACCGCCGGGCGAGCTGGGCAAAGGCCGGGGTGGTCATCGCCCTGCGGCCGAAGAACCGGGCCTCGATCCCGTCATTCATCTTCTGATCAATCAACAGGCCGAGCGGGCGGCCGCGCTTCAGCGCATCCATCACGCCGCGCGCGCCCTGGCTGCCCTTGGGAAACATCGTGGCGTCCGGATGCGGCTTGCGCTTGTCGTAGAGCGAGGAGATCAGCGGATTGTCCGGGGCGCGGTACACCGCGTCGATCACCAGCCCGACATGGGCGGCGGCCAGCGGCATCAGCTCCCAGTTGGCGATGTGGCCGGAGACGTAGATCGCCGGACCGCCGTCCCGCATCGCCGCCAGGGCGTGTTCGGCGCCGACGATCTCGACCCGGCGGTCCATCTCGCGCAGCAGGGTGCGGATATGCGCGAACTCGCCGGCGGTCCGGCCGAGGTTACGCCACATGCCGGCCAGGATCCGGTCGATCTCGCCCGCGTCCTTCTCCGGGAAGGCCCGTTCCAGGTTGCCGCGCGCGACCTTGTGAAGGCGAAGCATCGGGCCGACCCGCGCCAGCACGGCGGCGCCGAGCGCCGAGGCCGCATCGATCGGGAGCAGCCGCATCAGCCCGTAGACGGCGAGCGCGCCAGCGGCCTCCAGCGGCCAAAGCAGGCGTTTGCTCAGGGGGATCTCGCGCGGGTTCGACATGGACGGTGGTATTCGCCGTCCATGTCGGATTTGTCCAGCCCCGTGTGAGCTTTAGACGGTGACCGGGGTGAGCCGGGCGAGCGGCTTCTCGTTGATCGGCAGATGGATGATCGCCGCCGCCAGACCCAGCACCACGCCGGCCCACCACACCCCGTCATAGGAGCCGGTCGTGTCGTACAGGTAGCCGCCGAGCCAGATGCCGGCGAACGAGCCGAGCTGGTGGCTGAGGAACACGAAGCCGAACAGGGTGGCCATGTACTTCACGCCGAAGATTTGGGCGACGATGCCGGTGGTGAGCGGGACGGTCGAGAGCCACAGAATGCCCATGGCGCCGGCGAACAGGTAGATCGTCAGCTCCGTCTTCGGCGCCATGAGCAGCGCGATGATGACGATGGCACGGGCGAAGTAGATCGTGCTGAGCCCGACCTTCTTGCTCCAGCGCTGGCCCGCCATTCCGGAGGCGAAGGACCCGATGATGTTGAACAGTCCGACCAGCGCGAGCGAATAGGCACCAACCGTCGGATCCAGCCCCAGGTCACGGACATAGGACGGGAAGTGCACGGTGATGAAGGCCACGTGGAAACCGCAGACGAAGAAGCCGATGGTCAGCAGGATGTAGCCGCGATGGGCGCCGGCCTCGGCCATCGCCTGACGGAAGGTCTGGTTGCTCGGCACCTCGCCCTTGGCATTGGTGTTCGAGGGCAGGATGAAGGCCAGCGGGATGATGAACAGCGCCGAGGCCGCCAGCATCAGCAGGGCGCTCTCCCAGCCATAGGCGCCGATGAAGCCCTGACCGAGCGGGGAGAACACCACCTGGCCGAACGAACCCGCCGCCGTGCCGAGGCCGAGCGCCAGGGACCGGCGCTCCGGCCCGACGACCTTGGCCATGGCGGCCATGGCCAGCGAGAAGGCTGTGAAGGCCACCCCGATTCCGGTCAGCACGCCGCCGAACAGGTGCAGCTCCAGGGAGCTGTCGGCCGTCGCCATGCCCCAGACCCCGACCGTGTAGATCACCGCGCCGACCGCCAGAACCCGCGAGGGGCCGAACTTGTCGGCGATCATGCCGGCGACCGGCACGCCGATGCCCCAGAGCAGGTTCTGGATCGCCATGGCGAGACCGAACGTCTCCCGGTCCCACCCCTTGGCCAGGGTCATCGGCTCCAGGAACAGACCGAACGCCGAGCGGATTCCGAAGCCGATCATGGCGATCAGACATCCGGCGACGATCACCACGACGGGAGTCCTCCAGCCGGGTGACGAGGGATGGGCGAGGGTCGACATGGCAGACTCCGGAAGGGCGGTTGGCCGGAAATGTGGGGTGTGTTACAGTACGTGCAGCTACACTCGTGTACCTGCACATAATTGTCAATTGGCGCGTGATGATGGTCCCAAGCGACGAAGCCGGTTTGGCCTGTACCTGCTCGCTAGTGCGTGGCGCGGCGCGTCGGCTCACCCAGTATTACGACGAGGCGCTGAAAGAAACCGGTCTTAAGGTCACCCAGTACGGGCTGCTGTCGAACATCGAGCGGATGGACCGTCCGTCGGTGACCGACCTCGCGGACCGGCTGGACCTGGACCGCACGACCCTGACCCGGAACCTGGCGCCGCTGCGGGACGCCGGCTGGGTCCGGCTGGCGCCCGGGTCGGACAGACGCAGTCGCTCGGTGGAACTGACCGACACGGGCCGCGACATGCTGGCGCTGGCGCGGCCGCACTGGCGGCGCGCGGAGGTGGCGTTGCGCCAGCGCGCGGGCGGCGAGGTGACCGCGGCCCTGCGGGACGTTCTGACCCAGACGGTCGCGGCCGCCGACGCGCAACAGCAGTAAGGCCGCGGCCGAGTGCCGGCCGCTTCACCGCCCCGTGCGGGCCTCGTCGGCGCGATGTTTGCCCCGCCCCTTGCGTTGCCCTAGATCCGTCACGATCTTGCGGTTCTGTTGGGCGACGCTTGAGCCCGCACCCCGATACGCGTTAGGGCAGGGGACATTGCCACCGGCCGGGAGCCGATGAATGACCGCACTTCGTTCGATTGCGACGGTCGCCGCCGTCGTTGCCGCGTTGACCCTCTCGATCGCCTCACCGGCTTCGGCCGCGTTCAAGAGCGGGATCTGGCAGGGCGACGCCTATATCTCCAAGGAGGGGCAGTTCCAGCGCTGCGCCATCGTCGGCGACTATGAGAGCGAGACGGATCTCGGCTTCGGACTGGCGGCCAACGGCACGTACGAAGTCTATCTGATCAACAAGAGCTGGACGCTGGAACCCGGTCAGGCCGCCAAGGTCACCATCAAGGTCGACGACCGCCCGGAAGTGAGCGGTGCCTTCCAGGTGGTGAGCAAGGATACGCTCGGCACCCTGATGCAGGACCATCCGGAGCTGGTCCAGGCGTTCAAGGCCGGCAATGTCGCGACGATCACCGGCTTCTTCGGCACCCTGAAGTTTCCGCTGACCGGCACCGCGAAGGCCTTCGGCGTGATGGAGGATTGCGTCCGTCAGGTGAAGGCGGGCGTCCAGGACGGCGAGAAGGCCGCTCAGGCCCGCGAGAAGCTGGCCAAGATCCACGGCCAGGACCTGTTCACGCTGCAGCCCCAGGCCTTTGCCTGGCGCGTGCTGAATGATCTGCCCCAGGACCAGTTCGGCATCCCCAAGGATGTCGATCAGGCCATGAAGCGCTGGAACGCGGCGCTGGTCTGGCGGATCGAGCGCGGGCTCGGTCTGGTCCAGTCGGTGGGAGGCAGCCATAGCGAGGAGGAGCTGCGGGCCGAGCTGACCAAGCTGAAGGCGCCGAGCTGCAAGGGCCAGCTCACCTCCGAGGCGGATCTGCGCATCATGCCGGGCACGGAAACGATCCTGCCGCATGTGGAGTTGTCCTGCACCGATGTCGGCAACGGCAGCGCCGCCTATGAGGTGCTGACCTTCTTCCCGCATGCCTCCGGCAACATGATTGCCGTCAGCCATATCGGTGAAACGCTGCAGATTGCCCAGACGGCGGACGCCACCTTCCTCAACCAGGTGGCTGCCATCGCTGGCCAGCGCTAGAGAAAATCACGATCAGATGGAAACATCTGCTCGTGTGAATTTGCTCTAACTTTGCTGGGTTAGAGGGAGATTCACCGTACAGATCGTTTCGATCTGAACTGCTCGCGCTCTAGCCGCAGGCACCCTCCGCTAGCCGCAGACACCCTCCGACGGCGCGACACGGATCAGCGCGCCGTCGCTCTCATCGGTCAGCAACCAGATCGCGCCGTCCGGACCCATCCGGACGTCGCGCACCCGGCCGAACCGGCCCTTGAACAGCCGCTCCTCGCCGGCGACCGCGCCGTCCTCCATGTCGAGCCGCACCAGCATGCGGTCCTTCAGGGCGCCGACCAGGATGTCGCCGGTCCAGGCCGGAAAGAGATCACCGCCCACGAAGGCGAGGCCCGACGGCGCGATCGACGGATCCCAGTAGTAGACCGGCTGCTCCATGCCGGCCGCCGACGTCCCGATTCCGATCTGGCCACCGTGGTAATGGCGGCCGTAGGAGATCGTCGGCCAGCCATAGTTCTTTCCCGCCTCCGGCCGGTTGATCTCGTCGCCCCCGCGCGCGCCGTGCTCCACGATCCACAGCGCGCCGGTCTCCGGGTGCCGGGCGGCACCCTGCGGGTTGCGGTGGCCGAAGGACCAGATCTCGCGGGCGCCGTTTCTGCCGTCGGCGAAGGGATTGTCGCCCGGGATGCTGCCGTCCTCCGCGATCCTCAGCACCGAGCCGGCATGGTCGCTGGGATTCTGCGCGCGCGGCCGGTCGCCGCGGTCGCCGATGGTGAACCACAGTGTCCCATCGCCCTTGAAGACGATGCGTGAGCCGAAATGCCGCGTCGTGCCGGTCGCCAGCGACATCGAGAAGATCTGCGTCAGGTCGGTCAGCCGCGATCCGTCGGCCGACAGCGTGCCATGGGCGATGGCGGTGCCGGTGAGCCCGTCTCCGCGCCGCTCGGAGTAGGAGAAGTAGAGCCGCCGGTTGTCGGTGAAGTCCGGATGGGCGACCACGTCGAGCAGGCCGCCCTGGCCGGACGCCCGCACGTTCGGGGCGCCGTCGATCGCCGATTTCTCCCCCGATTGCGGGTCGGCCAGCCACAGGGCGCCATCGCGCTCGGTGATGACCGCCATGCCGTCGGGCAGGAAGGTGACGCCCCAGGGATGATCGAGATCGGCGACTCTGGTTTCGGCGGTCAGGGCGCAGGCCTCGGCCTGCTCGGTCTCCTGCGCGACGGCCAGTGAGGGCAGTGCTGCGAGAAAGGGCAGGGCGAGCAGCAACGGTCGGGTCGGGAGCATCTGGGGTCCTCTCGGCCGGAAAACGGGTCTCGGTGAGAGGTGGGGGGCGTTCACGCCCGGTCAACGCCTGCTATGTCATGTCCGTCAGATCGTCGACCGCTCCCTCGAACGCTTCCTTCAGTTCGACCACCGCGCCTCCGGCAGGCGCGGCGCTCAAAAGGCTCTTCAGCAGCGAGTTCAGGAATTCGAGCAGCCGCCGAAGGATCGGCCCGAGCACCACGCGGCGCGGATCGGGGATCTGCTGCGCAGTTTGCAAAAAACGCCGATACCAGTAGTTCACCATTCCAAGTTTCCGGTTCAGGCTCCGGGCGCGGAGATCGTGGCCGTCGATGTGCTCGATCGGCATGTCGGCGCACCATTGCTGGCAAGACTCGAAAGCCGGTCCGCTGGCTTCGAAGAGTTCGGACACCGGCTGGATCAACTCCTCGACCATCAGGTCGGGATATTGTTGCAAGATCTCGCCAAGAAACACGCGGACTTCGCCAACAAAGGCTGACGATACGCTGCGAACGCCGGCGAGATTGTCGGGCGTCTCCGGATCCACAAAAAGTTCGAAATTCGCCATGAGCTGATCCTCCTGACTGAATACGGTGAACCCATTGGGCACCAACTTCCGGGTGCCAGCATTGAAAATTGTCACGCCTCGTCGGATGCAATTATCACGGGAAGCATGCTGGCTGACCCGATAGGGCTTTCTGGTCGGAACGCTTTAACCCGCCTTGACTTCGGGGTGGCGGCGGGCTGCCATCGGGGCTTGCGAGATCAAGGAGACGACGATGGCCGGATTGGAGCGCTGCGACCTGAAACTGAGCGGGGGCGAGGTGATCGACGGGACCGGGGCGGCGCGGATGCGGGCCGACGTGGCGATCGTCGACGACCGGATCGCCGCCATCGGCGACCTCTCCTCCGTCCGGGCGGGCCGCGAGATCGACGTCACCGGCCGCATCGTCGCGCCGGGATTCGTCGATGTGCACACCCATGACGACCGGGCGCTGCTGTCGAAGCCGACCATGGACATGAAGGTGAGCCAGGGCGTGACCAGCGTCGTCGTCGGCAATTGCGGCATCTCCCTGGCGCCGCTGGTCATGGACCGCCGCCCGCCGCCGCCGCTCGACCTGCTCGGCACCGAGGAATGGTGGAAATACGGCACCTTCGACGCCTTCCTGACCGCGATCGACGAGGCCCCGGCCAGCGTCAACGCCGCCTTCCTGGTCGGTCACTCGACCTTGCGGGTCGGTGCCATGGACGACGTCTACCGGGCAGCAAGGTCGGACGAGATCAAGACCATGCGCGGCCGGCTGGAGGAGTCGCTGGACGCCGGCGCCAGCGGTTTGTCCACCGGCCTGTTCTACGCGCCGTCTGAGCAGGCGCCGACCGAGGAGGTGATCGAGATCGCCAGGGCGCTGAAGACCCATGGCGGGCGCTACGTCACCCATATGCGCAACGAGGGTGCCGATGTGGTGAAGAGCCTGGAGGAGACTTTCCTGATCGGCCGAGAGGCCGGGGTGCCGGTGATCGTCTCCCACCACAAGGTGCACGGGAAGGACAATTTCGGCCGCTCCAAGGAGACGCTGGCGCTGTTCGACCGCTATCGGAAGAGCCAGAAGATCGGTCTCGACGTGTATCCGTATCACGCCTCCTCCACGGTGCTGAAGGCGGACAGCATCGCCTTCTCCAACCGGGTCATGGTGACCTGGTCGGTGCCGCATCCCGAGCACAAGGGGCGCGACCTGAAGGACGTCGCCGAGGAGTGGGGCGTGGACGTGTACGCGGCGGCGGAACGGCTGCAGCCGGCCGGCGCGATCTACTTCTCCATGGACGAGGACGACGTGCAGCGCATCCTGTCCTATCCGCAGGCGATGTTCGGCTCCGACGGCCTGCCCCATGACGAGTTCCCGCATCCGCGGCTGTGGGGCACCTTCCCGCGCATTCTCGGCCATTATTCCCGCGATCTCGGCCTGTTTCCGCTGGAGGAGGCGGTGCGCCGCATGACCTCGCTCTCCGCCGAGGAGTTCGGCCTGAAGGACCGGGGCGAGGTGGCGGAGGGCAAGTTCGCCGACCTGTGCGTGTTCGACGCCCGGGACATCATCGACAGCGCCACCTTCGAGGACCCGATGACCCCGGCCGCCGGCATCGACACGGTGATCGTCAACGGCCGCATCGTCTGGGCCGAGGGCCGGTGTACCGGCGAACGCTCCGGCCGGGCGCTGCGGCAGGGCCGGGCCTAAAGGCCGAAGGCGTCACAGATCAGCCGGGCACAGTCTTCGGGGCCGTGCTCGGCGGTGTCGATCTCCAGATCGTAGGTCTTGCCCGCATGCACCCGCGGGAACTGCCATCGGGCGAGGCCGATCCTGCGGTCGCCGCGTGCCGCTTCGCGGGCTTCCAGGACCTCCAGCGGTGCGTGGACAGCGAACTTCAGGAAACGGAACCGGGCGAGGTGCCGGTCGTACTCCGCCATCCGGTCGCCCAGAATGACGTCGTCGACGATCAGGTTGTTGCCGGCGCTCGCCAGCGCGGCGACAGCCGCCGGAATGGCTCCGAACAGGCGGGCGCCGGCCGGGCCGCTGCGCACCGCCACTTCGGGCGGACCGTCGCCGGGGACCGGGACGAAGTCGACGCCGTCCGGGTGGCCTATCAGGCGGGCCGGCAGCATGTCGAAGAAGCCGTCCATCTGCACATGCAGGAACGGATCGCGCGCGACCTCCTGAAAGGCGCGGGCGATGGAGGTCTTGCCGGCGCTGCCGACGCCGTCGAGAAGGATGACGGTCGGGGTCATGCCCTGCCTCCGGATGGCCATTTTGGGTCGGCACCGTCGTCGCCAGTACGTTGAGGGCCGGCACGTTGAGGGCCGGCACGTTGAGGGCCGGATCGTCGAGGGAGGAGTAAGGCGGATGGCACGGGCGGTCGCAATCCTGTTCGGTCTGGGTGTCCTGCTCTCGCTTGCCGGTCCGGCCGCCGGCGGCGAGCGTCTGGTTCATCTCGTCAATATCGGCTGGCACACCGGCATCGCGGTGCGCAGCGCCGATATCGACCCCGCCCTTATCCCCGAGATCGGCGACCTGCCCGAGGCCGGCTGGGTCGAGTTCGGCTGGGGCGATGCTGCGTTCTACCGCGATCCGGACCCGGCGATCGGCAGCTATGTCAGCGCGGCCTTCATCGAGACACCGGCGGTCATGCACCTGGTCGGCATGCCCGTCCCGCCGGCGCGGTACTTCCCGGATGCCGAGGTCGTCGACGTGCCCCTGGATACGGCCGGTTTCGACCGGCTCATCGGCTTTATCGCGGCGAGTTTCGACCGCGCCCAGGGAGAGCGGCTGTCGGCGCTGGGGCCTGGCCTCTACCGTCGGAGCGGGTTCTATGACGCCGTCGGCACTTTCACCCTGTTCAATACCTGCAATACCTGGGTCGCACGCGCCTTCGCCGCCGCGGGCCTGGAGATCGATACCGACCTCAGCCGCGCCAGCACGGTGACGGCGCGGGTGCGGGCTGCCGTGGCGGCCCGCTGAAGATTGCCTAAATCGTCGGCAGTTCGATCGGCATCACGCCCTCGAACGCGGCCGAGGCGGTCAGCACCATATCCTCCCCCCATTTCGGACCGACGATCTGCAGACCGACCGGCAGACCGCCGACGCGGCCGCAGGGGATCGTCGCCGCCGGCTGCTGAGTCAGGTTGAACGGGTAGGAGAACGGCGTCCACTCGGTCCAGCGCTTCATGTTGGAGCCCGGCGGCACCTCGTGGCCGGCCTCGAAGGCCGGCTGCGGCAGGGTCGGGGTGAGCAGCAGGTCGTAGGTCTCGTGGAACTCGTTCATCGTGGTTCCCAGCGCCTCGCGCTGCTTCACCGCGGCGAAATACTCCAGCAGGGAATAGCGGGCACCGGCCTCGGCGACCTCGACCAAGCCCGGGTCGATCAGGGCCTTCTGCTCCTCGCTGAACGCGGTGAACAGGTTGGCGGCCCCGGTGAACCAGTGCGCGGCGAAGACCTCGTGGCTGTTGGGCAGCGGACTTTCCACTTCCTCGACCGTCGCACCGAGTTCGCGGAACACCTCGACCGCCTTGGCCACCAGGGCGGCGACCTCGGGCTGCACCGTGGCACCGCCGAGATCGGGGCTGTAGGCGATTCGCCAGCCGGCCACCGACGGGCGCAGGGCGTTGCGGTAGTCCGCACCCTCGTACGGCACGGCGTACCAGTCGCGGGCATCGGGCTCGCCCATCACCGTCAGCATCAGGGCGGAATCGGCGACCGTGCGGGTCATCGGGCCGATATGGGCGACCGAGCCGAAAGGCGAGGCCGGATAGGCCGGCACCCGGCCGAAGGTCGGCTTGATGCCGTAGATGCCGGTATAGCCCGCCGGCATGCGGATCGAGCCGCCACCGTCCGATCCCTGGTGCAGGGCGCCCATGCCGGCTGCCGCCGCCACCGCCGCTCCGCCGGAGCTGCCGCCCGGCGTCTTCGTCGGGTCCCAGGGGTTACGCGTGATGCCGGTCAGCGGGCTGTCGGTCACGCCCTTCCAGCCGAACTCCGGCGTGGTCGTCTTGCCGAGCAGCACCGCGCCGTGCTCGCGCAGCCGGGCGACGTAGGGGGCGTCCACATCCCAGGGGCCGTCCGCCTTGACGGTCTTGGAACCACGCAGGGTCGACCAGCCCTCGGTCAGGGACAGGTCCTTGATCGAGGTGGGCACGCCGTCGACCAGTCCGACAGGCTCGCCCTTGGCCCAGCGCGCCTCCGATTGTTTCGCGCTCGCCAGGGCCGACTCGTGATCGACCATCCGGAAGGCGTTCAGCTTACCGTTCAGCGCGTCGATGCGGTCGAGGGCGGCCTTGGTCGCCTCCACCGGCGAGATCGTCTTGCGGGCATAGGCGTGCAGCAGGTCGGTGGCCGACAGGAGGGCGAGATCGGTGCTGGTCATCGAAAAAATATCCTTGGAACGAAGGCGTCATCGCGGCGTCAACGAAACCTTATGAACCTCGGCGCTAGCCTGTCGAGCAGGAACAGTCCTTTTGGGTGTGATCACGATGCGCCTCGACCCCTCTCAGCTTCACCGTCCCGAGCTTCAAGAACTGACCGCCTTGTGGGACAAGGCGCGGCGGGGCGGCGGCATCCCTGCCATTGGCGGGTTGTCGCCGGTCGATGTCGCCCCCTACCTCGCCCACATCGTAATCGTCGAGGTCGAGGAGACGACCGATCGGATCCGCTTCCTGCAGATGGGGCGCGAACTGACGCCGCTCTTCGGCGACGACATGGTCGGCCGCTACCTGGACGAGATGCCGGCTGCCCTGCGCGATCATGTCGAGGGGACCTACCGGGCCATGGTGGCCGAACGGGCGCCGCAATATGCCGAATTCGAGGTCGCCGGCGACAGCTGGATGGTGATCTTCGAGCGCCTGATGCTGCCGCTCCGCGACGAGAGCACCGACCGGGTGGCCGGCGGCATGGTCGCGATCTATCCGCGCATCTCGATCCGCAAGCGGGTCACCCACAGCGACCGCGAGGAAGACAGCGTCGCCGCCTGACGGCCCGGATCACGCCAAGGGCGCGGGCCAGCTCGGGTCGCGGAACTCCTGGATCTCGAATCGGTAGCTTTCCAGTCCCCGGAAGAAGGTGGAGTAGACGTTGAAACGCTCGCTCAGCTGCGGCGGCCCCTCGAACTCCACGCCGCGGCTCTTCAGCGTCTCGTACGCGGCGTCCGCGTCGTTCACCACGAAGGAATAGGTCACCGCCGGGTTCTCCGCCGGCGGCCGGTTCGTGCACACCCCCAGAAAGGCGTTCGGAGCGGCCTGGTAGATGTGGCAGAGGTCGAACTGGTTGAGCGCCAGGGTCAGGCCGACCTTGTCGCGCAGGAAGGCCGACCCGGCGGCGAGATCGCGGGTGTACAGGAAGGTGACCTGCTGCTGGATCGTGAACGGGGACATGGTTTCCTCCTCGGGGGCGTTGTTTCGGACCTGACTATATCCGGCGTCGCCGCAGGTCGCGGATCGTGAACCGGTTCGGGTGGACGCAGGCGGCCATCGCGCGGTCGACCGGCCAGGGCTCCCCCAGCAATTGGGAGACCGCGAGCTCCGCCATCAGCGGCGCGGTGACGAGCCCGCGCGAGCCGAGGCCGGTCACCGCGAACAGCCCCTCCAGGAACGGCGGCGGTCCGCCGTCCAGCCGTCGGGCGTCGACCCGCAGGTGACCGTAGGCGTCGACCAGCCCGGCGGCATCGCAGAGCGGCCCGGCGATCGGCTGCCGGTCGGGCGTGACCGCCCGGACCGCCGCCCGGCCGCCCAGCACCGAAGGGGCCGCGTCGAACAGGCGGGACAGGGCGGAGGGCAAGAGGCCGAGGGTGCGTCGGTGGTCCTCCGCCTGCACCGCGACCGGCCAACCCGCCGGCTCGAACCCGCCCCGGGTATAGGTGGCGCCGGTCACATGCGTGCCGCCGATCGCCGGGGACAGATAGCCGCCGAACGAGATGCAGCTTCGCAGGCGGCTGCTTGCGGTGGTTGCGGCGAGACGGGTGATCTGGCCTCGGATCGCTTCCAGGGGGAGGCGGGCGGCCGGGGCCAGCGCCGGCGAGAGCATGGCGGAAGCGAGGATGACCGCGTCGGCCCGGTCCAGCGTGCGGCCGTCGGCATCGCGCAAGGCCCAGCCGGCGGGGTCATGCGTCAGCCCGGCGACGGTCGAGCGGGCCGGACGGTGCGGGCCGGAAAGAGCGGCGCTCCAGGCGCGCGGCGCGACCCAGCCGCCGGTGCGGTGCCACAGGGCCGGCCGGTCGAGCGCGACACCAGCGATCTCGCCGGCCGGCCCTGCATCGACCAGCGCGGCGGAGATCGGCGCCAGATGGCCCGCATCGGCCATGTCCTGGAACCGGCCGAGCACAGCGTCGTCGGGGGCCAGTTCCAGCACGCCGTCGCCACCGATCGGCACACCCGACCGGGACGCCTGATTCAGGGCGAAGCGGAAGGCGGCAGCGCTCAAGGCGCCCTGGACGTCGCCGTCGGCGGTCGGGCGGGCCATCACCAGCCCGGCCGGATTGCCCGAGGCCTCGGCCGCGATCCGGCCATGACGATCGAGCCAGACGGCCTCCACGCCGCGCCGCGCCAGGGCGCCGACCACGGCGGCACCGGCGATCCCGGCACCGATCACCGCCACGCGACCCGGACGCAGCGGCGACGGGGGGGCGTACCAGGGCTCGCCCGTGGCCGGACGACGCGGGCCGGTGAAGCGGGCGGCGATGCAGTCGCGCTTGCGCCCGTGGCCCGGCCGCTTCTCCACAGTAAAGCCGAGTTCGGCGAGGCCTCTGCGGACCGCGCCCGCCGCGGTGAAGCTGGCCAGCCTGGTGCCCGGGCCGGACAGCCGCGCCACCTGCTCCAGCACCGCCGGGCGCCACATGGACGGGTTTCTGGCGGGGGCGAAGCCGTCGAGAAACCAGGCGTCGACCCGCGCCTCCAGCCCGTTCAATGCGGCCGCCGCCTCGCCGATCAGCAGGGTCAGGCAGAGCCTTTCCTCCTCGAACCAGATCCGGTGATGGCCGGCGGTGGCCGGCTCGGGGTAGCGGGCGCGCAGCCGGGCGGCGAAGGCGCCGAGCCCCGGGAACGCTGACAGCGTCTCGCAGAGCTGCGTCCGGGAGAGCGGAAAGCCCTCCACCGCGACATAGTGCAGGATGCCGCCCGCCGGACGGGCCTCGCGCCAGAGCTGCCAGGTGGCCAGGAAGTTCAGGCCGGTGCCGAAACCAGTCTCGGCCACGGTGAAAAGCCGGGGGGTGACAGTCCCGAGACCACCGCGCCACGCGTCCGGCAGGCCGCAGCCCCGCAGGAAGACATGGGCGGTCTCGGCCAGGCCGTCCTCGCGGGAGAAATAGACATCGTCGAAACGCGTGGACACCGGCACGCCGTCGCGCAGGGACAGGCCGGGATCGGCGGCATCGAGCCGGGAGGCGGCCGGCGGATCGGAAGCGGTGTCGGTCATGGCGGCGACACTGCCACGCCGGACCGGCTGCCGCCACGTTCCGGGTGACAGCGGGTACGCGCCGCGCTAAGCCTCGGCGCACCGGACACGCGTTCCAGCGGAGGCGACCATGAGCGACGAACAACAACCGCCGATCCTGCCCGAAGACGAGCAGAAGCGTCTCGCCCTGCGGGTGATGCTCGAAGCCTGGGATGACGCGGTGGCCCAGGGCGCCTCCTCGGAAATCGTCGCCTCCTCGGCGATCTTCGCCGCCCTGACCGACATGATCGACATCTACGGCGAGGAAACGGTGGCCGAGATGGTCGCCGAATGGCCCGACCGCATCCGCGAGGGCGAATTCACCCTGAAGCCGAATTCACCCTGAAGCAACCGGGCGGCTGACCCGCCCGGCTGGCGCGCTCCCGCTGCCCATCGAGGCCGGGCCTAAAGGTCGAAATTCCGGCGCCAGAGGTCGCGCAGGCTGGAGAGCTTGGTGGCGGACAGCGGTCCCGCTTCCGCCGCCTTGATCGCCAGCTCCAGGTGCTCCAGTTCCGCCAGCCCGACGACCACGCAGGAGATGTCCTCGTTCGCGAGCGAGAAGCGGATCGCCGTCTCGGCCCGGCTCTCGCCGCTGTCGCCGGCGGCGGCGATGGCTGAGCGGGCCCGTTTGGACTCGGCCTCGAGGTCCCGGTTTTCCGGGGTGATCGCCACTTCGCGGCCGTGCCGGATGTCGGTCGCCAGCACGCCGGCGGCGAAGACGCGGATGTTCATGATGCCGACCTCGTGGCGCCGACAGGCGGCCATCAGCCCGGTGAAGTCCTGGGCCACGAGACCGTCCAGCGGCTCGCTCAGCCCGGCGGTCGGATTGAGCATGTTGTAGTAGACTTGGGCGGTGTCGACCTTGCCGCTCTCCACGACCCGGATGCAGGAGGCCGGGTCGCCCAGGGCGGTGAAGCCGATATGGTCGGTCAGCCCTTCCTTGCGCAGACCGTCGAGGAGGTCGGCGATCCCGCCGTCGCCGATCACGTCGTCGACACCGACATGCTGGCCGGTCGCCCGGGGCTCCACCGGATTGTGCAGCTGGAACAGGCTCACCTTGTCCAGGCGCAGGCGATCGAGGCTCCGCTCGATGCCGCGGCGGATCTGACTTGCGGCGGTCTCGTCGCTCTCGAGATCCAGGCGGATCTTGGTGGAGACATGGGGGCGCTCGGATGTGTCGATTTCCGACAGCAGCCAGCCCAAGGCGATCTCCGACTGCCCCTGGCCGTAGTCGCCGGCGGTGTCGATCCAGTTGATGCCGGCATCGATCGCCCGGCGGAGTGCCGCCCGTTTAACCTCGTCGTCCTGGTGGATCAGAATGCCGCCGACCCAGCCGCCGCCGAACACCAGTTCCGAGACCTGCAGGCGGGTCTTGCCCAACTGACGCGTGTTCATATGCTTCCCTCCCTGGAAATCCTTATTGTATTATCCTTAGTATGGTTAAGGTCGATTGCATCCATGCGATCGATGACGAAACGAACAGGGGGTGGCGACGATGCTCTCTGCGCGCGCGTTCCGCCAGTTGATATCCATCGGGCATCTTACTTTGATCGACCCCGATGGTAACCGTCACGAGTGTCTTGGATCCTGCGACGGCCCACGGGCCACGGTCAGGATCCTGGATCGGAGCCTCGACCGCCGGCTGATGCTCAATCCCGAGCTGGCGATCGGCGAGGGATACATGAACGGCGGCCTCGTCTTGGAAGAGGAGAGTACGCTCTACGACTTTCTCGATCTCTGCATGGTCAATATCGGCAGTGTGCGCGAAGGCACCATGCGCAAGCTGCTGGCCGGGGTTCGCGGCATACGGGCTGCGATCCGCAATTGGAACCCGGTCCATCTGGCCCAGGGTAAGGTCGCCCATCACTATGATCTGAGCGACGAGCTGTTCGATATCTTCCTCGACAGCGACCGGCAGTATAGCTGCGCCTATTTCCTCAATCCCGACGACGATCTGGAAACGGCACAGTGGAACAAGAAGCTGCATCTTGCCGCAAAGCTGAACCTGAAGCCGGGCCAGCGGGTGCTCGATATCGGGTCGGGCTGGGGCGGGCTTAGCCTGTTCCTGGCCAGTCTGGTCGACGACCTTCAGGTCGACGGCGTGACCCTGTCGCGCGAGCAGCATGCGGTGTCCAACCGCCGGGCCGAGGAGGCCGGCGTGGCGGACCGGGTGCGGTTCCACCTGAAGGACTATCGGGAGGTGGAGGATCAGTACGACCGCATCGTGTCGGTCGGCATGCTCGAACATGTCGGCCCCAGGCACTATGACGAGTTCTACGGTCAGGTGAACCGCCTGCTGCGCCCCGAGGGCGTGGCGGTGGTCCACGCGGTCGGCGTGTTCAACCGGCCGGAGCCGCAGAATCAGTGGATGGAGAAGTACATCTTCCCCGGCGCCTACACACCGTCCCTGCGCCAGCAGTTCACCGCCATCGAGAACACCAGGCTCTTCACGACCGATGTGGAGATCCTGCGCCAGCATTATGCGGAGACACTGAACCGGTGGCGGCTGCGCTGCGCGGAGGAGAAGGATCGGATCGTCGCGATGTACGACGAACGGTTCTACCGGATGTGGGAGTTCTACCTGACCGCCTGCGAGACCGCGTTCCGCCACGGCTCGCTGATGGTCTTCCAGATCCAGCTCGCCAAGAACCTCTACGCCGTGCCGCAGACCCGCGATTACATCGCCGATTTCGAGCGGCGCTGGCGCGGGCGGGGAGCGACCACCCTGCGTCAGGTCGCCGGATCGGACATGGGACGGAAGCCGCCGCTTCCCGACGCGCCCCAGGAGACGGAGGAGCCCAGGCGGGCTTGATGTTTCAGGGATTTCCCGTCATGTGATACGCCGCCGTCCGGACCCTGGACGGCGGCGTTTTCTCTGGGGGATCCATGGCCGCTGCTTCCGACATTTCGACCCGCCTGGGAACCGGCGAGCGCGACGGTGCCCTCATCACCGCGCTTGCCGCGACGGTCGGGACCCCGTTCTGGCTCTATGACGCCGCCCGGATCGAGAGCCAGATCGCCCGTCTGCGCGGCTTCGACACCATCCGCTATGCTCAGAAGGCCAGCAGCAACCTGGACCTGCTGCGTGTGATGCGGCGCAACGGCGTGAAGATCGACGCGGTGTCGAACGGCGAGATCACCCGGGCGCTGGCGGCGGGATATCAGGCCGGCGGAGACGACCTGGTCTTCACCGCCGATATCTTCGACCGGCCCACCCTCGAGCGGGTGGCGGAACTCGGCATTCCGGTCAATTGCGGCTCGCCCGATATGATCGACCAGATCGCCGCCGTCAGCCCGGGGCATCGGATCTGGCTGCGGGTCAATCCCGGTTTCGGCCACGGCCACAGCAACAAGACCAATACCGGCGGCCCGTTCTCCAAGCACGGTATCTGGTACGAGCAGCTGCCCGAGCTTGGCCCGCGCATCAAGGCGGCCGGGCTCGAGCTGGTCGGACTGCACATGCATATCGGCTCCGGCGTCGATTACGGCCATCTGGAGCGGGTCGGCGACGCCATGATCGAGGCCTATCGGGCGCTCGGCCTGCCGGTGCAGGCGGTCTCCGCCGGCGGCGGCCTGTCCGTTCCGTATCACGACGGCGGCAGCGAGATCGATACCGAGCACTACGTGAAGCAGTGGGATTCCGCCCGGTTGGCGATCCAGCAGCACCAGTCGGCACCGGTGGAGATGGAGATCGAGCCGGGCCGGTTCCTGGTCGCGGCGGCGGGCTGCCTCGTCGCCGAGGTGCGCGCCGTCAAGCAGGTGGCGGAGCGGTATTTCGTGGTGGTCGACGCGGGCTTCAACGATCTGGCCCGCCCGGCCATGTATGGCAGCTATCACCGCATCGGCTTCGTCGACGCGGCCGGGGTACCGGTCACCGGTGCCGCGCATCCGGTCGCGGTCGCCGGTCCGCTGTGCGAGTCCGGCGATGTGTTCACCCAGGGCGACGGCGGTGTGGTGGAGTTCCGCGACCTGCCGCTGCCAGCCGTCGGCGATTTTTGCGTCTTCGCCGATGCCGGTGCCTATGGTGCCGCGATGTCGTCGAACTACAATTCCCGGCCGCTGATCCCGGAAGTGGTGATCGATGGCGGGGAGGTGCGCCTCGCCCGGCGTCGTCAGACCATGGACGAGCTGCTGGCGCTGGAGACCGGTGAGACCCTGTCGCTCGGCGACGCGGCCATGCGCAGCGCCTGAGGTCAGGCGGCCGGACTTCGCGGCAGGGTCAGCCGGACGGTCGTGCCCTGGCCGACGCGGCTTTCGACGGAGAGCGTGCCGTCCATGGTACGGGCGAGGGACTGGCATATGGTCAGCCCCAGGCCAACGCCGCCGGCCGCCCGGGCGTAGGACGAGGACAGCTGGACGAAGGGCTTCATGATCTCGCCGAGCTTCTCTTCGGGGATGCCCGGTCCGTCGTCCTGCACGGCGATCTCGATCCGATCCTTGTCGATCAGGGAGGCGCTGACGTTCACATTGGCCGCGGTGCCGGCGTATTTCAGCGCGTTGTTCAGCAGGTTGGCGATGATCTGCATCACTGCGCGCCGGTCGGCGAGGGCGACGATCTCCTCGGCTTCGGCCGAGACCGACAGCGCGACGCCGTTGTTCTCGAACTCGACCCGCAGCCGGGTCGCGCTCTCCAGGAGCAGCGGCACGATATCCACGTGTTCGATCGACGCCGCCCGGCGGCCGCTCTCGATACGGGACAGGTCGAGAATGTCGTCGATGATCGACAGCAGGAACCGGCCGCTCTGGCGGATGTCGCCCACATACTCGCCCGCCCGCTCCCAGACCCGGCTGTTGCGCGGGCTGTTCTCCAGCAGTTCGCTGAAGCCGATGATCGCGTTGAGCGGGGTGCGCAGCTCATGGCTCATGACCGCCAGGAAGGTCGATTTGGCGGCACTCGCCTCTTCGGCGCGCTGCAGGGCGGCGAGGACCTCCTCGTTGGCGAGCGAGCGCTCCTCCGCGCGTCGGTAGCGCGAGACCGTCCAGACGGCGAAGCCGGCAAGCAGCAGCACCAGGCCCGGCAGGGTGACGGAAAGGTAGCTGGTGAAGTTCGGCCAGCCTTCCCGCGGGGCCGCCATGATCCGCCACGACCCGGTCGGGATCGCCACGTCCAGGCTGATCGGATCCAGCCTGTCGATCTCCGGGTCGCCCCAGATGATCTCCCGGTTCTCCGGATCGCCGTTCCGCCCGGACAGGGCCAGGTGATAGGTCTCGGCGAACCGCTCGTACCCGGAATGGCGCAGCAGAAGGGTGAAGTCGATGACGGTGGACGCGATGCCCCAGAGCCGGCGTTCGCCGGTCTTGTCGGCTCGCAACCGGATCGGGAAGCGGGCGATCAGGCCGAGCCCGCCCTGGACCAGCTCGACCGGCCCGGCGACGATGATCCGTTCCTCCTCGATCACCTGCTTCACCGCCGGCCACTGGTTCTCGGTCTTGCGGTAGTCGAGGCCGATCGCCTGCTCGTTTCCGGCGATCGGGTACATGTGGGAGACCACGAGATCCTTGGCCAGCGCGAGGTTGCGCACGTGCTCCGGCGCCCCTTCCAGGATGTCCTGGGCGATCAGGGCGAACTCCTCCGGCGTCAGGTCGGGGCGGGCGCGGACATAGCCGACCATGCCGCGGATCAGCTGAACGTCGCGGCTGAGCACCTGCTGCAGCGAGGCGCGCAGCAGGTTGAGGTCGTCGCGCGCCCGGTTTTCCGCGTTCCTGCGCGCCACGTCGGCCAGCGCCAGTTCCAGCAGCAGGGCGCAGACCAGGCCGATCAGGGCGGCGATCGCGCCGCGGCGGATCACATACCGCGGGAGTCGGGTGTCCTTGGTCGCGCGGCGATCGGCCTGGTCGGTCATTGCGTTGGCGCTCTGCATCGATTGGTCTACCAGAATGCCGGGATGACGGGCGTAAATCGACCGCTCTGGAAAGTAGTTCGTGGGCCGGATTAGACACCGGGAAGGGTTAATTTTTCCTCACCCTGATCGGTTTCGCCCCCGCTCTCCGCATCTTCCGGGCGCGGGATCGGGTGTCTATGCTGGCGCCTGCCGACCGAAGGAAAAAGCCATGAAGGGACGGAGATGACCGGCGAAGAGATCGCGCGCATCCTGGGGCGCCTGCCAGAATTGGTGAATGAAAACGAAGGCTTGGTGCGCCGCGGGCGGACGCTGAGCGGCGAATTCCTGGTCCAGGCCGACGACACGCCGGTGCATATCCGGGTGCATGAAGGCCGCATCGAGGCGGTGGAGACCGGCCCGTTCCGCATGCGCGCCTGGCGCTTCGCCATCAAGGCCGAGGCGGACGCCTGGACCCGCCACTGGGAGGCGATGCCGGCGCCGGGCTACCACGACGTGATCGCCATGACCCGCCTCGGCGTCGCCCGGCTGGAGGGCGACCTGCAGCCGCTGATGGCACATTTACGTTACGTGAAGGAGGTGTTGGCGTTACCCAGACGTTTCGCCAAACCGACCGAAACCGGCGCGGGGAGGGCCTGACCATGGCGATTCAGTACGAACCGATCCTCGGCCGCTACGCTACGTTGGACATCGGCGGCCGCGCCTGCCGCGTCTATATCGAGGAGGCGGGTCAGGGTATCCCGCTGCTCTGCCTGCACACCGCCGGCTCCGACGGCCGCCAGTACCGGCACATGATGACCGACCCGGAAATCACCGAGCATTTTCGCGTCATCGCCTTCGACCTGCCCTGGCACGGCAAGTCGAACCCGCCGGTCGGCTTCCACGAGGAGGAGTACCGGCTGACCTCCGACCTCTATACCGACGCGATCCTGGCCGTGGCCGACGCCATGGAGCTCGACCGCCCGGCGGTGATCGGCTGCTCCATGGGCGGGCGCGTCGTGCTGAACCTGGGCGCCCATCACGCCGACCGGTTCCGTGCCCTGATCGGGGTGGAATGCGCCGACCACCAGACCTCCTGGTACGACACCAGCTGGCTGCACCGCGGCGACGTCCATGGCGGCGAAGTCTGCGCCGCCATGGTCTCCGGCCTGGTCGCACCGCAATCGCCGGACGAGTACCGCTGGGAGACCCTGTGGGGCTACATGCAGAGCGGGCCGGGGATCTTCAAAGGCGACCTGTACTTCTACCGCGAGGACAGTGACTACCGCGACCGCACCCACCTGATCGACACCAGCCGCTGCCCGCTCTACCTGCTGACCGGCGAGTACGACTATTCCTGCACCCCGGAGGATACCGAGCGCACGGCCGCCGCCATCGACGGGGCCGAGGCGGTGATCATGAAGGAATGCGGCCACTTCCCCATGAGCGAGAACCCGGCCGTGTTCCGCGACTACCTGCTGCCGGTGCTGGAGCAGATCCGCGCTGGTGGGTGAGGGGCTGGTGAGGGATGGGGCGCTGCTTTCCCGCCTGGGGGAGGGCGGCGCCTGGTCCTTGGTTGAGCCGGATATCCGCCGAACGCGTTATGTTGTAGACTGTCCCCTCGCTGAGGAGCGGACCCATGGCGGATCAGACCGAAGTCCGGAACATCATCAAGGCGGAGCTGTCCAGGCGGCTGGATACCGTCAAGATCGTCGCGGTCAACCTGACCCCGCAGATCGATCACGACGGCAGCAGGGCCCTGTTCATCAACGTCGTCTACGACGGCAAGCAGGAGCAGCTCGACGTCGGGCAAACGACATCGATGGTCCGTCACATCCGGCCGCTGCTTGAGGAGGCCGGGGAGACCGCATTCCCGGTCTTCACCTATATCGCAAAGTCCGATCTGGGGAACCGAAGCCCTGAGGCCGCTTGATCTCAGTCTGATCGAGACTGCGAAGGACCTGGTTCGCAGTAAGAAGGGCAAGCCCACCCAGGCCAATCTTCGGCGCGCCGTCAGTACGACCTATTACGCGCTGTTTCATTGTCTTGCGCGCACGGCGGCGGATCTGCTGGTCGGCGCAACCCGCGCGTCACGAAGCGACGCCGCCTGGACCCAGGCCTACCGCGCCTTGGACCATGGCTTTGCCAAAGGGCAATGCTCCAATGCATCGGTCATGGGCACGTTCCCCACGGCGATCCGGGAATTCGGCGAGGAGTTCGTGGTGATGCAGCTCAAGCGCCACGCCGCCGACTACGCCCCGGACGACACTTACTACAAGTCGGCGGTCCTGCGGGACATCATCAACGCGGAGGACGTGATCCGACGGTTCGCCCAGGAACCGGCGAAGGATCGACGCGCCTTCGCCGCGTGGGTGGTACTGCGGACGCGGTAAGCTGATGAGTTGATCGGTGGAGCGGGCCTAGCCGAGGGCAGCAGCCACCACCTGGAAGCCGCCTCGCGGCAGCGGAACGACGCAATCGAGCAGTTGAAGGTGGGAGGGAGGGGCAGGAGGCGAGCATACTTATACTTGTTCGGGATGCCTCTTTTGGAACAAGCTAAGGGGGAGCCCGACAAGAAGGTGCTGCAGATGTGGTTGACAAATAGAAGCCATTGCGCTATCTCTAATTGAGTGCGGGTATGGCGGAATTGGTAGACGCGCGCGTTTACCAAAGCATTCGGGCTCCGAGTGCTTTATAAGCGTGTGAGGTAACCCCTCGTGTGAGTTCAAGTCTCACTACCCGCACCATCACTTCTTATCACATCAATTCAAGACCCGCCGCGCTAATATAGGGCGTGATACAAAAGGCCCCGCCAACTATGGCGGGGCCTTCGTCTTCGATGGTATTAGTGGGTGTTACTTCCGCCCCTGACCCTTCTTCTCGTCCTGCCCCAGGACGGACGCCGCGAGGCGACGAGTTTCAGTCGGTGTTGGCTTCTTCGCTCCGCTCAGCACCTTGGATGCTAGCGTCGACACTTTTGGGCTTGATTGCTTCTTCGGCATAGGTTGGATCTCCTTTTTTACCGAAATCTGTGGACAGATTGTAGGGATTCCAGTACCTTAACCGTGGAGGGGCTTGCGCCCCGCCACGGACCGCCTGCTACAACAACAAGTACGGCTGGTTAAAGCCTGCCGCAAGGCTACTTAAGGTCCGCATATAGTCTCCTTTCCCAGGGCCTAACTCCCCCTGGTGGAGGATGTCCGGTGGGACACTGCGTTCACTCCTGATAGCCGGACCCGGCTCTCGGAGTTTCGTTTGACGGAGTTGGCGCTCCGTCGGCGTGTGAGCCGCCTCCTCAATCGAGGAAGGCGGCTCATTAGTGTTACTCATTGTCTGTTTGATAGTTGATGTGCTTTGGCAGAATCCAACGCTTACCAACCACGCCAACAAGACCATTGGCCTTGAGGCGGCTTAGTTGTGGTGACATGCTTGTCCGAGGGACTTCAACGTCGAACCGCGCTTTGATCATGTCTATGATCTCTGCGGATTCCGCCCCATTGCCCTGGTCTTCGAGGACCTGAAGTATCATGTCCTTGATAGTCCCCTTCGCCGGTTGAGGGGCGTCACCAGTGCGAGGTGACTGACTTCCACCTTCCTCCGAGATAGCTACTTCCGCTCGCTCTAGTTCATCAATTTCACGCCGCAGGGCACTGATCTGTTGACGGATTTCGGCCTTTCGGCTGGCAATGAAGTCTCTGAGCGTCGACATGAACGAACTCCTGACTGTTGCTCATCAATATGTGCTCCGCTGCGACAATGCGCAAGCAATAAACTCTCAGAGTCTCGCAACGCAAATAGGGTTTGGATGGAGGCTGGGTGGACTACGTTGATGATGTGATGGGGTGACGGAGCGGCCGACCGGGCAATTTTGCAAGTTGGTGAGGTCGGTTGTCGCTACGTGAGTGCGAACTCCAACATCGTCTGTTTGGGGCAAGTTAGAGTAGTGTAAGCCATTCAATTGTATAGATTATGCTCGAGAGTGCCGAGCGAAACTGGAAGATGGGCTCACGTATGGGCTGTTGAAGCCAGCCCGATTCACACTTGATTGAAGACGAGGACTTTAAGTCTGAACAGCCCGATCAGTTTTGATCAGGATATCTTGTTTGATGCTGGAGTCGGCAAATTGTTGTCTATGCCACAAATCTCATATGTGTGATGCAGACCCTACCGGACTTCCATGATGTGGTGTAGGCACGCGTCATAATTCGGGAGCAGTATGAGGCAACCGTGAACTGTGAATTTCTCGGATATGGGTGCCTCAACGAGACGCTCTTAGGGATTCTTAACTCCCTCCCTTGCATTCCACCCCCCTGGCGCGCTCAATAGAGGTCAGACCGCGCCATAAGCGGCCACCGCAAGATTCCCGCTGGACTGTCATCCCTGACACGACCGCCAAGGATCGGCACCAGAATCCACCGGAGGAAACCGCCATGAACGACATGACCCCCGTGAAGGTCGCCCGCCCCGCCGGTATCAGCGACGCCGAGTGGCAGCTCCGGGTCGAACTCGCCGCCGCCTACCGCATGGTCGATTATTTCGGCTGGTGCGAGCTGATCTACGGCCACCTCACCGCCAAGGTGCCGGGCCCGGATCTGCATTTCCTCATCAACCCCTACGGCCTGAACTACGACGAGGTCACCGCCTCCAACCTGGTGAAGATCGACGTCGAGGGGAACAAGATCGACACCGACAACCCGTACGGGGTGAACCAGGCAGGCTTCGTCATCCATTCCGCCGTCCACATGGCGCACAGCGACCTGCACCAGGTGGTGATGCACACCCATTCGCGCTCCGGCATGGCGATCGCCGCGGTCAAGGAGGGCGTGCTGCCGATCTCCATGGGCTCCACCGCCTTCGTCGACCGGATCAGCTACCACGATTACGAGGGCGTCAGCCTGTATCTGGACGAGCGCGACCGCATCGTGGAGAGCCTGGGCGACAACCACGCCATGGTGCTGAAGAACCACGGGCTGCTGACGACCGGCCGCACGGTGGCCGAGGCCTTCCTGTGGCTGTATCGGCTTGAGCGCGCGGCCCAGGTGCAGATCGACGCCGGGGCGGCCGGGACGCTGAACCTGCTGGGCGATAACGTCGCCAAGAAGTCGGGCGAGGACGTGAACGGCTTCGCGGAATCCGCCGCCGAATACGGCGCGCTGGAATTCGCCGCCCTGATGCGCAAGATGGACAAGATCGACCCCAGCTTCCGCGACTGAGTGCGGCCGCTCGGTGGTCGCCATCGCGAAGCCGAAGTGTAGACGGGGACCATGCAGGCGGATGAAGGCGAAGACCGGTTCTGGGAGACGAAATCGCTCTCCCAGATGACCCGGGCCGAGTGGGAGAGCCTGTGCGACGGCTGCGGCAAGTGCTGCCTGGTCAAGCTGCAGGACGCCGAGACCGACGAGATCTCCTATACCGACGTCGCCTGCAAGCTGCTGGACTGCGGCAGCTGCCGGTGTTCGGACTATGCCAACCGCAAGAAGATCGTGCCGGACTGCGTGGTGCTCAGCGTCAAGCTGGTGAGCCAGCTGCAGTGGATGCCGTCGACCTGCGCCTACCGCCTGCTGAAGGAGGGCAAGCCGCTGTACTGGTGGCACCCGCTGGTCAGCGGCGACCCCGACACGGTGCACGAAGCGGGGGTGTCGGTGCGCGGCCGGGCGATCTCGGAGACCGTGGTCGACGATGCCGAGCTGGTCGAGCACATCGTCGACTGGCCGGCGTGAGAGGGCTCGCCCACCCATCCCTTCACCGTCATCCCCAACTCGTTTCAGGATGACCGGAGGGTGAGGGGGCAAGCTCCCCGACCTCCGCTCCAGAAACCCCACCCTGGCACCGCGCCGCCGCGATCCCCATATGCGGAACTCCAGAGACCCGCACACCAGGATGAGGACCCGATGGGCCGAGGCATGTGGATATTGGCGGCGATCCTCGCCGTGCTGGCCATCAGTCAGATTTACATGGCCGAGACCGGCCAGCTCGACCGGCCGTGGGCCGAGTGCAAGGAGAGCCTGTTCACCCAGGTGTTCTCCAACGAGTGCACCCCGCGCGACGGCGGCATGGCGCCGAGCACCGCCGGCGCAGGCGGCGATCAGCCGGCCGGCGACGGCCAGCGGCGCCTGGACGACGGCGTCGGCAAGGTCGATCTGGGCCAGTAGAGCCCTGCCCGGAACGCCCCTGCCCGGAACGCCCCGGCGTCAGAGCGCGCCGGCCGCCTTCAGTTCGTCCAGCCGCGTGTTGCTCTCCTCGAACAGGCGCACCAGCTTCTCGCTGTCATAGGGCGCCTCGCGCAGGGTCTCGTCGTCCCATTCGCTGCGGCCCGGCGCGAAGAAGTCGCCGCCATAGACATGCAGCGCGCCGGTCAGCCGGGACAGCGGGTTGGTGACCGAGTGGATCGCCGTCTCGCCGAGCCAGACCGCCTCCTTCTCGCCCATCTCCTTGCCGCCGAGCTGCTGCAGCCCGTCGGGGCTGCGCCGCCAGAAGGTGTTCAGCTCGGCCCCGGTATAGATGCCGATGGAGGCCCACATGTTGTGGTTATGCGGCATCAGGTGCATCTCCGGCCCCCAGACCAGATTCAGCACGGTGAGCCGGTCGGAGCGGTGCAGGGTGCTGACGCCGGCCTTCTGCGGCTCGCCGAGCGCCGACATCAGGGCGCCCGGATCCGCCACGGCGCGGGCGACGACCTCCTGGGCCGCGCGATCCGGCGTCTTCTCGTCCAGCGCCGCGTAGCAGTCCTCGATGAACCGGTCGAGATCGAACATTGGTATCCTCCCAAGTCTGTTGACGCCGAGTATGCCGCAGCCGCCGGCCGCGGGGAATGCGTCGGGACTGCGAGCAAAGCGGCTGCGACTGTTGGTAACAGCGGGACCCGGCCCGGACGTGATCCGCGATCAGGCCGCCACGGCGACCGGGACCGGCTCGGCGGTGACCGCGAGGCAGGCGGCGGCGACCTCGCGGCCCTTCAGGCGGAAATGGTCGAGGAAGAACGCCTGGTGCTCGGCGCTCTCATGGAAGCGGTGCGGGGTCAGCACGGCCGACAGCACCGGCAGATCGGCCTCCATCTGCGCCTGCATCAGCCCGGAGATGACGCTCTGGGCGACGAAGTCGTGGCGGTAGATGCCGCCATCGACCACGAAGGCGGCGGCGACCACCGCCCGGTATGTCCCCGCGCGGGCCAGCCGCCTTGCCAGCAGCGGGATCTCGAAGGCGCCGGGCACGTCGTAGACATCGACCGCGAAGGCGCCCGGCCGGTCGCGCCGCAGCGTCTCCAGGAACGAGACCCGGCAGGCATCGACGATCTCGGCATGCCAGCGCGCCTGGATGAAGGCGATGCGGCCGGCCGGCTTGTTGGTGCTGGCAGGGGAGGTGGCGGGGGAGTTGGTGGTGGTTTCGGTGCTCTGATTCATGGCTGTCCTCCTTGGACATGAGCGGTGAACCAGGGCGTACGAACTCGCGGGCGCATCCCCGCGCCCGAGGCGCGCGGATCCGCTCTCTCCTTCGTTATCTTTCATCCGGACTGTGACCGTCGGCTCCGGGATCGCACCGGATCTGCTGACCCCCCAAGGAGACAATCCCCGAAGGCGCTCGCGGGCTCGGCCCCGGGCGCCGCCTGGGACCATCACCGCCGGTGGGGACTTCCACCCCGCCCCGATAACGCGCCGCACCACCGGTGCGGCGGCGGGAGACTACAGGCAGGGGGAAGGAGGTGTCGAGCCACCCAGCGCGATGCCGGGTGGCTCTTTGGATCGGGTGAGAGTGCTTATTGCGGGGTCAGCGGCGTCAGGCTGTCGAAGATATGGCTGACGCCCTGGCTCGGGCTGTCGTTCTTGTCGACCGAATGGCAGCCGAAGCAGTTCTCCGGTTTGAACGACCCGGTGCCCGAGCTGTCCGGGAACTGGTGGAAGGTCTCCATGGTCGCGTTGGCCAGGCGTCGGGTTCCGCGCAGGACGCTGTCGGTGCCGCTGGTGGGAATGGCGTCGGGGCCGCCGCTGCTCCAGATCGACCCGGTCTGGATGTAGTTCGAGCGGACGTCGCCGTCGCCGATCCAGTTGAGGACGGAGCGGTTCAGGGAGATCAGATCCGTGGCGCGGGTGAGCGCCGAGGAATTGCCGCTGTACTGGGCCGCACCGCCCGGCAGGTTGGGGATCGGCGCGTCGCCCCAGGGGTTGATCCGCACCACCGTGTTCGGTCCGATCGTCTCGCCGCTGTCGGCGGTGATCGTCGGCGGGGTTGAGCTGCCGGAATAGGTGGCCCGCTCGACGATCCGCAGCACCGGCGTATGGCTTTCCTGCGGTGAGTCGTTGAACAGCCAGGTCAGGTTGCCGTTGCCGTCATAGGATGCGCTGGCGATGGTGCCGAACGTGGTGAAATACAGGTACCCGTTCTGCGGCGCGTTGTTGATGTGCTCGAAGGTCGCCCAGACCATCTCCGGGTGGTTGTTGACCGACCCGACGATATGCATGCCGACCAGCGCGACGCGCTTGAGGGCGGTGCCGGTCTGCGTCCAGGTCGTCTCCGAGGTGTGCTCGAAGGTGGCGACCGTGGCCATCGCCGTCACGTAATCCTGCGGATTGTCGAGGCTGGCCGCGTCGATCCACGAGGTCTTCAATTCCATCGCCAGGGCGTCGCCCGACGACAGGCCCGAGGTCCCGAACGTGCTGTCGGCGTAGTTGGTGATAGCGGTGAGGTCGGCCGCCGTGGTCGGGAAGTCGGTGGCGAGCTCGCCCTGGAAATTGGCCGGGTTGGACGTGCTCTTCACCCCGGTCTGGTAGTAGGCGTAGACGTTGTTGGTGTTGATCCCGTAGTGGATGATCTCGCCCTGCGGCGAAATCAGGACGCCGCCGCCCCCGGCCTGACCGGCGCCGGTGTCTTCTTGCGGCTTGACGACCCGCGGCTGCAGGGTCATCGCGGCGTTGCCGTTCTGCGCCACGTAGGCATCGTCCGACACGCCGAAGAAGTCGGGGCCGTCGAAGACCAGCGTGCCGTCCGGCTGGGAGGTCAGCCACAGGAACATCTGGGCGCCCCACTTGAAGAAGTTGCAGTCGTTGGCGTCGTCGAAGGTGACGCTGTCGGCCGCCTTGAAGACGCCGGAGGCGGGGGCCTTCCAACTGTCGAACTCGCTCGACGAGACGACGCAGGTATCCATCACGTTGGATGGCAGTGGGGTCTGCGCCCCGGCCGGCCCGGCCAGTCCGGCGACGAGGCAAGCGGCCCCTATGAGTGGGGTGAACTTTGGTATTCCGGTCATGAAACCCTCCGAAAGGATGAGTCAAGGTTGCATTAAAGTCCCCACGTTATTTCAAAGGTAGCATAAATAATCTTATGGTAGAAATTGATAATATAAAAACCGTGGAATCGGTGAGCTGGCGGCGACCCCGCGACGCCTGCCGCGGCGCTGCCCGGTCAGGCGCGGGGTCTCGGGGCGCTCAGTTCACCCGCCAGCGCTCCAGCACGTCGCGCCGGACTTCCACGCCGAGACCCGGTCCGTCGGGCACATGGGCGATGCCGTCGGCCACGCGGATCGGCTCGACCAGCAGGTCCTGGCGGAACGGGTGGGGGGTGCTGTCGTATTCCAGCAGCGGCTGGTGCGCGCCGAAGGCCGGGGCGGTGGTCGGCAGCACGGCGAGCAGCTGCATCGCCGCCGCCAGCCCGATCCCGGTGCCCCAGACATGGGGGTTGTAGCGGATGCCGTGGGTCCAGGCCATGTCGGCGATCCGCTTGGCCTCGCTCAGCCCGCCGCAGGAGGCGGTGTCCGGCTGGATCACGTCCATCGCGCCGGCCTCCAGGATCCGGCGGAAGTCGTGCCGGGTGAACGAGCACTCGCCGCCGGCGATCGGGATGCCGGTGCGGGTGCGCAGCTCGGCATAGCCCGCCACATCCTCGGGTTCCAGCGGCTCCTCGAACCAGCCGATCCCCAGCGGCTCCATGGCGCGGGCGAGGCGGGCGGCCTGGACCCGGTCGCAGCCGTGATTGGCGTCGACGAACAGAGCCACCCCGCCGCCGATGGTCTGGCGCAGCATCTCCACCAGGGCGATGTCGTCGTCGAAGCCGAACCCGACCTTGGTCTTCATGGCGGTGAATCCGGCATCGAGATAGCCGCGCGCCTCCTCGGCCAGCAGCCGGTGGTTGTCGCCCCGGTCGTCGCGGCGCCGGTACAGGCCGGTAGCGTAGGCCCGCACGGACGAACGCACCGGCCCGCCCATCAGCACATGGACCGGCGGGCGCGCCGAAATACTTGCCGCGCAGGTCCCACAGGGCGATGTCGAGGGCCGACAGCGCCTGCACCGGCACGCCGCGCTGCCCGTGGTCGCGCAGGGAATTGTACAGCTCCTCCCACAGCGCGTCGCCGGCCAGGGGCGCGCGGCCGATCAGCCGCGGGGCGTAGTATTTCTCGATGACGGTGGCCAGCGTCCAGGGCGGCCCGTACCCGTCGCCCCAGCCGGTGATCCCGGCATCGGTCTCGATCTCGACGACCAGCCCGACCCGCCGGTCGACCCAGGCCTGGCTGAACGCGAACCGCTCGGCGATGGGCGCCTCCAGCACATGGGCGCGGATGGCGGTGATCTTCATGGACGGCCTCCCCAGGGTTTTCGGGGGAGGGTAGCAGATCCGGTGAGCAAGTCCGGCGTCCGGTGCCGGAGAATGACGACCGTGACGAGGCATCGGAAACGGTCGATGGCTCAGTCGGTGCCGGGGGCAATCGACGTGAGGGCGGCGGCGGTCGCCAACTCGGACGTGTCTGAAGCGGCTGGACGCGGCAGGGCCAACGTAATCGCCACGGTCATCGCCAGAAGCCCGGCCGACATCCATAGGGCACCCGGCAATCCGGCAAACTGATAGAGGAGCCCCGACAGCAGTGTTCCGCCGAATCTGCCGATGGCATTCGCCATGTAGTAGAAGCCGACATTCAGGGCGACTTTGTCGGCGTCCGAATAGGCGACGATCAGGTAGGAATGGATCGACGAGTTCAGGGCGAAGACGACGCCGAACAGCATCAGACCGCCGATCAGCAGCCACGACTGGAGTCCCGCAGGCAGCGCCCAACCGGTGGCGTCCGAGAGGGTCGCAAGGCTCGCCGGCATCATCGCCGCGGCGAGCACGGCCGGGATGACTGCCAGACCCGCCCCCCAAACCTTCGCAAGCCTGGGGGCTCTGGCGGCGGCATCGCGGCCCAGCATCCGTGGTGCGACCGCCTGCACCATGCCGTAGCCGATCACCCAGACGGCCATGAAGGCCCCGACCTGATCGAAGGTCCATCCAAGCTGGTCGTACAGAAAGATCGGAACACCGACGACGAACCAGACGTCCCGCGAGGCGAAGAGAAACACGCGGGCCGCAGACAGGATGTTGATCTCCCGGGTCTTGGAGAACAGCTCGCGGGCCTTCACCTTCTCCTTGGCACGACCGAGATCGGCTCGCACCAATATCAGGGCGGCGGTCAGCACGAGCCCGAGCCCGGCCGCCATGACCCACAGGGACGACACGAAACCCAGGGTCTGGAGCATCACGCCGCCCAGCAGGAAGCCGACGCCCTTCAAGGCGTTCTTCGACCCGGTCAGCACCGCGACCCATTTGAACAGCCCGCCCTGATCCCCGGACGCGACGACCAGCTTCACGGCCGACTTGGAGCTCATCTTCGTGAGGTCCTTGGCGATGCCGGACAGGGCCTGGGCCGTCGTGACATAGGCTACCGACATCGCGGCGACCCAGCCGGGATCGAGGAGCGAGAGCATGACCAACGCGACGATCTGAACGGCCAGCCCGACGAACAGGGTGATCCGAAGTCCGAAGCGTGACCCCACCCAGCCGCCGACGAAGTTGGTGACCACGCCCATCGCCTCGTAGAGGAGGAACAGGATCGCGATGTCGAGTGGGGAGTAGCCAAGCCGGTGGAAGTGCAGAAGCACCAGCATCCGCAACGCCCCGTCCGTCAGGGTGAACCCCCAATAGGCGGCGGTGACCGTGGCATAGTCCTTCAGGTTGGTCATGGCGGGCAGGTTGGTCATGGCGGGCTCCAGGCCATCACAGCGCGCGGGCGACCTTGGCCGTCAGCTCCATCATGCGGTTCATGTAGCCCCACTCGTTGTCGTACCAGGCGTAGACCTTCACCATTAGCCGGTCGACCACCATGGTGGAGGGGGCGTCGATGATTCCGGAGCGGGGATCGTTGACGTAGTCGCTGGAGACCAGCGGGCGCTCCTCGTAGCCGAGGATGTCCTTCAAAGGACCCGCCGCCGCGTCCCGGAACAGGCCGTTCACCTCCTCCACACTCGTGTCCCGCGAGACCTCGAAGACGCAATCGGTGAGCGATGCGTTGAGCAGGGGAACGCGGACGGCGTGGCCGTTCAGCTTCCCCTTGAGCTCCGGATAGATCAGCGTGATGGCGGTCGCCGAGCCGGTCGACGTCGGGATCAGCGAGTTCAGGGCGGACCGGGCCCGTCGGAGGTCCGTCTTCGGGCGGTCGACCAGGACCTGCGTATTCGTCACGTCGTGGATCGTCGTCATCGTCCCGTGGTCGATCCCCAGACCTTCGTGGATCACCTTCACGACGGGGGCGAGGCAGTTCGTGGTGCAGGAGGCGGCGGTGATGACGGCGTGCCTGGCCGGATCGTAGAGGTGATCGTTCACGCCCATCACGATGTTCAGAGCCGAGGCGTCCTTCACGGGGGCCGAGACGATGACCTTTTTGATTCCCCGGTCGAAATAGGGCTTCAGGCTGTCGACCGTTTTGAACTTGCCGGTGCACTCCAGGACGATGTCGGTGTCGTCGCCGGTCCAGGGCACCTCGGCAGGCGAGGCCGCGTCGGTGACGGGGATCGTTCTGCCGTCGATCACCACGCTTCCCCCGTCATGGGCCACCGGAACGGACCAGCGGCCGTGAACGCTGTCGAACTCCAGGAGGTGGGCAACGACCTCCGCACCGCCCGAGGTTTCGTTCATCGCCACGATCTCGAAGGCCGGGTTTCCGATCCCCGCTCGGACCCCCAGCAGTCCCATGCGGCCCATACCATTGATGGCAACGCGTGCGGGCATTTATCGAACCTCCTGCGATCAGATGGAGCGGATCAGATCGGGCGATCTGGGAGTAGACACATCCTCAATCCGACGATACAAATATATTTGTAATGAGAGAAGCACAAGCGATAGAAGCCCTGCTTGGAATGGCCCATCAGCATCGGATGCGGGTCTTCAAGCTGCTTATGAAACGTGGCCCGTCCGGGTTGCCTGCCGGAGAGATCGGAGACCGCGTCGGGATCAGCAGGTCGAGTGCGTCGTTCCATCTGACCCAGATGGAGCGTGCCGGTCTTCTGAGGTCCCGGCGGGTTCACCGGAACGTCTTCTACGCGGTGGACCTGGAGGGGATGCGGAAACTGATCGCTTACCTGACGGAGGACTGTTGCGACGGTCACCCGGAAGTCTGCGGTTCCCTTGTCACCGGTATGCCGATACCCGCTTGCGGAGAGGGAGTGGAATGATGACGGGCCAGTCGCGTTACAACGTGTTGTTTCTCTGCACCGGGAACTCCGCCAGGAGCATCATGGCCGAGTGCATCCTGAAGCGGCTCGATGCCGAGCGGTTCGACGCCTTCAGTGCGGGCAGTCGGCCGAAGGGTGCGGTCCACCCGTATGCCGTCGACCTGCTGAAGCATCAGAACTATCCAACCGACCAGCTTCGCTCCAAGGACTGGGACGAATTCGCCGGTGCCGACGCTCCCGTGATGGACTTCGTCTTCACGGTCTGCGACGACGCGGCCAAGGAAGTCTGTCCGGTCTGGCCCGGTCAGCCGATGTCGGCTCACTGGCCGGTGATCGATCCGGCGGCCATCGAGGGGAACGAGGCGGAGAAGCGGTTCGCGTTTGCCGAGGCTTTCCGCATGATCCACACGCGGCTCTCGATCTTCGTCAGCCTGCCGATCCGGTCGCTCGACAAGCTTACGCTGAAGAAGCGGCTCGACGATATCGGACAGACCGCAGCGTCGTCGGAGTTATCCGGGGTCTGAGTCGGTTGCGCTGTCGTTCGATAACCCGACCGGTCCGCCCGCGCTCCTACCCCTGCGACGTCCCCCGGGGCGGGAAGACGATCGACACGGTGGTGCCCTGCTCGGGCACGCTGTCGATGTCGAGGGTGCCGCCGTGGAGTTCCATCAGGGACTTGCAGATCGCCAGGCCCAGGCCCACCCCCTCGCGCGTGGTCATCGGGTTGCTGCGGACCTGACCGAAGCGCTCCAGCGCCTTCTCGATCTGCGGGCCGGTCATGCCGATGCCGGTGTCGCTGATCCGGATCCGCACCCCGCCGTCGTCGCTCGCGTCGGCCGTCACGCGCACCGCGCCGCCGGTGTCGGTGAACTTGATCGCGTTCTCGGTGAGGTTGAGGACGATCTGCTTGACGCGGAGACCGTCGGCGAAGGCTGGCGGCAGGTCGGGGGCCGCGCTGAAGGTCAGCGCGACGGTCTTGGCCTCGGCGCGCGGGGTCAGCATCGCGGCGCATTCCTTCAGCACATCGCCGATACCGACATACTGCGGCACGATGGTGAGCTGGCCCGCCTCGATCCGCGCGACGTCCAGGATCTCGTTGATGAGTTCCAGCAGATGCACGCCGGAATCGTGCACGTAGCGGGCGCATTCCAGGTACCGGTCGCTGCCGATGGGGCCGTAGGCGCGACCGGTGATCATCTCCGAGAACCCGAGGATGGAATTCAGGGGCGTGCGCAGCTCGTGGCTCACATTGGCCAGGAAATCGGTCTTCGAGCGGTTGGCCATCTCGGCCTGGATCAGCGCCTGGCGCAGCTCCCGGGTGCGGTCGCCGACCTTGCGTTCCAGGTCCAGGTTGGCGGCGTCGACCGCCTCCTTCGCCTGGCGCAGATCGCGTTCGGCGGTCTTCAGGGCGGTGATGTCGGTCTGCAGCACCAGCAGCCCGCCGTCCCGCGTCGGCTTCGCCCGGATCAGGAAGGTGATTCCGGTCGGGCGCGCCACCTCCTTGACGATCTCCCGGCCGCTGCGGCGCTCGGCCAGCAGTTCCTGGATCCGGGATTCGGGATCCACCTCCGCCTTCGGGTCCTTGTCCTTCTGGTTGAGGCGGAGCAGCTCTTCCATCGTGTAGCCGAGGATCGCGTCCTTCGACGGGACCTCGGGATTGAGCTCGTGGTAGCGGGTGTTGGTGAACACCACCCGCTCGTTGCTGTCGTAGAGCCAGACGCCGTCCGAGGCGGTGTCGAGCGCGGATCGCAGCAGCTCGGCCGTGGTGACGCTTCGGCGCATGTTCCGGGCGAAGTGCAGCAGGCCGGTCGAGAACAGACCGATGCCGGCGGCGGTCAGCAGCGTCTCGGCCACACCGGGCGGGGCCGGAAGCAGGTAGACGCTGACCCGCGACGCGGCGAGGGCGGCGAATCCCGCCGCCATCCAGCGCAGCGCGGCGCGGAAGCTGAGCGGATGCGGACGCGCGATCCAGACGAGCGCGACCGCGGCACCGAAAAATAGAAACGCCTGAAATGTGTCCAACTGAAACAAGGTCACCGAAAATGCCCAGGAGTTGCCGGCGGTCGACCGCCACGATAGCCGAACGCGGGCCGTCTTAGAACCGTGGGGCCCCAAAACCATGAGGCCCTACAACCGTGAGATTTTACAACGGTCAGGCTCCGGCCGTGTAAATGCTTGCCGCCGCCCCTACTTGCCGCCGCCCCGCCGCATCAGCCGGAACGCTGCCGGCGCCAGGATGACGATGAAGCCGATCCGGAAGATGTGGTGGGTCGCCACGAACGCCACGTCGCGGCCCAGCGCCAGGGCGATCAGGCTCATCTCCGCCAGCCCGCCCGGCGCATAGGCCAGGACCAGCACGAACCACGGCACGTCGGTCACCTGCTCCAGCACCAGGCCGAAGATCACGCCGAACACCAGCAGGATGATCGTCGAGCCGATGGAGATCTTCACGATGCGGGCGATCTCGCGCACCGGCGTGCCGGCGAAACGGCAGCCGATGCCGGTGCCCATCACCACCTGGGCGCAGGCGACCAGCAGGCTCGGCGGGCTGGCCTCGGTCACCCCGGCCAGATGGATGATGCCGGACATCGCCATCGGTCCGACAAGGAAGGCGGCCGGGATGCGCAGCAGCTTGCCGATGAGGGCGCCGACCACCGCGCAGCCGGCCAGGATCGCCCAGTCCTGCACCGCCATGTCCAGCCCGGCCCCCGGCGGCAGCAGGGTTCCCGACGGCGTGTAGTCGGCGAAGATCCGGAACACGAAGGGGATCGTCATCACCACCAGCAGGATGCGGGCGGAATGGGTCAGGGCGATCACCCGGTCGTCGCCGCCCATCGCCCGGCCGACCAGCACCATCTCGTTCAGCCCCCCGGGGGAGGAGGCGAAATAGGAGGTGACGGCGTCGTAGCCGCCGACCTTGCGGAAATACCAGGTCACCAGGGCGCCGGCGGTCACCGCGTAGACCAGCAGGCCGGCGATGGACACCGCCCAGTCGCCGGCGCGGTCGATCAGCTCGGGGCGGAAGGCGCTGCCCAGCATGACGCCGAGAATGGCGATCATCGCCGTGCGCAGGCGGTAGTCGACGCGGATGCCGGCACCGGCCACCGAGGCGATGGTGGTGGCGACCATCGCCCCCATCATCCAGGGCAGCGGCAGCTGGGCCCAGGCGAACAGCAGCCCGCCGCCGGCGCCGATCGCCAGCGCCAGGACCATGGAGCCGCGCGGCTTGCCGGTGGTCATGCGGTCGCCGCCGGGCTTGCCGGGGGTCTCCTCCGGGATCAGGTCGTCGCCGGCCTCGGTGGCGTCGTTCTCGGGGGCGTCGTTCTCGGGCTTCCTGCCGTTTCCGTTCTCAGCCATCGACCACCCGCCCGAGGCGCACCGCCGTCTGGCCGGCCGACAGGCGGCGCGACGGCATGATCAGGATGCAGTTGTCGTAGGGGGTGACCACCGGCGTGCCGTCGTCGTAGCCGAGCACGGTGCCGGCCTTCTCGATCTCCTCCATGCCGAGATACTCCGCCACGAAGGAGAAGCTGGCGCCGCGCACGGTGACGGTCTCGGTGACCTGGATGATGCGCTGCGGCGGCGGCGCGGCGCGGTGGGCGGCCGGGATGTCGTCGGGCGCCAGGCTGCCGGCGGCGACCAGGAAGCGGTCGAACGCCTCCTCGGTCACCGGCAGGGTGTCCGCGGCCCAGTGCTGTCCCGCCTCCAGCAGCAGGGCGGCGCGCGGGTCGTCGGGCTCGGCGAAGAAGCCGTAGTCGCGCATCCGCGCGCCCGCGGCGTGGCCGGCATCGACGACGATGGAGGCCGGGGTGCCGACCCGGCGGGCCAGGGCCACGCCCTTGTCGCAGGCGCCGGCCAGCATCAGCGGCTCCACCGGGTTGGACATGGAATGGATGTCGAGCAGCAGATCGGCGGTGTCGAGCAGCGGGCGGATGGCGCGGGCCCGGGCCAGCTCGACCGAGGACCGCGGCCCCTCCAGCGTGGCCCGGTCCCAGACCCGGTTCATGTCCTCGTCGACGAAGCGCGACAGGGTCGGATAGGCCGGATCGAAGGCGCGGTAGGCGGCGACGTTGCCGAAGCCGAGGGTCAGCCGGCCGGCGCGGGGCCGCCGGCCGCTCGCCAGAAAGCGGTCGAGCACGATGGCGCCGCACAGCTCGTTGCCGTGGGTGACCGCCGTCACCATCACGTGCGGACCCGGCCGCTCCGAGTCGAGGGTGGTGAAGAACGGGATGCCGGTATTGCCGGCGCGCCAGCGCTCGATATCGGGGGCGGGCAGCTCGACCGGCCAGGATCCGGTGGGGGAGGCCCCGGACGGGGCGCGGACGATCACGCGGTCATCCCGTGCGCTGTGCCGGGGGACCGCTTGGGTGAGGCAGGGGACATCATTGTGCGGCGGTTGTGGTCGATTGGGGGGCGAGGGCGCGCGGCGCCTGGGCGGCACCGGTTTCAGGCTATGCCAAGGCCGGAGCGAACGCCATAGCGCAACGGGCGCGTTCCCGGCGCGATCGGTGTTTTTGGCCGCCACCGGGATTGTATGCGGCGGTCGTTTCCGCCATGCTCTGGCCTTCGCGCGTGCAACGACACGACTGCGCATGCCAAACAATCCCAATGCAATGATGGAGGCAGGGATGAGTTTTATTCGTCGGCTGGGGGTTACGGCGGTCGCGATGGCGGCCTTGGCCGGCCCGGCGATGGCCGAGGACATTACGATCGGCGTCCGTTCGGAGCCGTCGTCCATGGACCCGTACTACCATAACCTCGGCCCGAACAACGCGATCATCGGGCACGTTTTCGCGCGCCTGGTGGACTTCGATCCGAACCAGCAGCTGGTGCCCAGCATCGCCGAGTCCTACAAGGCGCTGGACGACACGACCTGGGAGTTCAAGCTGCGCCCGGGCCTGAAGTTCCATGACGGTTCCGATCTGACCGTCGACGACGTGATCTATTCCTTCGAGCGTGCCGACGGGTACACCGGCGGCAACTCGTCGTTCCGGATCTACACCAAGGGCAAGACCCTGAAGAAGGTGGACGATCTGACGCTGCACATCTCGACGGAAGAGCCCTATCCGCTGATGCCGAACGACCTGACGACGGTCATGATCATGTCGTCGGAGGCCAAGGGCACCGGCAGCGCCGACACGAACAAGGGCATCGAGGCGAGCGACTTCAACGATGGCACCGCGACCATCGGCTCCGGCCCGTACAAGTTCGTGGAGTGGAAGAAGGGCGACCGCATCGTCATGGAGAAGTATGACGGCTACGTCGGTCCGTTCGACCAGACCTGGGACAAGGTCACCTTCCGGTTCATCCCGTCCGAGCCGGCGCGCGTCGCCGCGCTGCTGGCCGGCGACGTGGACATGATCGACAACGTCCCGACCTCGGACATCGCGACCCTTGAGAAGAACAAGGACGTGTCGCTGAGCGACGGTGTGTCGAACCGGGTGATCTACCTGCACCTGGACCAGTTCCGCGAGAAGTCGCCCTTCGTCACCGACAAGGAAGGCAACCCGCTGGACAAGAACCCGCTGCTCGACCCGCGGGTGCGCAAGGCGATTTCCATGATGATCAACCGCCCGGCGATCGTCGAGCGGGTGATGGAGGGCGTCGCCCTGCCGGCCGGCCAGCTGCTGCCGGACGGTTTCTTCGGCCGCTCGCCGAACCTGAAGCCGGAGAAGTACGACGTCGCCGGCGCCAAGAAGCTGCTGGCGGAAGCCGGCTATCCGGACGGCTTCGGCCTGACGATCCACGGTCCGAACGACCGCTACATCAACGACGCCAAGATCTGCGAAGCGATCGGCCAGTTGCTGTCGGCGGCCGGTATCCCGACCAAGGTCGTGACCATGCCGAAGAACGTCTTCTTCTCGCGCGCCTCCAAGGGTGCCGACGGCGAGCCGGAGTTCAGCTTCGTCCTCGTCGGCTGGGGCTCGGGCACCGGCGAGGCCTCCTCGCCGCTGAAGTCGCTGCTGGCCACCCACGACCCGTCCAAGGGCTGGGGTGCGTCCAACCGCGGCCGTCACTCCGACCCGAAGGTCGACGCCCTGATCGGTCAGGCGCTGGCCACGGTGGACGACGAGAAGCGCGGCAAGCTGCTGGCGGAGGCGACCGACATCGCCATCGGCCAGAACCAGGGCATCATCCCGCTGCACTACCAGGTCAACACCTGGGGCACCCGCAAGGGACTGACCTACCGCGCCCGCACCGACGAGCGGACGCTGGCCTACGATCTGGTGAAGGCGAACTGATCGTCCGATCCTAAGCTAAGGGCGCGGCCGGCCTCGGTCGGCCGCGCCCCGATAAAAAAAGAATCCCGTTTCGACTTGCCTCCCGCGGGGGTCCATGTGAGACCCGTCGCGGGACAGGTTTTATGAGAGGTCGGTGATGACGGTCTTCATCATCAGACGATTGATGCAGGCGGCCCTGGTCGTCCTGGTTATGTCATTTCTGGTGTTCTCGGGCGTGTTCCTGGTGGGGGACCCGACCGAAATCCTGGTGGCCGACGACGCCGACCAGGCGGAGCGGCAGGCGATCATCGAGAGCCTCGGCCTCGATAAGCCGTTCCATATCCAGTATCTGCGTTTCCTGCAGAAGGCGGCCCAGGGCAATCTCGGCGAGAGCTTCGTGTTCAACGAGCCGGCGCTGCAGCTGATCATGGATCGGCTGCCGGCGACGATGGAGTTGGCGGTCGCGGCCCTGCTGATCTCCGTGGTCCTGGGCATTCCGCTCGGCGTGATCGCCGGGCTGCGGCCGGAGGCGGCCTATTCCAAGATCATCATGACCGGGTCGATTCTCGGCTTCAGCCTGCCGACCTTCTGGGTCGGCATCATGATGATCATACTGTTCTCGGTGCAGCTCGGCTGGCTGCCGTCGACCGGACGCGGCGACGAGATCCACTACGTGCTCGGATTCCCGACCTCGCTGCTGACCCTGGACGGCTGGAGCCACGTGCTGCTGCCGGCGGTCAATCTGGCGCTGTTCAAGCTGTCGGCGGTCACCCGTCTGGCCCGCGCCGGCACCCGCGAGGTGGTGCACCAGGACTACGTCAAGTTCGCCCGGGCGAAGGGCCTGACCGATCGCCGGGTGATCTTCGTGCACGTGCTCAAGAACATTCTCATCCCGGTCGTCACCGTGCTCGGTCTCGAGTTCGGCGGTCTCGTGGCCTTCTCCGTTGTGACCGAGACGATCTTCGCGTGGCCCGGTATCGGCAAGCTGCTGATCGACTCGATCGGCCTTCTCGACCGGCCGGTGATCGTCGCCTACCTGATGATCATCGTGCTGCTGTTCGTCTTCCTGAACCTGGCGGTCGACATCTGCTACTCTCTGCTCGATCCGCGGGTCCGTCTGCAGGACATCAAGGCATGACTGCGATCCAAGAAGAAACCGCCGTCGAAAAGACGGTCGCCGATCCGAAGGACGCGGCCGTCGAGAGCCCGTTCAAGCGGATCCTGTCCGACTATATGGAGAGCCCGGTCGCCGTGATCGGCGCGATCGGCGTGATCCTGGTGATCTTCATCGCCGTGATCGGGCCGTTCATCGCCCCGACCGACCCGTACGACCTGTCGTCGGTCAGCTTCATGGACAACCTGCTGGCCCCGGGCGAGACCATGGCCAACGGCACGGTCGCCTGGCTCGGCACCGACGGGGCCGGCCGCGATCTGGTCAGCGCCATGATCTACGGCCTGCGCATCAGCCTGGGCGTCGGTGTCGGCTCCGGCATCATCGCCCTGATCATCGGCTGCACGCTCGGCATGATCGCCGCCTATTTCGGCGGCCGCACCGACATGATCATCATGCGCGTCGTCGACATGCAGCTCTCGTTCCCGGCGATCCTGGTGGCGCTGATCCTGCTCGCCGTGGTCAAGGGCGGGCCGAACGAGCCGGGCTATTTTGCGGTGTTCAAGATCATCGCCGCGCTGGTGGTGGTGCAGTGGGCCTACTACGCCCGCACCATCCGCGGCTCGGCCCTGGTCGAGCGGCGCAAGGAATATGTCGAGGCGGCGAACTGTCTGGCGCTCGGCAACAGCCGCGTCGTGTTCCGCCACCTGCTGCCGAACTGCATCGCGCCGATCATCGTGGTCGGCACCATGCAGACCGCGCACGCGATCTCCCTGGAGGCGACCCTGTCGTTCCTCGGTCTCGGCCTGCCGCAGACCGAACCGTCGCTCGGCAAGCTGATCTCCAACGGGTTCGACTACGTGATGAGTGGGAAGTACTGGATCACCGTGTTTCCGGGGCTGGCCCTGCTGTTCATGATCGTCAGCATCAACCTGGTCGGCGACCGGTTGCGCGACGTGCTCAATCCGCGACTGCAGAAGTAAGAGGGGACACCGGTGGCGAAATCCGACGTTCCGACACTCGAGGTCCGGAACCTGCAGACCCATTTCTTCACCCGCGCGGGCGAGGTGAAGGCGGTCAACGACGTCTCCTTCACCGTGCGGCCGGGCGAGGTCCTGGGCCTGGTGGGCGAGTCCGGGTCCGGCAAGACCGTGACCGGCTTCTCCATCATGGGCCTGGTGGACGAGCCGGGCCGCATCGTGGGCGGCGAGATCCTGTACAAGGGCGAGAACATCGCCAACGCGCCGGACGAGCGCATGCGCCGGCTGCGGGGCAACAACATCGCGATGATCTTCCAGGATCCGATGATGACCCTGAACCCGGTCCTGCGCGTCGACACGCAGATGATCGAGGCGATCCAGGCGCATGAGAACGTCAGCCGCGACGAGGCCTGGGAGCGGTCGCGCGCCGCCCTGGAGCAGGTCGGCATCCCGGCGGCCGAGGAGCGGCTGAAGTCCTACCCGCACCAGTTCTCCGGCGGCATGCGCCAGCGCGTCGCCATCGCCATCGCGCTGCTGAACAAGCCGGACCTGATCGTCGCCGACGAGCCGACCACCGCCCTCGACGTCACCATCCAGGGCCAGATCCTCTACGAGGTGCAGAAGCTCTGCGAGGAGACCGGCACGGCGATGATCTGGATCACCCACGATCTTTCCGTGGTGGCCGGCCTCGCCGACGAGATCTGCGTGATGTATGCCGGCAAAGTGGTCGAGCACGGCACCGTCGACGACGTGCTGGACAACCCGACCCATCCCTATACCCACGGGCTGATCAGCTCGGTGCCGAGCCGCAACAAGCGCGGCCAGCCGCTGTCTCAGATCCCGGGCATGACCCCGTCGCTGCTGAACCTGCCCAAGGGCTGCCCGTTCAAGACGCGCTGCCCCCGGGTCGGACCGGACTGCGACATCGAGCCGGAGATCACCCACCCGGTTCCGGCGCGCGACGTGCGCTGCCACTACCCCGTTGCGGCGGGCGAGGCCGCCGCCGTTCCGACGCCTGAGGTGACCGCATGAGCGCCGCAACCGAACACCAGGCCCCGACCACGGCCCCGACTGCTGCCGCCGAGAAGCCGATCCTGGAGCTGCGCCACGTCTCCAAGCGCTTCGTGAAGCCGCTGGACGCCGCCGCCAAGATCGCCAACCTCTTCGGCGCCGGACTGAGGGACGAGATCGTCCATGCGGTCGACGACGTCTCCCTGACCATCGCCGATGGCGAGGTGGTCGGTCTGGTCGGCGAGTCCGGCTGCGGCAAGTCCACCCTCGGCCGCGTGGTCGCGGGCGTGCATCCGGCGACCAAGGGCGAGGTCCTGTTCCGCGGCCGCGAACTGTCGACCCAGAGCTCGGCCGAGGCGCGGGATACCGCGCTCAAGGTCCAGATGATCTTCCAGGACCCGATGAGCTCGCTGAACCCGCGGCTGCGTGTGCAGGATATCGTCGGCGAGGCGCCGAAGGTCCACGGCCTGGTCGATGCCAAGGGCAGCGAGGAATACGTCGCCGAGATGCTGATCCGGGTCGGCCTGGACCCGACCTATGCAAGGCGCTACCCGCACCAATTCTCCGGCGGCCAGCGCCAGCGCATTGGCATCGCCCGGGCGCTGGCGGTGAACCCGGACTTCCTGGTCTGCGACGAGTCGGTGGCCGCCCTGGACGTGTCGATCCAGGCCCAGGTGCTCAACCTGTTCATGCGCCTGCGCGAGGAGTTCCACCTCACCTACCTGTTCATCAGCCACGATCTCGGCGTGGTCGAGCACCTGTCGGACCGGGTGGTGATCATGTATCTCGGCCGGGTGGTGGAGACGGCGAAGACGGAAGACATCTTCGAGTCCGCCAACCACCCCTACACCCAGGCACTGCTGGCCGAGGTGCCGCGGCTCGACACCCGCAAGCGCAAGTTCGTGCCGGTGAAGGGCGAGATCCCGTCGCCGCTGAACCCGCCGCCGGGCTGCCACTTCCACCCGCGCTGCCCCCATGCCCATGAGCGCTGCCGGATGGAGCAGCCGCTGCTCAAGGAGATTGCGCCGGGGCGGTTCTCGGCCTGCCACCTCAACGACGGGGCATGAGCGGCCACCCTTCCGACCCAGACCATCTGATCCCCGGCGTCCTGTGGCGCCGGGACCCGGTGGCCGCGGCGATCCCGCTGGTGGTCGACAGCCCGCATAACAGCACCGACTGGCCGGCCGATTTCGACCCGATCGTCTCCGAGGCCGAACTGATGACGTCGGTGGACCGGTTCGTCGACGCGCTGTTCGACCACGCGCCTTCGGTGGGCGCCACCCTGATCGCCGCCCAGTTCCCGCGCGCCTATATCGACCCGAACCGGGCCGAGGACGATCTCGATCTGGCGCTGATCGACGGCGACTGGCCGCTGCCGGTCAATCCGGGCGAGAAGACCGAGTACGGCATGGGCGTGGTGCGCCGCTACATCCTGAAGGGCCGGCCGATCTACGACCGTAAGCTGACCGTGGCCGAGGTGATGCACCGGCTGGAGACCTATCACCGCCCGTATCATGCCGCGGTGGCGGCCGCGATCGACGCCGCCCATGCCCGGTTCGGGCAGGCGTTTCATATCGACTGCCACTCCATGAAGCCGATCGGCAATGCCATGAACGTGGATACCGGCGCCGCGCGGCCGGACATGGTGCTGAGCGACCGGGAAGGGACGACCTGCGACGCCGTTTTCATCGAGACGGCGGCCGGTCTGCTGCGCGACATGGGCTACCGGGTGTCGATCAACCACCCCTACAAGGGCGCGGAACTGGTGGCCCGGCATTCCGACCCGGCGGCGGGCCGGCACTCGCTGCAGATCGAGCTGAACCGGGCGCTGTACATGGACATCGAGAGCTTCGAGAAATCGGCCGGGTACGACGCCCTGAAGGCGGATCTCGACGGGTTCCTGGAGGGCATGGCGGGGTTCGTGCGGGAGCGGGTCGGGTAGGGTTTCTCTTCCCGCCACCCCCCAACGCACTCCCCGGCCTTGTGCCGGGGCAAGACGTCGGCGTGACGGGTTGCCGGAAATACATTCTCGACGCTCCAACACGCGGATCGTTGGGTCCCGGCTCAAGGCCGGGAAGAAGCAGGATTGAGAAAGACCCAAGAAATCCCCTTACCGTCTTCCCGGCCTTGAGCCGGGATCCAGGGATGAGCCCGCGGGAACCTCGGAGGATCTGCCCCGGCAATCCGTCACGCCGAGACCTTGCCCCGGCACAGGGCCGGGGGAGTGGGTAACGAGAAAAATGGGAGAGAACTCCCTAAACCGCCGTCCCCTCCGCCCGGGTCAGGGCGCGATATTTCTCCATCAGCCGCACCGTCACCGGTCCCGGGATCGGTCCCTTCAACGCCCGGCCGTCGATCGCCTTGACCGGCACCAGCTCGCCCACCGTGCCGCAGATGAACACCTCGTCCGCCGTCACGAAATCGTAGACCGACAGGTCGGCCTCCTTCGCGCCCCAGCCTTCTTCCACCGCCATCTGCAGCAGGATACCCCGGGTGATGCCGACCACGATGTAGGTCGGGTGCGGCGTCATCAGGACGCCGTCCTTCACGCAGAACATCGTCGTCGAGTTGGTCTCCGCCACGAAGCCGCGGTCGTCCAGCATGATCGCCTCGTCGGCCCCCTGCCGGTTGGCCTCGATATTGGCGAGGATCTGGTTGAGCTGGTTGGTGTGGTGGATCTTGGCGTCGATCACGTTCGGCGAGGCCCGGCGCAGGGTGGAGGTGATCAGGGTGATCCCGGCCTTGTCGAAGATCGGCGGCTTGTGATCGACGAAGGCGACGATGGAGGCGGGGCCCAGGTTCAGCATCGGGTTCATGCCGGTCATCCGCTTGCGCCCGCGGGTGACCTGCAGGCGCATGTGCAGATCGGTGGTCAGCTCGTTCGCCGCGAAGGTGTCGCGCACGATCTTGATCATCCCCGCTTGGTCGACGCCCGGATCGATGTCGAGCATGGTCAGCGCCTCGAACAGCCGGCGGATATGCGCCTCCAGGCGGAACACCTTGCCGTCGTAGAGCCGGATGCCCTCATAGGCGCCGTCGCCGTGACAGAACCCGCTGTCGTAGATCGAGATCACCGCCTCCGACTTCCGTACCAGGCGGCCGTTCACATAGACGATGGTGTCGGTATTGGGGATCTGCATGGCGTCGCTCTCCTCAGGGTGGGGCGTTCGGCATCCCCCATAATCTGTCATCCCGAACTTGTTTCGGGATGACGAGGAAGAGAGGGCCGCCAGGTCACCCGCTCGTATACCCGTTCTCCCGGTCCGCCGCCTTCGCCGCTTCGCTGCGGTCCGCCGGGTCGCCGTAGCCGCCGCCGCCCGCCGTCTGCAGGCGGAACACGTCGCCCTTGGATGCCGGCACACTGGAGACCTTCGACGGCAGATCCTCGGTCTCGCCGGTCGCCGCGCGCGTCACCGTCAGGCGCCCGGGCTGACCCGGCTCGCCGCCCGCCAGTCCGTAGGGGCGCACCTTGAAGCGGTCCAGATTGGCGGCGAACACCCCCGTCGGCGTCTCCAGCCGGTAGGCGCGGGCGAGACCCAACCCGCCGCGGGTACGGCCCTTGCCGCCGCTGTCGGGCACCAGGGCGTATTCCTGGAACTGAATGGGCAGGCTGTTCTCCAGCATCTCCATCGGCGCGTTGGAGATATTGTGCAGCCCGCAGGAGAAGCCGCTGGCGCCATCCTCGTCGGGATGGCCGCCCCAGCCGCCGCATTCCAGGTCGAAATACACCTGCCGGCTGCCGTCGGCGTGGATGCAGTTCATCGCCGTGGCGTAGCTGACCCCGTAATAGGCGGCCGGCACCTTGCCCGGGATCGCCTGGTGGAAGGCGCCCATCACCGCGTTGACCACCCGGTGCCCGGTCGCCATGCGGTTGGCCACGGGCGCGGGATAGCGGCAGTTGACCACCGTGCCTTCCGGCGCGGTCACCTTCGCCGGACGGTAGCAACCGGCATTGGCCGGGATCTCGGTGCCGAGCGACATCAGCACGCCGCACATGGCCGCCGAATAGGCCATGGCATAGGTGCAGTTCACCGGACCCTTGGCCTGGGGGCTGGAGCCGGCGAGGTCGATCGACATGCCGTCGCCGTCGACGGTCAGCGTCACAGCGACCCGCAGCCTGGTGTCCCTGTCGATGCCGTCGTCGTCGACGAAATCCTCGAAGCTGTAGGTGCCGTCCGGCACGTCGCGGATCATGGCGCGCATCGCCGCCTCCGACTGGTCCTGGATGCGGGCCATGGCGGCGGCGAGCAGGTCGGGGCCGTAGCGGGCGACGATGCGCTTCAGGTTGGCGGTGCCGGTCTCCAGGGCGGCGAGCTGCGAGGCGAAGTCGCCGCCGACATTCGCCGGCTCGCGGGTCTGGCGCAGCAGCAGTTTCACCACCGCCTCGTTCCGCTTGCCGCGCTCGGCGATCTTCAGCGGCGGGATGCGGAAGCCCTCCTGCTGGATCTCGGTGGCGCTGGGATCGTAGGAGCCGGCCGCCCCGCCGCCCACGTCCAGGTGATGCACCAGGATGCCGGCGATGGCGATCCGCCTGCCCTCGTGGAACACCGGCTTGAAGGTCTGGATGTCCGACAGGTGCTGGCCGCCGGCATAGGGGTCGTTGGTGATGATGATGTCGCCGTCCTCCCACTCCTCGATCGGGATGTGGTTGGCCAGGATCTCGGCCAGGCAGGAGGGCATGGAGTTCAGGTGGATCGGGATCGCCGTGGACTGGCCGACGGCGCCGCCATCGGCGTCGAACACGCAGGTTGAATAGTCCAGCAGGTCGCGCACGACGGAGGACCGGCTGGTCCGCCAGATCGTCACCCCCATCTCCTCCGCCGCCGCCACCAGGGCGTTGCGGATGATCTCCACCTGGACCGGGTCCAGCTCCATCGCGGGCGCGGTCATGCGGCATCTCCTTGGGCAGCTAGGGCGGCGATCAGGGCGCCGCTGGGGTGCACGGTGAGGTCCCAGCCCGGCGGGATCAGCAGGGTGGAATGGGCCTCCTCGATGATCGCCGGACCGGCCAGCGACGCACCGGGGCCGAGGGTCTCGCGGTCGACGATGGCGGTCTCGCGGATCGCGCCGGCGAGCCGCACCGGGCGCTTCGCCTTCACGGTGATCTCGCTGCCGCCCTCGAACGGCCGGGCCGCCGGCTTGCTGAGCCGGCCGGTGGCGGCCATGCGCAGGGTGACGATCTCCGGCGTCACATGGCGTTCGGCATGGGCGTATTGCCGCGCGTGGGCGTCGTGGAAGGCGGTCACCGTCGCCGCCAGGTCGCCGTCGAAGGGCACGCCGATCTCGTAGGCCTGGCCCGGATAGCGCAGGTCCAGGGTGACGGGATAGCTGCGCGCGCCGTCGGGAATGCCGTCGCGGGCCAGCGCCTCCTGGCCGTCCGCCTTCATCTCGGCGATCAGGCTCTCCACTTCGCCGAGATTGTCGGCCTCGGCCTTCATAAGGCGGGAGCGGGCGATGTCGTGCACCACGTCGCTGAACAGCATGCCCCAGGCGCTGAGCGTGCCGGGGTCGCGCGGGAAGACCACGCGGGTGGCGCCGATCTCCGCCGCCGTGTCGCAGGCATGCAGGCCGCCGGCGCCGCCGAAGGAGATCAGGGCGAAATCGGTCGGGTCGAGGCCTTTCTCGAACAGCGACAGCCGGATGGCGGAGGCCATATGGGTGGTGGCGATGGCGACGATGCCGTCGGCCGCCGGCCCGTCCTCCAGGCCGAGCGGCTGGGCCACCTTGGCCGACAGCGCCTTGCGGGCGCCGTCCACGTCGAGGGTCATGGCGCCGCCGAGGAAGAAGTCCGGATCGATCCGCCCCAGCGCCACATTGGCATCGGTCACGGCCGGCTGGGTACCGCCGCGTCCGTAGCTGACCGGGCCGGGCGTCGCCCCGGCACTCTCCGGGCCGACATAGAGCCGGCCGGTCTCGTCGACCCGGGCGATGGAGCCGCCGCCGGCCCCGATGGTGCGGATCTCGATCATCGGCAGCCGCACCGGCAGTCCGTCGACCTTGCCCTCGGTCACCAGCCGGATGGCGCCGTTGTCGACGATGGACACGTCATAGGAGGTGCCGCCCATATCGACGGCGATCAGGTTGCCGATGCCGAGCTCAGCCGAGAGTACCTCCGCCGCCCGCGCCCCGCCGGCCGGGCCGGACAGCAGCAGACGGGCCGGCTGCTCGCCGGCGGTCTCCGGCGTGGTCACGCCGCCGTTCGACTGCACCAGATAGACCGGGGCGGTGATCCCGGTGTCGGACAGCCGGCCGCGCAGCTTCGAGAGATACGTCTTCACCACCGGCATCAGCAGGGCGTTCAGCACGGTGGTCGAGGCGCGCTCGAACTCGCGGATCTCCGGGCTGACCGCATGGGAGCAGGAGACATAGGCGTCCGGCAGCTCCTCCTGGACGATGCGGGCGGCCTCCAGCTCGTGTTCGGGATTGGCATAGGCGTGCAGCAGGCAGATCGCGATCGCCTTGGCCCCGGCCTCGGCCGCCTTGCGGGCGGCGGCGCGCACGGTAGCGGGATCGAGCGCGCGTTCCATCGAGCCGTCGGCCCGCAGCCGCTCGGCCACCGGGTAGCGCCGGGCGCGCGGGATCAGCAGGGCGCGCTCCTCGGCCTTGTTGGCATAGACCAGGCTGCGGAAATGCCGGCCGATCTCCAGCACGTCGGTGAAGCCCTCGGTCATCAGCAGCGCGCCGGCCGGCAGCTTGCGCTCCAGCACCGCGTTGGTGGCGATGGTGGTGCCGTGCATGATCGCGCGGATATCGCCGAGCGCGAATCCGAGCCGTTCGGAGGCCTCAAGGATTCCGGCGATCAGCCCTTCGGAGGGATCGGCGGGGGTGGTCGGCACCTTGTGGGCGTCGGCCGCTCCGGTCTCCTCGTTCAGGATCTGCAAATCGGTGAAGGTGCCGCCGATATCGACGGCGATGCGGATGGCGGCCAAGGGGATTCCTTCGGGTAGCGCGGGGCGGGAGCGTCCATGACAGAGGGCGGTCCGCGCGGCGTCAAGACACGAACTTGGCAGGGGGACCGGCTGCGCCTAGGCTGGCCGCATTCAAGCCAGGAGCCTTCCATGCCGATCATCAATCGCATCGCCGACTTCCACGAGGACATGACCGAGTGGCGGCGCGAAATGCACGCCCATCCCGAGACCGCCTTCGAGGAGGTCTGGACCTCCGACTTCATCGCCAAGCGGCTGGAGGAGATCGGCGTCGACCATATCGAGCGCGGGCTGGCCAAGACCGGCATCGTCGCCACGATCAAGGGGAATGGCGGCGACGGCGGTCGCATCGGCATCCGCGCGGATTTCGACGCGCTCGACATCATCGAGGCGACCGGCAAGCCCTGGGCCTCGACGATTCCGGGCAAGATGCACGGCTGCGGCCATGACGGCCACACCGCCATCCTGCTCGGCGCCGCTCGGTATCTCGCGGAGACCCGCAACTTCGCCGGCGAGGTCGTGTTGATCTTCCAGCCGGCCGAGGAGAACGTCGCCGGCGGCCGGGTCATGGTCGAGGATGACGGGCTGTTCGAGAAGTATCCGGTCGATGCGGTCTACGGCATGCACAACCGCCCGGGCCTGCCCGTGGGCAAGATCTGCATGCGCCCGGGGCCGTCCATGGCGGGCGCGGACATGTTCGAGATCTTCATCCACGGCTATGGCGGTCATGCCGCGCGGCCGCATAAGACCATCGATCCGATCATCGTCCAGGCGCAGATCGTGCTGGCCCTGCAGTCCATCGTCAGCCGCTCCACCGACCCGCTGGACAGCGCCGTGCTCTCGGTGACCCAGGTATCGGGCGGCCATACCGGCAACGTGGTGCCGGATCTGGTCTACCTGCAGGGCACGGTGCGGACCTTCCGACCGGAGGTCCAGGACATGGTGGAAGCCAAGATGAAGAAGCTCTGCACGGCGATCGCCGAGGGCTTCGACTGCACGGTGGAGGTGAAGTACGACCGCCGCTATCCGGCCCTGGTGAACGACCCGGTGCATATCGAGAAGGCGGCGGCCATCGCCCGCGAGCTGGTCGGCGAGGAGAACGTGGACACCGACGCCGAGCCGGTGATGGGGGCGGAGGACTTCGCCTACATGCTGCAGCACCGCCCGGGCTGCTACATCAACCTCGGCAACGGGGTGGGCGAGGATGGCGGCGTGAACGTCCACAACCCGGCCTACGACTTCAACGACGCGGCCCTGCCGTATGGGGCGTCCTACTGGGCGCTGCTGGTGGAGAAGCTGCTGCCGAAGGCGGCGTAAGGTCACGGAGCATAAGGTCCCTGGGCATAAGGTCACTGGGCGTACGGTCACTGGGGGAGGGGCGTACTCTCCCCCTCTCTCCTTTTCGTCTTCCCGGCCTTGCGCCGGGATCCAGCCATCCGCGCGCTGGAGCGCAACCGGAAACGCTCCGGCTGCTTCACCCTGGGTCCCGGCGCAAGGCCGGGAAGACGGGGGAGGCCGGGAAGACGGGGGAGGGTGTCGCGGACAACCTCCCCCAATTCACCCTGTACGGCGGCGACCGGTTCGGGGTTAAGGTTCCTGCCAACAGACCAAACCTCCGGACGCGCCACCCGCGCTCACCGGAGACGCATGAACGGGAGGAGTGCATGGCGAAGGCATTCGCAAGCCAGGGCGATCTTGGCGAGAAGAAGATCAGCTTCACCGAGGTCGGCAAGGACCTCTGGGCCTTCACCGCCGAGGGCGATCCGAATTCCGGCGTGATCATCGGCGACGACAGCGTGATGATCGTCGAGGCCCAGGCCACCCCGCGCCTGGCCGAGATGGTGATCGCCAAGGTCCGCGAGGTCACCGACAAGCCGATCAGCCACGTGGTCCTGACCCACTACCACGCGGTCCGCGTGCTCGGCGCCAGCGCCTTCGGCGACGCGCAGATCATCATGTCGGACAAGGCCCGCTCCATGGTGGTCGAGCGCGGCCAGGAGGACTGGGACAGCGAGTTCCAGCGCTTCCCCCGCCTGTTCGAGGGCCACGAGAGCATCCCCGGCCTGACCTGGCCGACCACCACCTTCTCGGATTCGATGACCGTCTATCTCGGCAACCGCAAGGTCGAGATCAAGCAGATCGGCCGCGCCCACACCGCCGGCGACGCGGTGATCTGGGTGCCTGACGAGCAGGTCATGTTCACCGGCGACATCGTCGAATACCACTCCGCCTGCTACTGCGGCGACGGGCATTTCGAGGATTGGGGCGGCACGCTGGACGCGGTGAAGGCGTACAACCCGCAGTCCATCGCGCCGGGCCGCGGCGACGCGCTGGTCGGCCTGGACCGGGTGGATGCCGGGTTGGAATCGACGCGCGACTTCGTGGAGAGCACCTACCGGCCGGCCCAGAAGGTGGCCGCACGGGGCGGCAGCCTGAAGGACGCCTGGGACGCGGTGCGCGACGCCTGCGACGCCAAGTTCAAGGACTACGCGATCTACGAGCACTGCCTGCCGTTCAACGTCGCCCGCGCCTATGACGAGGCCCGCGGCATCGACACCCCGCGCATCTGGACCGCCCAGCGCGACCTGGAGATGTGGGAGGCGCTGCAGGGGTAACGCACCACCCGAACGCGGGGAGACCGGCGATGCTTCAGGATCGCTACACGCTCGCCTTCCGGGAGTACCCGTACCGGCGGTCGGCGGATCAGGACGCCGCCTCTCCCGTCCGCCATCCGGTGGTGATCGTCGGCGGCGGGCCGGTGGGGATGACCGCCGCCCTCGACCTCGGGCTGAAGGGCGTGCCGGTGCTGGTGCTGGACGACCACGAGGGCATCGGCATGGGCAGCCGGGCGATCTGTGTCGCCAAGCGCAGCCTGGAGATCGCCGACCGGCTCGGCTGCGGCGCGGAGCTGGTGGAGCGGGGTGTCGTGTGGAACCTGGGCAAGGTGTTCCACCGCGACCGCAAGGTGTTCGAGTTCAACCTGCTGCCGGAAGCGGGGCACCGCTATCCGGCCTTCATCAACCTGCAGCAGCCCTATTTCGAGAAGGCCCTGGTCGACCGCCTCCGCGCCGCCCGGGCGCAGGGCGCGCCGGTGGAGATCCGCGGCCGCAACCGGGTGGAGGGCGTAGCCCAGACCGACGACGGCGTCATCCTGGAGGTGCTGACCCCCGACGGCCCCTACACGCTGGCCGCCGACTGGGTCATCGCTTGCGACGGCGCGGCCTCTCCCGTGCGCAACGCGCTCGACCTCGGCTTCGAGGGCCGGGTGTTCGAGGACAGCTTCCTCATCGCCGACGTGAAGATGGACGCCCCGTTCCCGACAGAGCGCCGGTTCTGGTTCGACCCGCCGTTCAAGTCCGGCTCCTCGGCCCTGCTGCACAAGCAGCCGGACAATGTCTGGCGGCTCGACTTCCAGATCGGCTGGCATGTGGACCGGGAGAAGGAGCTGCGCGACGAGAACGTGAAGGCGCGGATCGACCAGATGCTCGGGCCCGACATCGCCTACGAGGTTGTGTGGAAATCGGTCTACACCTTCCAGTGCCGACGCATGAAAACCTTCCGCCACGGCCGAGTCCTGTTCGCCGGCGACAGCGCCCATCAGGTCTCGCCCTTCGGCGCGCGGGGGGCCAATTCCGGGGTGCAGGACGTCGACAACCTGGCCTGGAAGCTGGCCCTGGTGCTGGACGGCACGGCGCCCGACAGCCTGCTGGACAGCTACGCGGCGGAGCGGGAGGTCGCGGCCGACGAGAACATCCTCAACTCCACCCGCGCCACCGATTTCATCACCCCGAAATCGGAGACGTCCAAGCTGTTCCGCGATGCCGTGCTGGAGCTGAGCGAACATTACCCGTTCGCCCGGCCGCTGGTGAATTCCGGGCGGCTGTCGGTGCCCTGCATCTATGACGGCTCGACGCTGAACGGCGCGGACGGCCTGCCGGGAGGTCCCGCGCGCAGCCGCCCCGGCGCGCCGTGCCCCGACGTACCGCTGGGCGACGGGTTTCTGCTCGACCGGCTGGACGGCCGTTTCCACCTGCTGACCGTGGACACCGACGCACCGGAGCGGCTGGAGGAGGGCGGAGTCGCGGTCGCCCGGCTTGCCCTGTCGGCGGCCGACGATCCGAGCGGGGCGCTGGCCGCGCGCTATCTGGGCGACGCGGATGCGGCCGTCTACCTGATCCGGCCGGACCAGCATGTGGCGACGCGCTGGCCCGCCTACGACGCGGACGCGGTCCGGCTGGCGCTGCGCCGGGCAATCGGGAGAGACTGACCATGCCCGACCTGATCCTTGATCCCAATATCGACCGGCCGGACGATTTCTACGCCGCCCTCATCGCCGCCCATGACGGGCTGAGCAAGGAGGAGAGCGATGCGCTGAACGCCCGGCTGATCCTGATCCTGGCCAACCATGTGGGCGACCGGGAGACCCTGTCCCAGGCCCTGGCCGCCGCCCGCCTGCAAGAGGACGAGCCCGAATGACCCGCCTGAACGCCACCCACGATCCCACCCGGCGCAGCTGGGTCGAGAGCGCCAACGTCCCCGGCGCCGATTTTCCCATTCAGAACCTGCCCTTCGGCGTGTTCTCGCAAGGCGACGGCCCCAAGCGTGTCGGTGTGGCGATCGGCGACCGGATCCTCGACCTGACGGCGCTGGAAGCGGCCGGCGTGCTGGAGCCGGCGCCGGGCCGCCCGGTGTTCGCCGAGGGCGTGCTGAACCCGTTCATGGCCCTGCCGCAGGAGGTCTGGTCGCGCACCCGGGCGCGGATCGCCGAGCTGCTGGACGCGCAGACCGGCGGGCCGGACGGGCTGGTGCTGGTGGCGCAGGCGGACGCCACCATGCACCTGCCGATCTTTGTGCGCAGCTTCACCGACTTCTACGCCTCGCGCGAGCATGCCAGCAACGTGGGCAGCATGTTCCGCGGTCCCGACAACGCGCTGATGCCGAACTGGCTGCACCTGCCGGTCGGGTATAACGGCCGCGCCTCCACGGTGGTGGTCTCGGGCACGGCGATCCGCCGCCCGAACGGCCAGCTCAAGGCGCCGGATGCCGAGGCCCCGCATTTCGGGCCGTGCCGCCGCCTGGACATCGAGCTGGAGATGGGCGCCATCGTCGGCACGCCGAGTGCGATGGGACAGCCGGTCACCACGGCGCAGGCCTATGACATGATCTTCGGCTATGTGCTGCTGAACGACTGGTCGGCCCGCGACATCCAGGTCTGGGAGTATCAGCCGCTGGGCCCGTTCCAGGCCAAGGCCTTCGCCACCACGATCAGCCCCTGGGTGGTGACGCGGGAGGCGCTGGAGCCGTTCCGGGTGCCGACCCCGGAGCGGATCAAGCCGCTGCTGCCGTATCTGGAGGAGGCGAGCCCGAACAATTTCGACATCGCCCTGGCGGTCGACATGGCCCCGGCCGGCGGGGCCGGGGATGGCGCGGCGACCACCATCAGCCGGACCAATTATCGGCACATGTACTTCTCCTCGGCCCAGCAGCTCGCCCATCACAGCGCGTCGGGCTGTGCCATGTGCACCGGGGATCTGCTCGGGTCGGGCACGGTGTCGGGGAGCACGCCGGACAGTCTCGGCTCGCTGCTGGAGATCACCTGGAACGGCCGCGACCCGATCGACCTGGGCGGCGTGTCGCGCACCTTCATCGAGGACGGCGACACCCTGACTCTACGCGGGTGGTGCGAGGGGGAATACCGAGTCGGGTTCGGGGAATGCGCGGGGACGGTGCTGCCGGCGGTGGACTACGGGCGTTAGGCTACCGCCCCTGCGCCAACAACGCCCCCGCCATCTCCGCCCATTCCGCGCCCAAATCCCCCTTCGTGTGCGGCTTGCCGGCGCGGCGGAACCAGTAGCCGGCGTTGCTTTCGTCGCCTTCCACCCGGTGCAGGTGGGCGTGGACCCAGGCGGCGTCGGCGCCGTCGTCGTCCTGCACGGTCACGTGGGCGGCTTCCCAGTCGCCCTTGCCCTGGTGCCACAGGCCGAGCAGGGCCGGGCTCAACCCGGCGGGCGGGGCGGGGGCGTCCAGCGAGTCGCGGAATTCGTCGAGGGTCATGGTCTGCTCCCTTCGAAGTGGGCCGGGCGGGGTCAGTTCTTGTGGCGCACCACTTCCACGGCGACGTTCGGATAGTCGGTGATGATGCCGTCCACGCCCATCTCGGCCAACTCCTTCATCTGGGTGGCGTCGTTCACCGTCCAGACATGTACCTCCAGCCCCAGATCGTGGGCCTGCTTCAGCGCCTCGGGCGTGAGGTCGCGGAAATAGGGCGACCAGATATCGCCGTGCAGCGAGGCGATGGCGCGCGGCACCGAGCCGCCGAAATCGTCGATGTCCAGCCCGCCCAGCCAGGGCGAGGCGTCCGGCCGGCCCGCCTGCACGTTGTTCAGCCAGTTGCGCTCCGCCGTCAGATAGGAGGTGCGGATTTCCGGCGCGATGTGCCGCACCACCGCCAGGGTGCGCCAGTCGAAGCTCTGGACGATCGCCCGTGTCTCCACCCCGGCCGCGCGGATCACGGCGACCACGGCCCGGGCGAAGGTGTCCGGATCGGCGGTCTCGCCGGGGGCCAGCGGCGACAGCTTGGTCTCGATGTTGAAGCGCAGGTCGTCCGGCCCTTCCACGGCCGCCAGCGCCAGCACCTCGGCCAGGGTCGGCACCGGCGTGCCGTCCACCGGGGTCTGGTCCGGGAACCGCTCGGCGATCTTTCCGCCGGGACGGGCGCGGCCGACATCGACCGCGTGCAGATCCGCATGGGTCATGCCGCGGATCAACTTCGGGGCGTCGATCCAGGTCCCCCCGATTCGGGCCAGGTCGGGCGACAGGGCCGGGTCGTGCAGCACGACCACCACCCCGTCCGCGGTCATCCCGGTATCCAGCTCCAGAATGTCGACGCCGAGCGCGATGGCCTCGCGAAATGCCGGCAGGGTGTTCTCCGGCAGCAGGCCGCGCGCGCCGCGGTGACCGTGGATGTCGGTGGCCAGCGCGGGGCCCGCGGACAGGCCGGCGAGAACGGTCAGAAGTGTCAGGGAACGCCGCATTGGATTGTTCCTTCTATGGGATCGGCCATCGTGATTGAGGGGCGATTATGCGTTATCTGGCAAGCACGTAACCGGATGGTCATGAAAGTGTCATGTTGCTGTAATTGTCTCTAAGATATGCCTGCGGCGTGCCGATAACTTGCTGCGCATTCGGGGCCCCTCCGCTGTTGCGATCCCCCTTTCCGCCAGCTCGGCACTGGCAACGTCGCCAAGCAAAAGCAACCTGACCCGGGGGAAGAGCATGTTCAACTCCAAGATGATCATCGCCGGCATGGCGGGCGCCTTCGCGCTGTCCATGGCGAGCGAAGCGATCGCCGCCACCGAGATCCAGTGGTGGCACGCGATGGGCGGCCGCAACGGCGAACTCGTGAACGAGATGGCCGAGGGCTACAACGCGTCCCAGTCCGAATTCAAGGTCGTGCCGGTCTACAAGGGCAACTACACCGAGACCATGACGGCGGCGATCGCGGCGTTCCGCGCCAAGCAGCAGCCGCATATCGTCCAGGTCTTCGAGGTCGGCACCGCGACCATGATGGCGGCCGAGGGTGCCGTCTATCCGGTCTACAAGCTGATGGAAGACACCAACACGCCGTTCAATCAGGACGACTACCTGCCGGCCGTGGTCAGCTACTACACCACGCCGGACAACAAGCTGCTGTCGCTGCCGTTCAACAGCTCGACGCCGGTGATGTGGTACAACAAGGACGCGCTGGACAAGGCCGGCGTGACCGAGGCGCCGTCGACCTGGGCGGAGGTGTTCGATGCCTCGCAGAAGCTGGTCGACAGCGGCATGAAGTGCGGCATCTCCTTCGGCTGGCAGTCCTGGGTGATGGTCGAGAACTTCTCGGCCTGGCACAACATCCCGATGGGCACCAAGGAGAACGGCTTCGCCGGCTTCGACACCGAGTTCGTCTTCAACAACGACGACGTGATCGGCACCCTGCAGAGCATCGCCGACAGCCAGGAAAAGAATCTGTTCCAGTACGGCGGCCGTCGCGGCGAGAGCCTGCCGCTGTTCACCAACGGCGAATGCGGCATGTGGATGAACTCGTCGGCCTATTACGGCTCGATCGTCCAGCAGGCCAAGTTCAACTTCGCCCAGACCATGCTGCCGCTGAACACCGAGGTGGCCGACAAGCCGCAGAACTCGATCATCGGCGGCGCCACCCTGTGGGTGCTGCAGGGCAAGCCGGCGGCCGAGTACAAGGGCGTGGCGGAGTTCTTCAACTACATCGCCTCCGCCGAGGTCCAGGCCCGCTGGCACCAGGAGACCGGCTATGTGCCGATCACCACGGCCGCCTACGAGCTGTCCCAGAAGCAGGGCTTCTACGAGAAGAACCCGGGCACCGACACGGCGATCAAGCAGCTCAGCCTGAACACGCCGACGCCGAACTCCAAGGGCATCCGCTTCGGCAACTTCGTCCAGGTGCGCGACGTCATCAACGAGGAGATGGAAGCGCTGTGGGCCGGCGACAAGACCGCCAAGGAAGCCATGGACACCGCCGTGGAGCGTGGCAACGCCCTGCTGCGCAAGTTCGAGAAGGCCAACGACTGAGGCCGTCTCCGCACTCCTTGTGAGTGTGCGTGAATCAGGCGTGGGGGCCGGCGCCATGGGTGCCGGCCCCCCGCACGTTGTTGCGGGGGTGAGACTTTGATCAAGCGTGTGACCTTCCGGAATCCGTGGCTGCCCTATGCGCTGCTGCTGCCGCAGCTGGCGGTGACATTGATTTTCTTCATCTGGCCGGCCGTGCAGGCGCTGTACCAGTCGCTGCTGGTGGAGGACGCGTTCGGCCTGTCGACCGAGTTCGTCTGGTTCGAGAATTTCGAGGAGCTGTTCGCCGATCCGCTCTATCTCGACACCTTCTGGAACACCGTCGTCTTCAGCTTCTCCGTCGCCTTCGCGTCGATGTCGCTGGCGCTGCTGCTGGCGGTCATGGCCGACCGCACGATCAAGGGCGCGACCGCCTACAAGACGCTGCTGATCTGGCCCTATGCCGTCGCCCCGGCCGTGGCCGGCGTGCTGTGGTTCTTCATGTTCAACCCGGTGGTGGGCATCAACGCCTATCTGCTGCGCGGTCTGGGCTATGACTGGAACCACTATCTCGACGGCGGCGACGCGATGATCTTGGTGGTCATCGCCGCCTCGTGGAAGCAGATCAGCTACAATTTCCTGTTCTTCCTGGCCGGCCTGCAGGCGATCCCGCGCTCCCTGATCGAGGCGGCGGCGATCGACGGCGCCGGCCCGTTCAAGCGGTTCTGGACGATCATCTTCCCGCTGCTGTCGCCGACCACCTTCTTCCTGCTGGTGGTCAACGTGGTCTACGCCTTCTTCGACACCTTCGGCATCATCCACGCCACCACCGAGGGTGGGCCGGCGGGCGCCACCCAGATCCTGGTCTACAAGGTGTTCAGCGACGGCTTCATCGGCCTCGATCTCGGCGGGTCGGCCGCGCAGTCGGTGGTGCTCATGGTCATCGTGATCAGCCTGACCGTGGTGCAGTTCCGCTATATCGAGCGGAGGGTCGAGTACTGATGGTCGAGAACCGCCCCTATCTGACGGTCCTGTCCCACCTGGTGGTGATCCTCGGGATCATCATCACGGTGATGCCGATCTGGATCACCTTCGTCGCCTCGACCCACCCGATCGAGCACATCATGGACGGCACGATCCCGATGTGGCCGGGGGACAAGTTCTTCGAGAACTATGCCACGGTGCTCGGCGCCGGCGTGGCCGATGCCGGCGGTATTCCGGTCGGCACCATGCTGTTCAACAGCCTGGTCATGGCGCTGTCGATCACCATCGGGAAGATCGCCATCTCGCTGATCGCCGCCTATGCGATCGTGTATTTCGACTTCCCGTTCCGCATGGCCTGCTTCTGGCTGATCTTCATCACCCTGATGCTGCCGGTGGAGGTGCGCATCCTGCCGACCTTCGCGGTGGTGGCCAATCTCGGGCTGCTGAACTCCTATGTCGGGCTCAGCCTGCCGCTGATCGCCTCGGCGACGGCGACCTTCCTGTTCCGGCAGTTCTTCCTGACGGTGCCGGAGGAGCTGGCCGAGGCGGCGCGGATCGACGGGGCGGGGCCGTGGAAGTTCTTCAAGGACATCCTGCTGCCGCTGTCGCGCACCAACATCGCGGCCCTGTTCGTGATCCTCTTCATCTACGGCTGGAACCAGTATCTCTGGCCGCTTCTGGTGACCACCGACGAGTCCTTCTACACGATCGTGATGGGCATCCAGCGCATGACCCAGGCGGCGGAATCCCTGCCGCTTTGGCATCTGGTCATGGCGACCACGATGCTGGCGATGCTGCCGCCGGTGATCGTCGTGGTGGTCATGCAGAAGCTGTTCGTCAAAGGCTTGGTCGAGACCGAGAAATAAGGAGCGCCTGAGATGGCCGAATTGCACCTCAGCGGTGTTCAGAAGATCTACCCGAACGGCTACCACGCGATCCACGGGATCGACCTGGGCGTGGCCGACGGCGAGTTCATTGTGCTGGTCGGTCCGTCCGGTTGCGGCAAGTCGACCCTGCTGCGCATGGTCGCCGGGCTGGAGACCGTTTCCGACGGCACCATCGATATCGGCGGCCGGGTGGTGAACAATTTGGAGCCGGCCGACCGGGACATCGCCATGGTGTTCCAGAACTACGCGCTGTATCCGCACATGAAGGTCTACGACAACATGGCCTACGGGTTGCGCAACCGCGGCATGGCCAAGGACGAGATCGACCGTCGGGTGCGCGAGGCGGCGGGGATCCTGGAGATCGAGCCGATGCTCGACCGCCGACCGAACCAGCTCTCCGGCGGCCAGCGCCAGCGCGTCGCCATGGGCCGGGCCATCGTGCGCGAACCCTCGGTCTTCCTGTTCGACGAGCCGCTCTCCAATCTCGACGCCAAGCTGCGGGTGCAGATGCGGGTGGAGATCAAGCGGCTGCAGCGCCGTCTCGGCATCACCAGCCTCTACGTCACCCACGACCAGGTGGAGGCCATGACCATGGCCGACCGGCTGGTGGTGATGAACGGCGGACGGGCCGAGCAGATCGGAACCCCGATCGAGCTCTACGACCGGCCGGAGACCACCTTCGTCGCCACCTTCATCGGCTCGCCGTCGATGAACCTTCTGGAGGGCACGGTGGCGGAAGGCGGCACCTCGGTGGCGCTGGATTCCGGCGCGTCGATCAACCTGCCGGACCCGCGTGCCGACCTGGCCGGCCGGTCGGTGACCCTGGGCGTGCGCCCGGAGCACCTGACCCCGGCGGCGGACGGCTCGGGCATGACCCTGCGCCTGGACCTGGTGGAGGCGCTGGGGGCCGATACACTGCTGCACGGCCATCTGGACGGCGACGAGCGCCGGTTGGTGACGGTGCGCCTGTCCGGCCACTTCGCCCCGGGCCAGGACTCGGTGCAGGTGGCGGCGACGGACGCGGTGCACCTGTTCGACCGGGAGACCGGCGGGCGGATTTAATCCTAGAGCCAAATCCGACCATATTGAATCATTTCATGATTCAATATGGTCGGTGAATTTGTCTCTAAAACAATGAGATAGAGCAGATTCACGCACGCTGACGCGATCACGAAGTGATCTCGTCACCGCACGATCTGCTCTAGCCGTCATCCCGGACGGCCCCGGGCTCGACCCGGGGACGGGCCGGGACCGTTTTACGGACGCCGCGGCTGGGTCCCGGCCCGCTCCCGGATCAAGTCCGGTCGCGTCCGGGATGACGGGACATAGTGGGCGTCATGTCGCCGGGCTGGTGTCCAGCACGCCTTCGGCGGCCGGGACCAGGTCGACCACGCCGACCGTCTCCAGCCCGCCGAGTACCGCGTCCACGGCGATGGTGGCGAGGATGATCCCCATGATCCGGCTGATGATGTTCGCCCCCGTCGCCCCGAGGAACGGCTTCAGCCGGGCCGCCATCAGCAGCAGCACCAGGGTGATCGCCATCACGATGAGCAGCAGGATCGCCGTCACCCCCTGATCCAGCAGGGTGTTCTCGTTGTTGTCGGTCAGCACCACGATCGCCAGCATCGCGCCCGGCGAGGCGATCGAGGGGATCGCCAGCGGGAACACCGCGTTGGCCAGGTGATCGCGCGCCGCCTCCTTGATCTCCAACTGCGATTTCGACTCGCCGAAGACCATGGTCATGGCGAACAGGAACAGCACGATGCCGCCGGCGATCTGGAACGAGCCCAGGCGCAGCCCGAGCGCCTCCAGCAGATATTGGCCGCCGACCAGGAACAGCATCAGCACCACCGTGGCGATCAGAACCGCGCGGATGGCGAAGGCCCGGTGCAGCCGCCGGGGGACCGAACTGGTGGCGTAGTAGAAGACCGGCAGGGTTCCGATCGGATCGACCACCACGAGGATGGTGATGAGGGCCCGCCCCAGATCGGGCAGGTCGATCATGGACAGCATCGGGTCATCGTCTCCGGTCGGTCAGGGGGCGGGCGAACAGACCTCCATCCTTACCCGCGATCGGGGCGAAAATCCGGATGAATCGCGAAATCTCCGAAGATTCCGGTCGGCCGGGGGTGTTCAGCCGGGCTGGGTCGCCGCCAGCAGGCTGCGCGGATCGGCACCGGTGGCCGCCAGGGCGGTGCGGCGCAACGCCTCCGCCCGCGTCGCGCCGAGCAGGGGCACCACGAGAGTGGCGAACTTGTCCGACAGCTTGGCCTCCTGGTCCTCCAGATCGGTGGCCGGCACGCCCACGTCGTGGATCTCGTGCAGCACCCGTCCGTCCTCCAGCTCGACGATCACCTCGGCCTTGCTCGCCTCCGAGCGGTCGATCTTCACCGGCTGCACCTCCACCCGGCGGCGCAGCGCGATCAGGTCCGGTTCGTTGGCGACGGCGTCGCTGAAGGTGTCGACCGCGCCGGTATTGCGCCCGGCCAGCGCCAGGGCCGCCGTGTGACGCAGGCTGAACTTCACCTGCAGGCCGGTCTCGGGTTCCGGGATGTTGCACATCCGCAGGCTGCCCTCGCTGACCTTCAGGGTCACCTTCTTCACCTGCACCGGGTCGATGTCGTGGCGGGCGCGCAGGGTACGGTTCGCCTCGATGGACGAATGGGTCATGTAGCAGGCGGCGTGGAACTTGAAGAGGTTGCGCTCGATCAGGAAGCGGTCGCCCGGGACCCAGTTCATGTCGTAGGGGGCGGCGTCCGGTCCCTGGGTCTCCCAGAAGCCCTGCACGCATTCCAGCCCGTCCGGCCGCGACACGAAGCCCCGCGCCGCCCAGCGCGCCGCCTTGGTGCCGTTCTGCGCAGCCCGGCCGGCATGCAGCGGCTTGCCCATGGTGCCGAACTGGGATTTCAGGCCCGAGGTCAGCGTGGTGGCGAGGCCGAGCGCATGGGCAGTGCGCTCCGCGTCCAGGCCGAGCAGGTGGCAGACCCCGGCGGCGGCGCCGAAGGTGCCGACGGTCGCCGTCGCGTGCCAGCCGGTGTCGTAATGGCCGTCGCCGGTCATGTCGCCGACCCGGCAGGCGACCTCGTAGCCGATCACGAAGGAGCGCAGGGCGTCCTCCAGGCTGCGGCCCTCGACGATGGCGGCGGTCAGCACCGCGGGCAGGACGGCGACGGTCGGATGGCCGTGCATGGCGCGGTTGACGTCGTCGAAATCGAGCGCGTGGCCGGCCGCCCCGTTGACCAGGATGGCGTCGGACGGGCGCAGCGTCTGGGAGAGACCGACCAGCGGGATGTCGCCGGCGCCGCCATCGGCCAGCGCCTCGTCCAGCAGGATGGCGACCAGCGGGTCGCCGGCGCCGGCCACGGTCACGCCGATCCAGTCCATCAGGCAGTGCCGCGCCCAGCGCAGGGCCCGGGGGTCGACGGCATCGCCCGGGACGGACGCGATCCAGTCGGCCAGCGCGCGGGTGGGGGCGGTCGCGGTCGCCGTCTCGGCGGCATGGATGCTGGCCATGGAAATCTCCCGGGGTGTTTCCCTGCGGCCCGGTTGAGAGGCGGGGGCCTTGAGCGAAGTCTAGGAGCGGGTTGTGGGATGGTCTACCCGTCCAGGGTTTGCTGTACTGACATCCGCCGGCCGACAACGACCAACAGTCAATCCAATCAACCAGAAGGCCGGCGGAGGAGACGCAAGCATGGGTAAGCTGGAAGGGCGCGTGGCCCTGATTTCCGGTGCCGCGCGGGGCATCGGCGCGCAGACCGCACGGCGCATGGTGGCGGAGGGCGCGAAGGTCGTGATCGGCGACGTGCGCGACGAGCTGGGCCGGGCGGCGGCCCAGGAGATCGGCGGCGGTACCGATGCCTGCCGTTTCGTCACCCTGGACGTGACCGACCCGGAGAGCTGGCAGGCGGCGGTCGACCATGCGGTGGAGGCCTATGGCCGGCTCGACGTCCTGGTGAACAACGCCGGCGTGTTCATCGGCCGCAGCCTCGAGGAGATCTCCTTCGAGGAGTGGAAGACGCTGGTCGACGTCAACCTGACCGGCACCTTCCTGGGGACCCGCATCGCCGCGCCGGCGCTGCGCGAGGCGGCCAAGGACACGCCCCATGGCAGCGCCGTCATCAACGTCTCCTCCATTGCCGGTCTGGTCGGCTCGATGGTCGATCCGCTGTATTCCATGACCAAGGGCGGGGTGACGACCTTCACCAAGTCGACGGCGCTGTATTTCGGCCGGCGCGGCGACCGCATCCGGGTGAACCAGATCCATCCTGGCGTGATCGAGACCGATATGGGCGACCAGACCTATACCGCCCGGGCCCGGGCGCTCGGCACCAACGACGTGGACGCCGCCAAGCAGGCCTCGCTGAACATGCATCCGATCGGCCGCCACGGCACGGCGGACGACATCGCCGGCGGGATCGTCTTCCTGGCCTCCGACGATGCCGGCTTCATGACCGGGTCGAGCCTGGTGGTCGATGGCGGTCTGACCGCCCAGTAGCGGTCTTTCCCGACCGACCCCGGTCGAGCGGGCTGAACCTGTCGCCTCCGTCCGCGGGCTCAGCCGGCGCGCCGCGTGGTCCATGATCTGCGGAAAGAGTCGATTTTTCCTAAATTTCGATTTTTTCCGTGCGCGATTGCGTTTGTTTTAACCTTCTCTTTACGCTCTGCGGACAATCTTAGCGTGATCGGCCCGGCATGTTCTCGTGCGGGCGGTGTTCGTGTCACGTTAACCGTTGTTGGGTCTGTCATGTCGAAACTGGCCTTCAAGATTCCTGCACTCGTTCTGGTCGCTGCCCTGGTGGCCGGTGTGGGCAGCAGCATCGTCGGAATGGTGCTGTCGTCGAGCGCTCAGGAAGAGGCGATCGACTACCGGCTCGTGACCGTGGCGAGCGAGCGCGCCCGGTCCCTGCAGCACTATCTGGAGACGATCCAGGTCGATCTGGAGACCCTGTCGACCAGCCCGGTCGCCTTCGAGGCGATCGTCGAGTTCAAGCGCGGCTGGACCGAGTTCTTCGCCAAGGGTCCGACCAAGGCCCTGCAGGCCGCCTATATCACCGACAACCCCAATCCGACCGGGTCGAAGGAAGAGCTGGACCGCGCGGACGGGCCCGAGGGCTATCACGAGACCCATGCGCATTTTCACCCGTGGTACCGCTCGTTCCTGCGGGCCAAGGGTTTCTACGACATCTTCCTGTTCGATACGAACGGCAACCTCGTCTACACGGTGTTCAAGGAGCTCGACTACGCCACCAACTTCGTGAACGGCGAATATGCCGACACCGGGCTCGGCCGGGTGTATCAGAAGGCGATGGCCAATCCGGGCACCGTGATCTTCGACGATTTCGAGCCATACGCGCCGAGCTTCGGCGCGCCGGCGAGCTTCATCGCCAAGACGGTGACCGACAACTTTGGAAACATCCTCGGCGTGCTCGCCTTCCAGATGCCGATCGATCGGCTCAACGAGGTCATGCAGCACCCGGTCGGTCTCGGCGAGACCGGCGACACCGTGATCCTCGGCCGCGACAAGCTGCGCCGAAGCGATTCCCGCTTCGCCACGGACAGCGCGCTTCTCAAGGAGATGATTTCCTGGCCAGGCGCCGATGCGGTGCTGGCGGGCGAGGTCGGGACCATGGAGGGCCAGATCGGTGACACGGGTGTCCTGGTCGGCTATGCGCCGGTCGAGTTCGTCGGCACCACCTGGGGCGTGATGGCGGCCCTGTCGGCCGACGAGGCCTTCGCCTCGGAAGAAGAACTGCTGTTCTACGAAGCGCTGATCGGCGGACTGGTCCTTCTTGTCGTCCTCGTTGCCGGCATCCTGTTCTCCCGCACGATCACCAGCCCGCTCGCCCGCATCATCGGCGTCATGTCGACGGTCTCCGGCGGGTCCTATGGTGTCGAGGTTCCCGAGAAGGGGCGTGGCGACGAGATCGGCGACATCGCCCGCGCACTGGAACAGTTCCGTCTGAACGGCCAGGAGGCCGAGCGTCTGCGGGTCGAGCAGGAGGAGATGCGCGAACGCAACGAGGCCGAGCGTATCGAGGCTCTGCGGGCCATGGCACGCACGGTCGAGGCCGAGTCCACGCGCGCGGTGGAGAACGTCTCCGCCGAGACCAACGCCATGACCAACCAGGCCGAGGACATGGCCCGTTCCGCCCGGAAGGTGGAGGAGAACAGCCAGACCGTCGCGGCCGCCGCCCAGGAGGCGCTGGCCAATGCGGAATCCGTCTCCGCCGCCACCGAGGAACTCGCCGCGTCGATCGAGGAGATCGCGTCGCGCGTGGTCGACGGCGCCACCACCGCCCGCGAGGCGATGGCGGTCGGCCGCGACAGCCAGGCCACGATCCAGACCCTGGCCGATGCGGCGAAGCAGATCGGCACCGTCGTCGTGCTGATCGACGACATCGCGCAGCAGACCGGTCTGCTGGCGCTGAACGCCACCATCGAGGCCGCCCGCGCCGGCGATGCCGGCAAGGGCTTCGCCGTGGTCGCCAGCGAGGTGAAGAACCTCGCCTCGCAGACCGCCAAGGCCACCGGCGAGATCACCGAGCAGATCCACGAGATCCAGGCGATCACCCAGCGGTCGGTCGATGCGATGCGCTCGATGGTCGAGCGGATCGGCGCGATCGACGAGATCTCCACCTCCGTGGCGACCGCGGTGGAGGAGCAGCAGGCCGCCACCCAGGAGATCGCCCGCAACGTGTCGGAGACCGCCTCGGCGGCCCGTGAGGTGGCGACCAATATCGAACTGGTCTCGGCCGAGGCGCGCTCCAACCTCGACGTCGCGTCCGCGGTGCAGACCGCCTCGGTGCACGTCAAGGACGCGATCGAGAGTCTGAAACAGGCCGTCGTCCGGGTCGTGCGCACCTCCACCCCCGAAGTGGACCGGCGCGAGCAGGCCCGCGCGGTCACCCGGGAGGCCGCCAGCCTGCAACTCGGCTCGCAGCGCTACGACGTGATGGTGCTCAACACCTCGGAGGGCGGCGTCGGGGTCGAGCTCGCCGAGGGTGTGGCGCTGTCCGGCGACATGAGTCGCGGCGAGCTGTCCTCCGCCAGCACCGGTACGCGCTCCGTCCTTGTCACGGGGGTGAACGGTCGCAATGTGGGACTGCGGTTCGCCTGAAGGTTGAGCGCTGGGCGTTGACAAAAAATATAAGCATTATCAATTAATTGAGCGGCGTCCCTCCGGCCCTGGCAGGTCGGGGGTTGCCGTTCGACGGCGGCGGCAGGAAGCTTGCTAGACGACGATGAACCGTTGAAACCTTCGACCGCCCGGTCGTTTCCCGGTAGACTGCGGGCACCAGGCGGAGGTCGGTAGTGCGAGGGGGCGCGTCGATGTCCAATACCTATCTCGATCCCTATGATCGGAGTCGGAAGCCGCATTCCGCGGATGCCGATGACGGCGCCATCATAGAGATGCCGGATCGGTCGACATGGTCGCCGGGGCAGGGACTGCTCGCCACCTGGTACGAGACCCATGCGTTCGAGGCCATGGTGCCGCCGTCGACGCCGATCGACCTGCTGGGACCGCTGATCGGGCTGGTGCACAAGCTGGCCGTCGACCGCGAGCGCGACGATTTCCGCTATCTGATCTTCGGTCGCTCGATCGCCAAGAAGGCGAATATGGGCGGCGACGGGCAGTGGGTCTCCGACCTGATCGAGCCGACCCGGAGCCTGTTCCTGGCCCATTACCGCAGCCTGGTCGCCGCGCCGCGCCTGTTCGTCGGCCGTCTGCGCTACGAGGGCATCGACATCCCGCACCGCGAGTGGGTCCGCGCCGTGGCGCCGATGGGCACGCCGGAGCAAGGGGTCACCCATTTCATCGTCTTCACCGAAACCGCCCACGATCCGCAACAGATCTGAGGCCCGCCGGGCCTCATGCGCAGGCGTCGCGTGTCTCAGATCCGGCGTCCGGTCTGGCGGATCTCGGCCGTCGTCTTGGTGATGCGCAGCCCGACGACCAGCGACAGCAGCAGTGGCCACAGATGCGCCACCGCGCCGAACGGCGAGCGGGCCGAGATCTCCTGCTCCGCCGAAATCCTACGGACCTCGTCGAACCGCGCCACCATGGCCGGCTCGTCGTCGCAGTAGAGCAGGGTGTACAGCTCGGCCTCGGGCACCCGGGCATCGGATTCCGCCGCCGCCTCCGCGGTATGGTAGGCGCTGCGCGCGACGCCGCAGATCTCGGTCAGCCGGGCCATCTTGGTCTCGGCGAAGAACAGCGAGCCGACGCCGCTGATATGCTCGAAGACATAGCGCTTCGCCTGGGGCAGGACAGGCTGCGCAGCGCGGCACAGCGGCAGGTCGAACAGCCGGGACACGGCGCTGTGGCCGAGATTGTCGGCGGAGATCAGCCGGTCGCATTCGGTCACCAGCGCCAGCATGATCGAGTCCTGGCGGCTGAGTTCGACCTCGGCCAGCCGTTCCATGTTCTGCAGCCGGGTGACCAGGGTGTCGCGCTCGCCCTGATAGGCGCCGAGGATCAGCGACAGGAAGGCGCCGACATACCAGACGTAGTCGATCGCCCGCCAGAACCGCCGATTGCCGTGCATCGCCCGCCACAGCACCAGGTGCCAGAACGCCACCGAGCCGGCGAACATCGCCATGATCAGGAGCGCATGGTTGTGCGGCTGGCGGGCGCTGTCGCCGTCGATATAGGCGATCAGCCCGGCGACGGGGGCGGCGAGGGCATCGAGGAACCAGTCCATGGAAGGCATACCGGGCGGTGAGAACCGGCGCCACAATGGCTGATTCGGGGCGGGAAATGGAAACGGGCGGCGCGGTTTCCCTCCGCCGCCCGGCGATGACCCGTTCTGCCCGGCGATGACAGGTCGGTCGGCGGGCGCTCAGCAGCCGACGGTGCAGGTCCCCGCGCCGTCGAATTCCATTGTGCGGCCGTTCAGCGGCAGATGGGCGGGGACGCGCCGCCGTCAGATCGCCAGGTATTCGTGGCGCAGGTCGTCGTTGTCGAGCACCTCCTGGGCTGAGCCGTCGAACACGATCTGGCCCATGTCGAGGATCAGCGCCCGGTTCGCCAGATGCAGGGCGGCGATGGCGTTCTGCTCGACGATGATCGTGGTGATGCCGAGTTCCTTCACGCTCTGCAGGATGCCCTCGATCTCCTTGACGATGGTCGGTGCCAGGCCCTCGTAGGGCTCGTCCAGCAGCAGCAGCTTCAGGTCGCGGGCCAGCGCCCGGGCCACGGCCAGCATCTGCTGCTCGCCGCCGGACATGGTGACCGCGTCCTGACGGCGGCGCTCGGCGAGGCGGGGGAAGTGGTCGTAGATCCGCTCCAGCGGCCAGCCGATCGGCTCCTCCACCTGGGCGAGCTGCAGGTTCTCCTCGACGGTCAGGCCGCCGATGATTCGCCGGTCCTCGGGCACGAGCTGGACGCCGAGGCGGGCCGCCTGGAACGCCTTCATGCTGTGCAGCGGCTCGCCGTGCAGCCAGATCTCGCCGCGCTGCAGGCCGGGGGTGTCGGTGCGGGCGATGGTCCGCAGGGTCGAGGTCTTGCCGGCGCCGTTGCGGCCGAGCAGGGCCACGATGTCCTGCTCGTGCACGTCGAAGGACACGCCTTGCACGATGTAGGACTCGCCGTAATAGGCGTGGATGTCCTGCACCCGGAAGAACGGGGCGGTGCCGGCGGCGGGCGCCTTGTAATCGGCGGTTCCGGTGCCCGTCCCTGCGGTGGAACCGGCAGCGTTGGTCGCCGTATTGGGGGTCGCGGTGGCGTTCATGTCTTGGCCCTCTCTCCAGCCTACAGGTGGGCGCCGCCCAGATAGGCTTCCTGCACCTTGGGATTGCCGCGGATCTCCTCCGGCGTGCCCTCGGCGATGACGGTGCCCTGGGCCATGACGGAGACCTTGTGGGCCAGCGAGAACACCACATGCATGTCGTGCTCGATGACGATCTTGGTGATGCCGCGCTCGCCGATCCGCTTCAGCAGGTCGATGGTGTTGTTGGTGTCGGCCCGCGACATGCCGGCGGTCGGCTCGTCCAGCAGCAGCAGCCGCGGCTCCTGCACCAGGCACATGGCCAGCTCCAGCCGGCGCTTGTCGCCGCGCGACAGGGCGCCCGCATGGTCGGAGCGGTTATCGGCGAGGCCGACCTCCTCCAGCATGTGCAAGGCCTTGTCGCGGATCTCCGCCTCGCCGTCGATGCGCGGCAGCCAGTTCATCTTGAAGGCGCCGTCGCGATGGGCGAAGGCGGGGATCATCACGTTCTCCAGCAGCGAGAGATCGGGAAAGATCTCCGGCGTCTGGAACACCCGGGCGACGCCCAGCTGGTTGATCTCGTGCGGCCGCCGGTTCAGCAGCGACTGGCCGTCGAACATCACGGTGCCGGTATCGGGCTCCAGCCGGCCGACGAAGCAGTTCAGCAGCGTCGACTTGCCGGCGCCGTTCGGGCCGATGATGGCGTGCACCTGGCCCTGCGCGACCTTCAGGTTGACCTGATTGAGCGCCTTGAGGCCGGCGAAGGACTTGTTGACGCCCTGGACGGTAAGGATCGACATGGTCCCGCTCTCCCTCAGGCCGATTCACTGGCGGTGTCGGTGCGCGAGGCCCCGTCCGACCGTCTGAACAACTTTTGAACGCGACGGATGCCTTCCATGATGCCGCCGGGCAGGAAGATGACGATCAGCATGAAGACCACGCCGAGGGTCAGGTGCCAGCCCTCGCCGACGAACAGTCCGGCGACGGCCACGGCCGCTTCCTGCAGCGTCTCCGGCAGCCAGTTGAACATCTCCATCAGGACCTGGTCGTTGAAGGCGGAGAAGATGTTCTCGAAGTACTTGATGACCGCCGCACCCAGCACCGGGCCGAGCAGGGTGCCGGCACCGCCCAGGATGGTCATCAGCACGACCTCGCCCGACGCGGTCCACTGCATGCGCTCGGCCCCGGCCAGCGGGTCGGTCGAGGCCAGCAGCGCGCCCGCCAGTCCGGCATACATGCCGGAGATGATGAAGGCGGCCAGCGTATAGGGCCGGGTGTTGAACCCGGTGTAATTCATCCGGGTCTGGTTCGACTTGATGGCCTTCAGCATGGTGCCGAAGGGCGAGCGGGCGATCTTCATGGCGACGAAGAAGCCGATGATCAGCACCACCGCGCAGAAGTAGAAGCCGGGATAGCCGGTCATCTCCAGCCCGAACAGCGAGGTCGTGGGCGTGGAGACCGTGTCGCGCACGCCGGCGAGCTGCTCCAGGATCCGCGGGTCGCTCGGCAGCACCGTCAGCCCGGTCTCGCCGTTGGTGATCGGAGTGAGCACCGAATAGGCGAGGTTGTAGGACATCTGGGCGAAGGCCAGGGTCAGGATCGAGAAGTAGATGCCCGAGCGCCGCAGGCTGATATAGCCGATGGCCAGCGCGAAGACCGCGGCGGTGATCATGGCGAAGAACACCGCCGGCAGCACGTTCATGCCCAGCAGCTTGAACGACCACACCGCCGTGTAGGAACCGACGCCGAGGAAGGCGGCGTGGCCGAAGGACAGGTAGCCGGTCAGTCCGAACAGGATGTTGAAGCCGATCGCGAACAGGCCGTAGATCGCCCATTTCTGCAGCAGGTCGGGATAGCCGGCGCCGATCAGGCTGGCCCAGAGCGGAGCGGTCAGCACGGCGGCGGCGAACAGGACCAGGAAGATCAGGTCGCTGCGGCGGCTGGTGCCGAAGGCGGAGGTGGGAGCGGCGGCCATCGGTCTAACCCTCCATCACGCCCTTGCGACCCAGGAGGCCACGAGGACGGACTTGCAACACGATCACGGCGATCAGGTAGATGATGATCTGGTCGATGCCGGGAATGATGGACTTCACCTCGTTCATCGAGGCAAAGGACTGCAGGATGCCGAGCAGGAAGCCGGCCAGCACCGCACCGGGCAGCGAGCCCATGCCGCCGACCACGACCACCACGAAGGACAGCACCAGGAACTCCATGCCGATATGGTAGTCGGGCGGCAGGATCGGCGTGTACATCACGCCGGCCAGCCCGGCGACCACCGCGGCGATGCCGAAGACGATGGTGAACCGGCGCTCCACATGGATGCCCAGCAGGCCGACCGTCTCGCGGTCCTGCATGCCGGCGCGCACGACCATGCCGAAGGTGGTGAACTGCAGGAAGGCGAACACCCCGCCGATCACCGCCAGCGAGAAGAACAGGTAGATCAGGCGCCAGTACGGATAGACGATCGTACCCGGCACACCGAACAAGATGCCGAGATCGGCACTGCCCGCCACCACTTCGGGGGCGGGGGTCGGGATCGGATTGGCGCCGTAGATCGCCTTCACCAGCTCCTGCAGCACGATCGCCAGGCCGAAGGTGACCAGGATCTGCTCGGCATGGGAGCGATTGTAGAAGAAGCGGATCAGGCCGCGCTCCATGATCAGGCCGATGATCAGCATGATCGGTATGGCGGCGAGCAGCGAGATCGGCACCGCGTAATCGATGATCACGAGGCCGGTATCGCCGAACCAGGTCTCCAGGTAGGGGATTTCCTTATAGGCGTCGAAGAAGGTGATGCTCTCGTCCTTCACCTTCTTCGACAGCGTCAGCAGCTTCTGGATCGTCACGGCACAGAAGGCGCCCAGCATGAACAGGGCGCCGTGGGCGAAGTTCACCACCCCCAGCGTGCCGAAGATCAGGGTCAGCCCGAGGGCGATCAGCGCGTAGGCGCCGCCCTTGTCGAGCCCGTTCAACATCTGAAGAACGAAAGCGTCCATGACGCGGTCCCCCCTCCGGGATTTCGAATTGCCTAAAAAGTATGCCGTGCGCGGAGCTGTTCGACCATGGGTCGAGAGGGGTCCGAACCGGCAAGTCGGGGGCTCCCTGGCGGGAGCCCCCGTTGTGTCAGCGCATCTCGGTGCAGTCTTGAACCCAGATGCCGGTCCCGATCAGGCGCCGTTGTTGCAGCTGCCGAGGCTGCCGGCGAACTGCGGAATGTTCGCATCGTAGGTGACCTGCTCCCGCGGGACTTCCTGGACGACTTCCAGAAGGTCGAACTGCGAGGACGGGTTGTCCTTACCCTTCACGACCAGCACCTTCTTGAAGCACTGGTGGTCTTCCGCGCGGTACAGGGTCGGACCGTTGCCCATGCCGTCGAACTCGAAGCCCTCCAGGGCCTTGCCGAGCTCGCAGGGAGCGAAGGTGCCGGCCCGCTCGGCCGCATCGGCGTAGAGCAGCGCCTGAACGTAGCAGGTATGCGCGGCCTGGGACGGCGGGAAGCCGTACTCGGCGCCGAACGACTTCACGAAGGCCTGGGAGCCCGCGTCGCTCAGCGACCAGTGCCAGTTGGTCGACCCGAAGATCCCCTTCACGTTCTCGCCGGCACCCTGCGCCATCAGGCGGCTGTAGAGCGGGACGACGATGGCGAAGTCCTTGCCGTTGACCTGCTTGTCGCGCAGGCCGAACTGCACGGCCTGGGTCAGCGAGTTGACCATGTCCTTGCCGTAGTGGTTCAGGATCAGCACGTCGGCGCCGGAGTTCAGAACCGGCGTGATGTACTGCGAGAAGTCACCGGCGCCGAGCGGCGTGCGGACCTTCTCCACGGTCTGCCAGCCGAGGGCCTCGGTGGCGTCGGCGATCGACTCCTCCTGGGTCCAGCCCCAGGTGTAGTCGGCCGTCAGGTGGTAGGCCTTGCGGTCCTTGCCGTAATTGGCCTCGAGCACCGGGGCCAGCGCGGCGCCGGACTGATAGGCGTTGAAGAAGTGGCGGAAGCCGTTGGCACGGCGGTCCTTGCCGGTGGTGTCGTTGGAGTGCGTCAGACCGGCCATGAAGATGATGCCGGCTTCCTGGCACAGCGACTGCACCGCGATGGCCACGCCGGAGGACGAGCCGCCGGTCACCATCACCACGCCGTCCTTCTCGATCATCCGCTTGGCGGACGCGCGGGCGGCGTCGGACTTGGTCTGGGTGTCGCCCGTCACATACTCGACCTTCTTGCCGAGGATGCCGTTGCCCTTCAGGGCCTTGGACGAGAAGGTGTTCAGCATGCCGCCGTCACCTTCGCCGTTGATGTGCTTGACGGCGAGCTGGTAGGCGCGGAGTTCGTCCGCACCCTCGTCGGCATAGGCGCCGGTCTGCGGCACGTTGAAGCCGAGGGTGACGGTGCCGCCCGTCGGCTCGTTCAGATACGCATAGGCGCTTTTGGTGAAGAAGTGCGGAGCGGCGAGGCCGGCTGTCAGTGCCACGCCCCCCTTCATCAGCGAGCGGCGTGAGACGCCCTTATCGAAGACGGTCATTGGTTCCTCCCGTTCGGTCTTCGTCCCTGCCGCGTCGCGTTCGATCACAGTTCGATCTTGAGGGTGGCTTCCGATGGCGCGATGGCCGTCGCAAGCCTGGACTGCGGCAATACGACTGTAGAGGGTATCTGAAAATTTGCAAACTAAGTTGTTGTTTTGAATTGACTATTTTGTCAATTTGAGACACAACGCACCTGCAAAATAGTAAATCTATGACAAAAGCGGGCCTAACCGCGCGCAGGCTGGGGAAAAAGGAGGGGCGGAAATGGCTTTGGAACTCGCCGGGTTCCGCATTCGCGAGCGGCGCAAGCAGATGGAGCTCACCCAGTCGGGCCTGGCCAAGGCTGTCGGCATCTCGCCGTCCTATCTGAACCTGATCGAGGCCGGGAAGCGGAACATCGCCGGCGGCCTGCTGAACCGGCTCGCCGCCGCGCTGGATCTGGACGCCGAGACCCTGGCCGGCACCACCGAGCGCCGGGTGATCGACGACCTGCGCGAGATGGCGGCCGATCCGCGCCTGAAGGCGGCCCGCCTGCCGGAGCAGGGGGCGCAGGATCTGGTGGCCCGGCATCTGGACTGGGCGCAGTCGATGCTGGCCCTGTACCGCGCCTACGTGGATCAGGCTGAGACGGTGTCGGCCCTGTCGGACCGCCTGAGTCGCGACCCGTTCCTGGGCGACCTGATCCACCAGGTGCTGACCCACATCACCGCCCTGCGATCGGTCTCCGAGATCCTGGAGAACGTGGACGACATGCCGGCGCAGCAGCGCCAGCGCTTCCAGGGCATGATGACCGAGGAGAGCGCCAAGCTCAGCGACGTGGCCCAGGCGCTGACCGACGTGTTCCAGGTGCCGGAGGCCCACACCCGCTCGGTCACGCCGGCGGAGGAGGTGGACGACTTTCTCATCGAGCGGCGCAACCACTTCCCCGAACTGGAGGCCGCCGCGGCGGGTCTGCGCCGGGAGGTCGAGCGCCAGGGCGAGACCATGATGAGCGCGCTGATCGACTATCTCGACCGGCGGCACGGCATCAGCGTGGTCAACCGGGGGCGCACCGCCGCCGAGGCGCCGACCGGCGAGCGGTTCCGCAACCACTGCCGGTTCGATCCCGAAACCAGGACCCTGATGTTCCTCGACAACGCGTCGATCTCCACCCGCCGGTTCCAGCTCGCCCGGGTGGCGGCGGAGCTGACCCTGGGCGACGCCATCGCCCGGGAGATCGACGATCCCCGCCTGTCGAGCGAGGCGGCCCGCAACCAGGCGTTCCGCGCGCTCGCCTCCTACGCCGCCAGCGCGGTGCTGCTGCCCTATGAGAGCTTCCTGGAGGACGCCGTCTCCTGCCGCTACGACATCGAGGTGCTGCGCCAGCGCTACGCCGCGAGCTTCGAGCAGGTGGCGCACCGGCTGATCACCCTGCGCCGGCGCGGCGAGGAGGGGATCCCCTTCGCCTTCCTGCGCTCCAATCCGGCCGGTCACGCGACCAAGCGATTCCCGCTGCCCGGCCTGCCGCTGCCGCGCTACGGCCATGCCTGCCCGCTCTGGGCGATCTACCAGTCGTTCCAGACCCCGGACCGGGTGGTGCGCCAGCTGGCGGAGTTTCCCGACCGGGGGCGGTTCCTGTTCATCGCCCGCACCGTGACCAAGCAGCCGGCCACTTTCCACGAGCCGCCGGTGCTGCACTCGGTCATGCTGGCCTGCGAGGCGGTGCATGCCGACGCCACGGTCTATGCCGACGGGCTCGACCTGTCGGCGCGGGAGATGGCGGCGCGGGTGGGGGCGAGCTGCCGGCTGTGTCCGCGGATCGAATGCCTGCAACGCGAGGAGGAATCGATCGTGCGCAGCCCGGCTCTGTGACGGTCGGCCCTTTATGTTTCGATCCGATGAGTGCAGGTAAGACGTTCGTCGGACCGCATCCTCAGAACCGTTCCGTGCGGGAAGGAACGGCGCTACACTACCGAAAACGTCGCCGGACGAACCGGTGAACCCGGGGGAGGAACACACCGTGCCGGCACATGTGCTGATCGCCGAGGACGAACCGAATATCGTCGAATCCCTGAGTTTTATTTTGAGTCGGGAGGGGTGCGAGGTGACCGCGGTCTTCGACGGCCGGGCGGTGATCGACAAGATCGGGACCATGCGCCCCGACCTGGTGATTCTCGACGTCATGCTGCCGAAGATGAACGGGTTCGAGGTCCTGAAATGGATCAAGAGCAATCCCGACCTGAAGGGCGTGCCGGTGATGATCCTGACCGCCAAGGGCCAGGACAAGGACCGCAAGACCGCCGAGGAGCTCGGCGCCGACGCCTTCGTGACCAAGCCGTTCTCCAACCGGGAGGTGGTGGAGCGGGTCATGACCCTGGCTTCGGCCTGAGGCCCGCCCGGGCGTGCGCATGCCAACCCGTCCCACCAGAACCAAGGTCCGTGACGCGGTGGCGCTGATGGCGCTGCTCGGCACCTGGCTGGTCATGCCGCCGATGCTGGACGTGGTGAACCAGCCGACCTCGGTGTTCGGCATCCCGACCATCGTGGTCTACGTCTTCGCGGTCTGGGCCGGGCTGATCATCTTCACCCGCATGGTGGCGCGTCGCGCCGGCCGGGCCTTCGCCCGCGAGGAGATGCCGCCGGAGCCCGAGTCGGAGGGGGAGGGCGGCTGATGCTCTCCGCCAACGTCGTTCTGGTCACGGCACTGGCCTATGTGGCCCTGCTGTTCATCGTCGCCTTCGTCAGCGACCGCCGGGCCCGCGCCGGGCGGGTGGGCCTCGCCCATTCGCCGCTGATCTACACCCTGTCGATCTCGGTCTACTGCACCTCCTGGACCTTCTACGGCGCCGTCGGCTCGGCGGCCCGCGACGGGCTGGAGTTCGTGACCATCTATCTGGGCCCCACCCTGGTGTTCGTCGGCTGGTGGTTCGTGCTGCGCAAGCTGGTGCGGATCGGCCGGGTGCACCGGATCTCCTCGGTCGCCGATCTGGTGTCCTCGCGCTACGGCAAGAGCACGACCCTGGCGGTGCTGGTCACGATCATCGCCGTGATCGCCAGCACGCCCTACATCGCGTTGCAGCTCAAGGCGGTGACCATCAGCTTCTCGGTGGTCGGCAGTGCCGGCAACGAGGCGGTGATCGACGTCTCCACCGCCTTCTGGGTCGCCGCCGGCATGGCCGCCTTCACCATCCTGTTCGGCACCCGCAACATCGACGCCAACGAGCGCCACCACGGGGTGGTGGCCGCCATCGCCCTGGAGGCGCTGGTCAAGCTGGTGGCCCTGCTGGCGGTCGGCATCTTCGTGGTCTTCGGCGTCGCCGGCGGGCTGGGCGAGGTCTTCGCCATGCCGGGGGCGAGCATCGTGATCGACCCGGACACGGTCTACGGCCCGCGCTGGATGGCGATGACCTTCCTCGCCGGCACCGCCATCCTGTGCCTGCCGCGCCAGTTCCAGGTGACGGTGGTGGAGAACGCCGATGAGGGGCAGCTGCGCACCGCCTCTTGGCTGTTCCCGCTCTACCTGTTCCTGATGTGCTGCTCGATCCTGCCGATCGCCATCGCCGGGCTGACCCTGCTGCCGCCGGGCGCCAATCCGGACATGTTCGTGCTCACCCTGCCCATGGCGCAGGGCCAGGACGCGCTGGCGCTGCTCGCCTTCATCGGCGGCTTCTCCTCGGCCACCTCCATGGTGATCGTCGCCTGCATCGCCCTGTCGATCATGGTCTCCAACCACATCGTCATCCCCGTCGTGCTGCGTCTGCCGGTGCTGAGCCAGGCGGTGAGCGGCGACATGAAGCGGCTGCTGCTGGTCAGCCGACGGATCAGCATCGGCCTGCTGCTGCTGCTCGGCTTCGGCTATTTCGTCGCCAGCGCGCAGTCCGACGCGCTCGCCGCCATGGGTCTGATCGCCTTCGCCGGGGCGGCGCAGATCCTGCCGGCCATGGTCGGCGGCCTGTACTGGCGCTCGGCCTCGAAGGCCGGGGCGGCGGCCGGCATGTTCGCCGGCTTCCTGGTCTGGATGTACACGCTGGTCCTGCCGAATTTCGAGGGCGTTTGGTTCGTCACCCACGGGCTCATGGTGGACGGGCCGTGGGGCCTCGGCTGGCTGCGGCCGCATGCCCTGTTCGGCATCCAGGGCGACGACCCGCTGGTGCATTCGGTGTTCTGGAGCATGACCGTCAACATCGTCCTGTTCGTGGCGGTCTCGCTGATCCGCGAGCAGAACCCGCTGGAACGGCTGCAGGGCACCCTGTTCGTCGACGTGTTCCGCAATCCGGCGGAGAGCGAGGGCCGTTTCATCACCCGCTCCGCCACGGTCGACGACCTCTACGTCATGACCCAGCGGATCCTCGGCGCCGAGGAGGCGCAGCGGGTCTTCGCCGAATTCGCCCAGCGCCAGGGGGCGACCGGCGACATGCCGCGCCCGGATGCCGCCTTCATCTCCCATCTGGAACGGCTGCTCGCCGGCGGCATCGGCGCCGCCTCGGCCCGGGTGATGATCAGCCAGGTGGTCACCGGCGAGACCATCAGCCTGGACGAGCTGATCCGGCTGGTCGACGAGACCCAGCAGGTGATCGAGTATTCCCAGCGCCTTGAGGCCAAGTCCCAGGAGCTGCAGCAGACCGCCAAGGCGCTGCAGGACGCCAACGAGCGGCTGCGCCTGCTCGACGCCCAGAAGGACGACTTCCTGAGCCAGGTGAGCCACGAGGTGCGCACGCCCATGGCCTCGATCCGGTCGTTCTCGGAGATCCTGCTGGACAACCCGGATCTGGAATCCGAGCGGTCGCGCAAATACCTGAAGATCATCCAGGACGAGACCCTGCGCCTGTCCCGCCTGCTGGACGAGATTCTCGACGTCTCGCATCTGGACAGCGGCCAGTTCGCCCTGCGGCTGGCCGATGTCGACGGCGCCCGCATCCTGGAGCACGCGGTGGAGACCAGCCGCGGCATGGCGGCCAGCGCCGGGGTGGCCATCGACTACGGCCCCTGCGTCGAGCAGGCGCCGATCCGCGCCGACGGCGACCGGCTGGCCCAGGTGTTCATGAACATCCTGTCCAACGCCATCAAGTACAACACCAGCGAGCAGCCCCGGGTCACCGTCAGCAGCCGGATCGATGGCGGCTCCTATTTCGCCTATGTGGACGACAACGGGCCGGGCATCCCGGCGGAGGACCGCGAGCGGATCTTCGCCAAGTTCGCCCGCGGCCGGGAACTGACCCCCGGTCACCGCACCGGCGCCGGGCTCGGCCTGTCGATCAGCCGCAGCATCGCCCGCATGCTCGGCGGCGATCTGGAGCTGCTGCCGGAGCCGGGGCGCGGATCGGGGCGGGGCGGGGCGCGGTTCCGCCTGCGCCTGCCGCTGCGCTCGGAAACCGCAGCGGCGGCGGGTGAATAACGCGCCGCGAGTGCTATGTAGGGGACAGTTGCCACCGACCCCGGACCCCGCACCCGCATGACCTCCGCCGACCAAGCCGCCGACCAAGCCGCCGACCAGTTCGACGACTCCGACCTCCGTCTCGGCAGCCGCACCGCCCTGCCGGAGACCCTGCGCGTGCTGGTCCACGCCCTGCCGCAGGAGGCCTGGGCGGCGCATCCGAATTTCGGCGGCATGACCCGGTTCTGGCTGGAGCGTCACGCCGCCTTCCGCGAGCTGCTCGACCGCATCGCCGCCGATGCCGGCGCGACCGCTGCGGGCGAGACCGCCCCCGACGCCTACGCGCCCCGGCTCTACGGGCTCGCCAGCACCCTGCTGGGCGAGCTGCACGGCCACCATTCGATCGAAGATGCGCATTACTTTCCGCAGCTCCGCCGGCTGGAGCCGTCGGTGGCCCGCGGCTTCGACCTACTGGAGGCCGATCACAAGGATCTGGACGCCCGGCTGCACGGGTTCGCCGGCGAGGTGAACACCCTGCTGCAGGTGGCCCAGGCCGGGACCCTGGCGGCGGGTCGGGTGGAGCCGTTCGCGGACACGGTGGCCGGGTTCCGGCACCTGCTCGACCGCCACCTGGTGGACGAGGAGGAGATCGTCATTCCGGCCCTGCTGAGAGTCTCCGGCGGGTAGGGGCCGGTCCTTACCTCCGCGCCCGGCGCCCGAAGCCGGCGGTGGCTCCCCACATCTTCCCATTCCCCCCACATCGTCCCATTTCCGCGCATCTTCCCAAACCCAACGTCTTCCCGGCCTTGCGCCGGGACCCAGGATGGGGTCGCTGGAACGCGTGAGGCCGATCTCCCACGCTCCAGCGCGCGGATGTCTCGATCCCGGCGCAAGGCCGGGAAGACGGGAAGGGAAGATGGAGAGAGGAAGGGAAGATGGAGAGTGAACGGAAGAAGGTGAGAGAGAAAAAGGGTGAGGGAGCGACCTGGCCTATTGCCCGGCGACCGGGTCCCCGAACACGCCGGCGAACTTCATCGCCATCAGCAGCACCACGCCCCACAGGCCCAGATTCACCGCGATCAGGATGCCGATCTGCATCAGCGCCGCTCCCACATGCCCGTGACCGGCCCAGCGCATGGGTTCGGCCTTGGCGGGCGTCGGCTGGTCGGGGGGCGGGGTCGGATCCATCGCGGCACCGGAAGTGATCCAGAACTGCGACCACGGTAGCAGAGCGCCGGGCGGCCGTCGCGCGGGATCGCGCGGAATTTTTGCCGCCCTCCGCGGTCAGGATGGTGGCGGGGGATCGGGCCTTCATGCCGGGTGGCAGTCCAGGCGGCAGCCTGGAGCGATCTCTTGAACCGGGTGCGCGGGTGCCCAGATCCGAGTCCGGGTCAGATCTCACAGTTCAGTCAGGAGAGTTCCGATGCGATCCACACTTGTTCCCCTCGCCCTGGCGGGCCTGCTGCTCGCCGGCAGCGGTTCCGCGACGATGGCCCAAAGCACGGGCCAAAGCGCGGGCGAGGACACCCGGGCGGAAGCCTATGTCGACAGCATGACCGCCACGATGAAGGACTGGGCCGACAAGGTGGGCGACTGGACCGCCCGTCAGGTCGATGCCGCCAGCGACGCCACCGCCAAGGCCGGCGAGCGGACGGAAGAGGCGCTGGACCAGGCCTGGGTGGCGGTGAAGCGCGACTGGGCGCAGCTCAAGGAGGCGAGCGCCGAGGGCTACGAGGTGGCGCAGGACCGGTTCGAGGAATCTCTCGACGCCCTGGAGAGAGCCTGGGACGAACGCGACGAAACCACCACTGAGCCGAAGACTCAGTAGGGGAGTTGACGCCGCGACCGCGCTCACTCCCCGGACTAAATCCGGGGAGTGACATAGAACGGAGCGGGGATACGGGCCCTACACTCCCACCAGGAACAGCGTGATCCCCGGGAACAGCACCAGCAGCACCACCCGCAGCATGTCGCTGATCAGGAACGGCAGGGTGCCGCGGTAGGTCTGGACCATCGGCACGTCGCGGGCCATGGAGTTGATGACGAACAGGTTCATCCCCACCGGCGGCGTGATCAGCCCGACCTCGACCACGATCAGCACCAGGATGCCGAACCACAGGGCGAAGGCCTCCGGGTCCATGGCGAAGTCGAGCGCGCTGACCACCGGGAAGAAGATCGGCACCGTCAGCAGGATCATCGACAGCGAATCCATGAAGCAGCCGAGCACCAGATACAGCAGCAGGATCGCCGCCAGCACCGTGTAGGGGCCGACGCCCTGGCCGGTCACCCACTGCGCCGCCTCCTGCGGCAGCTGGGCGAAGGCCAGGAAGGTGTTGAACACCGCCGCGCCGAGCACGATGAAGAAGATCATCGCCGTCGAGGTCGCGGTCTGCAGCAGCGAGGTCTTCAGCTTCTCCAGGGTCAGCCCGCGATTGGCCAGCGCGATCAGCCCGGTGCCGGCGGCGCCGAAGGCGGCCCCCTCCGTCGGGGTGAACAGGCCGAGATAGATGCCGCCGACCACCAGCACGAAGACCGCCAGCACCGGCCAGATCCGCCACAGGGCGCGGAACCGCTCGGCCATCGGCGCCGGGTCGCGGTGGCCGGCGCTGTCCGGCTTCAGGCGGACATAGACCGCGATCGCCAGCATGTAGCCTAGCGCGGCCAGGATGCCCGGCACCACCGCGGCGACGAACAGTTTGGCGATGTTCTGCTCGGTCAGCAGGGCGTAGATCACCAGCACGACCGAGGGCGGGATGAGAATGCCCAGCGTGCCGCCGGCGGCCAGCGCGCCGGTCGACAGCGAGCCGGAATAGCCGAAGCGCTTCAACTCCGGCAGGGCGACCTGGGCCATGGTGGCGGCGGTGGCGAGCGAGGAGCCGCAGATCGCCCCGAACCCGCCGCAGGCGCCGACGGCGGCCATCGCCACCCCGCCCTTGCGGTGGCCGAGCCAGGACTCCGCCGCGTCGAACAGCGCCTTGGACAGGCCGCCATGGGTGGCGAACTGGCCCATCAGCAGGAACAGCGGGATGATGCCCAGGGAGTAGTTGGAGAAGGTGTCGTAGGCCATCGCCTTCATCTGCGACATCACCGGCAGCCAGGTGCCGTTGACCAGCACCGAGCCGCCGATGCCGAGCAGCAGCATGGCCAGCCCGATCGGCATGCGCAGGCCGATCAGCAGCAGCAGGAGCGGAAACGACCACAGGGCGATCTCGAGCTTGTCCATCACGCCCGCCCCGCCGCACGGCCCGGATCCCGGGCCTCAACCAGGCTGCGCACCACCGTCCAGGCGCAGACCAGCACGAAGACGGCGCCGACCGGCACGCAGACCGCGTAGCCCCACCACACCGGAAACTGCAGGATGTAGGTGGTCTCGTTGTACTGCAGCTTGTCCTGCATCCCGGCCCACAGGCGCCACAGGATGAAGGCCGCCACCACGGTCATCGCCAGGTCGAACAGTACCGCCAGGACGGCGTTGACGCGCGGCCCCAGCCAGTCGGCGAAGACGTCGACCGAGACGTGGCCGCGTTCCATCTGGCACCAGGGGAGGAAGCAGAACACCGCCAGCGCGGTGCCCGCCTCGACCAGCTCGAAATCGCCGGGGATCGGGCCCAGCCCGGCCCAGATCAGCGCCCGGCCGCTGACGCTGAGCACCACCAGCGCGGTGATCGCCAGCAGCAGGATGCCGCCGAGCATCGCCAGCAGCCGCGACAGGCCGGTCAGAACTCCGGAAATCGTCGAATACACGCACGTCCCCTCGGCAGGCATCGGGTACCCAAGGAAAGAGGCAGGCGACCGGACCGCCTGCCTCGTCCGGGTCGGCCGGTGTGGCCGTTACTTGGTCTCGGCGGCCACCAGGTCGCGGGCGTCCATCACCATGCCGGCGCCGTCCATGCCCTTGCCGTCCATCTCGGCGATCCAGCCGTCGACCACCGGCGTGGCCGCTTCCTTCCAGCGCGCGGTCTCGGCCGCGTCCAGGGTGATGATGGTGTTGCCGGCCTGCTGCGCCTTGGCCATGCCGATCTTGTCGACCTCGTCCATGGCCCGGCCGGCCAGGCGGGCGGCCTCGACGCCGGAATTGTCGTCGATCACCTTCTTCAGATCGTCGGGCAGGGCGTCGTAGCGCGCCTTGTTCATGGCGAACAGGAACGTGGCGGTATACAGACCGCGGTCGCCCTCGAAGCCGGTGTGGTTGCCGACCAGTTCGGCCATCTTCAGCGGCAGGGTGACCTCCCACGGGATCACCGCGCCGTCGATCACGCCCTTGGACACCGCCTCGGGCACGGCCGGGACCGGCATGCCGATCGCCACCGCGCCGAGCTGCTCCAGCATGCCCGTGATCACCCGGGTCGGGCCGCGCAGCTTCATGCCCTTGAGGTCCTCAAGCGAGCTGACCGGCGCCTTGGAGTGGATCAGGCCCGGGCCGTGGGTGTGCACGGCGAGCACCTGCATGCCGGGGAAGTCGTTCTGCATGTGCTTGTCGGCGTATTTCTGGAACGCGACCGAGGTCTCCTCGGCGGTCGCCACCATGAACGGCAGCTCGAACGCCTCGGCGCGCGGGAAGCGGCCCGGGGTGTAGCCCATCACCGTCCAGATGATGTCGACCGCGCCGTCGGTCACCTGCTGCGCGAGCTCCGGCGGCTTGCCGCCGAGCTGCATGGAGGGATAGTGCTCGACCTTGATGCGGCCGCCGGACTGGGTCTGTACCCGCTCGATCCACGGGTTGATGAACTTGTCGGGAATGGCGGCCTTCAGCGGCAGAAGCTGGTGCAGCTTCAGGGTGACGTCCTGGGCGCCGGCCGGCGCGGCGACAGCGAGCATGCCGGCGGCGACAAGCCCGGCGGACAGCAGTTTCTTCAGCATTGCGTGGTCCTCCCCACTGGTTGCGTTTTTTTGAGTATTGTCTGGAACGCGTCCGATTTCAGTCACGTCACCATATTCGCCCCGGACTGTCGATGATGCTGGGCATGCGCCCGCTCACCCGCTGATCAGCGACAGTCCCGGAACCTTGTTGATCAGTTTGGTATCCTCGATCATCACGTCCAGATTGGTCCGGGCGAGCCTGGCGTGTTCCCGGGCAATGGCCTCGGCGCGCGCACCCTCGCGCATCTCGATCGCATTGACGATGGCGCGATGCTGGGCCTGGGCGACCAGAAGCGATACGCGGATTTCCGGCATCTCTGCCTGGGCGGTGATGAAGGCGTTGGGGGCGGCGAAGGGCAGGCGCATCACCCGCTCCAGCTCCCGACGGATGGTCTCGCTGCCCGACAGCGTGTGCAGCAGGTCGTGGAACTCCCCGTTGCGCGCGATATAGACCGCGAAGTCGGTCCGTTTCGGGTCGGCGACCACATGGTCGAGCTCGGCGAGCAGGCTGTGCATGGTCTGCAGTCGCGCGGCGGGGACACCGCGTTCCGCGGCGATGCGGGCCGCCACCCCTTCCAGCGCGCCGCGCAGTTCGATCGCGTCGGCGACATCGACCTGGGTGAAGCTGCGCACGGTATAGCCACCCGAGGGGATGGCCTCGACCACACCTTCCTGGTCGAGCTGGGCCAGGGCGGCGCGGATCGGCGTGCGGGAAATGCCGAGGCGGCCGGACAGGGTCACCTCGGACAGCCGGACACCGGGGCCCACCTCGCCGGAGAACACCAGCTCGCGGATGCCAAGCAGCGCCTTGAGGCTCTGGGAGGTGCCGCGCTCCCGGCGGGGGGAGGTGCCGCGCTCGCGCCGGGCCGAAGTCGCCATGGCTCAGGCCGCTCCCGCCGGTCGTGTCTTGTATACAAAATGGGTGGTGCGGGTCGGACGTTTCAGGCGGATCGGCGCGCAGAACGGGGAACAAGAGGGAACGTCGCCGGACCGGTCCGCGCCAAGATCGGCTGCAAGACCCGGTTCGAAGGCCGGTTTCAGGTCCGGTTCGAGGTGGCGTGCCATCCTGTTTCCTCCCGATCGTCTCTTGCAATCGTATACTCGCTGTATACAACTTAAGGGAAAGGCAAAGCAATCAGCTCTGTCGAAACCGACAAGAACGACATGGAGGAAACACCATGACGACGCCGACTCCGCCCTTCCGCGCCGACGAGGTCGGCAGCCTCCTGCGCCCGGCCGAGCTGAAGACCGCGCGGGCCGATTTCGCGGCCGGAAAGCTCGATGCGGCCGGACTGAAGACGGTGGAGGACGACTGCATCCGACACGTCGTCGCCCGCCAGGAGCAGGTCGGGCTGCAGGCGGTCACCGATGGTGAGTTCCGCCGCTCATGGTGGCATTTCGATTTCCTGGCAGGACTCGACGGGGTCGAGCTGGTGCAGGGCGCGAAGGCGATCCAGTTCTCCGGCGTGCAGACCAAGTCGGAGAGCATCGGCGTCACCGGCAAGGTCGGCTTCTCCGACCATCCGATGCTGGAGCATTTCAAGTTCCTGAAGAGCGTGACCAAGGTCACCCCGAAGATGACGATCCCGTCGCCGTCGGTGCTGCATTTCCGCGGCGGCCGGGACGCGATCTCCAAGGAGGTCTATCCGGATATCGAGTCGTTCTACGCCGATACCGCGGAGGCCTATGCCCAGGCGGTGCGCAGTTTCTACGACGCCGGTTGCCGCTACCTGCAGTTCGACGACACGGTCTGGGCCTATCTGTGCTCGGAGAAGGAGCGTCAGGCGGTGCGCGACCGGGGCGAGGATCCCGACGCCCTGAAATCGGCCTATGCCGGGATGATCGCCCACGCCCTGAAGGCCAAGCCCGCGGACATGGCGATCACCACCCATGTCTGCCGCGGCAATTTCCGCTCGAGTTGGATCTCCGAAGGCGGTTACGAGCCGGTGGCGGAGATGCTGCTGGGCGAACTGGACTACGACGGCTACTTCCTGGAATACGACACCGAGCGAGCCGGCGGCTTCGAGCCGCTGCGCTTCCTGCCCAAGGGCAAGAAGAAGGTCGTACTCGGCCTGGTGACCTCCAAGTTCGGCGAGCTGGAGAACCGCGACGGCGTCCATGCCCGGGTCGAGGAGGCGTCGAAATTCGCCCCGATCGACCAGTTCTGCCTCAGCCCGCAATGCGGCTTCGCCTCCACCGAGGAGGGCAACATCCTGTCCGAGGAGGAGCAGTGGCGGAAGCTCGGGTTCATCGTCGAGGTCGCCAAGGATATCTGGGGCGAAGCCTGATCCCCGCGGCCCGATAGTATTAACCGGTTCTTTACAGTGTCGGCCTAGAGTTCCTCCCGATCCTGGAGGAATTTATGGCCGACCCTGTGCACATGGACGCAAACGCACCCAAGACCTACGACTTCGGCGCCTCTGAGGCCGCGGTCGATCGGCTGTACGCCCTGCCGCTTCACGACGTCCCGCTTCAGACCCTCGGGCTGAAGAAGGCGACGATGATCAAGAACGCCCATCTGGAGAGCGTGCTCGAGCTGTTCCGCGGCGACGGCATCGGCAGCGGCCAGATCCGTATCGACGAGATCCCGCAGTTCTTCACCCAGGACCCCAAGGCCCTGGAGGAGGACGTGGAGATCCTGCGGCGTCTGGCCGAGCTGGAGAGCTTCGACGTGTTCTCCCTGCGCATCGAGCTGCGCCGCATCAATGTCGACTTCACCGGCACCGAGGCGCTGAACCTGTCGCCCGAGAAGCGCGCCGAGCTGTCGGAATACATGGCCTCCTTCACCCGGCCGCTGATCATGAAGATCTACGGCCAGCAGCAGGACGCCTCGGAGGCCAGCGAGCTGATCGATCTGGTCCGCAAGCCCAACCGCGAGGACGCGATGCGGGCGCTGAAGGAGCTGGCCGACACCCTGAAGATCGAGCTGGAAGACGTGCCGAAGTTCCTGGAGGAGTGCGGCGACGTGTTCCTCAGCCTGAGCTATTTCCGCGACGCGCTGGACGAGGTGACCGGCGCGATCCCCGACATGATCGACTGGATGAACGACCTGAAGGACAATTTCCAGGTCCGCTCCGACCCGGCCAACCAGCGGGTGATCTCCGAGATCGCGTCCGATCTGACCGACATCTCCACCAGCCTGGTCGGCCGCTTCGACATGTTCGACCAGCGCTCCCAGAAGCTGTGGGACGACATCGACCCGCATGCCTTCGAGAATTTCCGCGATTTCGTGCGCGACCACCACGTGTCGCTGGCCGCCGTGCTGTGCGGCCTGACCGTGAAGATGAAGCTCTGGGCCGAGCGGTTCCCGTCGCGCGGCGGCGCGCCGATGAAGCGCATCGAGTTCATCAAAGGCGAGATGCTGCCGGGCCTTGCGCGCATCAAGAAACGCGAGACCGGTCATTGACCCTGCAAAGATAAAATCTTCGCTGTTAACCTTTCATTGGGGTCTCGCCGGTAGAGTCCCATCAGAACGAAGCGGACAGTTCCGCCGGACAGGAGATCGACCATGAATGCGCTCACCCCGCAGGCCAGCGACACCGGGAACGCCATGACCCTGGCTGATGTCGTCCAGTTCGTCACCGTGAAGGTCGGCAAGCAGAGCTTCGGCATTCCGGTCCTCGACGTCGAGGACATCATCGGCCCGCAGCCGGTGACCCGCGTGCCGTTGTCGCTGCCGGTGATCCGCGGGTCTCTGAACCTGCGCGGCCGCATCGTGACCGCCGTCGATCTGCGCACGCGCCTGTCGATGCCGAAATCCGAGAGCGATCACCACATGAACGTGGTCGTGGAGTACAAGGGCGACCTGTACAGTCTGGTGGTCGACGAGGTCGGCGATGTCCTGAACATCCACGACGCCTCGATCGACCCGCATCCGGCCACGATGTCCGCCAAGCTCCGTGAGGTCTCCAACGGGATCCACAAGCTCGACGGCGAACTGCTGGTCCTGCTGGACGTCTCCGAAATTCTCACTTTCTGACTGTCTGCCCGGGACCCCCGATCCCGTTTGCCGGAGGTTTTGTCATGCCTATCTGCCTGATCGTCGATGATTCCTCGGTCGTCCGCAAAGTCGCACGTCGCATCGTGGAGAAGTTCGGTTACGAGGTCGCCGAGGCGGCCGACGGCACCGACGCCCTCGACTATGTGAACTCCCACCCGATGCCGGAAGCGATCCTGCTCGACTGGAACATGCCGCAGATGCAGGGCATCGACTTTCTGGAAAGCCTCCGCAAGATGCCGAACGGCAAGGATCCCAAGGTGGTGTTCTGCACCACCGAGAACGACCTGGCCAAGATCAGCCGCGCTTTGTGGGCCGGTGCCGACGAATACATCATGAAGCCCTTCGACGAGGACATCCTCGCCACGAAGTTCGCGACCGTGGGCCTCCGCTCCGCCGCCTGATCCGCAACGCCAGCGTCCAGGGGGTCGCCATGAACAAAGCTGATTTCGAGCATTTTATCGGATTTCTCAAAACCAAGGCTGGAATCGTCATCACGACGGAGAAGGCCTATCTGGTGGAGAACCGGCTGGCGCCGATCGCCCGCAAGCACGGCATGGCGGATGCCAACGAGGTCCTGACCAAGATCCGCCAGATGCCGTCCGCCGCGCTGGTCAGCGACGTGCTCGACGCGATGACCACGAACGAGACCCTGTTCTTCCGCGACCAGCGGCCGTTCGACCAGTTCCGCGACAATGTCCTGCCGGCGCTGATGGAGCGCAATGCCGCTTCCAAGCGGATCCGCATCTGGTGCGCGGCCTGTTCCAGCGGCCAGGAGCCGTATTCGCTGGCCATGATGTTCAACGAATTGGGTCCCAAGGTCGCCGGGTGGCGCCTGGAGATCGTCGGCACCGACATCTCCAAGACCATCCTGGAGCGTGCCCGCAAGGCCGAGTACTCCCAGTTCGAGGTCCAGCGCGGCCTGCCGATCACCATGCTGGTGAAGTATTTCGAGCAGAAGGGCGAGGCCTGGCACCTGAAGGCCGACATCAAGAACAAGGTGTCGTTCCGCGAGTTCAACCTGCTGGAAAACCCGCGCGCGCTCGGTCAGTTCGACGTGGTGTTCTGCCGCAACGTGCTGATCTACTTCGATCATCCGACCAAGGCGGAGATCCTGGCCCGCATCGCCGGCGTCATGCCGGCGGACGGACACCTGTTCCTCGGCGGTGCCGAGACGGTGCTGGGTGTGTCCGACAAGTTCGCCGCCGCCCCGGGTCTGCGCGGCATCTACGTACCGACCGCCAAGGCCGCCGCCCGCGCGGCCTGATCCTCCACCTTATTTTCCGTCATCCCGGCCCGCCCCCGGATCAAGCCCGCGGCCGTCCGGGATGACGGCTTGTTTTTGAACTAAGCCCCCACCGCCACGCCGTATTGCCGCCCGGCGGCGATCAGCCGTTCGGCCAGGCTGTGCGCATAGCCCCGCGCCATATGCAGGTCGAATGTCGCCGTGCCCAGCCGCCGGTCGAGCGTCACCGGCACATGGAACAGCGCGGTCGACGCCACCCGGTCCTCGGCGAAGGCGCGCGGATGCAGGTCGATCCCGGTCCCGCCTGCCAGCACGTCGCGCGCCCGTGGCCCGGACAGGCGCAGGGTGGTCCGCCCGTGGCTCTGGTCGACCAGAGCCGCGCCGCCGCACCGCTCCCGCAGCAGCGCCATCAGGTCGTCCGGTCCGGCGGACAGCGCCATCCAACGCCCCGGCGCCAGGTTGAGCAGCCGCAGCCCGTCCACCGACACCGCCCGTCCGGGCGCCGGCAGGGGCAGGGCGACGTCGGCGGTCCGCTCCGGTCGGCAGTCGATCTGCACCTGGTCCATCACCCGGGCGGCGATCGTCACGCCGGCCGACGCATCGCTGACGGTCTGCGCGAACAGGCCGGCGACCGGCGACAGCCGGGGCGGCAGGGTCGAAACATCAGCCACGCAGCCGTCCTCCCTCGGGATCGACGAAGACCGGATCGGCGATCCGGACCTCGATTTCCTGCTTTCTCAGGGGGAACAGCGCCCAGACCGTCTCGCCCCTGCGCGTTGGCCCGCCGGACACGAAACCCAAGGCGATCGGGTGGCCCACCGTGGGCGACAGATAGGCGCTGGACGAGACATGCCCCAGCTTCTCCGGACCAAGCTGTCCCGGAGGCACCGGCACCTCGGGGTCGGCCACCAGGATCGCGCCGGCCGGGATGCGCGTCTTGCCGTCCACCGGCACCAGCCCGACCAGCTTGGGCCGCGCCGGGTCGGTGAAGGCCGGCTTGTCGAGCATGCCGCTGCCGACGAACCACTTCTTGCTGCTGGCCATCCGACCCATGCCGGCATCGTCCAGGGTGACCCGGCCGTCCAGCTCGGCATGGGTGACGTGGCCCTTCTCGATCCGCAGAATCGCCATCGCCTCGGTGCCGTAGGGACGCAGGCCGTGCGGCTGGCCGGCGGCGGCCAGCGCCTCCCAGACCCGCGTGCCCCAATCGGCCGGCGCGTTGATCTCGTAGCTCAGCTCGCCGGAGAAGCTGATCCGGAAGATCCGCACCGGCACCCCGGCGATCCGCGCCTCGATGACGCCCATGAAGGGCAGGGCGGCGTCGGACACGTCGGCGCCATCGTCGACGACCGCGGCCAGCACGTCGCGCGCCTTCGGCCCGGCCAGCGCCATCGCCGCCCACTGCTCGGTGACCGAGCAGGCGTGCACGTCCAGCTCCGGCCAGACCACCTGCAGGTACCATTCGATCAGCGCCATGACGTCGCCGGCATGGGCGGTGGTGGTGGTCATCAGATAGTGGTGCTCGCCCAGCCGCGAGGTGGTGCCGTCGTCGTAGACGATCCCGTCCTCGCGCAGCATCAGCCCGTAGCGCGCCTTGCCGACCGCCAGCGTCTTGAAGCCGTTGGCATAGAGCCGGTTCAGCAGCTCGCCGGCATCCGGGCCCTGGATGTCGATCTTGCCCAGGGTGGAGACGTCCACAAGCCCGACGGCGTTGCGCACCGCCTGCACCTCGCGGGTGATGGCGACGTCCATGCTCTGCTTGCCGGCCGGCTCCTCCGGGGCGAGGTAGTATTGCGGCCGCAGCCAGTGCCCCGCCTCCACGAAGGTCGCCCCGTTGGCGGCGTGCCAGTCGTGCAGGGCCGAACGCCGCTCCGGCGTGTGATGGCGCCCCCGGTCGCCGCCGGCGAAGGCGCCCAGGGCGACGGGTGTGTAGGGCGGACGGAAGCGGGTGGTGCCGACCTGCGGGATCGGCTCGCCCCGCGCCTCGGCCATCAGGGCGTGGCCAATGATGTTGGACGTCTTGCCCTGATCCGTCCCCATGCCCAGGGTGGTGTAGCGCTTCAGGTGCTCCACCGACACGAAGCCTTCGCGGTGGGCCAGGGCGATGTCGTCGGCGGTCACGTCGTCCTGCAGGTCGACGAACCGCTTCTTGCCGCTGCCGACGGCCCAGAACGCCTGGATCGGGCGTTGGTCGGGCTCGTCGCTCGCCGGTGTGTCGGGCACGGCGCCCGTGGTGAAGCCCATGGCCTGCGCCATCTCGGCGCCGGCCTTGAACCCGTCCGCGAGACAGGCCGACAGGCTGTACGCCCCGCGCGCCGCACCCACCGAGACATGGGCCTGCCGGGCGGCTCCCGGCACGAAGGCGGCGAGGCCGTCGTCCCAGTCGATCTTGCCGAGCGCGTGGGTGTGCAGATGCACTGCAGGGCTCCACCCGCCGGAAACCGCGAGCAGGTCGCAGGGCTCGAACACCGGCCGGGCGCTGCCGTCCAGCGGGGCGATGTCGCAGCCGATCACCGCGAGCCTTCCATGCACCCGGGTGACGGCGGCGTGGTCGGTCACCTCGATCCCGGCGGCGGCGCAGCGCTCGCGCCAGGCGCTGGGGCCGGCGGGCCGGGTATCGGCCACCTTTATGACCTCGACCCCGGCGGCGCGCAGGTCCAGCGCGGTGCGGTACCCGTCGTCGTTGTTCGCCACCACCACCGCCCGCCGGCCCGGCCGCACGGCGAAGCGGTGCAGGTAGGTGCGCACCGCCCCGGCCAGCATCACGCCCGGCCGGTCGTTATGCGGGAAGGCGATGTGCCGTTCGATGGCCCCGGTGGCCAGCACCACGCGCCCCGCCCGGATATGCCACAGGCGCTGGCGCGGGACGTGGGGCGGCGGGACGGGCAGGTGGTCGGCCACCCGTTCCACCGCGCCGATCATGTTGTCGTCGTAATAGCCGAAGGCGGTGGTGCGGGTGAGGATGCGGACCTCGGGCAGGCTCTCCAGCTCGGCCCGCGCCTGGGCCACCCAGCGCATGGCGGGCACGCCGCCGAGGGTCTCGCGCTCCGAGCGCAGGCGGCCGCCGAGCCCGTCGGTCTCTTCCACCAGGATCACCCGCGCCCCGCTGCGCCCGGCCGTGAGTGCTGCGGCCAGCCCGCTCGGCCCGCCGCCGACCACCAGCACGTCGCAATGGGCCGACTGGCGCTCGTAGGTATCGGGATCGAGCTCGGTGGTCGCCTTGCCCATCCCGGCGGCGGCGCGGATGCGCTTCTCGTAGAAATGCCAGCCGGGGAAGCCCATGAAGGTCTTGTAGTAGAAGCCGGCGACCAGGAAGCGGCCGGCCAGGTCGTTCAGCTCCATGGCGTCGAGGGCGAGCGACGGCCAGCGGTTCTGGCTGGTCGCCTCCAGTCCGTGGAACAGCTCGGCCATGGTGGCCCGCGTGTTCGGCTCCTGCCGTCCGTCCCGGCGCAGCTCGACCAGGGCGTTCGGCTCTTCCGGCCCGGCGCTGAAGATGCCGCGCGGCCGGTGGTATTTGAAGCTGCGCCCGACCAGGGTCACCCCGTTGGCCAGCAGGGCGGAGGCGAGCGTGTCGCCGGCATAGCCCGTGTAGCTCCTGCCGTCGAAGCTGAAGGACAGGGCGCGGCGGCGGTCGATCTCCCCGCCGGTGGGAAGGCGGCAGGCGTTCACGTCCTTGATGCGGCCGAAGATCATTGTGCCGCCTCCAGATCCGCATCCGGCCAGCCGCAGGCGAGTACCTGATGGCTGGTCACGTCGCGCAGCACCTTCACGTAGCGCCGGCAGCCGTGGATGTGGTGCCAGAACTCCAGATGCGGCCCGGCCGGGTTGTCGCGCAGATAGACGTAGTCGTGCCAGTCGGCCGCCGACGCGGTGGCGGGATCGGCCGGGCGGGTCCTGGTCGCATCCCCGGCATAGGAGAACTCGTCCTGGTCGCGCGGGCCGCAATGGGGGCAGGTGATCCGGATCATGGTCGCATGTCCCTCAATGCAGCTTCGGGGTCGGCCCCTTGCCGCCCTCGTCCAGCAGGTATCCGGTCTCGAACCGCTCCAGTCCCATTTCCCGGTTGGTCTCGTGCGGCGCGTCATGGGCGATGGTATGGGCGAAGGCGTAGCCCGAGCCCGGGGTCGCCTTGAACCCGCCATAGCACCAGCCGGCATTGAGATAGAGGTTGTCGACCGGCGTCTTGGAGATGATCGGGCTGCCGTCCATCGACATGTCCATGATCCCGCCCCAGCTCCGCAGGATCCGCACCCGCGACAGGTACGGCATCATCGCCAGCCCGTTGGCCATGACGTTCTCGACCACCGGCAGGTTGCCGCGCTGGGCGTAGGAATTGTGGAAGTCGATATCGCCGCCCAGCACCAGCCCGCCCTTGTCCGACTGGCTGATGTAGAAATGCCCGGCGCCGTAGGTGACGACCCCGTCGATCAGCGGCTTCAGCGGCTCCGACACGAAGGCCTGGAGCACGTGGCTCTCGATCGGCAGCTTCAGGCCGAGCATGGCGGCGACCCGCGAGGTGTTGCCGGCCACCGCCATCCCGACCCGGCCGCAGCCGATGGTGCCGCGGCTGGTCTTCACGCCGGTGATCCGGTCGCCGTCGCGCTCGAAGCCGGTGACCTCGCAGTTCTGCAGGATGTCGACGCCGCGCCGGTCGGCCCCGCGGGCGAAGCCCCAGGCGACCGCATCGTGCCGGGCGGTGCCGCCGCGCGCCTGCAGCAGCCCGCCATAGATCGGCCAGCGGGCGTCCTTGGAGTAGTCCAGATGCGGATAGAGTTTCCGCACGCCCTCGCGGTCCAGCAGCTCGGCGTCGATGCCGTTCAGCCGCATCAGGTTGCCGCGTCGGGCGAAGGCGTCCATCTGCCCGTCGCAGTGGCCGAGGTTGAGGACGCCGCGCTGGCTGAACATGACGTTGTAGTTCAGGTCCCGCGACAGGCCCTCCCAGAGCTTGAGGGAGTGCTCGTAGAAATGGGCGTTGCCGTCGAGCATGTAGTTGGAGCGCACGATGGTGGTGTTGCGGCCCACATTGCCGCCGCCGATCCAGCCTTTTTCCACCACCGCCACATTGGTGATGCCGTGGTTGCGCGCCAGGTAATAGGCGGTCGCAAGGCCATGGCCGCCGCCGCCGATGATGATGACGTCATAGGATTTCTTCGGCTCCGGATCGCGCCAGGCGCGGATCCAGCCCTTGTGGCCGCTGAGCCCCTCGCGGATCAGCGAGAAAACCGAATATTCCGCCATCGCCTGTTCCCTCCCGTCGCCGGGCAGTCTGCACCAGGTCGGGGGGCGCTGCGAAGCCGCGATCGGACGAAATTTGCCGTGGAACCGCCACGGCGGCCCAGACGGTGCTTGATCCGGCGGCGGTGGCGGGTCGTAGGATCCGGAACACTTCCCTGACCGGAGCTCGATCGATGATCACGGCCGCCTATGCGGGACTTCTCGGACTTGTCTTCCTGGGGCTCACCGTGCGGGTGGTCAGGCGCCGGGAGGCGGTCAAGGCCGCCCTCGGGGACGGCGGCGACGTCGTGCTCGAACGCCGCATCCGCGCCCACGGCAACTTCGCCGAGTTCGTGCCGTTGGTGCTGGTGCTGATGACCCTGCTGGAGCTGCAGAGCGTCTCGGTCTGGATCCTGCATCTCGTCGGCGCCTGTCTGCTGGTCGGACGGGTAATCCACGGTTTGGCCATCAGCCGGGAAGACGAGGTCCTGGCCGGGAGGGCCGCCGGCATGGCGTTGACGCTGACGGCCCTGGGCGTGGCGTCCGTCGCCGCCCTGCTGCGGGCGTTCGGGGTGATGTGAAGGGGCTCCCTGCGTTCGAGCCGCCGAGGGCGATCTAAATCCGCTCCGGGACCAGCGCGACCATCGGAACGCCAAGCTTCCGGTAGGCCATCACCGCCAGGAAGACGGAGCGGCCCACCACCACCGCGGCGAACACCGAGGCCGCGCCGAGCAGGCCGAACTGCTGCGCCGCGGCGAGCGAGGCTGCGACCATCACCGCCGCCGCGACCAGTTCCGTGGCGAGAACCAGCCGCGCATGACCGCCGTAATCGAGCCAGCGCGGGCACAGCGCGGTGACGGCCTGGAGCGCCAGGGCGGCGGCGACGATCCACACCGCCTCGCGGGCCCGGTCGAAGCCGTCGCCGAACAGGTCCAGCAGCGGGCCGTCCGCCAGGATCAGGATCGCCAGAAGGGGAGCGGCCATCATCAGCGCCTGACGCTGGGCGTGGGCCTGCAGTCGGGTCGCGCTGCGCGACCCCTGGGCCAACGCGTCGGCCAGGGCCGGGCCGTAGATCTGGCGCTGGCAGGTCACGATGATCAGGAAGGCTTGGCACAGGGTGATGGCGGCGGCATACAGGCCGACATCCGCCTTGTCCTCGGCGAAGACCAGGGCGAAGAGCGGCGCCTCGGCGACCAGGGCGACGACAAGGCCGGTCCCCATCATCGGCAGCGACAGGAGCAGCCAGGCGCGGGGTCCGGTGGCCGCGCCGGGTTCGGTGTCCGGCGGCGTCTCGAGCGGCGCGCGTTCGAGGACCGCAAGGTAGGCGGCGAACACGGCCAGGGTGGTCAGTCCGGCGCCGGACAGCAGGATAACGAACATCACGTCGGACAGGTACCAGTCCGATAGGTGGGCGGCGTAGATCATGGTCAGGCCGAGCACCGGGAAGACGAAACGCGCGGGAAGGGCGGCCAGCACCGGGCGGCGGGTGGCCATGAAGGTCTGGGACAGCAGGTCGAGTCCGGCCCAGACCGGCACCAGCAGGACCACGAAGCAGACCGGGTGGTGGCCGTGAATGTCGTCGGGCAGCGTGTCGTAATAGGCTAGGGTCAGGCTCCAGATCCCGGCCGCGGCCAACAGGGACAGGATAACGATGGTGCGGCCGAAGAAGTGGAGATAGGCCGCCGCCCGGGGCGAGCCGGCCAGCCGTTCCGGCAGGAAGCGTCCGGCCGCGCGCGAGCCGCCGAGCCCGACCGCCAGCGAGACGATGAGCATGGCGGAGGCCGCAACCTTCAGGTTGCCGAAGTTCGCCGGCTCCAGCCACCGGGCCATGGCGATGAAGATCAGCGCGTTCAGCCCGTAGCCGACCGCCGCGACCGCCATGACCGGCGGCAGCGCCCTGGTGAAATAGGCGAGGGAGCCTTCCATCCGCATGGCGCATCCCGCCGGTGGCTCGAGCGGAGATTCTACGGCGCCGTGTGTCGGATGGCGAGGATCTTGGTTGTTCCGCCAGTCGGGGGATCAATCAGGCCGTGTTCAGCCCCGGCCGGTCAGGCGCCAGCTCTTCCCGGGTCAGGCCGAGCGCCACCATGTCCTCCGGCACGCCCCGGCCGAGCGCCAGCGCCGCGCTGAAGCGGCCCATGGCCGCACTGGTCTGGATGCCGTAGCCGCCCTGGCCCGCGACCCACAGGAACCCCTCGGCGGCCGGCGCGAAGCCCACCACCGGCGACTTGTCGGCGACGAAGCTGCGCAGCCCGGCCCAGGTCGAATGCGGCCGGTTGATCACGAACAGGGTGTCGGTCTGGATCTTGTCGATGGCCATGGCCACGTCCTCGATCTCCGGCTGGGCGTCGGTCGGCGGCGAGGGGATCTCGTCGGCCGGGCTGCCCATCATCCGCCCGCCCTCCGGGCGCACGTACCAGGTTTCGTCGCACAGATCGGTCATCGCCCAGCGCGAGGGATCGGCGGTGCTGCCGTCGCGCAGGGTGACGTCGAAGGTGAAGGCGGTGCGGCGCTTGGGGATCAGGCCGATCGGGGCGGCCCCCGCCATCTCGCCGACCACGTCGCACCACGCCCCGGCGGCGTTGACGACGATCGGGGCGCTGAAGGTGCCGGCCCGGGTCTCCACATGCCACACGCCGTCGGTCCGGGTCAGGCCCATGACCTCGGCATCGGTGACCACCCGGCCGCCCTTGGCCCGCATTCCGCGCAGGAAGCCCTGCAGGATGGCATGCACGTCCATGTCCATGGCGCCCGCCTCATAGGCGCCGGCGACGATGCGGTCCGGGTCGAGATACGGGGCGACCTCGAACAGCGTCTTGCCGTCCACCCGCTCCATGCTCGGCGACTGCGCCAGCTCGTGAGCCAGGGTGTCCAGCAGCTCCTCGGTGGCGACGGCGACGGCGCCGCGCGGGGTCATCAGCGGCGCCTCGGCGAAGCCGTCCGGCGGGCTTTCCAGGAACGGCCGGGTCGCCTTGTTCAGCTTGCGGATCGTCGCGTTGCCGTAGTTCTCGAAGAACAGCGCCGCCGAGCGTCCGGTGGTGTGGTAGCCGGGCTGGCTCTCGCGCTCCAGCAGGATCACCCTGGCGTCGTCGGCCATGAAATACCCGGCCGAGGCGCCGGCCATGCCGCCGCCGACGATCAGGATATCGGCGGTATTCGGGTGGGCGGTATGCGATTCAGTGGTCATGGGGCGAACTGCTCCATCAGCACGCGTTCCTCAAGATTGTGTTCCGGGTCGTAGAGCACGGTCAGTTCGACATCGCGGTCCTCGCGGACCTCGACCTCGATGACGTCATGCACCTCCATGACGTCGGCGACCGCGTTGATCGGCCGCTTCTCGGGCCGGATCGTCTCGAAATGGATGACGGCGCCGCGCGGCAGCAGGGCACCGCGCCAGCGCCGGGGCCGGAAGGCGCTGATCGGCGTCAGGGCCAGCACGTTGGCGCCCAGCGGAATGATCGGACCATGGGCCGACAGGTTGTAGGCGGTGGAGCCGGCCGGGGTCGCCACCAGCACGCCGTCGCAGACCAGCTCGGCCAGCCGCTCGCGGCCGTCGACGGAGATGCGGATCTTCGCCGCCTGGGCCGAGGCGCGGAACAGCGACACCTCGTTGATCGCCAGCCCCTCGACCCTGGTGCCGTCGCGGCAGATGGCGTGCATCCGCAGCGGGTGCAGGGTGACCGGCTGGGCCTTGTGCAGCCGCTCGATGAGGCCCTCCTCGCGGAACTCGTTCATCAGGAACCCGACGGTGCCCCGGTTCATGCCGTAGATCGGCTTGCCGGCGCCGATGGCGGCGCGCAGGGTCTCCAGCATGTAGCCGTCGCCGCCCAGGGCCACGATCACGTCGGCCCGGGTCGGCGCCACGCTGCCGTAGCGCTCGCACAGGATCTTCTGGGCCTCTCTCGCCTCGTCCGTATTGGCGGCCACGAAGGCGAGGGCCATACTCTCTGTTCCGGCTGTCACAGCTTTTCTCCGTCGCCCGCCTTGCGGTTCGGCGGCACCATAGGCGAAACCGAGGAGAGTGCGCATCCCTCAATCCGCGCGCTGCCCATCATGTCCAGGTCCTCCCGGCGGGGCGGCCGCTGTTCTGGAGACCACGCTGTTTTGGAGACCACAATGCGCATCGCCCTTTTCGCGTTCCTGATCGCCGCCGCCCTGTCCCAGTCCGTCGCCGGTGCCAGCGGTGCCTGGGCGGACGACCGGCACGAGGGTTTCTACTACCCGAAGATCACCTCCTCCGAGGTCTACAAGGCGCGAATCCAGAAGTTGCGCGATTCCGACCGGTCGCGGCGGCTCGGCTTCGTCACCGGCATGGCGGCCGGCGCGCAGGAGAACGCCTATGCCCCGCAGATGGCGTTCTTCGCCAAGGGGCGGGACGCGGAGAAGGCGATTCTCATCGGGCTGGAGGACGGTCGGATGGCGACGCTCTACCGGGCGCGGGCGGTGCTCGCCCTGCTGACGGCGACGGCGCGGGCGACCCCGGTGTTCCGGGATCTGGATCCGGACGGCCAGTACACGTTCCTGGACCTGCTGGCGCTGCTGGGCTTCGAGGAACTGACGGTCAGCGACGGGCGGAGCTACGCGCACCGGATCGAGATCAAATAGCGCGTTCTTCTTCCCCGGCACGCTTCCCGGGTTTGGCGCGCTCCCCGGCCTGGCGCGCTCCCCCAACGCTCTGTGGGTCTATCGCGTTTCCCCGGGCTTAGTACGTTCCCCAGGGCTCGGCCGTTTCCCCGGGCTTGACCCGGGGTCCAGCCATCATCGCGCTGGAGCGTCCGGGCGTTTGTTCCGACGGTTCCGGCTGCTCTTTTTCTGGATCCCGGGGCAAGCCCGGGAAGACGGAAAATGGAAGACGGACGCGTGGGGCTAGCCCCCCGTCACACTCATGTGCCGCGCCACGGCCGGGCTGCGGTGGCGGCGGTCGATGATGAAGTCGTGGCCCTTGGGCTTGCGGGTGATCGCCTCGCGGATCGCCTCGTGCAGCGCGGCGTCGTCGTCGCTCGCCCGCAGCGGCTCGCGCAGGTCGGCGGCGTCGTCCTGGCCCAGGCACATGTACAGCGTGCCGGTGCAGGTCAGCCGCACCCGGTTGCAGCTCTCGCAGAAATTATGGGTCAGCGGCGTGATGAAGCCGAGCCGGCCGCCGGTCTCCGCCACCGACACGTAGCGCGCCGGCCCGCCGGTCTTGTACGGGATGTCGGTCAGGGTGAAGCGCTCGGCGAGGCGCGCGCGCACCGCCGAGAGCGGCAGGTACTGGTCGAGCCGGTCCTCGCCGCCGATATCGCCCATCGGCATGACCTCGATCACGGTCATGTCGTAGCCACGGTCGCCGCACCATTGCAGCATGTCGCCCAGTTCGTCGTCGTTCACGCCCTTCAGCGCCACGGCGTTGATCTTGATGGCGATGCCGGCCCGGTCGGCGGCGTCGAGCCCGGCCATGACCTTGCCGATGTCGCCCCAGCGGGTGATGGCGCGGAACTTGTCCGGATCCAGGGTGTCGATCGACACGTTCAGCCGCTTCACCCCGCAGGCCGCCAGGTCGTCGGCGAAGCGGGAGAGCTGGCTGGCATTGGTGGTGATCGTCAGCTCCTCCAGGCCGCCGCCGTCCAGGCGGGCGCCGAGGCGGCGGATCAGCCACATGATGTCGCGCCGGACCAGCGGCTCGCCGCCGGTCAGCCGCAGCTTCTTCACGCCGAGATCGACGAAGGCGCCGCACAGCCGGTCAAGCTCCTCCAGCGACAGCACGTCCTTCTTCGGCAGGAACGTCATGTTCTCCGCCATGCAGTAGACGCAGCGGAAGTCGCAGCGGTCGGTCACCGAGACCCGCAGATAGGAGATCGCCCGCTGGAACGGATCGATCAGCGGCGCGGGGGCGTCGGTCGAGCGGATCGAAGAGGTGGCGGTTTCGGTCATCATGTCCCGATATATACGACCAGAATAACGGGATCGAAAGGGGGGCACGTTGAATGGACCAAGGGGACACCCCAGATTTTGACCATGGCACCCACAACGCAAACGCGAACTGTCGATTTTCCCCGGACCCATGAGGCGGTGCTGGGCGTGATTCTGGCCGGCGGCCTCGCCCGGCGCATGGGCGGCGGCGACAAGGGCCTCGCCGATCTCGGCGGCCGCACCCTGCTGCAGCGGGTGATCGACCGGCTGGAAGGCCAGGTCGGCGGGCTGGTGTTGAACGCCAACGGCGACCCGGCCCGGTTCGCGGCCTACCGGCTGCCGGTGGTGGCCGACACGGTGGCCGATCATCCGGGACCGCTGGCCGGGATCCTCGCCGGGCTGGAGCATGCGGAGGCGACCGGGTGGTCGTGGATCGCCACGGCGCCGGTCGACACGCCCTACCTGCCGCGCGACCTGGTGGACCGGCTGCTGACCGCGTTGGCGGGCGAGGCGGCGGAGATCGCCTGCGCCGCCTCGGGCGGACGGGTGCATCCGGTGGTCGGGCTGTGGCCGGTCACCCTTATCGGGCCGCTGCGGGCGGCGCTGGAGGTGGACGGGCTGCGCAAGGTCGATGCCTTCGCGACCGGTCGGCGCCGGGCAATCGCCGCCTGGCCGGTGGAGCCGCACGATCCGTTCCTGAACGTCAATTCGCCGGCCGACCTGTTCGAGGTCGCGCATGGGATGCCGGTCGGCTAGAGCGGACCGTGCGCTGACGGGTCCACGTCGTGATCGCGTCGGTGTGCGTCACTCTGCTCTATCTTCTTGTCTGTTGGCCGCCGTCGGTAACAGCTTGCCCTCCGGAGCGGAATGCCGCACGGTTCAGGCCATGATACGCAAACCAATGATCGTACTGACGGCCTGTCTCGGGCTGGTCGCCTGCGGTGAGGACGAGCAGCCCCCGGGGCCGCCGACCTCGACCATCTATGTGCGCAACGAAAGCTCCACCGAAGCCAATCTACGCATCAAGTTCTGGTCCAAGGACTACCTGAAGGTCTCCGCCGGCGACAGCGACGAGATCACCTTCGTCAACGAGGACGGCATCAACGCCGTGCAGGTCGAGGCGAAGACCCGCAAGCAGTGGGACGACTGCTGGGTCACCATGAACGTGGGCCAGACCATCGTCGTCTTCGACGCGATCGAGCGGATCGGCTGCCGCGTCGAGTAGCCCGCGGTTCCGTCCGCCCCCGCCCCATTCGTGACGCCCCAACCGTTACTCCACACCCGTCACCCCTTCCCCGTCATCCTGACCTGCGTCAGGATGACGGTGAGTTGGGGCGCGCCCTCAGGCCCCAGGAACCGTCCCGTCATAGGGGATCGCCGCCTCCGAGGTCTCCCAGATCGTGCGCATGGACGGCTTCTCCTGTTCCTCGCGCACATGGCCGACCAGGCCGGCGCAGCGGGTGATCAGGGCGAAGCCCCGCAGGATCTCCGCCGGCACGCCGCAATCCATCAGCACCGCCGCGATCGCCCCGGTGGCGTTGATCGTGATGTGCTTGCCGTAGACCGCGTCGATCGCCGCGCTCAGCGCCTTCAGGGCGGCGATGTAGGTACCGGACTGGCCATGCTCCTCGGCGAGTTGGAACAGCCGGATCGGCCGCGGGTCGTCGGGCTTGTGCAGGTGGTGGCCGAAGCCGGGCAGGGGCTTGCGGGCGGCCCGGTGCTCCTGGGCGACGCGCGTCGCCGCCGCCTCGATCCCGGCCGGATCCTCCACGATCTCCAGCAGCAGCTGGGCATTGCCCTCCATGGTGCCGACGAAGACGCTGCCGACACCCATCAGCCCCGCCGCCACGCCCGCCTGCATGGCTTCCGGCGCGCTGGAATAAATCAGCCGCGTGGCCAGTGCACTGGGGGTCAGGCCGTGCTCCATCAGGGTGACCAGACAGGCATCGATCATCGCCGTCTCCGCCGCCGAGGGCATGCGGCCGAGCATCTGGAAGACGATCATCTCGGTGAAGCTCAGTTTGCCGATCAGCTCGCTGCACAGGCTCTTGTCGCGGATATAGATATCGTCGTTGGTATGGGTGGCGATGCTGGTCGTCGGCGCGGCCCGTTTTGTGGCCTTTGGGGCGCTCATGCGTTTCCTCCGAATTGAAGATTAGTCGGCGGCCGGCAGCCGCTTCTCGAGTTCGTGGCGCTGGATCTTGCCCGAGGCGGAGCGCGGGAAGGCGTCCATCGCGATGAAGTGGATGCCCTTGGGCTGCTTGTAGCCGGCGAGTTCGGCCCGGCAGCGGGCGTAGAGGTCGGCCTCGGTCAGGCTGTCGTCCTGTTTCGCGACGAAGGCGATGGGGACCTCGCCCCATTTCGGGTCTGGCCGGCGGACGACGGCGGCGTCGATCACCCGCGGGTCGGCCAGGATCACCCGCTCGATCTCGGCCGGGTAGATGTTCTCCCCACCCGACTTGATCAGGTATTTGACCCGATCGACGAAATCGAGGCTGCCGTCCGGGTTGCGGCGGAACACGTCGCCCATGTGGAACCAGCCGTCGCGGAAGTCCGACAGGTTGGTGGTCTCGTTGCGCCAGTAGCCGCTGAACAGGGTCGGGCCGCGCATGGCGAGCTCGCCCGGGGCGCCGTCTGCTACCTCGGCGCCGTCCGGGTCGACGAGCCGGACCTCGCAGAAGATGCTCTGTTCCTTCGACAGGCTCGCGGGCGCCACGCCGATTGGGATCAGCGAGGAGGAACAGGGCGGGCAGCCGGTCTCGGTCGCTCCGAAGGTGTTGGCGTAGGGGGCGTCGAGCAGGCGGGTGATGCGGGCGATCTCCGCCGGCGGCACCAGGTCGGCCATGACGCCGCAGACCTTGATTCCCTTGGCGGTCACGCCCCGCGTCTCGATCTCGGTCGCGAAGCCGCCGACCATGCCCGGCATCAGCAGCAGCCAGCCGATCGGCTCTTCGCGGACCACCTCGGCCAGATGGCCCTGGTCGAAGCCGTCGACGACGATGACCTTGCCGCCGGCCATCAGGGTGCCGATGGAATTGTCGGCCGCCCCCATGTGGTACATCGGCGACCAGGCGACGAAGCTGTCGGCGGCATCGATGGAGAATTCGGCGCGGGTGACCATGTTGCGCACGATCTGGGCGCGATGGCTGATCACCGCCCCCTTGGGCAGGCCGGTGGTGCCGGAGGTGTACAGGATCAGCAGCGGCGCCTCGGGATCGAGGTCTTCCAGGGCGGGCAGGGCGGACGGCGCGGCCGCGGCCAGGGCCGCCTCGTAGGCATCGCCCAGCACCAGGCATTTATCCGCGTACCCCGCGATCTGTGCCAGTTTGTCCGCGTGACGCTCGGACACCAGCACCAGGGACGGCTCGACCAGGCCCAGGCAGTGGGTGAGTTCGGCGGTGGACAGCCGCCAGTTCTGACAGGCCAGCACCGCGCCGGTCATGGCGGCGGCGAGATAGGCCTCCAGGTATTCCCCCCGGTTCTCCGACAGGATGGCGACCCGGTCGCCGGGGCCGATGCCCTTGTCTTCGAGCACCGAGGAGAGCCGGCGGGCGCGGTCGCAGAGATCTGCGTAGGACAGGGTGGCGTCCCGGGTCTGCACCGCCGGCCGGCCGCCGCCGCGGCGCACCTGCTGCAGGAACAGCCCGGCCACCGTGCTCAGGGCACTGCGGGCGATCAGGGCGGAGGCGGAAGGAGCTGGCGTCATGATTCTGGAACCGTAGCGCCTTCCGCCCCCCGGTCAATCGGTCGAGAGGGGCAGGCTCGGCATCAGGCGCCGAAACCGCCGTCGATGGTGTGCATGGCGCCGGTGACGTAGCCCGCCTCCGGACCGGTCAGATAGGCCACCATGCCGGCGATTTCCGCCGGGGTGCCGTGGCGCTTGATCGCCATGAAGCTGTGCATGACGTCGCGCATCGGCCCGTCCGCCGGGTTCATGTCGGTGTCGACCGGGCCGGGCTGGACGACGTTCACGGTGATCCCACGCGGGCCGAGATCCCGGGCCAGGCCGCGAGCCAGGCTCTGCATCGCGGATTTCGTCATGCCGTAGGCCGCACCGCCGGCAAAGGGCACCCGGTCGCCGTTGACCGAGCCGATGATCACGATGCGGCCGCCATCGGCCATGGTCTTCGCCGCCTCGACCGAGGCGTGGTAGGGGCTGCGGATGTTGATATCGATCATCCGGTCGACCCCGTCGGGGTCGAGCTCGACGGCTTCGCCGATCATCGCCACGCCGGCATTGACGACGAGGATGTCGAGCGGGCCGGCCTCGCGGACCGTGCGGGTGGTGGCGTCGCGGCTCGCGCTGTCGGACTGGACGGTCTTGGCGCCGGTCTCCTCGGCGAGCGCCTGTGCCGCGTCGGCGGATCCCGAATAGGTGAAGGTCACGTCGGCTCCGTCGCGGGCCAGCCGGCGGACGATGGCGGCGCCGATCCCCCGGCTTCCGCCGAGAACGAGCGCGCGCTTTTGGGCTAGAGTGGACATCTGCGGTCTCCTTGAGAAAATATGAAGTGAACGCTATATAAATATGAGTGCCGGACTATCAAGGATATTTTGTAGTGAACGATACAAAAAAAATCCGTGGCCGGGGGAGACCGCGTCGGTTCAACGAGTCCGACGCCATCGAAGCCGCCGAGACGCTGTTCCACGAACGCGGCTATGACGGGGTCGGCGTCGCCGAGCTGGGGGCGGCCATGGGAATCGCGCCGCCCAGCCTCTACGCGGCTTTCGGCAGCAAGCTCGGCCTGTTCGAGCGGGCGCTGCTCGCCTACGAGGCGCAGAATGGCGGCATCCTGGCGGAATTCCTGAACCGCGAGGGGCCGGTGGCGGAAGTACTGCCGTTCTTCCTGGAGGAGGCGGCGCGGTTCTATTCCCGGCCCGGCGCGCCCTGCGGCTGCATGGTGCTGAGCGGCACCTGGAACAGCGCCGATGCCGAGGCGGTCGCACTGACCGCCCGGCTCAAGCAGGCCGGCCGGGATCGGATCCGCGACCGCATCGCCCTGGAACGTCCCCAGGATGCCGAGCGGCTGGCGGATTTCACCGTCAGTCTGATGGCCGGTCTGTCGGCGCTGGCGCGCGACGGGGTGGCGCAGGAGCGGCTTGTCGCCGCCGCCCGGGCGGCGGCCCCTGTCTACGCCTGAGGTGCCGTCAGGGTCACCGGCCGCCCGAACCGCTTCAGCGCCTTGGCGCCCGCGCCCTCCATCACCGCGGTGAAGGCGGCCTGCGGCTCGGTCACCACGAAGCCGGCGAGGCGCCGCACCGGGCCGGTCAGCAGGCCGGGACAGAGCGGCACCGACGGGCCGACGACGGAGACGCGGGCCTCGGGCGAGACGGCGGCCAGGATCGCCTCGGCGGTGCCGTTCACCAGCGTGGACGCCGTCATGACAAGGGCCCGGGCCGTGGCGAAGCGGGGGCCGGCATCGGTATAGGCGACCTCGCCCGCGCGCGGGTCGAGCTCGACCACCGTCGCGCCGGGAAACTTGGCGTCCAGGCCGGGGAAGCGGCCGACGATGACGGTGCCGGCCAGCTCTTCCCTGAGCGCCTCCGGGTCCCGCGCCCAGGGGGTCAGGCCGTCGCCCTCCTGCAGGCTTGGGGTGGGCCGGTTCCAGAAGGTGTTGGCGGCGGCGAGGCCGATCGAGCGCTCATAGGGATTGTCGGTCAGGCAGAGCCGGGCAAGGTCGGCCAGCGGCCGGCCGGCATAGGAGCCGGTCTGCGGCGTGGTGTGGGCGCCGGCCATGCCGCGCGGCGACCAGGCGAGGCCGACGGACGCGCCGCACTGCACCGCGGTCCAGTTGAAGCCGACCACGATCCGCTCGGCGACGGCCCCGTCGTCCATTCCGGCGATCGCCGGCGCCAGCAGGCTCTGTCTCATGCGGTGAGGGTCAGTTTGAGCGGGAGGTCGTGTCCGCGGAGAGCAGCATGGCGCGGTCGGTGTTGATCAGCTGCTTGCCCGCATGCTCGAAGTTCACCGTCACGCGCGAGCCGACCACCGACTGGATCTGGCCGAGCCCCCAATCGGGCCGCCCCTCCAATCGCACGTAGCCGCCAGGACTGAGGAATTCCATGTCACTACTCCGAGGCCCTGAAACCGACACCTGAGAATATCAGAGTCTCATAGGGTTATTAACGATTCCTTTAAGATGGATATGGTGGAGATACCGTCGGAACGTGACCTGAGGAGGTCGTCTTGAGCATTTCGCCCCGTCATCTGGACTTGCTGCTGTCGCGCCTGTTCCACGACCTCATCGGCCCGGCGTCCGCGGCGCGCAACGGATTGGAGCTGGTGCGCGAGTTCGGCGCGGACGATGTCGGCGCCGAGGCGATGGACCTGGTCGCCAGTTCGGTCGATCAGGCCGCCGCCCGTCTCACCTTCTTCCGGATGGCGTTCGGCGGTGCGGGCAGCGGCGGGGGAATCGGTTTCCTCGATGCCCGGCCGGTGCTGGCCGACTATCTGAGTCACCGCAAGCTGGAGCCCCGGATCGCCATCGCCGACGGGCTCGCCAAGCCCAGGGCCGGGGTGATCAAGGTGATGCTCGGCCTTGCCGTGGTCGCGGCGGAGAGCCTGCCGCGCGGCGGCATGGTGTCGGTTTCCGTCACGGCGGAGGAGATCCGGATCGGCGCCGAGGGCAACGACGCGACCCTGTCGGACAAGACGCTCCAGGCGCTGTCCGGCGCACTGGAGCCGGAGGACGAGGTGCTGGTGCTGCCGGCGACCGTGGGTGAGACGGCGCGGCGCTTCGACATCGACTACAGCGTGACCGCCACCACGCCGCCCGGCTTCGCCGTCCGACCGGATTAGGGCGGCCGCGATGGACACACGCACAATCGAGATTTCAGCCACCGACTGTGCTTGTGTCGCCGCCCCATTCGAGCGAGAAAGTGCGCGAGCGGCTGTGGGAGGTGCTCCACGGCCTGATCCGAGGTTTCTGGCGATCGGACCGCCTGATCCAGTGACGGACGGCAATGGCCAACAACAACCTTCCCTCGACACAGCGCAATTCGGGCGTTCCCCAGGCCTTCGGCGGGGAGCGCGCGACCGGACAGTTCGTCTCCATCTCCATCGGCGGCCAGATGTTCGGCATCCCGGTGCTCATGGTCCACGACATCCTCGGACCGCAGCGGATCACGCGGATTCCGCTGGCGCCGCCGGAGATCGCCGGCTCGCTGAACCTGCGCGGCCGGATCGTCACCGCGATCCATGTCCGCCGCCGCCTGGGCCTGGATCCGCTGCCGATCGACCAGAAGTCGATGAGCGTCGTGGTCGAGCATCACGGCGACCTGTACAGCCTGATCGTCGACGGGGTCGGGGAGGTGCTGACGCTGGACCTGGACAGGTTCGAGCCGCATCCGCCCACCATGCCGGCGCGGATCCGCGAGATTTCGGCCGGGATCTATCAGCTCAAGGACACCCTGCTGGTGGTCCTCGACGTGTCCAATCTTCTCGACTTCATCGGGCAGGAACCCGCATGATGATTGCCGCGCATTTGAGAAGAAACTGCAAAGCCCCAGAAGGGGACGCGAGGCGACGCTGATGAAATCCTGCCTAGTTGTCGACGATTCCAAGGTCGTCAGGATGGTGGCGCGCCGGATCCTGCAGGGTCTGGAGTTCGAGATCGAGGAGGCGGCGGACGGGAAGCAGGCCCTGGAAGCCTGCGAGCGCAAGCTGCCCGACGCGGTGCTGCTGGACTGGAACATGCCGGTGATGAACGGCATCGAGTTCCTGCGCGCGCTGCGCAAGATGCCCGGCGGCGACGGGCCGATCGTCGTGTTCTGCACCACCGAGAACGACATGCAGCACATCCAGGAGGCGATCTCCTCCGGCGCCAACGAGTACATCATGAAGCCGTTCGACAGCGACATCATCGCCACCAAATTCCAGCAGGTCGGGTTGATCTGATGGTGCTGACCTCCCCCCCCAAGCCGCCGCGCTCCGCCGACCCGTATCGGGTCATGCTGGTGGACGATTCCGCCGTGATCCGCGGTCTGTTCGCCCGCTCGCTCGAGAGCGATCCGGAGGTCCAGGTGGTCGCCTCGGTCGGCGACGGCCAGATGGCGGTCAACACCCTGGCCAAGGACAAGGGCAAGATCGAGGTCGTCGTCCTCGATATCGAGATGCCCCGCATGGACGGTCTGACCGCCCTGCCGGAGCTGCTGAAGATCGATCCCGACGTGCCGGTCGTCATGGCGTCCACCCTGACGGCGCGCAATGCCGACATCTCGCTGAAGGCGCTGGCGCTGGGCGCCAAGGACTACATCCCGAAGCCGAGCAGCATGCGCGAGCTGTCGGCCGCCGAGGTCTTCAAGCGCGAGCTGCTGGAGAAGGTTAAGGCCCTGGCCGCCGCGCGCCGGCGCAAGGTCGGGGGCGCGGCTCCGGCCCGGCCGCGGTTCACCGCCGATCGCAGCACCGCCGCCACCACCGCCGCCACGACACCGCGGGCGGCCCCGGCGGTGAAACCGGCCGCGCCGCCGATCGCGTTACGGGCTGCCGGCCGCCGGCCGCCGCAGGTGCTGTGCATCGGCAGCTCGACCGGCGGACCGCAGGCGCTGTTCAAGCTGCTCGGCGCCCTGTCGAAGTCGCTGCGGATGCCGATCCTGCTGACCCAGCACATGCCGGCGACCTTCACCTCGATCCTCGCCGACCACATCACCCGGTCCACGGGCTGGCAATGCGTGGAGGCGACCGACCGCATGCCGGTCCAGTCCGGCCGGGTCCATCTCGCCCCCGGCGACTTCCACATGCTGGCGGAACGCTCGGGCACCGGCGTGGTGCTGCGGCTGACCAAGGACCCGCCGGAGAATTTCTGCCGCCCGGCGGTCGACCCGATGCTGCGCAGCGCGATCGAGGCTTGGGGCGGACAGGCGCTGACCGTCATCCTGACGGGCATGGGTCACGACGGGCAGAAGGGGTCGGAGGCGCTGGTGAACGCCGGCGGGACCGTCATCGCCCAGGACGAAGCGTCCAGCGTGGTGTGGGGAATGCCGGGGGCGGTCGCCCGTGCCGGCATCTGTACCGCCGTGCTGCCGCTGGATCAGATCGCTCCCTGGATCGATCGGCAGACGGCGAGGTGGGCGGCATGAAACCAGCGGATCTGGAGCATTTGGCCAAGCTTCTCAAGGACCAGTCTGGCCTCGTGGTCACGCCGGAGAAGGCGTATCTGCTGGAGAACCGCTTGGCGCCGGTGGCCCGCAAGTGGGGGCTGGAGACCATCGACGCCCTGGTCGCCGCCATGCGGTCGCGCGCCGACCACAAGATGATCAAGGACGTGGTCGACGCCATGACTACGAACGAGTCGCTGTTCTTCCGCGACATGAAGCCGTTCGACAACCTGCGCGACCTGCTGCTGCCGGAGCTGATGAAGGCGCGGGCGGGGAGCAAGCGCATCCGGATCTGGAGTGCTGCCTGTTCCAGCGGCCAGGAGCCTTATTCGATCGCCATGCTGCTCACCGAGCTGGGGGCGAAGGTGGCCGGCTGGCGCTTCGAGATCGTGGCCACGGACCTGTCCTCCGACATCATCGGCCGCGCCAGGCAGGGCACCTATTCGCAGTTCGAGGTCCAGCGCGGCCTGCCGATCACCATGCTGGTCAAGTATTTCGCCCAGGAGGGCGACAAGTGGCGGATCAGCGACAAGATCCGCACCATGGTCCAGTACCGGGAGTTCAACCTGCTGGATCACCCGCGCATGCTGGGCCAGTTCGACATCGTGTTCTGCCGCAACGTGCTGATCTATTTCGACCAGCCGACCAAGGCGAAGGTTCTCGCCGGCATCGCCGACCAGATGGCGCCGGATGGCGGGCTGTATCTCGGCGGGGCCGAGACCGTGCTCGGCGTCACCGACCGGTTCGAGCCGATCCCGGGCCAGCGCGGCGTCTACCGGATTTCCCAGAAGGCGGCGGTCAAGGCGACCGCCTGACCGAAAGCAAAACGCATCGCCGGGAGGGACCGGCGATGCGTTTTGCTGGTTCGGCCAACGGGGCGCCGAACGGGGGAGAGAACCGCCGACGGCTTACGCCGCGTTGGTCTTCGCCTCGTTCGGGTCGCGCAGCACGTAGCCGCGGCCCCAGACCGTCTCGATGTAGTTGTCGCCGCCGGTGGCGTTCGACAGCTTCTTGCGCAGCTTGCAGATGAAGACGTCGATGATCTTCAGCTCCGGCTCGTCCATCCCGTTATACAGATGGTTCAGGAACATTTCCTTGGTCAGGGTCGTGCCCTTGCGCAGGGAGAGCAGCTCCAGGATGCCGTATTCCTTGCCGGTGAGGTGCAGGGGCTGGCCCTCGACGTCGACCGAGCGGCTGTCCAGGTTCACCTGGAGCTTGCCGGTGGCGATGATCGATTCGCTGTGGCCCATGGACCGGCGCACGATCGCCTGGATGCGGGCGACGAGCTCGCGGCGGTCGAACGGCTTGGTCACGTAGTCGTCGGCGCCGTAGCCGAGGCCCTTGATCTTGGCATCGAGCTCGGACAGGCCGGACAGGATCAGGATCGGCGTCTTCACCCGGGCCTGGCGCAGCTTCTTCAGGACGTCGTAGCCGTCCATGTCGGGCAACATCAGATCCAGCAGGATGATGTCGTAATCGTAGAGCTTTCCGATCTCGAGACCGTCTTCACCGGCTTCGGCCCGGTCAACCACCCAGCCTTCGGCGCTCAGCATCAACTCGATGCTGCGTGCGACCGCGTCCTCATCCTCGACCAGCAGGATGCGCATGGCTTTTCTCCCTTTGATCCCTACCTGGGCATTAACGCCTAGGTTTAAGAGACATGGCTTAAAAGAAAGGTTAACGCCGCAGCGCCGCTCGTGCCTACGAAAAGCTTGTGATAATCTTCGAAATCCCAGCGGATCAAGGAGTTGGCCGTGGCCACCCTGCTTAAGCACCTGGCGAGCGATATTGAAAAAATACCTGAATTTCGTCTTTATGGCCGCGTAACCGCGGTTTTGGGGATGATGGTGGAGATCGGCGGCGTGGAGCGCGCGCTGTCGATCGGCGACCGCTGCTTCGTGCAGGCCCGCGGCGGCCGCATGGTCGCCTGCGAGGTGGTCGGCTTCCGCGACGGCCGCGCGCTGGCCATGCCGTTCGGCCCGCTGGAAGGGGTCGGCATCGGCTCCCGCGCGCAGATCTCCGACGCCGCACCGGTGATCTATCCCGACGAGAGCTGGCTCGGCCGGGTGGTCGACGCGATGGGACGCTCGATCGACGGCGCCGGTCCGCTGGCCGAGGGGGCGGAGGGCTATCCCCTGCGCAACAGCCCGCCGCCGGCCCACCGGCGCCAGCGGGTCGGGGCCAAGCTCGACGTGGGGGTGCGGGCGATCAACCAGTTCATCTCGATCTGCCGCGGCCAGCGCATGGGCATCTTCGCCGGCTCGGGCGTCGGCAAGTCGGTGCTGATGGCCATGCTGGCCCGGTTCTCCGAAGCCGACGTCTTCGTCATCGGCCTGATCGGCGAGCGCGGCCGCGAGGTGCAGGAGTTCATCCAGGACTATCTGGGCGAGGAGGGCATGCGCCGCTCCGTGGTGGTGGTCGCCACCTCCGACGAGAGCCCGCTGATGCGCCGCCAGGCGGCCTATCTGACCCTGGCGGTGGCCGAGTATTTCCGCGACCAGGGCAAGCAGGTCCTGTGCATGATGGACAGCGTCACCCGCTTCGCCATGGCCCAGCGCGAGATCGGCCTGGCCACCGGCGAGCCGCCGGCCTCCAAGGGCTATACGCCGACGGTGTTCGCCGAGCTGCCCCGCCTTCTGGAGCGGGCCGGTCCTGGCGTGGAGGCGGGCGCGATCACCGGGCTGTTCAGCGTGCTGGTGGAGGGCGACGACCATAACGAGCCGATCTCAGACGCGGTGCGCGGCATCCTCGACGGTCACGTGGTGCTGGAGCGCGCGATCGCCGACCGCGGGCGCTATCCGGCGATCAACATCCTGCGCTCGGTCAGCCGCATGATGCCGGACTGCAATACCGGGGAGCAGACCGCCCTGATCCGCCGCGCCCGGGCGCTGATGTCGACCTACGAGGACATGGCGGACATGATCCGCCTCGGCGCCTACCGCCGCGGCAGCGACCCGCTGGTGGACGAGGCCATCCGGTTTCACGAGCCGCTGGAGGCGTTCCTCAACCAGGACAAGGACGACAACGCGGATATCGATGCCGGCTATGCCGAGCTGGCGGAGATCCTGGGCGTCGCCATGAGCGAGGCGGAGTAGGGGAGCGGCTGAGCCATGCGCCCGTTCGACACCCTGATCGAACTGTCGGAGAACCAGCTCGACGAGAAGCGCAAGCGGCTCGCGGCGCTGGAGGAGCGGCTGGCCGCCGCCCGGGACCAGCGCCAGGCGCTGGACGACGAGCAGGCGCACGAGCAGCAGGTGGCCTCCCAGGAGGTCGGGCTGGTCGGCTTCGCCTATGGCGCCTATGCCGGCCGGCTGGTGGAGCGCCGCGCGGAGGCCGACCGGGCGATCGCCAAGGCCGAGCAGTCGGTGGAGGAGCAGCGCGAGATCGTCCGCGAGGCCTTCGCCGAGCTGAAGCGCTACGAGATGGCGCACCAGGCGCGGCTGGAGAAGGCCCGCAAGGAGCGCGAGGCCAAGGAGCAGATGGAGATCGACGAAATCGCCGGCAACCTGCTCCGCCGCCGGGACGAGCGGCTGTAGGGGGCTTTCCCCCGGTTGCCTCCTCGCCCGCCTTCGCGAAGTTTCTTCATCCGTCTTCCCGAAGTTTCTTTATCCGTCTTCCCGGGCCTGACCCGGGACCCAGCCGTCGGCGTGCTGGAGCGCCGGGGCTCTTACTCCGGCAGTTCCGGCCGCCCGTTTCCTGGATCCCGGGTCAGGCCCGGGAAGACGGGGAGGGGGGATCCTCCTACCCCTCGCGCTCGACCCTCCCTCGCGCACTTCTTCTCTGCACTCCACGCTTCTCTGCACTCCCCGGCCTTGTGCCGAGGCAAGGCCGGGAACAGCTCGATCGCCGAAGCCTCTCGCCGAACGACGAAGCGGCGGAACCGTTGCCCCGGAATAAATCCGGGGAGTGGGTGAAGATTGAAGGAAAAAAGGAAGCAGGAACGGGTGAAGAGGAAGCGGAATGCATCCTACCGCCGGCGGCGCTCGCCCCACAGGTTGATCATGTTGCCGGAGAAGATCAGCACGCCGCCGATCAGAACGTAGGGGTTCCAGGGCTCGGCGTAGAACAGGTAGCCGATCACCGCGATGATCGGCAGCCGGATGAAGTCCATCGGCGCCACCACCGCCGCGTCCGCATGGCGCATGGCATGGGCCACGCACCAGTGCGAGCACAGCCCGCCCAGGCCGATCGCCGCGATCCAGATGTAATTCTCCGGCGACGGCGTCACCCACATGGTCAGCGCCGGGATCAGACCCAGGGGCAGCTGGATCAGGTTCATCCAAAATACGATGGCGAAGGGCCGCTCGGTCGAGGCCATGTGCCGGGTGAAGACATAGGTCGCGGCATAGGCCATGGCGGCGCCGAGCACGGCGAAGGCGGCCACGTCCAGCATCGCCGCGCCCGGCCGCACCACGATCAGGATGCCGACGAAGCCCATGGCCACCGCGATCATCCGCCAGCGGGTGAACGGCTCGCCGAGGAACATGGCGGCCAGGATCGCGGTCCAGATCGGCACGGTGAACTCGATGGAGAACACCGCGGCCAGCGGCAGCAGGCTGAGCCCGTAGACCCAGCCGAACTGGCCGGCGAAATGGACGGTGTTGCGCGCCAGATGCAGGCCGATGCGCTCGGTGCGGATGCCCTCGAAGCGCCGGAACGCGGCGATCCCGGTCAGCACGGCGACGCAGATGATGCTGCGGAAGCTGAGCGCCTGGAAGACCGACATCTCCTGGGTCAGCTCGCGCCCGGCCAGTGCCATGGTGGTGAACGAGGCCAGCGCGCCCATCATCCACAGCACGGCCTTGAGGGTGTTGGTCTGAAGCGGAACGGTCGTGACGGCCACGCGGCGGCTCCCTCGGGTGGGCCCCAGCGGAAGGGGAGGAGGAAAAGACACCCCCGGACGATCCGCGTCAAGCGATGGCCCTCCGGGTCAGGCGGTCCCAGCCGGGCCTGACCGGAACCAGCCGGGCCGGATCGGAAACTGCACCAATCCGGTCCCCATTTCCGTTGACCCCGTCGCAGGGGCGACCTATGTATACCGTACCGGAAAGGTACGGTTTGTGATGTTGCGACTTAATCGCATGACGGATTACGCGATCGTCATCCTGGGCCACATGGCTCACGATGTCGGGCGCGTGCGCACGGCGGCGGCCCTGTCGGAGTCGACCGGGGTGCCGGTGCCGTCGGTCTCCAAGATCCTTAAGATCATGACCCATGCCTCGCTGATCACCGCCCATCGCGGGGCCAAGGGCGGCTACTCGCTCGACCGGCCGGCCGCGGCGGTGAGCATGACCGAGATCATTCAGGCCCTGGAGGGGCCGATCGCGCTGACCGCCTGCGTTGACGGGGCGGAGGAGAGCTGCGAGGTCGAGCATTCCTGCTTCATGCGGGGCAACTGGAACCGGGTGAATGCCGCGATCCATGCCGCCCTGGATGCCGTGACGCTTGCGGACATGATGGATCCGGAAGAGATGTTCCCCGACCGGTCGGCCGACGGGGCGTCCCGCCGGCAGCCGAGTCTGCAAAACGCCTGAGATAACGCCTGAGACTTGGACTTAAGAGTCGAATAGGACTGGGAGAGAGAAGGATGGCTGCAACAGTCGATACCGTGCGCCAGGTCGAGGAAGTCACCGGACGTGCCTACAAGCACGGCTTCGTGACCGATATCGACATGGACATGGCGCCGAAGGGGCTCGACGAGACCACCATCCGCTTCATCTCGGCCAAGAAGGAAGAGCCGGAGTGGTTGCTGGAATGGCGCCTGAAGGCGTTCCAGCAGTGGCAGCAGATGAAGGAGCCGAACTGGGCCAAGGTCGGCTATCCGCCGATCGACTATCAGGACCTGTACTACTACGCGGCGCCGACCCAGAAGCCGCAGCTGAACTCCCTGGACGAGGTCGATCCGGAACTGCTGGCGACCTACGAGAAGCTGGGCATTCCGCTGAAGGAGCAGGAGATCCTGGCCGGCGTGGTTGCGGTCGATGCGGTGTTCGACAGCGTGTCCGTCGCCACGACCTACAAGAAGGAGCTTGAGAAGCACGGCGTCGTGTTCTGCTCGATCTCCGAGGCGGTGCGCACCCATCCCGATCTGGTGAAGCGTTATCTCGGGTCGGTCGTGCCGGCCGCCGACAACTACTTCGCCTGCCTGAACAGCGCCGTCTTCACCGATGGCAGCTTCGTCTACATCCCCAAGGGTGTGCGTTGCCCGATGGAGCTGAGCACGTATTTCCGCATCAACGCCCAGAACACCGGGCAGTTCGAGCGCACCCTGATCGTCGCCGAAGAGGGCAGCTACGTCTCCTATCTGGAGGGCTGCACCGCGCCCCAGCGCGACGAGAACCAGCTCCACGCCGCCGTGGTCGAGCTGGTCGCCCTGGACGATGCGGAGATCAAGTACTCCACCGTCCAGAACTGGTACCCGGGCGACGAGGACGGCAAGGGCGGGATCTACAATTTCGTGACCAAGCGCGGTGCGTGCCGCGGCAAGCGCTCGAAGATCTCCTGGACCCAGGTCGAGACCGGCTCGGCCATCACCTGGAAGTATCCGAGCTGCATCCTGCAGGGCGACGACAGCGTCGGCGAGTTCTACTCGGTGGCGATCACCAACAACGCCCAGCAGGCCGATACCGGCACGAAGATGATCCACCTGGGCAAGAACACCCGCTCGACGATCATCTCCAAGGGGATCAGCGCCGGCCGGGCGGACAACACCTATCGCGGCCTGGTGCGCGTGGGCAAGCGGGCCGACGGGGCGCGCAACTTCACCCAGTGCGACAGCCTGCTGATCGGCGACAAGTGCGGGGCGCACACGGTCCCGTATATCGAGAGCAAGAACCCGTCCGCCCGCATCGAGCACGAGGCCACCACCTCGAAGATCAGCGAGGATCAGCTTTTCTACTGCATGTCCCGCGGTCTCTCGACCGAGGATTCGGTGGGCCTGATCGTCAACGGCTTCTGCAAGGAAGTCATGAAGGAACTGCCGATGGAGTTCGCCGTCGAGGCGCAGAAGCTCATCGGCATCAGCTTGGAAGGCAGCGTCGGTTAATACGGCGCGTGAGGAAAATCTGTTATGGCACTGTTGGAAATCGAAAATCTTCACGCCGAAGTTGATGGCAAGCCGATCCTGAAGGGCATCGACCTGTCGATCGAGGCCGGTCAGGTGCACGCCATCATGGGGCCGAACGGCTCCGGCAAGAGCACGCTGAGCTACGTGCTGGCCGGCCGCGAAGGCTATGAGGTGACCGAGGGCTCGATCCGTCTGGATGGCCACGACCTGCTGGAGATGGAGGCGGACGAGCGCGCCGTCGCCGGCGTTTTCCTGGCCATGCAGTATCCGGTGGAACTGCCCGGCGTGACCGGCATGACCTTCCTGCGCGAGGCGGTCAACGCCCGGCGCAAGGCGGTCGGCGAGGAAGAGATCGACGCCATGGGCTTCCTGAAGATGGTGCGCGCCAAGGCCAAGACCCTGGGCGTCACCGACGACATGCTGAAGCGCGCGGTCAATGTCGGCTTCTCCGGCGGCGAGAAGAAGCGCAACGAGATCCTCCAGATGGCGGTGCTGGAGCCGAAGTTCTGCATCCTCGACGAGACCGATAGCGGCCTCGACATCGATGCGCTGAAGGTCGTCTCCGAAGGCGTGAACGCCCTGCGCACGCCGGAGCGCTCGATGCTGGTCATCACCCACTACCAGCGGCTGCTGAACCATATCGAGCCGGACGTGATCCACGTGCTGGCCCATGGCCGGATCCAGAAGAGCGGCGGCAAGGAGCTGGCGCTCGAGCTGGAGCAGAACGGCTATGCCGATTTCGTTGAGGCGGCGGCCTGAAGGACTTGAAATGGCTGACAAAGCAACCCTTCCGCTGCTGACCGCGGTCCCGAAGACCGAGGGCGGGTCGCCGTGGCTGACCAAGCTGCGCCGCACGGCGGTGGAGAACGCGGAGCGCACCGGCCTGCCCGGCGTGCGGACCGAGGCGTGGAAGTTCACCAACCTGAACGCGCTCAAGGCCCTGGAGCCGGTCGCCGCGACCGGCACCGCCGAGATCGCGCGCCTGCCGGCCTTCGCCGATCTGCAGGCGGTCGAGCTGCACCTGTCGAACGGCACGCTGACCCATGCCGACGCCATGCCCGAGGGTGTGGACCTTGTGGGGCTGGCCGAGCCGGACGACGCGCCCGACTGGGTGTCGGAGACGCTGGGTACGGTGGCCGAGACCGCGCCGCATCCGTTCACCGCGATCAATACCGGCGCCTTCACCGGCGGCATCGCCCTGCGCATCCGCAAGGGGGCGGCGGTCGAGACGCCGATCCTGCTGCTGGTCGATACCCGTAGCCTGGAGGGGGCCGGGACCGTCGCCGCCCATCCCCGCATCCTGGTGGTCGTGGAAGACGGCGCCATGGCGGATCTGGTGGAGGTCCATACCGGCGGCGGCGCCTATGTGAACAACGCCGTCACCGAGCTGGTGATCGGCAAGGACGCGCGCCTGGGCCACTACAAGCTGCAGGCCGAGAGCGGCGAGGCTTTCCACATCGCCATGACCGCCGCCCGCTGCGCCGCCAACAGCACCTACGACAATTTCGCCCTGTCGACGGGGGCGACGCTGTCGCGCAACGAGATCCGCGCCACCCTGGCCGGCCGGCACATCGAGTACCGGATCAACGGCGGCTATCTCGCCTGCGGCGACCAGCACATGGACACCGCTACCTTCATCGACCATGCCGAGCCCGACTGCGCCAGCCACGAGCTGTACAAGGGCGTGCTGGCCGACCGCGCCCATGGCGTGTTCCAGGGCAAGATCCTGGTCCGCCCCGACGCCCAGAAGACCGACGGCTACCAGATGAACCGGGCGCTGCTGCTGTCGCGCGAGGCGGAGATCAACTCCAAACCGGAGCTGGAGATCTATGCCGACGACGTGAAGTGCAGCCACGGCGCCACCGTGGGCGAGCTGGAGGACGATCAGCTCTTCTACCTGATGGCCCGCGGCATTCCGGAGGAGCGCGCCCGCGCCATCCTGGTGTCGGCCTATGTGGACGAGGCCGTCGATCACATCCAGCGCGAACCGATCCGCGACGCGTTCCGCGCGGCGGCGGCCGAGTGGATGCAGAAGAACATCGCCGGCGCGCCGGCCGAGGGAGGGCTCTGAGCATGCCGGAAGGTGCGACCGCCAAGGGTGAGGCCTACGACATCGCGCGGATCCGCGCCGATTTCCCGATCCTGTCGAGCACGGTGCACGGCAAGCCGCTGGTCTATCTCGACAACGGCGCCTCGGCCCAGAAGCCGCGCCAGGTGATCGACCGGATCTCCGAAGTGTACAGCAGCGGCTACGCCAACGTGCACCGCGGCCTGCATTTCATGAGCGAGAAGGCGACCGACGACTACGAGGGCGCGCGCGAGACCGTGCGCGGCTTCCTGAACGCCGCCTCCACGTCGGAGATCATCTTCACCCGCAACACCACCGAGGCGATCAATCTGGTCGCGTCAAGCTGGGGCCGCGCCAACCTGCAGCCGGGCGACGAGATCCTCATCACCTACATGGAGCACCACTCCAACATCGTGCCGTGGCAGATGCTGCGCGACGAGAAGGGGCTGGTGCTGAAGGCGCTGAAGCCGGGCGAGGGCGGAGCCTTCGACATGGCGGCCTTCAAGGAACTGCTGACCGAGCGCACCAAGCTGGTGGCGATCTGCCACGTCTCCAACGTGCTGGGCACCGTGGTGCCGGTCCATGAGGTGACGAAGCTGGCGCATGATGCCGGGGCGGCGGTGCTGCTCGACGGTAGTCAGGCGGTGCAGCATATCGGCGTCGACGTCCGGGACATCGGCTGCGACTTCTACTGCTTCACCGGCCACAAGCTCTACGGCCCGTCGGGCATCGGCGTGCTGTACGGCAAGGAGAGCGTGCTGGACGCCATGCCGCCGTATCAGGGCGGCGGCGATATGATCTCCTCGGTCTCCATAGAGAAGAGCGAGTGGGCCGACCTGCCGGCCAAGTTCGAGGCCGGCACCCCGGCCATCGCCCAGGCGATCGGCCTGGCCGCCGCCATCGACTATGTGAACGGCGTCGGCCTCGACCGCATCGCCGAGCACGAGCGCGACCTGCTGAACTATGCGACGCAAAAGCTCGCCTCTGTCGAGGGTCTGGAGATCCTCGGCACGGCGGCCGGCAAGGTGTCCCTGGTGACCTTCACCCTGGACTGCGCCCATCCGCACGACATCGCGACCATCGTCGATCAGCAGGGGGTGGCGGTGCGCGCCGGCCATCACTGCGCCCAGCCGCTGATGGACTTCTACGACGTAGGCTCGACCACAAGGGCGAGCTTCGCCATGTACAACACCCGCGAGGAGATCGACGTGCTGGCCGGTGCCCTCGACAAGGTACGCCAGATCTTCGCGTGAGCCGGACGTCTGATAGGAAATGGACCTCGTCATGAACCATGAGCTCGGCCTGCACGATTTCATGCCCGGCACCGTCGGCCCGGACGGCATGGCGCGTGCCGGCACGCCGCTGGACGATCCCAAGGGACCCGCCGACGAGCAGACGATCATCGAGGCGCTGAAGACCGTGCACGACCCGGAAATCCCGGTGAACCTGTACGATCTCGGCCTGATCTACGACATCGAGCGGTTCGACGACGGCTCGGTGAAGATCGAGATGACCCTGACGGCCCCGGCCTGTCCGGTGGCGGGCGAGATGCCGAAGATGGTCGCTGACGCCGTCGCCAAGGCCGAGGGCGTGGGCGAGGTCGAGGTGACGCTGGTCTGGGATCCGCCCTGGACCAAGGCTCGGATGAGCGAAGAGGCTCGACTGCTGCTGGACATGTTCTAAACTATCCCCACCTGTAGGGTGAGGAAGAGAACGCGCAAACGGACTGTGAACGACTGTCGAAACCTTAGGTGAGATCGATGTTCCAACCGGGAAAAGCCCCGATCACGCTGACCGAAGCCGCTGCCGAGCGGGTTCGCAGACTGGTGGACAATGCCGGCGACGAGGGCGTCATCGGCCTGCGCGTGGGCATCAAGAACACCGGCTGCTCGGGCCTGTCCTACATTGTCGAATACGCCAAGGAGCAGAAGCGGCTCGAGGACGTGGTCGAGGACAAGGGCGTGAAGATCTTCATCGACCCGACGGCGGTGATGTTCATCCTCGGCTCGGAGATGGACTACCAGGAGGACAAGCTGTTCTCCGGCTTCGTGTTCAACAACCCGAACGAGACCGGCCGCTGCGGCTGCGGCGAAAGCTTCAGCGTGGCGGCCGCCCAGTAGGGGCCGTTCCCACCCGGATCGGGCCGGCGGGTTGCTTTGACCTGACGCATCTGCTTGTGCTGTCTGACCGGGTCGGGAAAACCGGGATTTTGTTGTTGAATAGCGCCTTTCAGGCGGAGATAAAGTCCGTACAAGAGTAGAAAGCGAAGGATATGGGGGCGTACGGTGACCAGGTCCTGAACGGGCAGACAATGTGCGGATCAACCGTATGCGGTCCAGCGGTCAATCAAGATATTGGAAACGTTGATCGTCAGTGATTGAAACTGACATCAGGAGACGTACTATGGAATACTCGAGCGCTCCAATCTTTCGATATTCATCTCGATCGGAACTATTTAGTAATAAGAAAGAATATCAATCACATTACCAGGACAACGCTGTCCTCGTAGTTGAAGATGCTGGCATCTCCTATGACAAAGATTTTTTTCTGTTGTTGAGATGCCTGAGAAACATAAGAAAATTGGATCGCGAAATGGTGTGACGCTTACTCCATTTATTTTGAAAAATGGAGATCTCGTTAGAAATCCAGAAAATGCTCTTTCACGTGTCATAAAGAAAGACAGCTTTCTTGCGAAACTGGCGTATGAATTTCGAGGAATCGAGGTTCAACTACAAAATTTTGCGAGAATGATGTTTCCCACAGTCAAGCCTGCGGGAAGTTATAATTGCACGTTCCGATTGGTTCCAACGCGTAGCGAAGGATTGCACTTCGACTATTTCGCTGAAGGATCTCCGATGGATAATTCAGCTCCCAAAACGAGGGTGAAGATTTTCCTAAATTTGGATGCTGTCGACAGGGTGTGGCGAGTAGGCCCGACATTGCCTGACTTTCTAAAAATCTCCCGGGGCGTTCTTCCTGATGTCTTGCCTGCCGATCTGAACACGTTGAATTATCTGATTGACCGGATCGGGAATGCGGAGCGATGCGCCGCCGTTGAAGTGCGTATCCCGCCTGGAGGCGCCGTTATCGCCAATGGAGCGACCGTGGGCCACGAAATTGTTTACGGCAACCGCATGGCGGCCATTGAGATCGTCGGCGAAAATACGGCCTTCGTGAACGGGTTCGAAGGTGAGCGGCGCGCCTCGGTCCAGTGGATGAAGGACGCGGGCTATGAATTGTCGACGGATTTCGACGGCATTCTTAAGTCGCTGGAGGGGGTTCCTTCTGGTATCGATCGCGCGAAAGAACGGTTGTCGGCAATCGCCTGACATATAATGCAGGAAAGCTTCGGCAATCGTCGTGGAAGTCGATGGTCAATGCCGAGGGTTACTAAGAATCCGTTGGCATCGATCGAATTTTGTCACGACACATGATTTGTGTCTGTTGAGGCGCATGCTGTAGTTGAGTTTGTCTTTCGTATTTAAAATCCTAGAGCATTTTCGCACCTGAGGGAATCGTAGGGGATTCCGTTTTTGGCACGAATCTGATTCACCATCATGGCTGGGGATTGGAGGCCAGCCATGATGACGCGAGCCTTTTCCGATGACCTTCGAGAACGTGTGATCCAGGCGGTCGAGGGCGGGATGTCCCGCCGTGCGGCGGCAGAGCGCTTTGGCGTCGGTGTGTCGACCGCGATCAAATGGGTGCAGAAATGGCGATCGACGGGGACCTGGTCAGCACGTCCGATGGGCGGTGATCGGCGATCTGGTCGGATCGAGGCCGTTGGCGACGAGATTCTCGATCTTGTTGATGCGCGCCCGGACATTACG
>NZ_FNBW01000046.1 GCF_900102465.1 Thalassobaculum litoreum DSM 18839 | reverse complement strand
CGACGGAGCTGCGCTAGGCGCTCGGCCGACAGGCCTTTACCTTCGCCGGCCGACTGCGCGTCTCGCTGCGCCTGGTCAAACAGCTTGGCGGCCTCGCGTTTCAGCTTGGCCAGGACCTTCTCCTCGGCATCGAGCGTGGCCTTGCGGGCGGCGGACATGTCCTTCAGGCCCTTCATCAGGAGCATGAACTCCTCGACCTCGATCACCTTGTCGGCGCCCGCCTGACTGTCCATCAACTTGAACGCGATGGTCTGCGCGATCTGGAGCAGGAAGCGGGCCGCGTCGTTGTCCTGGTCGCCGAACTCTTTGGAGAGCTGCGAGGTCACCGAGCGCATGCGGTCCATGTCCGCACGGATCTTGGCGGTGCTTGCGCCGTAGCGAACTACTGAGCTACGCGATGGGGTGTCGTCGAGCTTGAGCGTCCGCAGGAACGCGACGACGTCGTCGATCGTGCGTCCTTCATCATGCAGAAGCCGGTCGATCTCAGCTTTGATGTCCGGATCCAGCTTCTCGATCTTGCTCTTGGGGCCGGGCTTCCTCATCGCCCAACCTCACTCGCCGGGCAGACGGACACCCGCGGCCCGAAGGCGGCCCTCGGCAACTGCGAGACCTTTGTCCGACAGTGTCGCGGTATAGGTGATCCGACTGGGCGTTACGTTGTCATGCAGCCGGACCAGGCCGGCATCACGCAGCCAGCGCAGCTCCGACTGCATCTCGTCGCGGGTGAGGTAGTAGTGGTGGTAACTTGCAACCAGCTTCTGCAGCAGCCCCTCGTATCCAACGCTTCCGGGCAGCGCCTTGAGAGACGTCAGGATCGCTATTCGCCACTCCTCGTGCAGTATCTCCTGGATGCTCATGTCGCGCCCCTCTGGCTCTGTGCGCCCTTGATCTCGTTCTCGACCAGCATGTCGACCTTGCGGCCGATCTGACTGACGGCCCGGTCGAGCCCCGTCACCTCAGATGCCATGGCTTTGACGTCACCGCGGAAAGACTCGATCGCGATCACGATCTTCTGCAGATCGGTCTGCGTCGGCGCGGCAGCCGCCAGCTGCTCAAGCCGGTCGACCGCTCGCTCCAGGTTCTGCACACGGTCGATCAGCTTCTGAGCGGCTTCTTCTCGGTCCTCGATCTCCTCCTGGAGATCGGCGCGCGGGGCGAAGACGCTGCGCAGATAGAGCATGGCGACCGCGACCAGGGCCATTCCGACAACCGACAGCAGGCCGGCCCACGCGTTCAGCTCCTTAATCAAGTCCATCATCGAGCTAGGCGCTCCCGGTCGCGCTGGCAGTCGATACAGGTGACGGCGCTGCGATCGGCCGCGCGCCGCGCCGCCGGGATCTCGCCACCGCAGTCGATGCAATGGTCGCGACCCTCGGCCGCTGGCACGCAAAGCGCGCGCTTCAGCGCCATGTCGCGCTGGGCCTCCTCGTACTCGCTGGCCCGGTCAGCCGCGTCAGGCACCGGCATCCCCGTGCAGCTTGGCGCGCAGCTCGTCGGTGACGGCGTTGATCTCCGCCCATTCGGCGTCGGTCGGATCGCGCCGCTCGGCGACCATCCGTTCGACTGCACGCTTGGCGGCGATGGCGTTGGGGATGCCGGC
>NZ_FNBW01000043.1 GCF_900102465.1 Thalassobaculum litoreum DSM 18839 | reverse complement strand
TGCTCTTCGCTGAACCGACTGCGCTTCATCGTCCATCTCCTCGTCAGAGGAACAGACTAACCTCACAATGCGGAGCTTTCAGGGGAGCAGGTCAGGCAGATTGTGCTCGTTCGCCAGCATGCCACGCTGATGGGACGGATTCTTGTGGAATACGTCGATCGACGACCCAACAAGATCCTTCGCCTTGATCGGAAGCGCATGCTCGATCGATCGAAGAGTCTCTATCGTCGCCTTGTTCGCATAGAGAACATCAAAGGTCTTGATATCGCAGACCATGACGTTCACCGGCATGACTTCGACCATCGTCGCCCAGGTCTCACGGGCGAAAGTGGATGATGACGAATGATCCCTTGTTCGTAGGCCCAGCATCTTTCGCACTCCCAATATAAGCGATCACGCGATCGATGCTCGGAATATGCGGGTATCATGCAACTCCATTATGTGCGTGTGACGTCGAAATGTTTCGGTTTATGTCAGGCCGTGACATTCGCACCGTTATCATTGCAAAGATGAATGTGGCCAGCCATGAGCCGCTGACGCAGTGACCTGGGCCCCGAGTTTCCTCCGGCTATTGGTAAAGCCCGGGCATCGATGGAGTGCCCCCGAACGTGCCCCCGGTTGGAGCTAGAGTTTTCGGGCCCTGGTCAGCATCACGGGCTGGCTGCGTGTGCTGATTTCATGAGCGCTGCCGGGACCTTGTTCCCGATTGCGCTGTGTGGCCGCTGTTCGTTGTAGTCTCTACGCCAAGCCTCCAACTTTTCCGCCGTATCGGCGAGGCTCAGGAACCAGTGGGCGTTCAGACATTCCGCCCGGAGCCGTCCGTTGAACGCCTCGATGAACGCGTTGTCAGTGGGTTGCCAGGGCGTGAGAATTCGAGCGTCACGCCCCACCGATACGCTCACAGGTCCATATCCCGGGAGATTCACTCCGGTATCAACAGGGTCTGACAGATCGTACGCATCCGGTGACGGCCGCGGTTGTGGGGGTTGCGGGTTTTCGGACCGCTCGTGAGCCGACCGTCGTTGGCATCAGCTGGTTGAGGTGGATTTCTTCTTCGCCAGCCGTGCCGCGGCGGCGTTTCGGCGCTTGGCGATGCGGCCGAGTGCGGTCTTGATCACGAGTTCGTCGAGGGCCTCGGGGTCGTAGTCATCGAACCATTCGGCAACCTCCTCGTGGTCCGGGTGCTGCGGGTCGGCGAGGATGTCGAGCTGCTCGTAGAAGCCGGGGATTCCGCCGCAGTCTTCGGGCGGAGCGTTGCGCTCGCCGGCGACGTAGCGCGGATAGCCGATGCCGGGCTCGCCCTGGCGCAGCTTGGTGACGGTGAGCCGGTGTTCCCAGCCGTCCCCGAAGTCGTAGAGATAGTCGATCGTGGTGCGGGGCGGCCGCAGCACGTCGCGCAGCCGCACTTTGGCGGCATCGCGGCTGGGTTGCGTTCCCCAGTCCTGGCCCCAGTCCTGGCCCCAGTCCTGGCCCATCGGCGGCCCGTAGCGCTGCCGGTCGACGGTGAACTCCCAGAGGTGGCTGTCGAACCAGCCCATGGCGGCCTGTACGACGTCGTGCAGGCCCTTCATCGTGATCGAGGTCGGGACCTCGACCTGGCGCCAGATCGGCGGCTCGGTGTGCCGGAGCTCGATGCGGATGCTGGCGATCTCGTCGACGGTGTCGGTCATGCGGCCAGTGTGGCAGCGGTGCTCTTCCAGTTCCACGGCAGGAGTTCGTGGAGCCTGTTCGAGGGATGCCCGGGCAGATGCTCGAGGACGTCGGCAAGCCAGGCGCGCAGATCGAGAGCCTGCAGGTCGCGATCAACGTGTAGAGGGCCGCTGCCCGGCGGCCGCCGGTATCGGATCCGGCGAAGGTCCAGTTGCGGCGGCGGCGTTGTTGGACAGGCAGATCCGGCCGTCGTCGAGGAAGCGGGTGAACGACGGCCAGCGCTTGAGCAGGTAGTCGATGGCGTTGGCCGTGGCCGACTTCGTGGACAGCGCGCGGCGGTTCTGACGCAGCCACGCCTCGAGCTCGGCGACCAGCGGCCGGGCACGCTCGTCGCGGGCGGCGGCGCGCCGCTCCGGCGGCGGATCGAGACCACCCACTCCGATCGCATCGCATCGACCAGCGTTCTCTTCCGACCAGGCCTCAGAGCTTTCGCTTGATCACGTCCTGCAGCATCTCCTTGTCGAGCGACTGGTCGGCGACGATCTTCTTCAGGCGCGCATTCTCATGCTCGAGCTCGCGCATCCGCCGCATCTCAGACGGCATCATGCCCGCGTACTTCTTCTTCCAATTGAAGTAAGTCGCCTGGCTGATCCCAGCCTGACGGCAAACCTCCGCCACCGGCGTTCCATCCTCGCCCTGCTTGATGATGAACGCCTTATGCGCGTCCGTGAATCTGGATGCCTTCATCGTCTTCCGCTCCTCTCCCAGCCAAGGAATCAGACCCGGAAAACTCTAGCCAACTTCGAGGGCATTTAGTGGAGGCACATCACAAGGACGTACACGAGGGCAGACAACGGCGGCGTTCTGACAAAGACATCGCACTGATGCACTTAGGCCCCCAAACTACCGAACTCTCGTACGGTTTGTCACTTTGTGAAGGCTTCGTACGCAACGGCTTCGGGTCAAAACCGGACCGCCCCGCACATTCGGGATAGACCTAGATTATAATAGCGTTTAGTAAAATTTTTGGGACGCGGGGCTTTTTCAGAGTCCGACATCACGAACGTTAGCAAAGCCGTCTTGGACTTGCCCTGGAAAAGTGGAGAGCACCAACTGAGGAACCAGGAGGTGTTTCATGGGACGAGGGAACAGAGCGACGCCGGAGTTTCGTCGTGAAGCGGT
>NZ_FNBW01000006.1:317500-320790 GCF_900102465.1 Thalassobaculum litoreum DSM 18839 | reverse complement strand
TCTTGGTTGCGGGGGCAGGATTTGAACCTGCGACCTTCAGGTTATGAGCCTGACGAGCTACCGGGCTGCTCCACCCCGCGGGTGTTGGTTTTGGGAGGGCTGGCTGAGAGCGTGTTTTGTGTTCCGGGTTCGGTGTCGTCGGGTTTCAAGACCTGGCGGCGACCTACTCTCCCACGCCTTAAGACGCAGTACCATTGGCGCTGAGGGCTTTCACGGCCGAGTTCGGGATGGGATCGGGTGCGGCTCCCTCGCTATGACCACCAGGTCATGGAGCCCGACGAGCCGGTCCCGCCTGGGGACCGGATGTCCGGATGGGGTCGATTTGGGCGTGTGCTGTCTGCGGATGCTGTCGGTTCGCTCCGATCCACGCTCGGGTCCCGGACTTGATCCGGGATCAGGCGTTCGTCGTCGGAGGCGGGTCTCCTGTCCTCCCCGAGGGAGAGGTCAGGGTGTGATCGGTCAAGCCGATCGAACGATTAGTACTGGTCAGCTTCACGTGTTGCCACGCTTCCACCTCCAGCCTATCGACGTGGTGGTCTACCACGGTTCTCAGCGAGACCTGGTTTTGAGGGGGGCTTCCCGCTTAGATGCTTTCAGCGGTTATCCCGTCCGCACATAGCTACCCGGCTATGCGGCTGGCGCCACAACCGGTCCACCAGAGGTGCGTCCATCCCGGTCCTCTCGTACTAGGGACAGCTCCTCTCAAGTCTCGAACACCCACGGCAGATAGGGACCGAACTGTCTCACGACGTTCTAAACCCAGCTCACGTACCACTTTAATCGGCGAACAGCCGAACCCTTGGGACCTGCTCCAGCCCCAGGATGTGATGAGCCGACATCGAGGTGCCAAACACCCCCGTCGATGTGGACTCTTGGGGGGTATCAGCCTGTTATCCCCGGCGTACCTTTTATCCGTTGAGCGATGGCCCTTCCACGCGGGACCACCGGATCACTATGACCGACTTTCGTCTCTGCTCGGCCCGTCGGCCTCGCAGTCAGGCAGGCTTATGCCATTGCACTCAACAGCTGATGTCCGACCAGCTTGAGCCTACCATCGTGCGCCTCCGTTACTCTTTGGGAGGCGACCGCCCCAGTCAAACTACCCGCCATGCAGGGTCCCGGATCCGGATAACGGACCGCGGTTAGACATCAAAAGATCAAAGGGCGGTATTTCAAGGATGGCTCCACATCAACTGGCGCCGATGCTTCAAAGCCTCCCGCCTATCCTACACATTCATCTTCTGATGCCACTGCAAAGCTGTAGTAAAGGTGCACGGGGTCTTTCCGTCTGACCGCGGGTACTCCGCATCTTCACGGAGAATTCAATTTCGCTGAGCCTATGTTGGAGACAGCGGGGAAGTCGTTACGCCATTCGTGCAGGTCGGAACTTACCCGACAAGGAATTTCGCTACCTTAGGACCGTTATAGTTACGGCCGCCGTTTACCGGGGCTTCGATTCAAAGCTCTCACCTCTCCTCTTAACCTTCCGGCACCGGGCAGGCGTCAGACCCTATACGTCGTCTGGAAGACTTCGCAGAGCCCTGTGTTTTTAGTAAACAGTCGCCACCCCCTACTCTGTGCCACCCCTCACCGGTTGCCCGATGCGAGGTCCTCCTTATCCCGAAGTTACGGAGGCATTTTGCCGAGTTCCTTCAACATAGTTCCCTCAAGCGCCTCGGTATTCTCTACCAGTCCACCTGTGTCGGTTTCGGGTACGGTCTTAACGGTGGAGCTATTTCCTGGAACGCCCAGGCAGCCCCCTCAATCCAGTAAGAGGAGACTACTTCCGGCGTCCGTCACTACCACCAGGTTCAGGAATATTAACCTGATTCCCATCGACTACGGCTTTCACCCTCGTCTTAGGGGCCGACTCACCCTGCGCGGATTAGCCTTGCGCAGGAACCCTTGGACTTACGGCGAGAGTGTTTCTCACACTCTTTGTCGCTACTCATGTCAGCATTCTCACTTCCGATACCTCCAGGGCCCCTCACAGGACCCCTTCGCAGGCTTACGGAACGCTCCGCTACCAGACAGTTGGCAGAACCAACTGAATCCTCAGCTTCGGCGGGCGGCTTGAGCCCCGGTACATCTTCGGCGCAGGCCGGCTTATCTAGACCAGTGAGCTATTACGCTTTCTTTAAAGGATGGCTGCTTCTAAGCCAACCTCCTGGTTGTCTTGGCCTTCCCACATCCTTTCCCACTTAGCCGCCACTTGGGGGCCTTAGCTGGAGGTCTGGGCTGTTTCCCTCTCGACCACGGACCTTAGCACCCATGGTCTGTCTGCCGTGCTGTACTCGCCGGTATTCGGAGTTTGGTTAGGTTTGGTAAGGCTCGCGCCCCCCTAGCCCATCCAGTGCTCTACCCCCGGCGGTAATCACACGACGCGCTACCTAAATAGCTTTCGCGGAGAACCAGCTATCTCCGAGTTTGATTGGCCTTTCACCCCTAGCCACAGGTCATCCCCGTCTTTTTCAACAGACGTGGGTTCGGTCCTCCAGTGCGTGTTACCGCACCTTCAACCTGCCCATGGCTAGATCACCCGGTTTCGGGTCTAATCCGACGAACTCGACGCCCTATTAAGACTCGCTTTCGCTGTGCCTCCACCTATCGGCTTAGGCTTGCTCGCCAGACTAACTCGCTGACCCATTATACAAAAGGTACGCGGTCACCCCGTAAAGAGGCTCCCACTGCTTGTAGGCGTTCGGTTTCAGGTCTCTTTCACTCCCCTCATCGGGGTGCTTTTCACCTTTCCCTCACGGTACTGGTTCACTATCGGTCATCGAGGAGTACTTAGGCTTGGAGGGTGGTCCCCCCACGTTCAGACAAGGTTTCACGTGCCTCGCCCTACTCGAGGACACATGCAGACACTACCGGTACGGGGCTATCACCCACTGTGGCCCGACTTTCCAGACGGTTCCCATTCTTCTGCATGTGCCACTGGCCTGGTCCGCGTTCGCTCGTCACTACTAACGGAGTCTCGGTTGATGTCCTTTCCTCTGGCTACTTAGATATTTCAGTTCACCAGGTTCGCTTCGTTGCCCTATGTATTCAGACAACGATGACCCTAAAGGGCCGGGTTTCCCCATTCGGATATCTCCGGATCAAAGCTCATTCGCAGCTCCCCGAAGCTTTTCGCAGCGTATCACGTCCTTCATCGCCTCTCGATGCCAAGGCATCCACCAAACGCCCTTGAGACGCTTGACCGATCCCACCTCCAACGACCAACGCCCGATGCTCCGCATCGGCTATGTCTCCCGGCTGATTCACGCCTCGCCTTGCGGCTCGACGAT
>NZ_FNBW01000006.1:0-312500 GCF_900102465.1 Thalassobaculum litoreum DSM 18839 | reverse complement strand
CATGAAGGCGCGCACCGCGTCGGCCATGGACTCCACCGAGCGGAACCCGGCGACCTCGGCCTCCGACAGCATGGCCAGGGCCCGGTCCGCCTGGGGCAGCGGGGCGGCGGCGATGGGGGTGTCGTGACCGGCGCAATCGACGATCGGCTGCACCGCGCGTTCGGGTAGGAACTGGGCCGAGGAGCCGATGGCGGCGACAACGGCGGCGTAGTCGCCGCTGTCCAGCAGCCCGTCCAGCACGGTCTTCATCACCTCGTAGCGCGCACCGGCCAGGGTCACGTCGATCAACCGGGCCGGCTTCAGGGACAGGCCGACCGCCTGCTTCACATGGGCGCGCAGGGCATCGGAGGCGCCTTCCACCTCGATTCCCGCCGCTCCCAGACGGTCGACCGCCATGGCCCCGCCGCCGCCGGTCGTGGTGACCACCGCCACCGGCTTGGACCGCCGGGCGGCATCGGGCCGCCGCCCCTTCAGCAGGGCCGGCAGTTCCAGCAGGGCCTCGAACTGATCCACGCGCAGGATGCCGAGGTCGCGGAAGAAGGCATCGGCCGCCTTGTCGGAGCCGACCAGGGCGCCGGTATGGGACACCGCCAGGGCCTGGGCCTCGGGCGAGCGGCCGAGCTTGTAGACCACGATCGGCTTGCCGGCGGCATCGGCCGCGCGGGCGAAGGCGGCGATCCGCTCCGGCCGGCGCACCGTCTCCAGGAACAGGATGAAGGCGTCCACCCCGTCGAGACCGACCGCGGCCTCGCCGATGGCGCCCACGTCCAAGTCGGCCTCGTTGCCGACCGACACAAGGGAGTGGAAGCCGATGCCGCGGGCGGCGCCGCGCGACACCAGGGTGCCGATCAGCGAGCCGGACTGGGACAGGGCCATCAGCCGGCCGGGCACCAGGCTCTCGGCCTCCCAGGCGGCGTTGGTGGTGAACGGCACGGCGTCGGCGACGTTGGCGGCACCCATGCTGTTGGGTCCGAGCAGCCGCATGCCGCCGGCATGGGCCTTCTCCACCAGCCGGCGCTGGGCCTCGGCCCCGTCCTCGCCGGCCTCGGCGAAGCCGTCGGCCAGCACGGTGGCGACCTTCACGCCCAGCCGGGCGGCCTCCACCACCTGCTCCTCGACCCGCTCGGCAGCGGTGACGATATAGACATGCTCCGGCACGCCCGGCAGGTCGGCCAGGCTGGGCCAGGCCTTCTCCCCCAATACCGTCTCGCGCATCGGGTTGATCGGCCACACCGTCCCTTTGAAGCCGTGCCTGCGCAGGAAGCGCAGCGGCCGGGCGCTGTCCTTCTTCGGATCGTCCGACGCGCCGACCACGGCAACCGTGGACGGCCGGACTAGGGCGTCGATCCAGCCCCCGTTCGAACTGCTCATGGCCTTCAAGCCTTCGGCTTCGGGGGACGCTGGGAGAAACGGCGGCCGAACACGCCCTCGGCGATGCGGTTCTTCATCATCTCCAGGCTGCCGCCGGCGATCTGCCAACCGCGGGCCCGGCGCCAGCAGTATTCGACCAGACTCTCCTCGGTGTAGCCGAGCCCGCCGAGGATCTGCATCGCCTCGTTGGCCGCCAGGAAGCCGGCCTCGTTGCAGAGATATTTGACCAGCGCGGTCTCGTAGGCGCTCGGCAGACCCTTCTCGGCCTTGCCGGCGACCCGGTAGAGCATGAGCTGGGCCGCCTCCATGCGCAGGGCTGCTTCCGCGAACTTCCACTGCAGGCCCTGGAAATCGGCGAGCGGCCGACCGAACTGATGGCGCGTCTCGGCATGCTCGCGGGCGATCTCGAAGGCGTGGCGTCCGAAGGCCAGCGCGCGGGCCGAGTTGCCCAGGCGCTCGATGTTGAACGCGGCGATCTGCTTCTTGAAGCCGCCCTCGCGCAGCAGGACGTTCTCCGGGCCGACATAGACGTCCTCGAAATACAGCTGGCACCAGTCGTCGCCGCCTACATAGCGGCTGGGCCGGCCGAGGGTGAAGCCTTCGGTGCCGCGCTCGATCAGGACCGAGCCGATGCCGTCGACCCCCGGGCCGTAACGGACATAGACCAGGAACAGGTTGGAATCCGGGCTGTGCGACGAGAAAACCTTGGTGCCGTTGATGCGGAAGCCGTCGCCGTCCGGGGTGGCGGTGGTCTTCAGATCGGTGACGGCGGAGCCGGCCTCGGGCTCGCTCATGCCGACTGAGATGGTCGCCTCGCCGCCGATCAGTGGGGCGAGGTAGCGTTCCTTCTGATCGGCGGTGGCGTATTCCACGAAGGTGCGGATCGGCCCGAAATTGCCGGCCTGGATGACGTCGGCGGAGCGCGGGCAGACGGCGGAGACCGTCTCGATGGCGACGATGGCGTCCATGAGCGACCCGCCCATGCCGCCGTCCTCCTCCTTGAAGGTGATGCCCAGCAGCCCCTGCTCCGCCATCAGCTTGGCGACGTCGAAGGGGAATTCCGAGCGATGGGCACGGGCCAGGCGGTCGGCGGCGAGATGGCGCTCGGCAAAGCCGCGCACGGCATCGCGGAACTGCAGCTGCTCCTCGGTGAGAAGGTCGTCATAGAGGGCGGACATTCGGGTCTCCGGTGGGTCGGGTGGTCGCGCTTCTTTTACATTCTGTGTCTTCCCGGCCTTGAGCCGGGACCGAGGATCGGGGCACCTGGAACGATAGGGTCGACGGTCCGGCGGCCCCATCCCTGGGTCCCGGGTCAAGCCCGGGAAGACGGGCTGCTTGGTTGGTGCGGCCTACCCCCTATTCCGCCGCGTGCGGCAGGGCGGAATCCCGGAGCAGGTCGCCGACCGGTCCGGCGCGGCGCAGGTCGCGCAGCCGGGCCAGCAGATCGCCCGCCGCCGCCGCGCCCAGCACCGGGTCGGTCAGCTCGTGGAACTTGGCATCCAGCTCGGCATCGGTCAGCGGGTTGTCCGGGTCGCCCTTGCGGGTCGGTGCGAAATGCTCGAAGCGCGCGCCGTCGGCGGTGACGATCGCAACCCGGGCGGACCGGGCGCCCGGAAACGCCGCCTCGCAGCCGGGATCGACGGTATGCACCACCTTGGCGGCCAGCGCCCGGATCGCCGGATCGGCCAGGGCATCCGGGTCGAACGCCGCGCGCCGCACCGAGCCGCGCACCAGTATCGCCGCCACGCAATAGGGCAGGCTGAACTTCGCCTCGAACGCGGTGACCGGCTCGGCATTGCCGCAGATCTCCAGCGACTTGGCGTAGGAGCCGGCCTCGATGCTGGCGATCCGGTCGATCGTCAGGCCGTTGGCGGATGCGATCTGCGCCGCCGCATCGACCGCCGCATGCACATGGCCGCAGGCGGCGTGGTTCTTGAAGGTGACGCGGGTGATGGTCCAGTCGACACCCAGGCTTTCGATGGCCGCCGCCCAGTCCACATCCGGCCCGCTCATCGCCGCGCCGAAGCCGCGCGGCCCTTCCAGCGCGTCCAGGGCACCGGTCACCCCGGCCTTGGCCAGACGGGCGGCGAGCACGCCGGCCTCGGCCGCACGGCCGGAATGCAGCGGCTTGCTCATGGCATCGGCCCGGAACGCCTGCTGCAGGCCGGCGGCCATGGTCGCGGCCGTGCCCAACGCATGGGCGGTCTGGGCCGCGTCCAGGTCAAGGATCACCGAGGCGGCGGCGGCCGCGCCGAAGCAGCCGACGGTCGCCGTGGTGTGCCAGTAGTCGTAGTGGCGCGGGTTCACCGCCTTGGCGATGCGGTTCGATACCTCGTAGCCGGCGACCACGCCGGCGAGCAGCCGCGGCCCGTCCGCCCCGGCGAGTTCGGCCGCGGCCAGGGCGGCGGAGATCGTCGGCGTGCCCGGGTGGTAAAGTCCCTCGCGGAAGATGTCGTCGAACTCCACCGTGTGCGAGGCGGTGCCGTTGATCAGCGCCGCCGTCTGCGCGGTGGCCCGCTGTCCGCCGGGGACCAGCGAGGCGTTGCCGGCCCCGACCTGGTCCGCCAGCGCCTCGGCCACCAGGGTCGCCGGCGCCATCACCCCGCCCGGCACGCAGGCGGCGAACCAGTCGACGATGGCCCGTTCCGCGTGGTGACGGACCTCGTCGGAGAGCGGCGCCGTGCGCAGGCCGGCGGCGAACCGGGCATAGGTCTCGATAACCGTCGTCATGTCACCCTCCCTCAGGCGCCGAGCTTGTCGGCCAGCTCTTCCATGCTGTTCGTGATGTAATCCCAGTCGCTCTCGGCCTCGTTGTCCTTGTGCTGGTTCGGGCCGTATTCGGTGGGCCGCAGGATGAAGGCGGTCTTGAAGCCGAGGTCGCGGGCCGCCTGCAGATCGCTGTTATGGGCCGCCGTCATGAGGATCTGCGACGGGTCGAGGCCGAGCCAGTCGGCGCCGGTCAGATACACCACGGGCTCCGGCTTGTAGTTCCGGGCCGGCTCGGAGCCGAGGATCGTGTCCCAGGGCAGCCCGGCGAACTTCGCCATGTTCACCATCAGCGAGACGTTGCCGTTCGACATGGTGGCCAGGATGAACTTCTTCTTCAGCCGGGTCAGCCCCGGAACGCTGTCGGGCCAGGGATGCAGCCGGTGCCAGACCTTGTTCAGGTGCTCCAGCTCGTCGTCGCCGAGGCTCACCTCATATTCCTGCAGGACGGTGCGCAGGCTCTCCCGATGCAGGTCGTCGAGGCGGCGATAGGGCGCTTCTCCCCGACGCACCGGCCGCATGGAAGGCGCGTAGAGGGATCGCCACCGCATGGCGAACTCCACGCCGTCCAATGTCCAGCCCTTCTTCGCCGCCAGCGCATCGACTTCCGCCGCCACACTGGTCCGCCAGTCCACCACCGTACCGAAGACATCGAAAACCAGCGCCTTGACCACTTGGTCGGCCATTACTTCCTCCTCGGTCGCGCGCCCGGTTGTTTGCAGATTTCAGGTCAATTTCTGGGGGCATCACTTGACCCCCGGCGCGGGTCATGAAACTGTATACAAGCGTCATAAGACGCGGCAACCGGTGGACTTAATCACACCGGAAAAGAAAGCAGGGACGGGAGGAACATCGCGGACGTGTGCCGCATCCCGACCGACATGCAAGTGGGACAGTGACGACGGCGCCTCTGCGCCGGGCGAACGTGTCCCTGTAACAAGCCGTTCCTGACCCCTCTTCGGGTCAGGTGCACTGTCACGTTTGGGAAGGAGACGACCCTATGAAGTCACGTCTGACCCGGTTTGCGGCCTCGGTCGCGCTCGGCTCGGCCCTCGTGGTCGGAGCGGGCTCGATGCCGGCGTCCGCCCAGGAGCAAGGTGGCGAGCTGCGCCTTGTCGTGGGAAGCGACATCCCGTCCTATGACGGCCACATCGAATCCACTTTCGGCATGATCCACCCGATCCGGCCGTTCTACAGCCTGCTGATCCGGGTCAATCCGGACAATCCGTCGTCGCCGACCGACTTCGTCTGCGATCTGTGCGTCGGCGAAGTGCCGAAGCCGACCAATGACGGCAAGACCTACACCTTCAAGATTCGCAAGGGCGTGACGTTCCAGGACGGCCAGGAACTCACCTCCGCCGACATCAAGGCCACCTTCGACAAGCTCGCCTTCCCGCCGGACGGCATCGCGTCGAACCGCAAGGCCTACTTCGCGATGATCGACTCCGTCGAGGCCCCGGATCCGGAGACCGTTGTCTTCAATCTGAAGTTCCCGTCGGGCACGTTCATCCCGTCCATCGCCATGCCGTTCAACTTCATCTACTCGAAGAATGACCTGGATGAGCGCGGCTACACGTGGCACCAGACCAACGTGAATGGCACCGGCCCGTTCCACTTCGTGGAGCACGTCCAGGGCAGCCACGTGACGGGCAAGAAGAACCCGAACTACTACCACGAGGGTAAGCCTTATCTCGACGGCTACACCTCGCTGATCGCGCCGAAGATGTCGGTCCGCCTGCAGGCCATCCGCGGCGGCCAGGCCGATATCGAGTTCCGCGGCTTCCCGCCGAAGGCGCGTGACGACCTGAAGGAAGCCCTCGGCGACCAGATCGAGGTCCAGGAGAGCGACTGGAACTGCGTGCTGATCGTGACGCCGAACCACGAGGCGAAGCCGTTCGACGATCCGCGCGTGCGCCAGGCCCTGTCCCTGTCCATCGACCGGCACCAGGGTTCCGAGTACCTCTCCAAGATCGCGATCGTGAAGACGGTCGGCGGCATCGGTTTCCCGGGCCACCCGATCTCCTCTTCGCCGGAGTATCTTGAGAAGAACATCATCGGCTACAGCAAGGATATCGAGGCCAGCCGCGAGAAGGCGAAGGCGCTCCTGAAGGAGGCCGGCCACGAGAACCTGAAGTTCACCCTGCACAACCGCGGTGTGGACCAGCCGTACAAGGTCGTGGGCACCTGGCTGATCGACCAGTGGCGCCGGATCGGCCTGGATGTGGAACAGTGGGTGCAGCCGTCCACGCCGTTCTACGCGACCCTGCGCACGCAGAAGAACTTCGAGGTCTCCCTCGACTTCAACTGCCAGGCCGTCGTGAACCCGATCGCCGACATCTCGAAGTTCCTGCCGTCCTCCGGCGCGAACTACTCGTACTTCGAGGATGCGGAGCTCGAGAGCATCTATGCGGAGCTTCTGGCGACCGGCGACGAAGGCAAGCAGCGCGAGCTGTTCGCCCAGTTCGAGAAGCGGGTCCTGAACGACCTGGCGTCGCAGTTCATCACCCTGTGGTGGTACAAGATCAATCCGTACCGCTCCTATGTGAAGGGCTGGAAGATCGCGCCGAGCCACTATCTGAACCAGTCGCTCGAGAACATCTGGATCGACTCGGCCGAGCGTAAGAAGCAGCTCGGCGGCTAACGCTCCCGACACGCTCATCCGCCGCCCCGGGACTTCGGTTCCGGGGCGGTTCTTTGCCCCCATCATGAAAAGCGTGAGCGACGCCTGAGATGTACACCTACATCATCAAACGATTGCTGATGTTGCTGCCGACGCTGATCGGCGCCGCAATCCTGATCTTCCTGCTGTTGCGACTGGTGCCGGGCGACGTCTGCCTGCTGAAGTTCGGCGGCGAAGGCTCGTATGCGGATCCGCAGCAGATCCTTCAGTGCCAGCAGCGGCTCGGACTGACCGACCCGATCTGGCAGCAGTTCTTCGACTACATGGTCGGGTTCTTCACCTTCGACCTTGGTGTGTCGATGTGGACCAGCCAGCCGGTCGCCTACGAGATCGCGATCCGCTTCGAGCTGTCCCTGCAGGTCGCCCTGATGGCAACCTTCGTCTCGGTCGTGATCGCTCTGCCGCTCGGAATCATCTCCGCGGCCAAGCAGAATTCCTGGATCGACTACCTGGTGCGAACGTTCAGCATCGCCGGTATCGCCATGCCATCCTTCTGGTTGGGAATCCTGATCATCCTGGGCCTGCTCATAGGCTCCCAGGCATGGTTCGGCCGGCCGTGGATGCCGCCGATCCACTTCCAATCGTTCTTTGTCGATCCGGTCCATAACATGAGCCAGCTGATCTGGCCGGCGCTCGCCACCGGATACCGGTACTCCGCCGTCGCCACCCGCATGACCCGGTCGGCCATGCTGGAGGTGCTGCGCGAGGATTATGTCCGGACCGCCCGCGCCAAAGGCCTGATCGAGAAGGTGATCATCAACAAGCACGCGCTGAAGAACGCGATGCTGCCGGTCATCACCATCGTCGGCATCGAGTTCGCATTCCTGATGGGCGGGCTCGTGGTGACCGAGCAGGTGTTCAACCTCAACGGCCTCGGCAAGCTCTTCGTCTCGGCCGTGACCCAGTCGGACTACACGATGACCCAGGCCCTGGTGATGCTGGTGGTGGCGATCTTCGTCCTCATGAACTTCCTGGTCGACATCATGTACGCGTGGCTCGACCCGCGCATTCGCTACAGCTAAGGGAGCCATCACGATGACGACCCCCGACATCAGCATCGAGTCCGATCGGCTGCCGCAGCGAAAGTCCGTCCTGCAGCATATCGGCAGCCTCGCCCGCAAACAGCCGTTGGGCTTTGCCGGCGGACTCGTGGTCCTGGCGATGGTTTTCATGGCGGTCTTCGCGCCGTGGCTGGCCCCCTTCGACCCGGAGCAGGCGAACTTCGCCGACATGCTCGTCCCGCCGGGATCCACCAGCGAGATGGGCGAAGGCTTCTTCCTGCTCGGCACCGACCAGTTCGGCCGCGACCTGTTCTCGCGCATCATCTACGGCGCGCGGACGGCCCTGCTCGTCGGCTTCACCGCGGCCATCATCGGCTCCTGCGCCGGTCTGGCCCTGGGCGTGGCGAGCGCCTATTTCGGCGGCTATTTCGACCTGATCCTGCAGCGGATCATCGACGTCTTCATGGCGTTCCCGCTGATCATCATGGCGCTGGCGATCGTCGCCATCTTCGGCACCGGCACGGAGAAGGTGATCATGGCGATCACCATCCCGTTCATCCCGCGCTGTGCCCGCGTGGTGCGCTCGAGCGCACTGGCAGTGCGCGAGATGCCCTATGTGGATGCCGCCCGCTCGATCGGCTACAGCAGCGCGCGGATCATCTTCCGGCATATCGCTCCGAACGTGGTCGCCCCGTTCCTGATCATGCTCACCGCGTTCCTGGGCGAGGCGATCCTCCTGGAGGCGTCCCTGTCCTATCTGGGCCTGGGCGTGCAGGAGCCGACTCCGGCCTGGGGCCTGATGCTGCAGGGCGGTGCCGAGGAATACGCCGAGAGCGCGATCTGGGTGCCGATCTTCCCGGGTCTGGCCATCACCATCGCGGTGTTCGGCTTCAACCTGTTCGGCGACGCCGTGCGCGACGCTCTGGATCCCCGCCTGCGCTCCCAGTGAGCGCCACGGCAGCAACCTGCGAAAAGGGCCCCGGTTTCGGGGCCCTTTTCAGTTCCGGGGATGCCGTGCCAGTCAGGCCGGCGTGTCGTCGACGACCAGGCTGTAGATGCCGTCGCTGTCCGGCGACCCAACGATTTCAGAGCTCATCAGATAGCGCTGGGCGCCGACCAGGACGGTCGCCTCGTCGGTGTCGTCGTTCAGAACGGGCACGTAGAGCCGGTCGCTGGCCACGAACTCCCGGCCGGGGACGGAAAACCGCAACCGGCAGAACAGGGCACACCGCCCGTCCAGGACGGTCTGATAGATCCCCTTCCGGAACGTGACCGCTCCCGCCGGCATAACGTCGTCCAGATACTTGCCGGTAACCTCGAAGCCGTAGATCTCGCGCATCCGCGTCCCCGCAAGCCGGCACCAGAACCGGAGATCGGCGTCGCGCTCAATGATGATCATACCAGGGAGGACCTCGGCCGGCAGGTCGAGCGGATCGATCTCCGACCGGCGCGGCAGGCGCCCCAGCGACTGCCGCAGTGCCATCCAGTAGTCGTACAGACCGACCAGTCCCGCGTCGGTGAGCGACGCCCGAAAGCCCAGGGCCTGATTCACGTCGAACCTCTTACGTTGCCGGACGGATTTTCATCGATGTTGCGTCAAATCCGCGAAGATGTCGAAGCCGATCCGATCCCGGTCTCGGTCAATGGGCGGTTCTCAGCGGAACGGCTCGTCGAAGGCCAGGCGATAGAGCCCGTCATCCTCCTCTTCGCCCCGCAGGTCCGCGATCGACAGGAAGCTCTGGCCGGAGAAAAAGGACCGACACGTCGTCGCCGTCGTTGGACAGAGCCGGAAGATAGAGCCGGTCGCTGGCGACGAACTCCCGCCCGGGAATGGCGAAACGCAGACGGCAATAGGCGGCGCAGGGATCGTCGAGGGCCCTGGCGTAGATCCGCTGGCGGATCTCGGCGGGGCCGGCCGGCAGCACCTCGTCCACATACATGTCGGTCATCGACGACTTGTGCATCTCCTGCAGTCTCGCGCCGGCGAGCTCGCATCGGTATCGACCGGTCCGCTCGCGGACCAGAATCATCGCAAGCGGCAGGAAGGCGGGCGGCAGGTCGATGGGGTCGATCTCCCGACGGCGTGGCAGCCGGCCAAGCGTGCGGCAGAGGTCCCGCCATTGTTCATAGACCGAACGCAGCAGCGGATCCGAGATGATCGCCGAGAATGACGAGCTGCCGTCCATCTTCCCTCCGCCGTATCGGGCTGATGAAGAACTATTTTAAACTAAATACTCTCGTTTTGACATTGGACCAGTGCCTGAAATGAAGAAGGCCCGTCCTGCGACGGGCCTTCATGGAAATCTTCGACAATCGGATCCCCGAACGTCAGGCCGCCTCGGCGGCTCCGCTGGCGGTGCGCTGCACGAGATGGCCCGGCGACACCTCGTCGTAGTAGCGCTGCGGCGGCTCGTAGCCGACCGGCTTGACCGGGCTCGGGATCTCGTCGGTCATCAGGCGCAGCTCGGTCTTGCGCTTGGACGGGTCGGCGATCGGCACCGCGGCCATCAGCTTCTTGGTATAGGGGTGCTGCGGATTCTCGAACACCGCCTGGCGCGGGCCGATCTCGACGATCTCGCCGAGATACATCACCGCCACCCGATGGCTGATCCGCTCGACCACCGCCATGTCATGGCTGATGAAGAGGTAGGCGAGGCCCATCTCCTCCTGCAGATCCATCATCAGGTTCACCACCTGGGCCTGGATCGACACGTCGAGGGCCGACACCGCCTCGTCGGCGATGATCAGCTTCGGCGACAGGCCGAGCGCGCGGGCGATGCAGAGACGCTGACGCTGACCGCCGGAGAACTCGTGCGGATACCGACCGGCATGCTCGGCATCAAGGCCGACACGGCGCAGCAGGTCGATCACCCGGTCCTGGGCCTCCTTGCCGCGGGCCAGGCCGTGCACGATCATCGGCTCGGCGATGGCGTCGCCCGCCGTCATGCGCGGATTCAGCGACGCGAACGGATCCTGAAAGATCATCTGCATGTCGCGGCGGAACGGCCGCATCTCCGACGCGGACAGGCCGCTGAGCTCCTGGCCCTCGAAGATCACCGAGCCGCGGGTCGGCTGAACCAGGCGGATGATGCTGCGCCCGGTGGTGGACTTGCCGCAGCCGGACTCGCCGACCACGGCCAGGGTCTCGCCGGGCTGCAGGGTGAAGGAGACGTTCTCGACCGCGTGGACCCGGCCGCTCGCCTTGCCGAACATGCCGCCGCGGATGTCGAAGCGCGTGGTCAGCCCCTCGACCTGCAGCAGAGGCGGCGCGTCGACCTTCACGGTGTCGCGGATCTGCAGCGCGGCCTCGGACATGACGGCCTGCTCGGACACCGTGTCGCCCTCGGCCCGGCTGACGTCCACGTTCGCGAACTTCATCGGCCGCGCGTAGCCCTTCATCGAGCCGAGCCGCGGCACCGCCGCCAGCAGCGCCTTCGTATACAGGTGCTGCGGATTTTCGAAGATCTGCTGGGCCGGGCCTTCCTCGACCACCTTGCCGCGCAGCATGACGACGACCCGGTCCGCCACCTCGGCGACCACGCCCATGTCGTGGGTGATGAACATCACCGACATGCCGATCTCGTTCTGCAGCTGCTTGATCAGATCGAGGATCTGCGCCTGGATCGTCACGTCGAGCGCGGTGGTCGGCTCGTCGGCGATCAGCAGGCTCGGCCGGCACGACAGGGCCATGGCGATCATCACGCGCTGGCGCATGCCGCCGGAAAGCTGGTGCGGATACTGCGAGAGCTGCTTCTCGGGTTCGGGAATGCGGACCAGCTTGAGCATCTCCAGCGCCTGCTGCAGCGCCTGCTCCTCGGTCTTGCCCTGGTGCAGCATGATCGCCTCGGCGATCTGGAAGCCGACGGTGAACACCGGGTTCAGCGACGTCATCGGCTCCTGGAAGATCATCGAGATGTCGTTGCCGCGGATGGCGCGCATCTCGTCCATCGGCTGCTTGGCGATATCGACCACGTCGCCGGAGGGCTTGCGGAACAGGATCTCGCCGGAGGGGATCTTGCCGCCGGCATTGTCCGTCAGACGCATGATCGACATGGCGGTCACCGACTTGCCGGAGCCGGATTCACCGACCACGGCCAGGGTCTCTCCCTTGTCGATATGCCACGAGACGCCATCGACCGCCTTGACCGTACGGTCCTCCAGCGGGAAGTGGACCTTCAGATCGTTGACCTCGATGAGCCGATTGGCATCCATCCCCTAACTCCCAAAAAAACAAAACCGTCCCTGTACCCCTCTTCGGCGGGGGCGAGATTGCATACACTAACCGAGCCGGACCACGATTTGCAGGTGTTTTTCCGGTTTTCCCGCCATTTATCCCCGCTACGATGACCCCATGAAACCAGTCGACTTCCCCGGCGGCCTGAAAGCGGGAATGCGGGCCGCGGTAGGCCTCCCAACGGTTGTGCTGCTGGGCAGCCTTACCGGCTATGGCGCGCTGGCCCATGACACCGGGTTCGGCGGCGGGCTGGCCGTGCTCTCCACCATCCTGATCTGGGGCCTGCCGGGTCAGATCGTCATGGCGGAGATGTATGCGGCCGGGGCCGACGTGCTGGCGATCGCCATCGCCGTGGGCATGGCGAACATGCGGTTCTTCCCCATGGCGGTGTCGCTCATGCCGACGCTGGGCGGCGGCGGCCTCGCCACGCGCTTCGCCCAGGCCCAGCTCATGTCCGCCACCTCCTGGGCCTATGTCATGCGCAGCTCCGCGCCGGAGACGCCCCAGGCCCGGCTCGGCTACCACACCGGTTTCACCTGCGTCTGCGTGACGGTGGCGGCGATCGCCACGCTGATCGGCTATCTCGGCGCCGCCGGCCTGCCCAAGCCCCTGGCCATGGCCCTGCTGTTCATCAATGCCTGCTTCCTGTTGCTGCTGCTGCTCGACACCAGGGGCCGGGGAGCGGCCGTGGCGGTGATCACCGGCGTGGCGGCGGGCATTCCGATCAACATGTACTTTCCCGACACCGGCCTCATCATCACCGGCCTGATCGGCGGCACCGCCGGGTTCCTGGCCGACGGCACCCGACGGCAGGAGGAACCATGACGGCGTTCGGACCGGCGACGGCGGCGCTGGTGGTGGTCGGCGCCATCGCGGCCACGGCGCTGTGGCGCGCCCTCGGTGTCTTCCTGGCCAGGCGCCTGGATCCGCAGGGCGCTGTGTTCCGCTGGTTCTCCTTCGCCTCCTTCGCGGTGCTGGCCGGCCTGCTGTCGCGGCTGCTGATCCTGCCGACAGGCGACCTGGCGAGCGTCGGGCTGGAGGTGAGGCTGGGTGCCGCGCTGATCGGCGTGGCCGCGTTCTACCTGTCGCGGCGCAACCTGCTGGTCGGGGTGGCGAGCGGCACGATCAGCTTCGCGCTGGCGGCGGGGGCGTTGGGGTAGAGTTCAAGCCTATCGTCATCCCGAAACAGGTTCGGGATGACGTCTGAGTGTGTGGGGGCGTCAGGCGTTCCCGCTCAGATAGTCGAGCGCCGCCTGGACGCCGCCGGTCTGGATCGGCACGCCGGCCATCCGCAGGCCCATCTCGCAGCCGGACAGGGTGCCGCACAGCATCAGGTCGTTGAAGTCGCCGAGATGGCCGATGCGGAACATCCGGCCCTTCACCTTGCCGAGGCCCGCGCCCAGCGACATGTCGAACTTGTCCAGGATCACCTTGCGCACCGCGTCGGCGTCGTGGCCCTCGGGCATCACCACGCCGGTCAGCACGGGCGAGTATTCGCGGGTATCCTCGCACTGGATCTCCAGGCCCCACTGGCGCACCGCCCGGCGGGTCGCCTCGGCGTGGCGCTCGTGGCGGGCGAAGACGTTCTCCAGCCCCTCGTCCATCAGCATGTCGCAGGCCTCGTTGAGGCCGTAGAGCAGGTTGGTGTTCGGGGTATAGGGGAAGTTACCGGTCGGGTTCTGGCCGATCTGCGACGACCACTCCCAATAGGATTTGGTCATCTTCGAGGATTTCGCCGCCTCCAGCGCCTTGTCGCTGACCGCGTTGAAGCTGATCCCCGGCGGCAGCATCAGGCCCTTCTGCGAGCCGGAGATGGTGACGTCGATCCCCCACTCGTCATGGCGGAGGTCGGCCGAGGCCAGGCCCGAGATCGTGTCGACCATGAACAGCGCGGGATGGCCGGCCGCGTCGATCGCCTTGCGCACCTCGGGGATGCGGGAGGTGACGCCGGTCGAGGTCTCGTTATGGACGCAGCACACAGCCTTGATCTCGTGGCCCTTGTCCTTGGACAGGCGCGCTTCCACCTCGGCCGGGTCGACGCCGTGGCGCCAGTCGCCCTCGATCACCTCCGGCTTCAGGCCGATCCGGGTGGCGAGCTCGACCCACAGGGTGGAGAACTGGCCGGTCTCGACCATCAGCACCTTGTCGCCGGGGGACAGCGTGTTGACCAGGGCGGCCTCCCACGCGCCGGTGCCGGAGGCGGGGAAGATGATCACCGGGTTCTTGGTCTTGAAGATCGGCTTGATCTTCTCGAGCACCTCCTTGGCCAGCGCCTGGAACTCGGGGCCGCGGTGGTCGATGGTCGGCCGTTCGATGGCGCGCAGGATGCGGCCCGGCACGTTGGAGGGACCGGGGATCTGCAGGAAGTGGGGGCCGGCACGGTGGGCCATGGGGTGTTCCTCCTAAGGGTCTGTTCTGGTCAGGCGAGGGCGCGTTCCAGGACGCGGGAGACGTGGATCGCCTCGCGTCCTGCGCCGTCGTGAATCTGGTGGCGGCACGAGGTGCCGTCGGCGACGAGGATGGTGTCAGGATCGGCCGCCCGGACCGCCGGGAGTAGGCTGAGCTCGGCCATCTTCATCGACACCTCGATGTGGTCCTTCTCGTAGCCGAAGGCGCCGGCCATGCCGCAGCAGCTCGACTCGATCACCGACACGTCGAGACCCGGAATCAGCTTAAGGGCGGTCTGCACCGGTCCCATGGCGGCGAAGGCCTTCTGGTGGCAGTGGCCGTGGACCAGGGCCTTGGCGCCGATCGGCTTGAGCTTGAGCCCGTCCAGCCGCCCGGCTGCGGCCTCGCGGGCGATGAACTCCTCGAACAGCATGGCCATCTCCGGCACCTTGCCGGCTCGGTCGCGCAGCAGTGAGGGCAGTTCGTCCTTCAGGGTGAACAGGCAGGACGGCTCCAGCCCGACGATCGGCACCCCGCGCTCGGCGAACGGCGCGAAGGCCTCGGCCAGCCGGGCCATCTCGGCCTCCGCCTTCTCGATCAGGCCCGACGCGAGATAGGTGCGCCCGCAACAGACATGGCGCCCGCCGGCCGCCACCGGGTCGATCACGTGGATCGTGTAGCCCGCCGCCTCCAGCACCGCCACGGCGGCGCGCAGGTTCTCCGGCTCGAAATAGGTGTTGAAGGTGTCGGCGAAGAGCACGACCTCGCGGCCGTCCACCACCGGTCGGTCCGACACTTCGGATCCTCGGAACGGCGCGGACGTCCAGTGCGGCAGCGTGCGCTCCATGGCAAAGCCGAGCAGTTTCTCGCTGAGCCAGGCCGCCCCCGGCACCGCGTCGCGCAGGTTGGCGAGGTAGGAGAAGCGGCTCGCCGCCTCGGCATAGCGCGGCATCTCGGCGATCAGCCGGTCCTTGGCCGAGAGGCCGTGGCGCTTGACGTATTGGCCCAGCACCTCGGTCTTCATCTTCGCCATGTCGACGCCGGTCGGGCACTCCCGTTTGCAGCCCTTACAGCCGACGCAGAGGTCCAGCGTCTCCTTCAACGCCGGATCGCTCAGCGCCTCGGGGCCCAGCTGGCCGGACAAGGCGAGGCGCAGGGTGTTGGCCCGGCCGCGCACCAGATGCTGTTCGTCGCCGGTGGCTCGGAAGCTGGGGCACATGACGCCGGGATCGCGTTTGCGGCAGGCGCCGTTGTTGTTGCACATCTCCACCGCCCCGGAGAGCCCGCCCCAGGCCGACCAGTCGAACCGGGTGTCCGGATTGACCGCCGTGTAGCCCGGCTTGAACCGGAACAGGGAGCGGTCGTCCATCTTCGGCGGGTTCACGATCCGGCCCGGATTCATCAGTCCCTTGGGGTCGAACGCCTGCTTCACCTCGGCGAAGGCGTCGACCACCCGGTCGCCGAACATGGAGCGGTGGAACTCCGAGCGTACGATGCCGTCGCCATGCTCGCCGGAATGGGAGCCCTTGTATTCCCGCACCATCTCGAAGGCCTCTTCGGCGATGGCGCGCATCTTCTTCACGTCGCCGCCGTCCTTCATGTTCAGGATCGGCCGCACATGCAGGGTCCCGACCGAGGCATGGGCGTACCAGGTGCCCTTGGTGCCGTGCTTGGTGAACACGTCGGTCAGCCGCGCGGTGTAATCCGCCAGGTGCTCCAGCGGCACCGCGCAATCCTCGATGAAGGAGACCGGTTTTCCGTCGCTCTTCATCGACATCATGATGTTGAGGCCGGACTGGCGGACCTCGGTGATCCGCGCCTGCAGGCCCGGATCCTCCGCCCGCACCACGGCACCGGGGAAGCCGAGATCGGCCATCATGGTTTCCAGATCAGCCAGCTTGGCCAGCAGCGGATCCTTCTCGTCGCCGGCGAATTCGACCAGCAGCAGCGCGTCCGGCTCGCCGGCCACGAACTCGCGCATGGCCGCCTGGAACATCGGGATCTCGCGGGCCAGCTCGATCATGGTGCGGTCGATCAGCTCGACGCCGAACGGCTTCAGGGTCACCAGGTGCTGGGTGTTCTCCATCGCCGCGTGAAAGGTCGGGAAATGGCAGACGCCGACCACCCGATGCTTGGGGATCGCGTGGGTCTTCAGTTTGATGCGCCGCGACAGGGCGAGCGTCCCCTCCGAGCCGACCAGCAGCGAGGCCATGTTGTGGCCGCCCGCCGCGTCCCGCGCCGTCACCCGGTCCAGGTTGTAGCCGCCGACCTTGCGCATCAGCTTGGGGATGTTGGCGTCGATCTCGCCCTGCTCGCGTTCGGCGATGGCGCGGATCCGCTGCACCAGGTCGCGGTAGCGCGCCGGACCCGACAGCTCGCCCAGATTGCCCGGCACCCGGTCGAAGCGGGCCTCGGTGCCGTCCATCAGGATGGCGTCGATGGCTTCCACGTTGTCGACCATGATGCCGTAATGGATCGAGCGACCGCCGCAGGAATTGTTGGCCGCCATGCCGCCGATGGTCGCCCGCGAGGAGGTCGAGATGTCGACCGGATAGATCCGCCCCTTCGGCTTCAGCCAGGCGTTCAGGTGGTCGAGCACGATGCCCGGCTGGACGGTGACCTCGTGGGTCTCCTCGTCGTAGTCGGTGATCCCGCGCAGGTATTTGGTGCAGTCGAGCACCAGGGCGGTGTTCACCGTCTGCCCGCATTGCGAGGTGCCGCCGCCGCGCGGCAGCAGGGGAATGCCCTCCATCTCGGCGATATGCACGGCGGCGCGCAGGTCGTTCTCGGTCTTCGGAATGACCACGCCGATCGGTTCGACCTGATAGATCGAGGCGTCGGTGGCATAGCGGCCGCGGGTGAAGGCGTCGAACTTCACCTCGCCTTCGATCTCGCGTCCCAGCCGCTCGGCCAGGGCGGAATCGCCGATCCGCGTCGCTGCATCCACCATCGTCTCTACCCTCGGGGGCTTGGCCCCGTTTTGCGTTTCCTCGCGTGCTAATCTAGCGCCAGGATAGGGCCGACGATACCAAGCGAGCGGACAACGGATGTCGCCGAGCGGACAGGATGGAGGATCCGGCAAGGATCCGGTGAGCGGTCACGAGGAGACCGACACGCCGGTGATCGGCCATGCCGCGTCCTTCGCGCCGGGGGCCAGCGTGCCGTGGCACACCCATGACCGGGGCCAGCTCGCCCTGACGCTCGCCCGGGTGATGCGGGTGGAGACGCCGCAGCGGGTCTGGCTGGTGCCGCGCGGCAGCGTGCTGTGGCTGCCGGCCGGCACGCCGCACCGCTCGCTCGCACCGGAGGAACGCTCCATGCGCAGTCTCTTCGTCCGCGACGACGGCGCCGGCGCCCTGCCCGACAGTCCCAGCGCGGTGGAACAGGGCACGCCGCTGGCCGACATGGTGACCTGGCTGGCGGAGACCTACGACCGGGAGCGACTGGACCGGGCCTGGACCACGGTGGCCGGTGCCGCGCTGGCGCTGGTGCGCCCGGCGCCGGGGTTGAGCGTGCGCCTGCCCCGGCCGGGCGATCCGGCGGTGGCGCGGATCGCCGATGCGGTCAGCGCCGACCCGTCGGACGAGCGCTCGCTGGAGGAATGGGGGGATATCCTGGCCGTCAGCCCGCGCACCCTGCGCCGGAGGGTGCAGGCGGAGACGGGGATGACCTATCGCGACTGGCGGCGCTATCTGGCGCTGACGGCGGCGGCGGAGAAGCTGCTGACGGGGGACCGGGTGACGGACGTGGCCTTCGAGGCGGGGTACGCCACCTCAAGCGCCTTCGTGGCGGCCTTTCACAAGGCGTTCCAGGTCACGCCGGGGCAGTTCCAGCGGCTGGCGGGGGGTTAACACCCTCCTTCGGTTCCCTGCCCGGATTTATTCCGGGCCTAGCCCGAGAGCTTGCGCGCTCTCGGAAGTCTCGGAGCGACGGACGGGCTCGCCCTGGCACAAGGCCGGCCGGCGCAAGGCCTTGGAGTGTCGGACTTGTTGGAAAGGCGGTGCCGAAATCACGGCCGCCGAGGGACAGGCCCCATAGCCCTCCCCGTCTTCCCGGCCTTGCGCCGGGATCCAGGGAGAGGCGCGCTGCGGCTGCGGACCATCATCCTCGGGCGTTCCGGCTGCTGACGGCTGGGTCCCGGCGCAAGGCCGGGAAGACGGGGAAGGAAAGGAGCAGGCGCGCCGCGCCCCCTTCTAGAACCGCCAGCCCACGGTGATCCCGCCGAACACGCTCGGACCGTTCTGCCCCTCGAACTCGGGGCTGCGGATCACGTGGGTATAGGCGATGCGGAAATCGTCATAGGTCAGCACCGCACCGGCCGACAGCTCGCCGACGAAGATGTTCTTGTCGACGCTGGGGGAGTCCTCGAACGTGTTGCCGTCGAGGAAGATGTTGCGGGCCACCGCCCGGCCCTCGGCACCGGCGAACACATACCAGCCGAGCCGGTCGCCGCCGACCACCTCGCCGAAGAAGTCCGACCCCGGGCTCGCCGGCTGGATGCGCGGCGGACCGTAGTCGCCCTCCGGCGGATCGCCGAGGCGGAAGGTGATGCCCGCGGCGCCGTGGGTGAACACGTTGCCCAGCGCCACCGTGGTGTGCGGCGCGGCATCGACCCGCAGCCCGCCATAGCTCGCCAGCGGCGCGCCGAAGACCCAGCGCCGCTGCAGCATCAGGAGCACCGCCGGCTCGTTGTTGAGCTGATGGTCCCAGCCCTGGGGATCGGGAGAGCCGATCTGGTCGTGCACGAAATCCTGCACTTCCTCGCCGAGGGCCAGCGGACCGACGACGCCGAGCGACAGCAGCGCGGAGGTCTGCACCCGCGAGAACCGGCTGTCCTGCTCGTAGGGCTCGTCGGTGATCACGCCGACCGATCCGTAGAGCCAGGCGGCATAGGGCTGGTCGTCCGCCGGCGGGTTCTCCAGCTTGATGTCCTGGGGCGTGTACAGGTTCTGACCGAAGGTCGCCTGCCAACGGGTCTTCTCCCCGGTGCCCAGCAGCGGCTCGGAACCGCTGCGCACCACATACGGCACATTGTTCACCTCGCTGGTCCAGGTGAAGCGGAAGCCGTTGGTGTAGTACTGGTCCGTATTGGCGGGAAGGTCGTTCTCCAGCGTGAAGCTGAGCACCGACTCGTCCTTGTCCACCTCCTCCTTCGGCTTTTCATCCGCGAAGGCCGGAGCGGCGGGAACGGCGAGAAGCAGGGCGTAGAGAATTTTGCGCATGGACCGACTCATACGTTGCTGCGATGGAACGCGCCAGTCCGGACTTGACCGTAAGACGCGCTTATGGCTCAACTGCTGCCATGATGTTCGGAACCGCGATGCTCGGCCTGCGACTTATTTGCCCGGCTCTCTGAGAGAGACCGGGACAGATTCGTTCGCCCCCGCGCGTCCACCCCAAGGTTCCATTGAGGCCGACCTGATGATCGGCAGTGACCCCCAACAGGTATCGAAAATTCCGGACGCCCGAGCTGCGTTCGAAATTTCCCGTTCCTGTGGCGTGGCGGCGACACACACCAGCAGACGAGAGCGACGATAATCCGGCGCCCGCCCACGGCACCCGACCTCCCGAGCGAGGGATCGGACCGGCGGCGCGCCCCAGGAGGAAAGACGATGTTGAACCGCATGCCGATCCACAAATACCGCGCCTACGCCCAGGTCGATCTGCCCAAGCGATCCTGGCCGGACAAGGTTATCGACACCGCCCCGATCTGGTGCTCCGTGGACCTCCGCGACGGCAACCAGGCCCTGGTCGACCCGATGGACGGCGCCCGCAAGCGGCGGATGTGGGACGCCCTGGTCAAGATGGGCTTCAAGCAGGTCGAGGTCGGGTTCCCGTCCGCCTCGGATACCGACTTCAATTTCGTGCGCCAGCTCATCGAGGAGAACCTGATCCCCGATGACGTCACCATCCAGGTCCTGACCCAGGCGCGCGAGCATCTGGTCCAGCGTACCTTCGAGAGCGTGCTCGGCGCCAAGAACGTCATCATCCACCTGTACAACTCGACCTCCGAGCTGCAGCGCCGGGTGGTGTTCCAGCAGGATCAGGCCGGCGTGAAGAAGATCGCCACCGAGGGCGCGGAGATGGTGCGCGACCGCCTGCCGATGCTGGCCGGCCAGAACGTCCAGCTCCAGTACTCGCCGGAGAGCTTCACCGGCACCGAGCTGGACTACGCCCTGGAGGTCTGCGAGGCGGTCATGGATATCTGGGCGCCGGTCGTCGACAACCAGATCATCCTCAACCTGCCCTCCACGGTGGAGATGTCGACCCCGAACATCTACGCCGACCAGATCGAGTGGATGCACCGCAACTTCACCCGGCGCGACCGGATCTGCCTGTCGGTTCACCCGCATAACGACCGGGGCACCGGCGTGGCGGCGGCCGAGCTGGCGGTGATGGCCGGCGCCGACCGGGTGGAAGGCACCCTGTTCGGCAACGGTGAGCGCACCGGCAACGTGGACATCGTCACCCTGGGCTTGAACCTGTTCACCCAGGGCGTCGACCCGAAGCTGGACTTCTCCGACATCAACGGGCTGATGGAGACGGCGGAATACTGCAACCAGTTGCCGATCCACCCGCGCCATCCCTATGCCGGCGAGCTGGTCCACACCGCCTTCTCCGGCTCGCACCAGGACGCGATCAACAAGGGCATGAAGGCGATCAAGGCGGCGAACAGCGGTGTGTGGGAGGTGCCCTACCTGCCGATCGATCCGCACGATATCGGCCGCGACTACGAGGCGGTGATCCGCGTCAACTCGCAGTCGGGCAAGGGCGGCATCGCCTATGTGCTGGAGAACGACCACCACATTCGGCTTCCCAAGGAATGGCAGGCCCAGTTCAGCCAGGTCATCCAGCGCCTGACCGACGCCAGCAGCCAGGAGATCTCCAGCCAGGAGATCTGGAACGCATTCGAGAAGGAATACGTCACCCAGCCCGAGGGCCGGTTCAACCTGGTCAACTTCGAATCCCGCCGCGTACCCGGCTCGAACCAGGTCGTGGAGGTCAATGCCGTGCTCACCGACAACGGCACGGAGAAGACGATCACCGGTCAGGGCAACGGCCCGGTCAACGCCTTCTCGCACATGATGCGCAAGGAGTTCGGGCTGAAGTTCAAGCTCAAGGACTATGTGGAGCACACCCGCTCGGTCGGCTCCGACGCCGAGGCGGCCGCCTATATCGAGATCAAGGTGCCGGACGAGACCGGGACCAGCATCTTCGGCGTGGGCATCGACACCGACATCACCCTGGCGCCGATCAAGGCGGTGGTGAGCGCGTGTAACCGGCTGTAACCGGTCGCGGGACTGAATATTCGGGCGGGTGCGGGACGGTCCCGCGCCCGCCCTTCCTATTCGCGGGCGCTATTTCTCGAACACCAGCCGGTCGTAGAGGTGCCAGGTCGTGTGCCCGAGGATCGGGAAGATCACGATCACGCCGAGGAGCGCCGGCGCGATCGCCAGCAGCGTCAGCGCGCCGACAGCCGCCCCCCAGATCAGCATCACCGCCGGGCTGGCCAGAACGGTCTTCACGCTGGTGATCATCGCGGTGATGAAGTCGATCTCCTTGTCCAGCAGCAGCGGCATGGAGATGACGGTCAGCGAATACAGGATGGTCGACAGCACCGCCCCGACGATGGTGCCGACGATCAGGAACGAGGCGCCCTGCGATGTGGTGAGCAGGACGTCGGCGAAGGCTTCCAGCGAACTCATGCCGCGATAGCCGAGCGTCAGGGCCATCACCAGCCGCACCTGATAGGCCCACATCCAGAACACGAACAGCACCACGAAGCTCATCCAGCCGAGTTGGCGGCCGCGCTGGGCGAAGACCACCAGGAAGATGTCCGACGCGCGATAGCTCTCCCCCCGGCTGCGCCGGCGCGAGATCTCGTAGAGCCCCGCCGCCAGGAACGGCGCGACCAGGGGAAAGCCCACCCCAGCGGCCACGGCGATCAGGATCTGGTCGTAGACCACGAGGCTGGACACCAGGACCGCGCCGAACAGGGCGCAGACCAGGCCGAAGAACAGGCTGAGGACCGGTGAGGCCACGGTATCGCGCAGCCCCGCCCCAAGGGCGGCCCGGATGTCGTCGAAGCCGGCCGCCCGAACATCCAGGCGCGGGACCGGCGATGTATGCGTATGCGGCTGATCGGTGCTCATGTCGGACGCCCCTTCCCCTGGGGACGCCCGCCCGAACGGGTGACCGCCCCAACAGCGCTCCGCTCTGGACACGGCCATCCGGCGCGCCCGGCGGTGTGATTTTCAATCAGTCTACGCTCGGTGCACCGGCCGCACCAGATATCCGCATGACGGCCCCGACGACGCCATGCCCGTGCCGCCGCGCGGCGTGGTTGCCGGCGCTCGTAGATTCTTGAATGAGGGAAAGTTCGTGGTGCCCCCGGTCCGACTCGAACGGACACTTCCTTGCGGAAAACAGATTTTGAGTCTGTCGCGTCTACCAATTCCGCCACGGGGGCGCCGGGCGGGCCGCACTATGCCGAGCCCGCGACACCCGGTCAATCGGATCGCGCCCGGCATGGTCGGTCGGCGTCGGTCGGGGCCGCACAGCCCGCGACCGGTATCGGCAACACCTGACGGTCGCAGGCGCCTGCCATCTTGCCGCCCCGGTCGCCGGCTGGTATCGCAGCGCTCACCCGTCGACACCGCGCCGAGGCCGCTCCATGCTCCGTCCGTTCTACGATTGGACCCTGCGGGTCTCCGGCCACCGGCACGCCGAGCGCTGGCTCGCCCTGGTCTCCTTCGTGGAAAGCTCGGTCTTCCCGATTCCGCCGGACGTGATGATGGTGCCGATGATCCTCGCCGACCGCGCCAAGGCCTGGCGGATCGCCCTGATCGCCACCGTTGCCTCGGTGCTGGGCGGTCTGCTGGGCTACGCCATCGGCAGCCTGTTCTTCGAGGCGCTCGGCCAGCCGATCCTTGAACTCTACGGCAAGGCGGACAAATTCGACGCCTTCGCCGACATGTACAACGACTGGGGCGCCTGGGTCGTCTTCGGCGCCGGCGTCACGCCGTTCCCCTACAAGGTGATCACCATCGCCAGCGGCGTAACCCGGCTCGATCTGCTGGTGTTCGTCATCGCCTCGGTTCTGGCGCGCGGCGTGCGGTTCTTCGCCGTCGCCGGTCTGCTGTGGTATTTCGGACCGCCGATCCGCCGGGTGCTGGAGCGGCATCTGGGGCTGATCACCACCGTGTTCTTCGTGCTCCTGCTGGGAGGCTTCGTGGCGATCAAATGGCTGTTCTGACCCCGCTCTTCGTCGCGGCCGCCGCCGCCGCCGCACTGGCGGCCGCGCTGATCTCCCAGTACGGCTTCGACCTGCAGCCCTGCGTGCTCTGCATCTGGCAGCGCTGGCCCTATCTGGCGGCGATCGGGCTCGGCCTCGCCGCCATCGCCCTTCGCCGGGCCCCTGCGCGCCGGGCCCCTGCGGCCGCGCGCGCGCTGACCGGGCTCGCCATCCTCGCCGTCCTGGTCTCCGGCGGCATCGGCGGCTTCCATGTGGGCGTCGAGCAGGGTTGGTGGGAGGGCACCTCCGGCTGCGGCTCGACCTCCGGCACCGACGACCTGAACGCCCTGCGCGCCCAGATCATGAACGCACCGATCGTGCGCTGCGACGAGGTCGCCTTCTCCCTGTTCGGCATTTCCATGGCCGGCTGGAACCTCCTCTACGCGCTGGGGGTTGCCCTCGTGGCGATCCGCGCCATGCTGGTGCAGAGCAATGCCCGACCGGGAGCCTGAGCGATGACCCAAACCGCCGCGAAGCCCGCCGCCGCCGTCAGGGGCCGCCGCCTGCCCGGCGACCTGTCCAAGCGCGCGCAGATCGACCGTATCCTGCGCGTCGACCATGCCGGGGAGTTCGGCGCCCAGCGGATCTACGAAGGCCAGCTCGCGATCCTCGGCCGCAAGCCCTGCGGCAAGACGATCCGCCACATGCAGCAGCAGGAGGAGAAGCACCTCGCCGCCTTCGAGAAGCTGATCGTCGAGCGCCGGGCCCGGCCGACCCTGCTGCACCCGTTGTGGAACGTCGCCGGCTTCGCCCTGGGCGCCGGCACCGCGCTGCTGGGCGAGAAGGCGGCCATGGCCTGCACCATCGCCGTCGAAGAGGTGATCGACGACCACTATCGCCGCCAGCACGAGTCGCTGGGCGAGGACGAGGCGGCGCTGAAGCAGACGATCGAGGAATTCCGCGCCGAGGAGGCCGAGCACGCCCATATCGGCCGCGAGCATGGCGGCGAGGAGACGGTCGGCTATCCGGTCATGCGCGCGGCGATCGCCGCCGGCTCGCGCCTGGCGATCTGGCTGAGCGAACGCGTCTGATCCCGTAACCCGGCCGCTGCGGACATGCAGGCCCCGCGCCGGCGTGTTAGAAGGCGGCGATACAGCCCCATGCGGGCCGTCCCCGTGCCGAGGTCAGCCGCCAGACCATGCTGAAATCCATCCTCCGGAGCGATGCGGGTTCCGCCGTGCTGACCTGGGTGCTGCGCGGCTATCTGGGCCTGCTGCTGGCGACCGTCCGGATGGACCGCCGGATCGATCCGGCGGCGGCCGCGCTGATCGACAGCGGCAAGCCGTTCATCGGCGCGTTCTGGCATAACCGGCTGGGGCTGATCGCCGCCGCCTGGACCCGCGGCCGGCCGATGGCCATGGTCCATTCCTCCCATGGCGACGGCCGCATGCTCGGCACGGCCCTGGCGGCCTTCATCTCGCGACCGATCGAAGGCTCGACCCGGCGCAATCCCCTGGGCGCGCTGCGGGGCATGCTCCGGGCGCTGGAGGACGGGCTGCCCGTCGCCGCCACGCCGGACGGACCGAGAGGCCCCCGCATGCGCTGCCAGATGGGGGTGGTCGAGGCGGCACGGCTCAGCGGCGCCCCGGTGATCCCCGTCGCCTACAGTTCCCGGCCGCGGATCCAGGCCCGGTCCTGGGACCGCTTCCTGGTGCCGCTGCCGTTCACCCGGGGCGTGCTGATCCTTGGCGCCCCCGTCACCGTGACCGCCGACGCCGGGGAGCGGGAGCGCAACCGCGCGCGGATCGAGGAGACCCTGATCCGGATCACCGACGAGGCCGACCGGTCGCTCGGCCTTGAGCCGATCCCGCCGGCGCCGGAGAAGGCGAAGGTCCGCCGATGATCCTGCCGCTGTACAAAGGTCTGGCCACCGCTCTGGGTCCGGTGATCGACGTCTATCTCGACCGCCGGGTGGCGCGCGGCAAGGAGGATCCCGGCCGGCTGGACGAGCGCCGCGGCATCGCCGACCGATCCCGACCCGAGGGCCGACTGATCTGGCTGCACGCCGCCAGTGTCGGCGAGGCGGTGGGGCTGCTCACTCTGGTCCGGGCCCTGCGCGATACCCGGCCGGACCTCGTCCTGCTGATGACCACCGGCACCACCACCTCGGCCGACGCCATGGCCAAACGCCTGCCCGAGGGCGTGATCCACCAGTTCGTGCCGGTCGATCGGCCGGCCTGGGTGGGCCGGTTCCTGGCCCATTGGCGGCCGGATCTCGGCATCTGGATGGAGTCGGACCTCTGGCCGACCCTGGTGACCGAGGCGGATGCGCGCGGCATACCCATGGCCATCGTCGACGGTCGGCTCTCGGTCGGCGCATTCCAGCGCTGGCGGCGGCTGGGACGGCTCGCCCGACCGCTGTTCGACGCCTTCGACCTGGTGCTGGCCGCCAGCGAGGACCAGGCCCGCCGGTTCTCGGCGCTGGGCTGCGCCGACGTGCGCTATGCCGGCAACCTGAAGGCCGCGGGCGACCCGCCGGTGGTCGACGATACCCTGGCAGCGGACATCCGGGGCGTGATCGCAGGCCGGCCGGTCTGGCTGGCGGCGAGCACCCATCCGGGAGAGGATTCGGTGGTGCTCGATGCCCATGCCCGGCTCGCAGCCGCCCGGCCCGATCTGCTGACGGTGATCGTGCCGCGCCACACCCGGCGCGGAGACGAGATCGCCGCCCTGGCCCAGAGCCGGGGCCTCGGCCTGGCGCGGCGCTCCGCCGGCGAGCCGGTGACGCCGCGGACTGCCATCTATCTGGCCGACACGATGGGCGAGATCGCCGCCTTCTACAGCGCGATCCCGGTGACCTTCCTCGCCGGCTCCCTGGTGCCCGTCGGCGGTCACAACCCGATCGAGCCCGCCCATTGCGGCACCGCCCTGGTCTTCGGCCCGCTCATCCCCAACAACCGGGACGCCGCCGATGCCCTGCTCGCCGCCGGCGGGGCGATGGAGATCCGCGACGCCGTCAGCCTGGCCGAAACGGTCGGCGCCCTGCTGGACGATCCGGCGGCGGCGGCGCAGATGGCCGCCAGCGCCCGGGCGGTCGCCGACGAGGGCCGCGCCGGGCTTGACCGCATCCTCGACGCCCTGTCCCCGCTGCTGCCCGGAGAGGCGGGGTGAAGGCCCCCGCCTTCTGGGCCACGGGCGGCTGGCCGGCGCTCGCCCTGACCCCGGCGAGCTGGTTGTGGCGCGTGGGAGCCGGGCTTCGCAAGGCGACGACGACACCCTACAGACCGTCAGTCCCGCTGATCTGCGTCGGCAACGCCACCGCCGGCGGCGCCGGCAAGACACCCACGGTGCTGGCCGTGGCCGGCGATCTCCTTGCACGGGGCAGGCGGGTCGGCCTGCTGTCGCGCGGCCATGGCGGCAGGCTCACGGGTCCGGTGCGGGTCGATCCCGCCCGGCATGCGGCCGCCGATGTGGGCGACGAGCCGCTGCTGCTGGCCGGAACGGCGCCGACGGTGATCGCCCGCGACCGGGCGGCCGGAGCGCGGCTGCTGGAACAGATCGGCGTCGATGTGATCGTCATGGATGACGGGCTGCAGAACCCCTCGCTCGCCCCGACCCTGTGCCTGCTGGTGGTCGATGGCGGGGCCGGGATCGGCAATGGCCGCCTGATACCGGCGGGGCCCCTGCGCGAGCCCTGGCGTGACGCGCTGGAGAAATCCGACGCGGTGGTCCTGATCGGCGAGGATCGCACCGGGATTGCGGCCAGGATCGGCGACGGGTGTCCGGTTCTGCGCGCCGTGCTGGAACCGGCGCCCGCCGCCCTCGCCCTACGGGCACGCCGGGTCCTGGGGTTCGCCGGGATCGGCCGGCCTGACAAGTTCCGCGAGACCCTGACCGGCCTGGGAGCGGAGATCGTCGGCTTCCGGGCTTTCGACGACCACCACCCCTACCGACCGTTGGAGGTCATGGAACTGGTGGAACGGGCGGTCGCCGAGAACGCCATCGCGGTCACCACAGCGAAGGATGCGGTGCGTCTGCCAGCCGAGGCGCGGGCGATGGTGACGGTGGTCGACGTGTCGCTCGCCTGGCGAGATCCGGCGGCCGCACGTGCCGTGCTGGCGCGCGCCGTCGTCTAAATTAGTTGGTCGGCATCGGCGGCACGACGAAGGCCGGGTCGAGACGCCGGTCATACCAGTTCATGCGCCAGTCCAGATGCGGTCCGGTCGCCCGCCCGGTGGCGCCGATGGTGCCGATCACCGTGCCCTGCCTGATGTGCTCGCCCACCTTCACCGCCACGCTGTCCATGTGGATGAAGGTGCTGGACAGCCCGTGGCCATGGTCGAGAATCAGGGTGCCGCCGGTGTAGTAGTGATCGGTCGCCGCCAGGGTCACCAGCCCGTCGGCCGGCGCCACCACAGGCGTGCCCTTGGGAGCGGCGATGTCGATGCCGTAATGCGGCTGGCGCGGCTGGCCGTTGAGGATCCGCTGGCTGCCGTAGACGCCGGAGATCGGCCCTTTCGCCGGCCAGATGAAGCCGGAGCGGAAATCGGTCTCCGGTCGGTCCGCCGCCCGCGCCGCCGCCACCTCCGCCTGATCGCGCCGGATGCGGTCCAGCACCTCCTGCGGCGGCGTCACCATGTTCTCCGGCAGGCCGTCGATCCGCTGGATCTTGAAGTCGCGCGGCGCCACGTTGAGGGTCCGGGTCTCCGCCGAGCCGTCCGGCGCCGTGATCGTCAGGGTGGACGTCGCCGGCGCGTCGCGATGGAAGCCGAAGACGAAGACACCGTCCTCGTCCACTTTCACCGGGATATCGTCGAGCACCAGCCTGGAGCCCGGATCGGTCCGACCGAACACGACCCCGCCCTGGGTGAAGGCGCCGTTGAAGGTGGTTTCGGCCCGCGCCGCCGTCGACAGCAGCACGAGACAGGCGATCGCGAACAGCCGGCGCATCAGAACAGGGTCTCCTGGGTCGGGGTATCGGGCGGAGAGGCGGGAGCCGGCTTGGCACGGGCTTTCGGCTTCGCGCCGCCGCCGCCGTCGGCTGGAGCGGGACCGGTCCCGATGACCGCCGACGTCTCGCCGTCGCGGAACCGCAGGGATACCGTCTGGCCGGCGCTGGTCTCGGCGGCGGATTTCACCGGGGCGCCGGACTCGTCGCGCACCAGGGCGAAGCCGCGCTCCAGCACCCGCTCGAAGGAATTGGCGTCCAGCAGCTTGCCCAGCCCGGCGAGCCGGTCCTCCTCGCTCTTCAGGCGCCGCCCATAGGCCGACCGGGCGCTGCGCAGCAGTCGGGCGAGGTCGCGGTCGCCGTCGGCGATCGAGCGCTCGATCGGCCCGACCCGCAGGCCGCGCGCCACCGTGTCGAACCGGCCCCGGGTGCGGGCCAGGATCTCGGCCGGCGAGGGGATCGGCCGATCGACCGCGTATTTCAGCCGGTCGAGCAGGGCGGTGATCCGGCTGCGCGACGTGCCCGACGCATAATCCAACCGCTGCTGCGCCTGCTCGATGCGCGCGCCCGGATCGCCGAGCCCGCGCGCCAGACCGGAGACGACGGTCCGACCCTCGTTCAGGCGGCGGCTGACGGCGCCGGTCAGCCGGGCGGTGTCCTCGGCGAGGCGGGCGATCAGGTCGGCGCGCACCGGCACCGCCATTTCGGCCGCCGCGCTAGGGGTCGGCGCCCGGCGGTCGCTGGCGAAATCGATCAGGGTGGTGTCCGTCTCATGGCCCACGGCGGAGATCAGCGGAATGTCGGAGGCAGCGGCGGCGCGCACCACCTCCTCCTCGTTGAAGGCCCAGAGATCCTCCAGGCTGCCGCCGCCGCGCGCGACAATCAGCAGGTCCGGACGCGGCATCGGCCCGCCCTGTTCCGGCAGGCTGTTGAAGCCGCGGATCGCGCGGGACACCTGATCTTTCGCCCCGTCGCCCTGCACCAGCACGGGCCAGACGATGACATGCACCGGGAACCGGTCGGCCAGCCGGTGCAGGATGTCGCGGATGACCGCGCCGGTCGGCGAGGTGACGACGCCGATGACGCTCGGCAGGAACGGGATCGGCCGCTTGCGCTCGGCCTCGAACAGGCCCTCGGCGGCCAGCCGCTTGCGCCGGTCCTCCAGCAGCTTGAGCAGCGCGCCCTCGCCCGCCAGCTCCATCTGCTCGATGACCATCTGATACTTCGAGCGGCCGGGATAGGTGGTCAGCTTGCCGGTGGCGATGACCTCCATCCCGTCCTCGGGCTGGATCGACAGCCGCTGGGCGGCGCCGCGCCAGCACACGGCGTCGAGGACGGCGTTCTCGTCCTTCAGGGTCAGATAGACGTGGCCGGAGCCCGCGCGCATGGGCCGCGAGACCTCGCCGCGCACCCGCACGCGCTCGAAGTTGGATTCAACGGTCCGCTTCACCGCCAGGCTGATCTCGCCGACGGAGAACTCCGGCAGGTTGCCGACCGAGTCTGACGCTGCGTCTTCCATGAGCCTCCGTACCACCCTTCTGCGGCCGCCGTCACGGGCAACGATCTCTAATTCAGACGCTCATTCCCGCATCATTCGACTTGAAACCACAACCAATGGAAGATCAAATGACAAACCCCATCATCCGGCACGTTATCCAGGGTGACTTCTCCGCCGCCAGTGCCATCGCCCGCGAGCGGGATCTCCCGGTTAATACCGAACTCGCCAGGATCGCGGAATTCCTGTCCGCCACCGCCTGGCTCGCCGAGCACGCGCCGGGCCCCAGCGTCCGCACGGCCGCACCGCGCGTGCTCCAGGCCGTCGCGTCGATATCCGATCTCTGGGTGAAGAATGCCCGGCCCCGGAGCCCGCCTGGCGGCCCAGGTCGGCGGCCCTGGCGACCCGTCCGGTGGTGCTCCGCCAGGTGATGCTGCTGGCCCTGCCCCGCCGGTGACCGCGAGGCGATGACGTAGTGGCATGGCCCGGCGCCTCGGCGTATGGTCCGCGCCTGCCGCCGGGTCGAGCCGGCGGCGGGACGAAGGATCGGACCTGGAGAAGCCTGACATGCGCATTCTGGTCGTGGGCTCCGGCGGGCGCGAGCACGCCCTGTGCTGGGCCATTGCCGCCTCGCCGCTGGTGACCAAGCTGTTCTGTGCCCCCGGCAATGCCGGCATCGCGCGCGAGGCCGAGTGCGTGCCCATCGGCGTCGACGACCACGACGCCCTGGTGGCGTTCTGCCGGGACTCCGCCATGGAGTTCGTCGTCGTCGGCCCGGAGGCCCCGCTGGTCGCCGGGCTGGTCGACAAGCTGGACGCCGCCGGGATCAAGTCGTTCGGTCCGACCGCCGCCGCGGCGGTGCTGGAGGGCTCCAAGGCCTTCACCAAGGATTTCTGCGCCCGCCACCACATCCCGACCGCCGCCTATGGCCGCTTCACCGACGCCGAGGCCGCCAAGGCCTATATCCGCGAACAGGGTGCGCCGATCGTGGTCAAGGCCGACGGGCTCGCCGCCGGCAAGGGCGTGATCATGGCCGAGACCGTCGACCAGGCCCTGGAGGCGGTCGACGCGATCATGGCCGACCGGGCCTTCGGCGAGGCCGGGGCCGAGATCGTCGTCGAGGAATGGATGATCGGCGAGGAGGCCAGCTTCTTCGCGCTGACCGACGGCGAAGCGATCCTGCCGCTGGCCGGCGCCCAGGACCACAAGCGGGTCGGCGACGGCGATACCGGCCCGAACACCGGCGGCATGGGGGCGTACTCCCCCGCCCCCGTGGTGGACGACGCCATGGCCGCACGGATCGTGAAGGAGATCATCGCCCCCACCGTCGCCGGTATGGCGGCCGAGGGCCGGACCTTCCGCGGCGTGCTGTTCGCCGGGCTGATGATCACCGAGGCGGGGCCGAAGTTGATCGAGTACAACGTCCGCTTCGGCGACCCGGAGTGCCAGGCGCTGATGCTGCGCCTGAAGGGCGACTTCCTGTCCGCCCTGATCGCCACAGCCGACGGTCAGATCGGCCATTTCCACCTGCGCTGGCACGACGAGACCGCGCTCTGCGTGGTCATGGCCGCCAACGGCTATCCGGGCGCCTACGAGAAGAACACCGTCATCGCCGGCACCGAGGCCGTGGAGAGCGACGACGTGGTGGTGTTCCACGCCGGCACGGCCCGGGGCGAGGACGGCCGCCTGCTGGCGACCGGCGGCCGGGTGCTGGGCGTGACCGCCATCGGCAAGGACGCGGCCGAGGCCCGGGCGCGGGCCTATGCGGCGGTGGACGGGATCGACTGGCCCGGCGGCTTCTGCCGGCGCGACATCGCCTGGCGGGCCCTGCAGGGCTGACGACGCTCAGAAGCTCTCGCGCGCCTCGGCCACGAACTGGCGCGGCGTCTTGCCGGTAACCGTGCGGAAGGCATGGGCGAAGGCGCTCGGCGTCTCGAACCCCACGTCATAGGCGACCATGGTCACCGGGCGGCCTTCGCAGAGCCGCTCGATGGCGGCCATGACCCGGGAATACCGCCGCAGGTCGCGGAAGGTCATGCCGGTCTGCGCCCGCACCGCCCGGATCAGGCTACGCTCGGAGAAGCCCAGCCGCCTGGCCCACTGCGCCAGCGGCGTCCGGTCCGCCGGCGCGGCATTCAGATGCGCCACCAGCTCGGCGATGCGCGGGTCGGCCGGATAGGGCAGGCGCAGCGGCGGCAGGCCCGCCCCGGCGATCTCCTGCAGCAGGATCTCCAGCAGGGCCGGCCGCAGCCCGCCTCCGTCGCCTTCGGCAAGACGGACGAGCACTTCGCGCAGCAGCGGCGAGACCGCGATCATCCGCACATCGGCAAACACCTCGGGACAGGCGCGGCTGAGATAGGCGGTGCGCATCCCCACCTCGCCGTCGCAGCGGATCTCGTGGTCGAGTTCCGCCGGTATCCAGAGCGCCCGGCCGAGCGGCAGGAACCAGATCCCGCCGCTCGCGACCACCCGCATGGCGCCGGAGATCGCATGAATGAGCTGATGGGCGGGGTGGGTGTGGCGCTCGATCGCCGTGCCGGACCCGTAGGTCAGCGCGAAGCCGACCACATCGGGCCGCCCCGGGTCTGGCATGTCGGGCTCTGGGATATCCGGGTTTGGCATCTTGGGATCAGTATTGGGCATTCTATCGACAGACGGCAAGGCATCACACCGCCAGGCTGCCATGGTCACTCCCGATCGAGGCCGCCATGTCCCGCACCGAACTGCTGCTCTTCCTCAATGCCGCTCATTTCCTGACCCATTACGGCCTGCTGATCTTTCCGACCGCCGCCCTGGCCATCGCCCCGGCCTGGGGCATGACCTTCGCGGACGTGCTGCTGCTGGGATCGCCGCTCTATGTCGCCTTCGCCCTGGGCACGCTGCCGGCGGGGTGGCTGGGCGATCGCTACGACCGGCTGGCGCTGATCGCGGTCGCCTTCCTGGGGATCGGCGGGTCGTGCCTCGCGATCGCCCTGTCGAGCGGTCCGGTCTCCCTGGCAGCCGGTCTCGGCGCGCTCGGCCTGTTCGCGTCCCTGTACCATCCCGTCGGCCTCGCCCTGGTGACCGATGGCGAATCCCGGTCGGGGCGGGCGCTGGCGGTCAACGGCGTCTTCGGCAATCTCGGCCTGGCCGGAGCCGCCGCGGCGACCGGCGTGCTGGCCCAGGTCTGGCACTGGCAGGCGGCCTTCGCCGTCCCCTGCACGATCGCGCTCCTGATCGGCGGCCTGCTCTTCGCCCGTTCCGGCCTGAACGTCGACCGGCGCTGCCCGACGCGCGCGCCGTCCGGCGACGGGCCCTCGTCCGGCAGCCTCCCGCATCAGAGGACGGTGTTCCTGGTGGTCTGCGTCTCGGCGCTGCTGGGCGGGCTGATCTTCAACATGGTCACCATCGCCCTGCCGAAATTCCTGGACGAGCGCCTGGCCCGGAACGGCATCGATCTGGCCTGGATCGGCCTGTCCACCGGGCTCGTCTTCGCGGTGGCGGCGATCGCTCAGCTGCCGGTGGGCGAGTTGCTGGACCGGATCGGCGCCCGTCCGGTGCTGACCGCCCTGCTGACCGCACAGGCGGCACTGTTCCTCGCCCTGTCCCAGGCGACCGGCTGGGGCGCCCTGGTCCTGGCGCTGCTCGCCGTGACCTGTCTGTTTGCGGAGATCCCGATCACGACCTGGCTGCTGGGGCGCCACCTGGCGCCCGGCATCCGGTCGCGGGCGATCTCGGTAGAGTATACGCTGTCGCTGGGCGTGGGATCGGTCGCCGCGCCGCTCCTCGCCGTGCTGCACGGGGTCGGGATCGGCTTTTCAGTCCAGTTCGTCGGCCTTGCAATCTGTGCCTGCGCCGTTCTCGTCGCGGCCCGGTGCCTACCGGGTCAGAGCCCATCAGGGTCCGATCGACGCATCTGATCCTGATCGGCCCCTAGATGTCGCGCTTCGGCATCAGTTCCTTCTTCAGCGCGCCCCAGTCCCAACCGACCACCCGGGAGCGGTGCAGCCCCTCCGGCAGATTGGTGTGGGCGGTCGATCCGGCGACCAGCACGCCCACGACGTTCAGGTTCGCGCGTTTGGCGAATTTGATCTCTTCGTTGACGTTCCGGCTCACACCGGACATCGGCGTGACCAGGACCAGGGCGACCGTCGCCGTCCGCATCCTGTCGGTGACCACGACCTCCTTGTGACGCGGGTCTAAATCTTCACGTTTTGATGCGCCGGTCACCTGGACCGGCCAGTTCTGCTCCGCCATCTCGTGCAGGAATTTCCGGGCGGTCAGCCGTTCCCGCGACAAATCGAAGATCACGTGTATCCGAGTAACGTCTTCAGCCATCGTCTGATGCAACTTTTCCGAAAATTACCATCAAAATCCCCAACGGACGTTAAGGTTTAGTTAGGGATTTCTGTGTCTCATGTCGGCAGCCCACCAAGCTTTGCGGACGAGAGACAGATGCATCGAGCCGACGCATACCTTCTCGATGGGGCGACGGACGCGTCCGCACCGAACCCTCACGCCACCGACAACGGCGAACGCCTGCTTGAGGCCGTCGACAGCACGCTTGTGTACGCGTTCCAGCCGATCGTCAACATCGATACCGGAATCGCCTTCGGTTACGAGGCGCTGCTGCGGGGTGTCGATCAGGCCGGATACGCCTCGATCGCCGAGTTCTTCGACACCGCCTACACGAGCGGCGTGCTGGAGGAGGTGGAGCGCCGGCTGCAACGCAAGGCGGTGGACGCCTTCGTCAAGCTGCCGAGCCGCACCGCCATGCTGTTCCTGAACGTCGACGCCCGACTGCTGGCCTCCGGCGGCCGGACCATCATCGACGGCATGGCCGCCGCCATCGCCGCCAGCGGCATGAGCGCCGACCGGTTCTGCCTGGAACTTCCGGAAACCCAGGACATCGTCGCCGGCGACGATGCCCTGCCCGTCATGCACCAGATCTCCGGCGCCGGGGTGCGGCTGGCGCTCGACGATTTCGGCCAGGGTTACTCGCGCCTGCGCCTGCTGCACGAGCTGCAGCCGAACTTCGTGAAGATAGACCGCTACTTCGTCAACGGCGTCTCCGCCGATCCGAAGCGGCGCCTGTTCCTGTCCCGCCTCGTCGACATCATGCATGTCTTCGGCATCGCCATGATCGCCGAGGGGGTGGAGACGGAGGCCGATTTCCGGACCTGCAAGGATCTCGGCTTCGACTATGTCCAGGGGTACCTGATCCAGAAGCCGACGACCGATCTCGACCACATCCTGTCGCTGTATCCGATCGTCGCCGGGATGAACGCCCGCGAGCGGCGCAACCGTTCGACCGACAAGTCGCGGCTCCAGGGCCACCTGGAGATGCTGCCGACCATGGCGATCGACCTGCCCATGGTCGAGGTGTTCGACATGTTCCGCCAGCACCGGGACCTCAGCGTGATCCCGGTCGTCGATCAGGCCGGCGTGCCGGTGGGCGTGGTCGGCGATGCCGATCTGAAGACCTACGCCTATTCCCCGTTCGGTCGCGACCTGATCGCCAACAAGGCCTATGGCCGCTCGCTGCGCGATCTGGTGCGGTCCTGCCCGACCGCCAGCGTCGACATGCCGATCGAGAAGATCCTGGAAATCTTCGCCCATCGCTCCGACGCGCCGGGCATCCTGATGGTCGAGCGCGGGCGCTACGCCGGGTTCATGAGCTCGACCGCGCTGCTGAAGGTTCTGCACGAGAAGACCGTGGCCGCCGCCCGGGACCAGAACCCGCTGACCCGCCTGCCGGGCAACCTGTCGATCGGCGACTGGGTCAACGACGCGCTGGAGGATCTGGAGACCGGTATCGTGCTGGCCTATTTCGACTTCGACAGCTTCAAGCCGTTCAACGACACCTATGGGTTCCGCAACGGCGATCGGGCGATCCAGCTGTTCGCCGAGTCGCTGCAGAAGCACGCCGCCGACCACGACGCCTTCGTCGGCCATATCGGCGGCGACGACTTCTTCGCCGGCTTCCGCTGCGAGGATCCCGACCAGGTGACCGAGCAGGTGGCGGCGCTGATCAAGCGCTTTGCCCATGACGTGGAGAGCTTCTACGACGCCGAGACACGGGAGCGCGGCTTTCTGGAGATGCGGGGCCGCGACGGACGGCTCAACCGCTACGGCCTGCTGACCGTGAGCGCCGGACTGCTCAACCTGCGGGCCGGCCGCGACGAGGTGCCGATCGACACCGTCATGGACGCGATCGCCCGGCTGAAGAAGGAAGCCAAGCAGGCGGTCAGCGGCATGGCGGTCAGCCGCCTCGGCTGATCCCCATATCGGCCGATCTGCCGCCTCCGCCGATCGGCCTCCCGTCATCGCACCAGGGACGGCACCTTCAGGATCTTGAACGGCCCGATGGCCAGCCGGCCGTCCTGCATGGTCAGCGGCGCCTGCACCGAGGGGGAGCCCCCGTCGCTGCCGGTGCGCGAGAAGGCGGCCGTCGCCAGCCGCAGCAGGGCCGCCACATCCTGCGCCAGCAAGCCGCGATCCACCGCCCGGTCGATCATCGCCGGCAGGCCCCGCATTTCGGCCGAGGCCGCCCCTTCCGGCCGCATCATGCCGTCCAGGGTGATCGTGCCGTCGGCCGTCAGGTCCAGGGGGCGCCAGTTCAGTCCCAGATGCTCCACATCGATCACCCCGCCCGCATCGCGCCACAGGGCCAGCGACGACGGGTCGAGGGAAATCGGCAGCGGCCCGCGCACGCTCGCCCGGATGCGGCCGTCGGCGGGGCCCTCGAAGGGCAGGTTCGGGGTCAGCAGGTCGGTCGGCTCCAGCGCCTCCGCCGACAGGAAGAACTGCAGGGTCGCCGGCACGTCGTCGCCGTCATCCGTCGGCGTCGGGTCGGCCTCGACCACCAGCCGGTTCGCCCGGGCGACCACCTCGCGCCGGCGGTCGATGGCCACCGCTTGCCGCAGGTCGAGGGACAGGTGATCGAGTTCACCCGGCGAGAAGCGGATCGCCCCCTCGCCGCTGGCCGCCGTGAGGCCGACCGCGAGGGAGGGCGCCTGCCAGGAGCCTGTCACCGGCCCGGGACTGTCCAGATGCAGGGTGAACGGCTCCCAGGGCCGGGCGGAGATCACGAGCTTGTCGGTCGTGGTCATCAGGTCGCGCTGGCCGTCGACCCGGCCCCAGGCGACGTCCACATAGGTGAAGCGGATCCGCAGCGGAAAGCCGTCGAGTTCCCGGTCGCCATGGGTCAGCCGGTCGCCGACCGACCGGCGGAAATCCATCCAGCCGTCGATCGAGGCGCGGAGCTGGATCGACAGCAGGACCCAGCCGATGCTCCAGGCGATGGCGGCGAAGGCCAGGATGGCAAAGAGGATCATCGCCCAGAACCGTTTCCGGCCCGGCCTTGGCGGACGGCTCGGGGAAACGGGATCGATGGGATCGCTTGCGGTGGTCATTGCCTGCGCCTAGGTGCTTGGAAGAGAACAATACGGATCGGAACCGCGGCGGGGAAGAGATGTGGATGCGCGCAACGTGACGGCCACGGACGACGGCATTGGGGCCGGCGACATATGGGTCTTCGGCTACGGCTCGCTGATGTGGCGGCCGGGATTCGAGCACGTGGCCCGGGCGGACGCGCTGCTGCGCGGCTACCGGCGCCGACTCTGTGTGGTTTCGCGCCACCATCGCGGCACGGCGGCGCGGCCGGGGCTGGTCATGGGACTCGACCGCGGCGGCGCCTGCCGCGGCGTGGCCTACCGGGTGCCGGAAGCCGCGGTGCCCGAGACCCTGGCCTATCTGGACGAGCGCGAGATCGCCCACTACCCGGTCTACCGGCGCAGCATGGTGACGGTCGATCTGGGCGACGGCAGGCGGCAGCGGGCGGTGACCTATACCGTCGACCGGCGCGAGGCCGACTACGCCGGGGCCTTGAGCGTCGACCAGCAGGCAGCCATCGTCGCCGGTGCCCATGGCCTCTCGGGTCCGAACGCCGAATACCTGCGCCAGACCGTGGCGCATGTCCATGCCATGGGTCTGCGCGACCGGGCGCTGGAGGCGGTGCTCGCCGCGCTGGCCGAGCCTTCGCCGGCCACGGAGGAGATCGCCCGGCGCACGTTGGGTTTCTAAGGCTGGGCTATTGGCGCCGGGCGGCGAAGAAGTTCTTGAGCAGCGCCGAGGCCGCCGTCTCCTCCACCCCGCCGATCACCTCCGGGCGGTGGTGACAGGTCGGCTGGGTGAAGATGCGCGGACCGTGCTCGACGCCGCCGCCCTTGGGATCGTAGGCCCCGAAGATCAGACGGCGGATGCGGGCATGGGCGATGGCCTGGGCGCACATCGCGCAGGGCTCCAGCGTCACCACCAGATCGCAGTTCACGAGCCGGGGCGTGCCCAGGACCTGCGCCGCCGCCCGCAGGGCCAGGATCTCGGCATGGCCCGACGGATCCGGCGGCGCCTCCACCCGGTTATGCGCCTGGGCGACGACCTGTCCGGCGGCGTCCAGCACCACGGCCCCGACCGGCACCTCGCCCGCCTCGGCGGCGCGGCGGGCCTGCTCCAGAGCGATCGCCATCGGGGTCGTCGGTGTCCTCATGCGATCTGGATAGGGGTAGAGACACCGACTGTCCATCGCCGCGGCACGCTGCAGCAACATTGCGATCCGTCCGCGCGCGCGGTACACGCAGGAGGATGAACGCACCCCGCAAACCCGCCGACAGATCCACGGACAGATCCGCCGACAAGCCAGCCGGCCGACCAGGCCGACCGGCACCACGCCCGGTCGCCGAGCTGGAGGCCCTGTTCGAGGAACAGCGCGGCTCGGAACGGATCGCCAAGCGCCTGGCCCGCGCCGGCCTGTGCTCGCGCCGCGACGCCGAGCGCTGGATCGCCGACGGTCGGGTCGCGGTCGACGGCACGCTGCTGGACAGCCCGGCCGTCACCGTCACCGACGACAGCGAGATCGTGGTCGACGGCAAGCCCCTGCCGAAGATCGAGCCGCCGCGCCTGTGGCGCTTCCACAAGGACCGGGGCACCGTGACCACCGCCCGCGATCCCGAGGGCCGCAAGACCGTGTTCGACGCCCTGCCGCCGGATATGCCGCGGGTCGTCACGGTCGGCCGCCTCGACCTGGACAGCGAGGGGCTGCTGCTGCTGACCAATGACGGGGGGCTGGCGCGCTATCTGGAGCTGCCCTCGACCGGCTGGACCCGGCGCTACCGGGTGCGGGTCTTCGGACCGCTGGACGAGAAGGCGCTGGCCGGGCTGAAACGCGGCGTGACGATCGACGGGGTCGCCTACGGCGCCATCGACGTGACCATCGACAAGGCGTCGCGCACCAATTCCTGGCTCACGGTCGGCATCAAGGAAGGCAAGAACCGCGAGATCCGGCGGGTGATGGAGTATCTCGGACTGAGCGTCAGCCGGTTGCTGCGGATCTCCTACGGCCCGTTCCAGCTCGGCGACATCCCGACCAACGGCGTGGAAGAGGTGAAGACCCGGGTGCTGAAGGGCCAGCTCGGCCTCGATACCGGCGACGAGACCGGCCGGGCCAAGGCCAAGCCGAAACGCACCGGTACCAAGCCGCCGGGCGCGAAATCCGCCGGGCCCAAGGCCGCACCCTCAAAGCCGGGACCCGCCAAGGGAGCGGCCGCCAAGCCGGCGCCGGGGAAACCGGGTCCCGCCAAGTCTGACGCGCCACGCAAGAAGGACGGAAACCGTGCGGATCATCGCCGGAAAACACCGCGGAACTAACCTGCTCTCGCCGGAAGGCCTGGACACCCGCCCCACCCCCCAGCGGGTGCGCGAGGCGGTGTTCAGCATGCTGGAGAGCGGGCGCTTCGGCACGGTCCTGCGCGACCGGGTGGTTCTCGACCTGTTCGCCGGCACCGGGGCGATGGGCCTGGAGGCGCTGTCCCGGGGGGCCGAGCGGGTCGTGCTGGTCGACAACCATCCGACCGCCCTGGACGCGCTGCGGGCCAATGTTGAGAAGCTGCGGGCCGAGGCGCGGACCCAGGTCCGCTCCGGCGACGCCACCCGCTGGCATGATCGGGCCCAGGTCGCCTGCGGCGTGGTGTTCATGGACCCGCCCTATGGCAGCGAGGCGTGGGTCCCGGCCCTGGCGGCGGCGCTGAAGGGCGGCTGGATCGGCGACGACACGGTGGTGGTGATCGAGACCGACAAGCGCGAACGCACCGGGATTCCGGACGGCTTCGAGGTGCTGGACGAACGCAACCACGGCCGCGCGCGGATCCTGATGCTGGGCCGGACATCGGATGAGGCGGAAGTGGGCGCGTAAACTCTCCCCTACTCGTCTTCCCGGCTTCACGCCGGGACCGAGGGTGCCGCTCACCGGAGCCCTTCAGAACGCGACGAAGGTTCCAGCAGCCCCGTTCCTGGGTCCGGGCGCAGGGCCGGGAAGACGGTTGAGGAGAGGTGAGAGGCCCGCCCCCTCAGAACCGGATCTGAACCTTCATCGCCTGCCTGCGGTCGGCGGCGGTGCGGAAGGCCTGCATGGCGTCCTCGATGGGAAAGCTGTGGCTCAGCAGCGGCCCGGTATCGATCCGCCCCGAGCCCAGCAGCGCCACCGCCGTGGGAAACTCCCGGGCGAAGCGGAACGAGCTCTTCAGGGTCAGTTCCTTCACCATCACGTAATCCGCCGCGATCGTAACCTTCGGGTCGGCATAGGTCCCGACCTGCACCAGCACCCCGCCGGGGGCCAGCGCCTCCAGGCAGGCGCGCTGGGCGTGCGGATTGCCGGAACACTCGAACGCCACGTCGAACCGCCCGCGCGGATGCGCCGGGTCGGTGAGCCCGTCCGGAGTCTTCGCCACATTGACCACCCGGGTCGCGCCCAGCGCCTCGGCCGCCTTCAGCGGTTCGTCCATAACGTCGGTGATCACCGTCTCCACCGCCCCGCCGAGCCGGGCCACCACCAGACACAGGGCGCCGATCGGCCCGGCCCCGGTCACCAGCACCCGGCGGCCGAGCATCGGCCCGGCATGGCCGGCGGCGTGCAGGCAGACAGACAGCGGCTCGGCCAGGGCCGCCACGCCCGGATCGGTTCCCGCCGGCACCGGCACGCATTGCCGTGCCCGGGTGGCGAAGGTCTCCGCGAACAGGCCCTGGGCATGGGGGAACCGGCGCGAGGACCCCAGGAACAGCATGTCGCCGCAGAGATTCTCGCGACCGGACCTGCAGTGGTCACAGGTGCCGCAGGGGTGGCTCGGATTGATCGCCACCGCATCGCCGACCGCCAGCCCCTCCACACCGGGACCGACCTCGGCGATCCGCCCCGCCGCCTCATGGCCGAGCACGAAGGGCTCGCGCACCGGGAAGTCGCCCATGCGGGCATGGTGGAAGTAGTGCAGGTCGGAGCCGCAGATGCCGCCGGCCTCCACCCGCACCCGGACTTCGCCGTCGCCGAGCGGGCGTTCGTCCCGTGGCTCGACCCGCAGGTCCTCGATCCCGTGCAGGACGGTCGCGCGCATGGCTTCGTCCCCCTACTCGGCCGCCTGGCTCTTGGTTTCCAGATCGGCGTGGTCGCGCTCGAACGTCCACACGTCCTCGAAGCCCATGGCCTTGGAGAAGGTCATGAAATCGGAGATCGGAACCTCTAGTTCGGTCGAGGCGCCGGTCCGCTTCAGGGTGGAATAGACCGAGTTGAGGGCGTGGCCCACGGCGAGGAAACCGGCAGCCGGGTAGATCGCGAGCTGGTAGCCGATCTCGGCATACTGCTCGGCGGTGAGCACCGGCGTCTTGCCGCCCTCCACCACATTGACCAGCAGCGGCAGGTCGAAGCGCTTGCCGATGATCTCCATCTCCTCGACCGATTCCGGCGCCTCCACGAACAGGATGTCCGCCCCGGCCTTGGCGAAGGCCTCGGCCCGGCGCAGCGCCTCGTCGAGGCCGAGGGCGGTGCGGGCGTCGGTGCGGGCGATGATCAGGAAGTCGGCACTGTCCCGCGCCTCGGCCGCGACCTTGATCTTGGCCGCCGCCTGGTCGATCGGGATGACCTTGCGGTTCGGGGTGTGGCCGCATTTTTTGGGGAATTCCTGGTCCTCAAGCTGGATCGCCGCCGCCCCGGCGCGCTCGTAGCCCCGGACCGTATGGTCGACGTTCAGCAGCCCGCCATAGCCGGTGTCGCCGTCGCAGATCAGCGGCGCCTTCGACAGCTCGGACAGGGTGCGCACCCGCTCCACCATGTCGCGGTAGGAGGCGAGGCCGGCATCGGGCAGGCCCAGATGCGAGGCGACCGTGCCGTAGCCGGTCATGTACAGCGCGTCGAAGCCCATGGCGTCGGCCAGCCGCACCGACACGCCGTCGAACACGCCCGGCGCGGTGAGAAGCTTGCCCTTCTGGAACTTGCTCTTGAGGGTGGCCATTTCCGTTCATCCTCCCGTGTATCCTTGTTGCCGGGAGGGTACGCCGAGGCGGGCGGCGATCAAAGGTGCAGAAACGCAAGCCGGGTTTGGGAGGTTGCGCTCCCCGCTGCCTACCCTCCTTCACTCCCCGGATTTAGTCCGGGGCCCACCGTTCGACCGCACGGGCGACGGAGATCCCGCGGTGAACTCAGTGCCGCATCGAGGCGTAGGCCCCGGAATAAATGCGGGGAGTGATGGAAAGGAAAAGTGAGGGAAGAAAAGGGGAAAAACCCGCCTCAGAAATCCGTCGTCCGGCCCTTGTGTTCCCAGTCGCCAAAGCGGGTCGGTTCCGGGCCGTTGTAGCCGCCGCGCTCGGGCGGCAGGTCCTTGGCCGCCGCGCGGGGATCGAGCTGGGCCGGAACGGCAACCTCCTCGCCCGGCGCGGGGATACGCTTCGCGCGGTCGGACGCTTTCGGTGCCTCCTTGGTCTGCGGGACGGACACCTGACGGAACTGGGGCTGCTTCGACTCGCTCATGATGTGCGGATATAGGGCGTTTGGCGGCGATCCGCCAGATCTTGAAGGGGCGCCCCCGCCCCCACACATGCAATCGGGTTTCACGCACATCTGCACAGGAGAGCGCCGGCATGTTCCGGGTCAGTCTGATGATCGCCGCCCTGACGGCGCTGTTCATGGGCGTGGGCTACCTGCTGGGCGGCAGCGGCGGCATGGTGATCGCCCTGCTGCTGGCCGGCGGCATGAACCTGTTCGCCTACTGGAACTCCGACAAGATGGTCCTGCGGATGCACGGAGCCCGGCAGATCGGCCGGACCGAGCTGCCCTGGTTCCACGACATGATCGGCCAGCTCGCGCAGCGCGCGGATCTGCCGATGCCCAAGGTCTATGTGATCGACCAGGATCAGCCCAACGCCTTCGCCACCGGCCGCAACCCGGAGAACGCCGCCGTCGCCGCGACCACCGGCCTGCTGCGCCACCTCTCCCACGAGGAAATCGCCGGGGTGATGGCCCACGAGCTGGCGCATGTGAAGAACCGCGACACCCTGATCATGACCATCACCGCCACCATCGCCGGGGCGATCTCGATGCTGGCCAACATGGCGATGTGGAGCTCGTTCCTGGGTGGCAACCGCAACAATCCGATGGGCATCGTCGGCGTGCTGGCCATGACGATCCTGGCGCCGCTGGCCGCCACTCTGGTGCAGATGGCGATCAGCCGGGTGCGGGAATACGACGCCGACCGGATCGGCGCGGAGATCTGCGGCCGGCCTCTCTGGCTCGCCTCGGCCCTGCAGAAGCTGGAGAACGGCGCGCGCCAGATCGACAACCACGCCGCCGAGAACAACCCGGCGACAGCGCATATGTTCATCGTCAATCCGCTGCACGCCCATGCGCTCGACGGCCTGTTCGCCACCCACCCGCCGATGCGCGAGCGGATCGCCCGGCTGATGGCGCTGGCCGGACAGGACGCGCCGCAGCGGGGGCCGTGGGGGTAGAACCCTAGCCCTTCCCCAGGAACCCGAGCACCGCCTCGTCGAACAGTTTCGGCTGCTCGATATTCGCCAGATGCGCCGCCTCGGGCAGGATCTCCAGCCTGGCGCCCTCGATGCGCTTCTGGATTTCGCGGGCGGCGTCGGGAGTGGTGCCGGGATCGTCGGCGCCGACCACCACCAGGGTCGGGGCGGCGATCGCCTGGATGGTCTCGCGCTGGTCCATCGCCTGGATTGCCCGGCAGCAGCCCACGAAGCCGGCCACCGGCGTGTTCAGGATCATCTCGCGGACCTTGTCCACCGCGTCCGGGTCGCGCTTCTGAAACGGCCCGGTGAACCAGCGCATGATCGTGGCGTCGACGACGCCGTCCATCCCGTCCACCGCGGCGGTGTCGATCCGCCCCTCCCACAGCTCGGGCGGGCCCATGTAACAGGCGGTGTCGCAGAGCACGAGCCGCTCGACCCGGTCGGGATGCAGCGTGGCGAGCCGCTGACCGACCATGCCGCCCTTGGACAGGCCGCAGAAATCCGTCTTGTCGATGCCCAGATGGTCGAGCAGGCCGATCGCGTCGTCGACCAGGGTCTCGATGCTGTAGGCGCCGTCGGGTGCCGACGACTTGCCGTGGCCGCGGCTGTCGTAGCGGATCACCTTGTAGTGCTTGCGGAACGCCGGCATCTGCGGGTCCCACATGTGCAGCGTGGAGGCCAGCGAATTGGAGAACAGGATCGGCGGGCCGTCCTCCCGGCCGGAAATCTCGTAATACAGATCGATGCCGTTGATCTTGGCGTGCGGCATGGCGTTTCCCCGCTTGGTTCTTCGTTGAGTCCGAGTGATGGGCAGACGATGGATGGATTATCGTTCCGGATCGGTCCGATCATTACACCGCCCCGCCGCCCCGGCGTCGACCCTCGACATGTGAAGCTTCGGCATCCGCGGGGCCTTCGAGCCTCGACATCGCCGGCCTCGAGGTGTCGAATGCCCCGGCTTCCGCCCAGAGGACCCACATGCCCATTCCAGCGCTGACCGTCGACGACCTGTACCGCCACACCGACCTCTCCAAACTCGGCTTCAAGACCACCAAGGAGCTGGAGCCGGTCGACACGCTGATCGGCCAGGACCGCGCGCTGGAGGCGGTGCGCTTCGCCGCCCGCATGCGGTCCCGCGGCTACAACCTGTTCGTCATCGGACCCAAGGGCTCCGGCAAGCACGCCGCCGTGCGCGGCTATCTCCGGGACCGGGCCGCCCGGTTCCCCGCCGGCGACGACTGGGTCTATGTCAACGACTTCAAGGATCCGCACCGGCCCCTCGCCCTGCGCCTGCCGCCGGGCGAGGGACCTAACCTGCACCGGCGGATCGAGAAGCTGATCGCCGATCTGACCGCCTCGGTCGCCGCCGTGCTCGAGGGCGAGGAGTACCGCGGCCGCCGCGAGGCGATCGACCAGGAATTCGCCAAGCAGGGCGAGCAGTCGCTGGAAGGCGTGGCCGCCGCCGCCAAGGAGCGCGACCTGCTGCTGGTGCGCACGGAGCAGGGCTTCGCCGTGGTGCCGGAGGATGGCGGCAAGCCGATGGCGCAGGAGAAGTTCAACGCCCTGCCGCAGATCCGGCGCGAGCGGCTGCAGGCCGCCATTCAGGAGGTCCAGGCGCTGCTGCGCGATGCCCTGCACAAGGCGCCGCTGCTGGAGCGCGACCGCCAGAAGGCGATCCGGGCGCTGAACGACAGCGTCGCGCGGTCTCTGGTGGACGAGGAGATGACCGAGGTCCGCGAGGGCATGACCCCGACCGAGGAGCTGGCGGCCTGGCTGGCCGCGCTGGAGGAGGATCTGATCGAGAAGATCCACGTCTTCGCCCAGCCGGCTGAGGCTCGGCAGGGGCAGGGGTCGGGATCTGGGCAGGGGTCGGGGCCGACCGATCCGGCCGCCGCTCCCGACCCCCAGCGCCGGTTCCGGGTCAACGTCTTCGTCAGCCACGAGGCCGAGGTCGGCGCGCCGGTGGTGATCGAGGACCACCCGACCCTCGGCCGGCTGGTCGGCCGCATCGAGTACCGAGCCCAGATGGGCTCGATGCTGACCGACTTCACCCTGATCCGCCCCGGCGCCCTGCACTGCGCCAATGGCGGCTATCTGCTGATCGACGCACTGAAACTGCTCCAGCAGCCGTTCGCCTGGGACGCCCTGAAACGTGCGCTGTACAGCGGCCGGGTGACGATCGAGAGCCCGCAGGACGCGGCGACCACCACCCTCGCGGTGTCGATCCAGCCGGCCGACATCCCGCTGTCGGTCAAGGTGGTGCTGTTCGGCGACCAGCGGCTCTATCACACCCTGGCGGCGGCCGATCCGGACTTCGCCGACCTGTTCAAGGTGGCCGCCGATTTCGACGACATCATGGAGCGCGACGACGAGCACGACGCGCTCTATGCGCGGCTGATCGCCACCATCCAGAAGAACGAGACCCTGCGTCCCTTCAACCGCAAGGCGGTGGAGCGGGTGATCGAACACTGCTCGCGGCTGGTCGCCGACCGGGATCGGGTGACCACCCGGGTCGGGCTGATCGCCGACCTGATGCGGGAGGCCGACTACCAGGCCCGCGAGCACAACCACAAGACCGTGGTGGAGGCGGATGTCGAGGCCGCCCTGGAGGCCTATCGCCGGCGCTCCGACCGGATCGAACGGCGCATGCGCGAACAGATCCTGGCCGAGACCATGCTGATCGACACCGACGGAGCGGAGGTCGGCCAGGTCAACGGGCTCAGCGTGCTGCAGATCGGGACCCACAGCTTCGGTCGGCCGACCCGGATCACCGCGCGCGTGCGTCCCGGCAACGGCAAGGTCGTCGATATCGAGCGCGAGGTCGAGCTGGGCGGCCCGCTGCACTCAAAGGGGATGCTGATCCTGCAGGGATATCTGGCGGCGACCTACGCCACCGACGTGCCCGCCTCGCTGCAGGCCAGCGTGGTGTTCGAGCAGTCCTATGGCGGGGTGGACGGCGACAGCGCGTCATCCACCGAACTCTACGCCCTGCTCTCGGCCCTGTCGGAGGTGCCGATCCGCCAGGGCATCGCCGTCACCGGCTCGGTCAACCAGATGGGCGACGTCCAGGCGATCGGCGGGGTGAACGAGAAGATCGAAGGTTTCTTCGACATCTGCGCCGCCCGCGGCCTGACCGGCGATCAGGGGGTGATGATCCCGGCCGCCAACACCCGCCACCTGATGCTCAAGGAAGAGGTGCGCGACGCGGTGAAGGCCGGGAAGTTCAAGGTCTGGGCGGTGTCGACCATCGCCGAGGGGATCGAGATCCTGACCGGCGTGCCCGCCGGCCCGCGCGGGGCCGACGGATCGTATCCGGACGGCACGGTCAATGCCCGGGTCGAGGCGCGGATGCGGGCCTTCGCCGAGACCCGGCGCCGGTTCATCGAGCGCGAGGTCTAGAGACCGCGGGGCTTAGACCTTGGGCTCCGGCCCCGTCCACTCGCTGACCACGTCCTCATAGGCCGGACGGCCGCGTTCGGTCGGCGCCTCGGTCGGGGTGCCGATATAGATGAAGCCGATGATGTCGGTGTCGGCGTCGTGGCCCAGCGCTTCCTTCACCGTGGGGTGGAAGGCCGGCCATTCGGTCAGCCACTGGGCGGCGAAGCCGCTGGCATGGGCCGCCACCAGGATGTTCTGGCAGAGCGCACCGCCGGACAGCCGCTGCTCCAGCTCCGGGATCTTGGGATGGTGCGGGTCGATCTTGGAGGTCACCGCCAGCAGCACCGGGCTGCGCGACGGGCGAAGCCGCTCCATGTCCACCAGCCGCTTCTCGGCATCCGGATTGTCGGCCAGATAGACCGAGGCCAGCACGTCGCCCAGGGCGAGCTGGCCCTCCTTGAGCAGGACCTGGACCCGCCAGGGGCCGATCTTGCCGTGGTCGGGGACGCGCAGGCCGGCGGCGATGATCTTCTGCAGGGTGACGGCGTCGGGCCCCGGCTCGCTCAGATTCTTGGCGACGACCGAGCGGCGGGTCAGCAGCAGGTCGAGCGTGTCGGGGGAAGCGGCGGTCGCGACGGTTTCAGCGACAGACATGTGAACGTGCTCCGATTGAGTATGCCGCGAAGATAGGGTTCCATACCCTTGAGGCAAAGACCCATCGGTGCAAGGTGGTTTTGCGACTCACTTGCAGCAAGAGATTTACCCTGGAAATATCTGGTATTTTATGCATTATCGGCCGGTCGCCAAAAGGGCGGCACCCGGCCGACCGGCCCCCCGAAAGAAGTTCGGAGGATACGATGTTCCAGACCACCCTTGCCCGACTGTCCGTCGCCGCCCTGCTGCTTGGCCTGCTGGGAGGATGCAATCCCTATGTCTGGGGAGGCGGCGCGCTGGCGCTCGGCCCCAATCTGGCGACGGGGCGCAACGGCTTCTACCACCTGAACAAGGTGATGGGTAAGCGCTGCTCGGATTCGACCTATTTCGACCGGCCTGTGCACTGCGTGAACGAGATCGACTGACCTGATCGGCCCCGCGGAACCGGCCCTTCGGAACCGGACCTGCGCGGCGGCGGGTCAGAACTCGGCGTCGTCGATCACCATCGGTTCGTCCTCGGCCGCCTCGACCCAGACCTTCATGGCCTCCATCGACCAGACCGCGTCGGCATAGGCCTGCTCCTGCTCGCCCAGATCCACGGCGAAGGTCCGGAAGCGGCTGACCACCGGCGCGTACATGGCGTCGGCGATGGTGAAACGGCCGAACAGGAACGGCCCGTCGCCGCCATGGCGCGACAGGCATTGGCGCCAGATCGCCTTCACCCGGTCGATGTCCTCCTGCACGCCCGGCTTGCGGCCCTCCTTGGGGAAGGAGGAGCGGATATTCATCGGCATATGCGTGCGCAGGGCGGTGAAGCCGCTATGCATCTCGGCCGACACGGACCGGGCCAGGGCGCGGGCCGCGCGGTCCGCCGGCCACAGACCGGCATCCGGCGCCAGCTCGGCGGCATACTCGCCGATCGCCAGGCTGTCCCAGACCGTCAGGTCGCCATGGACCAGGCAGGGGACCCGCCCGGAAGGCGAGTGTTTCAGCAGCGCGCTCTTGGATCCGGACTCGCTGAGTGCGATGAGAACCTCATCGGCCTTGAGACCGGCCTGACGCAGGATCAGCCAGGCCCGAAGAGACCAGCTCGAGTAGTTCTTGTTCCCGATGATCAAGGTCAGGGGACTGTCGGCCGTGTCTGCCATAACATCTCGCCATTCAGTTGCGCAGACCCCTATGTGGGGTGCTCGCTTGTGCCTGTTAAGCAGCAGCGAGTATACCGGATGTACGGAACTGTCACCGCTCATTCGTCCTTTGTCCAACAGCCAGGAGCAACCGCCGTGGCCTTCAACCTCGTCGCCCGCGCCACCGCAGGAACCATTCCGGTCACCCCGGTCACCGCCGACGGACTGAAGGAATGGGCCGTGGAGGCCGACGCCGCCACCAAGACCTGGATCGCCGCCACCGGCTACAAGGCCAAGCCCTGCGAGACCTGCGTGGTCCCCGGCAAGGCGGGGGACATCGCCCGGGTGCTGGTCGGGGTCGAGGAGGCCGACCGGATCGGCGTGTGGGACTTCGCCGGCCTGCCGGGATCCCTGCCCGCCGGACGCTATGCCATCGACGCCGACCTGTCGGGCGCGGACGCGACCCGGGCCGCGACCGGCTGGGCACTGGCGACCTACCGCTTCACCCGCTACACCGAGATGCCCGAGATCGAGGCGGAACTGGTCTGGCCGAAAGGGGCGGACCGCGACCATGTGGAGAATATCGCCGCGTCGACCGCCCTCGCCCGCGACCTGATCAACACCCCCGGCTCCGACCTGCGGCCGAGCGAGCTGGCCGAGACGGCCAAGGCGCTGGCCAAGGAGTTCAAGGCGAAGATCGCCGTCACCGTCGGCGACCAGCTGCTGAAGAAGAACTACCCGACGATCCACATGGTCGGCCGCGGGGCGGAGGATGCGCCGCGCCTGATCGACATGGTCTGGGGCGACGCCAAGCATCCGAAGGTCACCCTGGTCGGCAAGGGCGTGTGCTTCGACACCGGCGGCTACGACCTGAAGCCGTCCAACGGCATGCTGACCATGAAGAAGGACATGGGCGGCTCCGCCCAGGTGCTGGCGCTGGCCCGCATGATCATGGCGGCGAACCTGCCGGTGCGTCTGCGGGTGCTGGTGCCGGCGGTGATGAACATGGTCTCCGGCAACGCCTTCCTGCCGATGGACATCTGCCGCACCCGCAAGGGCACGACGGTGGAGGTCGGCAACACCGACGCCGAGGGCCGGCTGGTGCTCTGCGACGCCCTGACCGAGGCCGACAGCGAGCAGCCCGACCTGCTGATCGACTTCGCCACCCTGACCGGCGCCGCCCGCGTGGCGCTCGGCCCAGACCTGCCGGCGATGTTCTGCAACGACGATTCGCTCGCCGGCGACATCCTCGCCAGCGGCCTAGCGGAGGAGGATCCGCTGTGGCGCCTGCCGCTGCACCAGCCCTACAAGGCGATGCTGAAGACCAAGATCGCCGACCTGTCCAATACCGGGTCGGGCCCGTATGGCGGCGCCATCACCGCGGCCCTGTTCCTGGAGCATTTCGTTTCCAAAACAACACCCTGGATGCATGTGGATCTGATCGCCTGGAACCTGCGCGATCGCCCCGGCCGGCCGGAAGGCGGCGAAGCCCAGGGCATCCGCGCGACCTTCCAGACGATCAAGGCGCGGTTCGGCGGCTGAACGATCGACTGGGATCGAAACGATCGCTCTTCCCTTTGCCGCCAAGGACATGTATCTTCGATCCGCTTCCGGAACGACCGGGAAAGGCCCGTCGATGCACCGATCCGATCAGCAGCACCGAGTCCTGAACCTGTGGCGGGCCGCCACCGTGCAGAGCGTGCGCCGTGACGGGCCCGACCTTACCGCCCGGCAGATGGGGCTCCTGCTGACCGTCTATCTGACCACGCCGCCGCATACCGTGCGCGGGCTGGCCATCGCCCTGAACATCTCCAAGCCCGCGGTCACCCGGGCGCTCGACCGGCTGTGCACGCTGGGATTCCTGCGCCGCAAGGTGGACGATGAGGACCGGCGCAGCGTGCTGGTCCAGCGCACCGTGAAGGGCTCGGTCTTCCTGTCGGAATTCGCCGGACTGATCCTGGCGGCGGAAGCGGGCGACACCGTTGACGGCGCGGACGACGATGCGGATGAGCGGCCGCTCGCCGTCTGACCATTCGCTGTCCGACCGCTGGCTGCCTGACCGCTGGCTGCCTGGCCGTTCGGGGGCCGGCCGCTACCGGGCCACGTCCAATGCCTCAAGCCGCGCCCGGGCGGCATCTGCAACCGCTCCGTCCGGCGCCAGTTCCAGCACCTTGATCCAGTCACGGCGCGCGGCCGCCTTGTCGCCGGCGAGTTCGTCGAGAATGCCCCGCTCCAGCCAGGCGCCGGGATGGTTCGGATCGACGGCCAGGGCCCGGGTCACGTCGTCGCGCGCCAGGTCCGGCACGCCGAGATAGCGGTAGGCGGCGGCCCGGTAGAGCAGCAGCTCCACATCCTCGGGCGCGCGCTGCAGGGCGAGGTCCAGATCGTCGATCGCCGCCCAGTGATCGCCGAGCGACATCCAGGCCACCGCCCGGTCCGCCCGGAGCTGGGGGTCGTCTGGGCGGACGTTGATCACCAGGGACAGCAGCTGGGCCGCCCGCTCCGCCCGGCCGGACATCATCCAGCCCTGGGCGGCCTGGGCGATCAGGCCCAGGCGCAGATCGATCCGGGCGTCGGGGACCTCGCCTGCCAGCTTCTCCAGCCGGGCGGCCGCCTCCTCATAGGCGTCCAGGCCGAGCAGGGCGACCGCCGCGCAGTGCCGCGCCGGCAGCCCACCGCCCGCCTTGTACCAGTCCAGCGCGGCCTCATAGGCCGCCTTGGGCTCGGAGTCCGCCTGGGTCAGGCAGGCGTCGTACATCGCCGCTTGCTGCTCGCCGCCGGCCGTCTGGGCCGATGCCGCCCCGACCTGGCCGAAAACCAGCCCCACAATCGCCAGGATCAGGGCCGTCTTCTTTACCGGTTGGTAAGAGGATCTGGTGGAGACTTGCATCATGATGTCAGAAGAACGTCCAGACAAAGTCGGCGAATCCTCGATCGGCACTTCAAGGCTCTCACCTGATGCCGCCGCCCAGCTGCGCGAGATCGCCCACGAACTCCGCAATCCGCTGAACGCGCTGTCGGCGATCATGGAGATCATGAAGGACGAGCGCTTCGGCCCGCTTGGCAGCGCGCGTTACAAGGAATACGCGGCCCTTGCGCATGACGCGACCTCAAAAATGATCGGCCTGTGCGACAAGCTGGTCCAGGCCCCGCTGACCCGGCCCGAGCCGTCCTCCGTTCCGGTCTCGACCCTGCTCGCGGACCTCGCCGCCATGTACCGGCCGATGGCCGAGGCCCGGGGCCTGTCCCTGGAGGTCGATGTCCAGCCCGACCTGCCCGAGCTCTCGGTCAACATCGCCCTGCTCGGCACGGTTCTGAACAACCTGCTGACCAACGCCATCAAGTTCACACCCCGGGGCGGCCGGGTCTCGCTGATCGCCCGGCGCGAGCCGCTGGAGAACGTGGCGGTGTTCGTGGTCGCCGACAACGGCATCGGCATGGATCCGACGATCCTGGCCGATCAGATGAACTCGGTCGACCCGAGCGACCGCGCACCCAGCACCGTCGGCCCCCATGGCGATACCGGGTCCGGCCTCGGCCTGATGATCGCCCGGCGCACGGTGGCCGAGTTGGGCGGCACGCTGGAATTCCGCGCCGGCACGTCGGGCGGCACCTGCGCCATCATCCGCCTGCCGCTCGGCACCGGCAGGCCTTAGCCTCCCGACAGTTCCGCCACCGCCCCGGCCAGCAGGGCCAGGTCCCGCTCGGTCGACAGCCGGTGGTCGCCGTCCTTCACCAGATGCACCTGGACGTCGTCGGTCTCCAGCCGCTCCGCCAACAGAACGGAAAGGCGGTGCGGCACGCTGGTGTCGCGCATGCCGTGCAGCAGGCGCACCGGCGCGGCGATCGGAATCGGTCCGCGCATGATCAGATGGTTCCGCCCCTCCTCGATCAGATCCATGGTGATCGTGTAGGGCTCCTCGGAATACTCCGACGGCTCCAGATAGACCCGCTCGGTGGTCAGGGCCCGCCGGACCGTCTCGTCGAACTCCGCCCACATCAGGTCCTCGGTGAAGTCCGGCGCCGCGGCGATGCCGACCAGCCCCGCCACCCGTTCGGGCCGGGCCAGGGCGAGGAGCAGGGCGATCCAGCCGCCCATGGACGATCCGACCACGATCACCGGGCCGTCGGTGACCGCGTCGAAAACGGCCAGGGCGTCGGATCTCCACAGGCCGATCGTGCCGTCCCGGAACGCGCCGGAGGACTGGCCGTGGCCGCGATAGTCGAACCGGGTGAAGGCCTGCCCGCGCGCCCGGGCCAGGGCCTCCAGGGCCAGGGCCTTGGTGCCGGTCATGTCGGACATGAATCCGCCGCAGAACAGGATCCCGGGCTGCCGCCCCGGCACGTGATGATAGGCCAGGGTCTCGCCATCCTGCGTGGTCAAGGTCTTGGGTGCCGGAGAGGGCGTTTCGCCATGCTGTGACGTGGGCGTCATTGTGCTAGGGTCTCTTTTCGAATTGGACCGTACCGATTGCTGGATTTGCCGGTGACAGAGCCGTTGGAGGCCGGCGCGACCGCCGCGCCCGATCCTAACATTTCCGACGAAGATTTCGAGGCGTTCCGGCCCGGCCATGGCGGCATGGGGCCGACCGTCCTGCAAATGCTGCCCGCGCTGGTCTCCGGCGGGGTGGAACGCGGCACGGTCGACATGTCCCGGGCCATCGTCCAGGCCGGTTGGCGGTCGCTGGTGGTCTCGCGCGGCGGCCCGATGGTGCGCGAGCTGGAACGGATCGGCGCCACCCATATCGAACTGCCGGTCCATTCCAAGAACCCGCTGCACTGGCGCGCGACCTTCGATTCGCTGGTCGACCTGATCCATCGCGAGCGGGTCGACCTGGTGCATGCGCGCTCGCGCATTCCCGCCTGGCTCGGAATCAAGGCGGCGGCGCGCAACCGGGTGCCCTTCGTCACCACCTTTCACCAGCGCCCGGCCGCCTCCAACGCCCTGAAGCGCGCCTACAATTCGGTGATGGTGCGCGGCGAGCGGGTGATCGCCATCTCCCACTACATCGCCGAGCGGCTGCTCGCCGATTACGGCCTGGACGCCGCCCGACTGCGGGTGATCCCGCGCGGGGTGGATCTGGAGCTGTTCGACCCGGACAAGGTGCCGGCGGAACGGATGATCCGGCTGGTCAACAAGTGGCGCCTGCCCGACGGGGTCCCGGTGATCATGATGCCGGGACGGATCACCGCCTGGAAGGGCCACAAGCTGCTGATCGACGCGCTGGCGCAGCTGGAGCGCGGATCCTTTCGCTGCCTCATGGTCGGTGACGACACCGCGCGACCGGACGCCAAGAAGGCGCTGGAAGCCCATGCCCATGCCTCCGGCGTGGGCGGCTATGTGCATTTCGTCGGCCGGACCGACGATATGCCCGCCGCCTACAAGCTGGCCAATGTGGTGGTCTCCGCCAGCCTGGATCCGGAGCCGTTCGGCCGGGTGATGATCGAGGCCCAGGCCATGGGCCGGCCGATCGTCGCAGCCGATCACGGCGGCGCGCGGGAAACCGTGCTGCCGGGCGAGACCGGCTGGCTGGTGCAGCCCGGCGATGCCGGCGCGCTGGCCGCGGGGCTGCGCACCGCGCTGTCCGTCGACGAGGACGCCCGCGCGGCCCTGTCGGCCAAGGCCATCGCCCATGTGCGCCGGAACTTCTCGCGCTATCAGATGTGCGCCCGCACCCTGTCCGTCTATACCGAGGTCCTGGCCGCGCGGGGCTGCGAACGCCTATGACCGCCGCTTCCGCCATCGACCGCGTGCTGGTGATCAAGCTCGGCGCGCTGGGGGACTTTCTGCTCGCGCTCGGCCCGATGCAGGCGATCCGGCGGGACCATCCTTCGGCCCGCCTGACCCTGCTGACCCGCGCGCCGTACCTCGACCTGGCGCAGGCGAGCGGCCTGTTCGACGAGATCTGGATCGATTCCGCGCCGAAGCTCAATCCCCTCGCCTGGCTCGCCCTGCGCCGAAAGCTGCGCGGCGGGCGGTTCCGGCGGGTCTACGACCTGCAGACCTCCGACCGGTCGGCCGGCTATTTCCGCCTGCTCGGCGGCGCCGGCGGGCCGGAATGGTGCGGCAAAGTGCCGGGATGCAGCCACCGCCACGTCTATGACGCGCCCTCACCCCTGCACACGGTCGAGCGCCAGCGCGAACAACTCGCCATCGCCGGGATCGACGACGTGCCGCTGTCGGATCTGGGCTTCCTCGACGCACCGATCGCCGACCGCCTGCCGGCCCGGCCCTTCGTCCTGCTGATCCCCGGCGCTTCGCCGGGGCGTCCGGCCAAACGCTGGCCGGCGGACCGGTTCGGCGACCTCGCCGCGCGGCTGGACGCGCAGGGCCTCGGCACCGCCGTCGCCGGCACCGCCGGGGAAGGCGACCTCGCCGACGCGATCCAGGCGGCGGCCCCCGAGGCGCTCGACCTGACCGGGGCGACATCCCTGCCGGAGCTCGCGGCTTTCGCCCGGGCGGCCCGGCTGGTGATCGGCAACGACACCGGGCCCACCCATCTGGCCGCCCTGGCCGGGGCGCCGACCCTGGCCCTGTTCTCCGCCGACAGCGATCCCGGCCGTACCGGCCCGCGCGGCCCGCATACCCGCGCATTGCAGCGCGACGATCTGGCGGACCTGGATGTCGAGGCGGTTCTGGCGGAGACCGGCGACTGGATCGCCCGCGACCCGCGGTTGGGAGACGGCGCTACCTGAGCGGATGCGCCGGCGCGCTCAGCACCGCCTGCAGCAGCAGCAGGCCCAGCACCAGGATCGCCAGCCCGCCCAGCACGGCGACGCCCTCCGCCGCCAGCGACAGGCCCCCCGCATGCGCCGGCATCCGCGCCGCCAGCCGCCGGGCCATGTCGCGGGCGAAGACCGACAGGGCGGCCAGGACCCCGACGGTGATCGCCGTGCCCAGGGACATCGCCAGCACCGAGGCAATGCCGGTCAGCCGCAGGCCCATTGAATAGGCGACCACCAGGACCAGCACCGCGCCGCTGCAGGGCCGGATGCCGATCGACAGGACCAGGGCGGCAGCGCCGCGCAGGCTCAGCGGCGCGGCCAGATCCTCGCGGCTGGGACCGTGGGAATGGCCGCAATGGGCGTGATCGTGTGCGTGGTCGTGAGGGTGATCATGATGATGATCGTGAGCGTCGTGGTGAGGGTCGTGCGCGGCAGGCGATCCGGCCAGCGCGCGGAGCAGCCGGCGCCCGCGGGCGAAGACCAGCCCCGCGCCCACCAGGGCGATCAGCCCGTAGCTCGCCGCCTCCAGGCTCGGCACAACGCCCTCCGCCTGGCGCATGGTGAGGCCGAGGACCCGAACCGTCGCCTCGACCACCAGGATCGCCACCAGACCCTGCACCAGGGCCGCCGCAAGGGACAGGATCAGCCCCCGCTTCAGCTCGCTCTCCTGGGTCAGCAGGTAGGTGGAGATCACCACCTTGCCGTGGCCCGGGCCGGCCGCGTGGAAGATGCCGTAGAGGAAGCTGAGCCCCACCAGCGTCCAGGCCGCGACCATCCCCTCTTCGCGCACCGCGGTGATCGCGGCGGCGAGGCCCCGATGCAGCTCGCGCTGGATGACCTGGATCTCCAGGGCGATCCGCGACCAGTACGGGATCGACAGGTCGAACTGCGGCGCGAAGGCCAGCAGGATCGCCGCACCGACCAGCAGAACCAGTCCGCCGGCCGGCAGGAGGAGCCGGGGGTTCATCCGGAGTTCGGTCGAGGACATCGCGGTCTCACTTGCAGGCGATGATGACGGTCTCGGCGAACTGGGCGCCGAGGGTGTCGTCGGCAGCGGCGTTCCTGTCGAGGGACTGGGCCAGGGCAATGGCGTTCATGTCCGGGGCGGGCTCGATGATCCGCGCCCCGCAACCGGTCTGGTTCGCTCCCTGAAAGGCGATGACGTCCCCCTCCAGATGCAGCATCTCGATGTAGTAGGTCGGGTCGAACACCGCGATATCGAGGTCCCGGCTGCGCGGGTCCACCGGATCGGACAGGGGCACGGTGAAGCGGTACAGCATCCGGTCGCCGCGCATCGCCGCCGAGGTGTCTCGCGCGTCTTCGAGGGCCAGGCGCCCGCCATCGGCCCGCACCCGCATGAAATAATCGTACTCCCGCAAGTTGCTCATGCTCTCGCCCAGGAGGTCGTCCAGCGCCTTGCGGGCCTTGTCCGATGCCGGGTCGAGGCCGCCGGTCACATAGGCGGAATAGATCGGGTCGAACAGCCATTCCTGGCCGATCGCCGTCACCCGCCCCTGGTCGTCCATCACCACAGTGGTCCGCAGGTCGATCCAGACATGGGGATGGGCCGCCGCCTCGCGCGCGGCCAGCGCCACGCCCAGCGTCAGGGCCAGTCCGATCACAAACGTGCGCCAGATCCGTAGCATCGCCGTCTCCCGATACCCCGCCCCCGGGTCTCGTCACGGCGCCACTCTACAGGCCCGGCCGGCGGAAGTGAATCGTCGGCAGCGAAGAAAGACGGCCGGTACCGCCGGACCCCGATCTGGGCTTCAATGCCTCCCGCGGCATGCGTGCCACCCCTTTCCCCGGACCCGGAGAACGACCGATGACGCACACTCCCCTCGACCCCGCCGGCATGGCGGTCATGGGCACCCCGAACTACACCCACGCCATGGTCACCGAAGGGGTGAGCAAGTGGCTGCACATCGCCGGTCAGGTCGGCGTGCTGCCCGACGGCACCACCGCGTCCGGCACGCTCGCCCAGTGCCGCCAGGCCTTCGCCAATATCGGCATGCTGCTGGCGGGTGCGGGCATGACCAGGGACGACGTCGCCCATCTGCGGATCTACCTGATCGACCGGGGCGACATCCTCGCCCTGCGCCAGGCCCGCACCGAGTTCTTCGGCGAGGACAAGGTGATCCCGAGCACCCTGATCCTGGTCTCCGGCCTTGTCCTGCCGGAATGGCGGGTGGAGCTGGAGATCGTCGCCGCGCGCTGAGCCCGACGCAAAATAAGGAGAATGCCCATGCTGACGGTCTGGGGACGCCGCGACGCGTTCAACGTGCAGAAGGTTCTCTGGTTCATCGGCGAGCTGGGGCTGGAGCACCGGCACGTCCCGGCCGGCGGCGACCATGGCGGGCTCGACGACCCCGAGTTCCGGGCGATGAACCCGCATGGGCGGGTGCCGGTGATCGACGACGGCGGTACGGTGGTCTGGGAATCCCATACGATCCTGCGCTACCTCGCCGCCCGCTACGGCAAGGGCACCTACTGGTCGGACGACCCGGGCGCGCGCTCGCAGGCGGAGCGCTGGATGGACTGGTCGGGCACGACCCTGCAGCCCGACTTCCTGACCGGCGTGTTCTGGGGCTTCTACCGCACGCCGGAGGACAAGCGGGACACCGCCGCCGTGGCCCAGAAGCTGGCGCGCTGTGCCGCCCATATGCAGCTTCTCGACCGCGAGCTGGCCACCCGCCCCTGGCTCGGTGGCGACAGCTTCGGCCTGGCCGACATTCCGGCCGGCACCAACCTGTTCCGATATTTCGGCATCCCGATCGAGCGGCCGTCCGTGCCCCATGTGGAAGCCTGGTACCGCCGCCTGCAGGACCGCCCGGCCTATCGCGAGCACGTCATGCTGCCGTTCGACCATATGTTCGGCCGGCTGGCGTACTGACCGGATGCAACTTTCTGAATATGAATACAGTTTTAACTTGCATCAATCGTAAAAATCCTATATAACAATCCAATCGGGAGAGATGCCCATGACCACCACCACCCACGATCCGGACACCGTCCCCAATCTCGGCATTCCGACCTTCACCCAGGGCCTGATGGTCGAGGGGGTGAAGGACTGGTTCGTCCTGTCGGGCCAGATCGGCCTGAAGGCGGACGGCACGCTGGCCGGCCGCGACACCGAAAGCCAGATCCGACAGGCCTTCGCCAACATCGCGAACCTGCTGGCCGATGCCGGGCTCGGTCTCGACGACCTGGTGTTCCTGCGCTTCTACCTGACCGACCCGGCCGACATCCCGACGATGCGGACGACGCGGAATGATTTTCTCGGCAGCCGCAAGGTGCCCAGCACCCTGCTTGTGATCACCGCCCTCGCCAATCCGGACTGGACGGTCGAGATCGAGGCGGTCGCCGCGCGGAGATAACGCCTTCAGCCAGGGAGTGTGAGCATGCTGATCACTGCCGACGACTACCTGCCGATCGCCCGGCGCTTCGAAGGCGACATTCCCTGGCTCTATCTCGACACGGTCGACAAGGTGACGATCGGCATCGGCCACATGCTCCCGAACGCCGCCGCGGTCGGGGCCATCCCGTTGGGTCGGAACGGACAGGCGGCGAGCGATGCGGACAAGCAGACCGCCTATGCCGCCGTCGCCGCGGCGACCGACCGCGCCCTGCGCGGGGCCAAAGCCTTTCAGGACCTGTCGGACCTGCGGATCACGCCGGAGCAATCGGCCGACCTGTTCCGCAGCAAGTTCGCCGAAATCTTCGCCGAGACGCAAAGGCGGTTCAAGACTGTCGGCGGCGGCTTCGCGGCCTGGCCCGCGCGGGTCCAGCTCGCCACCTTGGACATGGCCTACAATCTCGGCCCGCAGGGTCTCTACAGCGGCTTCCCGACCTTTCGCACCAAGGGGCTCGCGGTCCGCGACTATCAGGTCTGCGCCGAAGAATGCCGCCGGATCGGGCCGTCCCCCGCCCGCAACGCCTGGACCCGCGACCAGTTCGAGGCCGCCGCCCAGGAGGCGCGGGGCTGACCCTCGGGTCTCCCCGGACAGGCCCTCAGGTCTCGCCGAACAGGAAAGCCAGCAGGGCGAAGCGGCGACCCGAGCGCATCGGCATGACCTCGTGCAGCAGCGAGCAGGAGAACACGATGGCCGCGCCGGCCGGCGGCTTGTAGACGGCCTGCGAGAACTCCGGGAAGCGGATCTCCGCGCCTTCGTACTCGTCGCTGTTCAGGTTGATCGTCACCGCGAAGCGTCGATGGGCGACCCCCGGCTGGGTATTGTCGCGGTGACCGTGCTTGGAGCCCTTCTGCGCCCCTTCGTAGCGGGCGATCCGATAGCGCTCGTGCCGGGTGACCCGATAGTTGAAAGCGCGCTGGATCTCCGGGATAAGCCGCGGGCCGATGCGCTCGTCGATGATGGTGTTGGTCTCCGGCGAGCAGACCCAGTGGTCGATCCGGTCGTCGCGGCCGTAGTCCGGGATCCGCATCTTGCAGTCGGTGGTTCGGCCCTGGAGCTGGTTGTGACCGGGCTCGACGAACTCGTTGCCCTGCATGGCGAAGATGTTGATCAGCCGCTTGCAGTCCGCGTCGTTGAACACGTCGGGCACCATCAGGACCGGCGGGTGCATCGCCGGCACCAGTTCGGCGCGGCGGCGCTCCACCATCGGCCGGGCCACCGCCAGGGCGGCCTCGGCCGGGTCGCCGTCCTCGGGACCGATCCGCGCGGCCAGGTGCTGGTTCGGGCCGACCAGCAGCAGGACCGGCCCGCCGCCGGTGACCCTGCCCAGGGCGACCGTCAGCCCGGCCAGCCTGGACGCGGTGCCGTCGGGATCGCCCAGCACCGGGAAGGGAAACTCGCCCTTGGCCTCGCCCGACAGCACGATGCGAACCCGCATGCCGAGCGCGTCGAAATCGTCCCGCTTTGCCGCCAGCGCATCGACCACGGCCGTGCCGGAGGCCGGGTCGGCGACGAAGGCGAGCAAGTGGATGTTGCCGGATTCCTCGTCGGAATAGAGGTCGAACGTCTCGCCGTTGCGCCGCTTGAGCGGCAGTTTCGGCATGATGTCGCCCACGGCAAGGGTGGGAAGCTGTCTCATCTGGGTCGTCATGGCCGGTCCCGGATTTTCCAGAGGTCGGGCGAGTGAACCTGTTCGAACCGGGCAGTGCAAGACCGACCGCCGCGACCCGGTTCAGCCCGCCCCTTGCCTCGCACCGCCGAGGCGCGTAAAACCCAGCCGAACGCAACGAAACCGGACGAACCCATGCGCCTGCTGCGCATCATCACTCGGACGCAGACTATCTGGCCGTCTCGGACGGCCGGCGCATCCCTGCGCGCGTTCGAGACGGCATGACGCCTGAGCGGTGGCCCTGAGGGGCCGGACCGCTTCCGCCCGCTCTGCCCCGGTTTCGACAAAGAGAACTCCAATGCCCGCCATCACGCTTCCCGACGGTTCCGTCCGTTCCTACGACGCGCCGGTCACGCCGGCCGCCGTCGCCGCCGATATCGGCCCGGGCCTCGCCAAGGCCGCCTTCATCGCCGAGGTCGACGGCAAGCCGGTCGATCTCGACCATGTGATCTCCGAGGACGCCAGGCTCGCCCTGGTCACCCGCAAGGACGACAAGGCGCTGGCGCATATCCGTCACGACTGCGCCCATATCCTGGCCGAGGCGGTGCTGGAGCTGTATCCCGGCACCCAGGTCACGATCGGCCCGTCGATCGACAACGGCTTCTACTACGACTTCTACCGCGACCAGCCCTTCACGCCGGACGATCTGGAGAAGATCGAACAGCGCATGCACGAGATCGTGGACCGCGACGAGAAGATCGTGCGCGAGGAGTGGACGCGCGACCAGGCGGTCGAGCACTACAAGGCCACGAACGAGCCGTTCAAGGTCGAGCTGACCGAGGCGATCCCCCAGGGCGAGACGATCAGCTTCTACCGCCAGGGCGAGTTCCTCGATCTGTGCCGCGGTCCGCACGGCCCGTCGACCAAGGGCGTGGGCCATGCCTTCAAGCTGATGCGGGTGGCCGGCGCCTATTGGCGCGGCGACAGCAACCGCGAGCAGCTCCAGCGCATCTACGGCACGGCCTTCGCCGACGACAAGGCGCTGCAGGCCCATCTGACGATGATCGAGGAGGCCGAGAAGCGCGACCACCGCCGCCTCGGCCGCGAGCTCGACCTGTTCCACATCCAGGAAGAGGCCGTCGGTTCGGTGTTCTGGCACCCCAAGGGCTGGACGCTGTACCGCGAGATCGAGATGTATATCCGGCGCCGGCTCGACGCGGCCGGGTATCAGGAGATCAAGACGCCGCAGCTCATCGACCGGGCGCTGTGGGAGGCCTCGGGCCACTGGGACAAGTTCCGCGAGAACATGTTCACCGCCAATGCCGAGGACGACCGGGTGCTGGCGCTGAAGCCGATGAACTGCCCGGGCCATGTGCAGGTCTACAAGCAGGGCCTGAAGTCCTACCGCGACCTGCCGCTGCGCCTGGCCGAGTTCGGCTCGTGCCACCGCAACGAGCCGTCGGGCGCGCTGCACGGCATCATGCGGGTGCGCGCCTTCACCCAGGACGACGCCCATATCTTCTGCACGGAAGACCAGATCACCGACGAGAGCATCAAGTTCTGCGACCTGCTGAAATCGATCTATGCCGATTTCGGCTTCCGGGACATCCGCATCAAGTTCTCCGACCGCCCCGAGGTCCGGGCCGGCGAGGACGCGGTGTGGGACCGGGCCGAGGGCGCGCTGCGCGAGGCCTGCGACGCCGCCGGGCTGGAGACGACCCTGAACCCGGGCGAGGGCGCGTTCTACGGCCCGAAGCTGGAATTCGTGCTGCGCGACGCCATCGGCCGCGACTGGCAGTGCGGAACCCTGCAGGTCGATTTCGTGCTGCCGGAGCGGCTGGACGCCACCTATGTGGCCGAGAGCGGCGAGCGCAAGCGGCCGGTCATGCTGCACCGGGCGATCTTCGGCTCCATGGAGCGCTGGATCGGCATCCTGATCGAGCAGTTCTCCGGCCGGTTCCCCATGTGGCTGGCGCCGGTCCAGGTCGTGGTCGCGACGATCACCGATGCCGCCGAGGACTATGCCCGCGAGGTCGCCGCCGCCTGCAAGGCCGCCGGACTCCGTGTCGCCCTGGACTTACGCAACGAAAAGATTAACTACAAGGTCCGCGAACATTCCGAGGCAAAGGTGCCGGCGCTGCTTGTCGTCGGCGCCCGCGAAGCCGAAGGAAAGCAAGTCGCGGTCCGCCGTCTCGGCGGCAAGGCGCAGGAAATCCTTGCTCTCGACGACGCCGTTCATAGACTACAGGATGAAGCGGCGGCCCCGGATCGTTCCGCCAGCCGCTCCGCTGAATGAAACACAGGAGGTAACCTATCGCCAGACCACCTTTTAATACGACCCCGCCGCAAAAGGACGGCCCTCGGGTCAACCGTGACATCCGCGTGCCGAAGGTGCGCTGCGTCGGTCCCGATGGCGACATGCTGGGCGTGATGAACGTCGATGAAGCCATTGCGCAGGCCGAAGGCTTCGGCCTCGACCTGGTCGAGGTGTCACCGAATGCAGATCCGCCGGTCTGCAAGATCCTGGACTACGGCAAGTTCAAGTACGAGGCTCAAAAGAAGAAGAACGAAGCCAAGAAGAAACAGAAGGTCATCGAGGTCAAAGAGATCAAGATGCGCCCGAACATCGACGAGCACGACTACCAGACGAAGATGCGCAGCGTGAATCGCTTCCTCGGCGACGGGGACAAGGTGAAGCTGACCATGCGCTTCCGCGGTCGTGAGATGGCGCACCAGGAGATCGGCCTGAACGTGCTGAAGCGCGTGCAGGAGGAGGTCGCCGAGATCGCCAAGGTGGAGGCGCATCCCAAGCTCGAAGGCCGGCAGATGATCATGGTGGTCGCGCCGCGTTAGAGCACGGTCAGACTATCTGATCGCGTTTTGCTCCAAACGCCGCTGACACCCCCAGGAAACGCCGCAGTAAGGAAGCCGACAGTCTCAGCCGACCGTCGGCTTCTTGGTTTTCCGGGTCAGCTCGGTCATCCGCCCCATCGATTTGACCAGCTCGTCGCTGTCGGCGGCGACCGGGACATACCCCGCCTCCAGATAGAACCGACGTGCCGTGCGGGTGCTCTGCAGCGAGATCCTGGTCGCCCCGGCCTGGAAGGCGTCCAGCTCGAGCTGCTCGAGCAGGGCCCGGCTCACGCCGCTGAACCGGGCGGCCGGATCGACATAGAGCAGCAGCACGCGACCGTCCCGGCGCACCGCCCCCGCACCCTCGATCACCTCGCGGCCGGCGACGCTCCAGAGCTGCTCGCTGTCGGCGATCCACCTGGCCACCTGCTGCGGCGACTTGTTGGCCAGCCACTCGGCGATGCGATGGACGTCGCCGCCGTGATCCTCCTCGCAGAGCTCGACGATGGACCGCCGCACCACCCGGGACACGGGGCGCGCTTCCGAGACCTTCGGCGGTCGGATCCAGAGCCTCATCGCCACGGCACGCCTACGCCCGGTTCCGCACCGGCCAAACCAGGGTCAGGAAGAAGACCAGCATCAGGAAGCCGGACACCGCCACCCCGGTCGCCAACGGCCTGGCGGTGCCGTCGAAGGCGTGGCCGATGGCGAGGCCGACCACCGAGGCCACCCCCATCTGGAAGAACCCGACCAGAGCCGAGGCGGCCCCCGCCATCTGGGGAAACGGACCGATGGCGCCGGCCTGGCTGTTCGGAAAGACGAAACCGACCCCGACCATGGCGAGCATCTGCGGCAGCACGATGCTGAGCACGGTGACATGGCCGCTCCAGGCGAAGGCGGCCATGATTCCGCCCCCGATGGCGGCCAGGGTGGCGCCGATCAAGATCAGCCGCTCGCCACCGACCCGACGGCCGAACCGGCCGGAGATGAAGGTGCCGGTCATGTAGCCGATCACGATGGTGGCGAAGCAGTAGCCGTAGAGATCCGGCGACAGCCCGACCACCTCGATCAGCACGAAGGACGAACCCGAGATGAAGCTGAAGATCACGCAGTAGCAGGCGGCGATGGTCGCCAGGTATCCGACATAGACCCGATGCGACAGCAGCAGGGCGTAGTTCGAGACGATGCCCCGCGGCGAGATGGCGTAGGGGTTCTTGTGCGGGTTGGTCTCGTCCAGCATGAAATAGGTGCCGATCAGGGCGATCAGCGAGAACAGGCTGAGCACCACGAAGACCGAGTGCCATCCGAAGGCGACCTGCAGCCAGCCGCCGGCGATCGGTCCGATCGCCGGCGCCAGGGCCATCGCCGTGCCCATATAGGACAGCACCTGGGCCGCCCGGTCGCGGCCGTAGACGTCGCGCACCACCGCGCGTCCGAGCACCGGCCCGGCGCAGCAGCCCATGGCCTGGAACACCCGCGCGACCACCAGCGCCTCGATGGTCGGCGCGAAGACACAGGCGATGGAGGAGATCACGTAGAGCACCACCGCCCCCAGCAGCACCGGGCGCCGGCCGAACCGGTCCGACAGCGGTCCGTAGACCAGCATGGCGAGCGCGAAGGCCACCATGAAGGCGCTGAGGGTGAGCTGCACCGTCGGCACGTCGGTCTGGAAGTCCGTTACCAGGGCCGGCAGCGAGGGCAGGTACATGTCCGTGGAGATCGGGCCGAACGCGACCAGCGATGTCAGGAGCGCTGCGACCGCGAAGCTGTCGGGCCTGGGGCGTTGCATGGAGCGGACCTTGGCGAGAGATAAAGACAGACCCGACTTACGCCCGCCGGCCGAATGCGGCAAGCGCAGCGCGCATTCCGGCGTCAGCCGTATGCATGCAGCTTGGAGCCGTGCCGCTTCAGCCAGGCGCGCGGGCGGCTGTAGTCGGGCATCAGCCGCTCGACCAGGGCCCAGAACCGGTCGGAATGGTTCATCTCCACCAGATGCGCCGCCTCGTGGGCGACGACGTAGTCCAGCACCTCCTCCGGCGCCAGGACCAGACGCCAGGAGAAGGAGAGGTCGCCGCGCGACGAGCAGCTGCCCCAGCGGGTCGCGGTATCCCGGACGGTGACCCGCCCGACCCGGCGGTTCAGGGTCGCGGCATGCAACTTCGCGCGGGGAGCGATGGTCCTGCGGGCCTCTCCTTTGAGAAAGTCCGTCACCCGGCGCGCCAGATGGTCCCCGGCACCCGAGACGTGCAGTTCGACCGAGCCGCCCGGATCCTCGACCCGCCAGACCCCGCCACGCTGGTCCGGGCGGTGACGGATGACATGCTCGCGGCCCAGGATCGGGACGACGGCCCCATGAACGAACGATGTCCGGGCCGGCAGATGCGCCAGCCGGGCGCGCAGCCAGCCGAGATTCCTGGTGGCGAAGGTCCGCGCCGCGTCGATCCTAGCACCCGCCGGCAGCACCAGTTCCGGGCCGCCGCGCACCGGATCGACCCGCAGCAGCATGCGGCGGGCCCGCGCACTGCGCCGCACCGGGACCGGGATCTCGGTCCCGTCGGTATCGGTGAGGACGAGGATGTCCTGTTCGAGCGGCGCGGTGCGGGTCATGACGGCGGCGAGCTTACCTGATTCGTGGCGGGGGAAGGAGACGGCCTGGGCAGCAGCAGGGCGGCGGTCAGGCTGGCGACCGTGCAGGCGAGGGTGGCGCCGGCCATGGTCAGATGGATGTTGCCGCCGATCGCGCCGACCGCGAAGGAGGCGATCATCGCCTGGGCCATCTGGCTGAAGCCGAGAAAGGCCGAGGCCGACCCGGCGATATAGGGGAAGTTCTGCATGGCGCCGGCCATGGCGTTGGGGATCGCGAAGGCCATGCCGACCAGCAGCAGCATGGCCGGCCCGATCACCGCCGGGGTCGACAGGTGGCCCGTCAGCGGTGCTGCGATCATCGCCAGCCCGGCCACCAGACCGATGGCGGTGCCGATCCGCGCCATCCGTCGCGGACCGTAGATCGGCGCCAGCCGGCCCGCCAGAATGCTGCTCGACAGGAAGGCGACGACGTTGAACAGGATCAGGAAGCCGAAGGCCTGGGGCGACCAGCCGAGCATCTCCATCAGCACGAACGGGGTGGCCGTGGTGTAGGCCATATAGGCGCCGAAGATCCCGCCGACGGTCACGATGTAACAGACATAGGTGCGGTCGCTGAGCAGGATGCCGTAGTTCCGCACCACACGGATCGGCGACAGGGCATCGACCACCCGGTTGCTCAATGTCTCCGGAACCCGCGCCAGGGTCAGCACGAACAGGGTGGCGCCGATCGCGCCCAGGGCGATGAAATTCGCCCGCCAGCCGAAATGCGTCTCCAGGAATCCGCCGAGCGCCGGGGTGATCGCCGGGGCCAGGGACATGGACATGGCGATGTAGCTCATCACCACCGCCGTCGCCGCCCCTTCTGTGCTGTCGCGCACCATCGCCCGGGCCACCACCTGGCCGGAACAGGCGCCGAGCGCCTGGAAGAAGCGGAAGACGATGAGCTCGTGGATCGTGTCGGCCTGAGCGCAGGCCAGCCCGGCGGCGGCATAGACCACCAGCCCGATCAGCAGGGTGATCCGGCGGCCGAACCGGTCCGCGAGCGGCCCCCAGAACAGCTGGCTGACGGCGAAGCCGCCGAGGAAGACCGTCAGGGTGAGCTGCGCCTCGGCCCGGGTCGCGCCGATGGCATGGGCCAGGGAGGGCAGCGAGGGCAGGTAGAGGCCGAGCGACATCTGCCCGAGCGCCACCATGAAGGTCAGCAACGCGATCGAGCCCGGTCGCGTGGCTACGAATGGCGCCGGGGGCGCGCTCGAGCTCATGAAGGAATCCGCTGAATTTGCACCCCATCGCTATAGACCCGCGCCACGCCGGCGACAATCTCGCAACTGCGAACAGTGTCATCCCGCATTGGCGGCTGGGCGGCCCGGCCCATGCGCCGCCCGTGAATCCGCCGGCGCCTCGGCCCGTTCGGTCATGCCGTAGTCCCGCAGCACGCTCGCCACGCGCAGGCGGTAGTCGCGGAAGATCGCCACCCGGCCTGCCGCCTGCGCCCGGCGGTGCAGCATCGTGTTGCGCCAGGCCGCCACTGCCGCCTCGTCGCGGAACACCGAGAGCGACAGCAGCTTGTCCGGATTACTCAGGCTCTGGAACCGCTCGATCGACACGAAGCCGTCTATCTCCTCCAGTACCGGCTTCAGCTCCGCCGCGAGCGCCAGATAGGCGTCGCGCTGGCCCCCGAGCGGCTCCAGCTCGAACAGCACGGCGATCACGGCGTCACCAACGGCGCATGCGGACCCGAGGAGAGCGTCAGGAACGTCCGGTTCTCCTTCAGGATGAACCGCTCCGACTTGGCGAATTCGTAGTTCTCTCGGCCCAGCGGATCGGCCGCCAGGCGGGCGCGATAGGCCTCGTAGGCGGCCAGGCTGTCGAGCGAATAGATCCCGTAGGCCCGGGTCGCCGAGCCCTCATGCGGGGCGAAATAGCCGATCAGATCCGCCCCGCAGCGCGGGATCGCCTGGCCCCAGACGCGGGAATAGGCCTCGAACGCGGCGCGTTTGTAGGGATCGATCTCGTATTCGATGACGCAGGTGATCATGGCGCTCTCCTCGGTTGCGATGCCGCAGGGATGCCCGAGCCGGTCGATCCGATGCTTCGGCCCGCGCCGTAGCGTCGCTCTCCCGGCAGAGCTACCCTGGGAGGCACTGTCCCCAGGCCCGGAGGCCCGCATGGTCAACACCAACCGCATGGCGGAGATCGGCCTGCTGATCGGCGAGCCGGCCCGCGCGGCGATGCTGGGTGCGCTGATGGACGGGCGGGCGCTGACGGCGGGAGAGCTTGCCGGGGTGGCCGGGGTGGCGCCGCAGACGGCGAGCGGCCACCTCGCCCGGCTGGCCGAGGCCAATCTGCTGGCGGTCGAGCGCCAGGGCCGCCACCGCTATCACCGTCTCGCGTCCCCCGAGGTGGCGGAGCTGATCGAGAGCGTGATGCGGATCGCCGCGGTCACCCTGCCCGACCCGACCCGCATGCCGGTCACCGGACCGCGCGACGCCCAGATGCGGCTGGCCCGCACCTGCTACGATCACCTGGCCGGCGGGCTCGGCGTGGCGGTCACCGACGCGCTGGTCGCCCGCGGCGTCATCGCCTTCGACGACGGGGCGGGCATCGTGACGCCGAACGGAATGGAGCGGCTGGCCGCGCTCGGCATCGCCGTCGACGCCCCGACGACGCGCGTCACGCGACCGCTCTGCCGGCCCTGCCTGGACTGGAGCGAGCGCCGCCCGCATCTGGCCGGGCGCCTGGGGGCGGCGGTGTGCAGCCATTTCATCGAGCAGCATTGGGTCACCCGGGTCGCCGGCAGCCGGGCCCTGCACGTCACGCCGAAGGGCCAGCAGGCCCTGCGCGAGCGCTTCGGCATTGCCGGGATCGGCTGACGCCACAGTCCGCCTCTAGCGCCATGGCGGGTCATCCGTCAGCATGGGGAACCGGGACCAGCCCAGGAGACGCCCCATGTCGACCGCGATGAAACCCGCCGACGCCGCCGTTCTCGACGGGGATCCGCCGATGCAGGCGGACACCGACGCCCAGCGCCGGGCGCGGTTCTTCAACTCGGGCAACGCCTTCAACCTGAAACTCCCCGCCGTGCCGCGCGCCCGGTTCGACGCCGAGCGCGACGCCGCCTTCGCCGAGGATTCGCCGAGCGGTCTGCACCCGATGGACCAGTCGGACGCGATCGGCGCGCCGTTCCCCGCCACAACGCCCCTGGTGCTCGCCCGCTACCTGCGCCTCACCCCCGGCGACACGCTCACCACCCGCTTCGTCGCCAGCGGCGAGGTGATCTACGTCATCGTCGGCAGCGGCACGACGACCATCGCGGGCGAGTCCATCGCCTGGGGGCCGGGGGATGTCCTGGTGCTGCCGGGCGGCCACGAGGTGAGCCACACCGCCGACGGCGAGGCCGCCGCCGTCCTGTGGGTCGTCACCAACGAGCCGGTGCTGGCCTTCGAGGGGCTGCGCGCGCCGACACCGGACAGCGCGCGGATCGACCCGGTGCACTACACCGCCGACGAGATCGCCCGGCAGATCGAGGTGCTGACCAACATGCCGGCGAACGAGGATCAGGCCGGGGTGGCGCTGATCTTCGCGTCCGAGCGCACGGCCGACAGCCGCAACGCCATGCCGTCGATGACCCTGGCGATGAACACCCTCGCCCCCGGCCAGCACCAGCGACCGCACAGGCACAACGCCGCCGCGATCACGCTCTGCGTCGACGGGCCGGGCTGTTTCTCGATGATCGACGGGGAACGGATCGACTGGTCGCCGTTCTCCACCATGGTCACCCCGCCGGCAGAGGTGCACAGCCACCACAATGGCGGCGCCGGGCTCGCCCGCTTCCTGATCGTCCAGGACGGCGGGCTGCACTACTACGCCCGCACAATGGGCTTCGCGTTCTCCGACTAAACGGGAAGGTTAGGCGGCGCGGACCTCGTCGAGGAAGCTGGCGATCATCTTGCTCAAGGACTCGCTCTGACGGGCGAGTTCGCCGCTGGTCGCCTGGACCTCCTGGGCCGAGGCGCCGGTCTCCCGCGCGCCGGCATCGACCCGGCCGATGTTCTCGGACACGCTTTCGGTGCCGACGGCCGCCTCCTGGACGCTGCGGCTGATCTCCTGGGTGGCCGAGGACTGCTCCTCCACCGCCGCGGCGATACCGGCAGCGGTCTCCCGAAGCTGCGACACGGTCTGGGCGATGGTCCGGATCGCATTCGCCGAACGGCCGGTCTCCTGCTGGATGCGGGTGATCTGGTTGGCGATCTGCTCCGTCGCCTTGCCGGTCTGGGTCGCCAGGCTCTTCACCTCGCTGGCCACGACGGCGAAGCCCTTGCCCGCGTCGCCCGCCCGGGCCGCCTCGATGGTGGCGTTCAGGGCGAGCAGGTTGGTCTGCTCGGAAATCTCCTGGATCAGCGTGACGATCTGACCGATCTCCTGGGCCGAACTCTCCAGGCTGGTCACCGCCTCGCTGCTGGCCCGGGCCTGCTCCTCGGCCTCGCCGGCCATGCGGGAGCTGTCGCTGACCCGGGTACCGATCTCGCTGATGGAGGCGCCCAGTTCCTCGGTCGCCGTGGCGACGGTCTGCACATTGGCCGAGGCCTCGTGGGAGGCCGAGGCGACGATCGAGGCCTGACTGGTGGTCTGCTCGGAGATATGCAGCATCGACTGGGCCGAGGCGTCGAGCTCATGGGTGGCATTGGCCACCACCTGCAGCATCTCGCGCACCTGGTTGTCGAACGTGCCGGTGATCCGCTCGATCGCCTGGGCGCGGCGCTCGCGGGCGGCCCGCTGGACCTCCTGCTCGGCGGCCATTTCGTCGTTGCGGATCATGTTCTCCTTGAACACGAGCACCGCCCTGGCCATGTCGCCGATCTCGTCGCCCGCCTCGGTATTCGGCACCTCGACGGTCTTGTCGCCGCCGGCCAGCGCCCGCATGCGCTCGGTCAGGCTGGCGACCGGTCGCGACACCGAGCGGCCGACGACAAGGCCGAGGGCCAGGCAGGCCGCCGCGATCACGGCGATCAGCACCAGGGTGATGAGGAACGCCTCCTGGCTGATCCGGTCGAACTCCTCCACGGCGGTCTCGTAATCCCGCTCGATCCCGGCCCGCAGCTCCTCCATGAGCGGTTCGGCCGAGGCGAAGGTCGCCGACAGGGCCGCCGTCTTCTCGACATTCGCCAGCACGGCGGCGGCGTAGGTGCCGAAATCGGCCCGGTAGACCCCAAGGGCGGCGACCATGTCCGCCTTCACGTTCTCCTCGACCGGCTTGCCGTCCAGCAGGGCGGTGAACTCGGCGATCCGATCGTCGAGCCGGCCGATATATTTCGGATCCTGGCGGAGGATGAAGTCCTTCTCGTGGCGGCGCATCATCAGCAGCTTGACCATCAGGTCGTCGGTCGCGTGCTGCTCGATCAGCGTTTCCGCCTCGTGCACGGCCGAGCGCAGACTGCCCTGCAGCCCCAGCGTCTCGTCCAGGCCGAGCGCGATGGTCGCGTTCGAGAGATCGACGAATTCCGTCTGGTAGGCCGAGATCCGGTCGCGCAGCTGGCTCAGCAGCGCCGCCTCGTTGCCGTCGGCCAGGCCGGCCAGGGCCGCGAAGTTCGCCTGCAGCTCGTCAATCACGCCGGCATGCTGCCCGATATACTTGTCGTCCAGGCGGAGCAGGAAGTCCTTCTCCCGACGCCGCGCGTTCAGGAAGCCCTCCGCGACCCGCTCCACCAGGGCGAGCTTCTGGGTGGCGCGCTGCTGCCGCTCGGTCACCTCGACCTGCTCGACATGGGCCCAGTAAACGACGCCGAGCACCAGGAGGAATCCGGTAACGGCGACCAGACTGATCGTCGCGATGCGTTGAGTGACGGAAAGCCGGGCCATGATCCACCTCCAGAATGGCCGCCCGGACCAATGCCGCCGGGCGAGGTGGCGGTAAAATGTGTGCACCGTCTTAAGATCGAATTAACTACACCGCAAAGCATCCGACCTTTTCGCAAAGATGACACGGACGCCCCTCGCGTCGATCCGTCACACGGAAATGTCGGTTTCGGTATCGAAGCCGGCCGCGGACCCGCTATATCTCCTGATCATGAACACGTTTCTCTTCATCATGATGCTTCTCGCCATGGCGGCCACGGTCGGCGCGCTGGTCTGGGGCGTCATCGCCATGGCCCGCGGCGGCGAATTCAACGCCAAATGGTCCAACAAGATGATGCGCTACCGCATCCTGTTCCAGTTCATCGCGATCTGCGTCTTCATGGCGCTGCTCACGGCGATCGGCAAAGGGTGAGGGAGCGCAACGGCCCATGGTGAAGCTGACCAAGATCTATACCCGCGGCGGCGATGCGGGGCAGACCTCGCTGGGCGACGGCACCCGCGTGGCCAAGCATTCGGCCCGTCCGACCGCCTACGGCACCGTCGACGAGGCCAATGCGGCGATCGGCGTCGCCCGGCTGACCGCCGTGGCCGATGGCGGCGATGAGACCGACGCGATGCTGGCCCGTATCCAGAACGACCTGTTCGACCTGGGCGCCGACCTCTGCACGCCGGAGGAGGACAACCCGAAATATCCGCCGCTGCGGATCACCGCCGAGCAGGTCGCCCGCCTGGAGGCGGAGATCGATGCGATGAATGCCGAGCTGGCGCCCCTGAACTCCTTCATTCTGCCGGGCGGCAAGCCGACGGCGGCCCATCTGCATCTGGCGCGGACCATCGCCCGGCGGGCGGAGCGCGAGATCACCCTGGCCGCCACCCAGGAGCCGATCGGCGCCGAGGTGGTGAAGTACATGAACCGACTGTCGGACCACCTTTTCGTGCTGGCGCGCTGGGTCAATGACCGGGGTGCGACGGACGTGCTGTGGGTGCCCGGCGCAAACCGATAACGAGAAATCAGAGGGCAAATCGGGCTCACAGCCGCGAATCCACCGAATTCCACCGGTCCCGGACGGGGGCCGGGTTGACTTGGGACCGAGCGCTTTCTAAAGAGCGGGGTCGCCCGAAATCACGGCGCTCGGTCCAGTAAGGCCGTCAGATCCGAAATCGTTCGAGGGAGCCATGAAGGTACTCGTCCCCGTCAAGCGGGTGATCGACTACAACGTTAAGGTCCGCGTCAAGGCCGACCAAAGCGGTGTCGAGCTCGCCAATGTGAAGATGTCGATGAACCCTTTCGACGAGATCGCCGTTGAAGAGGCGATCCGTCTGAAGGAAGCCGGCAAGGCCACCGAGGTCATCGCCGTGTCCATCGGCCCGACCCAGGCTCAGGAAACGATCCGCACCGCCCTGGCCATGGGCGCCGATCGCGGCATCCACGTGGTCCATGACGGCGATGTCGAGCCGCTGGCGGTCGCCAAGATGCTCAAGGGCATCGTGGAGAAGGAAAGCCCGGATCTCTGCATCCTCGGCAAGCAGGCGATCGACGACGACTGCAACCAGACCGGCCAGATGCTCTCCGCCCTGCTCGGCTGGAGCCAGGCGACCTTCGCCTCGAAGATCGAGATCGGCGACGGCGACCTGACGGTCACGCGCGAGGTCGATGGCGGCCTGGAGACCATCAAGGTCAAGGCCCCGGCCATCGTCACCACCGACCTGCGCCTGAACGAGCCGCGCTACGCGTCGCTGCCGAACATCATGAAGGCGAAGAAGAAGCCGATCGAGCAGATGAGCCCGGCGGATCTCGGCGTCGACCCGGCGCCGCGCCTGCAGACGGTGAAGGTCGTGGAACCGCCGAAGCGCGAAGGCGGCACCAAGGTCGCCGACGTCGCCGAGCTGGTCTCGAAGCTGAAGAACGAAGCGAAGGTGATCTGATCATGAGCACGCTGATCTTCTTCGAACACACCAACGACGCCATTTCGCCCGCCAGCCTGCACGCGGTCACCGCCGCCACGCAGATCGGCGGCGACGTGGTCGCCCTGGTCGCCGGTTCCGGCTGCGACGGTGCTGCCCAGGCGGCCGCCAAGGTCGCCGGCGTCACCAAGGTCATCAAGGTCGACAGCGCCGAGTACGGCCACACTCTGGCCGAGAACCTGGCGCCGCTGATCGCCAAGCTGGCCGAGGGTCACAGCCACGTGCTGGCGACCGCGACCACCGTCGGCAAGAACATCATGCCGCGCGTGGCCGCCCTGCTCGACGTCGCCCAGGTGTCCGACATCATCGAGGTTGTCGATGCCGACACCTTCGTGCGGCCGATCTATGCCGGCAACGCGCTGGCGACGGTGAAGTCGTCGGACGCCACCAAGGTGGTGACCGTGCGCGGCACCAACTTCGACCCGGCCGCCGCCGAAGGCGGTTCGGCCAGCGTCGAGGATGGCAGCGGCGAGGGCGACACGGGCCTGTCCAGCTTCGTCGGCCAGGAACTGTCGAAATCCGACCGTCCGGAACTGACCTCCGCCAAGGTGGTGATCTCCGGCGGCCGCGGCATGCAGAACGGCGAGAACTTCAAGATGCTGGAAGAGATCGCCGACAAGCTCGGGGCCGCCGTCGGCGCCTCGCGCGCGGCGGTGGACGCCGGCTTCGTGCCGAACGACTATCAGGTCGGTCAGACCGGCAAGGTGGTCGCCCCCGACCTGTACATCGCGGTCGGCATCTCGGGCGCCATCCAGCACCTGGCCGGCATGAAGGACAGCAAGGTCATCGTGGCCATCAACAAGGACGAGGAGGCCCCGATCTTCCAGGTCGCCGATTACGGCCTGGTGGCGGACCTCTTCAAGGCGGTGCCGGAGCTCAGCGAGGCTCTGGACAAGGCCTGACCATCACCCGGCCCCCGCGCGCAGCCGCCACGGCAAGGCGCGGGGGCCGGACACGCCCGATGGGGTGCCCGGAGGGATCATGGAACGGATCGGCATCATAGGGGCCGGTCAGATGGGTACCGGGATCGCGCAGATCTGCGCGGTGGCCGGCTATGACGTGCGCATGATCGACGTCAAGGACGAGGTCATCGCCGCGTCCCTGGCGACCATCGAGACCAACATCTCCCGGCAGGTCGCCCGCGGCCGCCTGTCCGTCGATGCGGCGGAGATCGCCCAGCAGCGCATCGTCACCGGCAAGGACTACGCCCTGTTCGGCGACTGCGATCTGGTGATCGAGGCCGCCAGCGAGGACGAGGAGGTCAAGCGCGACGTCCTGAAGTCCCTGGTCCCGCACCTGTCGCCAGACGCGATCATCGCCACCAACACCTCGTCGATCTCCATCACCCGGCTCGCCGCCGCGACCGACCGGCCCGGCAAGTTCGTCGGCATGCATTTCATGAACCCGGTCCCGGTGATGCAGCTGGTCGAGCTGATCCGCGCGATCCAGACCGAGCAGCCGACCTTCGACACGGTGCGCAGGCTGGCGGAGTCCCTCGGCAAGACGGTGAGCGTGGCCGAGGATTTCCCCGCCTTCATCGTCAACCGCATCCTGATGCCGATGATCAACGAGGCGATCTACACGCTGTATGCCGGGGTCGGTTCGGTGGAGAGCATCGACACCGCGATGAAGCTCGGCGCCAACCACCCGATGGGACCGCTGGAGCTGGCCGATTTCATCGGTCTCGACACCTGCCTGGCGATCATGCATTCGCTGCATTCCGGCCTGGCCGACGCCAAGTACCAGCCCTGCCCGCTGCTGGTGAAATACGTCGAGGCCGGCTGGCTCGGCCGCAAGACCAAGCGCGGCTTCTACGACTACCACTCCGAACGGCCGGTCCCGACCCGGTAGGCCCGCGTATCGGGGCGATGGGCCGCAATTGCCATCCCCCGGCCGATCAGGTACACCGCGCGGAGTGTCGACGGCCCGCCTTGGCAGTCGCCGACGGCCCGGCCGGAGCCCGTAGACCCGAGTGCAATGACGCCAGCGCCCCGTTTCCTCACCACGCCCGCGGATATCTGCCGCTCGCTGGTCACCCACCGCCTGATCCTGCGCCAGCTCGTCCGTCGGGACATTCTGTCCCGCTACCGCAAGTCGGCGCTGGGCATGGTCTGGGCCCTGCTGACGCCGCTGCTGACCTTCGTGATCTACGCCTATGTGTTCAGCACGATTCTGAAGGTGCGGTTCCCGTCCCGGGTGCCGGATGTCGACTACAACTACGGCATCATCCTGTTCTCCGGCCTGATGCTGCACTTCTTCATCACCGAAGTCCTCACGCGCTCGCCGGTGCTGGTGCTGGAGAACGTGAACTTCGTGAAGAAGGTGGTCTTCCCGCTGGAGATGCTGTCCCTGGTGGCGACCGGCTCGGCGGCGGTGACCCTGGGCTTCAACTTCGTGATCCTGGTCGCCGCCGTCCTGTTCTTCAACGGCACGGTGCCGCCGACCATCCTGCTGGTGCCGCTGGTCTGGATCCCGTTCTTCGCCGTGGTGCTGGGAATTTCCTGGATCTTCGCCTCGCTCGGCGTGTTCCTGCGCGATATCGGCCATGTGGTCGGCATCCTGTCGACGGTGCTGCTGTTCGGCAGCCCGATCCTGTTCCCGCCCGACACCCTGCCGGAGTTCCTGAAGACGCTGATCTGGTTCAACCCGCTGTCGGTGCCGGTCCACGCCACCCGCGACCTGGCCCTCTGGGGGGTGATGCCGGACCTTGAGCATCTGGCGATCTATACCGGCGTGGCGGCGGTTTTCCTGTGGTTCGGCGCGTTCTGGTTCCAGCGCACCAAGAAGGGCTTCGCCGATGTCGTCTGACGCGACTCCGTCCGGCACGGCACGGCGGGCCGCAGAGCCCGCCATCGTCATCGAGAACGTCTCCAAGGCCTTCTCGATCTTCAAGCGTCCGGCCGACCGCCTGCTGCAGATGCTGTCCATGGGCCGGGGGCGCTACTACGACGTCTTCATGGCCCTGACGAACGTCTCCCTGACCGTCAATCGGGGCGAGACCGTCGGCATCGTCGGCTCCAACGGCTCCGGCAAGTCGACCCTGCTGCAGGTCATCGCCGGGCTGCTGCAGCCCAACGGCGGCTCGGTCACCGTGCACGGCCGCCCCGCCGCCCTGCTGGAGCTGGGCGCCGGCTTCAACCCCGAGTTCACCGGCCGCGAGAACATCTACCTGAACGCCGCCATCCTCGGCCTGACCCAGGAGGAGATCGACGCCCGCTTCGACAGCATCGTCGAATTCTCCGGCCTCGCCGATTTCATCGACCGGGCGGTGAACACCTATTCCAGCGGCATGTATGTCCGCCTCGCCTTCTCGATCGCGGTCAGCGTCGATCCCGACATCCTGATCGTCGACGAGGCGCTGGCCGTCGGCGACGAGGGCTTCCAGCGCAAATGCCTGGCCCGGATCGAGGCGATGCGCGACGCCGGCGCGACGATCCTGTTCGTCAGCCACGCCATGGGCATGGTCACCCAGCTCTGCGACCGGGCGGTGCTGATGGACCGCGGCGAGGTGCTGATCGACGGCGAGCCCAAGGAGGTCGCCTCGAACTATTACCGCCTGACCCACGCGCCCGGCGCCGACCGCGAGCGCATCCGCACCGAGATCCTGGACCGCGGCCATGCGGTGGAGGCCGCCTCGGCGGCCGGCGGCGGCGCGAAGGATGTGGAATCCGGCATGGACGCCACCTTCGTCAGCGAAAGCCGGGTGGAGCATGGCGGCAACGGGGCGACCATCCAGGACCCGCGGATCGAGACGGTGAACGGCCAGCGGGTCAACCTGCTGGTGCGCGGCCGCTCCTACGTCCTGCGCTACGACGTGTCCTTCGAGGGCGACTGCCGCAAGGTCCGCTTCGCCACCCTGTTCAAGACCAAGACCGGCGTGGAGGTCGGCGGCCGCGCGACCCAGCGTCTGGCCGACGACCTGCCGAGCTTCACCTCGGGCGACCGGATCTCGGTGGCTTTCGAGTTCACCTGTACGCTGATGCCCGGCACCTATTTCGCCAATACCGGGGTCAACGGCCTAGTTAATGGCGAGCGGGACTCCCTGCACCGGATCCTGGATGCGCTGATGTTCCAGGTGCTGCCGGACCCGGACGACAGCCTCGTCGGCATCGTCGATCTGGGGATCATTCCGTCGATCGACTTCGACCCGTCGCCGGCGCCCGGCACCGAGGCCTGAACCGTCGCTGCGGCGAAGTCCGGCGGCAAGATCTGGTCGCAGCGGCTCATCCCGGTATTATCGCGCCAAGCTCCCGCCGAGGGGCGGCGGAGACACCACCCGGAGGAAACGAAACATGCGGGCAACCCGTTCAGCTTTCGGCGCCGTCGCGCGCCGCGCCCTTCTCGCGGCCCTGGTCGCCGTACCGGCCGTGACCGGCGGCGCCAGCCTCGCCTCGGCCACCGACACAATCAAGGTCGGGGCCCTGCGCTTCGCCTCCCACGCCGCCAGCTTCATCGCCTTCGAGCGCGGTTACTTCAAGGAGGCCGGGCTCGACGTCGAGTTCGAGTTCTTCCAGGCGGCCCAGCCGATGGCGGTGGCCATCGCCTCGGGCGATATCGACTACGGCATCACCGCGATCACCGGCGGCCTGATCAACCTGGCCGACAAGGGCGCGATCAAGGTGATCGGCGGCGTGATGCACGAGGAGAAGGGCATCGACGGCTCCGCCATCGTGGTCTCAGACGCCGCCTTCAAGGAGGGTGTGACCTCCCCCGCCAAGCTCAAGGGCCGCAGCTTCGCCATCACCCAGGCCGGTTCCTCCTTCCACTACATGGCCGCGCGCATCGCCGAGAAGGAAGGCTTCACCGTCGCCGACATGAAACTGACCCCGCTGCAGAAGGTGCCGAACGTCATCGCCGCGCTGAAGTCCGGCCAGGTCGACGCCTGGGCCATCGTCCCGCACATCGCCAAGGCGCTGGCCGGCGGCGGTGCGGTGCACATCATCGGCTGGGTCAACGACTACGCGCCGGACTATCAGGTGACCACCGTCTTCACCTCGGCCGACATCGCCGCCGGCAAGCGCGACCAGACCGAGCGGTTCCTGACCGCCTTCGCCAAGGGGGCCGCCGACTTCAACGCCGCCCTGGTCGACAGGACCGCCGGCGAGGACGAGGCCGAGGCGGTGACCAAGCTGATCCACAAATACGTCTACACCACCCAGCCCTACGAGAAGGCCTCGGTGTCGATCCGCAACGGCGCGATCCGGCTGAACGAAGGGGCGAAGCTCAACGTCACCAACGTCGCCGACCAGCTCGCCTGGTTCAAGGCGGAGGGCCTGGTGAAGAGCGATATCGGGATCGACGGTCTGGTCGACCCGAGCTACGTCGAGACCTACTGACCCCGACGGGAGCGGGCCGTGGACCTGAAGATCCGGGACGTCGGCCACGCCTACGGCCCGCTCACCGTGCTGGACGGGATCGGTTTCGAGGTCCCGGCCGGCCGCATCGTGTGCATCGTCGGCCCGTCCGGCTGCGGGAAATCCACCCTGCTGCGGATGATCGGCGGGCTGGAGCGGCCGGATAGCGGCGAGATCCTGCAGGTCGGCGCCCCGCCCGCGGCCAGCCTCAACCCGCTGACCTTCATCTTCCAGGATTTCGCCCTCCTGCCCTGGCGCAGCGTGGAGGGCAACATCCGCCTCGTGCTGGAGGACCATCGCCTGGGCGCGGCGGAGACGGAGCGGATCGTCGCCGGTGTGCTCGCCCGCACCAACCTCACTGAGTTTCGCAAGGCCTGGCCGCGCCAGCTCTCCGGCGGCATGCGCCAGCGCGTGGCGATCGCCCGGGCGCTGGCGGTGTCGCCCGCCGTCATGCTGATGGACGAGCCGCTCTCGGCCCTGGACGCCCAGACCCGCGAGCTGCTGATGGCCGATCTGGTCGCCCTGTGGGAGCGCGAGCGGTTCTCCGCCGTCTACGTCACCCACAACCTGGCGGAAGCCGTACGGCTCGGCCACCGGGTCATCGTGCTGTCGCGCCGTCCGGGCCGGATCCGCGAGATCGTCGATATCGACATGCCCCTGGGCGAGCGGACCGGCCGTATGGCCGAGCTGGAGGCGCATCAGTCCCGGCTCTGGGCACTGATCCGCGACGAGGCGGAAGCGGCGGAGAAGGAGCTGGTCGGTGGCTGAGAAACAGGTTCAGCCGGTCCCGTTCCGCGGCGGCGGCTTCACCGCGCGCAAGCTGGGGCTGGTCGGCCCGCTGGTGTTCGTGGCGATCGTCGCCCTGTGGGAGATCGGGTGCCGCACCGGAGTGATCCCGCCGCTGGTGCTGCCCGCCCCCTCGGAGGTCTATGCCGCCCTGGCCCGGCTGGTGGAAACCGGACTGATCTGGGACCATCTGGGCGCCTCGCTGCAGCGTCTCGTCGTCGGCTGGAGCCTGGGGACGGTGCTGGGTGTCGCCGTGGGCTTGAGCATCGGGCTGTTCTCCCTGGCCCGGGCCGGGCTCGCCCCCATCGTCGCCGCCATCTTCCCGGTGCCGAAGATCGCCCTGCTGCCGCTCTTCGTCATCTGGTTCGGCATCGGCGAGGGCTCCAAGGTCGCCACCATCCTGTTCGGCACCTTCTTCCCCACCGTGGTCGCCACCTATGGCGGAGTCGACAATGTGGACCGCACCCTGATCCGCATGGGCCAGTCCTTCGGGCTGTCCTGGTTCTCCATCGTGCGCAAGATCATCCTGCCCGGCGCGCTGCCGGCGATTCTGCCGGGCTTCCGGATCTCCGCCGCCATCGCCATCGTGCTGCTGGTCGCCGCCGAGATGATCGGCGCCGAATACGGCATCGGCGCCTATATCCTGCTGGCCGGCAGCCTGATGGCGACCGACGAGCTGATCGCCGGCGTCGCCATCCTCTCGGCCATCGGCCTGGTGGTGAACTGGCTGATCGGCCGGGCAGAACGCGCCCTGCTCGCCTGGCGCCGCTGATCCGGCCTGCCGACCAGAATCTATTGGCCGCCATCCCCGACCGGCTTCGGCGGTTCGGCCTCTTCCGCGTCCGGCTGCGGATCCTCGGTGCGCGGATCGAGCTCGAACATCATGGTGCCGCCACGCGGGGTCGGCACCAGTTCCGCCTGCTCCTCCAGCGCCACCGGCGGGCGCGCCCTCAGACGCCACAGACCGAACAGCACCAGCAGGAACCACACCGCGGAAACATGCAGGAACAGAGCGCGCGGCCCCATCGCCTCCATCAACAGCGAGGCGATCAGCGGACCGACGATGGCGCCCAGGCCGTAGGTCAGCAACAGGCCGCCGCTCATCACCACGAAGTCGCCGGCCTCCAGCCGGTCATTGGCATGGGCGAGCGCCAGCCCGTAGATCGGCAGGAACAGGCCGCCCAGCGCGAATCCGGAGATTATGGCCCAGGTTACCGAGATCGACGCCAGAAACGCCGCCGCCGCGCTGACGATGGAGGTGGCGAAGGCGGCGGCGATAAGCAGCAGGCGGCGGTCGAAATGCCGGTCGAGGGCGGCGATCGGCACCTGCATCACAGCACCGCCGATCACCACCGCCGTCATGAACAGGGAGATGCCGACGGCATCGAGCCCGGTCTTCTGTCCGAACACCGCGCCGAGCGACCAGAACGCCCCATTGCCCACGCCCACCGCCAGGGCGGTGGCGAGCCCGAGGGGGGAGATCCGCCAGAGATAGAACAGCCGGATCTTCACGTTCTGGATCGGCGCCGGCGCCTGGGCGGTCGAGACCGCCGTGGGCACCAGGGCCAGAACGATCAGGATCGCCGACAGGCTGAACAGCTCGAACCCGGCCGGCGAGGCGACGCTGAGCAGGAGCTGGCCGACCGACACCGCGCTCAGGTCGACGATGCGGTAGACCGAGATGATCCGCCCGCGGGTCTCGTCGGTCGCCCGGTCGTTCAGCCAGCTCTCCACGATCATCGTGAGCCCCGACATGGCGATGCCGGACAGGGCGCGCAGCAGGAACCAGGCGACCGGATCCCCCGCCAGCGCATAGGCCAGCGCCGTCGCCGCCGCCAGGGCGGCCAAGGCTGCGAAGCTGCGGATATGGCCGACCCGCTGCACGATCCGCGGGGTCAGCAGGCAGCCGATCACGTAGCCGACAAAATACCCGGACATGGCGAGGCCGATGGCCCCCGTCGCCATGCCCCCCAGGGCCGCCCGGGTCGGCAGCAACAGGGTCAGCAGCCCGTTGCCGGCAAGCAGCAGGGCGAGACTGGTCAGCAGGGCGGAGACGGAAGCGATCATGGGATCCCGGGCGCTATCGCAGAAAGGAACGGCCGGCCTAGGATAGGGGTTCAACGACACACCGGGCAAATGAACAGCCCGGGACAGCCGGAGACGCCCCGCCATGACCCATCCCTCGCTCACCCCCCAGGACCCGCTGGACCCGTCGCTTCTTCCCGACGGCGTGCGCTCGCGCTTCGTCGAGGACATCAACGGGCTGCGCATGCATCTTCTGGAGGCCGGATGGGAGAAGGCGGCGGACAAGCCCTGCCTGCTGCTGCTGCACGGCTTCCCGGAGCTGGCCTATAGCTGGCGCAAGGTGATGCCGGCCCTGGCCGAAGCGGGCTATCACGTGGTCGCCCCCGACCAGCGCGGCTACGGCCGTACCACCGGCTGGGACGCCGAGTACGACGGCCCGCTGACGCCGTTCCGCCCGCTTAACCTGCTGCGCGACATCCTAGGCCTGCTGGCCGCGCTGGGCCGCCGGCATGTGGAGGCGGTGATCGGCCACGATTTCGGCTCGCCCATCGCCGCGACCTGCGCCCTGGTCCGCCCCGACGTGTTCCGCGCCCTGGCGATGATGAGCTCGCCCTTCCCCGGCCCGCCGAAGACGCCGTTCGAGGCGCCGGCGGCGAAGGCGGACGTCCATGCCGACCTCGCCGCCCTGGCCCGGCCGCGCAAGCATTACCAGTGGTACTACGCCACCCGCCCGGCCAACGCGGACATGACCGACTGCCCCCAGGGCCTGCAGGCCTTCCTGCGCGCCTATTACCACCACAAGAGCGCCGACTGGCCCGGCAACAGGCCGTTCCGGCTGGACGGCTGGACGGCGGAGGCGCTGGCACAGATGCCGACCTACTACATCATGGACCTGAACGAGACGATGGCGCAGACCGTGGCCAAGGAGATGCCGTCCGACGCCGAGATCGCCGCCAATAGCTGGCTGCCGGAGCGCGAGCTGGCGGTCTATGCCGGCGAGTACGGCCGCACCGGCTTCCAGGGCGGGCTGCAATGGTACCGCTGCAACACCACGGGCGCCTTCCTGTCCGAGCAGGAGGTGTTCTCAGGACGCACCATCGACGTGCCGGCGACCTTCATCGCCGGCGCCCAGGACTGGGGCATCCACCAGTTCCCCGGCGCGCTGGAGGCGATGGCCAGCGATGCCGTCTGCCCGGACTGGCGCGGCACCCACCTGATCGAGGGCGCCGGCCACTGGGTGCAGCAGGAGCAGCCGGAGGCCGTGGTGGAGCAGCTGCTGGCGTTTCTGCGGGGGGTGTAGAAAGCGCGCTCGTTATGATTCCACCCCCCCACACTCTCCGGATTTATTCCGGGGCAATCGGGTCAACCGGGCGGGGGTGGGTGGATTTTCTCCGACGCCAGGTTTCGCGCCCAGCGCTTGCCCCGGAATAAATCCGGGGAGTGTGTGAAAGGGATGGGGGGAGTGAGGTCATCGCCATGACTCTGCCGCCCGACAGGCGTATGATCGCGGCCCCGCATCCCGATATGCCGAGTGCCCCCGCCCATGTCGCTTCCTCCGCACTTCCTCGACGAGCTGCGCGACCGCGTGACGGTCTCCAGCGTGATCGGCCGGAAGTACAAGCTGGAGCGCAAGGGCCGCGAGTTCCTGTCGCTCTGCCCGTTCCATAACGACAGCAAACCGTCGCTCTCGATCGTCGACGACAAGGGCTTCTATCACTGCTTCGCCTGCGGGGCGCATGGGGACGTCTTCAAGTTCCTGATGGAGAACGACGGCCTCAAGTTCATGGAGGCGGTCGAGCAGGTCGCGTCGCTGGCCGGACTGGAAGTGCCGAAGGAGAGCCCCGAGGAGCAGCAGCGCGCCGAACGCCGCCGCTCGCTGCAGGAGGTGGTGGACCTCGCCTGCCGCTGGTACGAGCGCCAGCTCCACACCTCGGCCGGCGAGGCCGGACTGCGCTACCTGAAGGAACGCGGCCTGACCGACGAGACGGTCAAGGCCTTCCGCCTGGGCTGGGCGCCGGACGACCGCAAGGCGCTGCAGCGCGCCCTGAAGGCCGAGGGCGTGGACACCGAGGTGCTGGTGGAGGCCGGTCTCGTCAAACGCTATGACGAGGGCGAGCGCGCTGGCGAGACGGTCGACTACATGCGCGGCCGGGTGCTGTTTCCGATCACCGACCGGCGCGGCAAGGTCATCGCCTTCGGCGGCCGGGTGCTGGGCGACGGCCAACCGAAATACCTGAACTCGCCGGACACCCCGCTGTTCCACAAGGGCCGGGTGCTCTACGGCCTGGCCCAGGCGCGCGAAGCCGCCCACAAGTCCGGCGAGCTGCTGGTCGCCGAAGGCTACATGGACGTGATCGCGCTCGCCCAGGCGGGCTTCCCGGCGGTCGCCCCGCTCGGCACCGCGCTGACCGAGGACCAGATCGTCGAGCTGTGGCGCCTGACGCCGGAGCCGATCCTGTGCTTCGACGGCGACACCGCCGGCCAGCGCGCCGCGCGCCGCGCCTGCGACCGCGCCCTGCCGCTGCTGAAGCCCGGCCATTCGCTGCGCTTCGTCACCCTGCCCGAAGGCCAGGACCCGGACGACCTGATCAAGCGCGACGGCAAGAAGGCGCTGCGCGACATTCTCGGCACCGCCCGGGGGCTCGCCGACTTTCTGTGGGCCAGCGAGCTGGTGTCCAATCCCACGGACACCCCGGAACGGCGGGCCGCCTTCTTCAAGCGCATGCGCGACCTGGTGCGCGAGGTCGCCGATCAGGGCGTGCAGATCGCCTACCGGGACCACATGGAGGCCCGGATCGAGGAGATGCGCAGACCCCAGGGTCGCAACGGGGGGCGCGGCTTCGGCGGAGGCGCCGGGCGCGATCAGGGCCGGGGCGGTTTCCAGCGGAGCCGGGGCAACGACCGCCAGCGCGGCGGACGCTGGACCCCGCCGCCGCCGCCCGAACCGGTCGGCAGCCGCACCGCCCGCGCCCGGGTCGATGCGGTCCTGCCCCGGCGCCAGCAGCAGGTCATTCTGGCCACGTTCATGCACCATCCGGGACTGCTGGACGAGCTGGGCGAGGTGCTCGCCACGCTCTCCCTCGACGACCCATTCCTTGACAAGCTTCGCCGTCAAATTCTAGAGATCAACGCGGAGGACCCTGGGCTTGACGCGGACGGTCTTCGCGACCACTTCATGGCGTTAGGTTATTCGGACACTGTGGATGGCTTGCTGGCCGACGAGGCGCTGCACCATGCGGGCTTCGCTCGGAAGAGCGCCAGCCATTCCGATGCGCGACAGGGATTGGCGGAACTGCTTGGACGATTCGCCGGCCCTCTGCTACGAGAGCAACTGTTCGATGCGCAGCGGGAATACGGACAGACATTCAGCGAGGCTAGCTGGCAGCGCATGCTGAGCCTGCAAAGCACGCTTCAGGCGATTACCTCCGCGTCGGCGCTGGAAGACGCGAACTGAGAACGGAGCCGGGGTCGACACCGGCGACAACGATGAGGTCGAAGGCTCATGGCGACTAAGACAGCGACGGCGGCTCAGAACGACGACGAGGACACCCGCGAAGAGGGTGCCGCGCCGGACGGGCCGCTGCTGGACAATATCAACCAGGCGGTCAAGAACCTCATCAAGAAGGGCAAGGAGCGGGGCTACCTGACCTATGACGAGGTGAATTCGGCCCTGCCCCAGGAGGAGATGTCCTCCGAGCAGATCGAGGACATCATGAGCGCCCTCAGCGAGATGGGCGTCAACGTCGTCGAGAACGAGGACGACGGCGACAAGGACGAGGACAAGGGCGAGGCCGACGGCGCGGTCGCCGGCAACGTCTCCGACGAGGATGTCGGCCGCACCGACGACCCCGTGCGCATGTATCTGCGCGAGATGGGTTCGGTCGAGCTGCTGTCCCGCGAGGGCGAGATCGCCATCGCCAAGCGCATCGAGGCCGGCCGCGAGATGATGATCGGCGGCATCTGCGAGAGCCCGCTGACCATACGCGCCCTGGTACACTGGCGCGACCAGCTCAAGGACGGCGCCATCCTGCTGCGCGACGTCATCGACCTGGAAGCCACCTACGGCGCCGAGAACCCGCCGGCCGCTCCCGCCGCCGAGGGCGTCGGCGGCGACGGCACCGCCACCGAGAAGGCCGAGGGCGAGACCGAGGACGACGACGAGGATTCCGAGGACGGCGAGGACAACAACCTGTCCCTGTCGGCGATGGAGCAGCAGCTCATCCCGCAGGTGCTGGAGAACTTCGACAAGATCGCCGACACCTACGGCAAGCTGGCGCGCATGCAGAAGCGCCGCATCGAGAAGCTGACCCGCGGCGAGGAGCTGGCCCGCACCACCGAGCGCAAGTACGAGAAGCTCAAGGGCGAGCTGATCGAGGCGATGGAGAGCGTGCGCCTGAACAACGGCCGCATCGAGGCCCTGGTCGAACAGCTCTACTCGCTGAACCGCCGCATGACCCAGGTGGACATGCAGCTCTGGCGCATGGCCGACAGCGTGAAGGTGCCGCGCCAATCCTTCATGGCCGAGCATTTCGGCAACGAGCTGGAGCCCGGCTGGGGCGAGCGCGTGTCGAAGAAGGACGCACGCTGGGCCCGGTTCTTCGAGAGCTACGGCGACCAGATCGAGAACCACCGGGCCGACCTGGCCGTGATCTCCGCCGATGCCGGCCTGCCGATCAGCGAGTTCCGCCGCATCGTCCAGACCGTGCAGAAGGGCGAGCGCGAGGCCGGCCGCGCGAAGAAGGAGATGGTCGAGGCGAACCTGCGCCTGGTGATCTCCATCGCCAAGAAATACACCAACCGCGGCCTGCAGTTCCTGGATCTGATCCAGGAGGGCAATATCGGCCTGATGAAGGCGGTCGATAAGTTCGAATACCGTCGCGGCTACAAGTTCTCGACCTACGCCACCTGGTGGATCCGCCAGGCGATCACCCGCTCGATCGCCGACCAGGCCCGCACCATCCGCATTCCCGTGCACATGATCGAGACGATCAACAAGCTGGTGCGCACCTCGCGCCAGATGCTGCACGAGATCGGCCGCGAGCCGACCCCGGAGGAGCTGGCCGAGAAGCTGGTGATGCCGCTAGAGAAGGTCCGCAAGGTCCTGAAGATCGCCAAGGAGCCGATCAGCCTCGAGACGCCGATCGGCGACGAGGAGGACAGCCATCTCGGCGACTTCATCGAGGACAAGAACGCGGTCCAGCCGCTCGACGCCGCGATCCAGGCGAACCTGCGCGAGACCACGACGCGGGTGCTGGCCAGCCTGACGCCGCGCGAGGAGCGGGTGCTGCGCATGCGCTTCGGCATCGGCATGAACACCGACCACACCCTTGAAGAGGTCGGCCAGCAGTTCAGCGTGACCCGCGAGCGTATCCGCCAGATCGAGGCGAAGGCGCTCCGCAAACTGAAGCACCCGTCGCGGTCGCGAAAGCTGCGCAGCTTCCTCGACTACTGATCCCCTGCCTGAGGACGACATGGGGTGCGGGGTCCCAGGGAAAACGAGGATCCGACGGTCAAGGCCGCGGCGGCGAAACCGGACTCCCTAGTCCGGCGGGGCCTGAGCCGGGTGTACCGGTTCAGGTCGGTCAGGATGGCGTTCCTGGCCGTCATCCTGCCCCTGGTGATCACGGTGGTCGGCGGGTTCTTCGTCCTGCTGGAGGTCGAGACCTATAACGACGCGGTCGAGCGGCTCGAGATGAAGCTCGACCGGACGCTGGCCAGCAATTCGGTCATGCTGGCCCGGGCGGTGTGGGAGCGCAACGAGGCCCTGATCGCCAGCCAGGCGGTCCCGGCCTTGATCGACCCCGACCTGATCGGCATCTTCATCACCGACCGCGCCGGCCGTACCCTGGCCGATTTCGGCGCGCGCGAGACACCCCTGGGCAAATCCATAACCGGCGAGGCGCCGATCCGGTTCGACGCCGGCGCCGACCTCCAGGAGGCCGGCCGGCTCGAGCTGGTGATGACGGATGCCGGCATCCGCGCCTCGGCCCGCTCGCGCACCCTGGTGCTGATCGCCTTCGCCATCCTGCTGAGCGTCGCCATCGTCTTCGCCGCCCAGGCGGCATTCGACCTGGTGATCGGCCGGCCGCTGAAGGAGCTGCAGAAGGCGATCGACAGCACCCGCCTCGGCGCACCGCGCGAGGAGGTGCAGTGGAGCGGCGCGGACGAGGTCGCCCGGGTGATCGAGGCCTTCAACCGCATGCAGCGCCGCCATACCGCCTATGAGAACGCTCTCGACGAGGCCCGCATCGATCTGGAGCAGCGGGTCGAGGAGCGCACCGTCGAGCTCAAGCGCGCCCGCGACGAGGCCCGCGCCGCCAACCGCGCCAAGAGCGCCTTCCTGGCCAATATGAGCCACGAGCTGCGCACCCCGCTGAACGCGATCATCGGCTTCGCCGAGGTGCTGAAGAACCAGAAGTTCGGCCCGCTGGGCGACGAGCGCTACAGCAGCTACGCCGAGATCGTGCGCACCAGCGGCACCCACCTGCTGGACCTGATCAACGACCTGCTGGACCTGTCTCGGGCCGAGGCCGGCGGCCTGATCCCGGCGGATTCGACCCTCGCCGTCGACGCCCAGATCCGCCGGGCCATCGACATGAGCCGGACGGAGATCGACGCCTCGGGCCTGACGGTCCGGGTGGCGGTCGACGCGGACGTCCCGGCGCGGCGGTCGACGACCGCCGGTCGGTGTCGCTCTTCGTGGCCGATACCGGCATCGGCATTCCCGAGGACCAGATCGACAAGGTGCTGGAGCCCTTCACCCAGCTCGATACCCGCCTGCACCGGGAACACCGCGGCGCCGGGCTCGGGCTGCCCCTGTGCCGGGCCATCGCCCAGGCCCATGGCGGCCAGATCCTTATCGAGAGCACGTTCGGCGAGGGGACCCGGGTCACCGTCATCCTGCCGCCCTGGCGCGCCCTGCCGCCGGCCGACGACACTCCGCCGACGGAAGCCTGACCGTCAGGTGCGCCGCTGCCCCGGCTACAGGATGCGTTCGAGAAAGATCGTCTCGGCGATCGGCGTGTCGTAATAGGCGGTCCGGCGGCTGAAGCCGAGTTTGGCATACATGGCCACCGCATCGCCCATGCGGCTCGGCATGGTGTCCAGCACCATGGCGGTGAACCCGACCGCCCGGGCATGGACCATTGCCGCCTCGCCCAGGCGCCGGCCCAGCCCGAGGCCGCGGCCCGCCGGCCGCACATAGAGCCGCTTCATCTCGCAGATGCCGGAGCCCAGGGCCGGCAGCGGCTTCACCGCGACGCCGCCCAGCGCCGCCCCGTCGGCCGCCCGGGCCAGCAGGATGCCGCCGGGAGGACCATAGACCCGCCCCAGCGCCGACAGCTCCGCCTCCAGCCCCTGATAGCCGAGATCGACCGCCAGCCAGTCCACGTATTCGCGAACCAGGGCGGCGAAATCGGCGCGGTCGGACGTGCTGGCCGCCACCGAGACAGTGACGGCCTCGGTCACGGCATCACCAGCTCGCCGCGCATCATCGCCACGCAGCGACCGCCGACCCGGATCGCGGTTGTGGCACCGCCGGCCCGGTCGACCTCGCCCAGGAGCAGGGACGGGCGGCCCATCTCCACCCCCTGGGCGATGCGCAGGGCCATCATGCCATCCGCCGGTCCGTCGAGTTCCGCCAGCAGGCCGAGCAGGGCGCCGTTGGCGCTGCCGGTGGCCGGGTCCTCGTCGATATCGTCGAGCGGCGCGAACATCCGGGTCCGCACGTCGACCTCGTCCTCGTCGCCGGTGCGCAGGTAGCAGTGGATGTCGTAGACCGGCCGGGTGGCGAGACGGCTCTCGAACTCCGCCCGGATCGGCCGCGCCGCCTCCAGCGCCGCCCGATCCGCGAGTTCGACCAGGATGAACTCCAGCCCGACCGTGCCGCCGATCGGCGGGTGGCGGTCGATGCGGATGGCGCTTTCGGACAGGCCCAGGCAGGCGGCGATATCGGCCGCCGGCACCTCGGCGCCCCGCTGGAAAGGCTGCGGCACCGTGAGCTGGGCGCCGACCGGCGTGCCGCCCTCGCTCAGGATCGAGATCGGCACCAGCCCGGCGCCCTCCTCGAAGCGGACCGCATCCGCCACCGGTCTGCCGAACAGGGTCCCGCGCCGGGCGACGACGGTGGCGGTGCCCACATTGGGATGCCCGGCGAAGGGCACCTCGCGCGTCGGGGTGAAGATCCGCACCTGGGCTGTGTTCGCCGGGTCCTTGGGCGGCAGCACGAAGGTGGTCTCCGAATACGCGAATTCGACGGCGATGGCCTGCATGCGCTCGGTCGTCAGGTGCTCGCCACCGAACACCACCGCCAGCGGATTGCCGCCGAACGGCGTCTCGGTGAACACGTCCACGGTCTCGTAGGTCAGGGTCATATCGATCTCCTCAGTCCTCGATGGTCCCGCGCAGAACGCGGACGGACCGGCCGCCGATGCGCACGGCGGTGCTGATACCGTCGTCGTGGTCGACCGCCCCCTGGAGCAGCGACGGGCGGCCCATTTCCACCCCCTGGGCGATCCGCTTTCGCAGGGTTCCCTGTCCCGCCTCCAGCGTGCCGAGCAGGCCCATCAGCGCGCCGCAGGCGCTTCCGGTGGCGGGGTCCTCGGCGACGTTGCGGATCGGCGCGAACATGCGCGCCCGGATGTCGATCTCCGGCTCCGCCACCCGGGCGTAGCAGAGGATCGCGCCGTTGGCGGCCACGGCCGGCTGGTCGGCGAAGCGGGCCGCCACCGGCTGGGCCCGGCGGATCGCCTCGGCGTCGCTCAGCTCGGCCAGGATGAAGGGCAGGCCGACCGAGCCGATCACCGGCGCGTGGCGGGCGACGGTCACCGCCGTCTCCTCCAACCCCAGACAGGCTGCGACCTGCGCCACCGGGATCTCCGCGTGACGCGAGAAGGCGGCGGGGGCGGTGAGCGTGGTCGCGATAACCGCACCGCCCGCGCGCTCCAGGGTCACGGGCACCACGCCGGCGATCTCCTCGAACAGGACCGTGTCGCCGAGCGGCCTGCCGAACAGCTCCCCGCGCCAGCCGACCACCGCGGCGGTGCCGACATTCGGGTGGCCGGCGAAGGGCATCTCGCGCTTGGTGGAGAAGATCCGCACCCGCGCGGTGTTCGCCGGGTCCTCCGGCGGCAACACGAAGGTGGTCTCCGAGTAGTTGAACTCCCGCGCGATCTGCTGCAAGCGCTCGGTCGGCAACCCCTCGGCACCGAACACCACGGCCAGCGGATTGCCGCCGAAGCGGGTGTCGGTGAAGACGTCCACGGTCTCGAAACTCAGGGTCATTCCTCGGTCCTCACACGTGTCGAAGGGCGCACCTCACCCGGTCGCGCCGGCCCCCCAGCGCGTCATGCCTCCCGCCGATGGGATGCCCTCAATCGACCAGGGCGATATTGATCCGGCGGTTCTGTTTTCCCTTGTTCTCGATCTTGGTCACTTCCAGCCGGCCGATCTCGGCGGTCGCCTTCACGTGGGTGCCGCCGCAGGGCTGGTAGTCCACGTCGTCGCCGATGCGGATCATCCGCACCGTGCCGGCCCCGGTCGGCGGCTTCACCGACATGGTGCGCACCAGATCCGGATTGCTCTCCAGTTCGGCATCAGTGATCGACCCGATCGTGACCGCGTGGTCGCCGGCGATCACCGCATTGAGCTTCTCGGTCAGAGCGTCCTTGTCCGGCACGTTCTCCGGCTCCAGGTTGAAGTCCAGCCGGCTCTTGGCGTCGCCGACCTGGCCGCCGGTCACCCCGCCATCCACCAGCGAGCACAGGATGTGCATCGCCGTGTGCATGCGCATCAGCCGGTGGCGGCGCTCCCAGTCGAGGGTCGCCGTCACGCTGTCGCCGTCGGCCAGCGCGGGCGCGCCGTCGGCTGGGACGTGGACGATGCCCGCGACGGTCTTGCCCTTGCGGGTATCCGCCACCGGGACGGTGCGCCCGTCTTCGGTCGTCAGCGTGCCGACGTCACCGGGCTGGCCGCCGCCGGTCGGGTAGAAGACGGTGCGGTCGAGGACGATGCCCTCCTCGCTCACCGCCACCACCTTGGCCTCGCAGGATTTGAGGTAGGAGTCCTCGCGGAACAGCTCCTCGGTCATGATCCACCTTTCGCGTGCGTTCGTCCGGGGTTCGATTCAGGACGCCCCGGCCAGGACTTCCCGGTAAACGTCCATGTCCACATTACCACCGGACAGGATCACACCAACCTTGCGTCCCTGCCAGCGCTCGCGCACCTGCATCAGCCCGGCCAGCGGCACCGCGCCGGCGCCCTCGGCGATGTTGTGGGTGTCGGTGTAATAGGCGCGCATGGCGTCCTTGATCTCGTCGTCGGAGACCTTGATGATCCCGGCCGCACCCGCCTTGATCCGCTCGAAGGCGGCGGCGTTGGGCACCCGGCAGTCGACCCCGTCGGCGATGGTCGGCGCGCTGGCGGCGTTGGTGGAGACCGGATGGCCCGCCTCGAAGCTGAGCGCATAGGCCGGTGCGGTTTCCGACACCACGCCCCACACCTCCGCCTTGGAGCCGACCGCGTCCCGCGCCGCCATCACCGCGCAGATCCCCGAGCCCAGCCCGATCGGCACGAACACCGCCTCCAGGTCCGGCGCCGCCTTGAACAGCTCCATGCCGTAGGTCGCCACCCCGTCGACCAGCCGGTCGTGGAAGCTGGCGAACATGTGCAGCCCGCGCTCCTCGGCCAGGCCCTGGGCATATTCGAAGCTCTCCTGGAAATCGCGGCCATGGACCAGCAGCTCGCCGCCCCAGGCCTGCATGGCGGCGTTCTTCTCCACCGAATTGCCTTCCGGCACGACGACCGTGGCGGACAGGCCGGCCCGGCGGGCGGCGATCGCCACGGACTGGCCGTGATTGCCCCGGGTTGCGGCGATCACGCCGGTCACGTCGGGCCGGGTGCGGCGCAGGTGGTCGACATAGACCGAGCCGCCGCGGATCTTGAAGGCGCCGGCCGGCGTGTGGTTCTCGTGCTTGACCCAGACCTCGGCCCCGACCCGCTCGCCCAGCAGCGGCCAAGCGTATTGCGGCGTCGGCGCCATGACCGAATAGACGATCTCGGCGGCGGAGTTCAGGCGGTCTAGCGCATCGCTCTGGCTCATCGGTCCGGTCCTTGTGTCTGCATTGTCCGCGAGCTGTCTGTCGTGGGGCCTGTCATGGGGACAATGTTACGATTGTCTTTCTGATTGTCCGGCATATTGTCTCCCTTCATTCGGTTCAAGCGGAACATTGTCACCATGACACATTGGCTTCCCGATATCGGCCGGCGCACCGGTCCCCGCTACCGGGCCATCGCCGAGGCCATCGCCGACGACATCCAGGCGGGCCGCCTCGGCGTGGGCACGCGGCTGCCGACCCATCGCGACCTCGCCTGGCGCCTGGGCGTCACCGTGGGCACGGTCACCCGCGCCTATAAGGAGGTCACCGCCCGCGGCCTGGTGGACGGGGAAATCGGCCGCGGCACCTTCGTGCGTGACCCGCGCACCCATGGCTGGGGCCGAAATTCCGACAGCGAGCCGGCGCCGGTCGACATGGGCCTGAATTTCCCGACCGAGATGGCGGAGTCCGAGGCCGCGCTGCGCGCCACGCTGGCGCAGATCGTCGCCGATCCCCGCGACCTGCGGCTGGCCGACTACGACACCAATGGCGGCCGACGCGAGCATCGCGCGGCGCTCGCCCACTGGATCGCCGGCTTCGGCGTGGACGCGACGGCGGAAACCACGCTGATCACCGCCGGCGCCCAGCACGCGATCTCCTCGGCCCTGCAGGCGCTGACCGAACCGGGCGACGTGGTCCTGTGCGATCCGCTGACCCATCCGGGGTTCATCGGCGTCGCCTCGACCCTGCGCCTGCGCACGGTGGGGGTGGACTGGGACGGCGACGGCATGTCGCCCGACGCGCTCGACGCGGCGATCCGCCACCACCGGCCCAAGGCGCTGTTCCTCATCCCCACGGTGCACAACCCGACCTCGCTGACCTTTGCCGAGCCACGGCGGCGGGAGCTGGCGCGGGTAATCGAGCGCTACGGCCTGCCGGTGGTGGAGGACGACCTGTACCGGGCCTATGCCGATGCCGACGTGCCGGCGCCGATCGCGGCCTTCGCGCCGGAGCATGTGATCTACCTGACCAGTGCCTCCAAGCACCTGTCCCCGGGCCTGCGGGTCGGCGCCCTGCACATGCCGCCACGGATGCGCACACGCGGCCGGGCGGCGATCCGGGATTCGGTGTGGATGGCGGCCCCGCTCACCGTCGAGGTGGTGACCCGCTGGCTCGCCGACGGGACGGCGGACCGGCTGCGCGACGGCAAGCGGGGCGCGCAGATCCGCCGGGCCAATGCCGCCCGTCAGGTGCTCGGCCCGCTGATCTCGATCCGCTGCGAGGCCAGCCCCCATGCCTGGCTGCAGGTGCCCGACGCCTGGGAGGGAAGCGACGCGGCGGCGGCCTTGTTGGAGCGGGGCGTGGTGACCACGGCGGGGGAAGTGTTCGCGACGGTGACCGGCGCCGGCCGCAACCGCATCCGCCTCGCGCTGGGCCGCCCGCGCAGCGACGACGACGCCATCGCCGGCCTGCATATCGTCGCCGAGACCCTGCTGCACGGTCCGGCGGAGGACCGTGCCTTCATGTGAGGGCTCAGGGCAGCGCCGCGAGGATCGCCTCGGCCACCGGCCCGGTCCGCATCAGCGGACCCATATGCCCGACGCCGGAGAGCGGTGTGACGGCTGCCCGCGGCAGATGCCGCATCGCCCCGGCCACCATGCGCCGGGCGATCTCCGGCGAGCGGTCGCCATGGATCAGCGTTGTCGGCGGCGCGGCCGTCCAGATCTCCGGGGCGATGGTCACGCCGCCCGTGGCCTGGGTGTCTGCCACCACGCCGGCGGCCTGGGCGGTCAGCCGGGCGCGGGCCGCCTCCGGCAGGTCGGCCCAGGGCGTGTCGTTCCAGACCTCCACGAAGACCCGTACGGCGTCCTCGTCCCGGCCGTCGGCCAGATGCCGCTGCATCGCGGCCGCCATCTCCGCCTCGGCGGCGATCAGGTCGGCATCCGCCTCCGGGTCCAGGGCGTCGAACAGGATCGGCTCGAACAGAACCAGCCGGTCGAGCGCCACCGAGGGTGCCGCCAGCAGGCCCGCCAGCCCGCCCATGGAATGGCCGACCAGGGCCCTGGCGCCGCTGACCTCCGCCAGCCAGATGGCGATCGCCGCATGCGCCTCGACGGCCGTGGCCGCCCCCGGGACCCGGCTGTTGCCATAGCCGTGCAGCGCCGGCACCAGGCACTGCCACCCGGCCTCGGCCAGCCGCTCCGCCAGCGGCGCGTAGGCCTTCGGGCCGGTCGCGGCGGCGTGCAGCAGGACCAGAGGGCGGCCGCCCGGCCCCCAGCGGTGCACCTCCACCTGGCCGAAGCCGGTCTGCACGATCTCGCTCTGTCTTGCCGCCATGCCTGTTCCGACGCCTCGCTTGTGTGATCCGGCCCGCTCTCCCTATCATCGCGGGAAAGGACGGAAAAGGAGGGGACGGTCATGACGGTGCTGATCGCCGGCGGCGGAATCGGCGGGCTGACCCTGGCACTCAGCCTGCATCAGGTCGGCATCCCCTGCCGGATCTTCGAGGCGGTGGAGCGGCTGGCGCCGCTGGGCGTGGGCATCAACGTCCTGCCCCACGCGGTCCGCGAACTGACCGAGCTCGGCCTGCAGGACGAACTGCTCGCCCTCGGCATCCCGACGGCCCGCCTCGCCTATTACTCGCGCCGCGGCCAGGAGATCTGGTCGGAGCCGCGCGGACGGGACGCCGGCTATGCCTGGCCCCAGATCTCGATCCATCGCGGCGAGCTGCAGATGCTGCTGACCCACACCGTGCTCGACAGGCTCGGACCGGACGCCATCGCCCCCGGCCATGCCCTGACGTCCTGGGAGGATCGTGGCGACCGCATCGCCGCCCGCTTCGCCGATCGCGGCGGCGCCCAGATCGCCGAGGTTGCGGGCGATATCCTGATCGCCGCCGACGGAATCCATTCCGCCGCCCGCGCCGCCCTGCACCCGGACGAGGGTCCGCCGATCTGGAACGGCGCCATCCTGTGGCGCGGCACGGCGGTGGCCGCGCCGTTCCTGGGCGGCCGGACCATGATCATGGCCGGCCACGAGTATCAGAAATTCGTGTGCTACCCGCTGCGCGATCTCCCGGACGGCCGCCAGCTCATCAACTTCATCGCCGAGCGCAAGTTCAGCCCCGATCAGCCCTGGCGGCGCGAGGACTGGAACCGGGCCGGGCGGGTGGAGGACTACCTGCCGCCGTTCAAGGCCTGGGCCTTCGACTGGCTGGACGTGCCGGGGCTGATCCGGGCGGCGGAGACGGTCTACGAATACCCGATGGTCGACCGCGATCCGCTGGACGCCTGGAGCCACGGGCGGCTGACCCTGCTGGGCGACGCGGCGCATCCGATGTACCCGATCGGCTCGAACGGGGCGAGCCAGGCGATCCTGGATGCCCGCGTGCTGACCCGCGAGCTGCTGGCGCAGGGTCTCAGCCCGGCGGCGCTCCGGGCCTATGAGGCGGAGCGGCTGCCGGCGACGGCGAAGATCGTCACCGCCAATCGGGGCAACGGGCCGGAGCAGGTGATGCAGATGGTGGAGGAGCGCGCGCCGGACGGGTTCGACCGGATCGACGACGTGCTGAGCGCGGAGGAAAGGGAGGGGACGGCCGCGGCCTACAAGCGCCTTGCCGGGTTCGACAAGGACGCTCTCAACGCGCGGCCGCCCATCGTGCCGGAAGCGGCGGCCTGACCGGGGGCTGGGGCAAGCAAGTCAGACCGGCCGACGGCCGATACGATTATTCCTTGGTCAGCAGGGCGCGCGCCTGGACGACGGTGTCGGTGGCCGTGCCGAAGTCGCTCGCCTTGCACTGGGCATCGGCCTCCTTGATCATCGCCTCGACCGCCTTGTCGGTCTCTTCGGTGACCTCGGTCTCGTTCAGCATCTCGCGGGTGTCTTTGATGAGCTGGCCGCAGGTCTTGGCGTCGGTCGCCGGCGCGAGGCCGCGATTGGTATTGCCGGCGGCGGAGGCGGCGGTGGAGACGAACGCAAGCGCGAGCGCCGCAAAGACGGCGGTGCGGATGATTTGGAACGTCATTTGGGGAAGGGCCTCCCGGCCCGGTCGCGCGTGCGGCGCGGCGCGCCCCGGTTATCGCCGGACACAGTCGCCGGGCTCCCCAGATCGCGGCGTGGAATATCCTCTGCTATGCCCGGTCTTGAAAGAGGGGAACCCATGCGCCGGACGCGGAGCGGCCATGCTGTTTTGCGGATTTGATCCGCATCCCCATATGAATAGTTGGACAACGCAAGAGAGATAGAGGAAGCGCACGATGACCGACACGTCGCCGGATCGCACGAACGGCTATTACGGTCCCTCCGGCGAGGCCGAGCGGATCATGCAGTATGACGCCAACAAGAAGTCCGTGCTGATCGCCTATCTGCTCTGGTTCTTCCTCGGCACCTTCGCGGTTCACCGGTTCTATCTGGGTGCGGTGAAGAGCGCGCTGGTCATGCTCGGCATGTGGGTGATCTTCGGCGCCCTCTCCAGCATCACCTTCGGCGTGTTCGGCTTCCTGCTGCTGATCCCGGCGATCTGGTGGTTCCTCGACCTGTTCCTCATCCCCGGCATCGCGCGGGACAAGAATCAGGAACTGATCGCCATGCTGAGCCGCTGACGGCGGCTTTAGCCTCCCCCTTCCGCCGCATCCTTGACTCCGCGGGCGGTTGCCCGTACACAGTGCGCTTCTTGGCACAGCTTCGGCCGCCGAGACCTTAACGGGTTCCGTCCGTCCTCGAGGGTTCGAGCACGGGCGCGTTTCCGTTTGGGACAACACCATTAGGTTTCGACCGTAACGCACCACGGGTGACGACGTGTTCGAGGGATTGAGCGAGCGTCTTGGGTCGGTCTTCGACCGCCTGAAGAAACGCGGCGCACTGAGCGAAAGCGACGTGTCGACCGCCATGCGCGAAGTGCGCGTGGCGCTGCTCGAGGCCGACGTCGCCCTGCCGGTGGTGAAGTCCTTCATCGACAGGGTGCGCGAGCGCGCCATCGGCCAGGAGGTGATCAAGTCGGTCACCCCGGGCCAGATGGTCGTCAAGATCGTCCATGACGAGCTGGTCGCCACGCTGGGTTCCGACAGCCAGGCGGTGAACCTGAACGCCGTGGCCCCGGTGCCGATCCTGATGGTCGGCCTGCAGGGCGGCGGTAAGACCACCACCACCGCCAAGCTGGCCAAGCGCCTGACCGAGCGCGACCGCAAGAAGGTGCTGATGGCGTCGCTCGACGTCACCCGCCCGGCGGCGCGCGAGCAGCTGCGCACCCTGGGCGAACAGGTCGGCGTCGACACCCTGCCGATCGTCCAGGGCGAGACCGCGCTGACCATCGCCAAGCGGGCGATGACCGCCGGCCGCCTGCAGGGCTACGACGTGGTCATGCTCGACACCGCCGGCCGCACCTCGATCGACGAGGGGCTGATGGCCGAGGCCCGCGCCGTGCGCGACGCCGTCAACCCGCACGAGGTCCTGCTGGTCGCCGATGCGCTGACCGGCCAGGATGCGGTCACCACCGCCACCAATTTCGACGAGCGCGTCGGTATCACCGGCATCATCCTGACCCGCGTCGACGGCGACAGCCGCGGCGGTGCGGCACTGTCCATGCGCGGCGTCACCGGCAAGCCGATCAAGGCGCTGGGCGTCGGCGAGAAGGTCGGCGACCTGGAGGACTTCCACCCCGAGCGGATCGCCGGGCGCATCCTCGGCATGGGCGACGTCGTCTCCCTGGTCGAGAAGGCCGCCCAGACCATCGAGGCCGACGAGGCCGAGAAGATGGCCGAGCGGATGATGAAGGGCACCTTCACGCTCGACGACATGGCGTCCCAGCTCAAGCAGCTCCGCAATCTCGGCGGGCTGGGCGGCGTGCTCGGCATGCTGCCGGGGGTGGGCAAGCTGCAGAAACAGCTCGCCGGCGCCAATATCGACGACGGCCAGCTCAAGCGGCAGGAAGCCATCATCTCCTCGATGACCAAGGCCGAGCGGGTCAATCCGCGGGTGATGAACGCCTCGCGCAAGCGCCGTGTCGCCGCCGGATCGGGCACCGAGGTGCAGGACATCAACCGCCTTCTGAAGAGCCATATGGAAATGGCGAAGATGATGAAGAAGGTCGGCAAGATGGGCGGCAAGGGCATGATGAAGGGCCTGATGGGCGGCGGCGGTGGCATGCCGGCCCCGGGCGAGATGCCGAAACTGCCGTCCGGCGGCATGGGCGGCGGCATGGGTGGCTCCCCCGGCGGTGGGATGGGCGGCATGCCCGGTCTCGGCGGCCCGCGGCTCCCCGGCCTGCCCCCAGGATTTCCCGGCAAGCGCAAATAGCCTGCCGGATCACGATTAACGCATTGAACAAACTAAAGAATGTACTGAGAAAGGAACGACAATGTCACTTCGTATCCGCCTGTCCCGCGGCGGCGCCAAGAAGCGCCCGTTCTACCGGATCGTCGTCGCCGAGGCGACCTCGCCGCGCGACGGCCGCTTCGTCGAGAAGCTCGGCACCTACAACCCGATGCTGCCGCAGGACCATGAGCACCGCCTGATCGTCAAGGAAGACCGGATCAAGCATTGGCTCTCCGTCGGCGCGCTGGCCACCGACCGCGTCCACAAGCTGCTGGGCAAGGCCGGCGTGATGGATCCGTTCGTCTGGGCCGAACAGACCAAGAAGGCCGCGCCGGGCAAGAAGCGCGCCGAGCGCGAGGCTGAGGAAGCCGCGAAGGCCGCCGAAGCCGCCGAGGCTGCTGCCGCCGCCGCCGCTGAGCCGGCCGCCGAAGAGGCCCCGGCTGAAGAAGCTCCGGCCGAGGAAGAGAAGGCCGAGGCCTGAGGCCTGCCATGCTCGCAGAGACCGCCGCCATGAGCGCACGCGTCTGTCTCGGGGCCATCACCGGCCCGCACGGGGTCCGGGGCCTGGTGAAGGTGAAGCCCTTCACCGAGGTGCCGGCGGACATCGCCGCCTACGGACCCGTCGAGGACGAGACCGGGCAGCGGCGGTTCACCCTGCGGGTTACCGGGGAGGCCAAGGGTCAGGTGATCGTCGCCCTGGACGGGGTCGGCGACCGCAACGCCGCCGAAGCCCTGAAGGGCGAGCGGCTGTATGTGGCGCGCGACGCGCTGCCCGAGCCGGAAGACGGCAGCTTCTATCATGCCGACCTGATCGGCATGGACGTTGTCGCCACCGACGGCACCCCTCTGGGTCGGGTCTCCGCGCTCTACGATTTCGGCGCGGGCGACCTCCTGGAGTTCCGCGGCGAGGACGGCAAGGCGCGGATGCTGCCCTTCACCGAGCAGATCGTCCCCACGGTCGATCTGGAGGCGCGCCGGATGGTGGTCGATCCGCCGGAAGGCGCTCTGGACGACGCGCCAGAAAAGGACGCGCCGGAAAAGGACGCGCCGGAAAACCCGGCGGAAGAAGAATAGGAGTGCGGTGTGGACGAGCGGAGCGGGCCGCAGGTGGAGCGGCAGTCCGAGGCCCTTTCATCCGACGGCGCGACCGGCGGGTGGCAGGCCACGGTACTGACGCTGTTCCCGGAGATGTTTCCGGGACCGCTCGGCCTGTCGCTCGCGGGAAAGGCCCTGAATTCCGGCGTATGGAGTCTGAAAACGCTGGACATCCGGGACTTCGCGCGAGATAAGCACCGCTCCGTGGACGATACCCCGTTCGGCGGGGGTACCGGTATGGTTATGCGCCCGGATGTCGTAGATGCGGCATTGGCGGCGGTGGAGGACAGACCGGGTCCGCGGCTCTACCTCAGCCCGCGTGGACGGCGCTTTGACCAGGCGCGGGCGAAGGCGTTGGCGGCGGAACCGGGAGCGGTGATCGTCTGCGGGCGCTACGAGGGACTGGACGAGCGGGTGATCGCCGCCCGCGACCTTGAGGAGGTCAGCCTCGGGGATTTCGTGTTGTCCGGCGGCGAGCCGGCGGCACTGGCGATGATGGATGCGGTGATCCGTCTGCTGCCCGGCGTCATGGGCGCGGCCGACGGGTTGGCCGAGGAGAGTTTCGAAGAGGGGCTGCTGGAGTATCCCCTCTACACCCAGCCTCGGGACTGGAACGGCAGGACCGTCCCCGAGGTGCTGACCAGCGGGCACCATGCCAACGTGAAGGCATGGCGGCGCCGGGAAGCGGAGACCATCACGCGGGAGCGGCGACCGGACCTCTGGGCGCGCTACTGCAGGAACAAGGACCAGGCCGAAGGTCGATAGACCAGGCGGCCGATGACAACGGGACCAACCGCCGGACCGAGTTCGAGCCGGCCTCGAGACGGAGACGAAGCCATGAACATCATCGAGCAGCTCAACAAAGAGCAGGTCGAGAAGCTGAGCGCGGACCGCACCATCCCCGAGTTCGCCCCGGGCGACACCGTGCGCGTCGACGTGAAGGTGGTCGAAGGCACGCGTGAGCGTATCCAGGCCTTCGAGGGCGTCTGCATCGGCCGCAGCAACGACGGCCTGAACTCCTCCTTCACCGTCCGCAAGATCTCCTACGGCGAGGGTGTGGAGCGTGTGTTCCCGCTGTATTCCCCGCGGATCGCCGGCATCGAGGTGATGCGCCGCGGCAAGGTCCGTCGCGCGAAGCTGTACTACCTGCGTGGCCGCACCGGTAAGTCGGCCCGTATCGCCGAGAAGACCACCGGCTACGCCGGCAAGCTGGCCGCCGCCGAGCGCGCCACCGCCGCCGAGGCGAAGGCCGCCAACAAGGCCGCTCAGGCCGCCGCCCGCGAGGCGAAGGCCGCCGAGAGCAACGCCGAGGCGTAAGCCTCCCGTTCACTCGGGTTACCCATACGAAAGCGCCGCGATCCCACGAGGGTCGCGGCGTTTTTCGTTTGGAGGCTCTCCGTTTTCCTCTTCTCACACTCCCCGGATTCATTCCGGGGCCCACGGGTCAGCCCGAACGGGCGCTCGAGTGAGCAAAGGAACGTCCAAGCGCACCTGGGCGTAGGCCCCGGAATGAATCCGGGGAGTGCGCGAGGGCGTGGGGAACGAGGGAGATGCCCCTACTTCAGCAGCGTCCCCACCCCGACACAGGCGAGGATCGTCAGCGCGATCCAGCGGAAGGTCTTCTCGCTCGCCCGCGGGAACAGGAAGCCGCCGAAGGACATGCCGGCGAAATGCGGCACCGCCAGGATGCCGCCGATCGTCAGCGCCTTCAGCGTGATCAGGCCGTAGAGGAAATAGGTCGCCAGGCCGACGATGCCGGTGACCAGGAAATAGCCCGAGAGGTCGCCGCGCACCTGGCGCGCCGGCTCGGCCGTCGCCAGGAAATACAGCACCAGCGGCGGCCCGCCGATGCCGGTCGCCCCGCCCATCGCCCCCGCGGTCGACGCCGCCACGATGTCGCGGGTGCGGGTGCGGGCGACCCGGGGCAGGCCGCCCACCGCCATCACCGCCGCCAGGGTCAGCACGATCACCGAGATGCCGATGCGCAACATCTCCGGGTCCAGGCTCTTCAGCACAGCCGCGCCCAGCGGGATCGACACCAGCGCCGTCGCCGCCATCGGCGCGGTGCGCTTCCAGTTGGTCTCGCGCATGGCGATCTTGGTGACCTGGTAGAGGATCGGGACCTGCAGTACCGACATGACCGGCACCGCCACCGTCGGCCCGTAGACCAGGGCCAGCACGGGCGCCAGCACCAGGGCCGACCCGAACCCGGCGAAGCCGCGGACCGCGCCGGCCAGGAAGGCGGCGCAGATGGTGAGGACCAGCAGCGGCGGATCGAGATCGGACAGCATTTCCGTCATGTGGGCGGCTCGAATGGTCGTCGGGAAGGATGCGAAGGCAGGTGAAGAACGAATCAGACGCGAAACCGCCCCCGTGCAAAGCGTTCTTGCGCGTTTCACGGTTTGCCTGCAACCCGCGTCCTTGTACAGTCCGGCGCTCGAAACAAGCCGTTCCGGCCAACGGAACGCGAGACGACGCAAGAGAGAGACCGGCCACCGCCGGAGCCCCCGATGCTCCGGACCCGGGCGGCCCCCATGCTTTAGGAGGAACCGGCAGCCATGGCGACGCCCCGCACGCTGTTCGACAAGATCTGGCAAAGCCATCTGGTGGACGTCCAGGAGGACGGAAGCTGTCTCATCTATATCGACCGCCACCTGGTCCATGAGGTCACCAGCCCGCAGGCCTTCGAGGGCCTGAAGCTCGCCGGCCGCAAGGTGCGCCGGCCCGACCTGACCCTCGCGGTCGCCGACCACAACGTGCCGACCTCCGACCGCTCCAAGGGGATCGCGGACGAGGAAAGCCGCATCCAGGTCGAGACCCTGGAGAAGAACGTCAAGGATTTCGGCGTCCCGTATTTCCCCGTGTTGGATGTCCGCCAGGGCATCGTCCACATCATCGGCCCGGAGCAGGGCTTCACCCTGCCGGGCATGACCATCGTGTGCGGCGACAGCCACACCGCCACCCACGGCGCCTTCGGGTCGCTGGCCTTCGGCATCGGCACGTCGGAGGTCGAGCATGTGCTCGCCACCCAGACCCTGCCGCAGGCGCCGGCCAAGAACATGCGCATCACCGTCGAGGGCAAGGTGCCGGAGGGCGTGACCTCCAAGGACGTGATCCTGGCCATCATCGGCAAGATCGGCACCGCCGGCGGTACCGGCCATGTGGTGGAGTTCGCCGGCGAGGCGATCCGCGAGATGTCGATGGAATCCCGCATGACGGTCTGCAACATGACCATCGAGGGCGGAGCCCGCGCCGGCATGATCGCGCCGGACGAGACCACCTTCGCGTATCTGAAGGGCCGCCCCATGGCGCCGAAGGGCGGCGAATGGGAACTGGCGGTGGAATACTGGAAGACCCTGCCGTCCGACGAGGGGGCGCGGTACGACAAGGAAGTGGTGCTGAAGGCCGAGGACATCATTCCGCAGGTCACCTGGGGCACCAGCCCGCAGGACGTGGTCCCGGTCACCGGCCACACGCCTGATCCGGCCGCCGAGTCCGATCCCGGCAAGAAGGCCTCCATCGAGCGCTCGCTCGCCTATATGGGCCTGGCGCCGAACACGCCGATGACCGAGGTGAAGATCGACAAGGTCTTCATCGGCTCCTGCACCAACGGCCGCATCGAAGACATCCGCGCAGCCGCGGCGATCGCCAAGGGCCGCAAGGTCGCGGACAGCGTCTACGCCATGGTCGTTCCGGGCTCCGGCCTGGTGAAGGAGCAGGCCGAGCAGGAAGGCCTCGACGTCATCCTGAAGGAGGCCGGCTTCGACTGGCGCGAGCCGGGCTGCTCCATGTGCCTGGCGATGAACGCCGACAAGCTGGAGCCGGGCGAGCGCTGCGCGTCCACCTCCAACCGCAACTTCCAGGGCCGGCAGGGCCCGGGCGGGCGCACCCATCTGGTGAGCCCCTCCATGGCCGCCGCCGCCGCCGTCACGGGCCACCTGTCCGACGTGCGCGCGCTGGCCAACTGAGCGCAAGGGGAGGAAGAAAAATGGAAAAGTTCACCCAGCTGCGCGGCACCGCCGCTCCGATGGACATGATCAATATCGACACCGACATGATCATTCCCAAGCAGTACCTGAAGACCATCAAGCGGACCGGCCTGGGCAAGCACGCCTTCGCCGAGATGCGCTACAACGAGGACGGCAGCGAGAAGCCGGACTTCGTGCTGAACAAGCCGCAGTACCGCAACGCCCAGGTCATCGTCGCCGAGGACAATTTCGGCTGCGGGTCGAGCCGCGAGCACGCCCCCTGGGCGCTGCTCGATTTCGGCATCAAGTGCGTGATCTCCACCAGCTTCGCCGACATTTTCTACAACAACTGCTTCAAGAACGGGATCCTGCCCATCCAGGTGACCCACGAGCAGCTGCGCGAGCTGATGGACGATGCCGGCAAGGGCTCCAACGCGGTGCTGGAGATCGACCTCGAGAACCAGACGATCGGCCGTCCGAACGGCGAGAGCGTGTCGTTCGAGATCGACCCCCACCGCAAGCACTGCCTGATCAACGGTCTCGACGATATCGGCCAGACCCTGCAGCAGGCCTCGAAGATCGACAGCTTCGAGGAGCAGCGCAAGGCGGCCACGCCCTGGGCCTGATTCTGGCCCGATTCTGGGCCTGATCCCGGGCGGAACGGGCTGCGCATAGACAACGGCGCCGGCGGGACACCCTCCCGCCGGCCGAGAAAAACAACCGGTTTGCTTCGCCTCGCCCCTTTGTTTAAGGACTTGCGCGGGGTGAAGAGGGTTTTCTGGAGGGAAGCGGGTTATGGCGTCGAACAAGAAACTGCTGGTGCTGCCGGGTGACGGCATCGGCCCCGAGGTCGTGGGCGAGACCCTGCGGATCGTCGACTGGATGGCGAAGAAGCGCAGTGTGTCCTTCGACATCGAGGAAGGCCTGGTCGGCGGTGCGGCCTACGACGCCCACGGCACGGCGCTGACCGACGAGACCATGACCGACGCCACCCATGCCGACGCCGTCCTGTTCGGCGCGGTCGGCGGTCCGAAATACGACGACCTGCCGTTCGAGCTGAAGCCGGAGCGCGGCCTGCTGCGCCTGCGCAAGGAAATGGACCTGTTCGCCAACCTGCGTCCGGCGATGGTCTTCCCGTCCATGGTCGAGAACTCCTCGCTGAAGCCGGAGCTGGTGTCAGGTCTCGACATCATGATCCTGCGCGAGCTGACCGGCGGCGTGTATTTCTGCGAGCCGCGCGGCATCGAAGATCTGCCCGACGGCAGCAAGCGCGGTTTCGACACCCAGGCCTACACCACGCCGGAGATCGAGCGCATCGGCCGGGTCGCCTTCGACCTCGCCCGCAAGCGCCGCGGCAAGGTGACCTCGGTGGAGAAGGCCAATGTCATGATGTCCGGCGTTCTCTGGCGCCAGGTCATGACCGCCCTGCACGCCTCCGAGGGCGAGGGCCTGGAATACGAGAACATGTTCGCCGACAACTGCGCCATGCAGCTCGTCCGCACGCCGAAGCAGTTCGACGTGATCGTCACCGACAACCTGTTCGGCGACATCCTGTCCGACTGTGCCGCGATGCTGACCGGCTCGCTCGGCATGCTGCCGTCGGCCTCGCTGGGGGCGGAGGATCCGACCACCGGCAAGCGCCACGCCCTGTACGAGCCGGTCCACGGCTCCGCCCCGGACATCGCCGGCAAGGGCATGGCCAACCCGATCGCCGAGATGCTGAGCTTCGCCATGCTGCTGCGCTACAGCTTCGACATGGGCGAGGACGCCGATCTGCTGGAGAAGGCGATCGACAACGTGCTGGCCGGCGGCATGCGCACCGCCGACATCATGGCCACGGGCAAGGCCAAGGTCTCCACCGCGACCATGACCGACAGCATCCTCAAGGAGCTGGACAAGCTGGTCTGATCCGGCGGTCCCTATCCTCCCATCCTTCCCCGTCGTCCTGACGCAAGCCAGGATGACGGTGGTGTTGGGAGGGGTGGGTAACCACCCCCCACCACAAGCCCCCTTCCCCACACCGGCGAAATCGCCTATACGTCGGGCTATGAATGCGATGGCTACCCTGGCTGACCTTCTCCTGCGCTCCGCTCCGAAAGCGGCCGGCGCCGGCGTCTGCGCGTTCGTCACCCCGAAAACCACCACCAAGACCACCGGCTAGCGGCTTCCGCCCTTCCGTTTGCGTGCTTGCGATGCAGGACCGGGGGGCGTAAACCCCGGCCGAACGTCGCGTGTTTCGCGAGAGGAGAAAGAAATGGGCTATAGAGTTGCCGTCGTCGGTGCCACGGGTGCGGTGGGACGCGAGATGCTGACCACGCTGGCCGAGCGCAACTTCCCGGCCGACGAGATCATCGCGCTGGCCTCAGGCCGCTCGGCCGGAAACGAGGTTTCCTTCGGCGAGAAGGGCACCCTGACCGTTCAGGACCTGGCGACCTTCGATTTCTCCAAGGCCGATATCGCCCTGTTCTCCGCCGGCGGCGACGTGTCGCTGGAATACGCCCCGAAGGCCGGCCAGGCCGGCTGCGTCGTCATCGACAACAGCTCCGCCTTCCGCATGGATCCGGACGTGCCGCTGGTGGTGCCGGAGGTCAATCCGGGCGCGCTGGCCCGCTACGGCAAGAAGAACATCATCGCCAATCCGAACTGCTCCACCGCCCAGCTGGTGGTGGCGATGAAGCCGCTGCACGACGCCTTCGGCATCAAGCGCGCCGTGGTCTCGACCTACCAGTCGGTCTCCGGCGCCGGCAAGGAAGGCATGGACGAGCTGTTCAACCAGACCCGCGCGGTCTATGTGAACGACCCGATCGAGCGCGAGACCTTCACCAAGCAGATCGCCTTCAACGTGATCCCGCACATCGACAAGTTCATGGATGACGGGTTCACCAAGGAAGAGTGGAAGATGACGGTCGAGACCAAGAAGATCCTCGACCCGGACATCGACGTGGTCGCCCAGTGCGTCCGCGTGCCGGTGTTCATCGGCCATTCCGAGGCGGTGTTCATCGAGACCAAGAAGCCGATCGACGCCGAGACCGCCCGCAAGGCGATGCACGGCTTCCCCGGCCTGATCGTGCTCGACCACCGGGCCGACGAGGGCTACGTCACCCCGGTGGAGAGCGCCGGTGAGGACGCGGTCTATGTCAGCCGCATCCGGGTCGATCCGACCGTAAAGAACGGGCTGGTGTTCTGGTGCGTCAGCGACAACCTGCGCAAGGGTGCCGCCCTGAACGCGGTGCAGATCGCCGAGGAACTGGTCGCCAAGCACCTGAAGAAGGCGGCGTGAGCCGGCGCGCTTCGGGTTGTGCCTGATCTGACCATCCGACCGGCGCGTCCCACCGACGCGCCGGTCCTCGCCGCGCTCGACATTCTCGCCGGCGGCGGGGTCTACGAATTCATCTATGACGACCGACCGGGTGAGCCCGGCGCTGCACAGCTCATGCTGCACGCGGTGCTTGCGGCCGACACCGCGCTGTCCTGGAGCCGCGCCCTGATCGCCGAGCTGGACGGCGAGCCGGTCGGCGCGATCACCAGTCAACCCTATGACGACCAGCCGCCCTCCGGCCTGGAGACCAGCGTCCCCGAGGACCGCGCTGCCCACGTGGCGCCGATCCAGGCGATGGGGCGGCCGGGCTCGTGGTTCATCAACATGCTCGCCGTCGGCGCCGGTGGCAGCGGCCACGGCGTCGGCCGCGCCCTGATCGAGACGGTGGCCGACAAGGCCCGAGCGGCGGGCTTCTCGGAGCTGACGCTGCGGGTCTTCGCCGACAACGCGCCGGCGCTGGGTTTGTATCGCAAATGCGGGTTCCGCGAGGTGGACGCGGTCGACATCCCCCCGCTCCCTCGCCTGCCCCATGAGGGTGGCGTGCGGCTCCTGCTGCGGGACCTGTAGCTTCTCTCCAAGCACACTCACTCCCCGGACCTGTTCCGGGGTCCACGTCGGATCGCGCCCGGAGGCTCAGCACCCTGGTTGCGGCGTTCGTGCCGCCTGACCCGTGGGTCCTGGCACAAGGCCGGGAAGTGTCTAACGGGGTAAGATCAGCTCAACCGCGCGCGGATGGCGTCGTAGCTCTCCAGGGTCCGCGTCGGGCCCACGGCGGTCAGGGTCGGCGGGGCGCTCAGCAGGCGCTCCACCACCGCGCGGATGGCCGCCTGATCGACCTTCTCCACGTTCTCGATGATGTCCGCCAGATCGGGCAGGCGGCCGTGCACCAGAAAGTGGTTGGCGAGCTGCTCGCAGCGCGCGCTGGTGCTCTCCCGGCTCATCAGCAGGGAGGACTTGAGTTGGATCTTGGCCCGGGCCAGCTCGCTCTCGTCCAGCTCGTCCGGGATCGCCCGGAGCTGATCGCAGATCACCGGCATCACCTCGCCCACCTCGTCGGCCCCGGTGCCGGCATAGACGCCGAGCAGCCCGTCATCCAGATAGGCCGAGGTGAAGGAGTAGATCGAATAGGCCAGACCCCGCTTCTCGCGCACTTCCTGGAACAGGCGGGACGACATGCCGCCGCCGTAGATCATCGACAGGACCTGCAGGGTGTAGAAATCCGGGTCGTCGAACGAGGTGCCCCGGAAGCCGAGGATCACGTGCAACTGCTCCAGCTCCCGCTCGACCCGGATCTCGCCGCCGCTGTAACGCCCGGCCTCGGTGGTCCTGGTGGTCTTGGCCGGCATCGCGGCGAAGCGCTCGGCCGCCATCTCGACCACCCGGTCATGGTCCACCTTTCCGGCGACCGACAGGATGCAGGCATCCCCGCCGTAGCTCTGCGCCACATAGTCGACCAGCGACTGGCGCGGCACCGACCGCACCACCTCCGACGTCCCCAGCACCGGCCGGCCCAGCCCCTGGTCGGGGAAGGCGGCGGTCTGGAAATGGTCGAAGATCACGTCGTCCGGCGTGTCGTTGACCTGGGCGATCTCCTGCACGATCACCGACCGCTCGCGCTCGAGCTCGGACGGATCGAAGACCGAGTTCTGCACGATGTCGGAGATCAGGTCGATCGCCACCGGCACGTCGTCGGCCAGCACCTTGGCGTAATAGGCGGTCTGCTCGCGCGAGGTATAGGCGTTCATGAGCCCGCCCACATCCTCGATCTCGCGGGCGATGGCGGCGGCGTCGCGCTTGGCGGTGCCCTTGAACACCATGTGCTCGATCAGATGGGCGAGCCCGTTCTCGGACGGCTTCTCGTGGCGGGTGCCGACCCCGACCCACAGGCCGACGGAGGCGGATTCCACGGACGGCATGGCATCGGTGGCGACGGTCAGCCCGTTGTCCAGGGTGGTCAGGCGCATCCCGGGAAAGGCAGGTGCGGTCAAGCTGCCGCTCCCCGCCGCGCCGCGCGGTCGCGTACCAGGGCCTTCAGGGACGAGAGATCGTTCGGCATCACGGTCTGGCGCTCCGGCCGGTCCATCAGGTCGGCCATCCGCTCCGGCAGCGGCGCCGCGGTCCCCACGGCCCGCTCCACCGCCTCGGCGAACTTGGCCGGGTGGGCGCAGGCCAGCGACACCATCGGGATCGAGCCGTCGCGACCGGCCTGGGTCCGGCGCGCGGCGGCGATGCCGACGGCGGTATGCGGGTCGATCACCTCGCCGGTCTGCTCGGCAATGGCGCGGATGGTGGCGACGATCTCGTCGTCATCCGCCCGCGCGCCGCGGAACAGGGCGGTGGCCCGGGCATGGCGCTCGGGTTCGACCGTGTAGGAGCCGGACTGGCGGAAGCCGTTCATGGTGCGCAGGACCGCATCGCCGTCCCGGTCGAGCAGGTCGAACAGCAACCGCTCGAAATTGCTCGAGACCTGGATGTCCATGGACGGCGACAGGGTCGGTGCCACGCCGGTGATCTCCATCGTGCCGCTCTCCAGGTAGCGGTACAGGATGTCGTTGGAGTTGGTGCCGACCACCAGGGTCTCGATCGGCAGGCCCATGTTGCGGGCCGCATAGGCGGAATAGACGTTGCCGAAATTGCCGCTGGGGACGGAGAAGGACACCGTGCGCTCCGGCGCGCCGAGCGCCACCGCGGCCCAGAAGTAATAGGCGATCTGCGGCATGATCCGCGCCCAGTTGATCGAGTTGACCGCCGACAGGGTCATCTCGTCGCGGAACTCGGTATCGCCGAACGCCGCCTTCACCAAGTCCTGACAGTCGTCGAACGTGCCTTCCACCGCGATGGCGTGGACGTTGGGCGCGTCGACCGTGGTCATCTGCCGGCGCTGCACCGGCGACACCCGTCCGTGCGGGAACAGGATGAAGCAGTCGATATTGTCGCGGTCGCGGCAGGCCTCGATGGCGGCCGATCCGGTATCGCCGGAGGTGGCGCCGACGATCGTCACCCGGTCGCCGCGCTGGGCCAGCACATGGTCGAACAGCCGCCCCAGGATCTGCATGGCGTAGTCCTTGAACGCCAGCGTCGGGCCGTGGAACAGCTCCATCATCCACAGACTGCCGTCGAGCTGCTTCAGCGGAGCGACGGCGGTGTGGCCGAAACCGCCATAGGCGTCCTCGGCGATCTTGCGCAGGGTGTTCTCGGGAATGGTGCCGCCGACAAACGGCGCCATGACCCGCGTCGCCACCTCCGCATAGGAGAGGCCGCGCAGGCTTCGGATGTCGTCCTTCGAGAACAGCGGCCAGACCGCCGGGACGTACAAACCGCCATCACGCGCCAGTCCGGTGAGCAGAACATCGTCGAAGGCGAGAGCGGGCGCCTGCCCGCGGGTGCTAACGTATTGCACGGACCTGTATATCCCCGAGCGTTGACGCGGTAACCTATGCTTGGTGCCGGCTGTGTGCAACCTTGCGATCATGCGGCGCCTCGCAGCACCATTTTGGCCTCCACCGATGGTTAGGAACGGATCGGCATGACAATCGAGAGAGTTGCCATCTTCGCGCCGGGCGACATGGGTCATGCCCTTGCCCGCGTCCTGGTCGCCAAGGGCCTGACGGTGACGACCAATCTCGCCGACCGGTCGGACCGCACCCGGGATCTGGCCAGGGCGGCCGGGATCACCGACACGGAAGACGACGTGGCGGCGGTGGACGGCGCCGACGTGCTGTTCTCCATTCTGCCGCCCTCCCTGGCGCTGGAGCTGGCCCAGCGGCTGGCCTCGTCCCTGGCGCTGGCCCGCTCGAAGCCGATCTATGTGGACCTGAACGCCATCGCGCCGGCTTCGGCGGTGGAGGTGGGCGAGGTGATTGAGGGCATCGGCGTGCCCTTCGTCGACGGCGGCATCATCGGCGGCCCGCCGAAGAGCGCCAGCGGCATGGGCCCGCGGCTCTACGTCTCCGGCCACGAGGACGACGTGACGCGGGTACTGGAGCTGCGCAATTTCGGGCTCGACATGCGCGCGGTACCGGGCGGCGTGGGCGCGGCCTCGGCCCTGAAGATGAGCTATGCGGCGGTGACCAAGGGACTGACGGCGCTGGCGATTCAGTCGCTGGCTTCGGCCAAGGCCTATGGGGTGGGCAAGGAGCTGGACGCGGAGATGGTGGCCAGCCTGCGGATGCTGCGCGAGCGCTTCGACCGCTCCCTGCCGGACATGGCGCCGAAGGCCTATCGCTGGGTCGGCGAGATGGAGGAGATCGCCCGCACCTTCAACGATGTCGGCCTCGACCCGCAGATCTTCATGGGGGCGGCGGAGACCTACCGCCTGGTGGCTGGAACCCAGCTCGGCAAGGAGACGCCGGAGAACCGCACCATCGGCTTCACCGCCGACGAGGTGTCGGAGATCATCGCCGGCGCGCTGGAGGCCGGACTGCCGCAGGGCGAGGGGTGACTCCCTGCCGGTGCCCGCCCCGTCTCCCGGCGCAAGGCCGGAAAAACCGATAGGGGTGGAGAAGGCCCCTTCGGCACACCCCTGCTGGGCGGCTCAGGGTGACGTCAGTGGAAACAGAGACGGCGCCGCGCAAGGTTTTCTCGGTCGCCACTCTTGCTTACGACCGTCCCCTGGTGTCGATGTAGAGCCTGCCCTGACGTCGACCCTGCCCCAACTTCAGCGCCGGTACCGGCTTCCCCCCAAACCGAGCTCACCTTGACCGGCTCCGGCTCAAGGCCGAGACGTGTCGAAAGAGAGCCCAACCCTCGTTCACCACCCCGTCTTCCCGGCCTCAAGCCGGGATCCAGGAAAGTGGCTTCGGGAGCGTCGACGCATATCTCCCTGACGTCTTGGCGGAACTCATCCTGGTTTCGGGCACAGGGCCGGGAAGACGGGAAAACGCGGCGCGTGGCTATGCCTCCAGATACCGCGTTTTCAGATGCGCCAGGAACGGCGCCGCGCTCAGCTCGGCGCCGGTTGCGGCCTTCAGGATCGCTTCGGTGCCCGTCGAGCTGGCCACCCCGTGGACGTTCTCCCGGAGCCAGCCCACCAGCGGCGCGAAGTCGCCCCGGCCGATCGCCTCCGGAATGCCCGGCTCCGCCCGGACCGCCGCCTGGAACAGCTGCGCCGCCGCCATCGCCCCCAGCGTGTAGGTCGGGAAGTATCCGACCGCCCCGTCATACCAGTGGATATCCTGCAGGCAGCCCCGGGCATCGTCCGGCGGCGTGACGCCGAGAAGGTCGCGCATGCCGTCGTTCCAGGCGTCCGGCAACCCCGAGACCTCCAGGTCGCCCGACAGCATGGCGCGCTCCAGCCGGGTGCGCAGGATCACGTGCAGCGGGTAGGTCACCTCGTCCGCTTCGACCCGGATGAAGCTGCGCGCCACGCGGGTGTAGATGCGGCGCAGGTTCTCCGGCTCCCAGGCCGGACCCTCGGCACCGAAGGCGGTCCGCGCCCAGCCGGACAGCAGGCCGAGGAAGGCCGGGGAGCGGCAGGCCTGCATCTCCATGAGCAGGGATTGGCTCTCATGCATCACCATGCCCCGGGACTCGCCCACCGGCTGGTTGCGCCAGTCGGCGGGCAGGCCGCGCTCGTACAGCGCGTGGCCGGTCTCGTGGATCACGCCCATGATGCCGTTGATGAAGCCGGTCTCATCGTAGCGGGTGGTGACGCGCACATCGTCGGGCACGCCGCCGCAGAACGGGTGCAGGGTCTCGTCCAGCCGGCCGTGATTGAAGTCGAAGCCCAGGGTCTCCATCACCCGGCGCGACAGGATGCGCTGGGTGGCGACGGGGAAGGGCCCTTCCGGCGGCACCGGCTCGCCGTGGCGCGCCTGGCGCTCCAGGACCGCGTCCAGCAACGGCGGGAGCTCGGCCTCCAGCTCGGCGAACAGCGCCTCGATCTTGGCGACCGACCCGCCCGGCTCGTAGCCGTCGAGCAGCGCCTCATAGGGCGTGGTGCCGAGGGCGGCGGCCTTGGCATCGGCCTCCTCGCGGATCAGGCGGATCTGCTCGGCCATGGCGTCGCGGACGATCGAGAAGTCGGCCTTGGCCCGGGCCTCGCGCCACAGGGCCTCGCAGCGCGAGCCGGCGCGCGACAGGGCATCCACCAGCGCGGAGGACAGCGCCGTCGCATGGGCATGGGCCCGGCGCATCTCCGCCAGATTGGCCGCCCGCCAGCCGGTCAGGCTCTCGGCCCAGGCCGCTTCCAACGCGTCGGCCACCTCGGGCGCGGTCAGCAGCTCGTGTCGCAGCACCGACAGCGTCGCAAGCTGCTCGGCCCGCGCCTCGGCCCCGCCCGACGGCATCAGCACATGCTGGTCCCAGCCAAGCATCCCCGACGCCCCGGACAGGGCGGAGAGCCGGCGGAACCGGGCCTCGAGCGCATCCGTCGCGGGCGTGGCGCTCATGCGCCGTCCCCGTCGCGCTCGACCTGCTTGTCACGCTCGGCCTGGTCGGCCTGGCGATGCCAGACGATGTAGACGCCGATCAGGGTGGCGGCGAGCAGGAACCAGGTGATGGCGTACTGCAGATGCTCGTTGCGCACGGTGATGGTGCGCTCGGCCCCGAACGGAAGGGTGGTGGGCTTGGGTTGTTCGGCGAGCTGGTCGATGTAGTAGCCGGTGGCGACCGGCCCTTCGAGGCCGAGATGCTCGGCCATGGCCTGCGGTCGGACCGTGAACCAGACGTCGTTCGCCGGTTCGTTCTCCGGCACGAAGGTGCCCTTGATCCCGGATTCCATCACCACGCCGTCGATGCTCGCCGGCGGCGGCACCAGGGTCGAGGGTCGGTCGGCCGGGCGACGCTGCTCTTCCGGCACCCAGCCGCGGTTGACGAAGACCGTCAGGCCGGACTCTGTGACGAAGGGCGTGATCACATGGAAGCCGGCCGTCCCCTTGAAGGGCTTGCCGGTGATCTGCAGCTCCTTGTCGTGCAGAAACCGTCCGGTCGCGACCACATGGCGGTAGCGCCAGTCGCCCATGTCGGCATGGGTCAGGGAGGGCGGCGGGTCCGTGGGCTCTGCCGACACCCGGGCTTCGAACGCGTCGATCAGCTCGGTCTTCCAGGCCAGCCGCTGAAGCTGCCAGACACCCAGGGCGAGCATCAGGATGACGGCGGGAACGGTGAACAGCGTCGGCCAGAGGCGCGGGCGAAAAACCATGATGTCCTCAGGCCGCGGCGTCGGCCGCGGCGGCTATTGGTCGGGCGTGCCGTGCCGGTATTCCAGCGCGACGACGACACCCTTGAACGGTCTCAGAAGTAACAAGGTCCCGACGATCACGGCAACGGTCCACAAAGTGGCGTGCACCCAGATCGGCGGCGAGAACAGCGTCTCCACGATCCAGGCCAGAACCGACAGGATCGCCCCGAGGGCGAAGATCACGAAGACGGCCGGGCCGTCTCCGGAGCTGCGGGTCCGCAGCGCCTCGCCGCAGACCTCGCAGTTTTCGACGACGGTCAGGTACCCGTCGAACAGTCGGCCCTTTCCGCAGGCCGGGCACTTGCAGGCCAGCCCGGTCGCGATCGGAGACGGGCCGTAGGCCATGGTGCCGGGGCGCCCTCAGGGGGACGGCGTCAGCCGCCCCACCAGTAGACGCAGATGAACAGGAACAGCCAGACCACGTCCACGAAGTGCCAGTACCAGGCCGCCGCCTCGAAGCCGAAATGCTGCTCCGGGGTGAAGTGACCCTTGTAGGCGCGTACCCAGCAGACCGCCAGGAAGATGGTGCCGACGATCACGTGGAAGCCGTGGAAGCCGGTCGCCATGTAGAAGGTCGAGGCATAGACCGTGTCGGTGAAGCCGAAGGCCGCGTGGCTGTACTCGTACGCCTGCAGGCAGGTGAACAGGAAGCCGAGGATCACCGTGAGGCCGAGACCCCAGAGCAGGTCCTTGCGGTTGTTCTGCAGCAGCGCGGCATGCGCCCAGGTCACCGTGGTGCCCGACAGCAGCAGGATCAGGGTGTTTATCAGCGGCAGGTCGAACGGATCGAAGGTCTGGATCCCCTCCGGCGGCCACACCCCGGTGCGCGGATACAGCGCCATGTCGAAGAACGCCCAGAAGAAGGCGAGGAAGAAGAACACTTCCGAGGTGATGAACAGCGCCATGCCGTAGCGCATGCCGATCTGCACGACCGGAGAGTGATGGCCCTGCCACTGCGCCTCGCGGATGATGTCGCGCCACCAGAAGAACATGGTGGCGATGATCAGCGCCAGGCCGACGAGCATGACCAGAACCGCCATCGGCAGTCCGTGCATGTACATGACGCCACCGACCGCGAGCACGAAGCCGGCGGCGGCTCCCATGAACGGCCAGGGGCTCGGTTCCACCAGGTGGTAGGGATGTTGCTGTTCGTGTGCCATCGGTCCCCTCGTCTTCAGACCCTCCGCCGGAACTGGCGGTATGTTACTCTACGGACGGCGCCAGCGCGAGCTGCTGGGCCTTCGATTGATCCTCAGCCGGATAGAAGGTGTAGGACAGCGTGACCGTGGTCACCCCGTCCATCTTCGGATCCTTCATCAGCTCCGGATCGAGAAAAAACTGCACCGGCATGTCCATCGTCTGCCCCGGCTTGAGCACCTGTTCGGTGAAGCAGAAGCAGTCGATCTTCATGAAATACGGGCCGGCCTTGTGCGGCGTGACGTTGAAGGCGGCGGTGCCGACCACCGGCGTGTCGCCGGTGTTGGTCGCCCGATAGAACGCCAGCTTCTCGACGCCGACCTCGACCTTCGTGGTGTTCACCGCCGGGACGAACTCCCACTGCAGACCCTCGCCCACATTGGAATCGAAGCGCACGGTGAATTTGCGGTGCTCGGCCGACGCGCCCGGGGCGGCCTCGGCCTGGCGGGTGGTGCCGCCGAAGCCGGTGACCTGACAGAACAGGGTGTAGAGCGGCACGGCGGCGAAGGAAACGCCGACCATGCCCACCACGATCCCGCCCAGCACCGCGGCGACGCGGAGGTTCGAACGGCGGGCCCGGTCGGCGCGCCCCTCGGACGTCGGTGAGGTCTGCGAGGTCTCTGTCGGTCCGGTCATCGTTCAGCTCATCCGCAGGATGGTGACCACGAAGAACAGCACGGCAAGGCCCATGATGGTCGCCAGGATCGCCAGATTCTTGCCGCGGCGCTGCGCCCAGATGTCCTCGGCCTTGCGCGGCGTCGGGTTGCTGTCGTCGGTATGGGGGTCGCTCATCGCCGTCATCCCGCGATCCAGTGGTCGGCCAGCAGGGCGCCGAACAGGGCGAAGAGGTACAGGATGGAGTAGCCGAACAGCAGCTTGGCCGGCTTCATGTCGTCCGCGCCGGCCCGCAGCACCTGCACCGCGCCGAGCACGAACAGCCCACCGAGCACGATGGACGCCACGCCATAGACCGCGGTGGTCGCGGCCATCGCCCAGGGAGCGAGGCCGAGGACGGCCAGCAGCACGGAATAGGCCAGGATCTGGCGCTTGGTGGACCGCTCGCCCGAGACGACGGGCAGCATCGGCACGCCGGCGGCGGCGTACTCGCCGCGCTTCCAGAGCGCCAGCGCCCAGAAATGCGGCGGGGTCCACACGAAGATGATGGCGAACATCACCAGCGACAGCCACGAGACGTCGCCGGTCGCCGCCGCCCAGCCGATCACCGGCGGCACGGCACCGGCGGCACCGCCGATCACGATGTTCTGCGGCGTGCGGCGCTTCAGCCACATGGTGTAGACGAAGACGTAGAATCCGATGGTCGCGGCCAGCAGGGCGGCCGAGAGCACGTTCACCGCCAGGGCCATGACCAGAACCGAGAAGCCGGCGAGGATGACGCCGAAGCTCAGCGCCTCGTCGGCATCGACCTTGCCTGCCGGGATCGGCCGCTTGTCGGTGCGGCCCATGACCGCGTCGATGTCGCGGTCATACCACATGTTGATGGCGCCCGAGGCGCCGGCCCCGACGGCGATGCACAGCACCGCGATCGTCGCCAGCACCGGATGGATGTCGCCCGGCGCGATGGCCAGGCCGACAAAGCCGGTGAAGACGACAAGCGACATCACCCGCGGCTTGAGTAGCGCGATGTAGTCGCGGACCGAGGCCGTCCCCGTGCTGGGAACGGCCTCGGCCGAAAGCGTCTGAGCCGTCAGGTCAGTCACCACTCGCTCCGATCAATGACCCTTGGAGGGAGCGATCTGCGGCAGCTCGTTGAAGGTGTGGAACGGCGGCGGGGAGCTGACCGTCCACTCGAGCGTCGTCGCACCTTCGCCCCACGGGTTGGCCTCGGCCTTGCGCTTGGCGCTGAACGCCTCGATCACCACCACGACGAAGATCAGGGTGCCGATGCCGCCGATATACGAGCCGATCGAGGCCACGTAGTTCCAGCCGGCAAGCGCGTCCGGATAGTCGATGTAGCGCCGCGGCATGCCGGCCAGACCCAGGAAGTGCATCGGGAAGAACGTCAGGTTGACGCCGATGAAGGTCACCCAGAAATGGGCACGGGCCAGCATGGAGTTGTAGGTGTAGCCGGTCATCTTCGGGAACCAGTAGTAGAACCCGCAGAAGATGCCGAACACCGCACCCAGCGACAGCACGTAGTGGAAGTGCGCGATCACGTAGTAGGTGTTGTGCAGGGCGATATCGACACCGGCATTGGCCAGGACCACGCCCGTCACGCCGCCGACGGTGAACAGGAAGATGAAGCCGACGGCCCAGATCATGGGCAGGCGGAACTCGATCGACCCGCCCCACATGGTGGCGATCCAGGAGAAGATCTTGATGCCCGTCGGCACCGCGATGACCATCGTCGCCGCGGTGAAATAGGCCCGCGTGTCGACGTCCAGTCCCACCGTGTACATGTGGTGCGCCCAGACGACGAAGCCGACGACGCCGATCGCGACCATGGCGTAGGCCATGCCGAGATAGCCGAACACCGGCTTGCGCGAGAAGGTCGAGACCACCTGGCTGACGATGCCGAAGGCCGGCAGGATCATGATGTACACTTCGGGGTGACCGAAGAACCAGAACAGGTGCAGGAACAGCACCGGGTCGCCGCCGCCGGCCGGCTCGAAGAACGAGGTGCCGAAGTTGCGGTCGGTCAGCAGCATGGTGATGGCGCCGGCCAGGACGGGAACCGCCAGCAGCAGCAGGAACGCCGTGACCAGCATGGCCCACACGAACAGCGGCATCTTGTGCAGCGTCATGCCCGGGGCGCGCATGTTGAAGATGGTGGTGATGAAGTTCGCGGCACCCAGGATCGAGCTGGCACCGGCGAGGTGCAGCGAGAAGATCGCCAGGTCCATGGACATCCCCGGCGTGCCGAGCTTGCCCGACAGCGGCGGATAGATCGTCCAGCCGGTACCGACGCCGTCCGCGCCGCCCGTGCCCGGCACGAACATCGAGATGACCAGCAGCAGGAAGGCCGGGACGATCAGCCAGAAGCTGATGTTGTTCATCCGCGGGAAGGCCATGTCCGGCGCGCCGATCATCAGCGGCACGAACCAGTTGCCGAAGCCGCCGATCAGCGCCGGCATGACCACGAAGAACACCATGATCAGGCCGTGGGCCGTCACGTAGACGTTCCAGGCATTGCCGTCGGCCATGTACTGGACGCCCGGATCCTGGAGCTCCATGCGCATGTAGATCGAGATCGCGCCGCCGAACAGGCCGGCGATCACCGCGAATACCAGATAGAGGGTGCCGATATCCTTGTGGTTGGTGGAGTACAGCCACCGCTTCACGAAGCTGCTCGGCGCGCCGTGGTCGTCGTGACCGTGGTCGTGAGCGTGATCAGCGCTTGTCATCTTGCTTGTCTCCACCGGTTAGTCGGCGACCGACGCGACCTTGGTCGCGGTCGGGTTCATCGCGAACTGTTCCTTAGCCTTCACGAGCCAGGCGTCGTACTCGCCCTGCTCCATGGCGTGCACCACGATCGGCATCCGGGAATGGTCGATGCCGCAGATCTGGTTGCACTGGCCGTAATAGACGCCGGGCTTGTCGACCTGGAACCAGGTCTCGTTGATGCGGCCCGGCGTGCCGTAGACCTGCACCGCCAGGGCCGGAACGAAGAAGGAATGCATCACGTCGAAGGTACTGACCAGAACCTGCACCTTCTTGCCGACCGGGACCACCAGACGGTTATCGACGTCGAGCAGGCGGGTCTGACCGTCCTGGATGTCGGCATCCGGGATCAGGTAGCTGTCGAACGCGAGTTCCTCGTCCGGATAGGTGTAGTTCCAGTACCACTGGTGCGACTGGACCTTGATGGTCATGTCCGGGTCGACCGCCTTGTCCTGCTTGTACAGAAGCGGGAAGGAATAGAAGGCGATCACGACCAGGATCAGCGCCGGAATAACGGTCCACGCGAACTCCAGCATGGAGTTATGCGTCGTCCTCGACGGGGTCGGATTGTTGCTCCGCTTGAAGCGGACGCACACATAGGCCAGCAGCGCCAGCACGAAGAGGCTGATCACCGTGATGATCACGAGCAGAATGTTGTGCAACTCGTCGATGTCGTAGCCGACCGGCGTCACTTGTTCCTGCATGCCCAATTGCCAGGGCTGAGGCTGGGCGGCCGACGCGTCAAACGCCGCCACCGCGAGGATCGCCACCGCCGCCAGAAGTGCGGCTCCGCCGCGCATCGTGGCACCGGCAACCCGCTTGAGGATCCGCTCCATCACTCGGTCATTCCCGTCGTCGTTGGTCCTTGAGCCGCAGTCCCCCGGAGTGCAGCGACGCCCTTATGGCACCATCCGCCCAGCCGTGCAACGCGACCCTTCAGCACACCGAACAAGGCTAAATGCCGGTCCGGTGACCCACAAGCGCGCGCGACGCGGCATTCGGTCGCGTAACCGCCGACTGCAGGCCGCGATCGGTCCCGGCGCCTCGGCCCTTCTCCTCGGCCCACCGGCCTCGACTTCCATGGGACGGACGCCTATGTGAAGCTGATCGACCGAATTAGACCCATTCTATCCCGATGGAGCCGCCCCGTGTCCAATCTGGCCCTCACTGACGAGCTGTTCTTCGACCGCGCCGGCCTGGACAAGGGCCGCACCCAGGACATCGTCGACGGTGCGCTGAACGGCGCCGACGACGGCGAACTGTTTCTGGAATACAGCCAGAGCGAAAGCCTCGCCTTCGACGACGGCCGACTGAAGACCGCCAGCTTCGACACCACCCAGGGCTTCGGTCTGCGCGCCATCGCCGGCGAGGCCCGCGGCTTCGCCCATGCCGCCGATTTGTCGGAGGACGCGATCAAGCGCGCCGCCGACACGGTGCGCGCGGTCCATGGCGGCCACAACGGCAAGATGGACCTGGGGCCGAAGGGCACCAACCGGGCGCTCTACACCGCCGAGAACCCGCTGCAGGGCTTCACCACCGAGGCGAAGATCGGCGTGCTGAAGGAGATCGACGCCTATGCCCGCGCGAAGGACCCGCGGGTGCGCCAGGTCACGGCCACACTGATGGGCTCCTGGCAGGCGGTGCAGATCCTGCGCGCCGGCGGCCAGCGCGTCGCCGACGTGCGCCCGCTGGTCCGGCTCAACGTGCAGGTCGTGGTCGGCGACGGCGACAAGATGGAGGCCGGCTATTACGGCTGCGGCGCCCGGATGAGCTTCGACAACTACGTCGACCCGGAGACCTGGCAGCACGCCACCGACGAGGCGTTGCGCGTGGCCCTGGTCAATCTCGGCGCGGTGGAGGCCCCGGCCGGCGAGATGGAGGTGGTGCTCGGCCCGGGCTGGCCCGGCGTCATGCTGCACGAGGCGGTCGGCCACGGTCTGGAGGGCGACTTCAACCGCAAGCTCACCTCGACCTATTCCGGCATGATCGGCCAGCGGGTCGCCGCCAAGGGCGTGACCGTCATCGATGACGGCACCCTGCCCGACCGCCGCGGCTCGATCACCGTGGACGACGAGGGCACCCCGTCGGCGCGCAACGTGCTGATCGAGGACGGCATCCTGGTCGGCTACATGCAGGACCGCCAGAACGCCCGGCTGATGGGCGTGCCCGCCACCGGCAACGGCCGCCGCCAGTCCCATGCCCATCACCCGATGCCGCGCATGACCAACACCTACATGGCCGCCGGCGACGCCGATCCGGAGGAGATCCTGAAGTCGGTGAAGCGCGGGCTCTACGCCGTGAATTTCGCCGGCGGCTCGGTCGACATCACGTCGGGCAAGTTCGTGTTCTCCATGAACGAGGCCTATCTGGTGGAGAACGGCAAGATCGGCCCGGCGGTCAAGGGCGCCACCCTGATCGGCAACGGCCCCGACGCCATGGGCAAGATCACCATGATCGGTAACGACATGAAGTTGGACGACGGGATCGGCACGTGCGGCAAGGACGGCCAGGGCGTGCCCGTGGGCGTCGGTCAGCCGACCCTGAAGATGACCATCGCCGTCGGCGGCACAGCCGCCTGATCAGCCCCGGCGGCACAGCCGCCTGATCAATCCCGGCGGCACGGCCGCCTGATCAATCCCGGCGGCACGGCCGCCCGATCAGCCCCGGCGGCACGGCTTCCTGGTCGACCTCCGGCGGCCCAAGAGTCCGGGCCGCCGGTCGTCTTTGCCGAGCACTTTTTCGGATCCGATGCCCAGTCGGAATCGTAAGACGTCTGCGATTTTACCTTAACTGCCCGTTAAATAGTTAACGGGTAGAGATAAGGCGCCATGCCGACGCAGCCGTCCTCGACACCCCGATCGGATCCGACCTTGCTGAACCTCCTCCCCGCAGCCCTCGCCGGGATCGCGATGCTCGCCGTCGCGGTGTTCGGCCTGCTCGCGCCATCGGCCGACACCGACGCCCGGGTCGCCGCGGTCTTCCCGCCGTGGTGGAGCGCACGCGACGTCATGGTCAGCCTGGCCGGAAGCGACACCGTCATCCTGCGCGAGGGCATCGCCCCCACGGTCCTGCTGCTTGCCAGCCCCACGCCCGGACTTCCCCAGCGCCTGCGCAGGGCCGGGGCTCTCCTGACCATCGATCCGACGGCCGCCGCCGGTTGCCTCGGGCTTTCCGCCGCAACCGCCCGCGGTTGATCCGCCGCCAAATCGGGACACTGCCATGTCAGACATTCTGAGCATTCGCCGCCGCGCCACCTTCGCGCTTTCGATGTTCATTCTCGCCCATGTGCCGGTGGTCGGCGCGACCGCCTTCCTGTTGGGCCGGGACGCGATCTGGCCGACCCTGGCGACCGCGGTCGCCGCGGCCATCGTGGTCGCTTTCGCCCGGCTGCAGCCCGATGCGCCGGCCACGCGATATCTGATCGCCGCGGTGATGATGGGGATCGTGTCGATGATGGTCGCCCTGTTCTGGGGCAATTCCTGGCAGATCGACATGCACATGTACTACTTCGCGGCCCTGGCGATCCTGGCGCCGATGGTGTGCACCGTGTCGATCCTGGTGGCGGCGGTGGTCGTGGCCGTGCATCACCTGACGCTCAGCTTCCTGCTGCCGGCGGCCGTGTTCCCGGACGACGCCTCGCTGGGCCGGGTCATCCTTCACGCCGTCATCGTGGTCATCGAGGCCGGCGCGCTGCTCTGGGTCACCCACAGCATCCAGCGTGCCTTCGACGCCTCGACGCGCGCCTTGAAGGAGGTCGAACTGGCTCAGGCCGAACAGGCCCGGCTGGCCGAGCAGACCCGAGAGCGCGACCGCCAGGCGGCCACCGAGAAGACCGCCGCCCTGGTGACCCTGTCCGACAGCCTGAAGCAGACCGTCGGCGGCATCGCCGACACCGTCGCCGCCGCCTCGGAGGAACTGAGCCGCACCGCGACCAGCCTGACCGAGACCACCGGCCGGGTCGGCGATCACGCCGGCACCGTCGCCCGCGACGCGACCGAGAACCAGGCCCGGGCCCAGGCGGCGGCCGATGCGCTCGACCGGGTCTCCCAGTCGATCGCCCGGATCACCGATCAGGTGAGCCTGTCGAGCCGGATCACCGGCGAGGCGGTACAGCGTGCCGCCGACACCGACCGCACCGTGGCCGGCCTCGCCCAGGCGACCGACCGCATCGGCGAGGTCCTGACCCTGATCCAGGACATCGCCGAGCAGACCAACCTGCTGGCGCTGAACGCCACGATCGAGGCCGCGCGCGCCGGCGACGCCGGCAAGGGCTTTGCGGTCGTCGCCTCGGAAGTGAAGAATCTGGCCGGCCAGACGGCCAAGGCGACGGAGACCATCGCCGGCGAGATCTCCTCGATCCAGGCGGAATCCCGCGGCGCGGTCGAGGCGATCCGCGGTATCGGCGAGACCGTCGGTCGGATCGACGAGGTCGCCCGCACCATCGCCGACGCCGTCGGCGAACAGGAGGCGACCGCCCGCGAACTCGGCGACGAGGTCGCGGCCATGTCCCAAAGCGCCACTCAGGCCGCCAGCGGCGTGACCGAGATGGCCGACCAGGCGCGCGACGGCAGCAAGGCCGCCTCCGACGTGCTCAGCGCCAGCCAGGACCTCGCCGTCAACGCCGACACCCTGCAGCGCGAGATCACCGAGTTCTGCGCCCGCGTGCGGGCCGGCTGACCCGGTCCCTCCGCCCTTCCCACATGCCGTCCGGCGAGAGGGCGGCATGTGGAAGGGCCCGTTGCCTCCTGACTCCAGCCGTGTACACTCGCGCCACCATGAGCCTGAATCCTCCCGGCACCGATCCCTCCGTGCCCGTCACCGACCTGATCACCAAACGCCCGAACGTCTACGGCTTCGGTGGTCTCGACCGTTCAGCCCATATCCGCGAGCGCGAAGGCTGGCTCGACGAGCTGCTGGAGCGGCCGGACACCGTGCTGGTTCCGGTCTGGCGCAGCCGTTCGCTGGTCGCCCCCGGCGACGCGCCGCGCGCCGGCATGCTGTCCGTGGCCGAGCACAGGGGACTGATGCGCTTCGCCAACATGTCCGCCTTCCTCGGCGAGTACGACGGTGTGGCCCATGTCGCCATCGACCTGTCGCCGCTGGAGGAGACCGACATCCTCAACATCCTGGCCGCCCACGGCGTGTTTCAGGACCTGCGCCAGATCGGCCCGCTGCTGAACCGGTTCGAGGGCTCGCTTCTGGCCTATGCCCGCGGGCTGATGTGGTGGCAACAGCGCCACCGGTTCTGCGGCGTCTGCGGATCCCCGACGGAGAATCGAAAAGGCGGGCACCAACTCACCTGCACCAACGCCGATTGCCGCGCACCGCATTTCCCGCGCACCGATCCGGCGGTGATCATGCTGGTGCATGACGGCGAGCGCTGCCTGCTCGGCCGCCAGAAGGTCTGGCCGGAGGGGATGTACTCGACCCTGGCCGGCTTCGTGGAGCCGGGCGAGACCCTGGAGGAGGCGGTGGCCCGCGAAGTCTGGGAGGAGAGCGGCATCCATGTCCGCGACGTGCGCTATCACTCCTCGCAGCCCTGGCCGTTCCCGTCCTCGCTGATGCTGGGCTTCCATGCCGAGGCGAAGTCGTTCGACATCGTGCGCAACGACGACGAGCTGGGCGACGCCCAGTTCTTCACCCTCGACCAGCTCGCCGATTTCGAGGCGCTCGGCAAGTTCCTGCCGCGCCGCGACAGCATCGCCCGGCGGCTGATCCAGGACTGGGTGGAAACCGTGCGCCCCGACCTGCTCGACGCGGTCGACAAGGTTCCGAGCGCGTATCCGGTGCGACCGAGCTGAGCTCGACGCTCGGGCTGCGGCAGCGGCTCCGTTCCTGACCCTCTCACATTGATCACTCCCCGGATTTATTCCGGGGCCTACTCCTGGATGCGCTTCACCTTTCGGGTTCGGGGCGGCGGATGGGTGGGCCCCGGAATAAATCCGGGGAGTGAATGGTGTCCGGGGAGTGAGCGGAGGAGGTGAGCGAAGGGGTCTCGGGAGTGCGTACGGGGCGGGCGTGCCGTGAGGCAAGACGCCCGACCCGCGATACCCCGCGCACGGGCGGTTTCGCGGCGCCACCAACTCGCGTATGACTGCCCGCATGAGCGGCAGCAATCTGAACCGGGATCTCACCGGCGCCAGCGACATCCCCCAGGGCAACTGGGTGGACCGGTGGCTGCCCGCGTCCTGGCGGCCCTATGCCCGGCTGGCCCGGCTCGACCGGCCGATCGGCACCTGGCTGCTGTACCTGCCCTGCCTGTGGGGCCTGGCGCTGGGCTGGCAGGCGATCGGCGCGCCCGCGGCGACGGCGCCGCTGCTGGAGATGCTGCGACTGGTCGTGCTGTTCACGGTCGGCGCCCTGGTGATGCGGGGCGCGGGCTGCACGGTCAACGACCTGTGGGACCGCAAGCTCGACCAGCAGGTGGCGCGGACCGCCGACCGGCCGATCGCCAGCGGTGCGATCTCGCCGCGCGCCGCCCTGGTCTTCCTCGCCGTCCAGCTGTCCATCGGCCTGGCGATCCTGCTGCAGCTCAACCAGCCGTCCTGGGCCATCGGGGCGGCGGTGCTGGTGCTGGTCTTCCTGTATCCGGCGGCCAAGCGGGTCACCGACTGGCCCCAGGCGGTGCTCGGCCTGACCTTCAACTGGGGCGCCCTGCTCGGCTTCGCGGCGGTGACGGGGACCATCTCCCCGGCATCCCTGCTGGCCTATGCCGCCGGGTTCTTCTGGACCCTGGGCTACGACACGATCTACGCCCATCAGGACAAGGAGGACGACGCCATCGTCGGCGTGCGCTCCTCGGCCCTGGCGCTGGGGCCGAAGACCAAGCCGGCGCTCGTGGGCTTCTACACGCTGACAATCGGCCTACTGGCGGCCAGCCTGTGGACCGCCGAGCTCGGACCCCTGGCCTATGCCGGACTGGCCCTGGCCGGACTGCATTTCGCCCGCCAGATCCGGGTCACCGACCTGGACGATCCGCAGGCCTGCCTGCGCACCTTCAAATCGAACCGCGACGCCGGCCTCCTGATCGCCCTTGCCATCGTGCTCGGCTAGACCGGATGGGCGATCCGTTCGCGTTCGTGCGAGCGAACACCCTGCTGAAACCGCCCAGCCTCGTGCCCGAGCTGAAGCTGCACCTGGCCGACAAGGCGGTGCCGCTGTGGGAGCTGACCGAGGAGGAGCTGGCGGAGAAGGACCTGCCGCCGCCCTACTGGGCCTTCGCCTGGGCCGGGGGGCAGGCCCTGGCACGCTACATCATCGACCATCCGGAAGTGGCGGCCGGCAAGCGGGTGCTGGACTTCGCCTCGGGCAGCGGCCTGGTCGGCGTCGCCGCCCTGTGGGTCTCGGCCGCCCATGTGGTCGCCAACGACATCGACGCCTTCGCCATCGCCGCGATCATCCTGAACGCCGAGGCCAACGGGGTCGCCGGCGGGCTGGAGACCGTGCGCCGCGACATGCTGGACGAGCCGACCCTGGCCGCCGATGGCGGGCCGCTGTTCGACCTCGTGCTGGCCGGGGACGTCTGCTACGAGCTGCCCATGTCGAACCGCACCATCGGCTGGCTGCGCCGCCACGCCGCGGCCGGCGCCACCGTGCTGATGGGCGATCCCGGCCGCAGCTACCTGCCGGAGAGCGGCCTGACCAAGCTCGCCGAGTACATGGTCCCGACCCCGCGCGATCTGGAGGACAGCGACCTGCGGCGCACCATCGTGTGGCGGGTCGAGTCGGCCTGAGCGGCTCACGCCCGGCTCACGGGACGGTGACACCAGCGGCGCCGAACGTGCGTTATCCCTGGCTCCGGCCGTCACCACCTCCATCGGACGATCTTCCGTTGGAGCAACCGGACGGGGAGAGAGCGGATGCGCAAGGGCAAAATCCTGGATCGCCGGGTCTACCGGCCGAGACAGACTCTGTTCCACGAGGGCGATCAGGCCTGGGCCGCCTTCCTGATCGAGAGCGGCGAGGTGGAGATCCTGCGCAGTGCGGGCGACCGCCACGAGGTCGTTCTGGCCACTGTGGGCGCCGGCGAGCTGATTGGCGAGATGGGGCTGATCGACAAGTGCCCGCGCAGCGCCACCGCCCGGTCGGTCGGGATGACCGTCGTCCAGGTGATCAACGAACAGAACTTCAGCCGCCTCCTGGCCAATGCCGAACCGGGACTGGTCGCCCTGCTCAAGGTGCTTTTGTGCCGGCTGCGGGCCTCCAATGAAACGGTCAGTGCCCAATCCTGCCTGATGGCCGAAAGCCGGCTGGTGGCGGAACGGTTCGACCGGGACGGCGACGACGAGATCCGGCCGACCGTCAACTGATCGGATCACCTCCGGCGCGACCGGGACGAAACGCCCCTGCCGCCAGCTTGGCCGTCAGCCGCTTGCGGCGCAGCAGCCCGGTGGGGCCGATATGGCCATGCAGCCAGCGCTCGAAGGACGCCGTGCTGCCGGCCTCGCGATGCAGGCGCTCCAGGACCTCGCGCTGGGTGAGGGCCGGAACCCGCCTGCCGGTCGCGGGCACGGCGGCGAGCGGCACCATCGCGCCGTCGAAGCTCAGGCATCCTCGCAGGGCGTTGTAGACCAGGGCCCGTGCCGGCGCCGGCCCGTCGGCGGTCACGATCTCCAGCGCCTGTTCCTCGCGGGCGTAGTTCACGCCCACCGCCTCGGTGGCGTCCATGCGCCGCATCGCCGCCGCGTCGAGCCAGGTGACCCAGAGCTCCGCCTCGGTGCCGGGGGCGGGGGCGAGGGTCGCCGGCACCGCGCCATAGCCCGCCATATGGGCGGCGTGGACCACGTCCAGGTCCCGGGCCACCAGCCGGGTGACCGGGATCGCCGTCTCCATGTGCTCGAACTTGCGCGCGAGCTGAAGCGGCGCGCGGTTGGAGCCCACGGCGATGACCGGAATCAGATGATCAGTCCGCAGGTCGGCCGGCAGCGGCTCGGCCCGGCCCCCGCGGAACAGGAACGGTTCCGGATGCGCCGCGTAGGGATAGTCCGTCGCCCGCGCCAGGGCCGCTTTCCGGCCGCCGCGCCGGTCTTCCGCCATTCGCTCCTCCCTGTTCGCGTCCATTCCCGTACTGGAACCCCGTGCCCAGACGTAGCATGGTTATTACCGGGATTGAGGGAGAGTGGCATGTTCGAAGGCTTCAGCACCGACCGGATCACCGTCGACGAGGCGGAGCTTCACGTCCGGATCGGCGGGTCGGGACCGCCGGTCCTGCTGCTGCATGGCTTTCCCCAGACCCATATGGCCTTCCACCAGCTCACCCCGCTGCTCGCCGACCGCTTCACGCTGGTGATCCCGGACACGCCCGGCTATGGCGCCTCGCGCGGCCCCGAGCCGAGCCCCGAGACCTTCTCCAAGCGCAATCTGGCCAAGCTCTGCGCCGGGCTGATGACCGCGCTCGGCCATGACAGCTTCCACCTGGCCGGGCACGACCGCGGCGGCCGGATCGCCTACCGCATGGCCCTGGACCTGCCGGAGCGGGTGCGCAGCTTCGCCGCCCTCGACATCTTGCCGACCCTGGAGAACTGGCGTCGCATGGACTGGCGCTCGGCCCTGGGCGGCTATCACTGGCTGCTGCTCGCCCAGGACGACCCGTTCCTGCGCCGGATGGTGGGGGCGGACGGCCCGGGCTATGTCCGTCACCTGATCGACCGCTGGGCCGGCCACCGCGACCGGCTCGACGATGCGGCGGTCCAGGCCTATTGCGACGCCTACCGCGATCCGGCCGTGGTCGACGCCATGTTCGCCGACTATCAGGCCGGGGCGACGGTGGATTTCGCCCTGGACGAGGCCTCGTTGGAAGCCGGCAGGCGTATCGCCTGCCCGACCCTGCTGGTCTGGGGGTCGCGCTACCTGAAGGAAAAGGACGAGCGGCATCTGGACGTCTGGCGCCGCTGGGCCGACGATGTGGAGGCCGTCGCCCTGGATTGCGGGCATTTCCTCGCCGAGGAGGAGCCCGCCGCCTGTGCCGAGGCGATGGCTGCCCTGTTCACCCGCGCGGAGACCTGACCGCATGCTCGAAGATCCTCCCATCCTCACCGTCCGCCGGAAGTTCCCTCGACCGAGCGAGGCCCAGCTCCGCCGCTTCCGCGGCGTCTACACCGCCCAGGTGGTGGACGCCATGGAAGGGCGGGGCGGCATGACCCCGGACATCAAGCCGCAGATCCCGCCGGCGGTGTCCATCGCCGCCCCGGTTCTGACCGCCTTCGCCCATCCGGCAGACAACCTGGCGCTCGCCGCCTGTCTGGACGTGCTGCAGAAGGGCGACGTGATCGTCTGCGCCGCCGACGGCTACCGCCAGACCGCGCTGACCGGCGATCTGCTGTGCGGGATGCTGCGCAATGCCGGCGCCATCGGTGTCGTCACCGACGGGGCGATCCGCGACCAGGACGGAGTCGAGGGTATGGGCCTGCCGGTGTGGCACGGCGGCGTCACCCCGAACTCGCCCGCCCGGGTCGGTCCCGGCACGGTCGGGCTCGACATCCTGTGCGGCGGCGTCGCGGTGTCCTCCGGCGATCTGGTGGTGGCCGACCGCGACGGCGTCGTCATCGTCCCCCACGACCGGATCGACGATGTCGCCGACCGGCTCGACCAGGTGCGCGCCGGCGAGGCGGCGATGGAGGCCAAGGTGCGCGCCGGACTTGCCCGGCCGGACTGGCTGGACAATGTTTTCGGGACGCCGAAGGTGCGCGAGGTCGACTGACGCGCGCCACGCGATAGGAGGCGGAGGCAGCCCATGCGCGATCCGAAAACCGCCCGTCGGGACCGACGGTCCCGCTTCGAGCAGCGGCTGCGCGGCCGCATCCCCAAGCCGCCCGGACGGGCGATCGATCCGGCCCGCGGTCAGGGCCGGTTTGCCGATGACGAGGACGACGCCCCCACTCCGGGACGCGGCGGCCTCGTCGGCGGCGTGGTGAACCGGCTTGGCCCCAAGGGCCGGTTCCTGGCCGCCGCGGTGGTCATCGGCGCCCTGATCACGGCCGGCGACCTGTTCTGGGAGCGCTACACCAATCAGACGGCGATCTCGGCCGACCACGCCAACGCGGCCCAGGTCGGCCTCGGCCACAGCCTGTACGATCAGCACTGCGCCTTCTGCCACGGCGCCGATCTGGTCGGGAAGCCGGGCTGGGACGGAGATTATCCGGATGGCGGGCGCCCACCGCTGCCCCTGGAGGGCACGGCGCCGATCTGGCGGCTCAGCGACCGCGACCTGTTCGACGTCATCAAGTTCGGCGGCCAGCCCTTCTCGCCGCCGAGCTACCGCAACGAGATGCCGGCCTTCGAAGCCGACCTGGCCGATGCCGACATCTGGGCGATCATCGCCTTCATCAAGTCGCGCTGGCCCGAGGACGTGCATACCCGGCAGAAGGAAGCCGCGGCGGAGCAGGGCTCATGACGCCTCCCACTCAAACGCGCCGTTTCTGTCCCTGTGACCGGACAAGCGATGGATCCGCCGGGGCACACATCCGGACGTCGGACTCGTTGCCCCGGCACAAGGCCGGGGAGTGCGGGATGTCGTGAGTGATTGCAAGCACCGCTCCCCTCTCTCGCCCAGCGTCTTCCCGGCCTCGAGCCGGGAGCCAGGGCGGGACCGATGGAGCGCTTGATCCAGACCCTTCGGCACGGGGGCGTCCGGAGCCGGGGAGACGGGAAGGAGGCGGACGAAAGCCCTCAGCCTTCGCCCTTGTTGCCCTCGCGACGGCTGGGATGCGGGATGGCGACCGAGTGGAACCCGCCATCCACATGCACGACCTCGCCGGTGACGCCGGAGGACAGGCGCGACAGCAGATACATGCCGGTACGACCGACCTCCTCCAGCGCGGCGTTGCGGCCGAGCGGGGCGGCGTTCTCGGAGAATCGGAAGGTGTAGCGCGCATCGGCGATCGCCGAGCCCGCCAGGGTACGCATCGGGCCGGCCGACAGGGCGTTGACGCGGATCCCGTCCGGTCCGAGATCGGCCGCCAGATAGCGCACGCTCGCCTCCAGCGCCGCCTTGGCCACGCCCATGACGTTATAGTTCGGCGTGCTGCGCTCGGCCCCGAGATACGACAGCGTCAGTAGGCTGCCGCCCTCGCTCATCAGCGGTGCGAGACGCTGGGCCAGGGCCGTGAACGAGTAGCAGGACACGTCCATCGTGTTGATGAAGTTGGTCCGGGACGTGTCGTAGTACTTGCCCTTCAGCTCCGCCTTGTCGGAATAGGCGACGGCATGCAGGGCGAAGTCGAGACCGCCCCAGCGGTCCTTGATCTGGGCCACGACGGCATCGAGCGACTCATGGTCGGTCACGTCGCACGGCAGCACGATATCCGCGCCGACCGACTCCGCGAGCGGTCTCACCCGCCGCTCGATGCTCTCGTTCTGATAGGTGAAGGCGAGCTCCGCGCCGTGTTCCGCGAGGGCGGCTGCGATCCCCCAGGCGATCGAGCGGTCATTGGCCACGCCGATGATGAGCCCGCGCTTGCCGGCCATGATCGGCTGGGGGGAGGGCGAATCTGACATCGGGCTCCTGTTCCTGAAATGCCCCGGCGGTGCGCCGGGATCGCGGAGTTTGCGTGGGCGGCGAACCGAACGGCGCCGCCCGGTTGCTCAGACGTCCGCCCGTCGGAAGGCGAGGACGGCGTTGGTTCCGCCGAAACCGAAACTGTTCGACAGCGCGACGTTGACTTCCTGGTCCAGCATCGGCGCCCGCACGATCGGCATGGACTCCGCCTCCGGTTCCATCGAGTCGATGTTGATCGAGGGCGCGATGAAGCCGCCGTTCATCATCAGCAGCGTGTAGATCGCCTCGTGCACGCCGGTCGCGCCCTGGCTGTGACCGGTCATCGACTTGGTCGAACTGATGTAGGGGATCTTGTTCTGACCGCGGAACACCTCGGAGATCGAGCTCAGCTCGACCATGTCGCCGACCGGCGTCGAGGTGCCGTGGGTGTTGATGTAGTCGACCGGATCGTGGACGTCGGTCAGCGCCAGCTGCATGGCCCGCAGCCCGCCCTCGCCCGACGGCGCGACCATGTCGGCGCCGTCCGACGTGGCGCCGTAGCCGACCACTTCGCCGTAGATCTTGGCGCCGCGCGCCTTGGCGTGCTCGAGCTCCTCGAGCACCACCACGCCCCCGCCCCCGGCGATGACGAAGCCGTCGCGGCTGACGTCGTAGGGGCGCGAGGCCTTCTCCGGCGTCTCGTTGTACTTGGAGGACAGCGCCCCCATGGCGTCGAACAGCACGGACAGGGTCCAGTGCAGCTCTTCGCCGCCGCCGGCGAAGACGATGTCCTGCTTGCCGTACTGGATCAGCTCGGTGCCGTTGCCGATGCAGTGGGAGCTGGTCGAACAGGCCGAGCTGATCGAATAGCTCAGGCCCTTGATCTTGTAGATGGTCGACAGGTTGGCCGAGTTGGTCGACGACATCACCCGCGGCACCATGTACGGGCCGACCCGCTTCGGGCTTTTCTCCCGCGCGGTGTCGAAGGCCTGCATCATGTTCCGGGTCGACGGACCGCCGGAGCCCATGACCAGCCCGGTGCGCGGATTGGAGATGTCCGAGGTCTCAAGACCGCTGTCGGCGATCGCCTCTTCCATGGCGAGATAGTTATACCCCGCCCCGTCGCCCATGAAGCGCAGCAGCTTGCGGTCGATCCGGTCCTCGAGATTGAGCTTCAGCGAGCCGTGCACATGGCTGCGGAACCCCATCTCCTTGTACTCGGGAGCAAAGGTGATGCCCGAGCGGCCGATCTTGAGTGATTCGGTCACCTCGGCCTTGTCGTTGCCAATCGGGGAAACGACACCGACACCGGTGACGACGACGCGTCGCATTTTATTCTCCGTCAGGCCAGGGCCGCCGCCGGATTGGCGAACAGGCCCACTCGAATGTCCTTGGCTTCGAACACCCGTTCACCGTCACAGTCCACCCATCCATCGGCGATGCCGAGGAACAGCTTGCGGCTGATAACCCGTTTCAGGTCGAGATGATAGCGGACCTTTTTCGCGGTCGGCAGAATCTGGCCGCTGAACTTGACCTCGCCGACCGACAGGGCGCGCCCGGAGCCCGGACCGCCGAGCCAGCCGAGCGTGAAGCCCAGCAGCTGCCACAGCGCGTCCATGCCCAGGCAGCCCGGCATGACCGGGTCGCCCTCGAAATGGCAGGCGAAGAACCAGAGATCCGGCTTGATATCGAACTCGGCCTCGACCTCACCCTTGCCGTTGGCACCGCCGGTCTCGGCGATATGGGTGATGCGGTCGAACATGAGCATCGGCGGCAGCGGCAGCTGCGCGTTACCGGGACCGAACAGGCGCCCGTGGGCGCATTCGAGCAGATCCTTGTAGGAGAAGCTGCTCCGCTTCTTGAAATCCAATGCCGGCCTCGCCGTCCGTGGGTCCGTCAATCCACCGGGAATACGCTCCCCGCATTCCCGGCGCTCTGAGCCACGACCTCCCGTCGGGCTCAATCGGACCAAGCAAACCACATCGCACCCGAGCTTGCAAAGGGCATGGATTGCCAATTGTCAGCCTTCATGATAATCGTTTTGTTTCAACGCTTTTGGAAGCCCTATCGGTCGGTTCCGCGAGCGAGAACACACAGGATGCGCGTTATGACGTCACGACCGTTCGCCGCTGCCGTGGACACATTGCGCGGAGCCGGACTGCGTCCGACGCGCCAGCGCCTTTCCCTCGCCCGTCTGCTTTTCGACGGCGCCGACCGGCACGTGACGGCGGAGCAGCTGCACTCCCAGGCGGAGCGCGACGGCGTGCGGGTCTCCTTGGCGACGGTCTACAACACCCTGCATCAGTTCACCGATGCCGGCCTGTTGCGCGAGGTCGTGGTCGAGGCGGGCCGGTCCTATTTCGACACGAACACCCAGGGTCACCACCATTTCTTCGAGGCGGAGACCGGGCGTCTGATCGACATTCCGGCCGACCAGGTCTCCATCGGCAGCCTGCCCTCGGCCCCTCCCGGCGCGGAGATCGAGCGGGTCGACCTGATCGTGCGCGTCAGGAAAGCCGCCGGCTGACGTCTCTTCCGGCCCGCCTCCGACCGGAGCATGCCCATGACCGACCTCAAGGGGTCCAAGACCGAGGCGAACCTGAAGAAGGCTTTCGCCAGCGAGGCCCAGGCGAATCGGCGCTATCTCTATTTCGCGCTGACGGCGGATATCGAGGGCTATAACGACATCGCCGCCGTGTTCCGCTCCACCGCCGAGGGCGAGACCGGCCATGCCCACGGTCATCTGGAGTTCCTTGAGGAGGTCGGCGACCCGATGACCGGCGCGCCGATCGGCGATACCGGCGCGAACCTGAAGGCGGCGATCCTCGGCGAGACCCACGACGCCACCGAGATGTATCCGGAGATGGCCCGCATGGCACGCGCCGAAGGCTTCGAGGAGATCGCCGACTGGTTCGAGACCCTCGCCAAGGCGGAAACCAGCCACGCGGGACGCTTCAAGAAGGCGCTGGACTCGATGGAGGGGTGACCCTTCGACCTCCCTGAGCCGTCATCCCGAAACGACTCAGGATGACGGGCTTTAATTTACCGCCGGCAAATTACCGCCGCCCGAACAGCCGTTCGATGTCGCTGAGCTTCAGCTCCACATAGGTCGGGCGGCCGTGGTTGCACTGGCCGGAATGCGGGGTCGCCTCCATCTGGCGCAGCAGGGCGTTCATCTCGTCGGCATTGAGCCGCCGGCCCGAGCGCACGGAGCCGTGGCAGGCCATGGTGCCGCAGACATCGGCCAGCCGGTCCTCCAGGGACAGGGCCGCATCGGCCTCCGCCAGATCCTCGGCCAGGTCGCGGACCAGCCCGGCGGCGTCGGTCTGGCCGAGCAGAGCCGGCACCTCGCGCACCACCACCGCGCCCGGCCCGAACCCCTCCAGCACCAGGCCCAGCGCCTCAAGCTCCGGCGCGCGGGAGACCAGCCGGTCGACGGCCGCTTCCTCCAGCTCGACCACCTCGGGCAGCAGCAAGGCCTGACGCGCCACGCCACCGGCCGCCAGCGCCTCCTTCATCCGCTCGTAGACCAGCCGCTCATGGGCGGCGTGCTGGTCGACGATAACGAGACCGTCCCCCGTCTGGGCGATGATGTAGTTGGCGTGCACCTGCGCCTTGGCGGCCCCCAGCGGGTGGTTGGGGTCGTGCTCCACCGGCATCGGGGCGCCGGTCTCGACCCGGGCCGCCGGGGCGCTGTCGAAGGCGAAGCCGCCGCCCGATCCTCCCCTGTCCGGTGCCTGCCAGGCGGCCTGGGCCTCGGCGAGACCCTGGGAGGGATGCGACGGATGATAGGTGGCCCAGGACGCGCTCGCCCCGGAATGCGGGCGCGGGTAGCTGCCCTGATAGGGTCCCTCTTGCGGCCGGAACGCGCCCAGGGTGGCGGTGCCGACGGTGGTCGAGGCCCGGTGCCCGGCCTCGGCCAGGGCGTGCTTCAGCGCACCGACGATCAGGCCGCGCACCAGTCCGGCATCGCGGAACCGCACCTCGGTCTTGGCCGGATGGACGTTCACGTCCACCTCCTCGGCCGGCAGCTCCAGGAACAGCGCCACCATCGGATGGCGGTCGGCGGAGATGAAATCCATATAGGCGCCGCGCACCGCCCCGAGCAGCAGCTTGTCGCGCACCGGGCGGCCGTTCACGAACAGGAACTGCTGGGCGCTGGTCCGCTTGTGCAGGGTCGGCAGGCCGGCATGGCCGGTCAGCCGGTAGCCGGCGCGCTCGGCATTGACCGGCAGCGCGTTGTCCTCGAACTCGCGGCCCAGGATGGCGCCCAGTCGGGCGAGCCGAGCCCGGTACGGGTCGTCGCCGGTGGCGAGATCCGGCGCGGCGGCCAGGTCGAGCAGGGTGCGGCTGCCGTCGCCCAGCGAGAAGGCGACCTCCGGATGCGCCATGGCGAGGCGCTGGATGATCTCCACCGCATGGCCCTGCTCGGTGCGCGGGGCCTTCAGGAACTTCAGACGGGCCGGGGTGGCGAAGAACAGGTCGCGCACCTCCACCCGCGTGCCGGCGGTCAGCGCCGCCGGTTCCGGCGGGCTGAGGCGACCGCCTTCCACGCGGATCCGCCAGGCGGTGTCGCCGCCGCGAGCCCGCGAGGTGATCGACAGCCGGCTGACCGCGCCGATCGACGGCAGCGCCTCGCCCCGGAAGCCGAGGGTCGAGATATGCGTCAGGTCGTCGTCCGGCAGCTTGGAGGTGGCATGGCGCTCCACCGCCAGGGACAGGCCGTCGGCCTCCATGCCGCAGCCGTCGTCGGACACCTGGATCAGGCTGCGCCCGCCCTCGCGCAGCACGATGTCGATGCGACGGGCGCCGGCGTCCAGCGCGTTCTCCACCAGTTCCTTCAGGGCGCTGGCCGGCCGCTCCACCACCTCGCCGGCGGCGATCTGGTTGACCAGCGTCTCCGGCAGACGCCGCAGCGTCGGCATCGGGGACGCGGCAGAGGTCTCTGCAGCGTTGCCGGCCCCTTCGGGCATCAGGTCGCCTCGCGCAGGAACTGCCGGGCGAGCACCTTGCTCTCCTCGACCGCCGGCTGGTCGAAGGCGTCGATGCCGAGCATCTGGGCGGCGGCGATGGTCTCCAGAATGAACTGCATCATCAGCCCGCCCATCACCTCCTCGTTCAGGGTGTTGAAGCGGATCACCCGGGTCGGACAGCCGTTCCTGATCAGGGTGTCGATGGTCGCCCGCTGCTCCGCCGCCATCAGATCGCCCATGGTGCGGCCGACCAGATAGTCCAGGGACTCCGCGGCGCTGCCGGCCACTTCGGCGCGCACCTGTCCGCCGCGACCGCGCGGATCGCTGCAGATCACGGTGAACAGCTTGTCGCGCGGCCCGGCCAGGTAGAGCTGCATCTGGCTGTGCTGGTCGACGACGCCGAGCGCGTTGACCGGGGTGGTGCCGTGACCCTCCTTGCCCAGGCTCTCGGCCCAGAGCTGGCGGAACCAGAAGGACAACCGGTCGAGCCGGTCCACATAGGGCAGCAGGACGGTCTGGCTGATCCCGTGGTCGCGGGCCAGCGCCACGTTAATCGCGGCCCCGGCGATGGCGGGATCGTCCAACGGGTTCTCCGCCGACAGGGCGGCGTCCAGCATGGCGGCAGCCCCCCGGCGCACGCCTTCCACGTCGACCCCGGCGATGGCCGCCGGCAGCAGGCCGGTGACGGAGAGCGCGGAGAACCGGCCGCCCACCTTGGGATCGTGCTCCAGGCAGAACAGCCCGTGTTCCGAGGCGATGCGGCGCAGCGGGTTGTCGGTCGCCTCGGCGATACAGGTGATGTGGGTGCCCAGATTCTCCTTACCCAGCCGTTCGGTCAGCCGGTCGATGACGATCAGCAGCTGGGTCAGGGTCTCCGCCGTGCCGCCGGACTTTGAGATCGCCAGAAAGCCGGTGCGGCCCATGTCCAGCCGCGCCAGCCGCGAATCGAAGCCGATCGGGTCGATGTTGTCGAGGAAGTGCACCCGCGGTCCGGTCACCCCGCCGCCGTCGACCAGGGCGCAGAGGGTCGCCCCGCCCAGGGACGATCCGCCGATGCCGAGCACCACCACGTCGTCATAGAGCGAGCGGTAGCGATCGACGATCGGCTTCCAGGCGACGATGTCGTCGCGCCGGCGCGGCAGGGTGAGCACCGGCAGGCTGCCGTCGTCGAGGCGCGCGCGGATGAACGCCAGCGCCGTCCTGCCGGCCTCGCCCATGGCCTCGAACGTGTCGCGCGGCAGCCCGGCGGCGGCCTTATGCGCGAAGCAGGCGTCTATGTCGTTGGCGATCGGCAGGTCATGTAGCATCCGGCTCTCCTCTCCCCTTAAGGTAGTCGATCGCCGCCCCTGCCGTCATCCGTGCTCCGGTACGTCAGCCGCCGGACGCGGGCGCGGACGCCGACCCGGCGGGCTCGATCCCCTCGGGTTGACCGGCAACGACCACGGTCAATTCCTTCGCGCGATAGAGTTTCGCTGCCACCCGGCGGGCGTCGGCCAGAGTGATGCCGCCATAGATCTCCTCCAGCCGGTCGAGATAGTCGATCGGCCGGTCATTCTCCTGCAGCGACACCAGAATGGAGGCGATGCCGTCCGAATCGGTCAGGCTGAGCGGGAAGGAGCCGAGCAGATAGGTGCGGGCGTCGTCCAGTTCCTCCTGGGTCGGCCCCGTCTCGGCCATGCGTTCCCATTCCTGCCGGACCAGCGCGACCGCCTCGGCCACCCGGGCGTTCTGCGAGGCGAGGCCGCCCATGATCATCGGCGAATGGTCCAGCGGCAGCAGGTAGGCCCACACGCCGTAGACCAGGCCGCGCTTCTCCCGGATCTCCTCCATCAGCCGCGAGCCGAAACCGCCAGCCATCACCCGGTTGAGCAGGTTGGCGGTGTACCAGTCCGGGTCCTCGTGCTCGATGCCGGCCTGGCCGAACACGACCACGGACTGGGGGATCTTCAGGTCGACCACGATGGTCTCGCCGGTGTGCACCGGCACCGTGTCCTCGATCGCCGGCGCCTTGGAGGCTTCCGGCAGGCCGCCGAACACCGTGTCGAGCAGCTTGCCCAGCTCCTCGGCATTGATGTCGCCGACCGCACCGACCACCAGATCTTCGCGCGCCAGCACGGCATCGGTGAACGCCCGCAGGTCTTCGGCCGTCACCGCCGCCACGCTCTCCAGGGTGCCGTCGCCGGACCGGCCATAGGGATGGTCGGGGAAGCTTGTGGCCCACCAGGTACGGCCGGCGATCGTGCGCGGGCTCTGCAGGTCGCGGCGCAGGGAGGCGACCACCTGGGCGCGGATCCGCTCCACCGGCTCCGGGTCGAATCGCGGCTCGGTGAGGGCGAGGCGGAGCAGATCGACCGCCTTCTGGCGGGTTTCGGTCAGGGTAACCATGCGGCCCGAGAACCGGTCCGAGCGGCTGTCGAAACGGATGGTGATCGAGTTGTCCGCCAGGGCCTTCTGGAAGGCCTGGGAATCCAGATCGCCCGCCCCTTCGTCCAGCAGGCCGGAGACCAGGCGGGCCCGGCCCTCCTTGCCCTTCGGGTCGGCGGATTCGCCGCCGCGGAAGGAGAAGTTCAGGGACAGGATCGGGTTGCGGTGGTCCTCCACCAGCCAGGCCTTGATGCCGCCCGGGCTGGTGACCGGCTGGATCTCCAGGGCCAGGGCGCCGCCGGGAGCTAGGACGAGGACGCAGGCGACAAGTCGAAGAAGGCTTTTCATGGCGCTCAGCTCCGGGGCTCGGGGCGCAGAATGCTGGTGACGGAGTGCGGGTCGACGATGACCGCGCGCAGGGCCGTCACGACGGCGTCGGGGGTCACGGCCCCGATCCGCTCGGGCCACTCCTCCACATCGGCGATGGTGCCGCCGGAGGCGAGCTCCGCCCCGAACAGCCGGGCGGGGGCGAGGGAATCGTCGCGGGCGAAGACCGCACTGCGCTTCATGCGCGTGACCGCCGACTCGACCTCCTCGGCGGTGACGCCGTCGCGCAGCATGCGGGCGATCTCCGCCTCCATCGCTTCTTCGAGCTCTTCCACGCTCACGTCGGCGCGGGGGCTGGCATAGACGGCGAAGGTCTGCGGTCCGAGCCCGGAGGGTCCGTATCCGGCGCCGGCATAGACCGCCTTGGCCTGCTCGACCACCAGGGCGCGGTACAGCCGGCTGGTGGACCCGCCACCGAGGATCTCGGCCGCCACCTCCAGGGCCGGCGCCAGGTCGGTGTCGCCCCAGACCTGGCCGGGGGCGATCCAGCGGCGCGACCAGGTCGGCTGATCGACGCGGGGATGGGCGCCCTCGATCCGCCGCGCGGCGAGCTGCGCCGGCTCGCCGCCGCGCAGGGCGACCCGATCGGGGACCTCGCGGGCGGGGATCTGGCCGTAGGTCAGCTCCGCCAGCCGGCGCACCTCGTCCGGGGTCACGTCGCCGGCGACCACCAGCACGGCGTTGTTCGGCGCGTACCAGGTCCGGTAGAACGCCTCGGCATCCTCCTGGGTCAGGGCGGCGACCTCGTCCTCCCAGCCGATGATCGGGATGCGGTAGGGATAGGCCAGATAGGTGGCGGCCATGACCTGTTCGCCGTGCAGCGAGGACGGGTCGTTGTCGATGCGCGACCGGCGTTCCTCGCGGACCACCTCGAGCTCCGGCGCGATCTGGTCGGCCGGCAGCTTCAGATTGGCCATCCGGTCGGATTCCAGCTCCATCATCCGGCCGAGATGCTGCTTGGCGACGTTCTGGTAGTAGCCGGTGTAGTCGTAGGAGGTGAAGGCGTTCTCCTGGCCGCCGATGCGTTTGATGATCGCCGAGAACTCGCCCGGGGCCACCGTATCGGTGCCCTTGAACATCAGGTGCTCCAGGAAATGGGCGATGCCCGACTTGCCCTTGGGCTCGTCGGCGGCGCCAACCTTGTAGAACACCATGTGGCTGACCACCGGGGCGCGGTCGTTCTCGACCACCACCACCTGAAGCCCGTTCGCCAGGGTGAAGGTGGTCGGGTCGAACACCGCCGCGCGCGCCGGCACGGCCAGGGCGACAAGCAGGGTCAGGAGGCCGAGAAGACGACGGGTCGCTAAGGGAAATCGCATTGCCGAATTTCTCCGTCCGGACAGCAGGCACGCGTCAGACATGGCGGCCCACGATCCATTCGTCAAACCGCCCTGACGGAAACCGGAGATCCCGCACCCTCTGGTCGGGTGGGGGATGCCGGAAACCGGGCGATACGACGCGGGGAATATGGCGGTTTCGCGACCGGCACGGCCTTTTTTCCGGGTCCGTGCCGGTCGAAGCGAGATCGGATCAGAAGATCCGCTGCAGCAGGCCTTCGCGGTTCCGCGTGATCGTCGGCAGCTCGCCCTCGTTCGGCTTGCGCCCCAGGGCTGCGTTCTCCTGCAGACGCTGCTGCTCCTTGCTGGCGTCCAGCAGCACGCCCCGCTCCGGGTCGTCCTTCCAGAACAGCAGATGATCGATCGGATAGCGGGTCTCGTAGACGTAGTCCGCCGTCTCCTTGTCCACGGTCTCGCGGATCCCGGGCTCGGCCTGGTCGACGCCGAGCTGCTGGCGGAACTTCGCCTCGCCGATCGAGTTCACAACGACCGGAGCCGCCGGAACGGCGTTCGGGTTGGCGGTCGTGGCGCGCGCCGCCCGGCCGAGAATCCGCTCGGCGGCGGCATCGGTGGTCGAGCGCTCCTGCGGACGCGGCGTGCCGGGGCGCGGCGGGCGCAGGTCGTAGTTCGGCGGCAGCGCCAGCGGAGCGCGGGCCACCACCTGGAACTCGTCCGGCGGATCCTTGGTCTGGCCCAGCGCGTCGCGCAGCTGGCCGCAGCCGCCCAGGCCGACGGCCATGATGACCGCCAGCACGGCGGCCGGGACGATGCGGGCAGCGCGCCCCACGGTGCGCGCCCGGTCGGCGGTCTCACCCATCGTTTTCATGTCCTCCCTCGGTCTCCCCTTTGCGGGTGCCGATGCCGAAGGCATCGAGCAGCAAGAGGCCGACGCCTAAGGTAATCGCAGAATCAGCAATGTTGAAGGCCGGCCAGTGCCAACCGCCATAGTGCACGTCGATGAAGTCGACGACGGCGCCATATAGCACGCGATCGATCACGTTGCCGACTGCCCCGCCGATCACGGCGCCGAGGCCGAAGATCAGCGGCCAGCTCGTGGCCCGCATCAGCCAGGCGCCCATGAAGAGGCAGACCAGCAGGGCGAAGCCGCTGAGCAGCCAGGGCCCCCACGGACTGTCGTTGGCCAGCAGGCCGAAGCTGACGCCACGGTTCCAGACTGGTACGAAATCGAGAAACGGCAGGATCGGCACGCGGCGCGGCGGATCGAACAGGGCCGACAGCGCCCACAGCTTGGTGGCCTGGTCGGCGATGACGACCAGGACGCCGAGCCCCAGACCACGGGTGAGCGCAGACCTCATCCCGCGATGCTCACTCGGCCGCGTCGACCAGGCCGGAGACCGCATCCTCGCAGCGATCGCAGATCGGATCGCCGACCGCCACCTCGGGCAGGACGCGCCAGCAGCGCTCGCATTTGTCGCCCGCAGCCGGGGTCGGATCGCAGGCGACGCCGGCGACGTCCGACAGGCGATAGGCCGCGTCCGGTCCCGTGCCTTCGCTCAGGGTGGCGCCGGAGGTGATGAAGATCTCCGCCGCGTCCAGGCCCTCGAACGCCGCCTTCTCGGCCGCCGACATATAGACGGTCGGGGCCGCCTGCAGCGAGGAGCCGATACGCTTCTCCGCCCGCTCCAGCTCCAGCGCGCCGGTGACCACGCGGCGCACCGCGCGGATCTTCGCCCATTTCTCCGCCAGCGCCTCGTCGCACCACTCGGCCGGGATGGTCGGATAGGCCTGCAGGTGCACGGAGTCGAATTCGCCGGTGTTGCGCGCCCGCCAGGCTTCCTCGGCGGTGAAGCAGCAGATCGGCGCCAGCCAGGTGGTCAGGCACTCGAACAGGGTATTCATCACCGTGCGCACGGCCCGACGCCGGTCGCTCTGCGGCGCGTCGCAGTACAGCGAGTCCTTGCGGATGTCGAAATAGAAGGCCGACAGGTCGCTGGCGCAGAACTGGTGCAGCGTCAGGAACATGGTGTGGTAGTCGAAATCGTGGGTGCATTGGCGCACCACCGCGTCGATCTCCGAGATCCGGTGCAGGACCCAGCGCTCCAGCTCGGGCATGCGCTCGGCCGGCAGCGCCTCCGACGCGGAGTAGCCGTCCAGCGCGCCCAGCACGTAGCGCAGGGTGTTGCGCAGCCGCCGGTAATGGTCGACCGCGTGCTTCAGGATGCCCGGCCCGACACGCAGATCCTCGGTGAAGTCGGAGCTGACCACCCAGATCCGCAGGATGTCGGCGCCGCTCTGCTCGATCACCTCCAGCGGGTCGACGCCGTTGCCCAGGGACTTCGACATCTTGCGGCCGTCTTCGGCGTTGATGAAGCCGTGGGTCAGCACCGCCTCGTAGGGCGCCCGGCCGCGGGTGCCGCAGCCGACCAGCAGGGAGGAGTGGAACCAGCCGCGATGCTGGTCGGAGCCTTCCAGATAGAGCTGGGCCGGCCAGGGCAGATCGGCCCATGCCTCGTCCTCGGATTCCAGCACGAAGGCATGGGTCGAGCCGCTGTCGAACCAGACATCGGCGATGTCGGAGACCTGCTCGTAATCCTTCGGGTCGTGATCGGGGCCCAGAAAGCGCGACGGGTCGCTGGAGAACCAGGCGTCCGCCCCTTCCTTCTCGAACGCCTCGGCCACCCGGTCGATCACCGCCTGGTCGCGCAGCGGCTCGCCGGTCTCCTTGGACGTAAAGACCGGGATCGGCACGCCCCAGGCGCGCTGGCGGCTGATGCACCAGTCCGGCCGGGTCTCGATCATCCCGCGCAGCCGGTTCTGGCCGGCGGCGGGCACGAAGCGGGTCTCGTCGATCGCCTTCAGCGCCTTGTCCCGCAGCCCGGTGGTCTCCATGGAGATGAACCACTGGGAGGTGTTGCGGAAGATGAGCGGCGCCTTAGAGCGCCAGGAATGGGGATAGGAGTGCTTGACCTTGCCGCGCGCGACGAGGCCGCCATGGTCGCGGATAATGGCCGCGATCTTCATGTTGTCCTCGAGCACGTGCATGCCGGCGAAGATCGGCACATGGTCGTAGAACACGCCGTCGTCCCCGACGGTCTGCGGCACCTCCAGATCGTTCGCCTTGCCCAGCACGAAGTCGTCGGCGCCATGGCCCGGCGCGATGTGCACGAAGCCGGTGCCGGCGTCGTCGGTGGCGAAATCGGCCGCCAGCGCCGGCACGTCGTAGTCGTAGCCCTGGCCGCGCAGCGGATGGGCGCAGACCGTACCGGCGATGTCGGCGCCCTTGAGGCTCGCCACTTCCTTCAGCGCGGTAACCTTGGTCTGCGCCTTGAAGTCGTCCAGCAGGGTGCGGGCGACCACCAGCTTCTCGCCGACCACGGCCAGGCTGTTCTCGGCCACCTCGGTCGGTTCGACCACCACGTAGTCGATGTCATCGCCATAGGCGACGGCGCGGTTGCCCGGCATGGTCCAGGGGGTGGTCGTCCAGATGACGATCGCCGCGCCGTCCAGCGCCGGGTTGCCCGGCTTGATCACCGGGAAGCGCACATGGATCGTGGTCGAGGTGTGGTCGTGGTACTCGATCTCGGCATCGGCCAGCGCGGTCTTCTCCACCACCGACCACATGACCGGCCGCGCCCCCTTGTACAGGCTGCCGTCCATCAGGAACTTGCCGATCTCGCGGGCGATCTGCGCCTCGGCCTTGAAGGTCATCGTGGTGTAGTAGTGGTCCCAGTCGCCGGTCACGCCCAGGCGCTTGAACTCCTCGCGCTGGGTGTCGATCCACTGGTCGGCGAACTCGCGGCACTGGCGGCGGAACTCGACCACCGGCACGGCGTCCTTGTCCTTGCCCTTGGACCGGTAGTCCTCCTCGATCTTCCACTCGATCGGCAGGCCGTGGCAGTCCCAGCCCGGAACATAATGGGTGCGCTTGCCGGCCATGTGCTGGGTGCGGTTGACCAGATCCTTCAGGATCTTGTTCAGCGCGTGGCCCATATGCAGGTGGCCGTTCGCATAGGGCGGGCCGTCATGCAGGATGAACGGCTCCGCGCCCTTGCGGACCTCGCGGATGCGCCGGTCGAGATCGATCTCCTTCCACCAGGCGAGAATCTCCGGCTCGCGCTTCGGCAGGCCGGCGCGCATGGGAAAATCCGTCTTCGGCAGGAACACCGTGCTCTTGTAGTCCGTCGTCATCTCGAACGTCCGTGTCGTTGGGGAGCCGGGACCACAGGGATGATCAATGCCCCAGAAGCTCCCGCGCCTGAGCCGCATCGGCACCGATCTGCGCCGTCAGCTCGTCCAGGCCGCCAAACTTCCGCTCCGGCCGGATAAAGTCAACCAATCTCACACGGAGATCGCGGCCGTAGAGGTCGATTTCCCGGTCGAACAGGTGGACCTCCAGCAGCACACCCCGGTCGTTGACCGTCGGCCGGAGGCCGAGATTGGCCACGCCGGGCATCCAGGTGCCCGATCCCTCGCCGCCGGTCAGCATGGCGCGCACCGCATAGACGCCGAGCCGCGGGCAGAGCAGGTCACCCAGGCGCAGGTTGGCGGTGGGGAAGCCGATGGTGCGGCCGCGCCTGTCGCCCTCCTCGACGGTGGCGGTGATCTCCCAGGGTGCGCCGAGCAGCGAGGCGGCCCCGCGCGGATCGCCCTCCATCAGGCACTGGCGGATGCGCGACGAGGAATAGACCGCGCCGTCGCTCTCGTGCACGGCGGCGACCTTGGTGGCGGCGAAGCCCTTCTGGGACGCCCGCTCCACCAGCATGTCCGGGGTGCCGCGCCGGCGGTGGCCGAAATTGAAGTCGTAGCCGATCACCACATGGCGCAGGCCGAGCCGGCCGAGCAGCACGTCGTCGATGAACGCCTCGGCGCTGAGCTGGGCGAATTCCTGGTTGAACGGCAGCTCGAACAGGGTGTCGACGCCGAGATCCTCCAGCCGGGTCGCCCGGCCCTTGGACGTACTCAGCCGGAACGGGTCCAGGTTGGCCTGGAAGAACTGGCGCGGGTGCGGCTCGAAGGTCACCACCGACAGCGGCGCGTGCAGGTCGCCGGCGATCCGGGCCGCCTCGCCGATAACCGCCCGATGCCCAAGATGCACGCCGTCGAAATTGCCGATGGCCGCCACCGAGCCCCGATGGCGGGGCTCCACGGCCTCTAGCGAACGCAGGATTTCCACAGGACTGCCTTTCCGCCGGTCAGGCCGCCTGGCTCGCCGCGCGCGACGGCACCAGGATGGTGGCGTCGCCGTCGATCACGACGGTGCGCCCGACCCGGCAGCGCGAGCGGAAAGCGACCCGCTTCTTCTCGGGGTTGATGTCCACGACCTCCACGGTGGTCGTCACCGTATCGCCGATCCGCACCGGCGCCAGGAACCGCAGGGTCTGGGAGATATAGACCGAGCCCTTGCCCGGCATCTGGGTCCCGAAGACCTTGGAGATGAACGCCGCCCCCAGCATGCCGTGGGCGATGCGGCCCTTGAACATGGTGGTCTTGGCATACTCCTCGTCGAGATGCAGCGGGTTGTGGTCGCCGGAGACCTCGGCGAACTGCTCGATCATGTCCTCGGTCACCACACGGTCGTAGTCGGACGTCATGCCGACCGTGAGGTCCTCGAGGAAGTACTGGCCAACTTCCTTTTGGCCGACATCCCCGCCATTCGCATCGCTCATGCCGTCCCTCTCCCGGGTTCTTCCACCGCTTATGCTGCAGCGCGAAATTTTCCGCGCGGACTATACAGGCGGGGCCGGGCCGCCTCAAGCGAGGGCGATCCGGCTTGATCGGACCACCGGTCCGTGCGATCCGGCCTCCATGAGCGCCCCGATCATCGATCTCGACACCGTCGACAGCACCAACCTGGAAGCCCGGCGACGGATCGCCGACGGACGCCTCACCGAGGGTACCATCGTCACCGCGCGCGAGCAGACCGGCGGACGGGCGCGGCGCGGGCGGAGCTGGACCAGCCCGCCCGGCAACCTGTACTGGAGCCGCATCGCCTTTCCCACGCCCGACTGGCCGCCGGTATGGGGGCTGTCCATGGTCTGCGGACTGGCCGTGCTCGACCTCGCCCGCGCCGCCCTGCCGGCCGATGTACCGGTCGCGCTGAAATGGCCGAACGACGTGCTGGTGGACGGCGGCAAGCTGGCCGGCATCCTGCTGGAGAGCGGCGAGCGGGACGGCCGGCCTTGGGTGATCTGCGGCATCGGGGTGAACCTGGTCTCCTCCCCGCCCACCGGCCAGCTCTACGCCGCCGCCGACCTCGCCGCCAAGGGTGCGACGGATATCGACCGGGACCGGGCGGTGCACGATCTGGCACGGCATTTCGAGCGCCGGCTTGCGGCCTATCTGGCCGGCGGCCTGCCGGCGATCCGGTCGTCGGTCATGGAACATCTGGCCGGGATCGGCGGTCCCATCGTTGCCCGCATCACCGACGATCCGGCCGACGACGTCGCCGGCACCCTGCGCGGCCTCGACGCGCAGTGCCGGGCCGAGATCCTCACCGCCGACGGCTCGCTGCGGGCGATCTCCGCCGGCGATCTTTTCTTCGGCGCGGCGGTTCCCAGGTCATAGGCCGGGGTGACATACCCCGTGCTCCGTCGTACGTAAGCGGAACAACAACCCAAGGGAGTGCCGAGATGCCGATGCCCGAAGACATGGTGAAAGCCGCCGCCGCCACGCTCCAGGACCACCGGGCCCGCAAGGCAACCCTGGACGCCCTGCCCGACGGCCAGAAGCCGGAGGAGCTCGAGGACGGCTACGCCATCCAGGCCGAAGTGATCGAGATGCGGGCCGCCGACGGTGCCGTGTCCATCGGCTACAAGATCGGCGCCACCAATGCCGGCGCGCGCGAGCTGCTGGGTCTGCCGGACATGTTCTGGGGCGTGCTGCTCTCCACCATGACCACCGAGAGCCCGGCCGCCTTCCCGAGCAAGGACATGTATATCCGGGTGATCGAACCGGAGATCGCCCTGCGCTTCGGCAAGCCGCTGGACGGGCTGAAGCGGACCGTCACCGAGGAGGACGTGATCGACGCGGTGGACGCGGTGCTGCCGGCGATCGAGATCGTCGACACCCCGTTCGGCGCCGGCTGGACCAAGGCGGGCGGCGCCTCGCTGATCGCAGATGACGGCGCCCACGGCTTCTGGATCATGGGCGCGCCGGTCGACGGGGCGACGGACATGAACCTGCTCGACCTCGCCGTCACGCTCACCGCCGACGGCCAGACCGTGCGCGAGGGCAAGGGCGGCAATGTCGAGAACGGCCCCTACGCGGTGACCGCCTGGCTGGTGAACGAGCTCGCCAAGCACGGCAAGTCGATCGCGGCCGGTGAATACGTGACCACGGGCTCGACCACCCCGCCGTACCCGGCCCAGCCGAACGAGAAGATCGTGGCGGATTACGGCCCGCTGGGCACGGTGACGGTGGATTTCACCTGATCCGAGGGGGCGCTTCCCTCTTCCGTTACTCCGCGGACCTGTTCCGGGGAGTGCGAGGGGGAGTGGTGGAGCGGACGCCGAGCCCCACACTTTCCCTTCGCGTCTTCCCGGGCTTGACCCGGGATCCAGGCCTCAGCGTGTTGGACCGCCCAAGGCTTTCGCCCGACGCTCCAGCACGCCGTCACCCTCGGCCCCGGCGCGCGGCCTTGGAGACGGAACAGAAGCGGGGTTTCAGCTTCCCGCGCGCGGGTCGATCGGGATGCCCGACTTGATCCCCGCCGCAGTCTCGTACAGCGCCGCGGCACTCAGCAGGTCGGCCTCGCCGCGCGGCCTGCCGGCGATCTGCAGGCCGACCGGCAGCCCGTCGGCGGTGAAGCCCGCCGGCACCGACAGCGCCGGACAGCTCGCACAGGTGAAGGCATAGGCCACCGTGCACCACTCGATATAGTTCGAGAAGGTGTGGCCGTTGCATGCCTCCACATAGCGGTGCTCGACCGGATAGGGCGGCACGATGGTCGCCGGCGACAGCACCAGGTCGTAGGTCCGATAGAACTGCTCCACCCGGTGGTACAGCCGGCCGCGGGCGAGTTCCGCCTGGGCGATCTCGTCCATCGTGAGCTCCAGACCCTTCTCGATGTTCCAGATCACCTCGGGCTTGAGCAGATCGCGGTGCTTCTCCAGCAGCGCCTTCTTGCCGGCGGCGAACTGCATGGCACGCAGGGTCTGGAACACGAGCTGGACGTCGGTGAAGTCGGGGCTCGCCTCCTCGACGATGCAGCCCATGTCCTCGAACACCTTGGCCGCCTTCTCGACGATGGCGGCGACCTCCTTGTCCACCGGCGTGATGCCGCCGAGATCGGTGCTCAGCGCCACCCGTTTGGGCATCCGCTTGGCCTTGACCGCGTCGGTGAAGGATTCCGCCGGCCGGGCCAGCGACATCGGATCCACCGGGTGTTCGCCGGCCATGGCGTCCAGCATCAGGGCCACATCCGGTACGTTGCGCGCCATCGGTCCGTCCACCGACATGGAGCCGAAGGGCAGATCGGAGGGGCCGTGGGCGACCCGGCCGGGGGTCGGGCGGAAGCCGACGATGCCGCAGAAGCTGGCCGGGTTGCGCAGGCTGCCGCCGAGATCCGAGCCCGAGGCCAACCATGCCGTGCCCGAGGCCAGGGCCGCGGCCGAGCCGCCGGACGACCCGGCCACGCTGCGCGACGTGTTCCAGGGGTTCACCGTACGGCCGAACACCTCGTTGAAGGTGTTCGCCCCGGCGCCGAATTCCGGGGTGTTGGCCTTGGCGTAGACCACCCCGCCCTCGGCCTCCAGCATCTGCACCAGGATGTCGGAGCTGTCGGGCACGTTGTCCTTGTAGATCGGCGAGCCGTAGGTGGTGAGCACGCCCTGCGTCGCGGTCAGATCCTTGATCGCCACCGGCAGCCCGGCCAGCACGCTGTCCTTCGACGCGGCCGAGGCGCGGTCGCGGGCCCGGTCGAAGCACAGGGTCGGCAGGGCGTTGATCGTGCCGTCGACCGCCTCGATGCGCTGCTCCAGCGCGTCCAGAAGGTCGCCGGTGGTGACCTCGCCGTTCTTCAGCAGGGAGACGATCTCGGTGGCGGTCTTCGGGATCAGGTCGGCGACGGACATGGCAGAGGCTCCGGTTCGGTGGGCCGCTATCGGACATCGCCCGTCCCGGAATGGCAACCGCCGGAATCGTCAGGCGGCGGTCCTGGGATCGACGAAGGGCAGGCCGACATAGTTCTCCGCCAGGGTCTTCTGCGCGCTTTCCGACTCCATCAGGTATTCGAGCTCCGCCCGGTGCACCCGGCGCTCGAATTCCGGCTCGTTGTCGAACCGGTGGAGCTGGGTGGAGAACCACCAGGAGAAGCGCTGCACCTTCCACACCCGCGCCAGGCAGGCCGCGCTGTAACCGTCGATCCCGGCGGTCGAGCCGCCCTTGAACAGGTCGATCAGCGCCCAGGACAGGATGCGCACATCGGCCGCGGCGAGGTTCAGACCCTTGGCGCCGGTCGGCGGCACGATATGCGCGGCGTCGCCGGCCAGGAACAGCCGGCCGTGGCGCATCGGCTCGGCGACGAAGCTGCGCAGGGGCGCCACGCTCTTCTCGATCGACGGGCCGGTCCGCATCGCCTGCCCGGCCGCCTCGCCGAACCGGGTCTTCAGGGCCTCCCAGAGCCGCTCGTCCGGCCAGTCGGCCACGTCGGTCTCCAGCGGACACTGGATGTAATACCGGCTGCGGGTCTCGCTGCGCATGGAGGCCAGCGCGAAGCCCACCGGGTGGGTTGCGTAGATCAGCTCGTGGCTGACCGGCGGTACGTCGGCCAGGATGCCGAGCCAGCCGAAGGGATAGACCCGCTCGTAGGTCCGCAGCACGCCCTCGGGGATGCTCTTGCGCGACACCCCGTGGAAGCCGTCGCAGCCGGCGATGGCCGCGCACTCGACGGTGTGGGTGACGCCGTCCTTCTCGTAAGTGACCCTCGGCCGGTCGGTATCGATATCGTGCAGAGCGACGTTCGCCGCCTCGAAGACGAGCGGCGCGTCCTGGGCGAGGCGGGCGGCGATCAGGTCCTTGGTCACCTCGGTCTGGCCGTAGACCGTGACGGTCTTGCCGCCGGTCAGGTGTTCCAGGTCGATGCGGTGGCGGGCGCCGTCGATGCAGATGTCGAATCCGGTATGGACCAGACCCTCGGCCTTCAGCCGGCTGCCGACGCCGGCCTCCACCAGCAGATCCACCGTCCCCTGCTCCAGCACGCCGGCGCGGATCCGCCCCTCCACATGGTCGCGCGACTGCCGCTCCAGGATGACGGTCTCGATCCCCGCCAGATGCAGCAGCTGTCCGAGCAGCAGCCCCGCCGGCCCGCCGCCGATGATCGCAACCTGTGTCCGCATGGCGACCGTCTCCCGGTGTTCGTTCGTAGGCGAATGGTCTAGAGCGCGGCCAGGATCGCGTCCACCGACTTGATCTCCGCCAGCACGCTCATCGCCGCCAGGGCCGCATCGTGCTGCGCCTCCGTTGCGGTCGAGCAGGCGTCGGACGCCACGGTCACCTCATATCCGATATCGGCCGCGTGGCGCACCGTGCCCTCCACCGTATAGGCCGTCGACACGCCGCAGCAGATCAGGTGCCGGGCCCCGAGCTTGAACAGCACCTGGGCGAGCGTCGAATCCTGGAACCCGCTGTTGCGGGTATGGGTGACAACATGCTCGCCCGCCATCGGACCGAGACCGTCGACGAACTCCGTGCCCCAGGTCCCCTCCTTCCACGCACCCAATTCCAGCCATTCGCGGATCAGCGCCGTGTTCACGATGACGTCGCGATACTCCGGATCGACGGCGAGCCGCACATGGACGATGGGCACGCCCGCCGCGCGGGCTCCCGCGAACAGACGCTTGGCGCTGTCAAGCCGCTGCCAGCGCCAGTCGGCATCGGCGGCGATGCCGACCTTCACCTTCCCGTCCGGATGGCAGTTTTCGTTCTGGTAATGGTTCGCGACGATGACGGTGCCGGGCATGGGGCTGCTCCAGTTTTTCCCTGCGAGACCGCTCAGCATATCAGCCCGGGGCCCGACCGTCCTTGGGCCTCACCGCTCCAGATTGAGCCCGATCTTCGCCGCCGTGGCCATCACCATCTCCGCCAGCACCGGCAGCCTTGCGTCGGGGAAGCGGGCGGCCGGGCCGGTCACGCTGATCGCACCGACCACCTGGCCGTGTCGGCGGATCGGCGCACCGACACAGCGCACGCCCGGATTGCGCTCCTCGTCGTCGACCGCGTAGCCGCGCGCCCGGCAGACCGTCAGATCGCGCCTCAGCCGGACCCGGTCGGTGATCGTGTTCGGCCCGAAGCGGGGCAGCGCCCCGTCGCTCGGCAGATCGTCCAGCAACCGGTCGGCATCGGCGTCGCTCAGGGTGGACAGGATCGCCTTGCCGGTCCCGGTGCAGTGCGGCGGCTCGCGCTCGATGCGGACGATCTCGTTGCTCGCCGCCTCCATCTCCCGACGCTCGATCGACACCACGTTGCGGCCGTCGAACACGCAGATATGGACGGCCTCGCCGCTCTGGTTGGCCAGGGTCTCCGCCGGGGCGCGGGCATGCCTCATCAGGTCGATATCGGCGAGCACCACGCCGCCCAGGGCGAGCAGCCGGAAGCCGAGCCGGTAGGCGTCGCGCCGTCCGTCCTGAACCAGGAAGCCGATCTCGCGCAGGGCGGCGAGCTGGCGATGCACGCTGGTCTTCGGCAGGCCGGTGCGCGCGGCGATCTCCGCCAGGGTCAGCCGGCGGTCCTCCCGGGTGAAGCAGTCGAGCACGGCGGAGGTCTTGCGCAGGGACTTCATCGGGCAAACGCCATCGGGAGCTGTTCCGGATATCGGAATTGATGGAACGCCATCGTTCTCCGCCGCGCAAGATGCGCCGAGTATTCCGGACATCGTTTCCGGTACCGGCCGCCCTATTCCGCAATGAAGAACGCGCCGGACCCCGTTCAGGAGGAGATCCCATGGCCGAGCTCGCCGGCGTCATTCCGCCATCCACCACCCCCTTCGACGCCGCCGGCGCCATCGATTTCGGCGCCGCGGCTAAGCAGATCGACTGGCTGATCAAGCAGGGCGCGGCCGGCGTCGCGGTCGGCGGCTCCACCGGCGAGGGCCACACCCTCGATGCCGAGGAGACCCGCGACCTGCTCGCCGCCGCCACCGAGGCGGCCGCCGGACGCGTACCCGTGGTCGCCGGGATCATCTGCGACAGCACGCGGGAGGCGGTGCGCCGGGGCAGGCTGGTGGCCGACCTGAACCCCGCCGCCCTGCAGGTGACGCCGGTGCACTACCTGTTCCGGCCCTCCGACGACGACATGGTGGAGCATTTCCGCACCATGGCCGGCGAGACCGGACAGAAGATCATCATCTACAACGTGGTGCCCTGGACCTATCTCTCACCGGCCCTGCTGCTGCGGATCTTCGACGAAGTGCCGCAGGTGATCGGGGTCAAGCAGTCGGCCGGCGACCTGAAGCTGTTCGCCGACCTGATGATGGACGTGAAGCCGGGCAAGTCGATCTTCAGCGCGGTGGATGCGCTGATGTACCCGTCCTATGCCATGGGCGCCCACGGCTCGATCGCCGCGATCCTGGCCGCGGCACCTGGCGCGTCAGTGAAGCTCTGGGACCTGGTGAAGGCGGGCGACCATGCGGCGGCGCTGGACCTGCACTGGAAGCTGCTGCGCACCTGGAACGCGCTGCTGCCACACGACAACCTGCCGGCGGCGACGAAATACGCCCAGGCGCTCCAGGGCGTGCCCTCGGGCCTGCCCCGCCAGCCGATGGCGCCGGCGAGCGCCGAGCAGAAGAAAGCGATCGAGGCGGCGCTGAAGGGGCTGGGGGCGATCTGAGGGAAGGGCGTTTTCCCTTTCCTTCTATCACTCCCCGGATTTATTCCGGGGCCCACCCATCGACCGCACGGGCGTTCGAGATGACGCGGTAATGCGCGAACAAGCGGACCTGTGGGCCCCGGAATAAATCCGGGGAGTGAAGCGTGGGTGGAGAGCTCGAGAAATCTCACCCGACCGTACCCTCCCCGTGTTCCCGTCCCGGACCAGATCCGGGACGGGAACACGTCTATAAGAAAAAGGGCCGGCGCGTCGTCCGCACCGGCCCTGTTCGTTCTTTCATGGCCTCGGATCGTCTCCGGGGCGAAGTGAGCGTCAGCTCACTTCGGCTGCGGGACGTAGCGCAGGTAGGGCTTCTCGGCGCGCCAGCCGCCCGGGAACTTCGCCTTGGCATCCTCGTCCTTCAGCGCCGGCACGATGATGACCTCGTCGCCATGCTTCCAGTTGACCGGCGTCGCCACCTGATGCTTGGCGGTGAGCTGCATGGAGTCGATCACCCGCAGCACCTCGTCGAAGTTCCGGCCGGTGCTCATCGGGTAGACCAGGATCAGCTTCACCTGCTTGTCCGGGCCGATGACAAAGACGTTGCGGACCGTCGCGTTGTCGACCGCGGTGCGGCCCTCGGAGGTCTCGCCCGCCCCCTCCGGCAGCATGCCGTAGAGCTTGGAGACGTTGAGGTCGGTGTCGCCGATCATCGGATAGTTCGGCTTCGCGCCCTGGGTCTCCTCGATATCCATCGCCCACTTGGCGTGGTTGTCGACGTTGTCGACGCTGAGGCCGATGATCTTGACGCCGCGCTTGTCGAATTCCGGCTTCATCCGGGCCATGTAGCCGAGCTCGGTGGTGCAGACCGGGGTGAAGTCCTTCGGGTGCGAGAACAGCACGCACCAGCTGTCGCCGATCCAGTCGTGGAAGGAGATCTCACCCTCGGTGGTGTTCGCGGTGAAATTCGGGGCGGTCTGGCCGATCTTGAGAGTCATATGGGTCACTCCATCGTTTTCAGCATCACGGCACCGGTCGATCCGGGCGTGTCTCGTCAAAGCGATCGTCGTCGCCGAGGCGTCGCTGCCGGTGCTTGCCGACCGGTCGGCGTCCTCCTCCAGGCATGTCCCGCCCCCCAAACCGGACGGAACGCGCGCGGACGGTACCCTCAGAGGCCCCGCCCGAGTCTTGCTTAATTGGCCCTGACGTATCACGGCTAGGTGATAAATGTTAGCTTCGTTTCAAGCCGGTTTCAGGGCGTTTCCGCCGTGTTTCCCCGATGTCCGAACAGGAGAGTAACCCCGTGGCGACCTTCGCTCCCGCCGATCTGCGCGCCCTCATGGCCGACGTCTTCATCAAGTCCAATGTGGCGCCCGATATCGCCGGCGTGGTCGCCGATGCCCTGCTGCGCGCCGAGGCCGACGGGATCTCCAGCCACGGCGTCGCCCGGGTCCCGCCCTATGCCGAACAGGCGATGAACGGCAAGGTCGACGGCCATGCCCGGCCGACCGTGACCCGCAGCGCCCAGGCGGTGCTCGACGTCGACAGCCATATCGGCTTCGCCTTCCCGGCGATCCGCGCGGGCCTGGACGCCGCAGCCGAGTTCGTCGGCGAGACCGGTATCGCCGCCGTCTCGATCAAGCACAGCCACCATTTCGGCGTCGCCGGCCACCACGTTGAGGACGCGGCCGACCGCGGCCTGGTGGCGCTCGCCTTCTCCAACACCCCGGCGGCGATCGCCCCCTGGGGTGGGAAGACCGCGCTCTACGGCACCAACCCGATCGCCTTCGCCGCGCCGCGCACCGACGGCCGGCCGCCGCTGGTGATCGACCTGTCGGTGTCCACCGTCGCCCGCGGCAAGGTGGTGCTGGCGGCGAAGAAGGGCGAGGCGATCCCCGACGACTGGGCGCTGGATGCCGAGGGTGCCATCACCACCGACGCCGAGGCCGCCCTGGTCGGCTCCATGGCGCCGCTGGGCGGACGCAGCGCCGGTGCGAAGGGTGCCGCGCTCGGCCTGATGATCGAGCTGCTCTGCGGCGCGCTGACCGGCTCCAATTTCGGTTATCAGGGCTCCTCCTTCTTCGAGCCGACCGGCGCGCCGCCGTCGATCGGCCACCTGATCCTGCTGATGGACCCCGAGGCCTTCGGCGGGGGTACCGGTTTCGCGGCGCGCTCGGAGGAGATGTTCGCCGAGATCCTGAAGCAGCAGGGCACCCGCCTGCCCGGCGACAGCCGCCTGGCGAAACGGGCGGCGGCGCCCGACGGCATCACCATCCCGGACGCCCTCGCGGATGACTTGAAGGCGCGGGCCGACGTATAACGGGCTGATCTTCAGGTGGGACTGAACTCGGGACCGGCAGTCACGAGTGTTAGGAGCGATGCGTGAACGTAGACCTGATTGAACTTCGCGACCAGGTGACGGAGATCCTGACCACCTATGGCCTGGAGGTGCTCGGCGCCATCGCCATCCTGGTGGTCGGCTGGATCCTGGCGGGCTGGGCGCGGGCCGGAACCCGCCGGGCGCTGAACCGGGTCCGTTGGATGGACGACACCGTGCGGCCGATCTTCGCCGCCGTGGTCGGCTATCTGGTCCTGGCGATCACCCTGATCGCGGTGCTGAACCAGTTCGGGGTGCAGACCGCCTCGATCATCGCCGTCCTCGGCGCCGCCGGCCTGGCGGTCGGCCTGGCGCTGCAGGGTACCCTGTCGAACGTCGCGGCCGGCGTGATGCTGCTGTTCCTGCGGCCGTTCAAGGTCGGCGACTACGTCGACGCCGGCGGCGCCAGCGGCACGGTGAAGGAGGTCGGGCTGTTCAACACCGAGCTCGCCACCCCGGACAACGTCTACATCGTGGTGCCGAACTCGGCGATCTTCAGCCAGGACATCTCCAACTATTCGCGTTACGCCACCCGCCGCCTGGATATCCCGGTGGGCGTGGCCTACGACGTCGACCTGACCAAGGCGATGGCGGTGCTGACCGCCACCCTGGAGGCCGACGGCCGCGCCCTGGCCGATCCGGCCCCGCAGGTCATGGTGATGGAGCTCGGAGACAGCGCGATCACGTTGAATCTGCGCTTCTGGGTGAACGCCGCCGACCTGTGGCCGTGCAAATGGGCGATGAACAAGGCGGTCAAGGAAGCGCTCGACGCGGCCGGCATCGAGATCCCGTTCCCGCAGCGCGTCCTGCACATGAAGACGGACACGCCGCCCGCCTGAGCCGCGTCCTCCGTCAGGCCACCGAGATCGGGTCGCGCAGCAGCGCGATCCGATAGGGTCCGATGGGGCGGAAGACTCCCACCCGCGACCATAACTTCACCGTCACGGGAGACCAGCCTTCCGTCCGACCCCTCAATAGCTGCGTTCGAGCTTCAGCCAGCCGCGGCGGTCGCGAGAGGTGACCACCACGTCGCGCACCCCGGAGCCGCCCAGCACCTTGAGCGGCACCGCCACCCCGGCCGACCCGAGCGCGCGCACCTTGCGCCAGAGCTGCTCCATGTCGGCCACCGGCTCCTCGCCGACGCCGAGGATCACGTCCCCCGGCCCGATGCCGGCGGTCTGCGCCGGGCCGCCGGGGGCCACCCGACCGACCACCAGACCGCCGTCGACCTCATTGGGATACAGCCCGATCCAGGGCTGGGCCGGGCTCGTGGCATGGCCGAAAGCCAGCAGATCTCCGAGGATCGGCGGCAGCAGGTCGATCGGCACGTAGAGATTGCCCGGCAGCTTGCCGATGACATCGCGCAGCATCAGCGACCCGATCCCGACCAGGCGTCCGTCCTTCGCGAACAGGGCCGCCCCGCCGAAATTCGGGATCGGCGGCGATGTGTAAAGGGCGGTGTCCAGCAGGTACTCCCAGCCTCCGGCGAATGAGCGCAGGTCGATCAGCACCGTGGGACGGGCGCCGCCCGGCCCGGCGGCGAGCAGCGTGTCGCCCACGGTAAGGTCGGCGAAGCTCCCGAGCCTGGCCGGCGTCGCCTCCAGGGGGCCCAGCGCCCGGACCAGACCGAAGCCGGTCTCGTGGTCGTATCCGACGGTCTCCGCCGGTACCCGATTCGCCGCCGCGTCGGTCACCCAGACCGCATCGGATTCCATCATCAGGTACCCGATCGTGAGAATCAGGCCACCGCTGTCGATGAGGACGCCGCCGCCGATCCGTTCGGTGCCCAGCGAGTCGGCGGTCCGCGCATCGGCCGGGACAGTGGTTCGGATTTCCACGACGGCATTCAAGGGGTTGCCGTCGGCCCGCGGGGATCCGGCGGGCACGGTCAACGCGACTAGAACGATCAGGAAGGCGAGTCTGCGCATGCCGCACCTCCTCAGGTACTGAGGAAAGAAGGGTAGCTCGGTTACGCGCGCCGACCAGTCAGAACGTGTCGAATCCGAGAAACCTTGTTATCTTCCAAGGTCAAGGCCGGTCCGTCGGGTCGGCCGGCACGTGCGCGGGAGACGGCGATGGCACGCGGACAGGACTACGTGAAGGCCAAGGCGCTGGAAGCGGTCGAGGCGGCCGGCGGCAACCGGCACGAAGCGGCGCTGCTGCTCCGGGTCTGGGCGGATGCCGACGACAAGCTCTACCGCGCCCTGACCGCCCCGCTGATGGGCAACCTGACCGCTCTGGCCGTGCAGCGGGCCACCGGCGCCTCCGACGGCCATGCGATCGGCGGCACCGGCGGTCGCAAGAAGGGGGCGAAGGGCCGCAAGCAGCCGATCGCCGAGGCCGACCTGCTGGCCGCCATCGGATCGCGCAGCGGCCAGACCATGTCGAGCTACCGGCAGTCCGCCGCCCCGCCGGGCCAGGGCAGCGCGCGCCACAAGCAGGCGGTCACGCTGCTGGCCTCCGCCTATCGGCGCAAGCCATCGAGCTGAGCGTCGGGCAGGCGGGCCAGGTGCGCAAAGGAGATTGGCGCGCAAAGATCTGGTGCCCAAACCCGGTGTGCCGGGTTCGAGCGTGCCAGATTAGGTCCGGTCAGGCCGGGCGCGCCTTCACCATGTTCTCGTAGAGCTTGGCGATATAGGTCGGATCGGCACCGATCTGCTGGTTGGTGCGCGAGCGGTGCTCGGCCGTCTCCGCCACGCCGGCATTGATCATGTTCGGCGCCGCCTCGTCCGGGCAGATCGCCAGGCCGGTCTTCTCCAGGCTGGCCATGATGTCCTGGCTCTGCTTGCGGAAGCGCTGGAACGACGAGTCGAACTTGCCGGAATCCTTCTTGCCCGGACTGGAGGCCCGGGACAGCGCCATGGAGAAGATGTCGAGGATCAGGTTGGCATTCCGGGTCTCGATCCACTCGGTGATCATCGCGCCCCAGACCGCGCTCACATAGGTCCGCGAGGCCGAAGCCATCATGCCCTTCGACAGGGTCTGGTCGGCGGCCTGAACCATCGCGTCGGTCGGCATCCGCGGCACGATGACGAATCCCGCCAGCGTCAGCGACTCGACCACCTCCTCGGCGTCCTTGCGGTAGTTCTCCCACTCGTTCTCGATGAGGAACGACCCAAGGAAATCCACTTCGTTATTCTGGACATTGTTGAGGAACCGCGCGAATTCTTTCGCGAAATACTCCACAACGGAGGGCTGTTGACTGACCGGTGCCGCGTTCCTGCCACGCATCGCTATCATCCTAACGTTCCGGTGCGGACGAATTCAGCCAGACTTGGCCGCAACCGCCGCACCGCACTTCAAATCTCTTGCGCCCTCACCACCGTGGCGGTGTGACCCTTGATCTGTGTCACGCCGCAATACTGGCAATGAAGATCCCGACTAGTATCCCACAGATGGCACCGGTTTGGCACGTTTCTTAAGCCGGACTGCCCTGCCTGTGGCGGCGACTATAGACCTGACGAATTATTTTTGAAGTGTGATCTATCCGACAATGTCGCAAAGCACTCTACTACAAGGCGCATTTCGGCGCAGACGGCTATCGGGTGACCCGCGGCTTCAGAAATCTCGGGGGCGACGGAATGACCACCCGGTCCTGCGCCTCGCGGAGATCCTGCCAGTCCCGCGCGCTGTCTCGGGCCGACTCGCGCACCGGCGTGCGGCGCGGCTCCGCCGGCTTGGCCCGCATCCGCCGGGCCCGGCGGGAGGCGTCATCGCCGATGCTGGAGCGTTGCCAGGAGGGAAGGGCGTCGAAGGCGGCCGACGCGGTGCGCAGATCGGCGCTGCGGCCGGAGCGGTAGGCCCGGTTCACCTCGCGCGCCACGATGCTGCCGGCACCGAGCTCGGCATTGACGGTTTCCGACAGCACGCCGAGAGCACGGCGATCCAGCGGGTCGATATCAGCCATCCGTTTCCCCCACCCAGCGGTTTGCGGTCCGATTCGCTCGGATCGCCAGAATATTCCAACCCGTGCGCATTGTCAGCTGTCAACGCCCGGGTCAGTCGTCCTTGAACTTCTCGCGAACCGCCGAGAACGCCTTGAGCACCGCCGCTTCGGTCGGCCCGCCCCGGCCGGTGATGTTGTCCGCCAGCACCACGTACAGTGCGTCGATATGCAGGTCGATGATATCGACCCGGCGCGGGTCGAGTTCCTGCAGTCCGGAGACGAAGTCGTTCAGCGACTTGCCGATGGCGGTCAGCAGGTCGAAGCCGATGGTGCCGCCGGCGCCCTTGATCTCCAGTGAGTCCCGATAGATCGCGTGCAACGCCTGGCCGGCATCCGCCTCGCCGTCCGACGCCTCGCGCAGGGCGGTGCGCATGGCGACCAGACGGGCGGCGATGTCGGCGGTGAAGCTGTCCCGGGCCTTGTGGACCACCTGCTCCAGCTTCTGCACCATGGCCGGCGAGAGCTTGAAGTCGAATCCCCTCGTATGGTTCACCGCCTTGCGCCGGAGGTCCGGCCGCGGCGGGATGATCTGGGCCCTGCGCGCCATCAGTCGGCGCGCCGCCGGTCCGGTCCGCCGTAGTCGACCTGCCGCCGACGGCGGTCCGGGCCGAAATAGTCGTCGATATTGACGAAAGCGCGGGGTCTGGCGATCACCGAGACCAGCCGGCGGTACAGGCCCTCCACGTTGAACGGCTTGGCGAGGAACTCGGTCACGCCGCGGTCGCGGGCGCGCATCACGTATTCCTCTTCGGAATTGGCCGTCAGCATGATGATCGGAATCATGCGGTCCGGCGAATCCATGCCGGTGCGGATCCAGTCGATCAGGTCGATCCCGGTCTCCGGCTCCATGTGATACTCGGTGATGATGATATCCACCGGCTCGCCGCGCAGGACGTTGCGGGCACGCGCCACCGACGTGACGCTGCGGACGCGCGTCACCTCCAGCATGGCAAGGATGTCCCGGATGAGCTGGGTCGACAGCTTGTTCTGGTCGACGATGAGAAAGCTCACCTTGGAGAAGTCGATTTTTTCGGGCATGAGCGCGCCGTTTCTCGGCCTCTCCGGTGGAACCCAGCAAGTCGGGCAAAACATAAGCGGGGTAAGCGGCCATGTAAATCTTCAGCCCGCCTCAAAGCGGCATTTCCGCGTGTTTACTTCCGTTAACCACGACGCCAGGATCGCCGCCATGAACGATGCGTCAATTCCGGTCTGCCAGGCGGCGGACCCCGCTCCCCGGTCACCAGGCTTCGCCGTGCCGGATGGGGCGACCGATTGCCATTTCCATGTGTTCGGCCCGGCCGACCGCTTCCCCTATACCCCGAACCGAACCTACACTCCGCCGGACCAACCGGCGGAGGCGTATCGCCATCTGATCGACACCCTGGGCGTGACCCGCTGCGTCACCATCCACCCCAGCGTCTACGGCACCGACAATGCCATCACCGAGTGGCTGCTGAAGGAGGCCGCCGGCTGGTCCGGGATCGAGATGCGCGGCATCGCGGTGCTCGACGCCGGGATCGACGACGCCGCGCTGCGCCGCCTGGACAAGCTCGGCGTGCGCGGGGTGCGCTACAACCTGCTGTACAAGGGCGGCCCGCCCGCGGAGGAGATCCGCGCCATGGCCGGGCGCATTGCCGAGATGGGCTGGCACATCCAGTTCCTGGTCGACGTCTCCAGCTTCGACCTGGCGACCTATGCCGACCTGCCGGTGGAGATCGTGGTCGACCATATGGGCCATATGGACCCGACCAAGGGGCTGGAGGAGCCGGGCTTCGCCACCCTGCTCGACCTGCTGCGGGGCGGCCGCACCTGGGTGAAGCTGTCCGGCGCCTATCGCAGCACCAACCTGCAGCAGACGCCCTACACGGACGTCGTGCCGATCGCCCGGGCCCTGGCGCGGACCGCGCCGGAGCGCTGCGTATGGGGGACGGACTGGCCGCATCCCTTCGCCCAGATCCCAATGCCGAACGACGGCGACCTGATGGACGAACTGGCGGTGTGGGTCCCCGACGAGAAACAGCGCAATGCCATCCTGATGGACAACCCGGCCAGGCTCTACGGCTTCTGACCCTACTCGGCGCGGGTGGCGGTCACCGAGATGGAGATCGTCACCTCGTCGCCCACCGCCATGTTGGTCGCCCATTCGCCGGTGCCGATGGCGAAGTCGTGGCGGCTGACCACCAGTGATCCCTCCGCATGGGCCGTCTCGCCGTCGATCCGCAGCGTGAAAGGCAGGGTGAGCGGCTCGCTCCGACCCTTCAGCGTCAGGCTGCCGACGGCCCGGTAGCCCTCCGACCAGCCATGGATCTCGCGGGCTTCGAACACCGCCTCGGGAAAGGCGTCCACGGCGAAGAATTCCGTGCCCCGGGCCTGGGCGTCGCGGTCGTCGTCGCCGGTATCGAGCGACGCCGTCTCGATCACCACCCGGACCTCGCCCGCCGGGCCTTCCGGATCGAAGAGGATGTCGACGGTGTAGTCGCGAAACACGCCCTCGATGGGCGTTCCGAGCTGGGTGAAGGTGAAGGCGATCCTGCTTCTGGTCGGATCGGCGTGCCAGGGGGCCAGTTCCTCGGCCGGGGCCGCCCGCACAGCGCCGGCGCCGACCAGAACCAGGACGAAGGCACCGGCGAGCATCCGGCGCAGGGTGGCGTCCCGGTCGCGGAAGTGGTGCTTGAGCGCGGCGGCGACATGCAGCGCCACCAGGGCCAGCAGCCCGTAGGCCAGGGTGCCGTGCGCCCGTTCGAACAGCTGCGCGAGGTCGCGGTCGGGCGCGATCGGATTGGGCAGGACGACGAGCCCGAACAGGTTTACAGGCGTGTTCGCCGCCGCCGACATCAGCCAGCCGAGCACCGGCATCGCGATCAGGCAGGCGTAGAGCAGCCAATGCGCCCCCGTGGAGGCCCGGCGCTGCCAGGCGCTGTCGCCGAGAAACGGCGGCTGCGGATTCGCCAGGCGCCAGAGCAGCCGCAGGACCGTGACCGTCAGGATGGTGAGGCCGAGCGACTTGTGCCAGCCATAGGCCTGCAGCTTGGCCAGCCCAACCGGCAGGGCGTCCATGCGCCAGGCGATCGCGAACATCGCCGCCACCGCCAACGCCGTCAGCCAGTGCAGCCCCCTGGCCGCCCAGCCGTATCGCTCCGGAGAATTGCGTATCGCCATCACACGGCCTCCCTGACCTCATAAGATGGGCCGGGTCGGCGCCGCGCCAAGCCGCCGGAGACGATCACCGTTCGGCGATCATGGCCCGGCGATCACCCCCTGCCCTGCCGCTGCGCCACATGCTCGCGCCAGGACAGATAGATGCCGCTGGCGATCAGGATGGCGATGCCGGTCCAGGTGAAGGCGTCGGGGAAGTCGCCGAACCAGAGATAGCCGATGGTCGTCGCCATCACGATCTCCGCATAGATGAAGGGCGAGATCACCGAGGCCGGGGCCTGCTCGAAGGCGCGGATCATGAAGTAGTGGCCGAACGCCCCGACCGAGCCCATCACCGCCATGCGGATCCAGTCGGCCGCATCCGGCGTCTGCCACACGAAGGGCAGCAGGATCGCCGTGCCGACCACCCCGACGAGCGAGGTATAGGCCAGCGTCACCAGCGGCGGGGCTGCGGTGCTGAGATGCCGGGTCAGCAGGGCATAGGCGGCGATGCAGCAGCCGGCCGCCAGGGCCAGGACCGCCCCCGGCTGGAACACGCCGAGACCGGGCCGCAGGATCACCAGCACCCCGAGAAAGCCGACCAGCACCGCGCCCCAGCGGCGCGCACCGACCTGCTCGCCCAGGAACAGCGCCGAGATCGCGGTGACGATCAGGGGTGCCACGAACATCAGGGCCAGCCCGTCGGCCAGCGGCAGGGTGCGCAGCGACCAGTAGAAGAACCCGGTCCCGGCCAGGATCGACAGGCCGCGGGTGATCTGCAGCGCCAGACGGTTGGCCCGGCGCAGCTCGCGTCCGTGGCGCAGGGCGGCGATCGGCACGATGAACAGCGACTGGAAGGCGAACCGGGCGAAGACGAGCTGGACCACCACGTAGCGGTCGCTCATGGACTTCGCCAGACCTTCCATGATCGGCAGCAGAGAGACCGACAGCAGCATCAGCCCGATCCCGAAAAGCACCCTGTCGGCCGGCGGTGGCGGCGCTTGCGGAGGCGTCGGATCGGTGACGGGCACGGCGGTGGGTTCGGTCATGGACGGCCTGCGGGATCTGGAGGGACCTGCGTGGAGAAGCCCATGGATGGACGGGCTCGGGAGGGATGGGCGCGGGCGGTAGGGCGTCCTACGATATCGGCACCGCCGCGCCAGGCCAACCGGGGAGGGTCCGATGGGCCTACCTTGAGTATCATGCCGCGCATCCCGTCGGACGATGCGGCGCGCCATATCCGCGCTATATCCCTGGGACGTTGGGTCTCGTGTTCGACAATCTCGGACGCCGGCTTCAGGACGGATCCTGAGCGCGGGCGCCCGACAAACCGGAGGTGTCCGCATGCTCCGCCTGCTGCCCGCCGCGCTCCTGCTGGTCCTTCTTGCCGGACCGGCCAGGGCCCAGACGCCCGTCGATCTCCAGCTCGTGCTGGCGGTCGACATCTCCCGCTCCATGGATCAGGACGAGCAGAGCCTCCAGCGTGCCGGATATGTCGCCGCCCTGCGCGACCCGCAGGTGATCGCGGCGATCCAGGGCGGCCCCCTGGGGCGGATCGCTCTCACCTATGTGGAATGGGCCGGCCAGGGGCTGCAGACGGTACTGGTGCCCTGGACCCTGATCGACGGGGCGGACTCCGCCGGTCTGGTCGCCGATGCGCTCGCCGTGCAGCCGCTTCAGCGCCTGCGCCGCACCTCGATCAGCAACGCGCTGACCTTCTCCGCCAGCCATTTCGAGACCTCCGGCTTCACCAGCCCCCGGCGGGTGATCGACATCTCCGGCGACGGTCCGAACAACCAGGGTTTCGAGGTGACCGAGGCGCGCGACGCGGTGATCGACCAGGGCATCACCATCAACGGCCTGCCGATCATGCTGAAGACCGGCTATCCGAGCGGGTTCTTCGACGTGCAGAACCTCGACCTCTACTACGAGGACTGCGTGATCGGCGGGTTCGGCGCCTTCCTGGTGACCGTGCAGGATGTCGGCGAGTTCGCCGGTGCCATCCGCCGCAAGCTGATCCTGGAGATCGCCGGTCGTGCGCCGGCGCCCCGCGCCGTCCCGGCCCGATGGTCGCCGATGCAGGGCACGCCGGGCCAGGGCTCGCAGCTCCAGGGCACGCAGCTCCAGGGCACGCCGGTCCAGGGCTTCGCCAGGACCGACTGCCAGATCGGCGAGAAGCTCTGGGACAGCTGGATGCGCGGCGCGGAATAGGCGGTGTCGACCACGACCCGGCATGACGCGATGCCGGAACGGAACCAATCCCGTTCCAGACCGACCCCTGGGATCCGGCGCCGCGTCGGTTATATGGGAGGTCCATGGCCAACTCACCGACTCCAGACGCCCCGAGCCCGTCCGAAGAACCGGCACCGGTCGCGCTGACCCGCGAGCGGCTGCGCTCCGGCGAGATCCGCGCGCTGCTGCATAAGCACGAGCCGACCATCAAGACCCTCAGCGACGAGGAGCTGGCGGCCTCGCAGGCGGCCATGTTCCCGGGCTCCGGCAAGCCCGAGGGCGATGTCTGGCTGTTCGGCTACGGCTCGCTGATCTGGAACCCGGCCATCGAGTTCGCCGAGCAGCGCTGCGCCACCGTGCGCGGCCTGCACCGGCGGTTCTGCCTGCGCACCGAGCTCGGCCGCGGCACGCCGGATCAGCCGGGCCTGGTGCTCGGCCTCGACCGCGGCGGTGTCTGCCGGGGCGTTGCGTTCCGTATTCCCAGGGAGCATGCCGAGACGGAGCTGGAGATCGTCTGGCGCCGGGAGATGGTCACCCACGCCTACCGGCCGCGCTGGCTGAAGGCGCAGACCGACCAGGGCCCGATCGACGTGCTGGGCTTCGTGATCAACCGATCCGGCGAACGCTATTGCGGCCAGCTTCCGGAGGACGAGGCGGCGGAGACCATTGCCCGGGCCTGCGGCTTCCTGGGGCCGTGCTGCGAGTATCTGTTCAACACGGTGTCCCATTTGCGCGACCTCGGCATGCCGGATGCGGGGCTGGAGCGGCTGGCCGGCAAAGTGGCGGCCAAACAGGCGGCGGCCAAGTTGGGACAAGGCCCCGACGGCGGTCTCGACGTCCCGCGGCGGAGCGCGTAAGACGGGAGGATCTCACTCCCGAGGGTATCGTGGTCGCGCCGAACACGCCGAACTATCTGGACGACGGGCATGTGGGCCGCGGCATCCTGCTGATCTGCGGCGGCTTTCTGCTGTTCGCCTTCCTCGATACCTCGGCCAAGGTGCTGTCCCGCGACCTCGACACCCTGCAGATCGTCTGGGCCCGCTTCGTCGGCCATGCGGTCCTGGTGCTGCTGGTCCTGCTGCCGCGCAAGGGGCCGCGGGTCTTCGCCACCAGCAACCTGCGCCTGCAGATCGCCCGCTCGGTCCTGCTGGTGATGTCGACCGTGCTGAACTTCACCGCCGTCAGCTACCTGCCGCTGACCACCACCGCCTCGATCTTCTTCACCGCCCCGCTGCTGGTCGCCGCCCTGTCGGTGCCGCTGCTGGGCGAGACCGTCGGCTGGCGGCGCTGGTCGGCGATCGCGGTCGGCTTCATCGGCGTGCTGGTGATCATCCGGCCCGGTGCGGCGGAGGTGCATTGGGCCGTGGGGCTTTGCCTGGGCAACGCCCTGGTCGCCGCCCTGTACAGCATCGCCACCCGCAAGCTGGCGGCCCGCGACCATTCCGACACCACCTCGCTGTATTCCCCGCTGGTCGGTGCGGTCATCCTGCTGCCGATCCTGCCATACGTCTGGAGTGCGCCGGAGACGCTCACCAATTGGGCGCTGCTGCTGGGGCTCGGCGTGTTCGGCGGGGTCGGCCACTGGCTGGTGATCATCGCCCACCGCTACGCCGGCGCCTCGGTGCTGGCTCCCTTCACCTACAGCGCCATCCTGTGGATGACGATCTCCGGCTATCTCGTCTTCGGCGACCTGCCGGACCAGTGGACCGTTGTCGGCGCCGCGATCGTGATTGCCAGCGGGCTCTACGTCTTCCACCGTGAACAGGTCCGCAAGGCGGAACGCTAACCGTCGAGAGCAAGAAACTCCCAGGGAGAGACCGACCGATGACCGTGGCGACCCAACTCTTCGACCTCACCGACCGGGCGATCCTGATCACCGGCGCCTCGCGCGGCATCGGCCTCGCCATGGCCCGGGCCTGCGGTGCCCATGGCGCCACCGTGGTGCTGAACGGCCGCAACGCCGAGGCCCTGCAGAGCCGGGTCGACGAGTTGACGGCCGAGGGCATCAGGGCGGAGGCCGAAGCCTTCGACGTGACCGACGAGGCGGCCGGCCGCGCCGCCCTGGAGCGAATCGTCGGTCGCCATGGCCGGCTCTGGGGCCTGATCGCCAATGCCGGGGTGCAGCATCGGGTGCCGGTGCTCGACTTCCCGACCGAGGATTTCCGCCGGGTGGTCGACACCAACCTGACCGCCTGCTTCACCCTGGGCCGCGACGCCGCCCGGTACATGGTGGAGGCCGGCGGCGGCCGGATCGTCAACACCGTCTCCATGCTCGGCCCCCAGGCGCGGCCGACCGTCCCGGCCTATATCGCCGCCAAGGAGGGCCTGCGCGCCCTGACCCGGGCGATGGCCGTGGAACTGGGATCGAAGGGCATCACCGTGAACGCGGTCGCCCCGGGCTATGTCGCCACCGAGATGAACACCGCGTTGATCGAGAACACGGAGTTCAATGCCTGGGTCGTCGGCAAGACGCCGCTCGGCCGCTGGGCCGATCCGGCGGAGCTGGGCGGGGCGGCGGTGTATCTCATGGCCGATGCCGGCAGCTTCGTCAGCGGCCAGATCCTCGGGATCGACGGCGGCATGAGCGTGCAGGTTTAAGGGAACGCCCCTCACGCCCCCGCCAACGCCTTGACCCGGCCGAGCATCGTCGCGATCGCCGCCTCCGGATCCCCGAGATCGACCGTGCCGGCCGCTGCCAGGGCTCGCTCGGCGATGCCCTGATCCGACGCCAGGTTGGAAATCGCGTTGCGCAGGCTGGTCTCGTCCTCATGGCCGCCGGAAAGGACGACGGTGCCGCCGGTAGCCGCCAGACCACGCGCCGTCACCGAATGCTCCAGATTCCAGGGCAGGATGAACTGCGGCGTGCCGGCCAGCAGGGCGGCCACCGCCGTCGACAGGCCGCCATGGTGGACGATCAGCCGCACCGACGGAAGCACCGTGGCGAAATCCTGCGGCTCCGGATGGATCGTCAGCCCGGGCCCGCTTTCCGCGCGCGCCCCGTCCGGCGCCAGATCGGAGATATAGCCGCTTCCCCGCACCTTGGCCGCCTTGGTCGCCGCCACCGCCACCGGAGTCAGCTTGTGGCTGCGCGGCAGGTACAGGAACACGCCACGCTCCTCGCGCTCCGCCAGGGGCTTCGGCGTGATGTTGCGCGGCATGTTGAACGGCGGCAGGGTCGTCTCGGTCCGGTAGGCGGCGTAGGGGTCGACCAGGGGCAGGGAGAACACGAAGGTCTCGTCGCCGTGCAGGGCGTCGGCCACGTAGTCGACCGGCGGATCGCCCAGGGCGGCCAGCGCCGCGTTGATCGAACGGTGCAGCGCCCGCTCGTTCTCGACGCTGAACGGCTCCAGTTTCTCCTGCCAGGGCCGGATCGGCGGCATCGGCCGGCCGGCCGGCGGCGTGGTGTAGCCGTTGCCGACGCCGATATGCGGCACCCGGCCCCGCGCCGCCAGGTTCAGGGTCGGCGAGAAGTCGCCCACCACCACGTCCGGCTTCACCACATCGATCAGATCGCGCCAGGCGGAGATGCGCTGGCGCAGCGCCTCCACGTTGCCGTAGCCGATGATCCGCAGCACGTCGGCGAAGATATGGGTCGGGATCTGCCGGATCTTGGGATCGCTGGGGATGTTCCAGCGCGGCGCCTGGATGACCCGCACCCCCGGCAGCCGCCGGCCGGTGGCCCGGTCGATCAGGGCGTCGCCGCGCTCGATCTCCTGCAGCGCGCAGACGATCTCCCAGCCTTCGGCCGACAGACGCTCGGCGATCGGACGGAACCGCGTGACGTGACCGAGGCCGGCCCCGAATTCCCAACCAAAAAGTACGCGCACTTCGCCAGATCCCGTGCTTCGATAGGCAGACCCCACCTCATAGCGCGCCCGGACGGCCAAGGCCACTCCGGCCCGCGCCGTAAGACGCATGAACCGGAGTTAGCCGATGACCTTCTCCATCGCGGCGCGCGATCCCGAAACCGGTGCCTTCGGCCTGGCCGTCACCACCTCCGGCCTCGCCGTCGGCAGCCGCTGTCCGCATGCGCGCGCCGGCGTGGGCGCAGTGATGAGCCAGCACCGCACCGACCCGCGCCTCGGCATGCTCGGCCTCGACCTGCTCGCGCGCGGACTGAGCGCCGAGGAGACGCTCGCCGCCCTTGTCGCCGGTCGCGCGGACGCCGCCTGGCGGGAGATCGCCGTGGTGGACAATGCCGGCCGGACCGCCGCCTTCCACGGCAGCGAGATCTACTCCCTGCACGGCAACGCGACCCGCGAAGGCGCGATCGCGCTGGGCAATATCCTGGCCGACGAGGCGGTGCCCGGCGCGATGCTGGACGGGTTCTTCGGCACGATGGCGGATCCGCTCGAGCTGCGCCTGGTGACGGCGCTGGAGGCCGGGCTGGCGGCCGGCGGGGAGCTCGGCACGCTGCAGACCGCCGCCCTGCTGATCGTGCGCGACGACCCGTTCCCGTGGATGGACCTGCGCATCGACCGCTCGCAGGCCCCCCTGGAGGACCTGCGGGCCTTGGCGATGGCCTATGCCCCGGCCGCGGACGGTATCCGGCAGACCGCGGTGGCCCCGGAAACCGTGCCGAACAATGCCGAGATGGTGCGTCGCCACGCGGCGCTGATCGCCGCCCGCTCTTGAGCGCCGCGGTGCCGGGCTCTATGACACCGCGCATGACCCTGCTCACCGAGTCCGATCCGTCGCCCTTCGAGGTCGTGAATCCCGATGCCGCCGCGCCGGTGGTCTTCGTCTCCGACCACAACGCCAACGCGGTCCCGGCCGCGCTGGAGGAGCTGGGCCTGCCCGAGGGGGAACTGGGGCGGCATATCGGCTACGACATCGGCATCGACCGGGTCGCCCGCCGCCTGGCCGAGCGGTTCGCGGCCCCCCTGGTGGTCAGCGGCTATTCGCGGCTGGTCTGCGACGTGAACCGGGTGCCGTATTCCCCGGCCTCCATTCCCGAGATCTCCGACGGCACACCCATCCCGGCGAACCAGAACCTGCAGGACGCGGACAAGCAGGCCCGCTACGACGCCCTGTTCCATCCCTATCACGGCGCCGTCGCCGACCTGCTCGACCGGCGGATGGCGGCGGGCGATCGGCCGCTCTTCGTCGCCCTGCACAGCTTCACCCCGACCCTGGTCAGCGCGCCGGCGGACCGGCCCTGGGAGATCGGCTTCCTGTGGGACGAGGACGCAGCCACCTCCGCCCTGGCGATGCGGATCTTCCGCAGCCTGTTTCCGGATGCCTGCGTCGGCGACAACCAGCCCTATTCCGGGGCCACGCCCGAGGGCTATTCGATCCCGGTCCATGCCGAACGGCGCGGCTTGAAGAATCTCTGCCTGGAATTCCGCCAGGACCTGATCGCCGAGCCGGCGGGCGGCGCGCTCTGGGCCGACCGATTCGGCGATGCGCTGGCGGAACTTCTGCGCACCGGCGGCAAGGGGTAGCATCGCCCGGCTGCGGGACCGATATTCTGTGCAACAACCGACAACCGCAGCCCGGAGGATCGACCATGGCCGACCAACCGAAGATCGACGCCGCCACCCGCACCGAGCTGGAGGCCGCCGCCTTCCGCACCCTGGTGGAGCATCTGCGCGAGCGCACCGACGTTCAGAATATCGACCTGATGAACCTGGCGGGCTTCTGCCGCAACTGCCTGTCCAAGTGGTACCGGGCCGCGGCCGAGGACAAGGGTCTCGACCTGGACTACGAGCAGGCCCGCGAGATCGTCTACGGCATGCCCTACCCGGAGTGGAAGGCGAAGCACCAGGCCGAAGCCAGCGCGGAGCAGAAGGCCGCCTTCGACGCCCAGGCCAAGCACTGAGCCCCGTCGCACCGGCGACGCGGCCGCCGGGCAGCGATCTGAGACGGCGAGGGTCGCCGGTGACACACTTCGAGACAATGTAGAGCGGGACAGGACGAACCGGAATCGGGCACCATGCCGGGCGCCGTCCGGTTCTGCCGCAGTCACGTCCAACACCTGTCACGATTGCGGGCCCATGATATCGGCACGGACCAAACGGCAGCCTGCGAGGAAGTGAGACCATGCCGGATCAGTTGCGTATCGCCGCCCTTCTCCTGTGCTCCGTCGTCGTCGCCGTGGGCGTCGCCGTGGCCGGCAAGTTCGTCGGCGACGGGTTCCGCGACGGCCGCGCCACCGACCGCTACGTGACGGTCAAGGGCGTGGCCGAGCGCGAGGTCGTCGCGGACCTCGCGGTCTGGCCCGTGCGCATCACCGAGACCGGCGACGACCTGGGCGCCACCCAGTCGCGGCTGGAGCAGGATGTCGACGCCCTGGTGGTCTTCCTGGTGGGCGAGGGCGTGCCGCAGGAGAGCATCCTGCGCGGCCGGGTGGAGGTGCAGGACCTGCTGGCCCAGGCCTACCGGCCCGAGGGCATCGAGAAGGGCCGCTACATCCTCGCCCAGACCGTCACCGTGCGAACCGGCAACGTGGCGCTGGTCGACACCGCCTCCTCGCGGATCGGCGAGCTGGTCAAGATGGGCGTGGTCTTCGCCGAGACCGGCGGTCCGAGCTACGTCTTCACCGGCCTGAACGAGATCAAGCCGGACATGATCGCCGAGGCCACCAGGGCGGCCCGCGAGGGCGCCCAGCGCTTCGCCGAGGACAGCGGCAGCACCGTCGGCGTCATCCGCCAGGCGAATCAGGGCGTCTTCACCATCGGTCCGCTGGAAGGCTGGAGCGACTACAACGCCGACGGCGCCATCGAGAAGCGGGTGCGCGTGGTCTCGACGATCGACTTCTTCCTGCGGGATTGAGCGCCGCCTGAGAGTTACGCCGCCTGACGCTGCCCGACTGCCCCGTCGAACGGCTGCAGGTTGTCGACGAACATCTCGGCACAGCGCGCCCAGGTGAAGTGCAGACCCCGCGCCCGCGCCACCTCCCGGTCGATCCTCAGCGCGCCGGCCACGGCACGACCCAGATCCTCGTCCAGCACGCCCGCGCCGCTGTCGGCGATCACGTCGAGCGGGCCCGGCACCGGATAGGCCGCCACCGGTACGCCGCTCGCCAGCGCCTCGATCAGCACCAGGCCGAAGGTGTCGGTGCGGCTCGGGAAGACGAAGACGTCGGCCGAGGCATAATGGGCGGCCAGCTCCTCACCGGATTTCGCGCCGACGAAGACCACGTCGCCGTGCTGGCGCATGAGCTCCGTGCGCTGCGGGCCGTCGCCGACGACGACCTTGGTCCCGGGATGGTCGAGTGCCAGGAAGGCGCCGATATTCTTCTCCACCGCCACCCGGCCCACATACATCAGGATCGGCCGCGGTAGGTCGAGGATCGACGGGCGGGGATGGAACAGGCCAACATCCACCCCCCGCGTCCAGTCGCGCAGGTTGGGAAAGCCCTGGGCCTCCAGCTCCCGGCGCAGCGACGCGGTCGCCACCATCACGCCGCTGGACGGCGCGTGGAAGCGGCGCATCATCCGGTAGGTCCAGGACAGCGGGATGCCCGCCCGGGCCTGCAGGTATTCCGGGAACTTGGTGTGATAGGCCGTGGTGAAGGGCAGGCCGCGCGCCAGGCAGTAACGCCGGGCGGCATAGCCGAGCGGCCCTTCGGTGGCGATGTGGATGGCGCAGGGATGGGCCGCGTCCAGCAGTTCGGTGACCCGGCGGTCGGGGAACAGCGCCAGCCGGATCTCCGGATAGGTGGGACAGGGCACGGTGCGGAACCGGTCCGGGGTCACGAAGGTCACCCGGTGGCCCATGCGGTTGAGCTGCTCGGCCGTGGTCGCCAGGGTGCGGACCACGCCGTTGACCTGCGGATACCAGGCGTCCGACACCACCGCCACATGCAGCGCCTCGCCGGACCCGGGGGAGGCCGTGGATAGGGAGGCTGCCGGCAGGGACGCTGCAGGCAGGGACCCCGCGGGCAGGGACGCCGTGAGCGCGCGGGCCGGGCTCATGCCGGGCGCCTCAGGCCGCCATGGAGAGCTGGCGGATCTCCGCCCAGTGCAGGATCTCCATCTGGCCGTCCATATGCTCGACCAGGGCGGTGCAGCTCTCCACCCAATCCCCGTCGTTGCAGTACAGGATGTCGCCGATCATCCGCATCTCGGCCTTGTGGATGTGGCCGCAGACCACGCCGTCGACGCCGCGCTTGCGGGCCTCGTCGGCCAGGGCGTCCTCGAACGCCCCGATGAACTCCACCGCCCGCTTGGCCTTCTGCTTCAGATAGGCGGAGAGCGACCAGTAGGGATAGCCGAAGCGCCGGCGGATCTCGTTGAAGGCGACGTTGAGCGACAGCAGGGTGGCGTAGGACCAGTCCCCCAGCACCGCCAACCACTTCGCATAGGTCACCACCACGTCGAACTCGTCGCCGTGGATCACCAGGAAACGCTTGCCGGTCTTGGTGACGTGGATGTGCTCGGGCCGGATCTCGATCTGGCCGAAATCGGCGTTCAGGTATTCCCGGAACAGGTCGTCGTGGTTGCCGGGAATGAAGATCACTTTGGTGCCCTTGCGCGCCTTGCGCAGCAGCTTCTGCACCACGTCGTTATGGGCCTGCCGCCAGCCCCAGCTCCGCTTCATCCGCCAGATGTCGAGGATGTCGCCGACCAGGTACAGGTACTCGGAATCGGTATGCTTCAGGAAGTCGAGCAGGTATTCTGCCTGACAGCCTCGCGTGCCCAGGTGGATATCGGAGATCCAGATCGCCCGGTATCGGGTGACGCCCCGTTCCGCGTTCATACCGTACCCCCGCCACTGCCACGCCGAAGACCTAAATTCCTACAAGTTGATAACGCGGTTAAGTGACACTCAATATGTAGTAAAGTGAAATATCGATTACAATTTTCCCACCGTTTCTTCTTCGCCGTTGCAGATCAACGCTTGCGTTCGTTCGTCACAAAACCTTAACAACACCAAGTTCCGTTGAGTTTTCATTCGCCTGACCGGACCCGGTCGAGAGGATACATGGACAAGCGCACCGATTCCGCGACCGCTCCGGCAGCCACGGCGGTCACCACGGCGACGGCCGAGCCCGGGCCGTCGGGCGATCCCGCGGTGCGGCAGGTGCGGCGGGCGCTGATCATCTTCAACCGGAATGCCGGCGGCGGCCGCAAGGTGGCGCGGCTGGAGGAGACGGTGGCGCAGCTGACCGGCGCCGGGGTCGAGGTGGAGATCCACCGCACCTCCTTCGCCGGCGACGCCGAGCAGACCGCGCACGCCGCCCGGTTCCTGGGCAGCGGGCCCGACGTGATCATCTGCGCCGGCGGTGACGGCACCATCAACGAGGTGGTGAACGGCCTGGCCGGCGGCGACACGCCCCTGGCGCTGCTGCCGATCGGCACCGCCAACGTGCTCGCGGCGGAGATCGGCCTGGCGACCGATACGGCGACGGTCGTCGACACCATCTTCACCGGCGTGCCGACGCCGATCCACCTGGGCACGGCGAACGGACGCTACTTCACCCTGATGACCGGCGTCGGGCTGGACGCGGAGGTGGTGGCCAGCGTCGACAGGAAGCTCAAACGCCGAACCGGCAAGCTGGCCTATGCGCTCGCCACCCTGAAGCGCTGGACCGCTTACCGGGATCACCATTTTCGGGTCACGGTCGACGGCGTCGAGCATCGCGCGGCCGGCGTGGTCGTCGCCAACGGGCATTATTACGGTGGCCGCTTCGTCTGCGCCGAGAACGCCCGCATCACCGAGCCCGGACTGCATGTCTGCCTGTTCCAGAAGCCGGGCCGGTGGCAGGCGGTCTACTACATGCTGGCGCTGTTCGGCGGGTTCCTGGACCGGCTGAACACCTATCGGGTGATCCCGGGGCGCGAGATCCACATCGCCGACGACCGGGACGGTCCGGTTCAGGGCGACGGCGACATCATCACCCAGCTCCCGCTCACCATCGGCGTCGCCGACGAAACGGTGCGGATCCTGATGCCGCGCACGCCCGTCTGACCGATCCCGCCGGTCAGTGGGTAAGCCGGTTTGGGGCCTCCGACCAGTCGGCCTGCCGCCACTTCCGGTCGGCGGTCGCGATATAGCCCGACGGGTTGCGCTGCCAGATCTCGCGCACCGCGTCGTTGCGCGACAGGTAGAGCTTGCCGTCGATGATGTCGAAGACCGTCGGGTCGGCGGAATAGGCCTTGCCCCGGGACATGCCGTAGAGGCTGTAGCCCCCGTATTGCGGTGCGAACTGCTCCGGGTCGACGCGGAAGCGCTGGGCGTTCTCCGCCGAGGTGAAGTGCCAGACCGTGCCGCGCCAGGTCACCTGATGGGCGGCGGATCCCGGTACGGGCTCGGGCTCGAAGAAATAGGACACGGGATCGTAGCCGCCGAGGGCGATGCCGTCGCGCTCGAACACCGGTGCCGGTCCGTGGGAGGCGGCGCCGCTGGCGGGCACGCCCGCGCCGCAGGCGACGACGACCGCGCCGATGGCGGCAACGCCGGTGATGACGGAAACACGCAGAAAGGCGGGCAGATAGCTCATGTGACTTCCTCTAGGCTCCGGCACTCGGCCGGTCCCTCCGCCCGAAGCCGCATATGGGAAGCGGGTCGGGCGGTTGCCAGAGATAAAGTGTCACATTAACGAGAGCGCCGATGAGAGCCGCATTGAGAGCGGCCGATCAGCCCTCGCCGCCTACCAGCAGGCCCTCGATCCGCAGGGTCGGGCTATCCATGCCGTATTTGAGCTCCAGGTCGTCGGCGGCCACGAGGGAGGCGAACATCTCCTTAAGATGCCCGCCGATGGTCATCTCGGAGACCGGGAAGGTGATCTCGCCGTTCTCGATCCAGTAGCCGGCGGCCCCCCGGCTGTAGTCGCCGGTGACCAGGTTGACGCTGGTGCCCATCATCTCGGTTACGAAGAACCCGCTCTCGATGTCCTTGATCAGCTCCTGGGGCGAGACCGAGCCGGCGGCCATGTAGAAGTTGCTGACGCTCGGCCCGGGCGTGCCGCCGGTGCCGCGCGCCGCGCTGGCCGTGCTCTCCAGGCCGAGCTGACGGGCGGTGGCGAGATCGAGCGTCCAACTCGTCAGGCGGCCGCCGTCGATCACCGCGCGCGGCCGGGTGGCCAGTCCCTCGGCGTCGAACGGCTTGGACCGGAAGCCGCGCGGCCGGTGCGGATCGTCATGGATCTGGATCTCCGGGCGGAACAGCTGGGCGTCCATGGAGTCCTTCAGGAAGCTGGTGCCCCGGGCGATCGCCGACCCGCTGATCGCCGAGGCGAGGTAGCCCAGCATCGAGCGGGCCGCCCGCGGCTCCATCACCACCGGCACGCGGCAGGTCTTCGGCCGGCGCGGGTTCAGCCGGCGCACGGCGCGCTCGCCGGCCCGGCGGCCGACCTCCGCCGGATCCTCCAGATCGGCATCGAAGACCTTGGCGCTGTAGTCGTGGTCGCGCTCCATCTTCTGGCCGGTGCCGGCGATCACCGAGACCCCCAGAGAATAGCTGGAGCGCTTGTAGGCGCCGGTGAAGCCGTTCGTGGCGGCCAAGGTGACGTCGGTCATCCCGTAGCCGGCCTCGGCCCCTTCGGAATTGGTGACGCCGGCGACGGCACGGGCGGCGTCCTCGGCCGCCCGGGCGCGCTCCACCAGGGTCTCGGCACTCGGCTCGGTCGGGTCGAACATCTCGATCCGCGGCCAGTCCCGGGCGATCTGGGACGGCTCGGCGAGCCCGGCATAGGGATCCTCCGGCGCCACCTTGGCCATGGCGATGGCACGCTCGATCATGTCGTCCAGGGCGTCGCCCTTGAAGTCGGTGGTGGAGACCACCGCCTGACGCCGACCGACGAAGACCCGAAGGCCGAGATCCTTGCCCTCCGAACGCTCCACCGCCTCCGGCTTGCCGAGGCGCTGGGACACCGACTGCGACACGCCCTGGGCCAGGATGGCGTCGGCGGCGTCCGCGCCGGCCCGCTTCGCCCGGGCCAGGAGATCGGCGAGCAGATCATGCGGCGAAAGATCGGTCATGGAGGCTTCCTATTCGGACTGGCGTCTTGTCGTCCGACCAATTAGAGGGCTGAGAGGGATGGCGCAACCATCCGACGGCTTTTACCCGAGGAGGGGTCGATGGGCTTGGATATGGAGCGCCTGAAGCGGATTGAGAATGGGCGACAGGTTCAGGGCACCTTCTCACCGGCGGAAATGGAGCGCCGGCAGGCCGGTCTGCGGGCCATCCTGGACGCGCTGGGGCTCGATGCAGCGATCCTGACCTCCTATCACGGGATCAACTACTACACCGACTTCCTCTACACCCGGTTCGGGCGGCGCTACGCCTGCGTCGTCACGCCGGACGCGGTGACCACGGTCAGCGCCAATATCGACGCCGGCCAGCCCTGGCGGCGCACGGCGGGGCAGAACCTGGTCTATACCGACTGGCGCCGGGACAACTGGTTCCACGCGCTGCAGACCCTGCTGCCGGGCGCCAAGCGCATCGGCATCGAGTACGACCATGTCGATCTCGACACCCGTCGCCTGCTGGGGGAGGCGTTTCCGCAGGCCGAGTTCGCCGATATCGCCGCCGCCTCGATGCGCCAGCGCATGACCAAGTCGGCCGAGGAGATCGCCCTGATCCGCGAGGGGGCTCGGATCGCCGATATCGGCGGCGCCGCCTGCGCGGAGGCCGTCGGCATCGGCGTGCCGGAGCACGAGGTCGCCCTGCATTCCACCCAGGCGATGGTGCGCGAGATCGCCCGGTCCATGCCCCACGCGGAGCTGATGGACACCTGGACCTGGTTCCAGTCCGGCATCAACACCGACGGCGCCCACAACCCGGTCACCTCCCGGCGGATCGAGGCCGGGGACATCCTGTCGCTGAACTGCTTCCCGATGATCGCCGGCTACTACACCGCGCTGGAGCGCACGCTGTTCTGCAAGAGCGTGTCCGACGCCCACCGGCGCTACTGGGACATCAATCTGGAGGTCTATCACGCCGGGCTGGACCTGATGCGTCCGGGCAACCGCTGCTGCGAAATCGCCGAGGCGCTGAACGGGATCTACAGCCGCCACGGGGTGCTGAAGAACCGGACCTTCGGCTACGGCCATTCCTTCGGCGTGCTGTCGCACTATTACGGTCGCGAGGCCGGGCTGGAGCTGCGCGAGGACGTGGAGACGGTGCTGGAGCCGGGCATGGTGGTGTCGATGGAGCCGATGATCACCATCCCCGAGGGCCAGCCCGGGGCCGGCGGCTACCGCGAGCACGACATCCTGATCATCACCGAGGACGGGGCGGAGAACATCACCGGCTTCCCGGTGGGGCCGGAGAACAACGTGGTGGGGTGACGGCGCCGCTCCGCTGACGCCTCTCCCACCCCCCGGCACGAGGCCGGGAAGGACGAGAGGCAGGAAGCGCGAGGGTCGCTTACCCCTTGCGACGGGGTCTCTTGGGATACATCACCGCCGCCACCAACCCCGACACCGTCGCCAGGATCGCCAGGCCGACGATGGCGATGCGGAAGGCGTCGATCAGCGCGTTGCGGGCGGCGGCGACGATCAGCGGCCCCGCCGCGCCCGACCCCTCCGGCGCGGTCAGACTGGCCAGGCTGCCCGGATCGCGGCGGATCGCCTCGCGCACCGGCTCCGGCATTTCGATCTCGGCCATCAGCGGCGCCTGCAGCCAGTTGAAGGCGATCAGCAGCAACGGCCCGATCGCCGCCACCGCGATGAGAAAGGCGACCCGGCTGGCGGCGTTGTTGACCGCCGACGCGATGCCTGCATGCCGGTCGTCCACCGCGTTCATCACGCCGGTGGTCAGCGGCGGGATCGACACCGCCATGCCGATCCCCAGCACGATCACCCCCGGCAGGAAGGTGGACCAGTAGGGCGTGCCCGTGGTCGGGATCGCCAGCATGCCGAGGCCGACCGCCGTGATCAGCGTGCCGCCGACCAGCGGCAGCCGCGCGCCGTAACGGTCGATTAGCGTCCCGCCCCAGCGGGCCAGCAGGAACAGCACCAGCGCGAACGGCAGGAACGCCGCCCCGGACTGGGTCGCGGTATAGCCGTAGAGCCGGATCAGGCCGAAGGGGAACAGGAACACCGCCGCACCCAACGCGCCGTAGAGCAGGAGGGTCAGCACGTTGGCGGCGGCGAACTCCCGGTCGGCGAACAGGTGCAGCGGCATCAGCGGCATTGCGCAGCGCGACTCGACCCGCACGAACAGGACCAGGGCCAGGATGCCGAGCAAGCCGGCGGCGGTGCCGATCCGGGAGTCGAAGGTCGCCTCCCCCGCCTGGATCAACGCGTAGGACACCAGCCCCAGTCCGGCCATCACCAGCAGGCCGCCGAGCCAGTCCGGGTCGCCGCGGGCCTGCGGATTGCGGTTCTCCTCCACCGACACCAGCGCGAGCACCAGGGCCAGGGCGCAGATCGGCGGGTTGATCCAGAACACCGAGGCCCAGCCGAAGCTGTCCACCAGCCAGCCGCCCAGCACCGGCCCACCGGCGGAGGTGACCGCGGCGAAGGCCGACCAGGCGCCGATCGCCCGACCGCGCTTGTCCCTCGGGTAGGAGGCCGACAGGATCGCCAGGCTGTTGGGCACCAGCAGGGCCGCCCCCACCCCCTGGAACGCCCGGGCGACGATCAGGACCGGCGCGTTCTCCGCCATCGCGCAGGCGATGCTGGTGGCGGCGAAGATCACCAGGCCCAGGATGAAGATCCGCCGCCGGCCGATCCGGTCGCCGAAGGCGCCGCCGAGCAGCAGCAGGGCGGCCAGGGTCAGCATGTAGCTGTTGGCGATCCATTGCAGGTCGCCGACCGTCGCCCCCAGATCGCGCTGCATGTCGGCCAGCGCCACATTCACCACCGAGCCGTCGATGAAGGCGAGGCTGGAGCCGAGCACCGTCGTCGCCAGGATCAGCCCGCGGCGCAGGCGTCCGAACGCGACGGGCGCGGCGTCGGAAGGAGCGGGATCTGTGACAAGTGGCTCGGTCATCGCGGGCGCAATCTACTCAGGTCGGCCGGTTTATCCCACTGCATAGATGGGGGCGTCGTCCGATGCTGCGATGGCCGCGGGCGCCGCAGGACCGCGACCCGCGACGGACCGCACGATTGAAGCCCGCCGCCGGCTTCGGTATAGGGGGCGGAACTCACGGCGGAGGGTGCCATGGTCTATTGGGTTATCGGCGGCGAATACACCGACACCAGCTTCACCAACATCGTCGGCGGCGACGCCGAGAAGAAGATCGGCCCGTTCGACGACTACGAGACCGCCAAGTCGGTCTGGGGCAAGCTCGCCTGGCAGCATGTGGACGACGCCCATGTGCGCTACCGCATCCTGAACGAGGAGGCGACCGAGTTCTGGGTGGTCGGCGGGGTCTACAAATCGACCGACTTCACCGAAACCGCCGACGGCTCGCCGGAGCAGAAGTTCGGCCCGTTCGACGACTACGAGGAGGCCAAGTCGGTCTGGTCGCAGAAGGCCTGGGAGAGCGTCGACGACGCCCATTCCCGCTGGCGGATCGAGAAGATCAGCCACTGACGGCGGCCGGGACGGCCGTGGGACTCTGCCGTCCCGCCACCCGGCGCAGCCGCAGCGCCAGCATCACCCAGACCACGAACAGGCCGAGCGCCAGTCCGGCCCACACGCCCTCGCCGCCAAATCCCATGGGAAAGGCGAACAGCACGGCCGCGCCGATCCCGACCGGCCAGTAGCCGATCAGGGCGATGATCATCGGCACCCGGGTGTCCTTGAAGCCGCGCAGCGCGCCCGCCGCCACCGACTGGCCACCATCGGCGAACTGGAACAGCCCGGCGATCGCCAGATAGGTCACCGCATGGCCGACCGCGGCGTATTCCGCCGGATCGCCGGTGTCGAGGAACAGCGACACCAGCGGCTCGCCGCAGAACACGTAGATCAGGGCCGAGGGCACCATCACCAGCACGCCGACCAGGGTCGCCACCCGGCCGGCCAGCACCGCGCCGTCGGGATCGCGGCGGCCGACCGCCAGCCCGACCCGCACCGTGGCCGCCTGGGCGACGCCGAAGGGGATCATGAAGGCGATGGCGGCGAACTGCAGGGCGACGGCATGGCCCGCAAGCTCGGCCACGCCGATCAGCCCGATCAGGAACCCGGTGGCGGCGAACAGCCCGGCCTCGGCCAGCTTGGTCAGGCCGATCGGCAGGCCGAGAACCCACAGCTCGCGGAACCGCGGCCAGTCCGACCGCCAGAACCGCACCAGCAGCATGTACCGGCGGTACCGCCGGTCGCGCAGGATATAGGCCAGCAGCACGAAGAACATCGCCCCCTGGACCAGCGAGGTGGCGATGCCGAGGCCGTAGAGTTCCAGACGCGGCAGGCCGAATCCGCCGAACATCAGCGCGTAATCGGCGGCCGCGTTCACCGGAATGCCGACGGCGAGCAGCCACATGGCCGGGCGCGGGCGGCCATGGGCGGCGATGAAGTTCCGCAGCAGGGCGAAGCCGGCCATGAACGGCAGGCCCCACATCACCCCGTCGCAATAGGTCTGGGCGCGCGCCGCCAGCACCGGGTCCTGGCCCATGGCCAGCAGCATCTGCTCCGCATGGCCGAAATACAGCCAGGCGAGCGGCGTCACCGCCAGGATCAGCCACATCGCCTGCCGGAAGGTCCGGCGCACGCCCTTGTAGCGCCGGCCGCCGAGTTCCTGGGCGAACATGGCCGAACTGGCGAACAGCGTCCCCAGGATCGTGACGAAGACCGGAAAGTAGAGATTGTGGCCGAGTTGCGCGGCGGCCAATGCCTCGGGCCCGAGATGGCCCGTCATCAGCACGTCGGTCGTCTGCAGCATCATCTGGGCGAGCTGGGTCGCGGCGATCGGGATGCCCAGGGCCAGTGTGGCGCGGACTTCCGTCGCATAGGCGCTGGGCGCCCGGCTTGCTGACAGGATGGGGTCGGGGGAGACCATGCACTGCTCCATGGGCGCGCGGGCGGCGCACCGGACCCCGCCTCTAGAAGCGGGCGACCGCCGGGTCAAGCGCAATCCCCGGATCTCATGCAACCGTGACGGTCGATTCCCGGCCCGGCTCCACCACCGCCAGGACCCCGGCATGGTCGCTGCCGGCGACGCCGCCGATCGGCAGCGCGCCGACCAGCCGCGTCTCCACGCCCGCGAGGGGCAGGGCCCGGGTCATCAGGAAATCGATGCGACGACCCGGCACGGTAGGCTCCGGCCGATCCGCCGCCAGATCCCGGAAACCGGCCTCGTCCAGCGCCTCCGGCGCGGGATCGCCCGGCCCGGCGTTCAGGTCGCCGCCCAGAACCGTCGGCGCCTCCGGGTCCAGATGGCGCAGCAGGTGAAGGACCTGGTTCCGGCGCAGTGCGTCTCCGTCGGCCAGATGGGTCAGGTGCAGGTTGACGACCGTCATGCCGTCGATCCGCGCCACCTGGGCGATGCGGTCCGGGTCCTCGGGATGGGGTGGCAGGGCGATCACCCGATGCTCCGACGCCTCTCGCCGCGTCAGGATCGCCAGCCCGTTGGTGCTGTCCGCCATGGAGCCGTCCTCCTGCGGCCTCGGCTTGGCCCGCGCCGGAGCGGCGAGGCATCGCAGGCCCAACGCCTCCGCGAGAACGGCGGCGGTGTCCTGCCCGCCGCCGATGAACGCCTCCTGCAGCAGGACGATGTCCGGACGGACCTCGGCCGCCGCCCGGGCCAGAACCGCGAGACGGGCACGATAGGGCGGGCTGTTCTTCCAGGTGTTCCAGGTCAGGATGCGCATGGCCCCTGTATAGCCGGATCCTGTGACGGTTTCCGCCCCGCGACCGAATAGCGGAATTCGCCATTCTCTGCGTTGCGGGGCGGTCGCGCGCGTGCTTCGCTGCGCCCAGGATCCCCGCGAACAAGGATCCATGGGAGGAAGAGACCGCATGTTCCGTGACAATGCCTTGAAGGCGAAGATTGCCCGTGGTGAGCCGACCCTGGGCGTGTGGCTGCAGATGTCGGAGCCGTCGATCGCCGAGATCGCCAGCCTGGTCGGCTACGACTGCCTGATCCTGGACAACGAGCACGGCTTCGCCTCGCTCGATACGACGGTGCACATGATGCGCGCCGCCCAGGCCGGCAACGCCACCTGCATGGTGCGCTGCCCGGGCTCCGACGGCGACTACATGAAGCGGGTGCTCGACGCCGGCGCCGAGGCGCTGATGATCCCGATGGTCGAGAGCGCGGAAGAGGCCCGGGCGATCGTCGACGCCTGCCGCTACCCGCCCCAGGGCCGTCGCGGCTATTCGGCGCCGACCGTGCGCGCCTCCGGCTACGGTGCCGCCCCGGACTACGCCAAGCGGGCGAACGAGAACCTGCTGATCTGCCTCCAGCTCGAATCCCACACCGCCGTGGCGGAGGCCGAAGCGATCGCCGCGGTGGACGGTGTCGATCTGGTCTTCATCGGCGTCGCCGACCTGTCCGGCTCCCTCGGCCTGCTGGAACAGCCGGGCGAGGCGAAGGTGACGGCGCAGATCAATGCCGCAGAGGCCGCCATCCGCAAGGCGGGCAAGCCGATGGGCACGATCCCGCGCCCCGGCCACAGCCTGACCGACCTGGTGGCGGAGGGGTACTCCTTCGTCGCCGGCCTGGCCGACGCCTACCTGATCCGCGCCGGCATGCAGGCCGATGTGGAGGCGTTCCGTGCCGGTGTCGGGAGCGGGTCGAAATAGGACAAGGCCCTATATAAAAAGAGGATTTTCAGACGGATCGTCGCCGCAATGTCCGGCCTTTGATACACTGCCGGAAACGGGAGGGCGCCGATGGACCTCATGCGGCATGCAATCGTGATCGGCTGTCTGGTCGCCCTGACCGGATGCGGCTCGTTTGCCGTGTTCGAGACGGAGCAGCAGCGCCAGGCCCGGATCGAGGCCGCGGTCCAGCAGGCGCTTGAGCGCGAACGCGGCCGGCAGACGCATCTCGTCGACCGTCGCATCGAACCGGTGCTCGACTCCCAGCGGACCCGGGACGAGCGGCTGGACGGCCTGGAGCGGATGACCGCTGCCATCGCCGACCGGCTCCAGGCCCTTGAGCGGTCCGGCCCCGGTGCATCGGCGTATCCCGATGCCGACGAGCCCGCCCGGCAGGCGGAGGTCGATTCCCTGCAGCATGACGTGACGGCCCTGGCGGCGGCGGTCTCCCGGATCTCCGGGGGCGACACCGACGGCGAGGCCGTCCTGCGGGCCCGGCTGGAACGGCTGGAACTGCGGACCAGCCGCATCGCCTGGCCGCCGCCCAGCAGCGCGGTGCGGGCGGTGCATCTCGCCAGCTACCGCTCCCACGAGGCCGCCCTGGCGGGTTGGGAAGTGCTGCTGAGCCGCTACCGCGACATCCTGGGCGACGAGACCCCGACCCTCGTGGAAGTCCGCACGGTGGCCGGCGAGTATGTGCGGCTGTTCGCCGGCGTCGGCCGCGACCAGCAGGGACTCCTGCGGATCCGCGAGGCCCTGCGCGACGGCGGCGACTACGCCATGATCCTGCCGCTGCCCGGCAACGCCGGAAGCTGAGCGCGCCAGGCCGCTCTTCAGCGCGGCTTGACGATCACGCTCCAACCGGGCGGATAGCGGTACTGCATCGGCGCCTCGACGGCCCGGTCGACGACGGCTTGCCAGTCGTCGATGGGATTCCGGGGGTGCCGCACGAGCTTCCCGTCGAACAGGGAAATGCCGTACAGGACGAGACCGACCGCCGCCAGCAGACGCACCACCCGCAGGCCGGGATCCCAGAGCATCGACATCAGGACCGCCAGCCAGACCGCCGACTGGACATAGAAGTACCGCTGGCTCACCCCGTGGGGAAACACCTCCGGCTCCGAGCCGAAGCGCAGGGAGATCGACAGGGTGAGGATCAGGGCGAACAGCGCCAGGCCGGCCCGCCACGCCCGGTCGCGCCCCACCGCCACGCCGATCAGCACCACGGCAGAGACGACGATTGCCTGAACGCTGCCGCCCATCGACTTGCGCAGGACGGCGAAGAAGGCCGCGTAGAGCTTGGCGGCGGTCACGGACCCGGCCTCGGAACCGTATGTGCCGGACAGGGTCAGGGCCTGCGCCGCCGTCGCGGCGGCGACCACGGCGACGAGCAGATACTGGCCGCGGTCGGTCGGCAGCCGCAGACCGACCCGGGCCAGCACCGCCGCCACGACAGCGAACAGCGAGAAGGGTCCAGACAGGCCGGCCAGCACCGCGAAGGCCAGATGGTTCGCCCGTCCGACGGTCGTGCGCGGCGCCGGGGCGAGCAGCACGGCGATCAGGCCGAGCGCCAGAATCCATTGCAGGTTGGTCGGCGACGACAGCACCTCGGTGGCGCCGATGGCGAGGAACGGGGCGAGGAACAGCGGCGGCAACAGGCCCCGCTCCGGCATCGCCAGGTAGATCGTGACGGCGCACCACAAGGCGATCGCCTGGCTCGCGATCAGGTAGACCAAGGGAGTCTGCTCCAACGGGAAGGCACCCGCCAGGGCCGCCACCAGCCGGGGCGCCAGGTGAAGATAGCCGTTATAGGGATGCAGCAGGCTGGCGAGCCCGAGTGACTGCCAGTCCGCAAAGAAGATGTTGCCGTCCTCCGCCCAGAAATTGGGATGAAGGAAAGCATCCGGGCCGCGCAGATAGATCACCGCCAGCACTGCCGGCAGGATCACCAGGATCGGCAGAAGCGTCCGGACGGAACGGGCCCCGGGCATATCGGGACGGCGAGAACGGGCACGGGACCCCGGTTCGGCAGCGGCGTCATTCATCATACTGATCCGGCCCGCGGCGGTTGAAGCGCGCGAGGATCGTAAACGCAGCCCGCTGCAACCCGGAAGAACTGGGTTTGGCCGGCGATCGTTTTTCGGAGGAGATGGTGCCGCAAGAGGGACTTGAACCCCCGACCCACGCATTACGAATGCGTTGCTCTACCATCTGAGCTATTGCGGCCCCGCAGGTGCCGGGACACCAATCGAGTTCGGCGCACTAGATACGGAGGAAGTGGCGGCGATGCAAGCGTCGCGTCACCGCCCGCCCGATTTCTGGCGTGCGATCAGCGGAAGGAGAGGGCGCCGATCCCGGGAAAGACCTGCCCCAGGGAACCGCTCTTTTCCGAGGAGCCGCTCCCCTTGCCGTCGAACAGATCCCGCAGCGGCACCTCGTTGCCGAGGCGGAAGGCGGCGAGCGCATCCTGCACGGCCTTGACCCGCTCCAGCCCGCTGCGCGCCGCGGCCAGCCGCTCGCGTGCGGCGTCGCTGAGCTTGCCGTCGGAACTGCCGGTATCGACCCGGGCGTAGTTGCCGCTGGTCAGACCGGTACGGATCTGCTGCTGGCTGAGACCCAGGCTGCTGCCGTCGGTGGCGAGCACCCGCGTGTCCTCGGCGGCGACCTTGCCGTTGCGGGCCACGCCGACCTCCAGGGCGAATTGCCGGATCGAGGCGAAGGTACTGCCCCCGGCCCCATCCGCCACGGAGACGTCGAGGGACGCGATCCGCAGCTGCACCGCGACCTCTTCGCCCTTGGCCTCGGCCTCGTCCAGGGTCTTGGAAATCTCGCCGAACACCCGGTCGACGATCGCGGTGACCCCCTCGCCGGACGCGAAGGCGCTGGCGACGGCTTCGATCGCCTGACGCAGGCGGTCACGGAAGCTCACATCGTCGCGGCCGTCGGGCTCGACGGTGATATAGCCGGGATCATTGGGCAGGAACGGGCGGAACTTCGGCGGCTCGCTCTTCTCGGCGGAGCGACTCGAGGTCTGTTGCTGACGCGCGGTTGCCGTCAGCGACCCGGATGATGACGATACGGCGACAGTGTTGGTGCCGCCGGTCGCGCTATCGATCGTCGCGACCATGACAGTGTCCTTTCTGGACGGCTCAGACGTGTTGCCATCAACGCCTGCGCGGTCTTAGCCACCTGGCATTCTCGCCAGATAAAACGAATTCTACCCAATTCGCGGCAAACTGCCAACACCCTATTAGTATTCCCTTAAGCCTGACGTCAAGCATTTCGCCGATTCGCGCACCTTGCCGGCGCCCCGCCCCCAAGCCAGGGCCTCCAGCCTGGCCCCGCGGTCAAGCCGCTCGGCCTGGTCTCCGCTAGAGCGCGATCGGTTCAGATCGAAAAGATCTGTACCGTGAATCGCCCTCTATCCCATTAAGCATGGAGCACATTCCCACGAGCGGATGTTTCCATCGGATCGTGATTGGATCTAGGCGGCGCTGGCGGCACCGGAAGACGAGGGTCTCGGCGTTTCCTCGACGTCGGCGGTCAGGTCCACGATCGGGCCGACCGCGTCGCCGTCCTGGGTGACCAGGGCCGGGGGCACCACCGCAACGCGCGGCGGACGGGTCCAGCCGACCGTATCGAAGGCGCCGCAATTGCCGCAGGTCGCCATCCATTGCGCGGCGACCGCCCCGCAGGAATCGCAGGTCCAGGCAGGATCGCTCGGCGCGTAGGCCGCCCGCTCCAACCACTGGCGCGCCGCGGTGACGTTGCCGTGCTCGCCTTCCTCCAGCCGCGCCCAGAGCGCGCAGGCCCGGGGCCCGACATCCTCGGGATCCAGCGCGGAGAGCTGGGCCCGGGCCTCGCCCCAGAAATCGCCGTCGAGCGCCGTCTCGGCAACCGCCAGACGGCTTTCGGGATGATCCGGAAGCTTCTCCACCATGGACTGGATCTTACGCAGCAGCATCGACACGGATTCGCCGTCCCAGAGGTTCCGCATCGTCTCGGCCAGGTCCGGGTGCGGCGCCTGCTTCCACTGGTCGCCGACCAGCTTGCGGGCCTTGTCCTTGCGCCCGGTGGCACCCAGCAGGGTCGCTTCGGCGACGATGGCCGGCACGAAGTCGGGCTGGCTCTCGCGGGCCTTGGCGGCGAGGTCCAGGGATTCCGTCTGGGTCTCGGCCAGCCGCGAGCGCTCGATCAGCAGGGCCGCGCGATGCCGGCGGCCTTTGGGACGCGGGATCAGGCCGCGCTTCACCGCGTCGTACAGGGCCGCCTGCGCCTCGGCCCAGCGGCCCGCGCGGGCCAGACCGAAGATCCTGGTCGTGGCCACCTGCACGGAGGTCGGCCGCAGCTTGTGCGCCTCCTCCGCCAGTTCCAGCACATGGGCGTCGTCGCCCCGGGCATCGGCCAGCCGCATCAGCCCGACCAGCCCGATGAAGGCGGTCTCCTGATCGTCGCGCAGGGCGGCGAAATAGCGGGCGGCGGCGGCGGCATCGCCGCTCAGCGCAGCGGCCTGGGCCGACAGCAGCCGGGTCAGGCTGGGCTCGCGCAACAGCCGGTCTGCCTCGCGCGCCAGCCGCTTGGCCTCCTCGCCATCCCCGACGGCCACCGCGGCCATGCCCTGGACCAGGGCCTTGTAGCCTTCCTCGTGACGGTGGGCGCTGCGGTGGCGCCAGAAGGAGAACGGCGCGCGCATGGTCGCCAGAGCCGCCCGCCAGCCGACGGCGGCGATCCACAGGGCGATGCCGATCACCAGCAGGAACAGGGCGAACGGGGTCTCCAGCCGCCAGCCGAGCCAGTCGACCCGGACGCCGCCGGGGTTCTGCACCAGCCAGACGGCGACGGCGACGAAGACGGCGAGCTGAACGAGGTAGATCAGGGAACGGCGCATGGATCAGCCCCCCGACAGCGTGGCCAGGGCCCGCGACTGCAGGCTGCGCACGGCCCGATCGACGGCGATGCGCGCCTGCGCCTCCGCGATCCAGGGTTGCGCCACCTTGGCCGGGTCGCCATCCAGTGCACCGAGGGCCGCGACGGCCCCCGGCAGGTCGCCGGCATTGGCGGCCGCCTCGGCCCGGTTGACGATGGCGTCGATGTCGTCGCCGTCCGCGGTCTCGGTGCGCCGCAGGGTGACCAGCGCGGCGATGCGGGTGAGCGCGGTGCCGACCACGTCGTCGCCGGCGCCGACGAGGGAGGCGTCGATGATCGAGGCCGCGACCCTCGGGAAGCGCGACCGCAGGTCGGCCTCCGACGGCACGCCGCCGGCATGAGTCCGCAGGGTGCCGATCGCCGTATCGATCTCCGGCTGATCGAGGGCGGCCGACTCCACCGCATCCAGTTCGGCGGAAAAGGCACCGCTGTCGTTGCTGGCGGCGGCCAGAAGATTGGTGGCCAGCAGGAAGGCGCCGGCCTGCTCCTGCTGGTTGCGGCCCTGGGCGACCTTGTCGGCCAGTTCCTTCTGCGTGGCCGCCAGGGCGTCGATCCGCGACACCAAGTCTTCATCGCCGCCTTCCGACGCCGTCTGCAGCCCGCTGACCCGCTCGCGCAGGGCGGCGAGGTCCTCGGACGTGACCGGCGGTGGGCCGGAGTCCTGGGTCTCCAGGGTCGAAATCCGGCTGTTCAGCTCGGACAGGCGGCCCGACAGGTCCGAGGCAACGGCGGAGACGCCGTCGGTCTCGTCCGCGATGCCCAGTCCCTGGCGCACGATCGCCATCTCGTCGGCCAGTGCGGTGAACCGGCTTTCCAGCGCGGCGATGCGCTCGCCCAGGTCCTCGCCGGCGCCGTCGGTGCCGGCGGTCGGGGTTCCGGAGGAGGGAGCCTCGGACAGCCGGTCGATCTCGGCTTCCAGCGTCGCCACCCGGTCGCTCAACGCCTCGAAGGCCTCGGCCGATACCGCCGGATCGCTCCGCGGCGCGGTGGCGACTGCGGCCGGGTCAGACGTGGACGGGCCAGACTCCGTGGCAGCGGGCTCGGTCTGGGCGGAGTCGGTCTGGGCAGACCCGGTCTGGGCGGAGTCGGTCTGGGCGGATGTGGCGGAGTCGGACGCAGCCGGAGGCGTACTGTCCGCCGCAGGGGCGGCGGTATCGCCCGACGCAACCGGTGTCGGCGCATCCGGGTCGGTCTCCGCCGGTGCCTCGGGCAGGGTCACGCCGATCATCTCGGCATAGGGAACCGCCTCGTCGCGCCACTCGGGATAGGTGGCATACCCGACGCCGCCGATCAGAACGATGAGGAGCAGGAAGACGACCAGGCGGGTCGCCCCGCCGCCCCCACTCCCGCCGCCACCGGCGCTTGGGCGTGTCGGGGCCGGCTCCGGGGTCTCCGCCGGATCGGACAGGGGCGTATCGTCGCCGGAGATGGAATCGCTCGACGCCGCCCAGGGGCCGGGGGTCGTGCCTGCGGGGGTCGTACCTGCCGTGTCCGTCCCCTGGATGCCGGCCAGCGAGTCCTGGCCCGCGCCGCCATCCACGGTACCGGAGGCCGCCATGCCGGAAAGGCTGTCGGACGCGCCGTCGGGGCCGACCGCCAGGGCATCGTCGCCCGCACCCGCGGCGCGATCCTGCGCCACGGTCGACGACGTCGCGCTCAGCGTGTCGGCACCCTCGGCGCCACTCACGGTACCGCCTGTCTCGTTCTCGGCCTTAGGCGTCTCCGCCATGGATCAATCCTTCTCCACCTTGCGATCGGACCCGCCTTCAACCACCGCCGCGATCAGCGCCGCCTTCGTCGGGGTCTCAGCTACATGTATGGTGCGCCACGCCAGTTTCGAGGCCATGCGCGCGATCGGGTCGCTCAGACAATAGGCCGACACGGTCGCGCAGGCGGCCTCCAGCTCAAGCCCGTGCGCGAGCCTAGCAAAGGCCTCCGCGCTGCGGGGAGAGAAAAACAGGACCCCCTCCACCGCCCCCGCGCGCAGGCCGGCGACAACCTCGGACGACAGGGTCGCGGCCATCGCCGTGCGGTAGGCGATCCGGCGGATCACCGTGTAGCCCCCGGCCTCCAGCGCCGCCACCAGATCGGTGCTGACCGCCTCGCCGCTGACCCAGACCAGCGGACCGGCCTCGGGCCGGCAGGCGCGTGCCACCAGATCGACCAGCGAGGCCGCGTCCCCCGCCGCGTTCGTCACCGCGGTGAAGCCGGCCTCGGCCGCCGCCCGGGCAGTGGCGTCGCCGACCGCCAACACCGGCAGATCCCGCCGCAGCCCCAGCCGTGCCGCGCCCTGCGCCCCGTTGCCGCTGGTCACCAGGACCGCCTGGAGAGCCGTGGGGAGCGCGTCCTCCGGCTCTATCGTCTCGACCGTCAGCATGGGCGCCGCCAGCGCCTCGATCCCCCGGGCGGCCAGCTCGGCCTGGAGATCGGCGGCGGCCTCCGCGGGCCGGGTGACGATGACCCGTCGTGCCGCCATCCGACGTCAGGCGAGGAAACCGCGCCCGCAGCGCGACAGGATGTCCTCGCCCACCCCACGCCCGAGCGCCTCGGCGTCGCCGGCGGCGGCGCTTGCCATCCCGGCGTGGCTCTGGGTGCCGTCCAGCGACAGGACCAGACCGCTTAGGGTCAGCCGGTCGCCGTCGAGCACCGCATGGCCGGAGATCGGGGTGCGGCAGGACCCGTCCAGGGCGGCGAGCATCGCCCGTTCCGCCGTCACCCGCGCCCGGCTCGGCGTATCGTCCAGGGCGCTCAGCCAGCGGGCGATGTCGGCGTCGCGGGCCGAGGCGTTGCCGTCACGGCACTGCACGCCGATGGCGCCCTGGCTGACAGGCGGCGGAAAGGCGTCCGGCTCCATGATCCGGGTGATGGCGTGCTCCATCTCCAGCCGCTTCAGGCCGCAGACCGCCAGGAAGGTGGCGTCCGCCTCGCCGTCGTGCAGCTTGCGCAGGCGGGTGTCCACGTTGCCGCGGAACATCACTACCTGCAGGTCCGGACGACGGTTCAGCACCAGGGCCGCGCGCCGCACCGAGGCGGTGCCGACCCGCGCGCCCTGGGGCAGGGCCTCGAAACTGTCCGCGTGGGGCGAGATGAAGGCATCGCGCGGGTCCTCGCGCGGCAGCACCGTCGCCAGGATCGTGCCGTCGGCGATGGTGGTCTCCATGTCCTTCATGGAATGGACGGCGGCGTCGATGGCGCCGGAAAGCAGCTCGCCCTCCACCTCCTTGATGAACAGCCCCTTGCCGCCGAGCTCGGCCAGCGGCCGGTCGCGGACCACGTCGCCGGTGGTCTTCACCGTGCGGATCTCGATGGCGCCGTCCCCCCGCAGTTCCGGCCAGGCGGCCATCAGCCGTTCGCGGGTCTCTCGGGTCTGGGCGAGGGCCAGCGCCGATCCGCGCGAGCCGAGGATGATCTTGGCGGTCATGGAGGTCTCGTCTCGCCTCTGTCTAGCGGAGTGTCATCACCGCGGGTTTCGTGTAGACCGAGGCACGATCGAAAGGGAGACCGCGCCGTGCCTTCCGGCCCGCACGCTATTCTAGGCATAGAAACCAGCTGTGACGAAACCGCCGCGGCAGTGGTCGACGGCGATCGGCGGATTCTGTCGAACGTGGTGCTGAGTCAGCTCGACGATCACCGGGTCTATGGCGGCGTGGTTCCGGAGATCGCCGCCCGCGCCCATCTCGACCATCTCGACGCCATCGTCGCCCGGGCGATGCAGGAGGCCGGGCTCGGTTTCGCCGATCTGGCCGGCGTGGCGGCGACGGCGGGACCCGGCCTGATCGGCGGCGTGCTGGTCGGCGCCACCCTGGCCAAGGCGATCGCCAGCGCCCATGGCAAGCCGTTCCTGGCGGTCAATCACCTGGAAGGCCACGCCCTGACCGCGCGGCTGACCGATGGGATCGATTTTCCCTATCTGCTGCTACTGGTCTCCGGCGGACACTGCCAGTTGCTGCTGGTCCAGGGGGTGGGGCGCTACCGGCGGCTCGGCACCACCATCGACGACGCGGTGGGCGAGGCCTTCGACAAGACGGCGAAGCTGCTGGGCCTGGGCTATCCGGGCGGACCGGCTGTAGAGCGGGCAGCAGCCTCGGGCGACGCCTCCAAGGTGGAGCTGCCGCGTCCCATGGTCGGCAAGCCGGGTTGCGACTTCTCCTTCTCCGGCCTGAAGACCGCCGTGCGGCGGCGGGTGGAGGAAGCCGGCGACGGGTTGGACGCCGGCGGCATCGCGAACATCGCCGCGGCCTTCCAGAAGGCGGTCGCCGCGTCCCTGGTCGACCGCACCCGGCGCGCCGTCGATCTGCTGGAGGCCGAGGGCCTGGCCGGCCGGCCGCTGGTGGTCGCCGGCGGCGTGGCGGCGAACGGGACGATCCGCGCCGCCCTGGCCGCTTTGGCGCAGGACCGGGGCATGCGGTTCGTCGCGCCGCCCCTGGTGCTGTGCGGCGACAACGGCGCGATGATCGCCTGGGCCGGGCAGGAGCGGCTGGCGCTCGGTCTGATCGACGGCATGGACTTCCGCCCCCGCCCGCGCTGGCCGCTCGACCCGGATGCGGCTCCCTCCATCGGCGCCGGGCGGGTGAAGGCGTAGAGGAACCCACCCCTCTTCCCACTCCCCGGATTTATTCCAGAGCCCACCCTGGCCAGCGCCCGATCGGTGAAGTCTGCGCGGGGTGACGGGTAGGCCCCGGAATAAATCCGGGGAGTGAGAAGGGGTTGGATCGATCACCCAAACTCGGGCTAAATCCTCCGAGCAGCATCGAGGCGAGAGGCACCGACACCATGGCGTACTGGTTGTTCAAATCCGAGCCGGGCACCTGGTCCTGGGACGATCAGGTTCGCAAGGGCGATGTGGGCGAAGGCTGGGACGGGGTGCGGAACTATCAGGCCGCCAACAACATGAAGGCAATGAAGGTTGGCGACCGCGGCTTCTTCTACCACTCGGTCAACGAGAAGCAGATCGTCGGCATCGTCGAGGTGATCGAAGAATACCACCCGGACCCGACCGACAAGTCCGGGCGTTTCGGCATGGTAACGATCAAGGCGATCCAGCCGGTAGAGAAGCCGGTGACCCTGGCCGACATCAAGGCCGCACCGGAACTGGAGGACTTCGCCCTGGTCCGCCAGTCCCGTCTGTCCGTGGTGCCGGTCACCGACGCCCAGTGGCGGCTGATCCTGAAGATGGCGGAGACGACCGTCTAGGCGGCCGGCGCCCGCTTCCCACACCCCACCCGTCATCCTGACGTGCGTCAGGAGACGGTGTGAGGTGCGCCTACGTCGTCGAGCCCTCCAGTTCCCGGATCATGTCCGCCATGGCGACCAGCCGTTGCGCCTCGGCAACGTGCAGGCCCTCCACCAGTTTGCCGTCGACCTGCAGCACGCCCTTGCCCTCGGCCATGGCGGCGGCATGGGCCTCGGCGATCCTGCGGGCCCAGGCGATGTCCTCCGCGCGCGGCGAGAAGGCGGCGTTCGCGGCGGCGATGGTCTTGGGATGGATCAGCGTCTTGCCGTCGAAACCCAGTTCCCGCCCCTGGCGGCAGACCGCGGCAAACCCCTCGTCGTCGTTCAGATCCGCATGCACCCCGTCCAGGATCGCGATGCCATGGGCCCGGGCCGCCAGAAGGCAGAGCCCGAAGGAGGTCATCAGCGGCATACGGTCCGGCGTGTGCAGGCAGTGCAGGTCCTTGGCCAGGTCGTTGGTGCCGAGCATCAACCCCGCCATGCGCGGCGTCGACGCGGCGATCTCCTGAGCCGCCAGCACGCCGCGCGGGGTCTCGACCATGCACCAGACCCCCATCGCGTCCGGCGCACCGTTTCGCTCCAGCAACGACTCCGCCTGGCGGACCGTGCCGCCGCTCTCGACCTTGGACAGGATGATGCCATGGGCCGGCTGGCCGGCGGCGAAGACCAGATCGTCATGGCCCCAGGGGGTGTCCAGCCCGTTGACCCGGATCAGGATCTCCCGGCTGCCGTAACCGCCGGCCGCCAGCGCCGCGGCGATGGCGTCGCGCGCCGCCTGCTTGGCGTCGGGGGCGACCGCGTCTTCCAGATCCATGACGATGCCGTCACAGGGCAGGCTGCGGCCCTTGTCGAGGGCGCGCGGGTTGGAGCCCGGCATGTAGAGGACGGAGCGGCGGGGACGGGTGACGGCGGTCATGGGCGGGCGTTTCCACTGGTTCGGGTTCGATTTGCTGCCGGCGAGCCTAGCCGCCGGCGCGGCACTCGACAACGCACCGGATTTGTCCCGCTGACGAGGCCGGCCGAACCGGTTATGACGGGGTCATGCCGATCCTCGCCCTCTCCTCCCATGTCGCCGTCGGCCATGTGGGCAACGCCGCCGCGGTTCCGGCCCTGGAACGCCGGGGCCACGAGGTCTGGCGCGTCGACACGGTCAGCTTCTCCAACCATCCCGGCCACAAGAAGTTCACCGGCTCGGTGCGCGAGGGACACGAGATCGCCGAGCTGCTGCGCGGCGTCGCCAACCACACCGGCTGGCATGGAGTGGAGGGGATCTATTCCGGCTATCTCGGCACGGCGGAGACCGGCCGCGCCTTCGCCGGGGTGCTGGACGCGATCGAGGCGGCGAGCCCGGAAGCGGTGTATCTGTGCGATCCGGTGATCGGCGACCACGGCCGGGTCTTCGTGCGCGACGGGATCGAGAACGCCTTCCGCGAGCGGCTGGTGCCGCGGGCCACCATCATCACGCCGAACGCCTTCGAGCTGGCGCGGCTGTCCGGCCATCGGGTCGAAAGCGTGGCCGACGCCCATGACGCGGCCGTGACGATCCTGGAATGGGGGCCGCAGGTGGTGGTCGCCACCGGCGTGCCCGACGGCGACCGTCTGGCCGTGGTGGCGGTGACGGCGACCGAGAACTGGGTCGCCCGCTCGCCCTGGCACGACCGGCCGTTCTTCGGCACCGGCGACCTGTTCGCCGGGCTGTTCCTGTCGCACTGGCTGGAGCATCGCAGCGCCGCCCCGGCGCTGGCCCGCACCGTGGCCGGGCTGGAGGTGGCGACCGCGGCGACCAAGGCGGCCGAGTCCGTCGACCTGGTGCTGATCGCCAACCTGGACGCCATCACCACGGCGCCGCCCGCCGAGGTCCGGCCGATCGTCTGAGCGGTCTAACCCATTATAGATAGAGCAAATTCACACGAGCCGATGTTTTCATCTGATCGTGTGAATTTGCTCTAAAGGCCGAGCAGCGCCGGCGGGTCGTCGGTGACGATGGAGACCATGCCCCAGTCGTAGAGCTCCCTGGCCCGTTGCGGATCGTTAACGGTGTAGACCATCGGAATCCAGCCGCCCGCCACGATCGCCGTCACGTCCTCGGGGCCGTGCACGTCCTTGGTGCCGGGGATGACCGCGTCCACGGCCAGGTCGCGCGCCGCCTCGCGCCAGTCGGCCGGCCGGCCGGTCAGCAGCAGACCGCGGATGTAGTCGGGTGCCGCGTCGCGCACCACACGGAGCGCATTGCGGCTGAACGAGGTGATGACGATCGGGTCTTCCGGCCCCCAGCCCTCGGCCGCCAGCACCGCGAGCACCGCCCTGGCGGTCGCCGAGCCGGTGCCGGCATCCGGCTTGATCTCCAGATCCAGGCCGAGGCCGATCTCGCGGCACAGGGCGAGGCACTGGGCCAGGGTCGGCACGCCTTCGCCGTTTCCGGCATCCACCGTCGCCAGCTCGGCGGAACCGCGCGCGACGACGGGTCCCTGCACATCGGTGGTCCGGTCCAGGCTGGCGTCGTGCATCAGCACCGGCACCCCGTCGCCGGCGAGCTTGGCGTCGATCTCGACCCAGGTCGCCCCGGCCGCCTTGGCCGCGCGGATCGAGCCCAGGGTGTTCTCCGGCGCCAGGGCTTTCGCCCCTCGATGGCCGATCAGGCGGGGCGGGGTGAAGGGGCGTGCGGGCATCGGTGTCTCCGGATGGGATGGCCGCGGAGAATAGCGCAGGGAGGGTGGCGGGAAAATGACAGGCTGAGACGCTGCCCAGTACCCACCGCCCACTACGCACACTTCCCTTCTCCGTCATCCCGAACTTGTTTCCGGATGACGGAGAAGGGAGAAGATCGGCAAGCAAAAAAACGGCGCGGCAACCGAGGCTGCCGCGCCGCTGATTTCCGTCGAAGCCGGACCGAGTTACTCGGCGGCGGCTTCCAGGTCTTCGCCGGTCTCCTGATCGACGACCTTCATCGACAGCTTGACCTTGCCGCGGTCGTCGAAGCCGATGACCTTGACCTTCACCTTGTCGCCTTCCTTGACGACCTCGGTGACCGCTTCCGGACGCTTGGCCGAGGTGAGCTGGCTGATATGCACCAGACCGTCCTTCGGGCCGAGGAAGTTCACGAAGGCGCCGAAATCGAGGGTCTTCACGACCTTGCCGTCGTAGATCTTGCCCACTTCCGGCTCGGCGGTCAGCGAGTAGACCCAGTTATGCGCGGCGTCGAGCGAGGCCTGCTCGACGGCGGCGATCTTCACGGTGCCGTCGTCGTCGATGTCGATCTTCGCCCCGGTGACCTCGCAGATCTCGCGGATCACCTTGCCGCCCGAGCCGATCACGTCGCGGATCTTGTCGACCGGGATCTTGATGGAGATCATCTTCGGCGCGGTGTCGGACACACCGTCGCGGGCCGAGGTGAGCGCCTTGCCCATCTCGCCCAGGATGTGCATCCGGCCGTCCTTCGCCTGCTCCAGCGCGACCTTCATGATCTCGCGGGTGATGGACGTGATCTTGATGTCCATCTGCAGGGCGGTGACACCCTTGTCGGTGCCGGCGACCTTGAAGTCCATGTCGCCCAGGTGATCCTCGTCGCCCAGGATGTCGGACAGGACGGCGAACTTGTCGCCTTCCTTGATCAGGCCCATGGCGATGCCGGCCACCGGACGGGCCAGCGGCACGCCGGCATCCATCAGCGACAGCGAGGTGCCGCAGACCGTCGCCATCGACGACGAGCCGTTGGACTCGGTGATCTCGGAGACCACACGCAGGGTGTAGGGGAAGGCTTCCTTGCTCGGCAGCAGCGGCTTCACCGCCCGCCAGGCCAGCTTGCCATGGCCGATCTCGCGACGGCCCGGGGACCCGACGCGGCCCGCCTCGCCCACCGAGAACGGCGGGAAGTTGTAGTGCAGCAGGAAGTGCTCGCGGTACTCGCCCTCGAGCGCGTCGATGATCTGCTCGTCCTGGCCGGTGCCCAGGGTGGCGACGACCATCGCCTGGGTCTCGCCGCGGGTGAACAGCGCCGAGCCGTGGGTCCGGGGCAGCAGGCCGACCTCGGCCACGATCTGGCGCACGGTCTTGGTGTCGCGCTCGTCGATGCGCTTGCCGGTGTCCAGGATGCGGCCGCGCACGATGTCGGCCTCCAGGCCCTTCATCAGACCCTTGGCGGCTTCCTTCTCGGCCTCGTCCTCGATCGCGGCGAGGGCCTTGTCCTTGGCGGCCGCGAGCTTGTTCTGGCGCTCGGACTTGTTCGGCTCGTCATAGGCGGCTTCCAGGTCGGCCTTGCAGGCCGCCTCGAGCTTGCCGCGGATGGCGTCCAGGTCCAGCGGGCTCTCCGGCAGATCCATCGGATCCTTCGCGGCGGCCTCGGCCAGCTCGATGATCGCCTTGATCACCGGCTGGAAGCTGTCGTGACCGAAGTTGACGGCGCCGAGCATGATCTCTTCCGACAGCTCGGAGGCCATCGACTCGACCATCAGCACACCTTCTTCGGTGCCGGCGACGACCAGGTCGAGCTCGCTCTCGGTGCGGGTCACGTCCATGGTCGGGTTCAGGATGTACTCGCCGTCCTTGTAGCCGATGCGCGCACCGCCGATCGGGCCCAGGAACGGGGCGCCGGACAGGCACAGGGCGGCCGAGGTGCCGACCATGGCGACGATGTCGGGATCGTTCTCCAGATCATGGGCGAGAACCGTGCAGATCACCTGCACCTCGTTCTTGAAGCCCTTGACGAAGAGCGGACGGATCGGCCGGTCGATCAGGCGCGAGGTCAGGGTCTCCTTCTCGCTCGGACGGCCCTCACGCTTGAAGAAGCCGCCGGGGATCTTGCCCGCGGCGTAGGTCTTCTCCTGGTAGTGGACCGAGAGCGGGAAGAAGTCGATGCCCGGGCGCGGCGTCTTGGCGGCGACCACGGTGCAGAGAACGGCGGTGTCGCCGTAGCGGGCGAGAACCGCGCCGTCGGCCTGGCGGGCCATCTTGCCGGTCTCCAGGGTGAGCGTGCGCCCGCCCCATTCGATTTCCTTGCGGTAGACGTCGAACATTACGTGTCATTCCTCAGTTCCGAACCGACGAACATGACCCGCCGCGTTCCCCTTTTCCCTCCGGTCGGCCCGTGCCGCGGTGGATGCCCGCGACCGGATGGACCAACACGGCCAACCACCGGCAGCGCACAGCCGATGGTGACTCGCGATCTAGAAGTGCGATGAAGGAAAAATGGACGCTCCTTGCGTCATGGCGCCCCAATGGCGGCCTTCGGTTCTCATATTTCGTCTCTTTTTGCGCGCGCGTTCTTTGACACGGAACGCCCCGTGGGTCAACGCGGACGTGCCCGAGACCCGAAGACGACAAAACCCCGGAAAGCCAGGGGCCATCCGGGGTTCGTGTCTCGTCGTGTCGTCGGCGAGCCTACCGGCTTACCGATCCCCGCACGCTTAGCGGCGCAGGCCCAGGCTGGCGATCAGCGCGGAATAGCGGTCGTTGGACTTCTTCTTCAGATAGTCCAGCAGACGGCGGCGCTGGCCGACCATCATCAGCAGACCCCGGCGCGAGTGGAAGTCGTGCTTGTGGGTCTTCATGTGCTCGGTCAGGTTGACGATGCGCTCGCTCAGGATCGAGACCTGCACCTCGGGCGACCCGGTGTCGCCTTCCTTCTGGGCATATTGTTTGATGAGCTCTGCCTTGCGCTCTGCAGTAATCGACATCGTCCTCTCCTTATCTAGAGGTTCAGCACCCTGACCGGACGAATGGCGCCGCTTTCGATCCGCGCGATGGCGACCGGGACCGTGCCGTCGGTGGCATAGACCAGATCGCCTTCCTGCAGATCACCGAACCGGTCCCGATCCATCGAGCGATAGACCGGAACACCCTGTCCGTTGCGCAGCGTCGTCGCCTCGGGGCCCTTCAAGGCCAGCGCCGGGATGCCGTCCAGCGCGGTCTCAACGGGCCGCAGGTGCTCTAAAGAGGCGGGGTTATGCATCAGCTCCGCCAGGGAATCCAGCGAAATCGCGCGCTCGGCCGAGAACGGTCCGACCCGAAGCCGCCGCAGATCGCGGATATGGCCGACCGTGCCGAGCGCCAACGCCAGATCGCGGGCCAGCGAGCGCATATAGGCGCCCTTGCCCGAGGTCACGCTGAACCGCGCCTCGTCCCGGCTCGGCATGTCCACCAGGCGCAGATCCAGGATCTCGATGCGCCGGGAGTCGAGCTCGACCTGCTCGCCGGAGCGGGCCAAGTCATAGGCGCGCTCGCCGTCGACCTTGATGGCGGAGAACTTCGGGGGAACCTGCTCTATTTCGCCAACGAAACGGTCGAGCACGCCAAGGATTGCGGCCTCATCCGGCCGACCCTCACTGCTCGCCACCACCTCGCCCTCGGCGTCGTCCGTCGACGTCGCCTCGCCCCAGCGCACGGTGAAGGCGTAGTCCTTGGTGGCGTCCATGACATAGGGAACGGTCTTGGTCGCCTCGCCCAGGGCGATCGGCAGCACGCCGGTGGCCAGCGGGTCGAGAGTGCCGGCATGGCCCGCCTTGGCGGCGTCGAACACCCGGCGGACGGTCGCCACCGCCTGGGTGGAGGTGATGTCGACGGGCTTGTCGAGGATCACCCAGCCATGGACCGGATTGCCCCGCTTCCTACGCGCCATTGTCGTCCGGCTCGCCGTCTTCGGTGGGGTTTTCGGAGGTGTTCGCCACGTCCTGGCGGATCACCGGATCGTTCAGGATCGCGCTCATCCGCTGGGAGGCGTCGAAGGCGGTATCGCGCTTGAAGGTCAGGCGGGGGGCGAACTTCATCCGCACCTCGCGGGCGACCTGGCCGGAGAGCCGGCCGGCGACGCGGCTCAGGATCGGCAGGATGTCGGCGATCTCGCCGTCGATCGGCGGGATCACCCAGACCGTGGCATTGCGCAGGTCCGGCGAGACGCTGACCTCCGACAGGGTGATGCGCACGCCGGACAGGGCCGGCTCGTGCAGCTCGCCGCGCTCGAAGACACGGGCAAGCACGCGGCGGATCTCTTCCCCGACACGCAATTGCCGCTGGCTCGGGCCCTCGCGGGCCTCGTCACGCTTCGCCATGGTCGTAATCCCGTTCGGCGAGGCGCCGCCGCGTTAGCCGGCGGACGCCTCCTGCTGAACCTGCTCGAGCGTCCGGGCGACTTCCTTCAGCTCGAAGCACTCGATCTGATCGCCCTCGCGGATGTCGTCGTAATTCTCGAACGCCATACCGCACTCGTAACCCTCGCGGACCTCGCGGACCTCGTCCTTGAAGCGCTTCAGCGTCTTCAGGGAGCCCTCGTGGATCACCACGTTGTCGCGCAGCAGACGGACCTTGCAGCCCCGCTTGATGACGCCGTCGGTGACCATGCAGCCCGCCACCTTGCCGACCTTGGTGATGTTGAACACCTGGCGGATCTGCGCGTAGCCCAGGAACTCTTCCTTGAGTTCCGGCGCCAGCATGCCGGTCAGCAGGGCTTTCACATCGTCGATCAGGTCGTAGATGATCGAGTAGTAGCGGATCTCCATTCCGTCGCGGCGCGCCATCTCGCGGGCCTGCGGGTTGGCGCGGACGTTGAAGCCGACGATGATGCCGCCCGAGGCCCCGGCCAGGGACACGTCGGACTCGCTGATGCCGCCGACCGCGGAGTGCAGGATGCGCGGCTTTACCACGCTGGTCTCCAGCTTCTCCAGGGTCGCCCGGATCGCTTCCAGCGACCCGTGCACGTCGGTCTTGATGACCAGCGGCAGCTCGTCCGCCTCGCCCGACTGAATCGCCGAGAGCATCTGCTCGACCGTGCCGCGGGCACCGGCCGTCGCACTCTTCTCGCGCAGCAGACGCTGGCGATAGTCGGCGATCTCGCGGGCCCGGCTTTCGTTCTCTACGACGACGAAATCGTCGCCGGCGGTCGGCGTGCCCTGCAGGCCCAGAACCTCGATCGGCTCGCTCGGCCCGGCGCTCTCCGACGGCTCGCCACGGTCGTTGACCAGGGCGCGCACGCGGCCCCATTCCGCACCCGCAACGAACACGTCGCCGGTGCGGACCGTGCCGCGCTGGACCAGCACGGTGGCGACGGAGCCGCGGCCGCGCTCGACCTTGGCTTCGATCACGACACCGGTGGCGGCCCGATCCGGGTTCGCCTTGAGCTCCAGCACTTCCGCCTGCAGCGCGATGGCTTCCAGCAGCGTGTCCAGGCCCTGCTTGGTCAGCGCCGAGACGTCGATCGCCTGGACGTCGCCGCCCATGTCCTCGACCACGATCTCGTGCTGCAGCAGCTCGGTGCGGACCCGCTGCGGGTCGGCATCGGGCTTGTCGATCTTGTTGACCGCGACGATGACCGGAACCTTGGCGGCGCGGGCGTGGCGGATCGCCTCGACCGTCTGCGCCATGATGCCGTCATCGGCCGCCACCACCAGGATGACGATGTCGGTGACATTCGCGCCGCGCGCCCGCATCTCGGTGAAGGCTTCGTGGCCCGGGGTGTCGATGAAGGTGATCTTGTCACCCGACGGCACCTCGATCTGGTAGGCGCCGATATGCTGGGTGATGCCGCCGGCCTCGCCCGACGCGACATCGGCCTGACGAATGGCGTCCAGCAGCGAGGTCTTGCCGTGGTCGACGTGACCCATGACGGTGACGACCGGGCAGCGCGGCCGCAGGTCCTCGACCTTGTCGTCGGTCCCCAGCATGCCGAGCTCCACATCGGATTCAGCGACACGGCGGACCTTGTGGCCGAATTCCTGGGCCACCAGCTCGGCAGTGTCGGCGTCGATGATCTGGTTGATGGTCGCCATCACGCCCATCTTCATCAGCGACTTGATGACCTCGCCGCCACGCTCGGCCATACGGTTGGCCAGCTCCTGGACGGTGATGGTCTCGGGAACGACCACGTCGCGCGATTGCTTGACGGCATCGCCCTGGTCGTTGCGGGAGCGCTGACGCTCGCGTTCGCGGGCGCGGCGGACCGAGGCCAGCGAGCGCACGCGCCCGCTGTCGCCACTCAGCGCGTCGCTGATGGTCAGCTTGCCCTGACGGCGGCGCGGCTCGTTGGTGGTGCGGGTGCGGGCCGGACGCTTGGCCGGCGCTTCCTTGGCACCGCCACCGCCACCGCTGCGCTTGCGACGGTCGTCGTCCTCGTTCTCGACCGGCGCGCGCGCCGCCGGAGAGGCGGCCGGTGCAGGCGTGCCTTCGCGATCCAGACGCGCCGTCGCGCGCTCGGCGGCGGCCTTCGCCTGACGGGCGGCCTCCTCCTCGGCGAGACGGGCGGCCTCGGCAGCCTTCACGGCGGCCTCGGCGTCCTCGATCTTGCGCATCTCGTCCAGCTCGGCCTGGCGACGATCCACCGGCGCGGCAGGTTCCGACGCGACAGCGTCCTGTGCCTCGGCCGGGGTCTCAGCGGCAGCGGCCGGCGACACCGTCTCCTCGGTCACGGCTTCCGGCTGCTCCTCCGGGCGTCGCGCAGCGGCCTGCTCAAGGACGCGGGCCCGGGCCTCGCGCTCCTCGGCGGTCAGCTCGCGCCCACCCTTGCCGCCACCGGCCTTCGCCGCGGCGATCGCCGCCTCGCGCGATCCGGGAAGCGGCTGAGACGGCCGGCGTCGGCGCACCTCGACCTGCACGGTCTTGGAACGGCCATGGGAGAAGCTCTGCTTGACCTGACCGGTTTCCACCGTCTTGCCAAGGGACAGCTTTCCCTTGCCGGAGCCGAGGCTCAGCTTCTTGCGATCTTGTTCGTTGGTGCTCGACATATCGTCTTTGCCCACGTCATCCATCCGTCAACGGGCAGGCCATCAGTACTTGGCGCCCTGAATACACGTCCCGGCATGGTTTTCCAAGCCGGGGCCCACATCTGATGCGACCTTTTCGTGCCGCAAACCTTCAAGTCTCGCCGCGTCACGCAGCAAACGGTCCGACAGGCCGGCGCGCGGCCCCGCGGAGTCCACGAACGCGTGCACCGTATGGTCGCGCCCGAATGCTTCGGCGATCTCCGCCGCCAAGAGGCACGAGACCACCGGTCGCGTCCCGGCCAGGGCCCGCAACCGGGCCCGGCCATCCTCGGCGCCGTCGCCCGCTTCGACCAGAACGCCGGCACGCCCCGCCTCCAGGGCCTGGCGCACCTTGGTCTGGCCGGCGACCGCGCCACCGGCGCGCCGCGCCAGCGACAACGTCTGCACGCAGCGCCGCGTGAGCAGCCCCTCGACCCGGTCCGTCAGGGTGGGATCCACCGTAACAGACCGCTTGGCCGCCCGGGCGAAGAGCCGCTTGACCACGGCCTGCTCGAGCGCCCCCCGATCGGCGGAGACCCAGAGCCCACGGCCCGGGAGCCGCTCGTCGATATCCGGGACGATCGCGCCGTCCGGACCCACAACGAAGCGGATCAGCCCACCGCGCGGCTGAACCTCGCGGGTGACGAAACAGCGGCGTTCGCTGTCATCGTCCCGGCTCGTCGGTTCATGCCGTCGGCTCAGGATCGCTCTCCTCGGCCGCCGCGTCCACCCCGGCATTCGTTTCCGCACCGTCTTCGTCTTCGAACCAATGGGCGCGGGCCGCCATGATGATCTGGTTGGCCGCGTCCTCGTCGAAACCGGCATCGGGCAGAATCTCGCGCAGCTCGTCGCTGGCCAGGTCGCCCAGGTCGTCCAGGGTCTTCACCCCGTTCTCGCCCAGGGTGACCAGCATGGCCGGCGTGAAGATCTCCAGCTCGACCAGATCGTCGGTCACGCCCAGCTCGCGGCGGCGCTCGTCGTGGCGCTGACGCTCGGCCTCGACGAAGTTGAACGCGCGGGTGCGCAGCTCTTCGGCGATGTCGGCGTCGAAGCCTTCGATCTCGGCCAGATCGTCGATCTCGGTATAGGCGATCTCCTCCACCGAGGCGAAGCCCTCGGCGACCAGCAGGCCGGCGATGACGTCGTCGATGTCGAGGGCGCCGATGAAGGATTCAGACCGCTGACGGAACTCCTCGCGGCGGCGGTCCGACTCCTCCTGCTCGGTCAGGATGTCGATATCCCAGCCGGTCAGCATGGAGGCGAGGCGGACGTTCTGACCGCGGCGGCCGATGGCCAGCGAGAGCTGTTCGTCCGGCACCACGACCTCGATGCGGCCCTGGTCCTCGTCGAGCACCACCTTGGACACCTCGGCCGGCGCCAGGGCGTTCACCACGAAGGTCGCCGGATCGTCGGAGAACGGGATGATGTCGATCTTCTCGCCCTGCAGCTCGCCGACGACGGCCTGGACGCGGGAGCCGCGCATGCCGACGCAGGCGCCGACCGGATCGATCGAGCTGTCGTAGGAGATCACCGCGATCTTGGCGCGGGAACCCGGATCGCGGGCCACCGACTTGATGTCGATAATGCCGTCGTAGACTTCCGGCACTTCCTGGCGGAAGAGCTGGCGCATGAATTCCGGATGGGTGCGCGACAGGAAGATCTGCGGGCCGCGCTGCTCCTCGCGCACGTCCTCGATATAGGCGCGGATGCGGTCGCCCTGGCGGAAGGTCTCGCGCGGCAGCAGCCGGTCGCGGCGCAGCACCGCCTCGGCGCGCGGGATCTCGACCGTGACGTTGCCGTACTCGACGCGCTTGACCACGCCGTTGATGATCTCGCCGGAGCGGCCGTCATATTCCTCGAACTGGCGCTTGCGCTCGAACTCGCGGACCTTCTGGACGATCACCTGCTTGGCGGTCTGGGCGGCGATGCGGCCGAAATCGATCGGCGGCAGCGGCTCGTCGATGACCGAGCCGACCTCCAGGGCCGGATCGATCTTCTTCGCCTGCTCCAGGGTGATCTCGGCGAACTCGTCCTCGACCTCCTCGACCACCGTGGTGCAGCGCTTCAGGCTGATGTCGCCGGTGCGCCGGTCGATGGTCGCGCGGATATCGTGGTCGGGGCCGTATTTCGACCGGCCGGCCTTCTGGATCGCCTGTTCCATGGCGATCAGCACTTCCTCGCGATCGATCCCCTTGTCCCGGGCGACCACATCGGCGACCTGGATCAGCTCCAGCTTCGGTGTCGTGGCGATATCCATCGGCTTGTTCGTCCTCTATCAACCCGGCGGGCGGACCCGCACCGGTTACTCCCTTAACCCTGTCCCGGCCTTTCGGCCGTCAGCCCTGCCCCTGGGGCCGGCTGGCGTCGAGCAGTGCATCGGTCAGCACGAGCTTCGCCCGCGAAATTCCCTCGAACGGCAGGTCCACCGTCCCCGCCTTTTCGTCCAGCTCGACCTGCACCCGGTCGTCCGCGACGCCTTTGATCCGGCCGCTGAAGCGTTTGCGGCCGTCGATCGGCACGTCCATGTCGACCCGCGCCTCGAACCCGGCCCAGCGTTCGAAATCCTTCAGCCGCGTCAGCGGCCGGTCGATCCCGGGCGAGGAGACCTCCAGCGTGTATTCCCCGGAGATCGGGTCCTCCACGTCGAGCACGGCGGACACCGTCCGGCTGATCTCGGCGCAGTCGTCGACCGAGATCATCGACCCGTCGCTCCGGTCGGCCATGATCTGCAGCGTCGGCCGCTGACCACCGGTGATCATGACCCGCACGACCTCGAAGCCCATGGCTTCGATCGACGGGGTCACGATTCCTTCGATGCGCCGGATATGTGGGTCCACCCTTGTCCTCACCTGCGACCGGCGGCGGCACCAACAAAAAAGTGGGCCGCTGGCCCACCCCCGATCAATAGTCCGATTGAAGAGCCGTTGATATATCGCAGACCGCTTCCGGCTGCAAGTCCGGCGTGCGGTAGCGGCCTCGCCCGCACCTATCCTTGGCAGGTTTGCGCGGGTTTGCGGAACTCCAGATAGGCCGGCATCCGGCCCTCGCGCTTCGCCTTGGCCTCGTAGCGGGTTTCCGGCCAGTCGTCCCGGCGCTCGGTGAAATCCGCCATCGACGTCCCGGTCCAGCGGAAATCCGGATGGGCGGTGATCCGGGCCAGGATCCAGACCAGATAGCCCGGGTCGTCCGTCGCCATGCGCAGGATGCCGCCCGGCTTGAGCAGCTCGTAGAACCGGGCGACGGTCTCGTGCTGGATGATGCGGCGGTAATGGTGGCGGCGCTTCGGCCAGGGATCGGCGTGCAGGACGAAGATCCGCTCCAGGCTCTGCGGCGCCAGCACGTCGAGCACGTCGCGGGCGTCGTCGGGATGGATGCGGACCCGGTCGCCCTCCACGTCGTCCAGGTGGCGCAGCAGCGACGCCACGCCGTTGACGAACGGCTCGCAGCCGATCAGGGCGATGTCCGGGTTGTGCTGCGCCTGCCAGGCCAGATGCTCGCCGCCGCCGAAGCCGATCTCCAGCCAGACCGCGCGCGGTGGCTGCGGAAACCAATCCCTCGGGTCGGTGGCGTTGGCCGGGGCGGTCTCCACCGGCACCAGGCGCGGCACGAGATCCTCGTCGACGCGGCGCTGCATGCCGGCGCGCAGGGGACGCCCCTTGCGCCGGCCGAAGAACAGCCGCTCTTCACCGTGGTCGGACATGGCCCTACTGGTACGGTTCCGGTCCGGCGGCCGGACGTTCCGGCCGCCCAATGATCAGGACGCGCGGCTTAGAACGCGCCCTTCAGCTCGTCGACCAGATCGAGACGCTCCCAGGTGAAGCGGCCCGCGTCGTCCGGCTTGCGGCCGAAATGGCCGTAGGCCGCGCTCGGCGCGTAGATCGGATTGCTCAGCGCCAGGCGCTCGCGGATCCCGCGCGGCGACAGGTCGACCATCTCGCTGATGACCTTGGAGAGCTTCTCCTCGTCCACCGTGTTGGTGCCGTAGGTGTCGACGAAGATCGACAGCGGATGCGACACGCCGATGGCATAGGAGACCTGCAGCACGCACTTCTCGGCCAGGCCGGCGGCGACCACGTTCTTGGCGACCCAGCGCGCGGCGTAGGCGGCCGAACGGTCGACCTTGGTCGGGTCCTTGCCGGAGAAGGCGCCGCCGCCGTGGGGGGCGGCACCGCCATAGGTGTCGACGATGATCTTGCGGCCGGTCAGACCGCAGTCGCCGTCGGGACCGCCGATCACGAAGCGGCCGGTCGGGTTGATGTAGTAGACCGTGTCCTCGTCCACCCAGCCGTCCGGCATGACCTCACGCACGAAGGGCAGAACCAGCTCGTGCACCTGCTCCTGGGAGAGGTCGGCGTCATGCTGGGTCGAGACGACCACCGAGGTGCAGCGCACCGGCTTGCCGTTCTCGTATTGCAGGGTGACCTGGCTCTTGCTGTCCGGGCCCAGACCCTTGGCGGTGCCGTTCTTGCGGGCCACCGCCATGCGACGCAGGATCTCGTGGCTGAAATGGATCGGCGCCGGCATCAGCACGTCGGTCTCGGTGCAGGCGTAGCCGAACATGATGCCCTGGTCGCCGGCACCCTCGTCCTTGTTGCCGGCCGCGTCGACGCCGACGGCGATGTCGACGGACTGCTCGTGCAGGACGTTCTCCAGGCTGGCGGTCTTCCAATGGAAGCCGTCCTGCTCGTAGCCGATATCCTTCACCGCGGCACGCACCGCCTCCTCGATCACCTCGTGGGTGACGCTGGAGGGACCGCGGACCTCGCCGGCGAGCACGATCTTATTGGTCGTCGCCAGGGTCTCACAAGCCACGCGGCTGCCGGGATCGGCGCCCATGTAGAGATCGACCACCGTATCGGAGATCCGGTCGCAGACCTTGTCCGGGTGCCCCTCGGACACGGATTCACTTGTGAACAGGTAGCTGGCTTGACTCAACGGGGCCTCCGGGATGCTCGATTGTCGCGGAAATCAACGCTTGGGATCCGCTGCAATGGACGCATGCGGCGGACTGTACCGGGCCGGCGTTTTTGCGCGAATGCCGGTCCGGGTCAAGGGGAAAGCCGAGCGGCGGCCCCTGGCACGCGCGCAGACGGGAGGCGGAGGCGCCTCAGGGCTTCTCGCCGTCCATCGATCCGGCGATGGATCGCATCAGCTCGTAGAGCCGTCGCCGGGCGGTGTCGTCGGTGATCCGGTAATACGCCCGCACCAGCTCGATCGTCTCGCGGCGGCGCATCGGATCCTCTTCGATCGGGCCGGCGGCCGGGACGGACGGCTCGACACCATCCTCGCCCGGCATGTCGTCGAAAAAGTACGACACCGGCACGCCCAGGGCCTTGGCCAGCTCGAACAGGCGACTGGCGCCGACGCGGTTGGCGCCCCGTTCGTACTTCTGGACCTGCTGGAAGGTAAGGCCCAATGCTTCACCCAGGCGCTCCTGACTCATTCCGAGCAGAGTGCGGCGCAGGCGAACCCGTGTGCCGACATGGATATCGATAGGATTCGGATTCGTAGCCGTAGGCGGACGGCCGACCCGACGGCGCCCTGGGCGGTCGTTCGCCATGCGAACCTCTGATTTCGTTAACCAAATAACCCTAGGACTCATAGACCATACAATTGTATTCAGTCAACGTCCTCAAATCGGCCAAACTGATTTAATTCCAATCAATTCGCGGGAGTTCTTCGACCGGTCCGAAATCGCCCGTATGCTGCAACGGCCAGCAGCAATACGACCATAAGAACTATGGGGACATCACCAATAAAGCCGAAAGGCGGTACCGGCAGCGCCGCGGGCAGCGGCGTATCCAGACTGGCGGTCACGCCGATGCCGATGCTTGCGACAATTCGCCCGGCCGGATCGATCACTGCGGATACGCCGGTATTCGCCGCCCGGATCATCGGGAGGCCCTGCTCGATGGCCCGCAGCCGGGTGATCGCCAGGTGTTGATAGGGGCCGCTCCAGCGGCCGAACCAGGCGTCGTTGGTGGCATTCAGCAGCCAGGCCGGGCGGTGGTCCGGATCCACCGCCCCACCGGGGAAGATCGCTTCGTAACAGATCAGCACCGAAACCGGCGGCGCGCCCTTCAGCTCGAGCGTCCGCGGCCCCGGCCCCGGCGTGAAGTCGCGGCGACTCTGCACGATCGGATTGACCGGCAGCACGTCGCGCAGGGGCACGTATTCCCCGAAGGGCACCAGATGCGCCTTGTCGAAGGTCCAGGAGGTCTCGGCGCCGGCGTCGAGGGCGAAGACGCTGTTATAGACCTCGGACAGACGGCCGATCCGGGCGACGCGCGGTGCGCCGAAGATCAGACTGCCCTCGGCCGGCGCGACACGGGCGAGGGCGGCCATCAGGTCCGGCGCGTCGCCGATCAGATGGGCCACCGCCGTTTCCGGCCAGGCCACCACGGTCGGCGCGGCGGACGGCTCCAGTCCCGGGGCCCGCAGATCGGCCGGGCGGGACGGGTCGCTGAGCGCGATGTAGCGTCCCAGATGTTCCGGTTTCAGCAGCGGATTCCATTTGTCGCGCTGGGGCACGTTGCCCTGGACCACCCGCACCACGACTCCGGGGACGGCGCCGTCCGGGTCGGCGATCCGCGGGATCGCGGCCTCGCGCGCCACCCCCCAGCCGACCATCGCCACCAGCAGCAGGGTCGCGGCGGCGGAGCCGGTCAGACGGACCCGGCGGGAGACGCCGCCATCCAGCCACAGCGCCGGCGCCATGGTGACCAGCAGGACCAGCAGGCTGAGCCCGTAGCTGCCAACCAGGGAGGCCGGCTGAAGCAGCGGCAGCCAGCCGTCCACCGTGGCGGAGGGCAGGTTCCAGGGAAAGCCGGTGAAGGCGTGGCCGCGCACCCATTCCGCCGCAGTGTAGAGGGCGGCGAGGCCGAGCCAGAGCGGCCAGCCGCCGCCGAACAGGCGCCGCGCCAAGCCTCCGGCGAGCGCCGCATAGAGCGCCAGCACCGCCGGCAGCCCGAGATTGGCGAAGGGGATCAGCCAGGCGTGCTCGCCCGCATTCACCAGCATCGCATTGGCGATCCAGTGCAGGCCGGCGACATGATATCCGAGCGCCCAGAGCCAGGCGCGGAACGCCGCGGAACGGGCGCTCGGCGCCTGCGCGACCACGGCCAGCAGGGCCGCATGGCCGAACGCGAAGGGCAGCAGATGCAACGGCGCCAGGGACAGGCCGGTGGCGGCCCCCGCGACCAGTCCGGCTAGGGGGACGACCCACCGGCGGCCGCGCGCGGCGCCGTCACTCGGCGGCACGATCGGCGGCGTTCGGCTGGACCATGCGCACTTTCAGGCGGCGCAGACGGCGCGGATCGCCATCCATGACCTCGAATTCGATCCCGCTGGGATGACGGATCACCTCGCCCCTGGTGGCGACGCGGCCGGCCAGGCTGAACACCAGGCCGCCCAGGGTGTCGATCTCCTCGCGCTCGTCGTCGGTGAGGAACTGGCCGGCGATCACCTCGAGCTCCTCCACCGTGGCCCGGGCGTCGGCGACGATGGTGCCGTCGGACCGCTCGGAGAGCTTGGGCCCTTCCTCGGTGTCGTGCTCGTCGACGATGTCGCCGACGATCTCCTCTATCAGATCCTCGATGGTGATCAGCCCGTCGATGCCGCCGTATTCGTCGACCACCAGCGCCATGTGGCGCCGGGTCATGCGCATTTCCTGCAGCAGGTCGAGAGCGCGGGAGGACGGCGCGACGATGAGGATCTCGCGTGCCAGCGCCCCGGCGGCCACGTCGTCGCCCCGGTTCAGATGGGCCAGCACGTCCTTGATGTGGACCATGCCGATCACGTCATCCAGGGAGTCCCGATAGACCGGAATCCGGCTGTGGGCGACTTCGCTCATCTGCCGCGAGAGATCGGTCAGGCGCGTCGCCTGATCGACCGCCACGATGTCGGCGCGCGGCACCATCACGTCATAGGCGGTGATGTCGCGCAGGCCGAGCACGTTGCGGATGATCGCCCCTTCATGCGGGTCGATCGGCGAGGCGTCCTCGCCGTTCTCGTCGATCAGCTCCTCCAGGGAGGCCCTGACCGCCGAGGTCCCGTTGCGGCCGAGCCCGACCGAGCGCATCAGCGTGCGCCAGGCCTCGACCAGCGGCCCCCGGTCGGAGCTGCCGTTGCCATTGCCGTTATTCCCGTAAGCAGCGTTCTCGCTCATGCGGCCGCTCCCCGCGCGTCGCCGGGCAGAGGCTCACCGCCGGCATAGGGATCGGCGATGCCGAGACCGGCCAGGATCTCGCGCTCCAGCGCCTCCATCTCCTCGGCTTCCGCGTCGTCGCCATGATCGTAGCCGAGCAGGTGCAGGGTGCCGTGGACCAGCAGGTGGCTGACATGGTCCGCCACGCTCTTGTCCTGCTCCGCCGCCTCGCGGACCACCGTCTCCAGGGCCAACGAGATATCGCCCAGCGGACGCGGGCCGGCGGGCGGCATGAAGCCGGCCGGGAACGACAGGACGTTGGTCGCGCTGTCCTTGCCGCGATGGTCGCGATTCAGCGCCCGCTGCGCCGCGTCGTCGGTCAACAGCAGCGAGATCTCAAGCGCTCCCGACACCCCGACATGGGTCAACGCCGCCAGAACCGAGCGTTCGGCGAGCGCAGAGACATCTTCGGCAGCCTCTTCCCAAGCGGGGGCCGTAAGGGAGATATCGAGTTCGACCGTCCGGTTCTCGCCGGAGGGTCGGGTGCTAGATCGAGGACGACTGTCGCCCTCGGCAGAAGAATCTTCGTCGGTCATCGACTCTTGTCGCCGGGTAAAAGTACTCCGTCACGGGCATTGTACGCGTGTACGATGCGCGTAACCAGGGGATGACGGACAACGTCTGCGGCGGTGAACTCCACGAACCCGACGCCCTGCACGTCATGTAGGTGATCGAGCGCGTCGCGCAAGCCGGATTTGTTGCCCAGCGGCAGATCGACCTGGGACAGGTCCCCGGTCACCGCCATGCGCGAATTCTCGCCCAAACGTGTTAAGAACATCTTCATCTGGGTGGGCGTGGTGTTCTGCGCCTCGTCCAGGATCACATAGGCATTGGCGAGGGTGCGGCCGCGCATGAAGGCCAGCGGCGCCACCTCGATCTCGCCGGCGGCCAGCCGCCGCTCCACCATCTCGCCCGGCATCATGTCGTACAGCGCGTCGTAGAGCGGGCGCAGGTAGGGGTCGACCTTGTCCTTCATGTCGCCCGGCAGGAAGCCGAGCCGCTCGCCCGCCTCGACGGCCGGGCGCGACAGGATGAGGCGATCGACCCGCTTGGCCTTCAGCATGGCGCAGGCCATGGCGACGGCGAGGTAGGTCTTGCCGGTACCGGCCGGGCCCAGGCCGAAGACCAGCTCGTGCTGCATGAGCTGCTTCAGATAGTGCGCCTGGTTCGGCGAGCGGGCGCCGATCGGCCGCTTGTAGGTGTCGAGCCCCGCATCGCCGGCGAACTCGCGCACGCCGCCCACCGCGTCTGCCGCCTGGGCGTATTTCACCGCCGCGTCCACGTCGCCGATCTCGAACGGATAGGGGTCCTGGCCCTTTTTCTTGGTCTTTTCCAGCCGGCGGTACAGACCCTCCAGGGTGCCGCGCGCGGCCTGCAGCGACTCCTCGGCGCCGAGAATGCGCACGATGTTGCCGAAGGCCTCGAGCTTGACGCCCAGCTTCTGTTCGATACGGGCAAGGTTGCGGTCGTGGTCCCCGAACAAGAGGGGGATCAATGCGTGATCATGAAACTCGAGCTGGACGGAGGCGTCGTCGGCCGTGCCTGTGCTCACGCAGAAACCCTTTCGGCAGGAGGAGGGGGGAGAGACGAAGGCGAGGGGAGATCGGCGTCGACCGTGACGACCCGACCGGACAGGCTGTTGGCGCCGCCCAGGTCGATCGCGATATCGACAAGCGAGCCGAGCAGCCGCTCCGGCGCGTCGGCATGGACCGACTGCATCCAGGGGCCGCGCCCGACGAGCTGGCCCGGCCGGTTACCCCGGCGCTCGAACAGGACCGGTTGCACGGAGCCGGCGGCGGCCTCGTTGAAGGCGCGCTGCTGCGCGTTGAGAAGCTGCTGCAGCGCTTCCAGCCGGTCGGATTTCTGCACCTCGGACAGCTGATCGGCCACCGAGGCGGCCGGCGTCCCCGGCCGCGCGCTGTACTTGAAGGAATAGGCCTGGGCGTAGCCGACCTCGCGGACCAGCCGCAGGGTATCGGCGAAATCGCGATCGCTCTCGCCGGGGAAGCCGACGATGAAATCGGAGCTGAGCGCCAGATCCGGGCGCGCGGCGCGCAGCCGGTCGACGATCCGCCGGTAGTCGTCGGCGGTATGGCCCCGGTTCATGGTGTCGAGGATCCGGTCGGAGCCCGACTGCACCGGCAGATGCAGATACGGCATCAGCGCCGGCACCTCGCCATGGGCGGCGATCAGGTCGTCGTCCATGTCGCGCGGATGCGAGGTCGTGTAGCGGATGCGCGCGATCCCGTCGATCTCGGCCAGGGCGCGGATCAGCCGGCCCAGACCCCAGTCGCGGCCGTCCGGCCCGGCACCGTGATAGGCGTTCACGTTCTGGCCCAGCAGGGTGATCTCCAGGGCGCCGGCGGCGGCCAGGCGGCGCGCCTCCTCGATCACCGCCGCGGCGGGACGCGAGAACTCGGCCCCACGGGTATAGGGCACCACGCAGAAGGTGCAGAACTTGTCGCAGCCTTCCTGAACCGAGAGGAAGGCGGCCGGTCCCTGACTGGCGCTCTCCTCCGGCAGATGGTCGAACTTGTCCTCGGCCGGGAACTCGGTATCGACGACGCCGGCGCCGCGCCGGTTCTCGCTGCCCAGCGCCCGGGTCACCAGCTCCGGCAGCCGGTGATAGGTCTGCGGACCGAACACCATGTCGACCACCGGCGCGCGGCGCACGATCTCCTCGCCCTCGGCCTGGGCGACGCAGCCGGCCACGGCGATCAGCATGCGCCGGCCCTCGCGGGCGGCCTCCTCCTTCATCACGCGCAGGCGTCCGAGCTCGGAATAGACCTTCTCGGTCGCCTTCTCGCGGATGTGGCAGGTGTTGAGGATCACCAGATCGGCGCCGTCCGCCTGATCGCTGGACGCATAGCCATGGGGCGCCATGACGTCCGCCATCCGGGCGGAGTCGTAGACGTTCATCTGGCAGCCGTAGGTCTTGACGTGAAGCTTCTTGCTCAATGGAACCGTCTTGCTCAATGCCGCCGTCTTCCACGAAGACGTTCGGGGCTCGCAGACCCGAGCATCCCTCGTCCCTGTCGGGGACAGCGCCAGATCACCTGATCCATCAAGGTCGCGGCTACTCCCGCTTGCTGATCGCGCCGGATGATTGCGGCCGGGTCCGCATCTCCCTGGACCCTACGAATCGCCACGTTCCTGTCAAGCGACAGTCGCATGAACCGACGCAGAATACTTTGTGGTTCCAGATTCTACCGATTCGGACTCTAGCGTCCCGCATTGGCCCGCGCCAGCCCGCCGGCGACCTGGTCCTGCACCTTGGTCGCCAGGGCCTTGCGCGACCCCACCTCGTCGACAGTCACCGGGGCGTGGAACTCGATCACCACGGTCAGCTTGCCCAGGGCGGCGACGGTCCACAGATGCGGCAGCAGGTCCATGTCGCCATACCAGGCGAAGAACGGCCGCAATCCGCGGCCGAGGGGGACCTCGTTGAGCCGGGTATAGGCGATCGAGACCGGTTGAACCGTCAGCGCCTGACCGCGCGGCCGGCGCTCGGCGACCGAGAAGAAGGCGCTCTTGAACGGCAGGACCCGGGTCCCGTCGCCGCTGGTGCCTTCCGGAAACAGGATCAGGTTGTCGCCCGCCTCCAGGCGCTGGGCGATCTCGTCGCCGTGCTTGGCCACGGCCGTGCGCTTGCGGGCGATGAACACCGTGCGCTGCAGCTTCGCCAGGATGCCGAACAGCGGCCAACCGGCGACCTCCGACTTGGCGATGAAGCCGCCGGTCACCACCGAGCCGAGCGCGGTGATGTCCAGATAGGAGACGTGGTTGGCAACGAACAGCACCGGCCGCTCGCGCACCCGCCGGCCGCGCACGACGACCTGGATGCCGAGGATCCGGGTGCACAGACGGTGATAGAAGCGCGGCAGCCGCTCGGCCAGACGCAGCCGGAACAGCACTGCAAACGCCTGGACCGGGATCAGCGAGAGAGTCAGCAGCAGATAGGTGGTCAGGCGGATCGCCGCCCGGGTCTCCGAGCGGATCATGCCATGCCCGTGGTCGAGCAGGCGCCGCTCCTCGACCTCGTCGACATACACCGGACCGGGCCGATGCGTCGTGGTGGATCCGTACGCCGCCTCCGCCATCGTCAGCCGCCCCGCGCCTCCCGTTCGTAGTGCTTGTAGTACTTGTCGGTCACCGCGCTGGTCTGGACGATGACGCAGACATCCGTGGTGTTGAACTGGGGATCGACCACCGCGCCGTCACCGACGAAACCGCCGAGCCGCAGGTAGCCCTTGATCAGCGGCGGCAGTCCGGCCAGCGCCCGCTTGGCGTCGAGCTGGTCGGCCGGCACCCGGTTCATCTCCACGTGGAGAGCGTCCAGCGCGCGGACCCGCAGGGAGTCCGGCGCCAGGTGATGGTGGTAGAGATAGCTGAGATCCTTGCCGACGACGTCGGGATCGGTGCCCGGCAGCGAGGCGCAGCCGAACATCAGCGTGATGTCGTGCCTGAAGACATAGGCCGCGATGCCCCGCCACAGAAGCTGCATGGTCGGTCGGTTGCGGTGGTCCACGTCCACGCAGGACCGGCCCAGCTCCATGATCTCGCCGGGAAAGGCCAGGATCTTGGCGATGTCGTATTCGCTGGCGGTGTAGAACGAGCCGCCTGCCGGAATCCGGGAACGCCGGAGCAGCCGATAGGTGCCGACGACCGCCTTGGCCCCCTCGCCCTTGCCGTGGTCGAGCACCAGCAGATGGTCGGCGATCGGGTCGAAGCTGTCGAAGTCGCGGCGCAGGGCCGCCATCTCGCCGATCGGCTTGGCCGCCCGCTCCTCGTAGAAGACCCGATACCGCAGGGACTGGGAGGCGTCGATCTCCGCCACGTTGCGGGCGAGACGCACCTCCAGGTCGCCGGAGGTGATCGCCGGAAAAGCCGCATCCGGGTCGGGAGTGAAGATGGCTGGGCGTTCGGTCGTGTCGCTCATGTGCCGCTATCTGACATCGGCGAGATGTCTTTACGAGGCCTTTTCGTCAGCCGCCTCGGTGGCTACCTCGGTGACCGGTGGACCGGATCGCGCGACCGTACCGTCGCATCCCCGTCACGACAAGTCGCAATACCGGCGTAAGTCGACAGTCACAAAACCTTCTAAATCGCCAGATTCTTTGCCATCACCAGGGCATCCACCGGGTCGGCGCGGCCCGATGCGTAGTATCGGTCGCGGCGCGCCACCGTCTCGTATCCGCGCGCCGTATAGAGCGCCAGGGCGGGACCGTTGTCGGCGGCGACGTCCAGGATCACCCGCTCCGCGCCCGATACCGAGGCGACCCGCTCGAACCCGGTCAGCAGCGCCGCCCCCCAGCCCGCACGCCGGACCTCCGCGTCGACGGCGACCGCCAGCACCTCGGCGGTATCGACCACGCACTGACCCATCAGGAAACCGAGCAGGCGGCCCTCGCGCTCGGCCACCACCGACAGGTTGGCCGGCCCCGACAGCAGGCGGGCCACCGAGTCCGCGCTCCACTGGTCGTCGAACGACGCCTGCTGAAGCGCCGCTATGGCGTCCGCATCCGTCGGCTCGGCGGCGCGCAGCGCCTCCAGCAGCCGGGTCTGCGAAAGCCGCTCGCGCCCGGTCATGACGCCGGCGGGGTGACGGCGGGCGCCTTCAGATAGAGCGGACGCAACGGGCCTTCCCCGCCGGCGGCCGCCCGCTCCGCGGCCACGGCGGCGACCGACCGGGCATCGGGCACGTCGCAGCCTTCCACTACTAGGGCCGAGTGTCCGGCGGCGGTGGTGGCCGACAGCACCGCCTCCACCGCATCCCCGGCCACCCGGAAGACCGCACCCGGCGCCAGTGCCACCGCCTCGGCCGCCGTACGGACCGCGGGCTCGTCGACCGCCCGGCCCCGGGCGTCGAACCACTGGCAGAACAGGTCCCCGCGCTTGCTGTCGAGGGCGGCGAGCAGCGGCGTGTCGGACGGGCCGGCCGCATGGGCCAGGGCTTCCAGCGAGGTGACCGGGACCGTGCGCGCGCCGACCGCCAGGGCCAGGCCGCGCGCCGCCGCCAATCCGATTCGCAGTCCGGTGAAACTGCCGGGCCCGATCGTGGCGGCGACGACATCGATCTCGCCGGCGGTCCGGCCCGCCTCGGCCAGCACCCGTTCGACCATCGGCACCACCACTTCGGAGTGGCCCCGGGTGAGGCGCAGGAGCTCGAAGGCCCTGGTTTCCCCGTTCTCGGCGACCGCCGCCGAGCAGGCCGCGGCGGAACAGTCGAGGGCGAGCAGCCGGCTCATCGGACCGGTCTCCATCCGTCGCGGCGATTGCGGCGATGCGCGCCATTTCGATTTGCGGCTGGCATGAAGTAGTCTCAGCCCCCATGAAGTTTCGTGATCGAGCCGTCGCGTTCGCGCTGACCCTGACCGGCCTGATGGCCGCCCCGGCGACCGTCCCCTTGGGGATCGGCGCGGCGCCGGCCTTCGCCGCCGAGTCGGCCGTGCTGTTCATGTACCACCGTTTCGGCGAAGCGGAGTATCCCAGCGCCAATATCCGGATCGATCAGTTCGAGGAACAGCTCGAGGAGTTGCGCACCGGGGGCTACACGGTCCTGCCGCTGCCGGAGATCCTGGAGAAGATGCGGACCGGGGCCGATCTGCCGGACCGCACGATCGCCCTGACCATCGACGACGCCTATGCCTCGGTCTACGCCGAAGCCTGGCCCCGGCTCAAGAAGGCCGGCTTCCCCTTCACCCTGTTCGTCGCCACCGACCCGATCGACCGCGCCAGTCCGGGCTACATGACCTGGGACCAGATTCGCGAGCTGCAGGCCGGCGGGGCGACCATCGGCAGCCAGACCGCCTCGCACCCGCATCTGCCCGACCTGGACACCGACACGGTCAAGCTCGAGCTCGACCGGGCGGCCAGCCGGTTGGCGGACGAACTGGGGCAGAAGCCGACCCTGTTCGCCTATCCCTACGGCGAATACGGCCTGCAGATCGAGAAGATCGTCGCCGAGCGGGGCTATGCCGCCGCCTTCGGACAGCATTCGGGCGTCGTGCACGCCACCAGCGACCGTTACGGGCTGCCGCGTTTCGCCCTGAACGAGACCTATGGCGGGATCGACCGGTTCCGGCTGACCGCCAACGCCCTGCCCCTGCCGATCCGCGACCGGGTGCCGGCCGACCTGATCGTCACCTCGAACAACCCGCCGCCCTTCGGCTTCACCGTCGCGCCGGAGATCGGCGACCCGAGCCGGATCGACTGCTACGCCTCGGGCCAGGGCCGCACCCAGACGGAAGTGCTCGGCGATCGGGTGGAGGTGCGCCTGGCGGAGCCGTTCCCGGCGGGCCGCGCCCGGGTGAACTGCACCATGCCGGGCCCGGACGGCCGCTGGCACTGGTACGGAATCCAGTTCTATATTCCGAGGTGACCGGGTTCCGAGGTTACCGGCGCAAGTTGACCGGCCCGCGCTGAGCGGGCCAACGGTCAGCTCTGCGGCACGCTTTCCAAATCGTCCCAGGCGCCGCCGCGCTCGATGTTGGTGGCGCCGAGCCTGGCGTCGCGGAAGGACTCCAGGTCGTTCTGCGCGATGATCTCCACCAGTTCCTCGCCATAGACCGCGCCGCGTTCGCTGTAGCGGGTCAGGGTGCCGGCCAGGGTCCGGGCCGACGCGCCCTTGGCTCGGGCGGCGCGGAACGCGCGATAGGCGGGATGGGTGTTCAGGTTGTGCATGTAGCCGCGCACGGAGTCGGTCAGGCTGTCGAAGGCGCGGACCGCATGGGCGGCATCCGGCGCGCCGGACGGCGCGATTCCCTGCGCCTTGTCCCAGGTCCACTGTCCGTAGATCGCGCTGCCCTCCAGCGCGAAGCGGGACCGCCCCCAGCCGCTCTCCACGATCGCCTGGGCCAGCGCCAGGGGCACCGGCACCGTGTCGACCCGGGCCAGCAGCGTCCGGCCGGCCGCGCCGCTCAGCGCCGCCTGCGGATCCTTGCCCTCGGTGTCGATCACGCCGTATTGCCGGGCGATCGAGGCCAGCCACCGGGCGTCGGCCCGGCGCAGCGGCTCGTCATCGCGGATCTTCTCCAGCAGGGCGCTGACCCGGGTGCGGACGATGGCGATCTCGTCATTGGCCCGCAGGATCAGGGGCAGCACGGTGCGCAGGAAGGCTTCCTTCCGCGCCCCGACATCCTCGAGTTCGCCGAAATCGGACGGCAGGGCCGCCAGATACAGACGCGGCACATCCGTCTCGCCCGCCCGCACGGTGTCCAGATCATAGGCCGCCCGGTCGTAAAGCCGCAGCAGCGTGGCCGAAGACGCGACGGTGAACTCGCTCCCGCCATCGGGCAGCGGCGCGGGCGTCACCACCCGGACGAGCGGCGGCGCGGACCTGGCCGGCAGCGGCCAGGACGGCGGTCCGAAGGTCAGGGCGGAAACCTGGAACGCGACAAGACACAGGGCGGCGACCACAACGGCCACCCTCCGGCGGGTTCCGGATGCTATCGTGCTGGCGGACATTGAGCCTCCCGGTCCCGACCTCGGCCGGCGAACGGCACGGCCGGGATCGGAGTCCAGATGAGATCAGTAGTAGTCGGCCATGCCGCCGGCGGCGCGCACTTCCCGGACTTCCGGGATGTAGTGCCGCAGCATGTTCTCGATGCCCATCTTCAGCGTCGCGGTGGAGCTGGGGCAGCCCGCGCAGGCACCCTGCATGGTCAAGGTGACCACGCCGTCCTCGTAGCCGTGGAACACGATGTCGCCGCCGTCCATGGACACGGCCGGACGCACGCGGGTGTCGAGCAGTTCCTTGATCTGGGAGACGACTTCCTCGTCCTCAGGCCGGACCTCGGCCTCGGCCGCCTCGGTGGCGCCGTCGGTCAGGATCGGCTTGCCGGCGACGAAATGCTCCATGATCACGCCGAGCACCGCCGGCTTCATCAGGTACCATTCCTTGTCGTCGCGCTTGCTGACGCTGATGAAGTCGCCGGCGAGGAACACCGTGGTCACGCCATCCACTTCGAAAAGCGCGGCGGCGAGCGGCGAACCGGCGGCGGCTTCCTCCTCCGACTTGAACTCGGCGGTGCCGCTCACCATAACGGTGCGTCCCGGCAGGAACTTCAGCGTCGCCGGATTCGGGGTCTCTTCGGTCTGAATGAACATGACTCACTTCTCCAGTCTGACATCGCCCGCGCGCACGGCTCGGCCGGCGCGACGATGCCGGCAGTTGGCGCATAGTTGGGGTGCGGACCGATGACGTCAAGTGAGGCCACCGGCGACGACACCGATGCGGCCGGCGCACAAGACGCCGAAGAGACCGGGCCGATCAACTATTCGCCGTTGCTCCGCCGGTCGATCGGCCCGGGCAACGAGGAAGCCCGTCAGCTCGTCCGCTTCCTCGACGACGACGACGATTCCGGCCTGCCGCCGGTCGATCCGAGCCTCACGCCGCTGCAGTGGATCCTGAAGGATTCCGCCATTTACGCCTCGCGCCGGTTCCTTGCCCGCGACCTCGGTCGGCTGATGGTGGCGCGCGGATACCCGCTGATGCGGATGACCTATTTCATCACCACCCTGCACCCCCAGGCCACGGGGACCTCGATCATCTGGTACCGCGACGTCGACGCGCCGCGGCAGATGCGGGTGATGCGCGGCATGCAGCAGACCCCCGCCTACAAGCAGAGCCCGATGCCGCTGATCTTCGAGGGCGCGCAGGGCATCCGACGGCGCCTGGACATGACGGGCGAGCAGAACGACTTTCCGATCCTGAACGACCTGCGCGAGGAGGGCGCGACCGACTATGTCGCCATGCCGCTGGTGTTCTCCGACGGCAACATCAACTTCACCACCTGGACCGCGGACCGGCCGGGCGGCTTCAGCACCGAGGAACTGCGCGAGATCTGGGAGTTCATGCCCGCCCTGTCCCTGCGCATGGAAGTGCTGGAGCGGCGCGACCTGACCCGCCAGCTGCTGACGACCTATCTCGGCCGCAACACCGGGGAGCGCATTCTGGCCGGCGAGATCGTGCGCGGCGTGGCAGAGGGCATCCGGGCCGCGGTGTGGTACACCGACATCCGCGACTTCACGACCCTGTCCGACCAGCTCAGCCGGGACGAGATCATCGACCTGCTCGACGACTATTTCGAACGGGCCGTCCAGGCGGTCGAGGAGCGCGGCGGCGAGGTGCTGAAGTTCCTCGGCGACGGCATGCTGGCGATCTTCCCGGCCGATCCGTCCCGCGGCCAGGCGGAAGGCGACATGGATGCCTGCCGCCTGGCGCTGACCGCCGCCCGCGACACCGTCACCCTGATGCGCACCCTGAACGACATGCGCCGCCGCCAGGGCAAGTCCGTGATCGATTTCGGCATCGCCCTGCATCTGGGCGAGGTCGGCTACGGCAATATCGGCGGGGCGGAGCGGCTCGACTTCACCGTGATCGGCCCGGCGGTCAATCTCGCCAACCGGATCGAGGGGCTGACCCGCACCCTGGGGGTGCGGGTACTGGCCTCGCGCGAGTTCTCCGACGCCGCCGGCGAGCCCCTGACGGCGCTGGGCGGCCATCCGGTCAAGGGCCTGACCCGGCCGATCGACGTCTTCACCCCGCCCGATCTCTCGTGAGTCCGGCCTCCATGAGTCAGGTCCCATGAGCCAGGCCCCATGAGTCAGGCGGACGAAGCACCGGCCGCGTCCGGCATGGACGACCGCGCGATCGCCCGCGCCGGGGCGACCATCGCGATTCTCTCCGTCGTCGCCAAATCCTCCGCCTTCCTGCGCGAGGCCGTGATCGCGATGCTCTACGGCCGTGGGCCCGAGGTGGATGCCTTCTTCGTCGCGCTCGCCCTGCCGGTCTTCCTGGTGCAGATCGTCGCCGGCTCGTTCCAGATCGCCGCCATTCCGGCGCTGCTGGCGGCGAAACGCGGCGGCGACCGGCGGCGCGCCTCCGCGCTGGCGACCTCGGGAGCCGGGATCGTCGCCGGCGTGATCGCCGGTGCGGCGATCCTGTGCGCCGCCTTCGCCCCGCTCTACCTGCCGGCCGTCGCACCGGGATATTCGGCGCGCACCATCACGCTCGCCACCGACATGCTGTGGATCATGAGCCTGTTCGCGGTGATGGGCGGGCTGGCCTATGCCGGCGGTGCGGTGCTGACGGCGGAACGGCGCTTCGCCCTGCCGGCGATCGCGCCGGTGCTCACGCCGCTGGCCATGGCGCTGCTGCTGATCGGGTTCCGCGACAGCCTCGGCGTGTCGGCCCTGGCCTGGGGCGCGGTGATCGGCACCCTGGCGGAGGCCGCCATCGTGCTCAGCGCGGCGCGCCGACTGGGCTATCGTCCGGCCGTCTCGGTCAGCCGGGCCGATCTGGCGGATCTCCTGCGTCGTTGGGGGCCGCTGTTCCTGGCGACGCTGCTGCTGTCGGGCGCCGGGCTGATCGACCAGCTCATGGCCGCCCGCCTGGGCGAGGGGGCGGCCTCGGCCCTGGGCTATGGCGCGAAACTGGTGCTGGCCGGCCTCCATGTGGTGACGACGGCGCTGGGCATCTCCGTGCTGCCGGCCTATGCGGAGAACGCGCTGGAGGACCCGGCGCGCCTGTTTTCCCGCCTGCGCCGACATCTGGTCGCAGTGATCCTGCTGGCCATTCCGGGGGTCGGCATCGCCTGGCTGCTGTCGGAGCCGGTGATCGCCCTACTGTACCAGCGCGGCGCCTTCACCGCGGAGGACACCAAACTGGTCGCCCAGGTGCTGAGCGCCTACGCCACCCAGCTGCCGGCTTTCGCCGCGGTGGTGATCCTGGTCCGCGCCGCCGCCGTGCTCAATCTCGGCGGGGTCATTCCGGTCGCCGCGGCGGTGAACATCGTGCTGACCATCGCGCTCAACGCGCTGTTCATGCGGTATTGGGGCGTCGTCGGGATCGCGCTGGCGACCGCCCCCGCCTTCGCGGTGACGGGGGCGGTGCTGTATCTCGGGATCCTGCGGGATCAGGGACGCAGGAAGCCCACCGTGTCGTAGACCTCCTCGACGATCGGCTTGGCCAGCGCCCGGGCCCGGTCGCCGCCCTTGGCCAGGACGCTGTCGATAAAGGCGGGATCGGCCATCAGCTTCTGCAGCTCCGCCCCGATCGGGCCGAGCACCTCCACCGCCAGCTCCGACAGGGCCGGCTTGAACTTGCCGAAGCCCTGGCCGCCGTATTCGGCCAGAACCTCGTCGACCGTCCTGTCCGCCAGCGCGGCATAGATGGTCACCAGGTTGCGCGCCTCGGCCCGCTCGGCCAGGCCCGCCGCCTCGCTCGGCAGCGGCTCCGGATCGGTCTTCGCCTTCTTGATCTTGTTGGCGATGGTGTCGGCGTCGTCGGTCATGTTGATGCGCGACATGTCCGACGCGTCCGACTTGCTCATCTTCTTGGTGCCGTCGCGCAGGCTCATCACCCGGGTGGCGGCCCCCAGAATCTGCGGCTCCGGCAGCGGGAAGAACTCGACTCCGAACATCGAGTTGTAGGCCTGGGCGATGTCGCGGGCGAGCTCCAGGTGCTGCTTCTGGTCGTCGCCGACCGGCACGTGGGTTCCCTTGTAGGCCAGGATGTCGGCGGCCATCAGCACCGGGTACCACCACAGGCCGGTGGTCGCGTTGTCGCGGTCCTTGCCGGCCTTGTCCTTGAACTGGGTCATCCGGTTCAGCCAGCCGACCCGCGCCACGCAGCCGAGCACCCAGGCGAGCTTCATGTGCTCGTCCACCTGGGACTGGTTGAACAGGATGCTGTCGGTCGGATCGATACCGGCCGCGATCAGGCTCGCCGCAACCTCCCGGGTCGCCTGCTTCAGCTCGGCCGGATCCTGCGGGATGGTGATCGCGTGCTGGTCGACCACGCAGAAGATGCACTCGTAGGATTTCTCGCCCTGCAGCGCCACCCAGTTCCGGATCGCACCGAGGTAGTTGCCCAGGGTCAGGTTACCGGTCGGCTGAATGCCGGAGAAGATGCGTCTCATGGATCAGGGACTCGCCATCGGCTAGGGTGCATTGGAGAAGTCTGTCTGCGGGGCCTTCCGTCTGCGGACGCCCGCAGACGTCCGTGGCCGGTTTATCTCCGGCCCACGCGCTCAAATCAAGCATTGCACGTTACCGGGACCCGCTGGCGAGCCCGCGTGGAGCCCAAGAGGAGCCTGCCGTGATCCGACTGGTCGACAGCGTGAACGATCCTGGCAAGGGCCGGAACTCAGAGGATCGGATCGGCTGCGACCCCCGGCGCGGACTCGCCTGGGTGATCGACGGGGCCACCGACGTCTGCGCCACACGCCTGTTCCCCGACGCGCCCACCGACGCGTTCTGGTTCGCCGAGCAGACCGACCGACTGCTGCGCCATACCGGCGGCGGCACCCCCTTGGACATGGCGGCAGCGCTGATCCAGGGCCTGCGGGAGGCGGTAGAGCGGCAGACGGAGTCTCCCGTCTCGGCGATCCCGCCCGGCGACATGCCGAGTGCGGCGCTTACCGTGACACGCTGGAATAGGGCGTCGGGCACGCTCAGCTTTGGCGGCTTCCCCGACTGCACCACTCTGGTCCGCCGACCTGGCGCTGATGCTATTGCGATTCCGAAACCAGTTTCCGATAAGGACGAGCAGGCCCAGGCCCGTCGCCTGCTTTCCGACGGCAGCGACATCAACGCGACCCTGCGCCGCCAGCGGGCGAGGATGAACCGGCCGGACGGCTACTGGGTTCTCAGCGTCCATGCGGAAGCGGTGGTCGGGCTGAACACGCATGAGACCTCGGCCGAGCCGGGCACCAGAGTCCTGCTCTGCACCGACGGGTTCTACCGGCTGGTGGAGATGTACGGGCTGTATGACGACGACGGGCTGTTCCAGGCCGCCGAGCGAGAGGGTCTAGCGTCACTGATCGGGAGGCTGCGCGGCTTCGAGGCGGATGCGGCCGACGATATCCCGTTCGGCCGGTTCAAGACCTCCGACGATGCCGCCGCGCTTCTGGTGGAGCTGACCTGAGGCTCAGCCGGCCCGGCGCATGGCGGCGAAATCCCGCGGATGGGCGGCCTTCAGGATCAGGCAGGCGGCGGCGTAGACCGCGAGGCCGGCCAACACCAGACCGGCCAGCGCGCCGACCCGCTGCGCCGTTCCACCCGCGAGCCAGGGCGCCAGCCCCTCGGCCAGGAACCAGAGCGCTCCCGCCATCAAGGCTGCCGACAGCACGATCTTCGGCGCGCGGACGAGCAGGCGCCTGTCCAGCGCCAGATGACCGCGCCGGTAGAGCAACGTGGCCAGCAGCGCGGCGTTCAGCCAGGAGGAGATCACCGTCGACAGGGCGATGCCGACCTGGTCGAACATCGGCAGCAGCACCGCGTTGCAGGCGAGGTTGGCGACCACCGCGGCGGCCGCCACCTTGACCGGGGTGGCGGTATCCTGGCGGGCGAAGAAGCCCGGCTGGAACACCTTGATCAGCACGAAGGCGGGCAGGCCGGCGGCATAGGCGGCCAGCGTGATGGCCGTCTCGTAGCCGTCGGTGGCCGAGAAAGCGCCACGCTGGAACAGCACGGTGACCAGCGGATCGGCGATCACCGAGATGGCGAAGGCGGCCGGCACCGTCAGCAGCAGGCCGATCTCCAGCGCCCGGTTCTGGGTCCACAGCGCCGCCCCCGTCTCTTCGGCACGGACCTGGCGGGACAGCATCGGCAGCAGGGCGGTGCCGATCGCCACGCCGACGACGCCGAGCGGCAACTGCACCACCCGGTCGGCATAATACAGGTAGGAGACCGAGCCCGCCGGCAGCAGCGAGGCCAGAAGAATGCCGATGAAGGCGTTTACCTGCACCACGCCGGCGCCAAGGGCCGCTGGCGCGATCAGCACCAGCAGCCGCCTGACCTCGGGCGTCAGCCGCGGACGCAGCAGCGGCGGCAGCGCGCCCTCGCGCCGGCAGGCGAGCGCGACGAACAGCGCCTGGGCGACCCCGGCGATCGCCACGCCCCAGGCCAGCACATGGCCCGGGGTCTCCAGCAGCCCGGCCGCCGTCGCCAGGGCGGCGATCAGGATCAGATTCAGCAGGATCGGCGCGGCGGCCATCGCCCAGAACTTGCCCAGGCTGTTCAGCATCCCGCCCCACAGCGCCACCAGCGAGATCAGCGGCAGATAGGGGAAGGTGATCCGGGTCAGTTCCACCGCCAAGTCGTAGCGCGGGTCGTCCCCGCCGAACCCGGGGGCGAGCAGCAGGATCACCCCCGGCATGGCGAACTCGGCCACGGCCAGCAGGGCCAGCAGGACGACCAGCAGGACGGACTGGACCTGGCCGGCGAAGGCGACGGCGGCCTGCTGGCCCTTGGTCTCGACCATGCCGGCGAACATCGGCACGAAGGCGACGGTGAGCGCCCCCTCGCCGGTCAGCCGGCGGAAGAAGTTGGGGATCTGGAAGGCGACGAAGAACGCATCGGCGATCGGCCCGGCCCCGACCACGGCGGCGATCAGCATGTCGCGCACGAACCCGGTCACCCGGCTGATCATGGTGTAGCCGCCGACGGTGGCGATGGCGCGGGCGAGGTTCATGGGGCCAGGATGTACGTGATTCGGCGCGCTAGGCCTATGGCCGCCGTACGGCGGATTTAAGGCGCCGGCCGACAGGCCCCGGATCCGATCCGGGACGCGTCTCGACGGGCCGGCGGTTCGTTATTTCGTCTTCTCCGCCGGCTTGACCCCCAGCGAGTCCAGCAATGCCCCGCGGATCTCGTCCAGTTTCCTGGCGCTGTCGATCTTCAGGCCGAAGACATCCTTCACATAGAACACGTCGACGAACCGCTCGCCATAGGTCGACACGGTCGCGGAATGAATCTGCACGCCGACCCGCGCCAGGGCCCGGGTCATGCGGTGCAGGACACCCGGCTCGTCATGGGCGTTCACCTCGATCACCGTATGGGTCACGCTGGCCTTCTGGTCGATCAGCACCCGCGGCGGCACCTTCATCGCCCGGGTGCGCCGAGTGGTTAGCGTGCCCTTCTTCTCGAGCTGCTCCTCCAGCCGCAGACTGCCGTCCAGGGTGCGCTCGATGGCCGAGGCCAGCCGGGCCAGGCGGTCGGAGCGGTCGAACATCTGCCGCTTGTCGTCCTGGATCATGAAGGTGTCGATCGCCATGCCGTCGGCCAGTGTGACGATTCGGGCATCGACGATGTTGGCCCCGACCGAGGACATCGCGCCGGCGATGCGGGAGAACAGGCCCGGATGGTCGGCGGCGTATACCGTCACCTCGGTGACCTCGCGGTCCGGGTCCAGGCGATGCTCCACCACCAGACGGGCATCCGACGCCTGGGCCCGGCGCACCAGCCAGGCATGACGCACCAGCGTTTCGGTATCGAAACCAAGCCAGTAGGGATCGTAGCCGAGGGCCAGATGCGCTTCCACCTCCGCCTCGGTCCAGCCGGCGAGCTGCTCGGCCACCTTCCGCTTGGCGGCGGCCACCCGCGCACCGGTCTTGGTCGGCGAGGTCCCGCCGGTCAGCATTTCGTCGGTCGCGTAGTAGAGATCGCGCAGAAGCTGGGCCTTCCAGCCGTTCCAGACATGGGGGCCGACGCCGCGGATATCGGCCACGGTCATCACCAGCAGCAGGCGCAGCCGCTCCGGCGACTGTACGATGCGGGCGAAATCCTCCACCGTCTTGGGATCGTGGACGTCGCGCTTGAAGGCGGTGTCCGACATCAGCAGGTGCCAGCGGATCAGCCAGGCGACCGTGTCGGTCTCCTCCTCGGTCATGCCGAGGCGCGGGCAGACCCGCCGCGCCACCCGCTCGCCCAGGATCGAGTGGTTGCCGCCGCGGCCCTTGGCGATGTCGTGCAGGAACAGCGCCACATACAGCGCCCGGCGCGACAGGATCTTGTGCACCACGTCGGTGGCGATCGGCGCCACCTCCTTCAGCTCGCCCTGCTCTATCGCGTGCAGCACGCCAAGGCAGACCAGCGTGTGCTCGTCCACCGTGTAGGTGTGGTACATGTCGAACTGCATCTGGGCGACGACCCGGCCGAAATCCGGCACGAACTTGCCCAGCACCCGCGCCTCGCTCATCCGCCGCAGGATGCGCTCGGGACCCTTCGGACTGCTCAGGATCTCCAGGAACAGCCGGTTCGCCTCGGGATCGCGCCGCAGGTCGGCGTTGATGAGGGTCTGGTTCTGGGTGATCACCCGCAGGGCGTGCGGGTGGATCATCAGGTCGCGGAAATGGCTGTCGTGGAACAGCCGGATGAGGTTCACCGGATCGCGCTGGAACGCGTCATCGTCGATCAGGGTGATGCGGTCGCCCTCGACCCGGAAATCGCCGAACCGCTGCTCGCCGAACATCTTCGGCAGGCGGAAGCGGCGGCGGCGGCGCTTGTACTCGGCTTCGATGGCGGCGCAGAAGATGCGGGTCAGGTCGCCCACATCCTTCGCCGTCAGGTAATAGTGCTTCATGAAGCGCTCGACCGCGATGGCGCCCGCCCGGTCGGTATAGCCCAGCCGCTCGGCGATCACCGGCTGCACGTCGAAGGTCAGACGCTCCTCCGGCCGGCCGGTGAGGTAATGCAGGTGGCAGCGGATGGTCCACAGCCGCTTCTGCGCCTGGGCGAAGCGCCGGGCCTCGGCCAGATCCAGCACCCCGCGCGGCACCAGCTCGGCCACATCCTCGATCCGGTAGACGTATTTCGAGATCCAGAACAGGGTATGCAGGTCGCGCAGCCCGCCCTTGCCGTCCTTGATGTTCGGTTCGACAACGTAACGGCTATCGCCCATGCGGCGGTGCCGGTTATCGGATTCCTGCAGCTTCTGCTCCACGAACTCCAGCGGCGAGCCGGAGGCGATATCGGCCATGAACTTCTCGCGCATCTCCTCGTAGAGCGCGTCGTCGCCCCACAGGAAGCGGGATTCCAGCATGGCCGTGCGGATCGTGATGTCGGCATGGGCCTGGCGGATGCACTCGGCCACCGAGCGGGTCGAGTGGCCGACCTTCAGGCCGAGATCCCAGAGCAGGTAGAGCATGTACTCCACAATCTGCTCGCAGCGCGCGGTCTGCTTGTAGGGCAGCAGGAACAGCAGATCGATGTCCGATTGCGGCGCCAGCTCGCCGCGGCCGTAGCCGCCGACCGCGGTGACGGCGATCCGTTCCGAGGTGGTCGGGTTGGTGGCCGGGAACTCGCGTTCGGCGGCGTGGGTGGCGATGACGCCGATGATCTGGTCCATCAGCCAGGCCCGGCCGCGCACGCAGGCCGCGCCGTCGTTGGTGGCCTCGAGCCGGCGGCGGATCTCGCCCGTGGCGTCGGCCAGCGCGGCTTTCAGCAGGTCCAGGATCGCGCCGCGCCGGAAGGTCGGGTCCTTCAGATCGCCGGCCACCTCCTCGATTTCGGCGGCCAGGGCCGGGACGTCGCAGATCGCCTTGCGGTTGGGGACGCGTTTGCCCAGCACCGCAAGCTCGACCTGCGGCGCGCTGCGCTCGCGGGAACTGTCGGTGCGGGTCTCGACCTCGGCTGTAGCGGCCACGAAAGGCTCCTTTTCCGTCGCGCAGACTATACGCGGCCCTTGTCCGGCCGTCACGGATGCCTGACGCTCCCGACACTGACCGGACAAGGGAGCGGCGCATGACTGGGACGGACGGCGGACAGGCGGACGTGGTGGCGGATGTGGTGGCGGATGTGGTGGCGGATGTGGTGATTGTGGGCGGTGGGGCCGTCGGGTCCGCCACTGCCTATTTTCTGGCCGCGTCGCCGGACTTCAAGGGTCGGATCGTGGTGGTCGAGCGCGACCCGACCTATGCCCGCGCCTCCACGCCGCTCTCCGTCGGCGGCATCCGGCAGCAGTTCTCCATTCGCGAGAACGTGGAGATCGGGCTCTATGCCCGCGCCTTCGTCGCCGAGGCGACCGACCTGCTCGAGGTCGAGGGCGAGCGCCCGGAGCTGGGCTTCGTGGAGAACGGCTATCTGTTCCTCGCCCCGGCGGAAGGCCGCGCCATCCTGGCCGAGAACCACGCGGTACAGACCGCCGCCGGCGCCGCGATTTCCTGGCTGGAGGCCGACGAGCTGGGTCGGCGCTTTCCCTACCTGAACACCGAAGGCGTGGCGGCGGCCACCTTCGGCGAGCGCGGGGAGGGCTGGATCGACCCCAACACCCTGCTCCAGGCCTTCAAGCGCAAGGCCCGCTCGCTGGGCGTCGCCTATGTCACCGGCGAGGTGACCGGCATCGGACGCGGCAAGGCCGGTGTCGAGCGGGTGACGCTTGCCGACGGCTCCGCGATCGCCTGCGGCACCCTGGTGATCGCGTCGGGAGCGAATTCCGGCACGGTCGCCGGTCTCGCCGGCATCGACCTGCCGGTCGGACCCCGGATTCGCACGGTCTATCAGATTTCCTGCCGCGATCCGCTGGAAGGCCCGCCGCTGCCGCTGACCATCGGCACCACCGGCGTCTTCGTGCGGCCGGAAGGAGCGGGCTATGTCTGCGGGATCTCACCGCCGGAAGAGGACGACCCGGAAAGCTGGGACATCGAGGTGGACTGGCGCTGGTGGGACGACGTGGTCTGGCCCGCCCTGGCCGAGCGGATTCCGGCCTTCGAGGCGGTGAAGCTGACCGGTGCCTGGGCGGGACCCTACGACTACAACGCCCTCGACCAGAACGCGGTGATTGGCCGGCATCCGGAGATCGGCAACCTGATCTTCGCCACCGGCTTCTCCGGCCACGGCCTTCAGCAGTCGCCGGCGGCCGGGCGGGCGGTGAGCGAGCTGATCACCGCCAGCCGGTTCCGGACCCTCGACCTCACCCGCTTCGGCATCGAGCGCATTCTGGAGGGCCGGCCGCTGAAGGAGCGCAACGTGGTCTGACCGCCGCCGGGTCAGCCCTCCGACTTCCCGCAGTTGATAATCCAGCGGATGCCGAACCGGTCGACCAGCATGGCGAACCGGCTGGCCCAGAAGGTCTCCTGCAACTCCATCTTCACCGTGCCGCCCTGCTTGAAGGCGTCGTAGATCCGCTGCGCCTCGGCCTCGCTGTCCACATGCAGGGCCACCGACACGCCCTGGGGCTTTTCGTACATCTGCGGCGGCGCGTCGGACCCCATCAGAACCAGGCCCGGGGCCGTGAACATGCTGTGCATGACCTTGTCGCGCCAGTCGTCGGCCACCCAGTCGCAGTCCGGCGCCTCGCCGAACCGCAGCACGTCGTCGATCTTGCCGCCCAGCACCTCGGCGTAGAAACCGAAGGCCTCGGCGCAGTCGCCGGCGAAGGTGAGATAGGGGTTCGATTGCATCATGAATCCTCTGGGGTCGGGGGTCGGTCAGGAAAGCGACAGCAGGTCGGCCCGCAGGCCGTCCAGATTGCGGGAGGCGACCAGGGCATCGACCTCGTCATGGGTGCGACGCCAGACGGGAACGGCCGCCACCAAGGCGTCGCGGCCGGCATCGGTGATCTCGATCCGCCGGCCGCGCCGGTCCTCGGGATCGACCAGCACCCGGACCAGCCCGCGCCGCTCCAGCGGCTTGAACGCGGCGGTCAGGGTCGTGCGGTCCATCGCCAGAAGCGGCACCAGGTCGCCGATGCGCGGCGGGGACGGCCGATTCAGGGACATCAGCAGCGAAAACTGCCCGTTGGTGAGGCCGAACGGCCGCAGCGCCTCGTCGAAACGGCGGGCGACCGCCCGCGCCGCCCGCTGCAGATGCAGGCACAGACAGCGGTCGCGCACTTCGAGGGTCACGTCGATGGGGAGGTCGTCACGCATGCTCATGAGTCAATTATGTTGACATCAACATATTAGTCAACCAGCATCCGCCCCGTTCAGTCCGACGGGAGGACACGATGACACCGAGGATCGTTTCGAGAGAAGAATGGCTTCAGGCCCGCCTCGCCCTGCTGGACCGGGAGCGCGAGGCGACCCATCTGCGCGACGCGGTCAATGCGGAGCGGCGCGCCCTGCCCTGGGTCCGGGTCGAGGAGGCGTACGTCTTCGACACCCCGCAGGGTACCGCGACCCTGGCGGACCTGTTCGACGGGCGCAGCCAGCTCGTCGTCCAGCATTTCATGCTGCCGCCCGGCGGGCCGATCTGCGACGGCTGTGCCGGTGCCGCCGACATGGTCGATGCCGCCCGCCAGCATTTCGAGCAGGCGGACCTGTCCTACGCCGCCGTCTCACGGGCGCCGGTCGACGAGATCGAGGCGGCCCGCAGGCGCCTGGGCTGGACCTTCCGCTGGGTGTCCTGCGGCGGCAACAGCTTCAATCACGATTACGGCACCGCCTTCACGCCGGAGCAGATCGCCGCCGGGGCCGTCTCCTACAACTACGGCACCACCGCGTACGCCCATACCGACCTGCCCGGTTACAGCGTCTTCGCCCGCGGCGCCGACGGGGCGGTGTTCCACACCTACTCGACCTATTCCCGCGGCACCGAGCTGGTGTTCACGCCCTTCGCTCTTCTCGACATGGTCCCGAAGGGACGCAATGAGGCCGAGGGCACCATGAGCTGGCTGCGGCTGCATGACGAATACGACCCCGGTTCGACCAAGGCGTGCTGCCACGGCACCGCCGCCGCCGAATGACCCCTGCTGATCGATCCGAAGGAGAAATGCCGTGAGTTACGTGGATGGATTCGTCGTGGCGGTGCCCACCGCCAAAATGGAGCCCTACAAGGACATCGCCGAACGGGCCTCTAAGGTGTTCGTGGAGTATGGCGCGCTGCACATCGCGGAGTGCTGGGGCGACGACGTGCCCGAGGGCAAGCTGACTTCGTTCCCGATGGCTGTGAAATGCGAACAGGACGAGACGGTGGTCCTGTCCTGGATCGTCTGGCCGTCGAAGGAGGTACGCGACGCCGGCATGGCGAAGGTCATGGACGACCCGAGGATGGCGGAAGCGATGACATCCGCGCCCTTCGACACCAAGAGAATGATCTTCGGCGGGTTCCGCACCATCGTCGACCACAGGGCCGATTGACGGAGGCAGGTTGCGGATTCGGCGGCTTTCCAGCTCCCGGTGGCGGGCCTACACTTCCTCTCAACCAAAAAACGATCCCGGGAGGAGACCATGGCCGCGCCGCTGCCCTTCGCGCCGAGGGGGGTGATCCCCGCCTGCCTGCTGCCCTTCAGCGCCGATCTGGAGATCGACGAGGGCGGATACCGCCGTCACCTGAACGACGTCGCCTCGGTGGAGGGGATCAGCGCGATCACCGTCAACGCCCATGCCAGCGAGGTCGCCACCTGCACCGTTTCGGAACAGGAACGGGTGATGGCGATCACCATGGAGGAGGTCGGCGGCAAGCTGCCGGTGGTCCACGGCGTCTACAGCGACGGCTCGCATCTGGCGGCGTCCATCGCCCGCCGGGCGGAGCGCGACGGCGCCAGCGCGCTGCTGGTGTTTCCGTCGAACACGCTGCTGTCGGGCGGGGCGATGCGCCCGGAGATGGCGCTCGCCCATTTCGCCACGATCCGTGAGGCGACCGACCTGCCGCTGATCCTGTTCCAGTATCCCGCCGCCACGCTGGGCTATCCGGTGGAGACCCTGGTGCGGATCTGCCGGGAGATCGACACGGTGGTGGCCATCAAGGACTGGTGCAACGACGCCAAGCAGCACGAGCGCCAGATCCGCGAGCTGCATGCCCTGCCGCGGCGGGTCAGCGTGCTGTCGACCCATTCCTCCTGGCTGCTGTCGTCGCTGGTGCTGGGCTGCGACGGGCTGCTGTCGGGGGCCGGCAGCGTGATCGCCGCCCTGCAGGTCGCCCTGTTCCAGGCCGTGCAGGCGGGGGATCTGGAGGAGGCGCGGCGCCTGGCCGACCGGATCTACCCGACGACCGGCGCGTTCTACGATCCGCCCTTCCTCGACATGCACAACCGTATGAAGGAGGCCCTGGTCCATCTCGGGCGGATGGATGCCGCCTATGTCCGCCCGCCCCTGGTCAAGCTGAGCGACGCCGAGATCGACCGGATCGCCGCCGCCATGGACGCGGCCGGGCTGACGGGCGAGACGGTGTATTCGAAGGTGGCGTGAGCCGGAGGGTCAGAAGGCGTCGGCAAGGCCCAGGCGCTTTTCTATCCGATCGACCCTGATTTCCAGCCGATCGAGACGGCGATGGACGATCGCAACGCCCTCTTCCACGAGGCTGAGCCGTTGCTTGACCTCGAGCATGTCGTCGCGGAGCGCATCGACCTTGGTATCGATCCGTCGGAGAAGTTCCAGCACCAGATTTGTCGGTTCTTCGGGCATGGCTCCATCCTATCAGCATTCCAGTGGCACGTCCCGACCATGGAAAGACTGGCGGGTTTCACGCCGGCACCGCATCCTCCGCGTACTGAGCCAGGAACTCGGGGCTCGGCGGGATCGGAGTGACGATGTCGATCAGCACGCCGGCCGGGTCCCGGGTGATGAAATGGCGCTGGCCGAACGGCTCGTCGCGCAGGTCCAGCAGGATCGGCAGACCCGCCTGCCGCGCCCGGGCATGTTCCGCGTCCACATCGGCCACCTCGAAATTGATCAGCAGACCCGACACCCGGCCACGTCCCGTTTCCGGGATGGTCTCGTGATCGCCGGACAGGATCGCGATGTTCACGCCCGGATCCTCGTCCGACTGCAGATGCACGTACCAGTCGCTCTCGAATTTCGGCGCGAACCGGAAATGGTCACAGTAGAAGCGGGCGGTCTCGGCCACCCGGTCGGTCATGATCACCGGATAGAACTGGCTACACTTCATGGCTTTCGCGCCTCCCTCAGAAAACATACACTGTGTATGTATGAGAGATCATTAACATACAGGCTGTATGTATGCAACAGATCAAGCATCGAACCAACGAGGCCCGCACGGCCGCCACCCGGGCGGCCCTCATCGGTGCGGCCCGGACCCTGTTCGTGGAAAAGGGCTACGGCGAGACCGGCACGCCGGAGATCGTCGCCGCCGCCAACGTCACCCGAGGCGCGCTCTATCATCATTTCGCCGACAAGGCGGACCTGTTCCGCGCGGTGGTGACGGCCGAGGCCGCTGCGCTGGCCGAGGCGATCGATCGGGCCACCATCCCCGTCGCCGCGCCGCGCACGGCGCTGATCGAGGGCACCGGCGCCTATTTCGCGGCGATGACGGTGCCCGGCCGCGCCCGGCTGCTGCTGCTGGACGGTCCCGCCGTGCTCGGCCCGCAGACGATGGCGGAACTGGACCGCAGCCTGGGCGGGGCGACCCTGCGACAGGGGCTGGCGGAGGCCATGCGGCGGGTCGATCCGGTCGAGTTGGACGCCCTGGCCGATTGCCTGTCCGCCGCCTTCGACCGGGCGGCCCTGGCCATCGCCGGCGGCGCCGACCCGGCGCCCTACTGCGCCGCGATCACCCGGCTGATCGACGCCACGCTCAGGACGGGCCGGCCTTAGCCTTCAGCGCATAGAGCGCATCCAACGCCTGACGCGGGGTCATCTCGTCCGGGTTCAGAGCCTTCAGCGCGTCCTCCACCGGGCTCGGGCCGGCGGGTTCGGCGGCGGACGCCTTCGGTTTTGCCAGCATGCTGAACAGCGGAAGGTCGTCGATCAGGGTGGTCGCGGCCTTGCCCTGCTCGCCCTTCTCCAGCCGGTCGAGCACCTCCTCGGCCCGGCCGATCACCGCCCCCGGCAGGCCGGCCAGCTTGGCGACGTGGATGCCGTAGGACCGGTCGGCGGCACCGGCGATCACCTCATGCAGGAAGACGATGTCGTCCTTCCATTCCTTCACCGCCATGGTGTGGCAGGTCAGCGCCGACAGCCGGTCGGCCAGGACCGTCAGCTCGTGATAATGGGTGGCGAACAGCGCGCGGCAGCGGTTGCTCTCGTGCAGGTGCTCCACCGTGGCCCAGGCGATGGAGAGGCCGTCGAATGTCGCCGTCCCCCGACCGATCTCGTCCAGGATCACCAGCGCCCGCTCGCCCGCCTGGTTCAGGATGGCGGCGGTCTCCACCATCTCCACCATGAAGGTGGAGCGGCCCCGCGCCAGATCGTCGGCGGCCCCGACCCGGCTGAACAGCCGGTCGACCACGCCGATCCGCGCCGAGGCCGCCGGCACGAAGGAGCCGATCTGTGCCAGCACGGCGATCAGCGCGTTCTGCCGCAGGAAGGTGGACTTGCCGGCCATGTTCGGGCCGGTGACCAGCCAGACCCGGTCCTCGGGCACCAGGGTGCAGCCGTTGGCGACGAAGGCGGCCGGCCCGTCCGGCAGGCTCGCCTCCACCACCGGGTGGCGGCCGGCGGTCACCTCGAAGCCGAGCCCGTCATCCACCACCGGCCGGCACCAGTCGCGGGCGGCGGCCAGATCCGCCAGGGCAGCCGAGACGTCCAGCCGGGCGAGCGCAGCGGCGGCGATGGCGATGGTGTCGGCCACCTCCAACACCCGGCCGATCAGGTCGGCGAAGACCTCCAGCTCGACCGCCAGCGCCTTGTCGGCGGCGCTCGAGACTTCCTTTTCCAGCTCGCCCAGTTCCACGGTGGTGAAGCGCACCGCATTGGCCATGGTCTGGCGGTGGATGAAGCCGTCGCGGCCCATGATCTTGTCGCCGTTGGCGGCCGAGACCTCGATGAAATAGCCCAGCACGTTGTTGTGCTTGACCTTCAGCGCCGACACCCCCGTCTCGCGGGCGTATTTCGCCTGCAGGGCGGCGATCATCCGCCGGCTCTCGTCGCGCAGGCCACGCAGCCTGTCCAGTTCCGGCGCGTAGTTGGGGGCGACCAGCCCGCCGTCGCGGGCCAGCAGCGGCAGCTCGGCGGCCAGCGCCCGGCCCAGCAGGTCGACCAGATCGGAATGCTCGCCCAGGTCTTCGAGATCGCGGGCGATCGCCGCCGGCGGGGTGGAGAGCGGGGTGCGGGCGATGGCGGCGCGGATCGGCCCGGTTTCGGCCAGGGCGTCGCGGATCGATGCCAGATCGCGCGGCCCGCCCCGGTCCAGGGCCAGCCGCGACAGCGCCCGGTCGATATCGGGAATGCGGGACAGGATCGCCCGCAGGTCCTGGCGCGCCCGCTCGGCCTCCAGGAAGAAGGACACGCCGTCGAGCCGGGCGTCGATCGCCCCCGGATCGGTCAGCGGCGCCGACAGGCGAGCCACCAGCAGCCGGGCGCCGGCGCCGGTCAGCGTCCGGTCGATGGTGGCGAGCAGACTGCCCCGGCGTTCACCGGACAGCGTGCGGGTCAGTTCCAGGTTGCGCCGGGTGGCGGCGTCGATCTCCATCACCCCGCCCGGCGACCAGCGCCGGATCGCCGCCAGACGCGGCTGCTTGCCCTTTTGCGTCAGGTCCAGATAGTCGACGATGGCGCCGGCCGCCGCCAGCTCGGGGCGGGAGAAGGCGCCGAACGCGTCCATGGCGGTGACGCCGTAGCTGGCTTCCAGCCGCCGCCGGCCGTTCTCGCTGTCGAACCGGGCCCCCGGCATCGGGTGGCTGATCGGCCGCACCTCCGCCAGCCCCGCCTCGAGGGCGGGGTCGGCATAGAGCTTCTCCGACAGGATGAGCTCGGACGGGGCGAGCCGGGCCAGGGCCGCTTCCAGGCCGCGCGGCTCCACCGGCTGGGTCTGGAAATCGCCGGTGGAGAGATCGACCCAGGCGAGACCGAAAGCGCCACCGGCCTCGGCCAGACAGGCGAGATAGTTCGGCCGCCGCGCGTCGAGCAGGGTGTCCTCGGTCAGGGTGCCCGGCGTGACCACGCGAATCACCTCGCGCCGGACCACCGCCTTGCCGCCGCGCTTCTTCGCCTCGGCCGGATCCTCGGTCTGCTCGCAGACCGCCACCCGGAATCCCTGGCGGATCAGCCGGGCGAGATAACCCTCGGAGCTGTGATGCGGGACCCCGCACATCGGGATCGGCTCGCCCTGGTGCTGGCCTCGTTGCGTCAGCGTAATGTCCAGCGCCCGGGCGGCGGCGACCGCATCCTCGAAGAACAGCTCGTAGAAATCCCCCATGCGATAGAACAGCAGGGCGTCGGGATGGGCGCGCTTGACCTCGAAATACTGCTGGAACATCGGCGTCGCGCCCTCGGCGCGGGCCTGCAGGAGAGCGTCGGGATCGTCGGTTTCGGGCATGGAGGGCTCGGCGGACACGGCTGGCTCTGGCTCCGGGATTCGGCGTCGTCTGAACGAAAGCCGCGACCCTATCACGCAGGCCGCGGGCGCGGGAGCCCGACGGGGCGGTCCGTCGCTCCGGCCGCCAACAAACCGTATGCGCGGCTACCTCTTCCCCCCGCCGTGCGGCGACGGTAACGTCGATCCAGATGACAGGGCGGATCTACCGTCGCGAACGCCGATTCGGGATCTCCGAGGCCGGCACGGGTTCAGGGAGCGAACAGAAAATCATGGATACCGACAATCGGACCGACGCGGAAAACGAAGCGCTGCTGTTCCATTCGACCGGCCGGCCCGGCAAGATCGAGATCACGCCGACCAAGCCGCTGACCACCCAGCGGGAGCTGTCGCTCGCCTATTCGCCGGGCGTGGCCGTGCCGTGCCTGGAGATCGAGAAGGATCCCAACACCGCCTACGACTACACGTCGCGCGGCAACATCGTGGCGGTGATCTCCAACGGCACCGCGGTGCTCGGCCTCGGCAATATCGGCGCGCTCGCCTCCAAGCCGGTGATGGAAGGCAAGGCGGTGCTGTTCAAGCGCTTCGCCGACGTGGACGGCATCGACCTGGAGGTCGACACCCAGGACGTGGACGCGTTCGTCAACTCCGTGCGCTATCTCGGCCCGAGCTTCGGCGGCATCAACCTGGAAGATATCAAGGCGCCGGAATGCTTCATCATCGAGCAGCGGCTGAAGGAGCTGCTCGACATCCCGGTGTTCCATGACGACCAGCACGGCACGGCGATCATCTCCGCCGCCGGCCTAATCAACGCCATGCACCTGACCGGGCGCGACCTGAAGACCACCAAGCTGGTGGTGAACGGCGCGGGGGCGGCCTCGATCGCCGGCGTGGAGCTGCTCAAGGCCATGGGCATGCCGCACAACAACATCATCATCTGCGACACCCGCGGCGTGGTCTATCAGGGCCGCGAGCAGGGCATGAACCAGTGGAAGTCGGCCCATGCCGCGGTCACCGACCGGCGCACCCTGGCCGAGGCCCTGGAAGGGGCGGACGTCTTCTTCGGCCTGTCGGCCAAGGGCGCGGTGACCAAGGACATGGTGAAGTCCATGGCCGCCAACCCGATCATCTTCGCCATGGCCAATCCCGATCCGGAGATCACCCCGGAGGACGTGGCCTCGGTGCGCGACGACGCCATCATGGCGACCGGCCGCTCCGACTACCCGAACCAGGTCAACAACGTCCTGGGGTTTCCCTACATCTTCCGAGGCGCACTGGACGTGCGGGCGTCGGAGATCAACCAGGATATGAAGATCGCCGCCGCCCACGCCCTGGCGGAGCTGGCCCGCGAGGACGTGCCGGACGAGGTGGACGCGGCCTATTCCGGGCGCCGGCTGAAGTTCGGCCGCGACTACATCATCCCGGCCCCGTTCGACCCGCGCCTGATCGTCCATGTCTCCGCGGCCGTCGCCCAGGCGGCGATGGATACCGGCGTGGCCCGCAAGCGCATCGAGGACATGGACGCCTACCGGGCCGAGTTGAGCGCCCGCCTCGACCCGACGGCGGCCAGCCTGCAGAACATCCTCGACCGCATCCGCAAGTCGAACAAGCGCGTGGTGTTCGCCGAGGGCGAGGAGGAGAAGACGATCCGTGCCGCCCTGTCCTTCCAGGCCGGCGGCTACGGCCACGCGATCCTCATCGGCCGCGAGGATCGCATCAAGCGCAAGATCGAGGACATGGGCATCGCCGGCGCCGAAACGCTGGAAATCCAGAACGCCAAAGTGTCGGCGTTCAACGAAAAGTACATAGAGTTTCTGTATAAGCGTCTTCAGAGGAAGGGCGCGATGCATCGGGACTGCCAGCGTATGGTCAATCAGGACCGCAACATCTTCGCCGCCTGCATGGTGGCGATGGGCGACGCGGACGGCATGGTCACCGGCCTGACCCGCAGCTTCGGCGTGGCGGCGGACGACGTCACCCGGGTGATCGACTGCAAGCCGAACGAGCTGCTGATGGCGGTCACCATGGTGATCTCGCGCGGCCGCACGATCTTCATCGCCGACACCAACGTGCACGAGCTGCCGGAACCGGCGCAGCTCGCCGACATCACCTGCCAGACGGCGGCGGTGGCCCGGGCCTTCGGGCACGAGCCGCGCGTGGCGCTGCTGTCCTTCTCCAATTTCGGCAATCCGATGCGCGAGAAGGCCCTGCGGATCCGCGAGGCGGTGGACATCCTGGACACCCGCGAGCTGGATTTCGAATACGACGGCGAGATGTCGGCCGATGTGGCGATGGACCCGGAGGTTCAGCGACTTTATCCGTTCTGCCGTCTGTCCGGCCCGGCCAACGTGCTGGTCATGCCGGCCCTGCACTCGGCCAACATCTCCTACAAGCTGCTTCAGCGGTTTGCCGGGGGATCGGTGATCGGACCGATGCTGATGGGCCTGGAGAAACCGGCGCAGATCGTTCAGATGGGCGCCAGCGTGACCGATATCGTGAACGCCGCGGCGATCGCGGCACACGAAGCGACGATCGCCTGACGGCAAGGCGGCGCAGCCGCCACCGCCAGGCCGGATGATGCCGGTGGGGCATCGGAGGAAGCATGGCGGAGGTCCGCACGACACATGAAGAGCGCAGCCGCCCGATGGCGGCGCCGGCCTGGAGCACGGTGTGGCGCATGGCGGGCCTCCTGGCGCTGGTGCCGGGGCTTCTGTTCGTCGGCCTCGCCGCGCTCGGCGAAATCGGCATGCCGGCGGCGCTCGGATCGGCGGCGGCCACCTATCTGGCGCTGATCCTCATCGTGCGCCGCCACCTGCGCGAACTGCTGATCCTGCGGCAGCATCTGGACGAGCGATCCCAGGCGGTCGATCTGGACACCGCCCTGGCCGACCGCCGCGGCGCCATCTCGCTGATCGGCGACACCGGCCCCGCCGCCGAGCTGGCCCTCTCGCTGGAGCGGGCCGACCGCCAGTTCACCGCCTGGATGAAGGCCGCCCACCGCCAGGCCGAGACCCCCAGGCGGGTGATCCAGGCGATCCCCGATCCGCTGCTGCTGGTCGATGGGCGCTCGCGGATCGTCCGCGCCAACCGGGCAGCGCAGCGGCAGTTCGGCCAGCATATCGAGGGCCGGGATCTGTCGGCGGTGATCCGTCATCCCGCCGTGCTCGCCGCCGTCCGCGACGCCCAGGCGGGCAAGCCGACATCGACCGTCGAATTCGAGATCGCCGCCCCGACGGAGCGGACCTTCACCGTGCAGGTCGAGACCCTGCCCGAGGGCACCGACCTGCCGCAGGCCGCCCTGCTGCTGTTCGTCGACCTGACCGCGGTGCGGCGCTCGGAGCAGATGCGGGTCGACTTCGTCGCCAATGTCAGCCACGAGCTGCGCACGCCGCTGTCGACCCTGATGGGCTTCATCGAGACCCTGCAGGGACCGGCCCGCGACGACGACGACGCCCGCGACCGGTTTCTGGAAATCATGCGCCTGCAGTCCCTGCGCATGAGCCGGCTGGTGAACGACCTGCTGTCGCTGTCGCGGATCGAGACCAACGAGCACAGCGCCCCGACCCGGAAGATCGAGCTGAAGCCGATCCTGGAAGGGGTGAAGGCCACCCTCGATCTGGAGGCGCGGCGCAAGGACATGCGGGTGGCGCTCGACATCGACGACGGACTGCCGCCCGTATTCGGCGAATCCGACGAACTCACACAGGTGCTGCAGAACCTGATGGACAACGCCATCAAATACGGCCGCAGCGGCACGATCATCGAGGTCGCGGCCGGCCCGGCCGAGAAGGTGCCCGCCGCCTATCCCGGCAAACGCGACGGCGCGATTGCGGTCCGCGTCCGCGACCGGGGCGACGGAATCGATGCCGGGCACATTCCGCGCCTGACCGAGCGGTTCTACCGGGTCGACACCGCCCGCTCGCGCGAGTTGGGGGGCACCGGGCTGGGGCTCGCCATCGTCAAGCACATCGTCGGCCGCCACCGCGGCGCGCTGACCATCGAGTCGATCCGGGGCGAGGGCACCACGGTCACCGTCTTCCTGCCCAAGGCTCCGGCGAACGGCGGCAACGCGGAAAGCGCCGTAAAACCGGACGATCGGGCGGGGTCGCGGTCGATTACCGCTGCGTGAATCTTCCATGACGGATTAATTGCAGCGCCCTCTGTAATCAAAGTTTCACAGACCTGTCTTAAAAGATTTCCATCCGACCGGTACTTGTCGGCACAGCCAACGCGGGGGAAGACGGCGCGGCAATCTCGCGCTCATCCCTTCCTGTCGACGATGGTGGAATTGCAACCTCCCAAGCGAAAGACTGGAGGATTCTCATGACTTTCTCGTTCGGCAAGGCGGTCGCCATCGCCGCGCTCGGCGTCGTCGCCATGACGGCCCAGGCCGAGGCCCGTGATCAAATTCGCATCGTCGGCTCGTCGACCGTGTTCCCGTTCGCCACTGTGGTTGCGGAGAACTTCGGCAAGACCACCGGCTTCAAGACGCCGGTCATCGAGTCGACCGGCTCCGGCGGCGGCCTCAAGCTGTTCTGCCAGGGTGTCGGCACCGAGCATCCCGACATCACCAACGCGTCGCGTCGGATCAAGAAGTCCGAGGTCGAGCTCTGCGCCTCGAACGGCGTGACCGACATCACCGAGATCAAGATCGGCTTCGACGGCATCGTGCTGGCCAACGCCAAGGCCTCCGAGACCTACAAGCTGAGCCGCAAGGACATCTTCCTGGCCCTGGCCAAGGAAGTTCCGGTCGACGGCAAGCTGGTCGCCAACCCGTACACCAAGTGGTCCGAAATCAATCCGGACCTGCCGGACACCGAGATCGAAGTGCTCGGCCCGCCGCCGACCTCCGGCACCCGCGACGCCTTCGTCGAGCTGGTGATGGAAGTTGGTGCCGAGGAGATCCCGTTCCTGAAGGATCTGGCCAAGTCCGACAAGGACAAGTTCAAGCAGGTCTTCGGCTCCATGCGTGAAGACGGCAAGTTCATCGAGGCCGGCGAGAACGACAACCTGATCGTCCAGAAGCTGGAAGCCAACCCGAGCGCGCTCGGCATCTTCGGCTTCTCGTTCCTCGACCAGAACGCCGACAAGGTCCATGGTTCGGTGATCGAGGGCAACGCCCCGACCTTCGACGCGATCGCCGACGGCTCCTACCCGGTCTCCCGCTCCCTGTTCTTCTACATGAAGAACGCCCATGTCGGCGTGATCCCCGGCATGAAGGAGTTCGTGGCCGAGTTCACCAGCGAGAAGGCTGCCGGTCAGGAAGGCTATCTGACCGACAAGGGCCTGATCCCGCTGCCGGAGGCGGATCTCGAGAAGTACCGCACCGCGGGCGAGCAGCTCACCAATCTGAGCCTCTGATCGCAGGCATTTCCAGCGGCCGACCTTCGGGTCGGCCGCTTCCTTCTGACCCGCCCGATCATCCCCTCGCCTGCCCAAGACACGCCGGGGCTTGATCGCGCCGCCAATATTTCTGAAACCTCCTTTCGTTAGACCCTTTGTCCATCGTCGGCGCCGCGCCGGATCGGGATCGCTCTCAGGGAGCCGGGATCAATGCAGACTTTCATCGTGGTTCTCGCGCTGCTCGGCTTCGCCGCCGTCGGCTACACCATGGGCCGCGCCCGGGCGGTGATGACCGCAGGCGGCATGCCGAAGGACCTTCATTCGCTTCCCAGCTACTACGGTTCCTACACCGCGATCTGGATCGGCCTGCCCTCGCTAATCCTGCTGGCGATCTGGCTGATCGTGCAGCCCTACGTCATCGACGGCGTCGTCATGGGCGGCCTGCCGGCGGGCATGACGGAAGGCCTGTCCCCCTCGGAATACGGCCTCCTGCTGAACGACATCCGCAACACCGCCACCGGCAACATTTCCGCGCGGGCCGGCGAGCCGGCGATCGCCGAGGCCGCCACCCAGCTGAAGAGCCTGAGCCAGACCAGCTTCATTCTCATGGTCATCGCGGCGTTCGGCGTCGGCGCCGGCGGCCTGGCCTTCGCCCGCAACCGCATCAGCCCCGACCTGCGGGCGCGGAACACGGTCGAGAAGGTGATCAACGTCGTCCTGATCATCAGCTCCCTGATCGCCATCCTGACCACCGTCGGCATCGTGCTGTCGCTGCTGTTCGAGAGCTTCATCTTCTTCACCAAGGTGCCGTTCTACGAGTTCCTGTTCGGCCTGAACTGGAGCCCGCAGACCGCCCTGCGCAGCGACCAGGTCGGCTCCTCCGGCGCGTTCGGCGCGATCCCGCTCTTCGTCGGCACCCTGCTGATCACCTTCATCGCCATGATCGTCGCCGCGCCGATCGGGCTGATGTCCGCGATCTACATGGCCGAATACGCCGACCCCCGGTTCCGCGCCTTCGCCAAGCCGATGCTGGAGGTGCTCGCCGGTATCCCGACGGTGGTCTACGGCTTCTTCGCCGCCCTGACCGTCGCCCCGTTCTTCCGGAATGCCGGCGAGAGCATCGGCCTCGACGTCTCCTCGGAGAGCGCGCTGGCCGCCGGCGTCGTCATGGGCATCATGATCATCCCCTTCGTGTCGTCCCTGTCCGATGACGTGATCAACGCCGTACCGCAATCCCTGCGCGACGGGTCCTACGGCCTGGGCGCCACCAAGTCGGAGACCATCCGGTCGGTCATCGTGCCCGCAGCCCTGCCCGGCATCGTCGGCGCCCTGCTGCTGGCCGTGAGCCGCGCCATCGGCGAGACCATGATCGTGGTGATGGCCGCCGGCCTCGCCGCCAACCTGACCGTCAATCCGCTGGAGGCCGTCACCACCGTCACGGTGCAGATCGTCACCCTGCTGGTCGGCGACCAGGAATTCGACAGTGCCAAGACCCTGTCCGCCTTCGCCCTCGGGCTCGTCCTGTTCTTCATTACGCTCGCCCTCAACGTGATCGCGCTGAGCGTGGTCCGCAAATACCGAGAGAAGTATGACTGACACGACCTCCTCTCCTCAGGGTGTCTCCCCCGGGGGCGCGTCGGGCGATCCGATCCGCCGTCCGGTCTTCGTCGGCCCTCACCTCGCGCGCCGCTATGCCCGCGAGCGCAGGTTCCGTCTGCTGGGTCTCGCCAGCGTGGCGACGGCCGGCGTGATCCTGCTCATCCTGCTCGGCAGCATCGTGTCCAAGGGCTATTCGGCCTTCTGGCAGCACGAGGTCGATCTCGACATCACGTTCAGCGCCGAGGAGCTGAACCCCGACGGCGGGCCGGTGGAGCGCGAGACGCTGCTGCGCGCCAACTATCTCGACATGGTGCGCGACGCTCTCAAGCGCGAGTTCCCCGATGCCGCCGATGACCGGCGCGAGCGGCGCATGCTCTACGGCCTGGTCTCGCCGAACGCCGATCTCGCGTTGCGGAACATGGTCCTGGAAGACCCGTCGCTGATCGGGACCACCCAGACGGTGGCCATCAAGATGTCCGACGACATGGACACCTTCGCCAAGGGGTTCATCGACCGCGATCTGCCGGAAGGCGACCGCCGGGTGAAGGACCGGGAGATCAGCTGGCACGACCATCTCGAGGCCGAGGGCCGGGTGCACGCGGCGTTCAACGTGGACTTCTTCACCACCGGCGACAGCCGAGAGCCGGAGGAAGCCGGCATCTACGGCGCCCTGATCGGCTCCATCCTGACCCTGACGGTGACCCTGCTGGTCTCCTTCCCGATCGGCGTCATGGCCGCCGCCTATCTCGAGGAGTTCGCGCCGAAGAACCGGTTCACCGACCTGATCGAGGTGAACATCAACAATCTGGCGGCGGTGCCCTCGATCGTCTTCGGTCTGCTCGGCCTCGCGGTGTTCCTGAATTTCTTCGGCCTGCCGCGCTCGGCCCCGCTCGCCGGTGGTCTGGTGCTGGCGCTGATGACCCTGCCGACGATCATCATCGCCTCCCGCTCGGCGCTGAAGGCGGTGCCGCCCTCGATCCGAGAGGCGGCCCTGGGCCTGGGCGCGTCGCGGCTGCAGGTGGTCACGCACCACGTGCTGCCCCTGGCGATGCCGGGCATCCTGACCGGCACCATCATCGGCATGGCCCAGGCACTCGGCGAGACCGCGCCGCTGCTGATGATCGGCATGGTCGCCTTCATCGTCGACGTGCCGCAAAGTTTCACCGATCCGGCGACGGTCCTGCCGGTTCAGGTCTATATCTGGGCCGACAGCCCTGAGCGCGCCTTCGTGGAAAAGACCTCGGCGGCGATCATGGTCCTACTCGGCTTCCTGGTTCTGATGAACGCGGTCGCCGTCCTGTTGCGCAAGCGCTTCGAGCGGCGGTGGTAAGGAGAAATACCGATGAGCAGCACGTCCATGACGACGACACCCGAAGTCGCATCCAAATCGCCGAGCCCCGAGCAATTGGCCAACCGCTACACCAAGGTTCAGTCCCGTGACGTCAACGTCTACTACGGCGAGAAGCATGCGCTGAAGCATGTGGACCTGGACGTCTACCAGAACGAGGTCACGGCGCTGATCGGCCCGTCCGGCTGCGGCAAGTCCACGTTCCTGCGCTGCCTCAACCGCATGAACGACGTGATCGACATCTGCCGGGTCACCGGCAGGATCGCGCTGGACGAGCACGACATCTACGACCCGTCCCTGGACGTGGTGCAGCTGCGCGCCCGGGTCGGCATGGTGTTCCAGAAGCCGAATCCGTTTCCGAAGACGATCTACGACAACATCGCCTACGGTCCGCGGATCCACGGCATCGCCCACGGCAAGGCCGAGCTGGACGAGATCGTGCAGAAGAGCCTGGAGCGGGCCGGCCTCTGGAAGGAGGTCAGCGACCGGCTGGACCAGCCCGGCACCGGCCTGTCCGGCGGCCAGCAGCAGCGCCTGTGCATCGCCCGGGCGATCGCGGTGAACCCGGAGGTCATCCTGATGGATGAGCCGTGCTCGGCCCTGGACCCGATCGCCACCGCCCGCATCGAGGAGCTGATCGACGAGCTGCGCGAGAACTTCACCATCGTCATCGTCACCCACTCCATGCAGCAGGCTGCCCGCGTGTCCCAGCGCACCGCGTTCTTCCACCTGGGCGATCTGGTGGAGGTCGGCGAGACCGAGACGATCTTCACCAATCCAGTCGACAGCCGCACCCAGGGGTACATCACCGGACGTTTCGGTTAGGCTCGAACGCTACGCCGCAGGCCGGTAGGCGGCTGCGGCCCGTCACCCGTTTCCGGAGGTCTGAATCATGTCCGACAGCCACATCGTGTCCTCGTTCGACGACGAACTGGACGGCTTGCGGTCGGCTATTTCCCGCATGGGCGGTCTCGTCGAGGCCCAGCTCGCCAACTCCATCCAGGCGATCGCCAAGCGCGACGACGCCCTGGCGACCCAGTGCGTGGAGGCCGACAAGGCGATCGACGACCTGGAGGATCAGGTCGAGGCGCTGACCCTGCGGATGCTGGCCCTGCGCCAGCCCGTCGCCCACGACCTGCGCCAGATCCTGTCGGCGCTGAAGATCTCGCACGATCTGGAGCGCATGGGCGACTACGCCACCAACGTGGCCAAGCGCGCCTCGGCCCTGTCGCAGCTCCCGGAGGTCGGGCCGATCAACGGCATCGCCCGCATGGGCCGGCTGACCCACCGGATCATCACCGACGTGCTGGATGCCTATACCCAGCGCGACGTGGAGCGCGCCATGGTGGCCTGGCAGCGCGATGAAGAGATCGACCAGATGTACACCAGCCTCTTTCGGGAGCTGCTGACCTACATGATGGAGGATCCGCGCAACATCACCGCCTGCGCGCACCTGCTCTTCGTGGCCAAGAACATCGAGCGGATCGGTGATCACGCGACCAACATCGCGGAGACCGTCTATTTCGAGGAGACCGGCCGCCGCCTGGAAGGCAACCGGCCGAAGGGGGACAACAGCAGCTTCGCCGTCGTCAAGCCGGAGGAGCTCTCCGAAGAATCGTCCTAGAGCGGATCACGGTCGGATGGCCTCATCCGTTCGTGTGAATTTGCTCTGTATTCAAAGGTTTAGAGGACGATTCACGGTACAGATCGTACTCTAGTCGCGAGTGACCCAGCCCATGAAACCACTGATCCTGATCGTCGAGGATGAAGCGCCGATCGTCACCCTGCTCCGCTACAACCTGGAACGCGAAGGCTTCCGCGTCATCGACGCGGGTGACGGCGAGGAGGCCATGCTGGTCGCCGCGGAGCGCCGGCCCGACCTGATCCTGCTCGACTGGATGCTGCCCCTGCTGTCGGGGATCGAGGCCTGCCGCCGGCTGCGCCGCGCGCCCGACCTGAAGAACATCCCGATCATCATGCTCACCGCCCGCGGCGAGGAGGGCGACCGGATCCGCGGCCTGAACTCCGGGGCCGACGACTACATCACCAAGCCGTTCAGCCCGGCCGAGCTGATCGCCCGGGTCCGCGCGGTGATGCGCCGGGCGCGGCCCTCCACCGAGGACGAGATCCTGCGCTTCGCCGACCTGACCATGGATCTGGCGGCCCATCGGGTGAAGCGCAGCGAGCGCGACATCCATCTCGGACCCACCGAGTTCCGCCTGCTGCGCCATTTCCTGGAGCATCCGGGACGGGTGTTCTCGCGCGAACAGCTGCTCGACACCGTCTGGGGTCCGGACGTCTATGTCGAGCCACGCACGGTCGACGTCCATATCCGCCGGCTGCGCAAGGCGCTGAACAGCGAGAACGACGACGACATGATCCGCACGGTGCGCTCCGCCGGCTACGCGCTCGACGCCAACGCAGCCTGACCGGCGTCCCTTCGCTCCCCCGCTCGCCGAGCATCTAATGATGCTGGGCAAGCCGGGGCGACTCAGATACCTCATCGGTATGGCGGCTGAACGCACCTCCTGGACCGACGGCATCCGGGTCTATCTCGACCGCCGGATGCTCATCATCCTCGTCTTCGGCTTCGCGTCGGGCCTGCCGGCGCCGCTGGTCTATTCGAACCTGTCGATCTGGCTGACCGATGCCGGCTTCTCACGGTCCAGCGTCGGCCTGTTCAGCCTCGCCACCACCGCCTACGCCATCAATTTCCTGTGGGCGCCACTGGTCGACCGGCTGCGGCTGCCCGGCCTCACCGACCGGCTCGGACGCCGGCGCGGCTGGGCGCTGCTGACCCAGCTCCTGCTGATCGCCGCCATCGCCTTTCTCGGCCTGACCGATCCGACCGCCGACGTGTCGATGGTGGCGCTGGCCTGCGTCTTCGTCGCCTTCGTGTCCGCCACCCAGGACATCGTCATCGATGCCTATCGGGTCGACATCCTGAAACCGGAAGAGTTCGGCGCCGGCTCGGCGGTGGCGATCTGGGGCTGGCATCTGGGCGGCACCCTGGTCGGCGGCGCCGGTGGCCTCTATCTCGCCGCCAACCTGGGCTGGAACGCGACCTATCTTATCCTGGCCTGCACCCTGCTGATCGCCGTCGCCGCCACGCTGCTGGCCCCGGAGCCGACACCCCGCGATCCCTTGCCCGAGGACGTGAGCGACACGGGCGCGCCGGCCACCGAGCGTGCCGCGATCTGGCTGCGCCAGGCGCTGATCGACCCCTTCGCCGAGTTCATGCGCCGGGACTGGTGGCTGCTGATCCTGGTCTTCGTCTTCGTGTTCAAGTTCGGGGACGCGCTGCTCGGCCGCATGTCCTTCGTGTTCTACCGGGAGCTGGGTTTCGAGCTGACGCAGATCGCCGACGTCACCAAGGTGTTCGGCCTCGCCGCCGTCTGCCTGGGCGTCTTCGCGGGCGGAATCCTGGTGAAACTGGCCGGCGTGTTCCGCGCCCTGCTGGCCGGCGGCCTCGCCGCGGCGGCGACCAACCTCGCCTATGCCTATCTCGCCGGCGCCGGCCAGGACGCGGACGTCTTCGCCGTGGCGGTGATCGCCGACAATTTCACCGGCGGCCTGGCGACCGTCGCTTTCGTCGCCTACCTCGCCGGGCTCTGCAACACGGCATTCTCGGCGACCCAATATGCGCTGCTGAACTCGCTGGGGAATCTGGCGCGGATCTGGTTCGCGTCCTCCGCCGGCGTCATCGTCGACAGCCTGGGCGGAGACTGGGCGCTGTTCTTCACCATGACCGCCGGCCTTGCCCTGCTGGGCCTGCCGCTGCTGCTGGTGCTGATGTGGGTGATGCCGGACCCGGGCAAGGCCGGATCCGGCTCAGAGTCGTCTTAAGCGATCAGCCGAGCTTCTCGGCCACCAGCTTCTTCAGGTCGGCCTCCGGCCGCGCGCCCACGTGGCTGATGATCTCCGACGCGCAGATCGCCCCCATCCGGCCGCAGGTCACGGCGTCCTTGCCGGCGGTGTATCCGTGCAGGAACCCGGCGGCGTAGAGGTCGCCCGCCCCGGTGGTGTCGACCACCTGGGCAACCGGCTCGGCATCGAGCACGTGGACCTCGTCGCGATGGACGACGACCGCGCCCTTCTCGCTGCGGGTCAGGGCCGCCGTCTCGACCTCGAAACGAACTGCCTGAAGCACATCGTCGAACTTGTCGGTCTCGAACAGCGACAGGGACTCCGCCTCGTTGGCGAAGAGGATGTCCACGTGATGCTTCACCAGCTCCTTGAAATCGGCGCGGTGCCGGTCGACGCAGAACGAGTCCGACAGCGAAAGGGCGACCTTGCCGCCGGAGCGGTGGGCGATCTCCGCCGCCTTGACGAACGCCTTCTTGGCCTCGGGCTGATCCCAGAGATAGCCCTCCAGGTAGACCACCTGGGCGTCGGCGATCAGGTCCTCGGGGATATCCTCGGGGGTCAGGTTCACGCAGGCGCCCAGGAAGGTGCTCATGGACCGTTGCGCATCCGGCGTCACCAGGACGAGGCAGCGGGCGGTCGGCGGTCCGTCCGGGGCCGCCGCGGTCTCGAAGCGCACGCCCTGGGCGGTGATGTCGTGGCGGAACACCTTGCCCAGCCCGTCATCGCGCACCTTGCCGATATAGCCGGTGCGGCTGCCGAGCGCGGCCAGGCCGGCGGCGGTGTTGCCGGCCGAGCCGCCGGACATCTCCACGCCCGGCCCCATGGCGGCGTAGAGGGATTCCGAACGCTCGGCGTCGATCAGGGTCATCGCGCCCTTCTCCACTTTCTCCGTCGCCAGAAAGGCGTCGTCGCAGCGGGAAATGACGTCGACGATGGCGTTGCCGATGGCGACGACATCCAGGCTCTTGGTCATTCAGATCTCCAGGAGTTCTTGGAAACGGCCTCGCCAGCACCCTAGTGGTCTGACCGAACCGATCAACCCCGGCGATTGGGTTCGTGGGCGGTCCCGTGCGGAAATCGACCCTTCACGGGCGTGCCGCGCTTGAATACGGCGCGGCTTCGTGGTTTCAAGCGGCGGGGCGACGCAGCCACATGAGATGGCCACATGAGACGGCGATGTTCAGATCCATATCCCTGACCCTGGGGCAGCTCGGCGATCCCCGCCTGCGGTCGGTGCTGATTCTGTCGATCGGCGCCAGCCTCGCCCTGATCGTCTTTCTAACGATCGGCGTCGGCTACGCGCTGAGCGCCCTGGCCCAGACCGGGACCGAGTGGCTGGACAGCCTGCTGGTCTGGCTGGGCGCCATCGGAACCTTCATCTTCGCCCTGATCTTCTTTCCCGGCTCCGTGCAGTTGGTCAGCGGCGTGTTTGCCGACCGGGTCGCCGACGCGGTGATGGCGAACCACTATCCGACCGCGCCGACCCCGCGTCACGTGCCGATGGGCGAGGTGCTCGGCGACGGACTGCGCTTCGCCTTCCTGTCCATCGGCCTGAACATCCTCGCCCTGCCGCTGTATTTCGTGCTGCCGGGTCTCAATCTGATCGTGTTCTACGGGCTGAACGGCTACCTGCTCGGCCGCGAATACGCCGAGATGGTCGGTCAGCGGACCCTGGACCGGATGTCGATGCGGACGTTCCGGCGCGCGAATCAGGGATCGCTTTTTCTCGGCGGGGTGCTCATCGCCGTGCTGTCGACGATCCCTGTGGTGAACCTCACAACCCCCGTTGTGGCAACCGCTTTTGCGGTCCACGAACATGAACGGTTGCGGCGCCGAACCGTTCCGCGATAATACCGGTGGGGCAACCGTTTAGCCGAAAGCGCTCAGTTAGGAGATAAGCCATGTTCCGGCGTCGCAGAGCATCCGAAATGCCGCGAGACGGAAATGTCGAACCGGTGATGGATGCGGGCGCATCGAAGGAGTCCGGCTCCGACACCGACGATCTCTCCTCATCAACCCCCATCGGCAGCCAGTCTGAAGGCGCGGACAGCGTGTCCGGGTCGCCGGACTCCGACACCGTGCGTCCGGACACCTCGACATCCTCCCCCTCCTCCGCCGCTTCCGACTCGAAAGGTTCGGCCATGTCCGCTTCGACCCCCCCGCGTACCCCCGGCCAGGGCTTCGTGCCCGAGATTCCCCGACGCTCGGCCGCCGACATTCCCGGCGCGCCGCAGCGCCGGCCGACCGCGCCCCGCGGCAACGAGGAGAGCAAGCGTCTCCTGGTCGGCAAGGACATCTCGCTGTCCGGCGAGATCACGGCCTGCGACTCCCTCGTCGTCGAAGGCACCGTCCAGGCGACCCTGGAGCACAGCCAATCCCTCGAGGTCACAGACACCGGCCTATACCGGGGCAAGGTGACAATAGAAGAAGCGATCATCGCCGGCCGCTTCGAGGGCGAGCTGTCGGTCCGCGGCACCCTGTCGGTGAAGGCCACCGGCGTGCTCGAGGGCAAGGTCCGGTTCAACAAGCTGGAAGTCGAGCTCGGTGGTGTGATCAAGGGCGATATCAGCCCCCTGACCGAAGAGTAATCCGCGCATGGACCGTGTCGCCGGGCGCCGCGCCTGCGCTCTTGCCCTGACCGCCGCTGCCCTGACTGCCGCGATTTTCCTTTCCGGATGCGCAACGACGCAGCCCGCCCCCAAGACGGCGGCTGCCCCGGGCGCGACGCCGGTGGCCCGCGGCGCGGCCCCGGTCCCGCTCACCACCGGCAGGGCCCTGCTGCCGGTGGCGCTGCGCGACGAGCGGTCGCTCCGCGCGCTGGATCCGACCGGGGTGGCGCGGCTGATCGGCCAGCCGACCTTCGTGCGCCAGGACGGCGGCGCCACGGTCTGGCAGTACACGGCCCGCACCTGCATCATGGACCTGTTCTGGTACCGCTCGGATATCGGGCCGGCCCTGGTCCATATGGAGGCCCGCAATATCCACAGTCCGCGCGCGGCCGACATGCAGGACTGCCTCGACGAACTCTGGAAGCAGCACACGGTCGAGGCGGAAAGCTGAGCCGGGCCGGTTCCCTCAGGGGGCCGGTTCCTTCAAGAAGCCAGCGTCTTGTCCTTGAAATTGCAGACGGCGGCGACCTTGCAGTCCGGGCATCGCGGCTTGCGCGCCTTGCAGATGTAGCGGCCATGCAGGATCAGCCAGTGATGCGCATGGCGCAGATAGGCCGGCGGCACCTTCTTCAACAGCGCCTTCTCCACCGCCAGCGGCGTCTTCCCCGCCGCCAGACCCGTGCGGTTGGCGACCCGGAACAGGTGGGTGTCGACGGCGATGGTCGGCTCGCCGAAGGCGATGTTCAGGACCACGTTGGCGGTCTTGCGGCCGACGCCTGGAAGAGCCTCCAGCGCCTCGCGGTCGCGCGGGACCGCGCTGCCGTGCTTCTCGATCAGCTGCTCGCAGAGGGCGATGACGTTCTTGGCCTTGGCGTTGAACAACCCGATCGTCTTGATGTGCTCCTTCACCCCGGCCTCGCCGAGCGCCAGCATCTTCTCCGGCGTGTCGGCGACCGGAAACAGCTTCTTCGTCGCCTTGTTGACGCCGATATCGGTCGCCTGCGCCGACAGGACGACGGCGACCAGCAGGGTGAAGGGATTGATCCAGTCGAGCTCGCCCTGCGGCTCCGGGTTATCCGCCTGGAGCGTGGCGAAGAAGGTCTCGATCTGGGCTTTGGTCATCGCGCGGGCCATGTCCCTGTTTAGCCCCCGCGACAGAGGGCCGCAATCGCCCACATCGCTATGCCGGATTGACCGCTCCCCGGTCCGCGGCGCTAATGTGAGGCCATGGAGCAGCCGATCGCCAAGACGGGGTCCGAGCCCGAGGAAACGCCGGTTCTGGATCTCGTTCTGTATCCGCATCGATCCCTCACGCCCCAGGGGTTCCTGGTCCTCATGGGCGTGATCGCCGGGCTGTCGTTCACCATCGGCTTGGTCTTTTTTCTCCTCGGCGCGTGGCCGATCGTCGGCTTTCTCGGCCTCGACGTGGCGGTGATCTATCTCGCCTTTCGTCTGAACTACCGGGCCGCACGGGCTTACGAGACGATCCGGCTCTCCGGCAACGCGCTGGAGGTCGTGAAGATCGACGCCCGCGGCCGCCGCCGGCGCTACGTCATGCCCTCGGCCTGGCTCCGGGTCGATGTGGAGCAGCGGCCGCGGCGCGCCAGCCGGCTGACCCTGCGGTCCCGGGGGCGCGGGCTGGAGATCGGCGCCTTCCTCGGCCAGGAGGAGAAGGACGGGCTGGCAAATGTGCTGCGCGACGGGTTGCGCCGCGCGGCCCTGCCGCCCCATCTCTCCATTCCGGAACCAAATTGAACCGATCAGGTGATGCCGAGCACGTCACGCATGGTGTAGAGCCCCGGCGTACGTCCGGCGACCCAGCGGGCCGCCCGCACCGCCCCGGCGGCGAAGACGTCGCGCCCGCTCGCCTTGTGGCCGATCTCGACGCGCTCGCCAGCGCCGGCGAAGATCACCGTGTGATCGCCGATCACGTCGCCGCCCCTTAATGTTGCGAATCCGATCTGACCCTGTTCCCGGGGACCGGTCATGCCCTCGCGGGACAGCACGGCCACGTCGTCGAACGCGCGGCCCCGCCCCTTGGCGGCGGCCCGGCCGAGTCCGAGGGCCGTGCCCGACGGGGCATCGACCTTGCGGTTGTGATGCATCTCGACGATCTCGATGTCCCAGGCCTCGTCCAGGGCGGCGGAGACCTGCTCGACCACCGCCAGGAGCAGGTTGACGCCCAGACTCATGTTCGGCGCGTAGACGATGGCGGTGGTTTTGGCGTGTTCGGCGAGGGTGGCCTCCTGCGCGTTGGTCAGGCCGGTGGTTCCGATCACCAGAGGCGTGCCGCTGGCGGCCGCGCGCGCCGCATGGACGAGGGTGGCCTCCGGCAGGGTGAAGTCGATGGCCACGTCGACGCCCAGGACGGCGTCCACATCGTCGGTCACCGACACTCCGAGGGAGCCGACGCCCGCCAGGTCGCCGATATCGGCGCCGAGATGGGCACTACCGGCACGATCGGCGGCTTTGTTGACGGTCATCCCGTCGGCCTCGGTGACGGCCCGGGTGACCATCCGTCCCATGCGTCCGGTACTGCCGAACACGCCCACTGCCAATGCCATCGCTCTTCTCCCTCATGGCCGTCGCGCCGCCGAGAATACGGTTTATTATCGCATTGTCAGCCCTCGGGAGCACGTCGGGCTATCGCATTTCTAGTTATTTGGTGTTAAAGGTAAATTCGGTTTGATATTCTTGTTAAATGGAGAGATATCGTGGATGTGCGCGCGCTCTGCCTCGGGGTTCTCAGCTTCGGGGACACCAGCGGCTACGGCATACGCAAATCGGTGGAGGACTGGTTCGGCCACTTCGCCCATGCCAGCCTCGGCGCCATCTATCCGGCCCTCGCCAAGGCGGTAGCACGGGGCGAGATCGAGGTCGTGGGGCCCGGCGACGTCTCCCTGGAGAAGCGGGTCTTCCGCCTGACCGAGATCGGGCGGGAAGCCCTGGTGGCGTCGGTCTCGGCCGCCTCCGGCGAAGAGGTTCTGCGCTCTCCCTTCCTCACCGCCATGTTCTTCGCCCATCTGGTCGAGATGGACGACGTCAACCGCGTCGTGGACGAGCGTCTCGCAGGACTCCGCAGGGAACAGCGGCGTTTGCGGGGCCTGCCCAGTGCCGAGATGACCGAGGGACAGCGCTTCACCATCCGCTATGCCATGGCGATGACCGGGGCGGCGATCGCCTTCATGGAGCGCGAGGGCCGGGCAATGGTCACCGCCATCAATCGGGAGAAGACCGGGGGGTTCTGACGGTGCAGCCGGTACTACCCCCCTGAAACCCGCGGTTTCCTGGGGGTAGTGCCGGTGGATTGGGGGAATAGTTCCCGGGGCAACGCCTGAAATGCGAGAGCGGGATCGGTTCAGATCTAAACGATCTGCACCGGGAATCGCCCTCTATCCCATCAAAGATAGAGCACAGTCACACGAGCAGAAGGTTTCCAACTGATCGTGACTTGCTCTAGTCGCGAAGGTCCTCCCACAGCTCCTTCACCTTGTCGAAGAAGCCGTGACTCTGCGGACTGGTCTTCTCCACGCCGCTGTCCTTCTGGAATTCCTCCAGCAGCTCGCGCTGACGGTCGGTCAGGTTGACCGGCGTCTCGACTGCCACCTCGACATACATGTCGCCGCGCGACGGCGAGCGCAGGACGGACATGCCCTTGCCGCGCAGCCGGAACTGCCGGCCGGTCTGGGTGCCGGCAGGGACGGAGACCTTGGCCCGCTTGCCCTCGATGGTCGGCACTTCGATCGCGCCGCCCAGGGAGGCGGTGACCATCTCCAGCGGAACCCTGCAGTAAATGTCGGCGCCTTCGCGCTGGAACAGCGGATGCGGCTGGATGTTCAGGAACAGATAGAGGTCGCCCGGCGGCGCGCCGCGCATGCCGGCCTCACCCTCGCCCTGCAGGCGGATGCGGGTTCCATCCTCCACACCGGCGGGGATGTTGACCGACAGGGTCTTCTCCTTGCGCTGGCGGCCGGCGCCGCTGCAGGCCTTGCACGGGTTCTCGATCACCTGGCCCACACCGCCGCAGGACGCACAGGTCCGCTCGATGGTGAAGAAGCCCTGCTGGGTCCGGGTCTTGCCGCGACCTCCGCAGGTCGGACAGGCGATCGGCTTGGAGCCCTTCTCCGCGCCCGCGCCGTCGCAGACGTCGCAGGTCACGGAGGTCGGCACGCGGATCTCTGCCTGCCTGCCGTTGAACGCGTCCTCCAGGCTGACCGTCATGTTGTAGCGCAGATCGGCGCCGCGGCCCGGGCTGGCGCCCCGCCTGCCGCCACCGCCGCCCATGAAGTCTCCGAACATCTCCTCGAAGATGTCGGCGAAACCGCCGGAGAAGCCCTCGAAACCGCCGCCGCCGCCGGGACGCGGTCCGCCGCCTTCGAACGCTGCGTGACCGAAACGATCGTAGGCGGCCTTCTTCTCGTCGTCCTTCAGGACGTCATAGGCCTCGTTGAGTTCCTTGAACTTGAGCTCCGCTTCCGCGTTACCGTGATTGCGGTCGGGATGGAACTGCATCGCAAGCTTGCGATACGCCTTCTTCAGGGTGTCCTTGTCGGCGTTCCGGTCAACGCCCAGGACCTCATAATAGTCGCGCTTCGCCATCGATCGTCACCGCCCCCGGTATCGCGCTAGTGTCGTCGTTGCGCGTGTCGCTGAAAAGCCCCGGTCCGAGCGGACCGCGGCGCCCGGCATCGATCCGCCAAGGGATGATGCCGGGCCACGCGTTTTCACCTGATCGGGATCAGGCCGACTTGTTGCGATCCTGGTCGTCGACTTCCTCGAAGTCGGCGTCGACCACATCGTCGGCTCCGGCGGAGGAGTCCGACTGACCGCCGGAACCGGTCTCGGCACCGCCCTCGGCGGCCCCGGCCTCCTGCTGGGCCTTGTACATCGCCTCGCCCAGCTTCATGGACGACTGCTGCAGCGCCTGAAGCTTGGCCTGGATGTCCTCGACGTCGTCGCCGTCCATCGCGGTCTTGAGCGCCGCGAGGTCCGACTCCACCGCCGACTTGTCCGCCGGATCGACCTTGTCGCCGAAGTCGGCAAGGGTCTTCTCCGTGGCGTGGATGGCGTTGTCCGCCTGGTTGCGCGCCTCGATCAGCTCGCGGCGCTTCTTGTCACCGGCGGCATTCGTCTCGGCGTCCTTGATCATCTGCTCGATGTCGCTGTCGGACAGACCGCCCGACGCCTGGATGCGGATCTGCTGCTCCTTGCCGGTGGCCTTGTCCTTGGCCGAGACGTTGACGATGCCGTTGGCGTCGATGTCGAAGGTCACCTCGACCTGCGGCACGCCGCGCGGTGCCGGCGGAATGCCGACAAGGTCGAACTGGCCGAGCATCTTGTTGTCGGCCGCCATCTCGCGTTCGCCCTGGAACACCCGGATCGTCACCGCGGTCTGGTTGTCCTCGGCGGTCGAGAAGGTCTGGCTCTTCTTGGTCGGGATCGTCGTGTTGCGGTCGATCAGTCGGGTGAACACACCGCCCAGGGTCTCGATGCCGAGCGACAGCGGGGTCACGTCGAGCAGCAGGACGTCCTTGACCTCGCCCTTCAGCACGCCGGCCTGGATCGCCGCGCCGGAGGCGACGACCTCGTCCGGGTTCACGCCGCGATTCGGGTCCTTGCCGAAGAAGCTCTTCACCGTCTCGATGATCTTCGGCATGCGGGTCATGCCGCCGACCAGGATCACCTCGTCGATCTCGCCGGCGGACAGGCCGGCATCCTTCAGCGCGGCCTTGCACGGCGCGATCGTGCGCTGCACCAGGTCGTCCACCAGGGCTTCCAGCTTGGCGCGGGTGACCTTGATGTTCAGGTGCTTCGGACCGGACTGGTCGGCCGTGATGAACGGCAGGTTGACCTCGGTCTGCTGCGAGGAGGACAGCTCGATCTTCGCCTTCTCGGCCGCTTCCTTCAGACGCTGCAGCGCCAGGCGGTCGGAGCGCAGGTCGATCCCGTTCTCCTTCTTGAACTCGTCGGCCAGATAGTCGATCACCCGCTGGTCGAAATCCTCGCCGCCGAGGAACGTGTCGCCGTTGGTCGACTTCACCTCGAACACGCCGTCGCCGATCTCCAGCACGGACACGTCGAAGGTACCGCCGCCGAGGTCATAGACCGCGATGGTGCCGGTCGACTTCTTGTCCAGGCCGTAGGCCAGGGAGGCGGCGGTCGGCTCGTTGATGATGCGCAGGACTTCGAGACCGGCGATCTTGCCGGCGTCCTTGGTGGCCTGACGCTGGGCGTCGTTGAAGTAGGCCGGGACGGTGATGACCGCCTGGGTCACGCTCTCGCCCAGATAGGTCTCCGCGTCCTCCTTCAGCTTGCCGAGGATCATCGCGGAGATCTGCGCCGGGCTGTACTTGTTCCCGTCGATCTCGACCCACGCGTCGCCATTGTCGCCGGCGACGACCTTGTAGGGGACGAGCTCGTTGAATTTCTTCGACGCGGCGTCGTCCGCGCGGCGGCCCAGCAGGCGCTTGATCGCGAACAGCGTCTTTTCCGGATTGGTCACGGCCTGGCGCTTGGCGGCCTGGCCGACCAGCCGCTCGCCACCTTCGGCGAAGGCGACCATGGAGGGCGTGGTGCGCGCGCCCTCGGCGTTTTCGATGACCTTGGAAGTCGAGCCGTCCATGACGGCGACGCACGAGTTCGTCGTGCCGAGATCAATACCGATAACCTTGCTCATGCGATCCTCTCTTCAGCGGCAGGCGCCGTTGGCCTCGAAAGCGCCGTCGGCGCCCCCATCGGGGACAATTTCAGGATTGAACCGTATATAGTGGGGCCAATCGCCGACGCAAGCGTTGCCGGAGCCTGATTCTCGGCCCAAGTTGGCGTTTACCATGATCGTCTCCGCCAGCTACAAGACCGACATCCCCGCCTTCTACGGTTCCTGGTTCCGCAACCGGCTGGCCGCCGGCTTCGCCCGGGTCACGAACCCCTATGGCGGCAAACCCTTCACCGTGGGGCTCGACCCGGAGGCCGCCGAGGCCTTCGTGTTCTGGACCCGCAACGCCGAACCGTTCCTCGACACGCTGGAAACGCTGGCGACGCAGCGGCGGCCGTTCATGGTGCAGGTGACCGTCACCGGCTATCCGCGGGCGCTGGAGCGGTCGGTGATCGATACCGGCCGCGCGGTGGCGCAGATCCGCGAGATGGCCCGGCATTTCGGGCCGCGGACCGTGGTCTGGCGCTACGATCCGGTGCTGATCACCGATCTTACGCCGCCCGATTTCCACGCGCGGACCTTTGCCGCGCTGGCGCAGGACCTGGCCGGCGCGGTCGACGAGGTCGTGCTGTCCTTCGCCACGATCTACCGCAAGACCGGCGCCAACCTGCGCCGGCTGGAACGGGAGGCCGGCATCGCCTGGCGCGATCCGGAGGCCGAAGAGAAGCGCGCGCTGCTGGCCCGTCTGGCGGAGATCGCCGCCGAGCGGGGCATCCGTCCCACCCTTTGCGCCCAGCCGGACCTGCTCTCGCCCGGACTGGCCCCGGCCGCCTGCATCGACGTGACCCGGCTGTCCGGAATCGCGGACCGGGAGATCGGAGGACGGGAGAAGGGCAACCGGCCGGGCTGCGCCTGCGCGGAATCCCGCGATATCGGCGCCTACGACACGTGCCCGCACGGCTGTCTCTACTGCTACGCGGTCGGCCGGCCGGAAACCGCCAAGCGCAAGATGCGGGCACATGATCCGGACAGCGAGTTCCTGTTCCCGCCGGATGGAAGGACCAAAACCTAGCTCATGACACTTTACTACAGCGCCACTCCCCGGATTTATGCCGGGGCCTACTCGCCCGCTGTTCCAAGTCCTGGCGCCTGATTCATGGCGTCCGCGCGTGCAGACGGATGGGCCCCGGCATAAATCCGGGGCGTGCTTTTTGGAGGGTAGAAGGTAGAGAGAGGGGCGCTCGAGCACCCCCAGCCTCACGCCGTGGTATCGACCCGCTCGTGGTCGTCCGGCTTGCCACCCTTGGCGACGCCGACCATGGCGGCGCGCAGCAGCCGATCGTGCAGCACGTAGCCCGGCGCGAGAACCTGAACCACCGTGCCCGGCGCCTTGCTCGGATCCTCGACCTCGAACATCGCCTGATGCAGGTTGTAGTCGAACTTCTCGCCGAGTGGGTTGATCCGCACGATCTTGTGCTTGTCGAAGGCGTTCAGAACCTCCTTCTCGGTCATCTCCACGCCGACGATGACGTTCTTCACCGCGTCGTCGAGGGAATCCCGGTCCGCCGGGGCGGAGTCCAGCGCACGGCGCAGGTTGTCGACGGCGTTCAGCAGATCCTTGGCCAGGTCGGCCGACGCGAACTTGCGCCACTGCTCCTTCTCGCGCTCGGTGCGCCGGCGCAGGTTCTCCGCATCGGCCAGGGCCCGCAGTGCCTGGTCCTTGAGATGGGCGACCTGCTCCTCGAGCTCGGCGATCCGCACGTCGCGGGCATCGGTCTGGCCCCCGTCCGTGTCGATCAGGCCTTCTTCCGACAGGCCCAGGCTCTCGGCAAGCGACGCCTCGGCCGCCTGATCGTACGGGGCTTCGCCCGGCGCCTGCTGATCGTTGACGGGTTGCGGGCCGGCGGGCTTGTTCTGGTCGTTCGCCATGATCGCTACTCGTGGTCCTGCGGTTGAAAATGCGGCACGTCCGTGGATCGGAGACTGTCGTGACGTCCGCTATGTAAGGCGCCTGTGCGTCGATGAAAACCCGAATCGCCGCAAATCACCCCCGAGCGTCGGCGGATCCCTCGGCGTCGGCCCGGTGCGGCGTCCCGGATTTCCTAGAACCATATCCGATCGTATTGAATCACGGAGCGATTCAATACGGTCGGTGAATTTGTCTCTGAACCAATAAGATAGAGCAGAATCAGGCACGCCGATGGGATCGCGAAGTGATCCCGTCACCGCACGATCTGCTCTAGCCCAGCAGCCGGCTGATCAGCTTGGAGGTGTAGTCGACCATCGGGATGATGCGGGCGTAGTTCATCCGGGTCGGGCCGATCACACCGATGGCGCCCACGACCGAACGTTTCTGATCGTGGTACGGCGCGATGATCATCGAGCAGCCGGTGTTGCGGAACAGCTGATTCTCGGCGCCGATGAAGATCTGCACCCCGTCGGCGGCCCCGGTGGCGTCGAGCAGGCGCAGGGTGCTCTCCTTCTCCTCGAGCTGCTCGAACAGCCCGCGGATCCGCTCCAGGTCCTCCAGGGCGGTCACGTCGTGCAGCAGGGCCGACTGGCCGCGCAGGATCAGGGTCGAGGCTCCCGGCCCCCCGCCCCAGGTGGCCAGCCCGGCCTGCACGACGCGGGAGGTCAGGTCGTCGAGCTCGGCCTTGCGCTGGACGATCTCCTCCTCGATCCGCGCCATCGCCTCGCTGAGCGTGCGACCGCTGAGCCGGGTGTTGAGGTAGTTGGTCGCCTCCACCAGGGCCGAGGGCGGCAGGCCGGCGGGCAGCTCCACCACCCGGTTCTCCACCAGGCCGGTCTCGCTGACCAGCACCACCAGGGCGCGCTGGTTGCCGAGCGGCACGAACTCGATATGGCGCAGCGAGCCTTCATTCTTCGGCGAAACGACGAGGCCGGCGCAGCGGGTCAGCCCGGCCAGGGCGGAGGACGCCTCCTCCAGCATCTCCGCCACACTGCGGCCCGCGGCGGCGCACTGTCCGTCGATGCTCTCCCGTTCCTCCGGCCCGAGATCGCCGCCGATCTCCAGCAGGCCGTCGACGAACATGCGCAGGCCCGCGTCGGTCGGCAGGCGCCCGGCGGAGGTATGGGGCGAGAACAGCAGTCCCGCCTCCTCCAGATCGGCCATGACGTTGCGGATTGTCGCCGGCGACAGCACCAGGCCCTGCTTACGCGACAGGGTGCGCGAGCCCACCGGTTCCCCCGTCTCCACATAGGCATCGACCACGTGCATGAGGATCCGGCGCGACCGCTCGTTGAGTTGCGCCAGGGCGGTGGACGGCATCGACGTGCCGTCAAAGGGTTCTTTGTGCATAGCTGCCATCGTAGCGCAAAATCTAGGAAGCGCTATGCGGCCGGTCAACGTGTGTCGCCCCCGCCTCCGCCGGTCCGCCCGAAGCGGTCCGCGAGACTGGACGCCGGGGGTCGGGATCGCTAGCTTCCGCGCAGATTTCGACCAGAGCCATCCGCAACGAAAGGCGACCCCATGGCATCCGCCCCGACCTCCGGCCAGAACGCCGGCCAGACCCCGGCGGGCTCCCGGCCCTCCGGCCGCGCCGTCGACGAACTGCGCAAGGTGGTCCTGGAACCCGGCTTCGCCAAGCATGCCGAAGGCTCCTGCCTCGCCCGGTTCGGCGACACCCACGTGCTGTGCACCGCCACCGTGGAAGAGCGGGTCCCGCCGTGGCTGAAGGGCGGCGGCAAGGGCTGGGTCACCGCCGAATACGGCATGCTGCCGCGCTCCACCCATACCCGCACCGACCGCGAGGCTGCCCGCGGCAAGCAGTCGGGCCGTACCCAGGAGATCCAGCGCCTTATCGGCCGCTCCCTGCGCGCCGTCACCGACCTCGCCGCCCTGGGCGAGCGTCAGATCCGGATCGACTGCGACGTGCTGCAGGCCGATGGCGGGACCCGCACCGCGGCGATCACCGGATCCTGGGTCGCCCTGCACCAGGCGATCGCCACCCTGAAGCGCTTCGGCGCGGTGAAGAGCGATCCGCTGGTCGACCGCGTGGCCGCGATCTCCTGCGGCATCTACAAGGGTGTGCCGGTGCTGGATCTCGACTATGCCGAGGACAGCGACTGCGACGCCGACGCCAATTTCGTGCTGACCGCCGGCGGCGGACTGGTCGAGGTCCAGGCCACGGCCGAGGGCGATCCGTTCTCGGAGGCGGCGTTCATGGAACTGCTGCGCCTCGCCCGCAAGGGCACCGACGAACTCGCCTCCCTGCAGCTCGCGGCCGTGGGCTGAGGAGACCGACGCCATGGCGCCCCGCAAGCTGGCCGGCGAGACCCTGGTCCTCGCCACCCATAATCCCGGCAAGGTGCGGGAGATCGGCGAGCTGCTGGCGCCCTATGGCATGAGCGTGGTCTCCGCCGGCGAGCTCGGCCTGCCGGAGCCGGAGGAGACGGGCACCACTTTCGTTGCGAATGCGGAACTGAAGGCGCTGGCGGCGGCCACGGCCTCCGGGAAACCGGCGCTGGCCGACGATTCCGGGTTCTGCGTCGCGGCTCTGGACGGCGATCCGGGGATCTACTCCGCCCGCTGGGCCGGACCGTCCAAGGACTTCTCGGTCGCCATGGAGCTGGTCCACCGGAAGATGGCGGAGAGCGGCTCGGACGACGACCGGGCCTGGTTCACCTGCGCGCTGACCCTCGCCTGGCCCGACGGCCATTGCGAAAGCGTGGAGGGCTTCGTGCACGGCACCGCCGTGTGGCCGCCGCGCGGCGACAAGGGCTTCGGCTACGATCCCATGTTCGTGCCCGACGGCGACACCAAGACCTTCGGCGAGGGGGATGCCGACTGGAAACATTCGGTCAGCCACCGGGCGGACGCCTTCGCCCAGCTCGTGGCGCGGTGCTTCGATGGCGGCCCTGCTGGCGACTGACCCCACCGCTCGGGCGGCGGCGGCGTCGGACCCGCTCGGACTCTATGTCCACTGGCCGTTCTGCCGGGCCAAGTGCCCCTATTGCGACTTCAACAGCCATGTCTCGGACAGCGTCGATCACGCCCTGTGGCGCAACCTCCTGGTGCGCGAGCTGGAAACCCTGGCGCCCCGGGTCGGCGGCGCGGCGGACGGCACCCGGCGGCTGGTCAGCATCTTCTTCGGCGGCGGCACCCCGTCACTGATGGAGCCGGAAACCGTCGCCGACGTGCTAGCGGCGGCGCGGCGGCTGTTCCGCTTCAACAACGACATCGAGATCACCCTGGAGGCCAACCCCACCTCGGTGGAGGCGGCGAAGATGGCGGCGTTCCGGCAGGCCGGGATCACCCGGGTCTCGCTCGGGGTGCAGGCCCTGGACGACGCGTCGCTGCGCTTTCTGGGACGGGAGCACTCGGCGGCGGAGGCGCTGGCCGCCCTGGATGCCGTACGGGCGCAGTTCGACACCGTCTCCTTCGACCTGATCTATGCCCGGCCGGAGCAGGACCTGGCCGGCTGGCAGCGGGAACTGGAGCGGGCGATCGCCCTGGAGCCGGTGCACCTGTCGCTCTATCAGCTCACCATCGAGCCGACGACGCCGTTCTACGCCCGCCACGCCCGCGGCGAGTTCGCCCTCCCGGACGACGACGGGGCGGCCGACCTGTATGAGGCGACCCAGGAAATCCTAGGCCGGGCGGGCCTGCCGGCCTACGAGGTGTCCAACCACGCCCGCCCCGGCCATGAATGCCGGCACAACCTCGTCTACTGGCGCTATCAGGACTATCTCGGCATCGGACCCGGCGCCCATGGCCGGCTGTCGGACGGACGGCCCGGCGCGGCGAAGACCGCGACCCGCACCCACCGGGCGCCGACGATCTGGCTGGACCGGGTGGCCCGGGAGGGTCATGCCCTGGTGGACGATGCGCCGATCCCACGGGACGAGGCGCTAATGGAAGCGGTGCTGATGGGCCTGCGCATCGACGAAGGGCTGACCGAGGACCGGTGTCGCCACCTGTTCGGCGCCGCGCCCGCCGACCTGTTCGAGGCCCCGGCGCTGGAGGGGCTGGTCGCCGCCGGATTCCTGGAGACCGCGGGTGCCGATATCCGCGCCACCGCCGCCGGCCGCGCCCGTCTGGACGCGGTCACCGCACGCCTGTTGCAGCACGCCCGGCCGCTGACGGGCCGGTAGGCCGGCTCAGTTGATCGCCGCCGAGAAGCTGGTCGGCGCCGGGTCCACCCGCTCGAACCCGTTGGCGGTCAGCCGCAGGACGGCGAGGCCGCGCTGGTTGGTCCCGTCGATCAGCAGGCGGAACAGCCCGTCGGCCCCGTTGAAGCCCGACGGCTGGGTCAGGGTCTCCACCGAGAAGCCGTCGCCATCCGGCTGGCGGGCCAGCACGGCCGCCAGGCCCACCGCGTCATAGGCCAGCGAGGCGAGGCCGTGGGGGGCGCCGCCATGCACCGCGCGGTAGCGGTCGACGAAGGGCTTGCGGCCGGCCGGGTCCGGGGCCGCGAACCAGCCGCCCACCAGGGTCGGCTCCCGGCCCAGGGCAGGGTCGGCCCACAACGCGGTGCCCAGATACTTCACCTTGTTCGGGTCGATGTCATAGTAAGCCATCAGCGGCGCCAGATTGAGGATGTTCTGCCCACCCTCGGGCACGAGGACCGCGTCGTAGCCGGCTTCCCCGCCGGCCGCGAAGCTCTTGACCGTCTCGGAGAGCGAGGTCGAGGAGCCCGGCGTGTAGGACCGCATCCGGCTGATTGTCGCCCCGGTCTTCGCCGCGGTGTCCCGCGCCGCCTGCATCGCTTCGAACCCGTAGGCATTGGACGGCGCCAGGACGCCGATGCGGCTATAGCCGTTGGCGGCGGCATAGCGGATCACCCGCTCGACCTGCTCGCCCGGCAGCAGTCCCAGCACCCACACGCCGTTGCCCGCCGCGGAGCGGTCGTTGGAGAACGACAGCACCGGCACGTTCGCCGCCTGGGCCACCGGACCGACCGCCCGGGCCGAATCGGAGAACAGCGGGCCGATGATCATGTCGGCGCCTTCGCTGATGGCATTGCGGGCGACCCCGACGGCGGTCTGCGGGTCGGAGGCGGTGTCGTAGAAGGCGAGGGCGAAGTCCTCGGTCGCGATGTCGAACAGGGCGAGCTCGGCGGCATTGCGCAGCGCCTTGCCCACCGTCGCGGCCCGGCCGGTGAGCGGCAGCAGCAGCGCAACCTTGGGCGGACCGGTCCGATCGGGGATGGTGACGCCTCCGGGGACCGGCTGGTTCGGCTGCAGATCCAGGCTCGACGGCGGCGGGGCTTCGGAGGTCTTGGGCGGTGGCGCGGTCTCGACCCGCTCGCTCGGCGCCTCCGGCTGCTTTGCGCTTGAACATGCCGCCAGAACTGCAACCATGACGGCCAACGTCGCGAAAAGCCCCGCCCGCCGTGTCCGGAACCTCATCATGCAGCTTTCCTCCGCTTTGGTCGAAACCCACGGGTTCCTGAAATCTGGCCGGTCAGACCGTGGCCGACGCTAATCGACACGCGCCGTCAAGTAAACGTGGCGACACGAGCGCCAGTTCCGTCACTCAAGCATCAATTACTCAAGCCCGAATTACTCAAGCACAGGAAGATGACAGGATCGCGGCAGCCGGCCGCCGGCGGCGCCGGCGCGCCCAGTCCTGGGGCCTGGCGGCGGAGACCTGGGCCGCCCTCTGGCTGCGCCTGAAGGGCTATCGGGTCCTCGCCCGACGCGAACGCACGCCGGCCGGGGAGATCGATCTGGTGGTCCGGCGCGGCGATGTTCTCGTCGCCGTCGAGGTCAAGGCCCGGCGCAGTCTGGCCGCCGCCGTCGATGCCGTTTCGACCCGACAGCGGCTGCGCATCGCCCGCGCCCTGGCACTGGTCGCGGGCAGGGATCCGACCCTGTCCGGCCTGGGCCGACGCCTGGACCTGGTGATCGTGCGCCCCTGGCGCCTGCCGATCCATCTGGTCGACGTGCACCGCGACAACCGGTGACGGACGGCCGCGAAACCCCTAAGTATGGAACCGACGTCACTGGAGTACGCATCGATGCCGCAGAAACCCGTTCGCCAGCGCCCCCTGTTCCCCCGCCCCGTCTCGCGCCGCTCCCCCCGCGCGCGCCTTGGCGCAGCGCTGATCGTGCTGGCCGCCCTGGCGGTGCCCCTGGCCGGATGCTCGCCCGTGGGGATGGCCGTGGGTGCCGGTGCCGCCGGCGCCACCGCCGCGCAGACCGAGAAGGGCTTCACCCGCTCCGTCGATGACAGCCGCATCCGCCTGCAGCTCAACGCCAAGTTCTTCGAGACCAACTACGACCTGTTCGCCGACGTCTCCTTCACCGTCGACCAGGGCCGGGTGCTGCTGACCGGCACGGTGGAGGATCCGGAGGACCGGGTGACCGCCACCCGCCTCGCCTGGAGCGCCGACGGCGTGGTCGAGGTGATCAACGAGCTGCAGGTCACCGACCAGTCCTCGCTGACCGATTTCGGTCGCGACACGCGGATCGGCACCGAGCTGCGGCTCAAGCTGCTGGCCGACGACAAGATCGCCTCCATCAACTACTCGATCGAGGTGGTGAACCAGACCGTCTACATCATGGGCATCGCCCGCTCCCAGGCCGAGCTCGGCAGGGCGATCGGCCATGCCCGCAACATTCCCTATGTGCGCGGCGTGGTCGACTACGTGACGGTGCGCCCGTGACCGCAGACCCGCAGGCCGGACTGACCGTCGAGACGGCGGGGGCGCTGCTGGACGAGGCCGCCGCCGCATGCGCCGCCGATCCGAACGCCCGGCTCGACATGGCGCGGCTCGGGCTCGCCCTGTCGGTCCTGGCCCACCCGGAGCCGGAGGTGAGGCCCCAGCTCTCCCATCTGGAGGAGATCGCCGGCAAGGCGGCCAGTCTGGCCGGCCGCGATCCCTCGCAGGTCCTGCCGTCGCTCATGGCCGACGAACTCGGCTATGCCGGCGACACCGACAGCTACGAGGACATGATCAATGCCGACCTGGCCGCGGTGATCGACCGCCGCCGCGGCCTGCCCGTGGCGCTCGGCATCCTGTACTGCCACGCCGCCCGGGCGGCCGGCTGGGACGCGGCCGGGCTGAGCTTCCCGGCGCATTTCCTGATCCGCGTCGACGGACCCGGCGGCCGGCACATCCTCGACCCGTTCCACGGTGGCCGGGCCATGGATGCCGGCACCATGCGCAGCCTGCTGCGCCATATGGGCGCCGGCGAGGACCTGACCGCCGAGCATCATCGGGACGTCGCCGACCGTCTGGTTCTGTTACGCCTGCAGAACAACATCAAGCTGCGCCGGCTGCAGAGCAACGACATCGAGGGCGGGCTCGCCGTGCTGGCCCGGATGCGCCGCCTGGCGCCGGACGTGGCCGCACTGGTCATGGAGGAGGCGGCGATCCTGGCGGAGGGCGGGGCAATCCTGGGCGCCGCCAAGGCCGTGAAGAGTTACCTGGCGGCGGGCTATGGCGCGATTGAGGACCGCACGGAGATGGAGCGGTTCCTGGCGTCGATACAAACCCGCTTGAACTGACCGCCGCGCCGGTCGATTGTCGCGCTGACGCGCACGCCGCACCCACCAAGCCAACGCATCCACCAAGAGTGAGACGGGGAGAGAGCCATGGGCCTTGAGGTCGCGATCCAGATGGACCCGATCGAGCCGGTCAACATCGACGCGGACAGCACCTTCGCCCTGGCGCTGGAAGCGAAGAAGCGCGGACATACACTCTACCACTATCTCCCAAAGCATCTGAGCTTCCGCGACGGCAGGGTCACCGCCCGGGCGGCGGAACTGGACGTGCGCCGGGTCATGGGCGACCACTTCACCCTGGGCGAACGCGGCGTGATGAACCTGGCCGATGTGGACGTGGTGCTGATGCGCCAGGACCCGCCCTTCGACATGTCCTACATCACCGCCACCCATGTGCTGGAGCACATCCACCCAAAGACCCTGGTGGTGAACGACCCGGCCCATGTGCGCAACGCCCCAGAGAAGCTCTTCGTCACCCATTTCGAAGACGTCATGCCGCCGACCCTGATCACGCACGATCCGGAAGAGATCAAGGCGTTCCGCGACGAGCACAAGGACATCATCGTCAAGCCGCTGTTCGGCAACGGCGGCGCCGGCGTGTTCCACATCAAGCCGGGCGACGAGAACCTGAACTCCCTGCTGGAGATCTTCACCCAGATGTTTCGCGAGCCGATCATCGTGCAGACCTACCTGCCGGAGGTCCGCCAGGGCGACAAGCGGGTGATCCTGGTCGACGGCAAGGGTGTGGGCGCCATCAACCGCATCCCGGCGGACGGCGAGGCCCGCTCCAACATGCATGTCGGCGGGCGCGCGGTGAAATGCGAGATGACCCGGCGCGACCACGAGATCTGCGAGATCATCGGCCCGGAACTGAAGAAGCGCGGCCAGATCTTCGTCGGCATCGACGTGATCGGTCGTTACCTGACCGAAATCAACGTGACATCGCCCACCGGCATCCAGGAGCTGAGCCGGTTCGACGGCATCGACGTCCCCGCCATGCTGTGGGACGCGATCGAGGAGAAGCTGTAGGCCGCCAGGTCCGTTGGGGCAGGTGCCCATGCAGGCTTCGGTGACCAGGAACTGCGCGGCGGCCGGACTTGCGGCCGCCACCCATAGCAGCGCCAGGACCGCCGCAACCCGAGCCATGTCTCCCTCCCGATCTGAGAACCGGGAGGGAGTATGAGTATATCAATACTCAACGTCGAAAATTATACTACTCAACCCTGAGTGGTGCCGGCCCGTCACTCGGCGGTGATCACCGTCATGACCAGCTTGCCGTCCGGCTTGATCGGGCCGTCTTCCTTGGCGCCGAGGGTGTACTCAAAAATGCCGGTCTTGGTGCCGCCGGCCTCGCTGTGGACCATGAGCATCAGCATCTCGCCGGATTTCACCGGCTCGGACAGCAGGGCGGTGACATGGGCGTTCTCGCCCTTCTTCAGCGGCGCGTAGCCGACGACCGGCCCGGGCTTGTGGTCGGCGCCGGTGCGGTGAACGACGAGCCAGCCGTTCTCGGGCGCCATCACCTCCATCGCGGTCACCGAGCCCTCGGCGACCGACTGGCCCGACGCCTTGACGCCGGCATGGTCCATGGCCTGGGCGGCACCCAGAGTGAGGCCCGTCAGGAGGACGGAGGCGATCAGGGTGTGTTTCGCGCATTTGACGGTCATGTCGTGAATCCTCGTTCGTCTGTTCTCGGGTGCGCCGGACACAGAGCCCGACGCCGGCTCTCATCGAAGCCGCCCGTAGATACGGAGGATTTCGCGGCGGGTTTCAGGCCCGCGCGATTTTTTGCGGATCAGTCCTCGGCCGGGATCAGCGTGCCGTGCAGGGCCGGACCGGTGGGCTGGCCGGTGGGCGAGCCGCCGGGCGGCTCCAGGCTGATGCCGAAGGTGGCGTTGCGCAGCAGGGCCGGGTCGACCTGATCCAGGCGCTTGCGGGTCGTGCCGGAGACGTCCTCCAGCAGGCCGAGCGACCGCGGGATCGGGGAGATCCCCTCGCCGACGATCCAGAGCTGGTAGGTCTTGTCCGCCACCGGCTCGGCGGTGACCGGGCGGATGGTGAGCTCCCGGCTCTCCAGATCGACCGAGAGCAGGAAGCGCGGCTGGGTATCGCCGTCGTGGAACACCGCCACGAAGGTCCGGGACGGCGGCAGGATCACCTCGCGGACCACAAGCACGCCGGCGAGACAGGCGGCGATCGCCGCCGCGCCGACGGCCGCCGCGCGCCAGCGGCCGAGCCGGCGGCGCATCCGGGCGAGGTCGGTCACCGTTCCGTCCCGGGTTCCGACCCGGGCTCCATCCTGGCCCCCACCCTCCCGGGCGGGTCCGGCGATGGCCGCCTCGATGGCCGGGAACAGGTCCGGCGGCGGCGCGACCGGTGCCACGTCGTCCAGCATCGGCGACAGATGCCGCTCCCACACGGCGATGGCCGCATCCAGCGCCGGCTCCCGTGTCCGCCGGGCCTCAACGGCGACCCGCTCCTCCCGCGTCAGCGTCCCGAGCACGTATTCCGCCGCCGTCAGCTCGATGTCCTCGCGTTCCCTCATGCCGTCAGGCAGTCCCTGAGCTGCTTCAGGCTGCGGTGCAGCCAGGTCTTGATCGTGCCGACGGGCTGGCCGAACCGATCGGCAAGGTCCTGGCGCGACAGCCCGTCCAGATAGGCGAGGCGCACCAAGCTCCCGCGCTCGCCTTCCAGCGCGTCGAGGCAGATCTCCAACCGGCGCCGATCCTCACCTGCCTCCAAGTCGCCAAGGGCCGATCGCGCCGGATCGGCCGCCCGTTCCAGGGCAATGTCGTCCGAGACCGTGGCGACCCGCGCACGGCGCACCTCGTCCAGCGCGCGGTTGCGGGCGATGGTCGCCATCCAGGTGATGGGGGAGGCGCGGGCCGGATCGAAATCGCCTGCCCGCTGCCAGATCTTCACGTACACGTCCTGCACCACCTCGTCGGTCTCGTCCCGTCGCCGCAAGATACGCAGAATGATGCCGTAGAGTTTCGGCGCAGTCGCTTCATACAGGTCGGCGAAGGCCTGCCGATCACCGCCGGCCACGCGGTCAAGCAGCCGCGATATGTCCGAGCTCGACGCGAGCATCGCCCGTATGGCCTCCCAAGATGCGCTTCGGGGCGGGCCCGCCCGGCCACAAAGGTGGTCCGGCCCGACCGAAGTCAAGGGCCGGGCCGGCGATCCCTCCGCTACCCCCGGCAGCTATCCCCCGCGCCCGCGATAGGCCAGGGCTTCGGCCACGTGCACGCGGCAGACCGTCTCCGCCCGGTCCAGATCGGCCAGGGTCCGCGCCACCTTCAGCACCCGATGATAGCCCCGGGCCGAGAGCTGCAGCTTCTCCGCCGCCTGGCGCATCAGCGCCCGGCCCGGTGGGTCCGGCTCGGCCACGGCGGTCAGCAGCTCGCCATTGGCATCGGCGTTGGTGCGTACCGCGCCCGTCGGGTCGAGGCGGCGGTAACGCTCCGTCTGCAGCGCCCGGGCGGCGGCGACCCGGGCGGCGACGGTGGCGCTGCCCTCGGCCGGCGGCGGCAGGGACAGGTCGGCCGCCGACACCGCTTGCACCTCTATTGCCAGATCGAAACGGTCCAGCAGAGGGCCGGACAGCCGGTTCTGGTAGTCGCCGCCGCAACGCGGGGCCCGCGAGCAGGCCCGGTTCGGATCGGCCAGATGGCCGCAGCGGCAGGGGTTCATGGCGGCGACGAGCTGGAACCGGGCGGGGTAGGTGACGTGGTGATTGGCCCGGGCGATCACCGCCTCCCCGGTCTCGATCGGCTGCCGCAGGGCGTCCAGCACCTGACGCGGGAATTCCGGTATTAGGTAGCAAATGCACCTAGAAGCCCCTCAAAATTTTTCCAGGCTTTTCATATGCTTGCCGCATGACAGAACGCCCCAACACAGTCGCAGGACTGATCGAGAAGCGCCGCGAGATATCCGGCCAGATCGAGCACCACCAACGCGCCCTCAACGACCTGATCGTTGACCTGGACCACATAGACCACACCATCCACATGTTTGCCCCGGATCAGGATCTAGCCCTGGTGCAGCCAAAGCAGTTCCCGGCCCGTCACGGGGCCTATCGTGGGGAAATGCAGCGGTTCGTCCTAGGAGCGCTCAGGAACGCGGACAGCGCCGTCACCACGCTGGAAATCGCCATAGAGGTGGTCAAAGGGCGCGGGCTGGACCCGAACGACGCGCGGGCCGTGTCGCTGATCCGCAAGCGGGTGGGGTCATGTATGAACAAGCTAGTCGCAAAGGGCTTGGCGCGGGAGGTTCCGAGCGAAGGGACGTATAAGCAGTGGGTGACGGGATGAGTGAGGTCGGACACCAGATAGGGTGACAATCATTATCTGGTATGACTACCAAACCACCAAAAATCGATATTATTCTTGCGTTGATTGAACTCGAATCGTAAATTCATAACGATTCGGGGGATAAGATAATCGATGTGTATCTGTCCAGAGCCTAATATGTTGCTTGATGTTGCGAGCCGGGTCGCCATCAGCGGTTCCGCATTTGCAGGCTTTACGCTGGTATTTTTGGGCAACGCTATTGCCGGGTACAACAGCTATGAAACAGAACATCAGGGTGCCGTTCGGGCCCAATTTTTGCGTCGTGCGGGACTTTCTCTGGCCGGATTTATATTTGGAGTCTTAGCTAGTGCAACTGCAATATCATATCTTTTCTTTAGCTATGATTGGATTGTTTACACCTCTGTGGCTCTTTTAGGCCTATCGTTTGTTGTGGTGTTAATCGCCGCAATTTGGTCTTACATAACGGTATGGTGAAATAATGGCGCTTACACTTGAAGTAGAACAAAAGCTTGAAAATGCAGGTCTTGTAAGATTTTTTGAGAAAGACAAGGGTGTTTGGCTTGACGTTGCGCAGAGCTCGTACGATTATATTAAGGGTAACTTTCCGGATAAGTCTCCTATTCGACCTGACGACATTCAAGGCTCTTTAAAGGAGGTGTTGAACGTTAACGAGGATTTACAGAAATTTTTGTCCGGAAAGAAGCTAACACAAAAGTATTGGTTTGGTCATTTCGCTGATTTGATTATTGATAGAGTGTGGGGCGAAATAACAACGTCGGATGGAGGATCAGATGGATCTAATGGACAAGGAAAGCAACCGTAAAAAGGCAGCTCATGATTTTGTCGAGCGGGTGGTAAGGGGTATTTACCACCAAAATACCGACGAAGACACAATCCGTGCGGTGGCGGAACGCGTAGAACAAGCCACGCCAAGGCTAGAGGCGATTAGTTGAACTTCTTACCCCCGCCCCAGGCGGGGGTTTTTACTTCTGCCAATAGCCCTTCCACTGCCGCGACACCGGGGCATTGAGCGCAGCGTCCACAACGGCGGTGAACAGCGTACCGTTCGGTACCCGGCGGTGATCCTCACGCCACGCCATTTCGGCGGCATAGGCGTGCAGGTGACGCCCGCTGATGTGATGGTGCTGGCCCCACTCGGCACGGCGCAGACGGGAGAAGTAGCTTTCCGCCTGATTAGTGCAGGCGCCGTCATCCATGAACGCGAGGCTGTGATTGATACGCTTGGTCTCGTAAGTGGCGTGCAGCTCGTCCCAGCCGGACGCCTCGTCAGCGTAGACGGTGGTGCCGCTGGCGACATGGGCGCGGATCGTGGCGACTGACTGGTCCTCAGAGCGGAACACGAACGGCAGGGTGCGCCCGCCACGCTCACGCATGACAACGACAACACGGCGCTTGCCGGTCTGGTTCTCTTTCAGGCGACGATCCTTGCGGTCTTCCTTGCGGTTCTCCGGGCGGACGTGACCGCCGAAATAGGCACCATCAACCTCGACCTCACCGGACAGGGTGGCGTCGGCAGTCTCAGCGGCCATGACTTCGCGGATCTTGTGGAGCAGGACGTATGCCGACTTGTACTGAACATCGAGGTTCCGGCTCATCTGCAGAGCGGACATGCCCTTGGCGCCGTTCACGAACAGAGCGATGGCAAGCAGGATATCGCGCACCGGCAGCTTGCGGCTGGCGAAGATCGTACCGGACGTGATGCTGAACTGGTGGCCGCAGCCCTTGCACTTGAAGATCGGGCGAGACTTGTACTCGTTGACCGCAAAGCAGCCGCAGCGCGGGCAAACCGGCTCGCCGTCAGTGTCGGCCCAACGGATGGCACGGAACAGAGAGCGGGCCTCGTCTTCCGTCATCCGCGCGACCTGAACCACGGACAATGTCCGGGCTTTCGCGCTGAGGAGGAAGTGTTGGGCCATCTGTTGTCGCCATCAAATACGTTACTGTTGTAACGAATATGGAGGCATATTGTAGCGTTGTCAATGGCGTTAGTAACAAATATGATGGCGGTCGTAACGTGATGGATGGCGCCATGAAGACGGACGACAAGTGGATTAGCCTGGTTAAGGGTATTCTCCGCGCAGAGATGACCCGACGAGGCATCACATACGACCAGCTATCAGAGCGATTGGCGGCGAATGGCGTTAACGAAACGCCCGTCAACCTGCGGAACAAGGTGGCGCGCGGCGGCTTCTCGGCGGCGTTCTTTGTGCAATGCCTAAGTGTGATGGGGGCAGTTACGGTGCGCCTGACAGACGACTAAGGCTGCGGCACCGGGATGCGCACGACCGCAACTCGTTGTGAGCCCTGAGATGTGCCACCTTCCTGCACCAATCCGAAGATTGCACCTTCGTCAGAGATGACGTGATCCACCATCTTCGTTTTGGCGTCTGAGGATACGCGCTCCATGTTGTCAGCGCCCACTCTCAGGTCGTTTCCCCGGAGGTCTGTGAACGCGACGAACGCCCGCTCGATGCTGTTCCCGTCGCTTTCCATCCCGCTAAGCGCTACGACATTCAGGCGTGTCGATGCGGCTACTGATGAAGCATAGGTCCGATGAACACCACGAAGGCAATACACGCCGTTCTCTGAGAATGAGGCAACCCGGTTACCATGCGGTCCCACCGCAACCATGAATGCGTCATTACCGAATCCGCCTATTAAGCACACACCATCACTTATGACTGCTGCGCCTGAACAGTTATTTATGAACGCAGGATTAAACGCAGTCTTCAATAGCGCTTTTCCTGAATCGCCAAATCCTGAATCTAGTTTGCCTGTTGCGTCCACCTTTGCAATAAAGCCGTCGGTCTGATGCGCGGCGCTGACGCTCTTGCCTATTATGTAGAATGCCGTTTCTGGGAAAACGCGAACGATTCGCGATGGCCACACAGTCCCGCCCTCAAAAATCGAAATTGGCTGGAAGATTATAGATGAATCGGCCCGCAAATTTATTGGCGTAACGGCTAGGGTCAACATGGATGACTCAAAAGAACTACAAATAGTATAGATTCTTTCGCCGACTTGAACAGCATCCCATCCATAATTCAGTCCAGCTGACATTGGCAGCAGTGTAAATCCGCCACGGCCAAAATCAGAAAATAACGAACCTGTTTTATCGATTCTTACCAAGAACGGATGCGATAGCGCTGTCTCATCTTCGAATGCAGTGCCAACGACAATCATACCGCCTTCATTAAGCGGGACTATCCGTCGTGCATCTGGCCGATATGAGCCAGGAAGAGAAAAAATAATGTATCCGGCGCCATTCTCACCAAATTCTTTATTTCGCTCTCCATTTAACTCAAGCGCGTCGATTCTAATCCGAGATTTCGTCGCGCCGTCATTCAGGCTTTTGACGGAGGATAGCGCGTAGATGGCTGTCGATGTCGCTACGATGGAAACCCCACTTACAGCAGTGGAGCGGTCGCCGAGGCGAACCGTCCAACTCGTCGTCGGGTTCGCCTCGGCGCCTCCGTGCATAAGCGTCTTGGCATCGGATGACGCGGCTTTATCGACCGCGCCCGCCGCCCCAACTGCCCTGCTTTCGCGGTCACGCATATTGTTTCGCCGGATGTCCCATCGGATGAGTGCGAACCCCAGAACGATGAGCAGCAACGAGAGCCATCCGGGAACATTTAGGAGCGCGTCGATCATGACGCCCACCCAGTCTGGGTCCTGCGCCCTAGCAACAAGGAAGTCGACGTCACCGCCGAGTCCAATAAGCCACTTGATCCCGCGGAATATGGGCTCGATGAGGTTGAGTCCTCCGAGCACGCCGATCCAGTGTCGCTTGATCCACCCCATCCCCGCACCATAGCGGGATTTATTCCCGTGTTCATCGCTCCGTTTCCCCTAGGTGCATTTGCTACCTAATACCGGGGAATTCGGCCAGCTCGTCCAGGAACAGCACGCCGCGATGGGCGAGCGACACCTCGCCCGGCTTCGCCCGGATTCCGCCGCCGATCAGAGCGGGACCGGAGCTGGAATGGTGCGGATCGCGGAACGGCCGGCCGCGCTCGATCCGGCCCTCCCGGAGCACGCCGGCCACGGAGCGGATCATCGACACCTCCAGCGCCTCGGCCGGGGTCAGCGGCGGCAGCAGGCCGGGCAGGCGGGCGGCCATCATCGACTTGCCGGCGCCGGGCGGGCCGACCATGAGAAGGTTGTGATTGCCGGCCGCCACCACCTCCAGTGCCCGCTTGGCGGTCTCCTGGCCCTTCACGTCCTTCAGGTCGGGATAATGCGGCTCGGCCTCGACCACCCCGTCCGCCGCCTCGGGCAGCACCTGCACGCCACGCAGATGGTTCAGCAGGGACAGCAGGTCGGGGGCGGCGATCACCTCGATCCCTTCGGCCCAGCGCGCCTCGGGGCCGCAGGCCGCCGGGCAGATCACCCCGCGCCGCCCGCCTGCGGCCGCGGCCACCGCCGCCGGCAGGACGCCCGCCACCGGCGAGATCCGGCCATCCAGCGCCAGTTCGCCCAGCACGATGCGGTCGCCCACATCCTCGACCGACAGCGCGCCCATGGCCACCAGGATGCCCAGCGCCACCGGCAGGTCGAAATGCCCGCCCTCTTTCGGCAGGTCGGCCGGCGCCAGGTTCACCGTGATCCGCTTGTACGGCAGCGCCAGGCCCAGCGCGGAGAGCGCGGCAACAACCCGCTCGCGGCTTTCGGTCACCGCCTTGTCGGCCAGCCCGACCAGGCAGACACCCCCCATGCCGCCGCCGCCGACATGGACCTGGACGTCGACCTCCACCGTGTCGATGCCGCGGAACGCGACCGTCGTCACTCGCGCGCCCATGGGCAGACCTCCCTCGCACCGACACAGCTTCGCCTGCGCCGCAGACCCTATGGGAGAGCCGGGTTCGGATTTGGGCGCCGCAAGGGGCACCGTGGCATGCGCAAGGGGGAGGCGGTGGCTATTCCGCCGCGTTGGGGATCGACCGCGAAAGACCCACGGCACCTTCGAGATCGGCACTCTTCAGGGCGGCGCGGTCCAGCTTTGCGCCGGCCAGGTCGGCATGATGGAAGACGGCGCGGTCGAGGATCGCCTGGCTGAAATCCGCCTTGTGCGCGACCGCACCGACCAGCGACGCTCCCGACAGATCGGCCGGCCATTCGCGCAGAAGCTCCAGTGTCGCCGGCTTCAGGATCTGCATCGGCGTCAGGCGCGCCTGGGTCAGGGTCGCGCCGTCCAACACTGCCCCCTTCAGCGTCGTACCCCGCAGGTCGGCGCCGGTCAGATCGGCGCGCTGCAGCTTGGCGCCGCCCATCAGGGCGAAGCGGAAGGAACAGTGCTTCATATTGGCGCCGGAAAGGTTGGCGCCCTCGAAATCGGCGGCCGAAAGATCGGCGCCGGAGAAATCGAACCCCGCCAGGTCCATGTCGCGGAACAGGCCCCGCTCGCCCCTCTTGCCGCCGGAGCTGATCCACAGGAAATGCTGCACGACCTTGTGCTGCACGTCGGGCGCCATGCTCTCCAGCCCGGTGGCGATCTTGCAGTCGGTCAGGTTGGCGCCACCGAGATCCGCACCGTCGAGGTTGCACGACCGCAGGTCCGATCCCGTGAGGTCGGTGTCCGTCAGCACGGAGTCGGCGAAGTTCACGCCCCGCAGGTTGGATCCCCGCATGTCGGTGCCCTGGAACGAACTCTTCGACAGGTTCGCCTTGTTCAGGTTCACATTGCGCAGCACCGCGCTCTCGAACGCCGTGTTCACGGCCGTCACGCCGGACATGTTGGCGCCGGTCAGGTCGGTGCGGACCACGGTCGCCTCGGAAAGGTCGGCCCGGCTGAGATTCGCGTTCTGCTCGATGGTGCGGTTGAGGTCCTGGATCCGCGCCGGCCTGAGATCGGCATCGGTCAGGTCCGCCGTCATCAGCTTGGCGCCCTTCAGGTTGGCGCCGCGCAGATCCGCCTTCACCAGCTTGGCGCCGGCGAAATCGCACTGCTCCAGCTTGGCGGTCGAGAACTGGGTGGCGTTCAGATTGGAGCCGGCGAAGCTGGCACCGCGCAGATCGGTGCCGTGGAACAGCCCCTGGCGCAGGTCGGTCCCCGCCAGCATCGCGCCACGCAGCGTCTTGTGCCGGAAATCGGCCTGCGCACCGCCGGTATTCTGTTTCAGGAACAGAGCGTGCCGGCGGATCGTCTCCGCCACATCCCAATCGAGATCGTTTGCCCGCTGCATACGAAACCCATACCGACCGCGAGGCTGCGCCGGCGACCTCGCGTGCATTGTCATGACTACGTCTGGTGGAATCTTATGGTTCCGACACTGTCGGAAAGTCCCCACTCGACCTTAACTATGAACCTGCAGGCCGAATTTGTCAAAAGTTTCAGTTTGTTAAGCATATTCGATGACGACCTTTCACAAGATCGTCAACGCTCTTGGCTGAAGAACCCCAGATATGCCCCGGCAAGCGCCATCGTCGGACCGGTGCCGGCAGACCGGCACCCCCAGACCGGCACCCTCAGACCGGCTTGATGATGCGCCCGAGGTTCTGGCCGCCGAACAGGTGCAGATGGAAGTGGGGTACTTCCTGGTTCGCGTCGCGGCCGTGGTTGGAGATGACGCGGTAGCCGTTCTCCTCGATGCCGAGGTCGCGGGCGATCTTGCCGGTGGCGCGCACGAAGGCCGCGATCTCCGCGTCGCTCGCCGTCTCAGCGAAGTCTGCGAAGGAGACATAGGCGCCCTTGGGGATGACCAGGACATGGGTCTGGGCCTGGGGCTGGATATCCCGGAACGCCAGGACGTGCTCGTCCTCGTAGACCGTGTCGTTCGGAATCTCGCCACGCAGGATCTTGGCGAAGATGTTGTTGGGATCGTAGCTCATTCACCCTCTCCGTTCGCTTGTCCGCGGGCAGCCTTCTCGGCCAGACCGGAGGTCCCCTCCCGCGCCTCGAGCTTGGCCCAGACCCGGTCCGGGGTCACCCCCGCCGCGGTCCACAGCACCAGCAGGTGATACAGCAGATCGGCGCTCTCCGACGCCAGCGCCTCGGCATCCCCCCGGGCGGCCTCGATCGCCACTTCCACGGCTTCCTCGCCGACCTTCTGAGCCGATTTCACCGGCCCCTTGGCCAGCAGCTTCGCGGTGTAGCTGGTCTCCGGGTCGCCGCCCTGGCGGGACGCGATGGTGGCGGCGAGCCGGTCGAGGATGTGATCGTTCATCGCAGCCTCAGTCCCCCTGGCGCATGGCGAGACCGGCGGCGGCCATGGCCTCCTTCGCCTCGCTGATCCGGTAGGTGCCGAAATGGAAGATCGACGCGGCGAGCACGGCGCTGGCATGGCCGTCGCGCACGCCGTCGACCAGATGGTCCAGGGTTCCCACCCCGCCGGACGCGATCACCGGCACCGGCACCGCGTCGGAGATGGCGCGGGTCAGCGGAATGTCGAAGCCCTGTTTGGTGCCGTCGCGGTCCATGGAGGTCAGCAGGATCTCGCCGGCGCCGAACTCGGCCATTTGTTGCGCCCACGCAACGGCATCGAGTCCGGTGGCGTTGCGGCCGCCATGGGTGAAGACCTCGAACCGCCCGTCGCCCACGCTCTTGGCGTCGACCGCCACGGTGATGCACTGGCTGCCGAACTTGTGGGCCGCCTGGCGCACGAAGTCGGGGTTGGTCACCGCGGCGGTGTTGATCGACACCTTGTCGGCGCCGGCCAGCAGCAGCTTGCGGATATCCTCCACGCTGCGCACGCCGCCGCCGACGGTCAGCGGCATGAAGCACTGCTCTGCGGTGCGGGCGATGACGTCGAAGATCGTGTCGCGGTTCTCGTGGCTGGCGGTGATGTCGAGGAAGCAGAGCTCGTCCGCCCCTTCCGCATCGTAGAGCTTGGCCTGCTCGACCGGATCGCCGGCATCGATCAGATCGACGAAGTTGACGCCCTTGACCACCCGGCCGTCCTTCACGTCGAGGCAGGGGATGACGCGGACCTTCAGCATCACGCGGCCTCCCCGGCAAGCGCACGCACCGCGCCGACCACATCGACCCGGCCGTCATACAGCGCCCGACCGACGATGGCGCCGGCGACCCCGTCGCCGTCCAGCTTGGCGATCGCCCGCAGGTCCTCCAGCGACGACACCCCGCCCGAGGCGATGACCGGCGTCGACAGGGCTCGGGCCAGCGCGCCGGTCGCCTCCAGGTTCGGACCCTGCAGGGCGCCATCCCGGTCGATATCGGTGAAGATGATGGCGGCCACGCCGGCATCCTCGAATTTCAGCGCCAGGTCGGTGGCGGTGATCTCGGAGGTCTCGGCCCAGCCCTCCACCGCGACCTTGCCGTCCCGCGCGTCGATGCCGACGGCGATCTTGCCGGGATGGTCGCGGCAGGCGGCGATCACCAGCTCGGGATCGCGCAGCGCCACGGTGCCGAGGATGACCCGGCTGATCCCGGCCTCCAGCCAGGTGTCGATATGGGCGCGGCTTCGGATGCCGCCGCCGAGCTGCACCGGCACGTCCACCGCCGACAGGATCGAGCGCACGGCGGCCCCGTTGACCGCCTCGCCGGCGAAGGCGCCGTCCAGGTCGACGACATGGATCCAGGCGCAGCCGGAATCCTGAAACGCCCTGGCCTGGCTCGCCGGGTCTGGGTTGTAGACGGTCGCGGCGGTCATCTCGCCGCGCAGCAGGCGGACGCACTCGCCGCCCTTCAGATCGATGGCAGGATAGAGGATCACGAGGTACCGCCCTCCGTCGTCCCGGTCGGGCCGGTGACCGACAGGTTCTTGAAGTAGTAGAGGCCCCGTACATAGCCGTCGCGGGTCCGGGCATAATACGGATGCTCGCCGAACTTCTGGAAGCCGAGCGCCTCGTAGAGCCGGATCGCCGCGCGCTGGGTCTCGCGCACGTCCAGGTTCATCACCTCGAAGCCGAGTTTGCGGGCGTGGTTCTCGGCGATCTGGGTCAGGTCGCGCGCCAGCCCATGCCCGCGCGCCCAGGGGGCGACGAAGGAGGTGGTGAAGTTGCAGGCGAAGCTCTGCGCCTCGTTGTTGCGCGGCGGACGGTGGAGCTGGGACGAACCGGCGATCACCCCGTCGAGCCGGCCGACGAACAGGTCGCGGTCGGGGATCAGCAGGGTGCCGCGCCAATAGGCCTCCAGCGTCTCGCGCGGCGGCGGCGTCAGCCAGCCGAAGCCGCCGCCGTCGATGATCGCCGCCTCGGCCGCGTCACACAGGTCGTTCAGGTCGCCCACCGAAAGCGCGGTGATGTGCTCGACCAGGGTCGCCGGCTTCGGGGCGAACTGGCTCTGATCGCCGGTCATGGCGTCCATCCGATGAAGTTGGCGATGAGGCGCAGGCCGGTCGCCTGGCTCTTCTCGGGGTGGAACTGGGTTCCGATCATATTGTCCCGGCCGACCATGGCGCAGATCGGGCCGCCGTAATCCACGGTGGCGAGCTGCTGATCGGCGGTCTCAAGGCGCATGGCATAGGAATGGACGAAATAGGCGTGGTGCCCGTCCTCCAGCCCGGCCAGCACCGGATGGTGGCCGCCCTGAACGCTCAGCACGTTCCAGCCCATATGCGGTACCTTGCGCTGACGGCCGTCATCCTCGTCGGCCGGCTCGATCCGGTGGACCTCGCCGTCGATCCAGCCGAAGCCCTCCGTGGTCAGGTGCTCGAACCCGGCCCTGGCCATGAGCTGCATGCCGACGCAGATGCCCAGGAACGGCACCGCCTCGCGGATCACCCGCGCCTCCAGCGTCTCGCGCAGCCCCTGGACCCGCTCGACCCCGTCGCGGCAATCGCCGAAGGCGCCGACCCCCGGAAGGACGATCCGGTCGGCCCGGGCGATGATGCCCAGGTCGTCGGTTACCTGAATGTCGGCGGCCACGCCGGCTTCCCGGGACGACCGCTCGAAAGCCTTCGCCGCCGAGCGGAGGTTCCCCGACCCGTAGTCGATAATCGCGATGGTCTGCATGGCCGCCTCAGTCGCTCCGCAGCGCGCCCTTGGTCGACGGCACGGCGTCGGCCTTGCGCGGGTCGATCTCCACCGCCGCGCGCAGGGCGCGGGCGAGACCCTTGAAACAGGTCTCCACGATATGGTGGCTGTTCTCGCCCTTGAGGGTGTCCACATGCAGGGTGGCGCCCGACGCCTGGGCAAAGGCGCGGAACCACTCCTTGAACAGTTCGGTATCGAAGGTGCCGACCTTCTGGGTCGGGAACACCACGCCCCAGGACAGGAACGGCCGGCCCGACAGGTCGATCGCCACCCGGGTCAGCGCCTCGTCCATCGGCAGCAGGCAGGAGCCGTAGCGGGTGATGCCGCGCCGCTCGCCCAGCGCCTGGGCGATGGCCGAGCCCACCGCATAGCCGGAATCTTCCACCGTGTGGTGATCGTCGATATGCAGATCGCCCTCGGCCTTGACGGTCAGGTCGATCAGGGAATGTCGGGAGAGCTGCTCCAGCATATGGTCGAGGAACCCGATGCCAGTCGCCACGTCATAGGCGCCCGATCCGTCCAGATCGACGGAGGCGGAAATACGGGTCTCATTGGTGTTGCGCTCCACGCGCGCCGTGCGGGCCATGCCACCCTCCCTGGAGAATGGCGGCTGTTTAGCAGGAAGGCCGCCCAGGTGCCAGTCTAAGGCGCCCGCCAGACTTGCTTGAACCGCGCGCGCCGGACATTACATTCGCCTGACCATCGGAATAAGGCAGAACCCCATGAGTGACGATCCGACCCAGTGGCACGGCACGACGATCCTGGCCGTGCGCAAGGGCGGTCGCGTCGTCGTCGCCGGCGACGGGCAGGTGACGTTCGGCAACACCGTGATGAAGGCGACCGCGCGCAAGGTGCGCCGGCTGTCCGGCGGCAACGTGATCGCCGGGTTCGCCGGGGCCACGGCCGACGCCTTCACCCTGTTCGAGCGGCTGGAAGCCAAGCTGGAGCAGCATCCAGGTCAGCTCACCCGCGCCTGCGTCGAGCTGGCCAAGGACTGGCGCACCGACCGCTACCTGCGCCGCCTGGAGGCGATGATGGCCGTGGTCGATGCCGACGTCTCCCTGGTGCTGACCGGCACCGGCGACGTCCTGGAGCCGGAGGACGGGCTGATCGGCATCGGATCCGGCGGATCCTACGCGCTCGCCGCCGCCCGGGCGCTCGCCGACCGGGACGACATGGACGCCGAGGCCATTGCCCGGCGCGCCATGGCGATCGCCGCCGACATCTGCATCTACACCAACGACAACGTAACCGTCGAAGGCCTATGACCGACTTTTCCCCCCGAGAGATCGTCTCCGAGCTCGACCGCTTCATCATCGGTCAGAAGGACGCCAAGCGCGCCGTCGCCATCGCCCTGCGCAACCGCTGGCGCCGCCGGCAGCTGGACGAGGGTCTGCGCGAGGAGATCCTGCCGAAGAACATCCTGATGATCGGCCCGACCGGCGTCGGCAAGACCGAGATCGCCCGCCGGCTCGCCAAGCTGGCGAACGCGCCGTTCCTGAAGGTGGAGGCGACCAAGTTCACCGAGGTCGGCTATGTCGGCCGCGACGTGGAATCCATCATCCGCGACCTGCTGGAGTCCGCCATCACCATGACCCGCGAGCGGATGCGCAAGGAGGTCCACGCCAAGGCCGAACTGCAGGCCGAGGAGCGGGTGATCGACGCCCTGGTCGGCGACAGCGCCAGCCAGGAGACCCGGCAGAAGTTCCGCAAAATGCTGCGCGAGGGCCTGCTTGCAGAGCGCGAGATCGAGATCGACGTGACCAGCGGCGGCGGCGCGCCGGGCATGCCGACCTTCGACATCCCCGGGATGCCCGGCGGCCAGCTCGGCGTGATGAACCTGAACGACATGCTGGGCAAGGCCTTCGGCGGCCAGAGCAAGCGCAAGCGGATGAGCGTGCCGGAGAGCTACGAGGTCCTGGTGCGCCAGGAGGCCGACAAGCTGCTCGACGAGGAGGCGGTCACCCGCGAGGCGATCGAGCTGGTCGAGCAGAACGGTATCGTGTTCCTGGACGAGGTCGACAAGATCGCCCGCTCGGAGGAGCGCAGCAGCGGCGATGTCAGCCGCGAGGGCGTGCAGCGCGACCTGCTGCCGCTGATCGAGGGCACCACCGTCGCCACCAAGCACGGGGCGGTGAAGACCGACTTCATCCTGTTCATCGCCTCGGGCGCCTTCCATCTGGCCAAGCCGTCGGACCTGCTGCCGGAGCTGCAGGGGCGTCTGCCGATCCGGGTCGAGCTGAAAGCGCTGACCCGCGACGATTTCCGCCGCATCCTCACCGAGCCGGAAGCCAGCCTGGTCACCCAGTACAAGGCGCTGATGGGCACCGAAGACGTCACCCTCGACTTCACCGAAGACGCCATCGAAGCCTTGGCCGACATGGCGGTGGACATCAACCGGTCGATCGAGAACCTCGGCGCGCGCCGGCTGCACACGGTGTTGGAAAAGCTGCTGGAGGAGGTGAGCTTCACCGCCTCCGACCGCGGCGGCCAGACGGTCACGGTCGACGCCGCCATGGTGAAGGAACGGGTCGGCGAACTCGCCAAGAACGCCGATCTGAGCCGGTTCATCCTGTAGGGCTCACTCCGTCCCCGTTCTTCCTCACTCCAAACCAATCCGACTTCCTGGAAGGCCCCGGATCCCATCCGGGGGTCTATCCAGGATCCTGTGACGAACTCTTGGGCACGATCCTGGATCGATCCCTGAATCAAGGTCAGGGGTCGTCCAGGAAGTCGGGAATGAGGGAAGTTATTCAGTAATTACGATTCCGAAACTAACGCCCTCACAGATCCCGCAGCTCCGCCAGCAGCGTGTCGATCCGGCTGTCGTCCAACTCCCGGATCCGCACCGCCATCAGGTTCGCCAGCTCCGTCGCCTTCGGACTGAGGCCGCCGGTGTCGAGCACCACGCGGGGACGCGAGATCTCCGACAGGCGGCGCAGTTCTTCCGCCTCTTCCCAGTCCAGGTTCAGGCAGGCATTCACCAGCTCCAGGAATCCGGAGCGGGGCCGGGCGCGCTTGCCGTGCTCCACCGCGGAGAGATAGGCCGCCGACACGCCGAGCCCCTCGGCCATGACCGCCAGCGTCAGGCCGCGGCTCTCGCGCAGATCGCGCAGACGCTGGCCGAGCGGCGTCACGTCTCGTCCAGCCCGCCGCGCGTGCGGTCGCGTCGCCGGCGCAGCAGTACGTACCAGGCGCCCTTGCCGCCGTCCTGCGGTTGGGCCGGCGTGAAGGCGAGAATCCTCTCTTTATTGGGATAGTCGCCCAGCCAGCCCGGCAGCGCCCGGCGGATCACGCCGATTTCCCGGTCGTCGCGGCCCCAGGGGACGTCATATCTCGGCGCCTGCCAGTCCGGCCGCCCCTTGCCGGTGATCACCAGCACGCAGCGCCGGCCCAGGGCCTCCTGGCGGGCAAGGAAGCCGTTCAGCGTCACATGGGCTTTTTCCCGCGACAGGCCGTGCAGGTCGATGCGCGCCTCGATCGGCAGCTGGCCCCGCTTCAGACGAAGCTGCAGACGCCGGTCCATGCCAGGCGCCCCGCCATGGGCGAGATCCCGCAGATCCGACGGCGCGATTTCCGGCGGCGCGGGGGGCGGGGGAGGTGGCGAATACGCGACGGTCCCTGCAGGTTTCTGCAGGGTTGCGGGTTTCTCAGGCGGTGGAATGGGGAGCGGTTCGGGTGCCACCGCGTGCTCGGCATGCCGGTCGCTTTCGATCCGGGTGGCGTCTTTCAGGACCTTGCCGAACAGGTCCAGCTCATCCGTGGAGGGTCGCCGGGGTTTGCGCGGGCCCGCCATCCGCCACCTCAATCGGCGACGAGGATGACGTGCAGCCGGCGCGGACCGTGGGCGCCCATTTGAATCTTCTGCTCGATATCGCCTGTGCGGGACGGCCCGGTGATCAGGTTCACCGTTCGCGGCATGGTGAAGCTGTCCCCCGGACCGGCAGTGCCTGCCTTGGCGCGGGCGGCGCGGAACCGGGCCCAGGCATCCTCCAGCGGGCCGACGATCTGGCTGCGGCGCAGCACGGCAATGTGGTTTTCCGGCAGGAAATTCAGTCCCGTCGGCGTCGTCACGTCGGAGGTCAGCATCAGCGTGCCGGTTTCCGCCACCGCCGCGAAGACCGGGGTAACGCTGGTGTCTTCCGAACCGTCCGAGGTACCGGTCTTGATCTCCAGGGTCGGGGTCTGCGACCAGTCCAATCCGTCGGCCAGGGCCGGCGCCTGAACAAGCCGCGCCGGCAGGTTCTCGCGGGACAGATAGGCGCGCACCGCTTCCGGCACGGCGTCCAGAGAGTCCACTTCGTCCACCGTACAGGCGAACTCCCGCGCCTTATCGACGAACAGGGTGGTCAGGCCCGCGGTATCCCGCCCGGCGGTACGATCGGGGATCAGGTTCCGCGCAGGCTGGGCAAGGCGCTGGCGCAGTTGGGCCGCCGCGTCGCCGGTCAGCGCCTCACGGCCGAGCGACTTGCGGATCGAGCCGAGAATGTCGTCCCGCGCGCTCATTCCCGGCCTCCCTTGGCCGCCTGGCGGTCGCGGTACAGATCGTGGAACGTCTTGCCCTCGGGTGCCGGCATGTCGCGGACCGAGGTCCATCCGCCGGCCAGCGGCAGAGTGGTTAAGCGGCCCTTAACCTTTCCGAGACGACCCAGCAGGCCGGAGGCCAGCCGGGTGGCCAGTCGATACAGCTTGGGTCGGGTGGCAACGTACGACCATACCGACAGACCCGCCCTAGCCTTTTGCGGCGAAAGGCCTTTTTCGAATTCGCGCTGGCGGTAGTGACGCATCATTTTCGGTAGTGGAATGCGCATCGGGCACACGCTCTCGCAGCGCCCGCAGAAGGTGGAAGCGTTCGGCAGGTGGCCGGCCTCCTCCACGCCGATCAGCGACGGCGTCAGCACCGAGCCCATCGGCCCCGGATACACCCAGCCATAGGCATGGCCGCCAACCGCCTCATAGACCGGGCAGTGGTTCATGCAGGCGGCGCACCGAATACAGCGCAGCATGTCCTGGAACTCGGTGCCCAGCATGGCGCTGCGGCCATTGTCCAGCAGGACGACGTGGAATTCCTCCGGCCCGTCCCTGTCCTCCGAGCGGCGCGGACCGGTGGAGAAGGAGGTGTAGACCGACATCTCCTGCCCGGTCGCCGAGCGGGCCAGCAGGCGCAGGATGGTGGAGGCATCCTCCAGGGTGGGGACGATCTTCTCCAGGCTGGCGATGACCACATGGGCCTTGCCCAGCAGCTGGGTCATGTCGCCGTTGCCTTCGTTAGTCACGATGACCGTCGAGCCGGTCTCGGCGATCAGGAAGTTCGCGCCGGTGATGCCCACATCGGCGGCGAAATACTTGTCGCGCAGCTTGGCCCGCGCCTCGTCGGTGAAGTCGCGGGGCTCTTCCAGGCGGCGGTTCGGGTCGAGATCGCTGTGCTCGCGGCGGAAATCCACCGCGATCTGCTCGCGGGTGACATGGATCGCCGGCGCGATGATGTGGCTCGGCGGCTCGTGGCGCAGCTGGATGATGTACTCGCCCAGATCGGTCTCGATCGGCTCGACGCCGTTCTCCTCCAGGTAGTCGTTGAGGCCGATCTCCTCGGCCACCATGGACTTGCCCTTGGTGACGGTTTTGGCTTCCCGCCGCTTGCAGATCTCCAGGATCTTTTCGCGGGCCTCGGCCGGGGTGCGGCACCAGTGCACGTGGCCGCCATTGGCAGTGACGTTCTCCTCGAACCGCTCCAGGTAGAAATCCAGATTCGCCAGCACGTGGTTCTTGATGTCGCGGCCGGCATCGCGGAGCCGCTCGAATTCCGGCAGGCCGGCGACCGTGCGGGCCCGGTTCTCCTGGAAGCCGGACTTCACGTTCAGCAGCGCCCGCTGCAGGGTCGCGTCGTTCAGCGCCTTATGGGCGTTGTCCTTGAAGTTCCTGGACGTGGACTGCATGGCTCAGCGCTCCTTGTTGGGCAGGGAGGCGGCGGGGTCGCCGATGGCGGGCGTGTCGGTCATCCCGGCCAGCACCTCGGCCACGTGGCGCACCTTGGTCTCGGCCCCCAGGCGCTTCAGCTTGCCGGCCATGTTCAGCAGGCAGCCGAGATCGCCGGCCAGCAGGGTGTCGGCGCCGGTGGCGACGATCTCCTCGGCCTTGTTGGTGACCATCTTGTCGGAGATCTCCGGGTACTTGACGCAGAAGGTGCCGCCGAAGCCGCAGCACACCTCCGCCCCCGGAAGTTCGGTGAGCGACAGGCCGCTGACCCCGGCGAGCAGGCGGCGCGGCTGGACCTTCACCTCCAGCTCGCGCAGGCCGGAGCAGCTGTCGTGATAGGTGACGGTGCCGGCCATCGCCGCATCGACCTTGGTGACGCCGAGCACGTCGACCAGGAAGGAGGTCAGCTCGTAGGTCCGCTTGGCCACGTGCTGGGCGCGCTGGGCCATGGCCGGGTCGTCGGCGAACAGCTCCGGGTAATGCTCGCGGATCATCCCGGCGCAGGACCCGGACGGGGCAACCACGTAGTCCAGCCCCTCGAACGCTTCAATGACCTGAGTGGCGATCGCGCGGGTGTCCTTGTTGTCGCCGGAATTGAAGGCCGGCTGGCCGCAGCAGGTCTGGGCCGCCGGCACGACCACCGTGCAGCCGGCATCCTCCAGCAGCTTGAGGGTGGCGAAGCCGATGGACGGCCGGAACATGTCGACCAGGCAGGTGACGAACAGCCCGACCCTGGGAGATTTGGCCGGCGCCGTTGGGGCGGACGGGCTTTGCGGATCGGACTCAGGCGGCTGGGGATGGGCCATCGACGCCCCTTCGCAGGCGGTGAACGGTCAAGCCTTTGAGCTATCACGGGGGCGGGGGAGCGACAAGGTGCGGCGGCGGTGTTGGGGATGTGCGGCATGCTTGTGCGGCACCTTCCCCCTTCACCCACTCCCCGGACTTGTTCCGGGGCCCACGTGTTCACCCGTCGAGACGGATGGGGATAGCTCCTTAGCGACCGTACCGAGCCATGCGTAGGCCCCGGAACAAGTCCGGGGAGTGGGGGAGAGGAGGGGGAGGGGACCGCCGTCGCCACGAAAAAGGCCGACCCCGAAGGCCGGCCCGTTCCAGAATTCTGTCCGATCCGCCCGGATCATGATCCTGCCCCGGATCAGGTCCGGGGTCATCAGGATGACGACGAGCGATATGGGATGACGGGGGAAGCCGGAACTTCCCGATCCCTCAGGAATTCATCTGGTCGAAGAAATCCTGGTTGGTCTTGGAATGCTTGAGCTTGTCGAGCAGGAACTCCATGCCATCGACCGTGCCCATCTGCATGAGGATCCGGCGCAGGACCCACATCTTCGACAGGGTCGCCTTGTCGACCAGCAGCTCTTCCTTACGCGTACCCGACTTGGTGATGTCGATCGCCGGGAAGGTGCGCTTGTCGGACAGCTTGCGGTCGAGGATGACCTCGGAGTTACCGGTACCCTTGAACTCCTCGAAGATCACCTCGTCCATGCGCGAGCCGGTATCGATCAGCGCGGTCGCGATGATCGTCAGCGAACCGCCCTCCTCGATGTTACGGGCCGCACCGAAGAAGCGCTTCGGGCGCTGCAGGGCGTTGGCGTCGACACCGCCGGTCAGCACCTTGCCCGAGGACGGCACCACGGTGTTGTAGGCGCGGGCCAGGCGGGTGATGGAGTCCAGCAGGATCACCACGTCGCGCTTGTGCTCGACCAGGCGCTTGGCCTTCTCGATCACCATCTCGGTGACCTGCACGTGGCGCGAGGCCGGCTCGTCGAAGGTGGAGGAGATCACCTCGCCCTTCACCGAGCGCACCATGTCGGTCACTTCCTCCGGCCGCTCGTCGATCAGCAGCACGATGAGGTAGACCTCCGGATTGCCCTGGGAGATGGCGTGGGCGACGTTCTGCAGCATCACCGTCTTACCGGTGCGCGGCGGCGCCACCATCAGCGCGCGCTGGCCCTTGCCGAGCGGCGCGATCAGATCGATCACCCGGGAGGTGAAGTCCTTGTTCTCCGGCTTGAAGTCGGGCTCGAGCTTCAGCTTCTCGTTCGGGAACAGGGGCGTGAGGTTGTCGAAGTTGATCCGGTGACGGACCGCTTCGGGATCCTCGAAGTTGATCTGGTTCACCTTGAGCAGGGCAAAGTACCGCTCGCCGTCCTTCGGCGCGCGGATCTGGCCCTCGACCGTGTCGCCGGTCCGCAGCCCGAAACGGCGCACCTGGCTCGGCGAGACGTAGATGTCGTCCGGCCCCGGCAGGTAGTTGGATTCCGGCGCGCGCAGGAAGCCGAACCCGTCGGGCAGGATCTCGAGCACGCCCTGGCCGGAGATCGGAACGTCGTTTTCCGCCAACTGCTTGAGGATCGCGAACATCATGTCCTGCTTGCGCAGCGTGCTCGCGTTCTCGACTTCAAGCTCCTCGGCGTAGGCGAGGAGATCGGCGGGGGTTTTCGCTTTGAGTTCTTGAAGATTCATCTGCTGTGGATTGCCTTCAGGGAAGGGACCGGAACGCGCCCGACGCAAAGGGTTTTCGTTTTACCCATGGGCCCGTCCATACGGGGGCCGTCTGCAACACATGCAATGTTCCGGAGAAAAGCGGTCGCGGCCGGCGACCGGAAACAGGCCTTACCCGACCCACCGGACGGTGTCAACGCCGTTAACCGTACGACAGGTCTTAAAACGGTTTCGTGATCACCAGGAAGACCACGACGACCATCAGTAAGGTGGGGATTTCGTTGGCGATTCGGTAGAACCGGGTCGAATTTCCGTTCTCGTCGGCCGCGAAGGCCTTGCGCCACCGCCCCATCATGTGGTGCGTCGCGGTGAGCACGAGGACCAGGAACAGCTTGGCGTGCATCCAGCCGTCCTCGAGCCAGCCCGGGGTCATCCAGAGCATGGCCAGGCCGAACACCCAGGTCGCCATCATCGCCGGATTCATGATCGCCCGGTACAGCCGGCGCTCCATGACCTTGAAGGTCTCCGCGGTGGCCGAGCCCGGCGGTTCCGACGCGTGATAGACGAACAGCCGGGGCAGATAGAGCAGCCCCGCCATCCAGGAAATGACGCTGATCACGTGCAGCGCCTTGACGATGCCGTACCAGTCCATGGCCGCTCAGCCCCGGATCTGCTTGAGCAGGGCCTTCACATGCTCCGGCGGGGTCTGCGGCACGATCCCGTGGCCCAGGTTGAAGATGAACGGCCCGCCGGACAGCGCCTCCAGGATGCGGTCGGTTTCCGACCTCAGCGCGTCGCCGCCCGTGACCAGGGCGATCGGATCGAGGTTGCCCTGCACCGGCAGTTCGGCCTGGAGCGCGCAGGCCATGGCCAGCGGGATGGCGCTGTCCAACGCCAGCGCGTCGATCCCGGTGGCTGCCGCATAATCACGGGTCATCGCCCCGGCGCCGCGGGCGAAGCCGATCACCTTGACCTCGGGATGCAGCGCCTTCAGCCGGCGCACGATCTCGGCCGTCGGCTCGACCACTGCGTGGCGGAAGACGCTCTCCGGCGCCGCCCCGGCCCAGCTGTCGAACAGCTTCACCACCTGGGCGCCGGCGGCGACCTGGCGGTCCAGATAGGCCACGGTGGCGTCGACCAGGAGGTCCATCAGCTTGGCGAAGCCCTCCGGACGGCCATAGGCCCAGCCTTTGAGCTTCGCGTAGTCGCGGCTGCTGCCGCCCTCGACCATGTAGGAGGCGACGGTCCAGGGGCTGCCGGCGAACCCGATCAGCGCCACCTCCTTCGGGAGCGCTTCATGGAGACGGGCGACGGTCTCGTACACATTGCCGACCTTGGCGTGGAACGCATCCGCGTCGAACGGCGGGATCTCGGCCTCGCTCTCGATCGGATCGAGGACCGGTCCGCGGCCTTCTACGAACTCCAGGCGCCGGCCGACCCCATAGGGCACGATCAGGATATCGGAGAACAGGATCGCCGCATCGAAGCCGAAGCGCCTGATCGGCTGCATCGTCACTTCGCAGGCCAGTTCCGGATTCAGGCACAGATCGACGAAACCGCCGGCCAGTTTCCGGGTTTCCTTGTACTCGGGCAGATAGCGCCCGGCCTGGCGCATCAGCCAGACCGGCGGCGGCGATCCGACCCGACCGTTCAGCGTGTCCAACAACGGGATGCCCGACATGCTTCGCTCCCTCACGTTCTGCACAACTTCTCTACCTCATTACTCTTTTTAAAAGATAGGGAGTTGAAGTGGTTGGGGGGTGGAAACCTGGGGATCAAATCCGGTCCACCGCTCATCCACAGACTTGTCGGCGACGTGATTCCGCTTCGGCCCATGGGGAGCGATCCGGTGACAGGCCCGCGCTGTGCCGCGGCTGCCCTGGCCATGACGGCGGAATTGAATCATGGGGATAACGGGGACAGTCTGGTCAAGTGTGCGGACGGTGACGTTGTCCCGTCGCCCCGATAAACTTGTCCACCCCCGGACAAGCGGGGGCAGTGAATCGAGGTGATCCTTGAGCAATTTCGACGCCGTCGGTTTCGGCCCGACTTATCCCCCTGCTCGCGGCAGTTCTCCCCAGGGTGTCGGTGGATGAGTTCGACCGATCTTCTCCACCTGCATCTGGTGTCCGACGCAACCGGCGAGACCAATCACCAGATCGCGCGCGCCTGCCTGGTGCAGTTCGAGGATGTGCGGGCGAAGGAGCATGTCTGGTCGCTGGTGCGCACCGGCAGCTATCTCGACAAGGTGATCGCCGGGGTGGAGGCCAATCCGGGGCCGGTGCTGTTCACCCTGGTCGATCCGGACCTGCGCCGGCGGCTGGAGGAGGCCTGCCGGCGGATCGAGGTACCGTGCCTGCCGGTGCTCGACCCGATCGTGATGACCCTGGCCAACTACATGGGGCGGGAATCCCATCCCCGCCCGGGCCGCCAGCACGAGATGGACGCCGCCTATTTCAACCGCATCGAGGCGATGGACTTCACCCTGGCCCATGACGACGGCCAGCAGGTCCATGACCTGGAGGAGGCGGATATTGTCATCCTCGGGGTGTCGCGCACGTCGAAGACGCCGACCTCGCTGTATCTGGCCAACCGCGGCTACAAGACGGCGAACGTGCCGATCGTCCCGGACGTGCCGCCGCCGGACGAGATCTTTCATCTGAAGCGGCCGCTGGTGGTCGCCTTCACCACCGACCCGGCCCGGCTGATCCAGGTCCGGCGCAACCGGGTGCTGATGCTCAAGCAGCGCGAGGAGACCGACTACGTGGCGATGGAGCAGGTGCGCAAGGAGGTGGCGGAAGCCCGCCGCATGTTCGTGAAGAACGGCTGGCCGGTGATCGACGTCACCCGTCGATCGATCGAGGAGACGTCCGCGGCGGTGCTGCAGCATCTTGAAGCGCGGGAGACCGGCAATGTCTGAGGCGCTGGGTCCGACCCTGCTCGGAGCGTCCGCCGGATCGGTGCCGGTGGTGCTCGCCTCGGGCAGCCGGTTCCGTGCCGAGCTCTTGCGCAATGCCGGGGTGCCGTTCTCGATCGACGTACCCGGCGTGGACGAGGGATCGGTGCGGGACTCCCTGCGTGCGGAGAACGCGACCACCGAGGACGTGGCCACCGTCCTAGCCGAACTGAAGGCCATCGCGATCTCGCGGAAACATCCCGACGCCCTGGTCATCGGCTCGGACCAGATGCTGGATTGCGGCGGCGTGTGGTTCGAGAAGCCGGTGGATCGCGACCATGCCCAGGCCACGCTGAAGGCCCTGTCCGGCAAGACCCATCGCCTGGTGACGGCTGTGGTCGTGGCCCGGGCCGGCAGCCGGATCTGGCACGCGATGGACAGCGTGACCATGCGGATGCGCCCGCTCTCCGACGGGTTCATCGACCAATATCTGGATGTCGTCGGCGAGGACGTCTTCGCCTCGGTCGGCGCCTATCAGTTGGAAGGCCTCGGCGCGCAGCTGTTCACCGGGGTCGAGGGCGACTATTTCACCGTGCTGGGATTGCCGCTGCTCCAGCTGCTCGAGTATCTGCGGACTCACGGTGTGCTGGCGCGATGATCGTCATCGGCCTGACCGGCTCGATCGGCATGGGCAAGAGCACGACGGCGACCATGTTCCGGCGGCTCGGCGTTCCGCTGCATGATTCCGACGCCGCCGTTCATGCGACGATGCGCCGGGGCGGTGAGGCGGTGGCCGCCATCGCGTCGGCGTTTCCCGACGTGGTGCGGGACGGGGCGGTCGACCGGGCCGCGCTCGGCGCGCGGGTGTTCGGGGATGCCGCGGCCCTGCGCCGGCTTGAATCGATCGTCCACCCGATGGTGGGGGCGCGGACGCGGCGCTTCCTGAGCCTGTCGCGCCGGCATCGGCGGTCCATCGTGGTGCTGGACGTGCCCTTGCTCCTGGAGGGCAACAGTCATCGGCTGTGCGACCTGGTCGCCGTGGTCAGCGCGCCCGGATTCATCCAGCGCCAGCGGGTTCTGGCCAGGCCCGGGATGACGGACGGGCGCCTGGCAAGTATCCTTGCGAAGCAAATGCCGGACGCGGAGAAGCGCCGCCGGGCCGACCGGGTGATCCCCACCGGGCTCGGCCGGGCCTTTACCATGCGGTCGGTCAAACGGCTTGTGGCCGGGCTCCGGCGGGACCCGGCCTACGGAAAGAGGATCGCATGCGGGAAATCGTGCTCGATACGGAGACGACGGGCCTGGACCCCGAGACAGGGGACCGGGTCGTAGAGATCGGCTGCCTGGAGCTGATCAACCACGTACCGACCGGCCGCACGCTGCACCATTACTTCAACCCCGAACGCGACATGCCGGAGGAAGCCTTCCGGGTGCACGGCCTGTCGGCGGAGTTTCTCTCAGGCCATCCGACCTTCGGCGTCCTGGTGGACGAGGTGATGGAGTTCCTGGGCGACGCGACCCTGGTGATCCACAACGCCAGCTTCGACATGAAGTTCCTGAACAAGGAGCTGCAGCTTCTCGGCCGGGCGCCGATCCCGATGGACCGCGCCCTGGATACGGTGGCGCTCGCGCGCCGCAAGTATCCGGGTGCGCAGGTCAGCCTGGACGCCCTGTGCCGTCGTTTCGAGATCGACAACTCGAACCGGTCGCTGCACGGGGCGCTGATCGACGCCGATCTGCTGGCCTCGGTCTATCTGGAGCTGATCGGCGGGCGTCAGCCGGATCTGATGGCGCCGCCGGCGGAGGACAGCAAAGGGGGGGCGGCTGCCGGAGGAGCGCCCAAGACCGTCGAGAAGATCGAGCGGGTCTACCGGGAACCCCGGCCCCACGCCCCGAGCGCGGAGGAGGCGGCGGCGCATGCCGCCTTCCTGGAGAGGATCAAGAACCCGATCTGGAGCGGCGGCGCCGCCGAGTAAGTGGCGCTGCCGGTCAGGCCCCGTCAGGCCGAGGCCACCGGCGCGCCGATCGAGGATTCCTTGCTCTGGCGGTACATCGACGCGAAGTCGACCGGCTGGATCAGCAGCGGCGGGAAGCCGCCGTCGCGGGTGGCGTCGGCCACGATCGCCCGGGCGAAGGGGAACAGCAGGCGCGGGCATTCCACCAGCAGCACCGCATGCAGCGAGTCCTCGTCCATGGCCTGAAGCTTGAACAGGCCGGCATAGGTCAGGTCCGCGAGAAACAGCGGATCCTCTTCAACCTTTGCGGTGGCGGTGATCTTCAGGACCACCTCGAAGAGTTCGTCGTCCTTTGACACCTTGGACGCCTGGACGTCGACATTCACGTCGATCCGCGGCTGCGAGCTCTGCGGACGCAGGCTGGAGGGCGCGCGCGGATTCTCGAAGGAGAAGTCCTTGATGTACTGCGCGTTGATCTGCAGCGGCATCGACGTGGCCTGCATCGGCTGGGGCTCGGTGGCGAGAGGGGTGTCGGACATGAGGTATCCCGGGTCTAGCGTCCGCCAGCGGACAGAATGGTTGCGGCTTCGCTAACACGACTGCGAGGTGTGGACAATAGTGGCGGCCAGCGACCGGTCCAGCGACAGGAGCGTTCCGTTCGGCACCGTCATGCCCGTCAGGCCGCGGATGAAGGCCCAATGGGTGACGAAAACCGTGTCGTCCCAGCGCTCCGCGGCATTCAGCTTCTCGCGGAACGCGGAGCAGCGCAGCCCGAGCTCCTCCTCGTTCTCTCCGCCGGCCGGCCACCACTGCTCCGGCAGATCTCCGAAGGCGATGGCGGGCCAGTCGACACGCAGACGGGAGGCCGGGGTGCCGATATCGCAGACGAACCAGCATCGCTCGCGCACCAGTGGCTCGATCTCGATGGGCAGGCCGAGCCGGCCGGCGACGATCTCCGCAGTCTGCAGGGCGCGCCGGTAGGGGCTCGCCACCACCCGGCTGATCGGCCGTCCCTCAAGCCGGTCGGCGGCGGCGGCGGCCTGGACCCGGCCGGACTCGGTCAGAGCCGGATCCTCGATGCCCGGGTCGACCCGGGTCTTGGAGAAGTGGACGTTGAACTCGCTCTCTCCGTGACGCAGCAGATACATGGCCGGTCAGTCCCGGGGCCGGTCGAGGGTCGGCCGGACGCTGTCGGATCCGGTTTCGCCGGACGGGGTGTCGTCGGACTGGGTGTCGTCGGGCGAACTTTCGTCCTGCGTCGGGCGGTCGGAGAGGTCTTCGTACTCGCCCTCGATGATGTCGCCGCGACCGCCCGGTGCGCGTCCGCCGCCAGGTCTCCCACCAGGTGCGCCGCCGGGTCCGCCACCGGGCCCGCCACCGGGTCCGCCACCGGGTCCTCGGCCCCCGAACCCGCCGCCGCGCAGGTTGACGAACACCGTCGTACCGCCGCGTGCGACGAGATAGGCGATGATCATCCCGGCCAGCCAGCGTCGCAGGGGCGGGATGAACAGCAGAAACCCGAGCGCGTCGGTCGCGAAACCCGGGATCAGCAGCAGAAGACCGGCGAACAGCAGGCCGAAGCCGGAGACGGCCTCCACGGCCGGCGTTTCGCCCCGATCGATATGGCCGCGCAGCCGTTCCAGGGTGGCGAGACCCTGAATTCTGAACAGCACCGTGCCCAGCACGGCGGTCAGAATGATGAGCGCGATGGTCGCCGCGGCGCCGATTTCACCGCCGACTTCGATGAGAAGCCAGAGTTCCACCGTCGGCACGCCGATCAGAATCAGGAGAATGACTAAGCCCATGCTTGCCCTTCGGATATCAAGGCCCTATCTACACCGGAGGCGTCGGGATGCAATCCCGATGGCCGTCGAAGCGATGCCCGCATCCTCATGGATGCACCGGCGCCGCGACCGCCGTGGCGACCGCTGTCCGGGGCGGGCACTCTAAACGGGCGGGTGCGGCTCGGTCCACCCGGAGGGCGCAACAGGTATGGGATCCAGTTTTCCACTCTTCGAAATCATCCTCTACGCGATGATAGCCGGGTTTTTGATCTTAAAGCTGCGCAGCGTTCTCGGCCGGCGTACCGGCAACGAGAAGCAGCGGCCGGATCCGTTCAGCGCTCCGCCGGCCGCCAATGAGAGCGAGCAGGACAATATCATTCCGCTGCCCGACCGCGCCGCCAAGGAGCCGGACGACATCGACGAGCGGGATCCGCTGACCGCCAGCCTGATGCGCATCAAGCTGGCCGACGACAGCTTCGACGATAAGGAATTCGTCGGCGGCGCCCGCGGCGCGTTCGAGATGATCGTCCAGGCCTATGCCGCCGGCGACGTCGACACCCTCAAATCCCTGATCTCCGGCCCGCTCTATGGCGGGTTCGTCCAGGCGATCGAGGAGCGGGAACAGGCCAACGAGACCCAGGAAACCACCATCGTCAGCTTTCGTTCGGTCGAGATCACCGGCGCCGAGCTGGATGGCCACGAGGCCCGGGTGACCGTCGAATTCGTCACCGAGCAGGTCAAGGTGACCCGCGATGCGGCGGGAACGGTGGTCGACGGCGATCCCGACAAGATCGAAGTCCTGACCGATATCTGGACCTTCGAGCGCGACGTCCGGTCCAGCGATCCGAATTGGGAGCTGGTCGCCGCCCGTGTCCCCGAGGAATAAACCTCGCCTCCGGGCGCTTGCGGCCTCGCTGCTGCTGGGTGTCCTTGCCGCATGCTCGGCCGATCAACCGCCCGAGACCGCCGACGGTGGGACGCTGCTGCTGGCGCGTGCCGGCTTCTCCGACCTGCCGGGCTGGACCGAAGACGACGTGGCCGCCGCGGTGCCGGCCATGCGCCGGTCCTGTTCCCGGATGCTGCGCGGCGAGGACGCCAAGCCGCTGACTCCGGGTCCCCGTTTCGGCACCATCGGCGACTGGCGCGCCGCCTGCGCGGCGATGGAACGGCTCACGCCCGGCGACACCGCCGCCGCACGCGCCGTGTTCGAGGAGCAGTTCACGGTCTGGCGGGCCTCCGACGCCGTTCCGAAGGACGATCTGTTCACCGGCTATTACGAGCCGGAGCTGCGCGGGGCGCGGCGACCGGACGCGACCTATGGCGTGCCGCTCTATCCGCGGCCGGGCGACCTGGTGCTGGTCGATCTGGGCGATTTCCGCGAGAGCATGAAGGGCGAACGGATCGCCGGTCGGCTCGAGGGGTTCCGGCTCAAGCCTTACGACAGCCGGGCCGAGATCGATACCGGCGCGCTCGACGGTAAGGTGCAGCCGATCTTCTGGCTGGCCGACCCGATCGACGCTTTCTTCCTGCATATCCAGGGCTCCGGCCTGATCCGCCTGCCCGACGGCACCCGCACCCGGGTGGGCTATGACGGGCATAACGGCCACATCTACTTCCCCATCGGCCGCCACCTGATCGGCGAGGGGCATGTCCCCAAGGAAGAGATGTCGATGCAGGCGATCCGCACTTGGCTGGAGGCCCATCCGGGTCAGATGCAGGCGGTGATGAACCTCAATCCCTCGTACATCTTCTTCCGCGAGCTGACCGGCGACGGCCCGATCGGCGCCCAGGGGGTGGCCCTGACCGCCCAGCGCTCGCTCGCCGTCGACCGCACCAAGCATGCGCTCGGCGTGCCGATCTGGGTCGATATCGACTACGGGGACGATGGTGGGCTGCGCCGTCTGATGGTCGCCCAGGATACCGGCGGCGCGATCCGCGGTCCGATCCGCGGAGACTTCTTCTGGGGCTCTGGCGCTGCGGCCGGGGACAAGGCCGGGGCGATGGCGGCCAGCGGCCGGATGTGGCTGCTGCTGCCGGTCGGCGTCAACCCGAACGCCGTCCCGCCGGCGGTCTCCGCCGCCGCGGGCTGACGGTCAGTCCTGATTCAGGCCGAGCGCGCGCTGCAGTTTCTTCGTGAGGTTGCGGGACGCCAGCCGGTGGGATTCCGCCAGATAGGCCTTCAGGTCGGCCTCCCCGAGGCCGGGGTCCTCGTACTGCTGGATCCATTTCATGCCACGGGAGGCCAGATACGGCGCCGGGCGCAGCCCCGGTTCCTCGCGCAGCATCTCATAGGCGATGGGCGAGACCTTGAAGGTGTAGCCCGGCTGGCTCCCATTGCTCAATCCGGCGATAGTGAAGACCTTGCTCTGCTCGGCGTTGCCGACCTTCCACACCGTCGAGCCGCCCCATTGCACGACCTGGAACGTGGCGGGCAGGGAGGCGCAGAAGGCATTGAAGGAGTCGCGGGTCATCATGGGCGCCACGCTATCGCGATCGCCGCGAGACCGCCAGCGGGCCGAGGCGGAGAGGGTGTGGAGACGGATTGTAGGGGATGCAGGGTTTGCCCCTGACCGCCACCGCCAGGATGGCGGTGGCGTATGAGGGGGCCGGCTAACTGCCTGTCCCACCATGTTTCACGTGAAACATGGCTCTGTTGTTACGGCAGCAGAACGGTCGATCCGGTGGTCTTGCGGCCTTCCAGGTCGATATGCGCCTGGACCGCGTCGGCCAGGGCGTATTCCTGGTTGATCGAAACGCTGACCACGCCTTTGCCGACCACGTCGAACAGATCGGCCGCGGAGGCGGCGAGCAGTTCCTTGGTGGCCGTGTAGGTCATCAGGGTCGGCCGGGTGAACTTCAGCGAGCCCTTGGCGGCGAAGATGCCGAGATCGACAGGCGCGATCGGACCGGAAGCCTGGCCGAAGCTCACCATCATGCCGGTGGGCGCGATGCAGTCCAGGCTGGCCGGCCAGGTGTCCTTGCCGATGCTGTCATAGACCACGGGCACCTTCTTGCCGTCGGTGATCTCGATCACCCGCTCCACGAAGTTCTCGCGGGTATAGATGATCGGATGGTCGCAGCCGTTCTTCTTGGCCAGCGCCGCCTTCTCGTCGGAGCTGACCGTGCCGATGACCGTGGCACCCAGGTGCTTGGCCCACTGGCACAGGATCAGGCCGACACCGCCGGCGGCGGCATGGATCAGGATCGTGTCGCCCGGACCGACCTTGTAGATCTGCCGGATCAGGTACTGCACCGTCATGCCCTGGAGCATCATCGCGGCGGCGAGCTTGTCGTCGACCGAGTCCGGCACCTTGACCACCTTGGTCGCTTCCAGGTTCCGGGCCTCGGCATAGGATCCCGGCGGCGGGGCGGCGTAGGCCACCCGGTCGCCGATCGCGAAATCGGTCACGCCGTCACCGAGCGCCTCGACGGTGCCGGAGGCCTCCATGCCGATGCCCGAGGGCAGGGGCAGGGGATACAGGCCCGAGCGGTGATAGGTGTCGATATAGTTCAGGCCGATGACGCTGTGCTTGATCTGGATCTGGCCGGCGTCCGGCTTGGGCAGGTCGACGTCCTCGAGCTTCATGACCTCGGGGCCGCCCTGTTCGTGCATGCGGATGGCTTTTACCATGGGATGTCCTCCCTGTTCCCTGTTCTAGCTTCGCTTGGCTACGCCAGGACCCGCGCGACGTGAACCGTCGTCGCGGGCAGCAGTGCCGTGCCTGGCGGCACGGAAATTCTTTGCGTGAGAAGGCTCAGGCCAGATGGGTCCTGAAGAACTCCGTCGTGCGGCGGTTCGCCAGATCGGCGGATGCCTTGTCGTAATGCTGGCCGCCGACCCGGGCGAAGGCGTGGTCCTGGCCCGCGTAGACATGCACGGTGGCCTTGCTGTTGGCCTCGAGCACCGGGACGAACTGGGCCTGGGCCTCCGGCGGCACGAAGCCGTCCTTCTCGGCCACATGGCAGAGATAGGGCCGGCTGATCCTGTCGGCCTCGCCGATGAGCTCGTCGAGCCCGACGCCGTAGAAGCTGACATTCGCATCGGCATCGGAGCGGGTGGCCATCAGATAGGCCAGCTTGCCGCCCAGGCAGTAGCCGACCGAGCCGGCCTTGCCGTTGCAGCCGTCCATGCCGCGCACATGGTCGAGGGTGGCGATCAGGTCCTTCACGCCGAGATCGACGTCGAACTTGCCGAACAGGTCGAATGCCTTCTGCCACTCCGCCTCGGTCTTGTCGGTGATGTCGATCCCCGGTTCGATGCGCCAGAAGAGGTCCGGGCAGATCGCCAGATATCCCTGGGCGGCATAGGCGTCGGTCAGGTCGCGCATCACCTGATTCACGCCGAAGATCTCCTGAATGACGACCACGGCCGCGGTCGGCGTGGCTGAGGGCTTGGCGACATAGGCGCTGAAACTGCCGCCGTCGGCGGCGGTGACGGTAACGGTGGACATGGGACTCCCCTCTGACTCGCTGTGGGTTCAGGCGTCGTTGGACGCGACCGTAGCAAAGCCGGCCATATGGAAACAACGCGTCGGAACCGACACGCCGAGGAGGGGCTTCGGAAGGGTGCGCTCAAGCCGCGCCTCAGAACAGCGATGTCTGTCCGCGCTCCAGATCCAGAAGCTGGCGCTTGCTCTCCACGCCCTCGCCGCCGGAGAAGCCGACGAGCTTGCCGCTGGACCCGACGACGCGATGGCAGGGAACGACCACGGGGATCGGATTGCGGCCGCAGGCGCCGCCGACCGCGCGGGCCACACCGCCGACCCGCGCTGCCAGATCGCCGTAGGTCCAGGTCTCGCCATAGGGGATGGAGCGCATGGCTTCCCAGACGCTGTATTCGAAGGCCGAGCCGCCACGGAACCGGATCGGCAGATCGAATACGGTGAGTCCCTGGTGGAAATAGGCGTCGAGCTGGCGCACGGTTTCACGTGAAACAGCGTCGCACTCTTCCTCATCGACAGCGGTCGTGCTTGTAGGGGTCATGCCCGCCGGAACCCAGGTGACGCGCACGAGGGCCTCGCCGTCGCTGACGGCGCGCAGACGGCCAACCGGGGTATCGAGTTCGCTGGCGGGCATGGCGGACGGCCTGATAAGACGGGCGCAGGATCAGCGGCGTATCGACAATATATCGACAGCACGAGGCGGACACGGTGGAGCAGGATACCATCTTCGCGCCGGCGACGGCACCGGGAAGGGCGGCCCTGGCGGTCGTGCGGATCTCCGGTCCGCGGGCGCTGGAGGCGTTGCGCACGCTTACCGGCGACGTCCCGCCGGCGCGGCGCCTGTCGTTGCGAGTCCTGCGGGACTCCAGCAGGGAGGAGGTGCTGGACGAGGCGATGGTGGCGGCCTTTCCCGGCCCGGCCAGCGCCACCGGCGAGGATCTGGTCGAGCTGCATCTGCATGGCGGCCGGGCGGTGGTCGCCGCGGTCTGCGACCGGCTCGCCACGCTGCCGGGTCTGCGCATCGCCGATCCCGGCGAATTCACCCGTCGGGCCTTTCTCAACGACCGGATCGACCTGACACGGGCGGAAGGGATCCTCGATCTGGTCGATGCGGAGACCGACGCCCAGCGCCGCCAGGCCGTGCGCCAGGCGACGGGTGGACTGGCGGCCGCGCTCGACGGCTGGCGCGAGATCCTGGTCACCGCGATGGCGCGGCTGGAGGCGTTCATCGATTTTCCGGACGAGGATCTGCCGGACTCCCTGCAAACGGAGATCCGCGCCGGGCTGTCCTCGCTCGACGCCGCCATGGCCGCGGCCCTGGCCGAAGGTAGTCGGGCCGAGCTGGTGCGCGAGGGGCTGCGGATCGCCATCGTGGGAGTGCCGAATGCGGGCAAGTCCTCCCTGCTTAACTGGTTGGCGAAACGTGATGTTGCCATCGTGAGCGCCACCGCGGGCACGACCCGCGACGTGCTCGAGGTTCACCTCGATATCAACGGGTATGCGGCCACGGTAGCGGACACCGCCGGGCTGCGCGAAACCCCCGACGAGATTGAGGCGGAAGGGGTGCGGCGGGCCCTGGCGCGGGCCGAGGCGGCGGATCTGACGCTTGTCCTTGCCGATGCCTCGGACGGTGAGGCCGGGCGCGATGCGATGCGACCGTACCTGGTCCAGGAGTCGGCGCTGGCCATCGCGACGAAGATCGATCTGGTGGAGGGGCCGGCTCCGGCGCCCTGGATCGGTCTGTCGACCCGGACCGGGGCGGGGACCGAGGAATTTCTGACGGCGTTGGGCACGGCGATGGCCGACCGCATGGACCGGGTCGGGTCCGTGGCCCTGACCCGGGCGCGCCATCGCGATGCGGTCGGTGCGGCGCGGGCGGCGGTCGGGCGATGCCTGGAGGCGCTGGAAACCGGTGCGCCGCTGGAGATCGCGGCGGAGGATCTGCGCATCGCCACCGCGGCGCTGGGCCGAATCCTGGGGCGGGTGGACGTGGAAGAGCTGCTCGACCGGATCTTCGGGGAATTCTGCCTCGGCAAATAGCGGAGGGAGGGCGGTCGTTTCACGTGAAACGGCGCCGGAGACTCCGGAATCGCGCGCGGGCTTTGACAGGGCGGCTGGGGCTGCGTATCTCAGACCCATGAACGCCTTTGACATCATCGTGGTGGGTGGGGGCCATGCCGGCGCGGAAGCGGCGGCGGCCGCGGCCCGAATGGGCGCGCGCACGGCCCTGGTGACCCATCGGCGCGACACCATCGGGGTGATGTCCTGCAACCCGGCGATCGGCGGGCTCGGCAAGGGCCATCTGGTGCGCGAGATCGACGCCCTGGACGGGATCATGGGGCGGGGGATCGACCGGTCCGGAATCCAGTTCCGCATGCTGAACCGGTCGAAGGGGCCGGCGGTCCGTGGGCCGCGAGCCCAGGCCGACCGGACGCTCTATCGCGCGGCCATCCAGGATATCCTGGCGGAGTTCCAAACGCTCTCCATCGTCGAGGCCGGAGTCGAGGATCTGATCGTCACCGACGGGCGCTGCCGGGGGGTCGTCCTGGCCGATGGCCGCACGCTGACCGCCGCCGCCGTGGTGCTGACCACCGGCACGTTCCTGCGGGGCGAGATCCATCTCGGGGAGGAGCGGCGGCCGGCCGGTCGGGTCGGCGACGCGCCGGCGGTCGGGCTTGCGCTCACGCTGGAGCGGCTGGGTCTGCCCCTCGGCCGGCTGAAGACCGGCACGCCGCCGCGCCTCGACGGGACCACCATCGACTGGGACGCTCTGGAGGTTCAGCCCGGCGACGATCCGCCGGAGCCGTTCTCGACCCTGACCGAGCGGATCACGGTGCCGCAGGTGCCCTGCCACATCACCTATACGACCGCCGCGACCCACGCCGCGATCCGGGCCGATCTGGACCGGGCGCCGATGTATAGCGGCCAGATCGGCAGCTCCGGTCCGCGCTATTGCCCGTCGATCGAGGACAAGATCGTCCGCTTCGCCGACAAGGAGGCGCATCAGATCTTCCTGGAGCCCGAGGGCCTGGACGATCCGACGGTCTATCCGAACGGAATCTCGACCTCGATGCCCCGGGATGTGCAGGACCAGATGGTCGCCTCCATCCCCGGACTGGAGCGGGCGCGGATTCTGCAATACGGCTATGCCATCGAATACGACTACGTGGACCCGCGGTCGCTGTCCCGAAACCTCGAGGTGAGGGCGCTGCCGGGCCTGTATCTGGCCGGCCAGATCAACGGCACGACCGGATACGAGGAGGCCGCCGCCCAGGGTCTGGTCGCTGCTACCAACGCTACCCTGGTAGCGAGTGGGTCGGATGACTCACTATATATAGACAGGGCAGACGGGTATATTGGGGTCATGATCGATGATCTTGTGTCCCGTGGCGCACCCGAGCCCTACCGTATGTTCACCTCCCGGGCCGAGTATCGGCTGCGGCTGCGCGCCGATAACGCCGATCTGCGCCTGACCCCGATGGGGCAGCGTGTCGGCCTGGTCGGATCGGTCCGGCTAGAGGCTTTCGAGGCGCGCCAGACCCTCATGCGTGTTTCACGTGAAACACTGGAGACCCTCGGCGGCTCGCCCCAGGTGCTGGCCAGACTGGGGTTCACAGTAAATCAGGACGGCAAACGCCGCTCCGCCCTCGATCTCCTGTCCTATCCGGACGTCACGTGGAACAGATTGGTGGCCGTGTGGCCGGAGTCGCTCGACGGAATCCCCGAAACCGTCGTCGAGCAGATCGCCACCGAAGCGAAATACGCCGGATATCTGGATCGGCAGGACGCGGATATCCGCGCCTATCGCCGGGACGAGGGGTTGGAGCTGCCGGAGGACCTGAATCCGGATGCGATCGGCTCGCTCTCGACGGAAATCCGCACGCTTCTGAAGCGCGAGCGGCCGCGGACGCTCGGGCAGGCGAGCCGTCTGCCCGGAATGACGCCGGCGGCGACGGTCGCTCTGCTGCGTCACGTGAAAAAGACGGACAAAAAGACAGCGGCGTGACCCCAAGCGAGCTTCAACAGCGGCTTTCCCTGACCGACGCCCAGCGCCGGGCCCTGGAAGCCTATGCCGAGCTGCTCCAGAAGTGGCAGGCGCGGATCAATCTGGTGGCGCCGGCGACCCTTCCGGACCTCTGGTCGCGCCATTTCCTCGATTCGGCGCAGCTCCTGTCTCACATGAAAGATCTGCCGGGGCCGGTTCTGGACTTCGGGTCGGGGGCGGGGTTTCCCGGTCTGGTGCTTTCGATTCTCGGGCGCGACGATGTCACCATGGTCGAATCCGACCGCCGCAAGGTCGCCTTCCTACAGGAGGTGGCCCGCATGACCGGGGTGAAACCGACCCTGGAAGCCTGTCGAATCGAATCACTACGTCCGATTCGCGCCGGTATTATCACCGCGAGGGCCCTCGCGCCGGTCCATAAGCTGCTGCGCTACGCCGCGCCATATGCCGATGAGAAAGCGGTATTTCTCTTCCTCAAGGGAGAGCAGGTTGACGCCGAGTTGACTACCGCGCAAAACACCTGGAAAATGGCTGTCACCAAGGCTCCCAGCATTTCTGACTCCCGGGGGGTCGTGCTGAGGCTGGAGGAGGTGAGCCGTGCTTGACGGACAGACCAACCAGGTAGTGGCACCGCGCATTCTGGCGATCGTGAACCAGAAGGGTGGCGTCGGAAAGACGACGACGGCGGTGAACCTGGCCACGGCCATGGCGGCCTGCAAGAAGAAGGTCCTGGTCATCGACCTGGATCCACAGGGTAACGCATCCACCGGGTTCGGCGTGCCGCGCAAGGGTCGCGACGCGGATTCCTACGCCGTGCTGATCGGCGAGGCGACGATCGCCGAGGCGGCGATCGAGACGCCGGTGCCGGGGCTGGAAGTGGTGCCGGCCTCCAGCGACCTGTCGGGCGCGGAGATCGAGCTGGTCGAGATGGACCACCGCGAGTTCCGCCTGCGCGAGGCGGTGGTGCGCCACGCGGCGACCTCGCCCTACGACTACATCCTGATCGACTGTCCGCCGTCCCTCGGCCTGCTGACCCTGAACGCGCTGGTCGCCGCCGACGCGGTGCTGGTGCCGCTGCAATGCGAGTTCTACGCACTGGAGGGTCTGTCCCAGCTGGTGCGCACGGTGGAGCGGGTGCGCAAGGCGCTGAACCCCGGCCTGGAGATCCAGGGCGTGGTGCTGACCATGTACGATCGCCGCAACAACCTGTCGGATCAGGTGGCGGCCGATGTGCGTGAGTATTTCGGCGACGTGGTCTACCGCACCATGATCCCGCGCAACGTCCGGGTCTCCGAGGCGCCGTCCTACGGCAAGCCGGTGATCGTCTACGACATGGCCTGCAGCGGATCGAGGGCGTATATCTCCCTGGCGCGTGAGGTCCTGACCCGCGAATCCACCCTGGCGGCGAACGCCTTCGCCGCCTGAGGACGCGCCCGAGCTAGCCACCTAGACCAGCCACTCAGACCAGCCCGTCCGAGGTGAGATGAGCGAAGAAACCGGCAAACGACGCAGCAACAAGCTGGGCCGCGGCCTGTCCGCCCTGCTGGGCGAGGACGAGGACGAGCAGGTCCAGCTCGAGCGGCTGCGTCAGTCCCGGGCGCTCCCGGTCGAGCAGCTCACACCCGGCCCGTTCCAGCCGCGCCGGCGGTTCGACCAGGAGGAGCTGCGCGAGCTGGCGGAGAGCGTACGCGAGCAGGGGGTGATCCAGCCGATCCTGGTCCGCCGCGCGCCGGACGGCGACAAGTACCAGATCATCGCCGGCGAACGCCGCTGGCGGGCCGCGCAGCTCGCCCAGCTGCACGAGGTCCCGGTCCTCATCCGCGAGTTCGACGACCAGACGGCGATGGAGATCGCCATCGTCGAGAACGTCCAGCGCCGCGACCTCACGCCGCTGGAGGAGGCCGAGGGCTATCGCCGGCTGATCGAGGAATACAGTCATTCCCAGGAGGATATCGCCCGGGCCGTCGGCAAGAGCCGCAGCCATGTGGCCAATACGCTGCGGCTGCTGAACCTGCCGGACGAGGTCCGGGTTCTCGTCGAGGACGGCCAGCTCACCGCCGGCCACGCCCGCGCGCTGCTGTCGGCGGAGGACCCGGCGGCTTTGGCGCGCGAAGTGGTGACCCGGAAGCTGAACGTGCGCGATACCGAGCGCCTGGTGCAGCGCGAGAAGACGCCGCCTCCGACGCCCGCCGCGCCGAAGCAGAAGGACGCGGATACCCGGATCCTCGAACAGGACCTGTCAGATCGCACAGGTCTTGTGGTAGCGATCAGTCATAACAGCAATAACGGGTCCGGTAGTGTCACGCTGCGCTACCAGGATCTCGACCAGCTCGACCTGATCGTGGAGCGTCTGTCGGCGCATCCGACGCGCTCCGAAGCACCGGTCGCCACCGCCGACGACGGCGACGATGCCGACCCGGACGGGGAGGGTGGGGGCGACTGGGCGGAGCCGCTGCCGGGTGAAGTCGATCTAAAGGGTCCCGTGGATCCGACGCGGACGCCGGCGCCGTCTATGGACGGCGGGACCTCGGTCGAAGCAGACAATGCGGATCCGGAGGCGGACATCGAGGGTGACTCCGACGCGGAGGATTCGAGCGGCACGAGTTGGGATTTCGATGCCGACGACGACGAGGACGACCCTCTCGTCCCTAAGACCTGATCCATCGATGCCAGATCGATCCAGCCTATCGGTCCGAAATACCACGTATAATCAATTTAGTTATACCCGACCGGACCGATCCGGCCCCGTGGGACCGCGGCCGTGACGGATCACCCGGCCGCCGGGCCCAGGCCGCATCTGCCGCCGGCGGCAGAGTTCCTGTACTGGCCGCCGCAGTTTCAGGCCTACGGGTATCGGATCGTCGACCGCCTGTTCCACTCGCGGACGGTACCGGCGAGCGGGGCGGGAAGCGCCATGCCTTACGGCCCCGAGCTGGACTTGCGCTATGTCAGCGGCGGGATCGAGCGCGGGATCGACGCCTTCATGGATCACAACGTCGTGGCCGGCCTGCTCGTGCTGAAGGCCGGGCGCATCGTTCTGGAGCGGTACGGGCTCGGGCTGCGCGACCACGACCGCTGGAGCACTATGTCGACGGTGAAGTCGATCACCGCAATGCTGGTCGGAGCCTGCATCCGGGACGGGGTGATCGAGGGCCTGGACGACCCCGTCGAGCGTTATCTGCCGGCCATCGGGGGAAGCGGATACGAGGGCGTGACCTTGCGTCACCTCCTGACCATGTCATCCGGGCTGGCGTGGAGCGAGGCCTATGCCGATCCGGCCTCCGATGTGAACCGGTACAGCCGATGCCTGGCGGAAGGGACGCCGGATGGGGTGATCACGCTGCTGCGCGGGCTCAGGCGGACCTGCCCGCCAGGAACACGTTGGGCCTACAACACCGGCGACACCTATCTGCTCGGCCGGGTTCTGGTCGCGGCCCTCGGGGGCCCGCTCGCGGACTATCTGTCGCAGACGATCTGGAAGCCGGCGGGCATGGAGTTCGACGCCTTCTATACCCTGGACATGCCCGGCGGGAACGAGATCGGCGGCAGCCGCGCCGGGATGGCGCTGCGCGATTTCGGCAGGGTCGCCCAGGTCGTGCTCGATGACGGCGTGATCGGCGGCCGGCGGGTGCTGCCGGAGGGCTGGGTCGACGAGGCGCTGTCGCCCGCCTTCCTATTCGGGCCGCGGGACCAGGATTTCGGCTCGATCCGCAGTTCGCGCCTGAAGGGCTACGGCTACAGCTGGTGGATCGGCGAGGACGGCAGCGCACAAGCCCATGGATTCGCGGGCCAACGGATCTTCCTTGACCGGGCCGAGCGGCTGGCCATCGTCACACTGTCCGCCTTCCCGCAGCTCCCCCATGTCCCGGCCCCGGTGCCGGACCGCCACGGCGAGCTTCGGCTGTTCACCGACGCGGTGCGCGACGCCCTGCGCGGATAGCGCAAACCATGATCAGATGGAACCGTCTGCCCGTGTGAATTTTCTCTGTCTTTAATGGGTAAGAGGGCGGTTCACGGTTCAGATCGGTTCGATCTGAACCGATCGCGCTCTAGAGCGTTTTCGGATCACTCATGATCGTACCCTGTAGCGGTGAAGTAGTTTCTGGCCTCTTCCGGCGTGACGGCATCGATGGCCTGAGCGATTGCGTCCCAGAGGTCTTGTAGGGTTCGGGCGGCGGCCTTTTTGAGTAGCGCCTTGATCTTGGAGAAGGCCAATTCGATCGGGTTGAAGTCTGGGCTGTAGGGCGGCAGGAAGCGGAGCTCGGCGCCGGCCCGCTCAATCGCGTCGCGGACTGCGGCGGGCTTGTGAGCCGGAAGGTTATCCATCACGACGATGTCGCCTGACCGCAGTGTCGGTACCAAGACCT
>NZ_FNBW01000036.1 GCF_900102465.1 Thalassobaculum litoreum DSM 18839 | reverse complement strand
CACCGCCGAACCGGCGGTTATCCTGTGATCCTCGCCGATCCCAACTGGCCCTTCGACACGCACAGCGAGAAGGGCCAGGGAAAGAGCCCGAGCCGGCATTACGACACCATGTCGATCGGCGAGATCTGCAGCGTCGACGTCAGCCTTCTCGCGGCCAAGGACGCCACGCTGTTCCTGTGGGTGACCTGGCCGCACATGCCGTCCTGGACGCGCGTGATCGAGGCCTGGGGCTTCGAGTATGCCGGCCTCGCCTGGGAATGGCGGAAGTACAACCCGGAGACCGGCAAGTATGCCTTCGGTCCCGGCTACGGCACCCGCAAGAACCTGGAGCCGTGCCTGCTCTGCACCCGCGGCAACCCCCAGCTCCGCAAGCCGACTGCCTTCTTCGGCGACGTCGAGATCCCCGAGGGCGTTCACAGCGTCCGCGACTTCATCGACTGGTGGCCGCACGACGAGATCCGCTCTCCCCGGCGCGGCCATAGCCAGAAGCCGCCTAGCCAGTACGAGCGCATCGAGACGCTGTTCGACGGCCCGTATCTGGAGCTGTTCGCGCGCAACACCCGCCCCGGCTGGAAGTCCCTCGGCGACGAGGTCGCCAAATTCGGTGAGGTCGGATGATGGCCAAGGCCCGCAACGATAGCCTGACGATGGACCTGCTCGACCTGTTGAAGAAGCAGCCGGTCCCAGAGCCCGCGATCGGATACGAAAAGGGCGAGGTCAAAGGCGCGACCCTGGACGTCCGTATCGCCGCGGCGGTGTCGAAGTCCATGAAGGACAGCGAGTTGAGCCGCGCAGAGATCGCCCGGCTGATGAGCGAGCACCTCGGTGAGACCGTCACCGAAACCCACCTCAACAACTACGCCAGCACCGCCAAGAAAGAGCACCGCATTCCGGCTGCTCGCCTTATCGCCCTGGCAAAGGTCCTAGAGGATCCACGGCTTCTCTCGATCGGCGCCGAGGATATCGACTGCATTGTGATACCGGCACGGCACCGCCGCCTGATCAAGCTCGGCCTGCTCAATGAGCAGATCCGCAGGTTTACCGAGGAGATGGATAAGGAACGCGAAGAGCTTGGGGAGCAGCTGCCTTGATGGGTTCCTGGTTCACCGCTGATCAGCTTGCCGGCCTCTCACTGCCGGGTCTGCCGTCGACAAAGCGCGGCATCAACCAGGTCGCATCCGAACAATCGTGGTCCTCAGCAAAGACCATGGACGGCACGCCGCTCTCCAGGCGTAAGGCCGGTCGCGGCCGAGGCTTCGAGTATCACGTCGATATCCTGCCGGCTCCCGCCCGTGCCGCTCTGCTGGCGCGGGCGGCCCTGCCGCAGAAGGTCCAAGCCGAAGAGCCGGACAACGACAACCGCGACGCCGAGGCGCGCTGGAAGGCCTTCGAGAAGCTCACCGACAAGGCGAAGGGCCACGCACGCCAGCGTCTGGCGGCATTGCACGCGGTGGAGCTGCTGGAGAACGGCGGATCGAGCCGCACTGCAGCAATCTCGGTGGTCTCTGTCCAGCACGGTTGCAGCGTCGCATCGCTCTGGAACTGGTTCGACCTGGTCGCCGGTTCCGATCGCCGCGACTGGCTTGCCTATCTGGCCCCGGCCTACAAGGGCGGAGGTCGCGCTAAGGCCGAGATCGACGACGAGGCTTGGCAGTATTTCCTGGCCGACTATCTGCGCGGCTCCAAGCCGTCCCCGGCCGAGTGCTGGCAGCGGCTGAAGGACGCTTCCCGCGAGCATGGCTGGGCGTTGCCGAAGAGCCTGAAGACGCTCACGCGCAAGCTGAAGCGCGAGATCGACCCGGCTGTCATCACCTTGAAGCGCGACGGCGCCGATGCCCTGGCGAGCCGGATCCCGGCTCAACGCCGGCGGCGCGACAATCTGCATGCGCTGGAGGCGGTCAACTACGACGGGCACCGGTTGGACCTCTTCGTGCGCTGGCCGGATGGGAAGAAGGACCGGGTGATGCTGCTCACCTTCCAGGATCTGGCCAGCGGCAAGATCCTCTCCTGGCGGGTCGACACCAGCGAGAGTGCCGAGGGCTTCCGCCTGGCATTCGGCGACCTGGTCGAGCAGTGGGGCATCCCATACTACGTATTTTCCGACAACACGATGGCCGCCGCCGCGAAGTCGAACACCGCCGGATCGCGGTACCGGAACCGCTACAAGATCAAGGACGACGACTTCGTCGGCCTCTTCCCCGCTCTCGGCGTCGATCTGCGCTTCACCAAGCCCGCGCATGGGCAATCCAAGCCGATTGAGCGCGCCTTCGGTGACCTTGCCAGGTACATCTCGAAGGCACCGGAGTGTGAGGGCGCCTATACCGGCAACGCGCCGCAGAACAAGCCCTGGAACTATGGCGCGCGGGCAATCGATCTTGCGGACCTGCTGCCGGTCTGCGAGCGCGAGATCAACCGGTTCAACAGCCGGACCGACCGCAACACTGCCGTGGCTAAGGGCCGATCCTGCGATGACGTGTTCGCCGAGAGCTACGCCCGCGATCTGATCCGCAAGCCGGCGCCCGGCGACGAGACGCTGCGACGGCTCTGGCTGCTCTCCGTTGAGGGCCTGACCTGCCGCGCCCCGTCTGGCGAGATCCACCTTCACGGCAACCGGTATTGGACCGAGGAGCTGGGCAGGATCGTCGGCCGGAAGGTCGCGGTCCGGTTCGATCCGGACCGGCTCCACCAGCCGATCCACGTCTACGACCTGGATGGCCGCTACCTGTGCGCGGCGCAGTGCGTCGACGACAGCGGCTTCATGGATCGTGACGCTGCCAAGCGCCAAGCACGCGCGCTCGCAGACCTTCGCCGGGCCACCCGCGAGCTGGCTGAAGCTGAGCTGCGCCTGTCGGTGTCCGACCTGGCCCGCATGACGCCTGCCATTCCCGATATGCCAGCTCCGGAGGCGCGGGTGATCCGCGCTCACCGGTTCCAGGGCAACACAGCTGTGAAGGCCGCGCCTGATCTCCTCGAGGACCAGGATCGCGGTGCCTTCTCCGACCAATTCGTCGCCAACGTCCTGCAGTGGAAGGCGGACAGAGATCGTCACGGGCTCTGAGCCCGGACGTAGAGCGGCGGGCGCTGGAACGCCCGCCGAAGTGGTAGCAAAGAAAGGATGTAGAACGTGCAAATTAGCAATTCTTTGCAAGTCGTGGAAGGGGCGGCACCGGAAACGGATGCCGACCTGATCCAGCGCCTGGACGCGGTCCTGGAAATCCGGGGCCTAAGCCAGAACAAAGCCGCCCAGCAGATCGGCATCAATGCCGCCGCCATCAGCGGACTGCGCAATGGCTCCTACTCGGGCAACCGCCAGGCCGTGCGGGTCAAGATCGAACAGTGGCTGGCGACGCATGAGCGACGCGCGGCCACCACCAGCCTGCTGCCGACGGCGCCCAGCTGGTTCGAAGGACCGGCGGCCCTGCAGATCAAGACCGCTCTCTCGCTCGCCCATGTCACCGCCGACATCGCGGTCATCTTCGGCGGTCCGGGTGTCGGGAAAACCGCGACCTGCGAGCACTATCGCGACACCAACCGCAACGTCTGGATCGCTACGATCCCGCGGCACTGCGTGACGATCATCTCGATGTTGCAGCAGATCGCCGACGCGGTGGGCTGCAAGGAAATGCCCCATGCCGGTGCGCGGAAGCTGTTCCGCGAGATCTCCGCGCGGATCGCCAACACCGCCGGGTTGCTGATCCTGGACGAGGCCCAGCACCTGCCAATCGATTGCCTGGACGAGTGCCGTTGCCTTTACGACGAGACGAAGGTCGGCGTCGCTTGGGTCGGCGACAACAAGCTCGACGATAAGACCCGGCCGAGCTTGGCGGTACCTCCGCAGCTCAGCCGACGCATCGGTGTCCGCCGCGGCATCAAGAAGGCCGGCAAGTCCGACCTGAAAGCGCTGGTCGAGGCCTGGGGCCTCGCCGATGAGGAAAGCATTCGGCTCTTGGCGGAGATCGCCGCGCGGCCGGGTGCCCTGGGAGTGGCAACCAAGTGCATCCGCCTCGCTGCGATCGACGCATCCGGCATCGACAACATCACCGCCGAGCACATCCGCGGCGCCTGGTCGAACCTGGGAGGCGGGCAATGATCGCCGAAAAGATCGAGAGCGTGCTCAAAAGCTGGCACCAGACGATGCGTGAGACCGGCCATTTCCCCTTCGAGCTGTTCCAGCACGGTCTGGCCGAACTGGAGGATGCCGCACGCATGGCGCGGCGGCTCGAGGCCAAGCCGATCCCGAAACGCCTTCGCACGATCGCGTCGACCGACCCGAGGGACAAGGTGGTCGACCTCGCGGCGATGCGTCGCCGCTCCAAGCGGCCGGGCACGGGGGTGCGGACATGAGCGCCGTGATGGATGCCGTGCCGCTGTACCCGAGTGAGGGTGCGCGGATCAGCTGGACTGAGGGCAAGGGACCGTCGGCGGTTCGGATCGACGCCCTCGTCTCGAGGGTCCGTCCAAGCGGAAACATGCAGGTCTGCCGGCTCGATTTCTTCGACGGCACTTCGTCGATTGCCGTGATGGATGCCAACCCCGACAGCGGCGCGATCACCATGACCTTCGAGAGCGCCGACGGCGAGCCGCACCTGGTGATGCTGGAGGCCGACCATGGCTAAGCGCCAGGGCCTGCTCTGGCTGATCCGCCAGCAACTGCGGTGGTGGCTGCTCGGCAGCCGCCGCGGCCGTTTCACCAACACACAGATCTGAGGAGCACCCGATGGGCGATTACGAAAGCCGCATGGAATCGGACCGACGCAGAGCGGTCCAGCGGAAGACCGAAGATGACCTCGCGGAGATGGTCAACAAGCCGCTTCCGGACGGTGTTTCGGTCGAGGTTTGCCGCCGAGCCACTCAGGTCGGCATGGACGCGGCCTGGATTCGGGTCTCTCAGGACGGTGAGCCCATCCAGGGCCTTTCCGGCCTCGGGAGCCGAGAGGCTCGCGGACTAGCAGCTGCACTGATCATGGCAGCGGACTCCGTCGACGCCGTCAGATCCATCGAAGCCAACTAGGAGCCAGACATGAGCGATCAACTCACTCTGCCCGTTTCCAGCCGCGAGATCCCGGTCGGCTATGTGGAGGACGCCAAGGGCAGGTTCGTTGCCGAAACGAGCGTCCGCCCGGTCCAGCAGCTCGAAGATCAGATGGTCCGGAAGGTCCTGGGCTACGCGGTCGATCTGCACAACCAGATCCAGCGCTTCAAGGGCCACGTCTTCGCCGACACCGGGTCTTACATGAGCCTCGCGGAGGAGGAATACGGCGCCACGAAGCGGGGTGCTAAGGGCCGCGGCAACGTCACCTTTATGACCTTCGACGGTCTGATGAAGGTACAGATCGCCGTCGCGGACCGGCTCACCTTCGGCCCCGAGCTGCAGGTGGCCCGCACACTCTTGGACGAGTGCATCTCCGACTGGACCGAGGATGCCCGCGCGGAGCTGCGCACCCTGGTCGATCAGGCGTTCCAGGCCGACAAGGAAGGTCAGGTCAGCCGCGACGCGGTCTTCCGGCTGCTCCGCCTGGAGTTCGACGACGCGCGGTGGAAGCGCGGCCAGGAGGCGATCCGCGACAGCATCCGGGTCATCGGCTCGAAGAGCTATGCCCGGTTCTACATTCGCCACGACCAGGCCGATGGGTGGCGCGCCGTGCCGATCGATCTGGCCGCGGTATGAGGGTGGGTCGATGCGCGCGCTCGCAAATCGCCACACTCGCCCGGCCGCGGAGGCGCCGGTCCAGTGTGAGATCTACGAGGCCTCCCGGCCGGCCGAGGTCCCCGTAGTCCACCTGGATGTCTGGTATGGCCGCCGCGACCTGTGGGTCTACCGCGCGGCCGGCGGCGAGGTCCGCACCCTGACGCCAGTGCGGGGCCTGCCGACGCCGCTGCCGGATGCCGAATGGCTCGGCTGGCCGCCGATCGGCGAGTTCCTCGCCGGCCAGGGGATCTGAGATGGACCGCGTCTGCCCCGTCCGCGGCTGCGGCGCCCCGCTCCGAAAGGGCCACGCCATGTGCCGCGAGTGCTGGAGCCGGACGTCGACATTCCATCGACGGAATGTCAGCCAGCGCTGGCGCCAGGTTCAGAACACACCGGTCGCCGAACGGCTCCATGCCATCAATCGCTATCGCGGCGCCCTGGCGCTGGCGGTGTCGGACAGCGAGATGCGGCGATGACTAGGCCGCTCGATGACGCGCTGCTGGGCTTCTGGGCCGCCACCCGGCAGCTGCTGCCACACCAGCCGAAAGCGCTGCAGCTCAATGTCCGCCGGGCGGCGACGGCGGTGACCCAGGCAGCGCGCGAGGCCGCCGAGCGCCCGGCCGGCGATCCGCGCACCGAGCTGCGCGAGGCGCTCGATCGGGCCTCCGCCGAGCTTGGGTGGTCCGACGTCATGCTGATCGTCAACGCCGCCGGCCGGCGCTGCGCCGGTCCTACCAGGAGGGCCGCCGAATGACCGCCACCGCCACCCGCGCCGACGACAAGGCCGCCCGGCGCCCCCGCGTCGCCAAGATCCAGATCGCCAAGAAAGAGCTGG
>NZ_FNBW01000005.1 GCF_900102465.1 Thalassobaculum litoreum DSM 18839 | reverse complement strand
GCCTTGGCCATCATCCGACCTCACCGAATTTGGCGACCTCGTCGCCGAGGGACTTCCAGCCGGGGCGGGTGTTGCGCGCGAACAGCTCCAGATACGGGCCGTCGAACAGCGTCTCGATGCGCTCGTACTGGCTAGGCGGCTTCTGGCTATGGCCGCGCCGGGGAGAGCGGATCTCGTCGTGCGGCCACCAGTCGATGAAGTCGCGGACGCTGTGAACGCCCTCGGGGATCTCGACGTCGCCGAAGAAGGCAGTCGGCTTGCGGAGCTGGGGGTTGCCGCGGGTGCAGAGCAGGCACGGCTCCAGGTTCTTGCGGGTGCCGTAGCCGGGACCGAAGGCATACTTGCCGGTCTCCGGGTTGTACTTCCGCCATTCCCAGGCGAGGCCGGCATACTCGAAGCCCCAGGCCTCGATCACGCGCGTCCAGGACGGCATGTGCGGCCAGGTCACCCACAGGAACAGCGTGGCGTCCTTGGCCGCGAGAAGGCTGACGTCGACGCTGCAGATCTCGCCGATCGACATGGTGTCGTAATGCCGGCTCGGGCTCTTTCCCTGGCCCTTCTCGCTGTGCGTGTCGAAGGGCCAGTTGGGATCGGCGAGGATCACAGGATAACCGCCGGTTCGGCGGTGGTGAACAAGCTGATGGCGATCGCGGAGGTCGATCATGCGTCCCCCTTCAGGCCGTCGAGCTGGCCGTTGGCCTGAAGGTGCTCGATGAAGCGCCGTTGAACCTTCTTCGGCGTCCGGCCGAACAGGTTCAGCAGTCGCTCGAATGCCTTGTCTTCAGGGGAGCGCTCGGCGGTGGCGCGGTGGCCTCGGATGATTTCGACAGCCGTTGAGACGTTCTTCGCCGGCTCCTCAGCTCGGGTGAGCAGCTGGACCGCTTTGTCGCGCTCGGCCGTTGGGAGTTTTGCGAGCTTCAGCAGCTCGGCCTGGTTCTTCGCGATCTTATGAGTTGAGAGCGCTTCGCGGTGCTCGGCTGAGAGGGCCGTCGCGATCTTGACCGCCCGCTCGACGCTCCTCTTGTCCAGCCCTAGCTTTGCCGAAACTGCCTTTGAGAAGGCGACGATGTCAGGCCGGTTAATGGAGCTAAACGACACAATGTCGTTTTGATCCTGTTGCGAAGACCTCCGGTCGCCGCCCCGCTTGGCTTCCGGGTAGATTGCCTCGTAGATCCTCTTGCGCTCTTGAAGCGCAATCGCTCGATCGAGCGCGGAAAGGTTATTTCGGGCAAGGTTTTCGTCGATTTCGACAAGGCGCAGTTCCTCATCGGTGCCCTCCTCAGTTACGGCAGAGATCGTCGCCCACCCGAGTAACTTGGCGGCAAGCAGCCGATGGAGGCCGGCCACAAGTTTCAGGCCTTCCGGTCGCACGGCGACCGCGATTGGTTGCTGTTGGCCTCGGTCTGCCATGCTGCCGGCCAGTGTCGCCACGTGGTCGTGGTCCACCGCCCGCAGCCGATCCCGCACAATTACGCGATCAATGGCGATCGGAAGCGCGATGCGGTCGGCGGGCTTTGAGCGGTTCTGGCGCTCTTCACCGGCAACAATCTCCAGCTGATTTGTCACGCCGCGGCACCCTTTTGACGGTGACGCTGATCCGCCGATCGGCCATCGTCCGATTCGCAGAACGACCGGATACGGTTGCCTGCCACGTCAAACCACTCAGGCCAAAGCTCATGGACGGATGCCCCCAGAAAGTTCGCAATAATGCGATTTCCACGGGGGATGATTCGAAATCTTGCTTGGGTGACGGTGCTGTGATGGACGCCTGCTTCGGCGGCCAGCTCCGCAAGCCGCTTTCCGCGACGCTTAACTTCGGCCTCGACCCAGAATGGATCAGCGTTGGAACTCTCGGAAACGTCGGACATTCAAGCGCCTAGCCACTAGAAGCGTTGATTTCGCCAGTCGCAAACGCGACCCTTATTCGCGGATGCGACTAAATATCTGCCATTTTTTGAGAAGGTGCAACAGTGATTGCGCAAAAAGTGGAAGGCGTCCGTTTGCAAACTCGTGTGCGGGAGCTACGGATGTCGAGCAGCAACGGCCCTGCCAGAGGCTGGGAACAAGAGTTTCAGGATCGTTTAGGCATAATTATCAATGAGATCGGAGGCGTTCCGAAGACGGCCGCGCTGATCGGCGTAAAGCACGACCAGGTGTACAGATGGTGGCGCGGTGAGACGAAGATGCCTCTCTACGCGGCCAAAGTGGTCTGTCGAGCGACCTCTCGGTCTTTGGATTGGCTCACCGGCCTAAGCGATAGGCCAAGCTATTCCGATGATGAATTGGAGCGGGCGATCTCCGATGCGGTGCCATTCGCCCTTCGTATGGCCCCGTACTTTGGCGAGCACACTCCAGAGCAGATAGGTATGGCCGCCGCCAAGCGGGCCTTGATGGTGCTACGCGGTGAGGTCGACGCCTCCGATCAGGAATCGGCTTGACTCATAGCTACAACACTCGACTATTCGTTCCATGTTAGGTTGTCCCTGGCAGATTGTGTAAATGAACATAGCCCCTCCAAATGTATTGATTTTCCCACGCGGGGTCAGCGCAGGACAGGTGTATGTCAAAGAGCTGGGAATAAGACAGTGTAGCGAGCGCGCGACATTATTGGCATCGGAGTGGAGTACCCTTAAACGATTTCGGGATTTGGCAACTTTTCTTTCTGAGCCTTCACTGAAAAACTGCCGCATGATCGTGGACTGCGCCGATCAAGTTTCGATCTTCCCCGCTCAGGCCGACCCGCTGAGGCCGCTGCTCACAGAGATGAGTGAATTGCTGTTCCAAGGCAAGGAAGAGATAAAGGCCCCAAAACTGCTATATTGCGACGATAAATCGTCTCTATCTGGCGTCTTTTTGGTTTGTCCGTTTTATGTATTCGACCGGCATATGCTGAACGTGATGGCAGTTTAGAGATGCTGGATTATTCAAAACTGTATTGCTCGCGGGGACGCATCTGGAAGGCTCGATCCGACTACATAGTTGGCATCGACAATCCCTTCATCCGGCTGCAGCAGCTCCTAAACGAAAAGCCGTCGAACGAACTGGTGGACGTCGACGATATCCGCATCGACCGACTGGCCATATCCGGAATGCTGGGGTCCGCGCACCTTGTAGATGTCTCCAGTGCCGAGCCGACTGGATATTTCTTCGAGCGGTACAATAGGCATTGCAGGCTCGAGGGCGGGAAATCCCTCGCGCGCAAGCCGGTCACATCCATTGAGTGGTCCGCGCTACGGCTGGACTCCCTGCGGGACTACAAACTGGCCAAGGAAGAGCGCCGGACGTCGGTCACGCAGATCGAGTTAGAAGACAACGTGCTAGATCTGTCGACCGTGTACCGCAGGCTGATCATTCCTCTATCGTCTGACCACGGGAGCGAAGTCACCCATCTGTTTGTTGGGGCTGTTCGAGATCTCGAAGAGAGACTTCCGAATTCGCTCAACAAGGAAGCCCGCTTCAGATTCGACGCTCCAGAGCAAAACGTCGCCCGCCTTATGCGGGAACGAGCCTGAGTACATTTGAACGACCCGTTGGGCGCCGTAGTTCTTCTCCGCAATATTGGTTCGTCTCAGGCTATCGAAGACCATGCCGTAGCACATATCGATGCGCCACTTTCGTATCGCGATCGCACGGCCCAGGTGCGGCAGAAACCAGCTGAGGCCTGTCCCTCTGTAAGATGGATGAACGTATATGCCTCCAGAGTGTGAGCATCTCCCCCGGGTGCCTGGCTCTTTATGGAGAAGGTCGATAGGGGCCTTGGGCTCGGAGCCAAAGACCGCTCCAGACCGGATCTGGTCGTAGTAGCCCGCCCTCGTGCAATCGAAGAGCCTCTGGGCGTTCGTCCCGATGACCTGGTCATGATGGATAACGGAGATCCAGAAGGCGTCCTCGATCTCCACCCGTGCGGGATTGAATACCGGCGACACACCATCGTTGCCGGGCGCGCTTCCCAGAAAGCTAACGAATGCCTCCATGTCGGTCGACACGACCACGCGGAAATTGCTGCGCGCCGCGAGCCGCCGCATTGCGGATTCGAATGTTGAAAGGACTTCGTCAAACTCACTCGGCACCGCGACGACTGGTGAGGGATGCTTTAGATTCGGCATCATTGGCGCCTCCATGACAGACGCGCCAATTTTAGTGGCCTCGAATTCGCCCTAGATTTATTCCGTGTAACTCGTTGTGGCGGTTGCGCTGGCAGTCGATGGCAGCGGCGCTACAGACCGCGAATCACCAAATGCCGGCAAAAATCTCTTCCCAGTTTGCCATCGTCTGCCGCGCAGCATTCGAGCGCGAAAGTGGCTTAGATCTGCCACAATTCGCCATTCTGGGAAGAATATTCCAACTAATACCTTGTTCTTCCCAGAATGGTCGGGCTCACTGCTTCGGTTCTAGCGTAAGCGCGACAGTCGGAGTTGGCCGAAATCCGCCGTTTAAATGGCATTTGAACGCCTGAAACGTTCGTCGTTTAAATGCGGCCGATGGTGACGTTGCGGGCGCCCGACGGGGTGTGACTCTAAAACCTAAAGGCCTTTCCGCGGCGACGGCCCGGCGGGTCTCTAACCCGCAGAACTCCGCCCTTGTAACGAGTTGTTACGGGTTATTACGGTTAATCTCGGTTTACTCTAGAACCTATTGTCCAGTGACATACGGAGAGGCCCAGGGAGCGTGTAGAGCTTGAGGCTGAGAGAGACGGAGGTAGTCGAAGTGCGGCCGGATACGCCCCCCTACTCCTGCCGGATCGCCTCGAACTCCAGCACGATATCGACCTCGTCGCCGACCATGTCGCCCTCTAGCGCGTAGGTCATGCCGAAATCGGAGCGCTTGATCGAGGTTCGGGCGGAGATGCCGATGGCATAGTGCTTGTCGCCGAAGGGATAGCGCCCGCTGCGGTTCCAGGTCACGTCCAGCACAACCGGCTGGGTCACGCCGCGGATCGTCAGGTCGCCGAACACCTTGCCGGTCCGCTCGCCCGTCGGCTCGGCACCGGTCCCGGTGAAGCGGATCTCCGGATGCTCGCCGACCCACAGGAAGTCCTTCTTGCGCAGATGGTCGTCGCGGGCCGCATGGTCGGAGGTCACACTGGCCGCCTGGATCTCGGCGGTGACATCGCTGAGGGTGCGGGCCTCCTCATCGAAGGTGAAGGACCCGGCCACCTCCAGGAACCGGCCGAGCACGTCTGCAAAGCCCAGATGGCGGACCGAGAAGGCGACGGCGGTATGCTCGGGGTCGATCACGTACTCGTAGGGTTCCGCCCGTACGAGGCCCGGCGTCAGACACAGAGCCGCGGCCAGCAGCGGCACGGCGGCCACCCTGCCCAGGCACGCGGGGATACGGGTCATCGCGGGGATGTGAGTCGGCATCGTCCATTCCTCCTTCCAGCTCGCCCCGCCCCGGGCTAGTACGGGGCAACCTAGTACGGCGAACCGGACCGGCAACGGGGCACCGGTCAACAACCGCGTGAGGCGAGCATGGCGCAAGCCCGAGCATTCTGGGTCGTCCGACCGGGCCAGGGCGAAATCCGCCAGGAGGCGCTGACCCCCGCTGGGCCGGGCGAGGTCGCGGTGCACACCCTTTATTCCGGAGTCAGCCGGGGCACCGAGACCCTGGTCTTCGGTGGCCGGGTGCCTGAAAGCCAGCACGCCGCCATGCGCTGTCCGTTTCAGGCCGGCGGGTTTCCCGGACCGGTGAAATACGGCTACTGCGCCGTCGGAGCCCTGGAGGACGGGCGAACCGTGTTCTGCCTGCATCCGCACCAGGACCGTTTCGTCGTTCCGGCCGACATGGTGCGTCCGGTCCCCGCGGAGGTTCCTGCGGCCCGCGCCGTGCTCGCCGCCAATATGGAGACTGCGCTGAACGCGCTCTGGGATTCCGGCATCGCGCCCGGCGACCGGGTGGCGGTGGTCGGTCTCGGCGTGGTCGGCCTGCTGATCGCCTATCTGGCGGCGCGCGTGCCCGGCGTCGATCTGGTCGGCATCGATCCGAACCCGACACGGGCCGGCGTCGCCGAGCGTCTCGCCATCCCGTTCACCGCGCGGGCGCCGGATGGGATCGACGCCGATCTGGTGGTCCATGCCAGCGGCACGCCGGACGGGTTGGCGACCGCCCTCCGCCTCGCCGGGATGGAGGCGACGGTGCTGGAGGCGAGCTGGCACGGTAGCCAGCCGGTCGCGCTGGCCCTGGGCGAGGCGTTCCACAGCCGGCGGCTGGTCCTGCGCTCCACCCAGGTCGGCATGGTGGCACCGTCGCACCGGCCGCGCTGGGACTACGCCCGGCGTCTGGACAAGGCCCTGGCCCTGCTGGCCGACCCGGCACTCGACTGCCTAATCGACGGCGAGAGCGCGTTCAACGCCCTGCCGGCGACCATGGCCGCCCTTGCCGATGGCAGCCTGCCCGCCCTATGTCATCGCATCCGCTACGAGGATTGAAGGAGTTCGCATGTTCACCGTCACCGTACGCGACCACGTCATGATCGCGCACTCCTTCAAGGGCGACCTGTTCGGCCCGGCCCAGCGCCTACACGGCGCCACCTATGTGGTCGATCTGCGGATCAATGCCGAAACCCTGGACGCCAACGGCGTGGTGGTCGATATCGGCGCCGCCCATGCCGCCCTGTCCGACACGCTACAGCCCTGGGCCTATCGGAACCTGGACGAGTTGGAGGAGTTCGCCGGCGTGAACACCACCACCGAGTTTCTGGCCAAGACCGCCTTCGACAGGATCGCCGCGGTGGCGCGGTCCGGAGGGTTGGGCCGCCCGGGCAACGAACTTGCCTCGCTGGAGGTGGTGTTCAACGAATCCCACGTCGCCTCGGCCGGTTATCGCGGTACGCTCTGAGCGGCATCGGTGACGGTCCCCGACATTCATTTTCTGATCCCCGGCGATCCGGCGACACCGACCGGCGGCTTCCTCTATGACCGCCATGCCCTGGAAGGATTGCGCGAGGCCGGGCTGCTGGCCGGGACGATCCGCGTCGATGGACCGTTTCCGGAAGGCGACGCGGCGACGCTCAAGGCGGCGGAGACCGGCCTCGCCGCCGTGCCGGACGGTCACCGGGTGATCGTCGACGGCCTCGCCTATACCGCCCTGGCGCCGGTCCTCGCCCGTCTGAGAATCATCGCCCTGGTGCACCATCCGCTGGGCGACGAGACCGGCCTGAGCCCGCAGGACCGGGAGCGCTGGCTGCGCGCCGAGCTCGATGCCCTGGCCCATGCCCGGCATATTCTGGTGACCAGCCGCACCACCCGTGGCCGTCTGACCGAACTGGGTATCGACAGCGGCCGGGTCACGGCGGTGGTGCCCGGCGTCGATCCCGTCTGCGACCTCGGCTTTCGCGACAGCCGCGCGCCCGGACCGCTGCGCCTGCTCTGCGTCGCCACGCTGATCCCGCGCAAGGCCCAGCACCTGCTGCTGGAGGCGCTGGCGCCGCTCGCCGACCGGGACTGGCACCTCACCCTGGTGGGCGAGGCGCGCGACGCGGCCTATGCGCAGCGCCTGCGCACACTGACAGAGGGCACGTCCCTCTCCGGCCGGATCACGCTCACCGGCGCCGTCGACGACGCGGCGCTGGCGGATCACTGGCGCCGGGCCGATGCCTTCGTCTTCCCGAGCCTGCACGAGGGCTGGGGTATCGCCCCGGTGGAGGCGGTGCGCTGGGGCCTGCCGGTGATCACCAGCGACGCCGGCGCCCTGCCCGAGTCCGTGCCCGAGGCCGGCCGGGTCATGGTCCCGGCGGGCGACGTCCCCGCCCTGCGCGCGGCACTGGCTCGGCTGCTGGACGATCCGATCCACCGGACCGCCCTGGCCGAGGGTGCGCGGTCGGCGGCGGCCGGCCTGCGGAGCTGGGCCGAGATGCGGGCCGAGTTCGCCTCCGTGGCGGAGGGCCTCGCATGAGCTTCTCCCCCGACTGGCTGGCCCTGCGCGCACCCTACGACAGCGCCGCCCGCGCGACCGGGCTGGAGCACCGGCTGGGCGACTGGCTGGAAGGCCGGCGGTCGGTGTCGGTGGTCGATCTCGGCGCCGGGTCGGGCAACAACCTGGCGCATCTCGCCCCGCGCCTGGCCGTCGACCAGCGCTGGACCCTCGTCGATGCCGACGGTGCCCTGCTGGCGGCGGCGGCGCGGCGGCATCCTGGGGTGACGCTCCGCGCGGGCGACCTCGCCGGCGACCTGACGGCGCTGATCCCCGAGGGGACCGATCTCGTCACCGCCTCGGCGCTGATCGACCTGGTGTCGCAGGCCTGGCTGGCGCGTCTGGCCGACCGGGTGCGCGAAATCGGCTGCGCCCTGCTGGTGGTGCTCACCTACGACGGCCGGATCGCCTGGGAACGGGAGACCGGGCAGGACGCCGAGATTCGCGACCTGGTCAACCGGCACCAGCGCGGCGACAAGGGTTTCGGAGCGGCGCTCGGTCCGGACGCACCGGGCGCGCTCTCCAGGCTACTGCCCGGTGTCGAGACGGCGTCCAGCGACTGGAAGGTCGGCCCTGGCGAGACGGCGATGCGGAGGGCGCTGGTCGACGGCTGGTCGGGTGCCGCCGCCGAAATCGCGCCGGAGCGAACGGAGAGCATCGCCGCGTGGCGTGCCTGGGCTTCCTCGGAGCCACGCGCGCTGACCGTCGGCCACACGGACCAGCTCTGGCTGCCGGGGTGAGCGCCGCTTAATCCCCGCTGCCGTCCTGCAGGCCGCGCACGAAGTCCGGCAACCCGACCAGCCGCTCCCGCTTCAGGCGCTCGGCGTGGAGGATGGCGCGGATCTTCTCCACGCTGGCGGCGATGTCGTCGTTGAGGACGATGTACTGGTATTCCGGATAGTGGCTGATCTCGTCCGCCGCCTTGGCCATGCGCTGGGCCACCACCTCCTCGCTGTCCTGGGCGCGGGTGCGCAGGCGGCGCTCCAGTTCGCGGGTCGAGGGCGGCAGGATGAACACGCTGACGAGATCCTGTCGCGCGTTCGCCGCCAGCTGCTGAGTGCCCTGCCAGTCGATGTCGAACAGCACATCCTTGCCCGCGGCCAGCGCCTCCTCCACCGCCCCACGCGGCGTGCCGTAGTAGTTGCCGAACACCTTGGCGTGCTCCAGCAGCTCGTTCCGGTTCGCCATGAGCTGGAACTCGGTCGGGTCGATGAACAAATAGTCGCGCCCCTGCACCTCGCCCGGCCGGCGCGGCCGGGTGGTGACGGAAACCGACATGGACAGCTCGTCCTCGCGCTCCAGCAGCTTGCGGGAGATCGAGGTCTTGCCCGCGCCGGAGGGGGAGGACAGCACGAGCATCAGGCCGCGTCTGGTGATCATGGGGCGGGTCTCCGGCTTACTCGACGTTCTGGATCTGCTCGCGGAACCGCTCGATCCGCGTCTTCAGCTCGACCCCGATATTGGTCAGGTCCAGGTCGATCGCCTTGGAGCACAGCGTGTTGGCCTCGCGGTTCAGCTCCTGGCACAGGAAGTCGAGCTTGCGTCCGACCGCGCCGCCCCCGGTGAGGAGCTCGCGGCAGGCGTGGACATGGGCGGACAGCCGGTCGGTCTCCTCGCGCACGTCGGCCTTGGTCGCCAGCAGCGCCAGTTCCTGGGCCAGCCGCTCCTCCGACACCGGCGGCGAGGCCGCCAGCAGCAGGGCGAGCTGCCCCTCCATCCGCTTGCGCAGGGCGACGGGCTGCGCCTCGGCGACCTTGGCGGCATCGGCGGTCAGGCTGTCGATCTCGTCCAGATGGCCGAGCAGCACCGTCTCCAGCCGCGCACCCTCGCGGTGGCGCGCCTCCACCAGGGCGGCCAGGGCCGTGTCCAGATCGGCGAAGGCCGGTGCCTGCAACTGCTCGATCACCGTGGTGTCGGCCACGCGCTCCACCGTCTCCAGCACGCCGCGGACATTCAGCAGACGGTCGAGGCTGGGCGCGGTCGGGAAGACCAGGCCCTTGTCCTCCAGTTTCTGCTGCAGGCCGAGCACGGTCTCCAGGAACGCCTCGTTCACCACCAGCTCCGGCGTCGTCGCCCTATCCGCCTTCTCCAGCGACCAGTTCACCGTGACCGAGCCGCGGTTCACCGAGGCGGACACCCGTTCGCGCACTGTCTGCTCCCAGCGTTCGGCCACCGAAGGCAGGCGCATGCGCAGGTCCAGGCCCTTGGAATTGACGCTGCGGATCTCCCAGCTCCAGGACCAGTCGGTGGCGGCCCCGTCGTCGGAGGTCGAGGTCGCACCGCCGTCGCTGCGCGCGAAACCGGTCATGCTGGTGACGCGGGCGCTCTGTTCGCTCACGGGATATCCTTTCGAAATCAAAAGTCCCGGCCCTTATATCCATGGGCACCCGAGGCGCCAAGCAGGAGGCAACCGAGATGGCCCACCCGAGCACGATCCTGATCACCGGCGCCTCCAGCGGATTGGGGGCGGCCCTGGCGCAGGAATACGCAGCGCCCGGGGTGCGGCTGTTCCTGTCCGGCCGCAGCGCCGACCGGCTGGAGACGGTGGCGCAGCACGTTCGGGCGCTTGGGGCGACCTGCGAGACGGCGGTGGTCGATGTCTGCGATACGACGGCTGTCCGGACCTGGGTCGAGGCCTGCGACCGGGCCGCACCCCTGGATCTGGTGATCGCCAATGCCGGGATCTCCGCCGGCACCGCCGGGCGCGACGGGGCCGAGCCGGCGGAGCAGGTGCGCGCGGTCTTCGCCACCAATGTGGACGGGGTGCTGAACACGATTCTGCCGGCGATCGAGGCCATGGAGGCGCGCGGGCACGGCCAGCTCGCCCTGGTCGCCTCCCTGGCCGGCTATCGCGGCGTGCCGGGGGCGCCGAGCTACTGCGCGTCGAAGGCGGCGGTGAAGGTTCTGGGCGAGGGCCTGCGGGGCAGCCTGCACGGCAAGGGCCTCCGGGTGTCGGTGATCTGCCCGGGCTATGTGCGCACGCCGATGACCGACGTGAACGACTTCCCGATGCCGCTGATCATGGATGCCGACCGGGCGGCGCGGATCATCCGGAGGGGGCTGGCGCGGAACCGAGGACGGATCAGCTTCCCCTGGCCGATGGCGGCGGCCATGTGGCTGCTCCAGGCCCTGCCGCCGGCATGGGTGGACCCGCTGCTGCGGCGGCTGCCTCGGAAGGGGGCCGGGTAGGATCAAAATTAAGCCCGTCATCCCGAACTTGTTTCGGGACCTCTTCGGACACGTCAGACTGGGAAGAGGTCCCGAAACAAGTTCGGGATGAAGGGGAGAGTAAGAAGCGCTACTCCGCCCGCTTTTCCCGCTGGTGCCGGCGCCAGGCACGGACGTTGCGGTTGTGCTCGGCCAGGGTCTTGGAGAAGGCATGGCCGCCGCTGCCGTCGGCGACGAAGTACAGATAGTCCGTCTCCGCCGGCCGCAGCACCGCCGCGATGGCGGCGGGACCGGGATTGGCGATCGGCCCCGGCGGCAGGCCGGAGATCACATAGGTGTTGTACGGGTTCTCCGCCTTCAGGTCGGCCCGGGTCAGCGGCCGGTCCAGCCCCTCTCCGCCGGCGATGCCATAGGCCACCGTCGGGTCCGACTGCAGCCGCATGCCCCGGTTCAGCCGGTTCACGAAGACGCTGGCCACCAACGGGCGTTCCTCGGCAACGCCGGTCTCCTTCTCGACGATGGAGGCGAGGATCACCGCCTCCTGCGGGCTGGCGATCGGCAGGTCGGGCGCGCGGTTCTCCCACAGCGCCTTGACCGTCTCGTCCATCTCGGCGCGCATGCGGGCGACGATATCGGCCCGGTCGTCGCCATAGGCGTAGTGATAGGTTTCCGGCAGCAGCGTGCCTTCCAGCGGCACGTCCTCGATCTCGCCCTCCAGCCCCTCTGCGGCGTTCACCACGGCGACGACCTGAAGGCTGGACAGCCCCTCCGCCACCGTCACGCGGCGGACGACCGTCGCGCCGCTTTCCAGAATATCGAGGACGCCCCGCGGGCTGACCGCGGCGGGAAAGGCGAACTCACCGGCCTTCAGGCGGCGGGCCTGGCCGGTGATCTTGGCGCCGATGGCGAGAATGCGGGGATCGGCGATCACCCCGGCCTCGAGCAGCCGGTGGGCGATCGTCTCCATGCCGGAGCCGCGCGGGATGACGACGGTGGTCTCCTCGGCGAGCGGGCCCGGACGCGTGAATTCGCTCCAGGCCCAGACCCCGGCGAACCCGGCGATCACCGCCGCCGACAGCAGCAGGGACGCCAGACGGAGCAGCCAGCGCCCCATAGCCCCGCCGGTCAGGCGACCTTGGAGAAGATCAGGGCGGCGTTGGTGCCCCCGAAGCCGAAGGAGTTCGACAGGGCGACCCGGACCGGACGCTCGCGCGCCTGGTTCGGGACCAGATCCATGCCGTCGATGCCTTCGGACGGGTTGTTCAGGTTCAGCGTCGGCGGCACGGCCTGATCGCGGATCGCCAGCACCGAGTAGATCGCCTCCACCGCACCGGCGGCCCCGAGCAGGTGGCCGATCGCCGACTTGGTCGACGACATGGACACGTTGGCCGCGGCATTGCCGAACAGGCGCTTCACGGCGCCGAATTCGATGGCGTCGCCCAGGGGCGTCGAGGTGCCGTGGGCATTGATGTAGTCGATGTCGTCGACCGAGATCTGCGCCCGCTTCAGCGCGGCCTTCATCGCCCGGAACCCGCCGTCGCCGTCATCGGCCGGAGCCGTGATGTGGTGCGCGTCGCCGGACAGGCCGTAGCCGATCACCTCGCCGTAGATCGTCGCCCCGCGCTTCTTGGCGTGCTCGTACTCCTCGAGCACGACCACGCCGGCGCCCTCGCCCATGATGAAGCCGTCGCGGCCCTCATCCCAGGGGCGTGAGGCCTCTTCGGGGCTGTCGTTATAGCCGGTCGACAGGGCCCGGGCGGCCGCGAACCCGGCGACGCCGAGACGGCAGATCGCCGCCTCCGCCCCACCGGCGACCATCACGTCGGCATCGTCCAGCGCGATCAGCCGGGCCGCATCGCCGATGGCGTGGGCGCCGGTGGCGCAGGCGGTGACCGCCGAATGGTTGGGGCCTTTGAATCCGTATTTGATCGAGACCTGACCGGAGACCAGGTTGATCAGCGCGGAGGGAATGAAGAACGGGCTAATGCGGCGCGGACCGCGCTCCTGCAGCAGCACCGCGGCCTCGGCGATGGTGGTCAGACCACCGATGCCCGAGCCGATCATCACACCGGTACGCTCCTGACCCTCGGCATCGGTGGGCGTCCAGCCGGAATCTTCCACCGCCTGCTGCGCGGCGACCATGCCGAAAAGGATGAAGCGGTCGATCTTCCGCTGTTCCTTGGGCTCGACCCACTCGGACGGATCGAAGCCGCCCTCGTCCTTCGTCCCCTCCGGCACCATACCGGCGATCTTCGCCGGCAGGTCCGAAACGTCGAAGCTGTCGATTGCCCGGATGCCGGATTTACCGGCCATCAAACGGTCCCAGTTGGTCTTAACACCGCACCCAAGCGGGGTGACCATCCCGAGGCCGGTGATGACGACGCGTCGCATGACGTCACTCATTTCCAGCTGCACGAGGCGAGACGGCGCCGGAGCCGGGGCTCCGGCAGTCGACTCAGCCTTCCTGGCTCTTGATAAAGTCGATCGCGTCCTTAACGGTCAGGATCTTCTCTGCCGCGTCGTCCGGGATCTCGCAGGAGAACTCCTCCTCGAAAGCCATGACGAGCTCGACGGTGTCGAGGCTGTCGGCGCCCAGATCGTCGATGAAACTCGCATCCTCGGTCACCTTCGACTCGTCGACACCGAGATGCTCGACGACGATCTTCTTAACCCGCTCGGCAACGTCACTCATGGTCCTGAACCTCTGATCTCTCTCTACTGAGGGCGCTTTCGCTGCCCAGTTGTCGCGGTCCGCCGCGTATTCCGGCGAACCCGCGATATTTGGATCGGCGGGCTGTAACACAAGTCTTTTGTTAAGACCAGCACACCCGGCCGCTTTTACAGGCTAACCGACGTCAGTCGGCGTCAAAGCATTGCCATGCCGCCATTGACGTGGATCGTCGCTCCCGTGACATAGCCCGCCTCTTCGCTGGCGAGGTATAGCACGGAGGCCGCGATGTCCTCCGGCGTGCCGAGTCGGCCCGCCGGAACGCTCTCCAGCAGCTTCTCCTTCTGGGCTTCGGGCAGCGCGTCGGTCATCGCCGTGGCGATGAATCCCGGCGCCACAACGTTCACCGTGATCCCCCGGTTCGCGACTTCCGCCGCCAGCGCCTTGGAGAAGCCGACCATGCCCGCCTTGGCGGCGGCGTAGTTGGCCTGGCCCGGATTGCCGGTCGCGCCGACGATGGAGGAGATGCCGATGATCCGGCCCCAGCGCTTCTTCATCATGCCGCGTACCAGCGCCCGCGACAGGCGGAAGCCGGAGGTCAGATTGACCGCGATCACCTGATCCCAGTCGTCGTCCTTCATGCGCATCAGCAGCTGGTCGCGGGTGATGCCGGCGTTGTTCACCAGAATGTCGATCGGCGCACCAGCTGCCGCCTCGGCCGCCTTCGGCAGCGCTTCCACCGCTTCGGCGTCGCCCAGATTGCAGGCCGCGACCGACACCCGGTCGCCCAAAGCCGCGGCCTTCTCCTCCAGCACCGCCTGGCGGGTGCCGGACAGGACCACGTGGGCGCCCTGACGGTGCAGGGTCTCGGCGATGGCGGCGCCGATGCCGCCCGTCGCCCCGGTCACCAGGGCGGTCTTGCCGCTCAGGTCGAACATGTCTTCCTCCCGTTGCGTTGCGCCGTCACAGCGCGGCGACGAAGCCGGCGACGTCGGCCGGCGTATTGATGGCGTGGGCGTCGACCGACTTGTCGACCCGCTTGACAATGCCCGACAGCACCTTGCCGGCGCCGAGTTCGGCCACGCTGGTCACGCCGAGACCGGCGAAACTCTCCACCGTCTCGCGCCAGCGTACCCGACCGGTCACCTGCTCGACCAGTTGGCGGCGGATGTCGTCGCGGTCGGCGGTCGGTGCGGCGGTCACATTGGCGATCAGCGGAACCAGCGGCGCCCGCAGGTCGGTGCCGGCCAGGGCGTCGGCCATGACATCGGCGGCCGGGGCCATCAGCGAGCAGTGGAACGGCGCGCTCACCGGCAGCTTCACGGCGCGACGCACCCCATGCTCGCCGGCCAGCGTCAGCACCCGCTCGATCGCATCGGCATGGCCCGAGAGCACGATCTGACCGCCGCCGTTGTCGTTGGCGATATCGCAGACCTGATCGCCGTCGGGACCCGGGCGGGCGGCGGCGGCGATCTTCTCGGCCGTCTCCAGATCGGCGCCGATCAGGGCCGCCATCGCCCCCTCGCCGACCGGGACCGCCCTCTGCATCGACTCGCCCCGCAGGCGCAGCAGCCGGGCGGCGACGGCGATGTCGAGCGTGCCGGCGGCGGCCAGCGCGGAGTACTCGCCCAGCGAGTGGCCGGCCACGTAGTCGCAGATCTCGGCGATGGTCTTGCCGCTCTCCGCCTCGACCGCGCGCAGGGCGGCGAGGCTGACCGCCATCAGCGCCGGCTGGGCGTTGGCGGTCAGGGTGAGCTTGTCCTCGGGACCCTCAAAGATCAGCGTGGAGAAGGATTCGCCGAGCGCCTCGTCGACCTGCTCGAACACCTGGGCGGCGGCGGGATAGGCATCGGCGAGGTCCTTGCCCATACCGACGGCCTGGCTGCCCTGGCCCGGAAACACGAGTGCCCGCGCGGTGCCGGCCATGATCGTTCCTCCCGAATAAGTCTCTTCGCGTCCGCGGCGTCGGGGCCGCGGCGGCGGGGCGTCGTTTGCGACGGACCGGCCGGCTTGTCAAGGCGCACCGGGTACCGCCGGCGGCCTACCAGCTTCCCACGATCAGCGGGTCCGGGCTCTTCGCCGCCCGGGTGTTCTTGCCCGGATAGTCCAGGGAATGCACGAAGTGGCGGATCACCGCGATCCGCGCCCGTTTCTTGTCCGAGGCCTTGATGATCGTCCACGGGGCGTCGGCGGTGTGGGTGTGGAAGAACATGGTCTCCTTCGCCTCGGTATAGGCGTCCCAGCGCTTCACCGACTCCCGGTCCATGGGCGACAGCTTCCAGCGCTTCAGCGGATTGATCTCGCGGCCGTGCAGCCGCTTGGCCTGCTCGTCGCGGTTGACCGAGAACCAGTATTTGAACAGCCGGATGCCGGAGCGCACCCACATCCGCTCCAGCTCCGGCGCCTCCCGCAGGAACTCGCGGTATTCCGCCTCGTCGCAGAAGCCCATCACCCGCTCGACCCCGGCGCGGTTGTACCAGGAGCGGTCGAACAGCACGATCTCGCCCCGGGTCGGCAGTTCGGCGACATAGCGCTGGAAGTACCACTGACCTTGTTCGCGGTCGTTCGGCTTGTCGAGAGCGACGACCCGGGCGCCGCGCGGGTTCATGTTCTCCATGAAGCGCCGGATCGCCCCGCCCTTGCCGGCGGCGTCGCGGCCCTCGAAGACGATGACGATGCGCTGGCCGGTATCCTTGACCCAGCGCTGCAGCTTCAGCAGTTCGATCTGCAGGTCGCGCTTCTGCTTCTCGTAGGTCTCGCGCTCCATCGGCGACTTGTAGGGATAGTCGCCGCTCTCGAAGAGGTGGCGCAGCACGGCCGGGTCGTGGCGCATCTCCGCCTGGCGCTGCCGCGCCTCGGCACTGGCGCGATTGCCCGGATTGCCGGGTTTGGTCTCCGATTGCGTCTTGCCGTCCTTACCGGTCGCCATCGCTCTGCCCTATTCCTTCACAGCCACCCTACCCGTCTTCCCGGCCTTGCGCCGGGATCCAGAACAGGGATCGATGGATCACCGGTGATGATCCTACACCACTGCGGCAAGCGTCACCCTGTATCCCGGCGCAAGGCCGGGAAGACGATGGAGTATCGGGAGAGCGCCGATGCCCCATTCCCCAACATGCATTCCGCCCTGGGGGAAAACCCTTGCGCATGGCGGAATTCTGCGTATTGTGCGCGCTCTTCCGGCCACCCCGGTGTCCGGTAACCATAGCTCCTTGCTGCATCGATACGCTCAAACGCACCGATGCGGCTTTGCCCAGGGGGTGATGCCCCGGGCGCAACATCCACAAGGAGTGCGCAATGCCGTACTACGAGAGCGTGTTCATCGCACGCCAGGACGTTTCGTCCACCCAGGTCGAACAGCTGACCGACCAGTTCGCCGAAGTCGTCGCCGGTCTCGGCGGCGAGGTCAAGAAGCGCGAGTACTGGGGTCTGCGGAACCTCGCCTACAAGGTGAACAAGAACCGCAAGGGCCACTACGTGCTCTTCAACCTCGACGCCCCTTCCGAGGCGGTGACCGAGATGGAGCGCCTGATGCGTCTGAACGAAGACGTGCTGCGCTACATGACCATCAAGGTTGAAGAACTCGAGGAAGGCCCCTCCATCATGATGCAGGCCAAGTCCGACCGCGATCGCGGCCGGGGCGGCCGGGGCGATCGTGACCACCGTGACCGTGGCGATCGCGGCGACCGTGGTGGAGATCGGGGTGACCGCGGAGATCGGGGCGACCGTGGCGATCGCCGCGAGCGCGATACCGCCAGCAAGGGAGATGCAGAATGAGCCAGTTGCAGATCGCCCGCGCGGCCGTGCGCAAGCCGTTCATGCGCCGCCGCAAGTCCTGCCCGTTCTCCGGCGCCAACGCGCCGAAGATCGACTACAAGGACACCAAGCTGCTGTCCCGTTTCATCTCCGAGCGCGGCAAGATCGTGCCGAGCCGGATCACCGCCGTTTCGGCCAAGAAGCAGCGTGAGCTGGCCCGCGCGATCAAGCGTGCCCGCAACATGGCGCTTCTGCCGTTCGTGGTGAGCTGAGCGACCGGACAGGCATCCGGCGGTACCCTGACGAGCGTCGGCACGACGATGGCCCTGCATGAACTACGGTTGGCTAACGGTTGGAATAGCGGCAGCAGCAAGCGCGCTGATGACGGTGGCGGTCTATCCGTCGCCGTTCTTCGCGATGCTGCAGCTGTCTCTGACCTCGCTGCCGCTGTTCCTGGTAGGTCTGGCCTACGGAGCGGTTCTGGGACTGGCGGCAGCCGCGGCGGCCTTCGTCGCCCTCGGCCTGTCGCTGGGTCTCGACGTCGCAGCCTATCATGCGGCGATGACCGGCGTTCCGGCCGGCCTGCTGATCTGGCAGGCCGAACGGAGCGGCAGCGAGCCCAGGGTCCTGCTGCTCACCCTGATCGCCTATGCCTGCGCGACGATTGCGCTGGCGGGCCTGATCCTGTCCGGGCATCCGGACGGCATGCAGGGGGTGATCGCGGAGGAGCTGCAGCGGACGTTCGAGACGATCTCCAGCTATGCGGAGGAGGCCGGGCAACCGCCGCTTCCCATGGCGGAGCTGCAGGACATGCTGTCCTCCCTGGCCAGTCTGTTCCCGGCCTTCGCGGCCGCGGGATGGGTGCTGACCACGGCGGCCAGCGCCGGGCTCGCGCAGCTTCTGCTGCGCCGCTTCGGAAAGGCGACGCTGCCGACGCCGGACATCGCCGACCTGCGGGCGCCGCGTTGGATCGCGCTCGTGCTCGCGGCGGTGCTGGCCTTGGCCTATCTGCCGGAGGGGATCGGCTTCGCCGCCAAGAACATGGTTCCGGTGGTGCTGCTGCTCTTCCTGTTCACCGGGCTCGGCGTGGTTCACGCCCTGGCCCGGCGCAGCGGCAGCGGGGGCCTCTGGCTCGGTGGAACCTATGCCCTGCTGATCGTCTTCAGCTGGGCGGCGGCCGCCGTGATCGTGCTGGTCGGAATGCTGGACGTGGTTTTCGATTTTCGCCGTCGCGCGGGGCCTCCCCCGCAGGAATGACCGTCGGCGGATAACTGACAAGCGGTCGCCTCGGCGCCGCCCTGATGAGGAAATCCGGATACCTATCCGGGGGGCGTAGGCCCGCAAGAGAAGGAGTGAGGACGATGGAAGTCATCCTGCTGGAACGGATCGAGAGCCTCGGCCAGATGGGCGAAGTGGTTTCGGTCAAGCCGGGCTACGCCCGGAACTTTCTACTGCCGCAGAAGAAGGCGCTGCGCGCCAACGAAGGAAACCGCAAGGTCTTCGAGGAGCGCCGGGCCCAGCTTGAGGCCGAGAACCTCGAGCGCAAGTCCGAGGCCCAGAAGGTCTCCAAGACCCTGGACGGCATGACCGTCGTGCTGGTGCGTGCCGCCGGCGAGAACGGCCAGCTGTACGGCTCGGTCTCCGCCCGCGACATCGCGGACGCGGTGACCGAAGCCGGCGTCACCGTCGGCCGCAGCCAGGTCAAGCTGGACAAGGCGCTGAAGGCGCTCGGTCTGGAGCCGGTGCGCGTCCAGCTGCACCCGGAGGTCTCGGTGAACGTGACCGTGAACATCGCCCGGTCCCAGGACGAGGCGGAGACCCAGGCCCGCCTGGGCCGCGCGCTCGACCGGGGCATCCTGGACGAGGAAGAGCGGATGGAAGACGAGGCTCCCGAGGTCGAGGAGCTTCTGGAGCCGGAAGCGGCCGCCGCCGCCGAGGACGAGGAGGAGAAGGCCGAGGCCTGATCCTTACTCAGCGACAAGATTTGCGACGGGCCGTCCTTCGGGGCGGCCCTTTGCATTTGAGGTGCTCTCTCCGCCTACCTCCCCGCTCCAATCCTGTCATCCCGGCCCGCATATGGATGAGGTCCGGGCGCGTTCGGGGTGACGATCGTTTGAGATTTTGTCCCTTTCGTCCCCTCGACAACTGACGCTGGACATCCACCGGGACACATCCACGGTCACCAAACCATCACGCAACCGACGCGGTTCCGACACCGCCCTGTCACACCGGCGACAGGCGGGGGGTGATATCCGCTGGGCCTTCCGAATGATCCGGGCATCTGCCCGCCCTTGGAGGAGGCCTTCATGAACCTTCGCGCCCTGCTTGCCGCCGCCGCCCTGGCGGTAGCCACCCCGTCCCTGGCCAGCGCCGCCGACGCGATCAAGATCGCGGTCACCGACATTGAGGGCCTGGAGGCCCTGCAGAGCGAGTTCGGCCCGTTCGAGGCGGCGCTCGAGAAGAGCACCGGTCTCGACATCGAGCTGTTCCCGGTCGGCAACCGCACCGCCGCCGTCGAGGCCATCAACGCCGGTCAGGTCGACCTGGTGCTGACCGGCCCGGCCGAATACGTGGTGATCAAGGAACTGACCGACGCCAGGATCGTCGTCGGCTGGCAGCGTCCGGACTACTTCGCCCAGGTCGTCACCCTGGCCGACGGTCCGATCCGCCGGGTGCAGGACCTCAAGGGCCGCGCCGTCGCCTTCGGCTCGGTCGGCTCCACCTCCCAGCATCTCGGCCCGGCGCAGGCGCTGACCGATCTCGGCCTCGTCTACGGCCAGGACTACGAGCCGAAGATCATCTCCCGCAACGTCGCCATCGAGGCACTGATCCGCGGCGACATCGCCGCCATCGGCATGAACTACAGCCACCTGCAGCGCGCCCGCGAGGCCTATCCGGACGTCGCCTTTACCGTGGTGGCGCGCGGCCGCGACCTGCCGAACGACATCCTGGTCGCCCGCGCCGATGCCGACCCGGCGGCCATGGACAAGATCCGCAAGGCCTTCGTGGAGAACGGCAAGTCCCTGCTCGCCGCCGTGCTGAAGGGCGAGGACAATCAGAAGTACAAGGGCGGCTTCTTCCTCGCGACGGTCGAGGACGGCGACTACGACTACGTCCGCTCGATGTACACGACGATCGGCGTCGACGGTTTCAAGAACTTCGTCGGCAACTGAGGCAGGCAGGGCGCCGGTCCCCACGGCCGGCGCCCGCCCCGATCCCATCATGACAGCCCTGCTCAAACCCTCGCCGCTGAACGCGGACCCGGCCGGCCCGACGCCGGCCGCGCCCGCTCCGGCCGCCGCCGCGCCGCTGATCTCGGCGGAGTCGGTGACCAAGCGCTTCGCCGACGGTCCCGCGGTGCTCGACGGCGTGACCCTCGCCATCCGCCGGGGCGAGCGCGTCGCCCTGCTCGGCGCCAACGGGGCCGGCAAGTCGACCCTGCTGCGCGCCCTGGTCGGGCTGATCCCGATCACCGGCGGCGCGGTGGAGATCCTCGGCCAGCGCTTCACCCGTCAGCCCACGGCCCGCCAGCGCGCGACCCTGCGCCGCCGGCTCGGCTTCGTCTTCCAGTTCCACGGCCTGGTCGGCCGCACCAGCGCCCTGTCCAACGTGGTGAACGGCGCGATGGGCCAGGGTCATGGCTGGCGCAGCTGGCACCAGTCGCTGGCCCCCGCCGCCCTGCGCGACGCCGCCCTGGAGGCGCTCGAGGCGGTCGGTCTGGCCGACCGGGCGACGGCGCGGGCCGACACCCTGTCCGGCGGCCAGTCCCAGCGGGTCGCCATCGCCCGCGCCATCGTGCACGGCCCGGATCTGCTGTTCGCCGACGAGCCGGCCGCCAGCCTCGACCCCGCCGCCGGCCTCGACATCATGCGACTGTTCACCCGCCTGGCCGCCGATCAGGCGCGCACCCTGGTCTACACCACCCACGACATGCGTCACGCCCTGGAGCACGCGGACCGGATCGTCGCGCTCAAGGCCGGGCGGGTCGTGTTCGATGCCGCCGCCACCGACCTGAGCGAGCGCGACCTGGAGCCGATCTACCGTGGCTGACACAACCTCGTCCCGTCCGCCGACCTCCGGCCCGGCAGCCTCCCGCCCCGGCGCCCGCGACATCGCCCGCTGGCCCCGCCTCACGCCGCTACGCTTCACCCTGCTGGTGGCCGCCGGCGCGGTGCTGCTGGCGTCGATCGGCGACGTCGCGCCGTCGGCCGACCGGCTGATCGGGGCGGTGCCGCGCATGGGCTCGCTGCTGGAACGGATGCTGCCGCCGGAGACCGACCCTGCCTTTCTCGGCCGCATGGGCCTGCGGCTGGTGGAGACGCTTCAGATCGCCCTGGTGGGCACCCTGTTCGGCATCCTGCTGAGCTTCCCGCTGGCCTGGTTGTCGGCTGCCGGACTCAGCCCGCTGGGGCGGCTGCGCTGGCTGGCCCGGGGCACGGTCTCCCTGTTCCGCACGGTGCCCGACCTGGTCTGGGCGCTGTTCTTCGTCTCCGCCGTCGGCCTCGGGGCCATTGCCGGCACGCTGACCATCATCGTCGACACCGCCGGGTTCTGCGGCCGGTTCTTCGCCGAGGCGATGGAGGACAGCGACAAGCGCCCACGCGAGGCGCTGGAGGCAGTCGGCGCCCGCAAGCTCGATATCCTCGCCTCCGCCGTGGTGCCGCAATGCATGCCGTCCTTCGTCAACACCTCGCTGTTCGCGCTGGAACTGTCGGTGCGATCCTCGGTGGTGCTGGGCATCGTCGGCGCCGGCGGCATCGGCCAGGAGCTGAAAAGCGCCTTCGAGCTGTTCCAGTACCCCAAGGCCTCGGCGATCATCCTGGCGATCTTCGTGATCGTGCTGGTGATGGAGCAGCTGACTGACTGGCTGCGCCGCCGGCTGGGGTGAGCCGCTTCAACTGCCAGAGCGCATTCCCCGGCCTTGTGCCGGGGCGAGCGCTCGGGACCGACGGGCTTCAACAGGATCGGATCCGCCCCGTCACGCGGCACCCTCGCCCCGGTACAGCACCGGGGGAGTGAAAGTTTTATTCGGAGGTAGGGTCCGCCCCCGTTGTTCCGGCTCCGTATCATTCACACGCACCGAGTCGCGCAAGCCCATGGCCCGGCCTCCCCAGCGCGAACTATCCACAGCTAAGCCTCGGTTTCGTCCCCACAATCCTTTTCAATAGTACGTGCAAGACGCTCGCTAATCGGGCCTCCGGCGGGCTATGCGTTAGAGTCTGTCCCGAGGGAACACGAACAGCAAAGCCGAGTCGCCTCGCCATGTCCGATCCCGAGTCCAGCATCGCCCCCTTCCCCGGTCCCACCGCCTTCGCCCCCGACGCGGCCGGTCCCGCCGCCGCCTCGTACCGCGAGCCGCCGCACAACCTGGAAGCCGAGCAGGCGCTGCTGGGCGCCATCCTGGTCAACAACCGCTCCTATGAAAGGGTCAGCGAGTTTCTGCGCGCGGAGCATTTCGCCGATCCGGTCCACGGCCGCATCTTCGCCTCCTGCGCCAAGCTGATCGACCGCGGCCAGATCGCCACCCCGGTCACGCTCAAGGGCCTGTTCGACCAGGACGAGGCCCTGAACGAAGTCGGCGGCGCCCAGTATCTGGTGAAGCTGGCCGCGTCGGTGGTCACCGTCATCAACGCCGCCGATTACGGCCGCGAGATCCGCGACTGCTACCTGCGGCGCGAGCTGATCGAGATCGGCGAGGGCGTGGTCAACGACGCCTATGACCGCGACCTCGACACCGCCGCCCAGGAACTGATCGAGAAGGCCGAGAACCATCTATTCACCCTGGCCGAGACCGGCGAGGGCGAGAACGGGCTGAAGGAACTGAAGCTGGCGCTGATGGAATCGGTCGCCCAGGCCGAAGCCGCCTACAAGCGCGACGGCGGCCTTGCCGGCCATTCCACCGGCCTGATCGACATCGACAACCTGCTCGGCGGCCTGCACCCGTCGGACCTGCTGATCCTCGCCGCCCGCCCGGCCATGGGCAAGTCGACGCTGGCCTCCAACATCGCCTTCCACATCGCCACCGCCTCAATGGACGATCCGGAGACGCCGCCGCAGCCGGTCGCCTTCTTCTCGCTGGAAATGTCGGCCGAGCAGCTCGCCACCCGTATCCTGTCGGAGCGCACCGGCATCGCCTCGGAGAAGCTGCGCCGCGGCCAGCTCGACAACGAGGATTTCGGCAAGCTGGTGGAGGCGAGCCAGGATCTTGAACGGGCGCCGATGTTCATCGACGACACCCCGGCGATCCCGATCTCCACCCTGCGCACCCGCGCCCGGCGCCTGAAGCGCCAGCACGGCCTGGCCCTGATCGTGGTCGACTACCTGCAGCTCATGCGCCCGGCCCCGGGTACACGCATCGACAACCGCGTGCAGGAGATCTCCGCCATCTCCCAGGGCCTCAAGGCGATCGCCAAGGAACTGGACGTGCCGGTCCTGGCCCTGTCCCAGCTCTCGCGCGCGGTCGAACAGCGCGAGGACAAGCGCCCGGTGCTCGCCGACCTGCGTGAATCCGGGTCGATCGAGCAGGACGCCGACATCGTCATGTTCATCTACCGCGAGGACTACTACCTGCAGAAGGCCGAGCCGATCCAGCGGATCGAGGAGGATGCGCAGAAGTTCCACGACCGCTACGATGCCTGGAAGGAGCGCTGCGAGAAGGCCCACGGCAAGGCCGAGGTGATCATCTCCAAGCAACGCCACGGCCCGACCGGCGTGGTGACGCTGCATTTCGACGGCTCGACCACGAAGTTCACCAACTACGTCGCCGACGACCACGTGCCGGACCACTACTGAGCCTCTGCAAGCACGAGCCGCCTCTCTGCGACGTTCGCCTCTCAGATCGTCATCCCGGCCCGACCCCGGATCAGGTCCGGGCTCGACCCGGGATGACGGTGGTTTAGCCCAAACGGCCTCGCCCAGAGCAGGTTTGGCCCGTTTGGTCGGGCCATGTCGAAAGGCCGCGTCAGGCGGGCGCAAAGAAGAAAGGCCGCCCGGATGGGGCGGCCTTTCCGTGAGTCGATGAAGGCTCGAACTCGATTTATGTGCTTCAGTTGGCCGCCGAAGGTTGCTCCGACATCCTGCCGAGACACACGAACTCGCCCCTCATCGCAAGATCACTAGACACCGGATCACCTCCTTTCAGTTGGTTGAACACCACGGAAATGGTGCGGCGCACGGCGCGGTTCCACAACCCATCGACGGAAACCAAGGAATACCGGGGATATCGCCCCCTCCGGCCCGCCGGCCTGTGGCCTCAGATCGACGCGAATCCGGTCACCGGCTTGTCATTGGACGCTCGGTGAGGCAGCCGCCAGGGTACCGGCATGATCCGCCAGCTCCTGTCTCTCCCCCTCGCCGCCTTCCTGCTGACCGCCCCGGCCCGGGCGGAACCGGCCGCGTCCTATGCGGTCGAGACGGGCACCTACCAGGCCCATGTTCCGGCCGGCTGGGACGGTGCCGCCCAACTGCCCCTGCTGATGTTCTTCCACGGCTACGGCCAGAGCGGCGAAGTCGTCATGGGCAACACCGGGCTGATGCGGCTGGCAGACGCGGAAGGCGTGCTGGTGATCGCCCCAGACGGCCAGGAGAAGCGCTGGTCCCACCAGGGCGCGCCGCTGCGCGAGCGGCTGCGCGACGACGACGCCTTCGTGCGCGCGGTACTGGCCGACGCCAAGCGGCGCTGGCCGGTGGACTCGCGCCGGATCTGGGCGTCGGGCTTCTCCATCGGCGGATCGATGACTTGGCACCAGGCCTGTTTCCAGGGCGGGCTGTTCACCGCCTTCCTGCCGGTGGCCGGCGCGTTCTGGAGGCCGCATCCGGAGAGCTGCCCGTCCGGCCCGGTGAACCTGATGCATGTGCACGGGACCGGCGATACGGTGGTGCCGATGCAGGGCCGGCCGATCCGCGAGGTGTACCACCAGGGCGACGTGCTGACGGGCATGGCGTTCTGGCGCGCACAGAACGGCTGTCCGGCGGACCCGGCGCAGGTCACCGAGACCGGCGACCTGCGCTGCGAGATCTGGCGCGGCTGCACGTCAGGCAGGGAGCTTCAGCTCTGCCTCCACCCGGGCGGACACATCATTCCGATGGACCACATGGCACGGGCGATCGCCTGGGCGGAGGCGCGTGCCGCCGAGCGATAACCGCTCAGTCGGCGACCTCCACCTCGACGCTGCCCAGCCCCTCGACGGTATAGACCGCCCGGTCGCCCGCCTTCGGATAGCGGGTCTTCACCGTCGATCCGGTCATAACCCAGTGGCCCGCCCGCAGGGGGCGGCCCTGCTCGGCAAGCAGGTTGGCGACCCAGGCGAGCGCGGTCAGCGGATTGCCCATGGCGGCCCCGGTCACCGCCTCCTCCACCTCGTCGTTGTACTCCAGACGCACCGGCGTGGTGACGAGGTCGAGCGACCGCCAGTCGCCGGTCGTCTCGCCCAGGACGATACCCCCTGACCAGGCGTTGTCGGCGGCCATGGAGACTCCGTCGAGCCGGCTGTAGTCGGCATCGCGGTCCTCGATCAGCTCGAAGGCCGGCACCGCCAGTTCCACCGCATCGCGAACGGTCTCTGCTGTATATTTTCCTGAATTATCAGAAAGATCCGATCCCATTTTGAGGCAAAGCTCGAACTCCAGGCCGACCCGCACGAAATCCGACAGCTTCACCAGGGCGGGGGATTTGTGGACGGTGGAGGCGAAGATGGCGCCGACCAGGGACTGATTGACGCCGCACAGCTCCTGCACCGCCTTGGAGGTCAGCGCGATCTTGTAGCCGGCGATCGGCCCCTTGGCGCCCGCCTCCCAGCCGGCGATCAGCCGGCGCTGGACGTCGTAGGCGGCGTCGAGATCGGGCAGCGCCAGATCGCCGGCCAGCGGCTCGTACCGGGCGCGGCGGGCATGCTGATCGGCCAGCGCGTCGGCGACGCGGACGATGCGGGTGGTGTCAGTCATGATGGATCCTCCCTCTTTTCCGGGAGCATGGATCGAACCTCGATCGGGGAGAAGCCCTCTTGCGCCTTGTCCCCGTCCCGCCCGCCTGATATCGGACCTTGATGGTCACGACGACATTCGCCTTCGACGCTACCCTGTCCCGCCTCACCATCGATCTGGGGGCGGTGCGGCAGAATTACCGGCGGCTGCGCCGGAAGCTCGGCGACGTGCCCTGCGCCGGCGTGGTGAAGGCGGACGGCTACGGCCTCGGCGCCGACCATGTGGCATCCGTCCTGTACGAGGAGGGCTGCCGCACCTTCTTCGTCGCCACCTTCGACGAGGCGGTGGGCCTGCGCCAGATCCTGCCCGAGGGCGACATCGCCTGCCTGAACGGTCTGCTGCCGGGCACCGAGGCGGCCTATGTCGAACACCGGCTCACCCCCGTGCTGAACGATCTCGGCCAGGTCGCCCGCTGGCGCGCGCACGGCGTGAAGACCGGCGCGCCGCTGGCCGCCATGCTGCACGTGGATACCGGCATGAACCGGCTCGGCCTGGACGGCCGCCAGATGGACCAAGTTGCCGAGGATCCGGCGCTGCTCGACGGCATCGACTGGCAATACGTGCTGTCGCACCTGTGCGCCGCCGACGCGCCGGACAGCCCGATGAACGCCCAGCAGCTCGCCCGCTTCACCGAAATGCGCCGCCGCCTGCCGGGAGCCATCAAGGCGAGCCTTGCCAATTCGTCGGGAATCTTTCTGGGATCCGACTATCACCACGATCTGGCCCGGCCGGGCATCGCCCTGTATGGCGGCCGCCCCTCGGCCGGCGGCGACAACCCGATGCGTTGCCCAATCCGAATCGAGGGCCGGATCCTCCAGGTACGGACGGTCGAGCGCGGCTGGACCGTCGGGTACGGAGGCTCCTGGCGGGCCGGACGCGAGACCCGGATCGCCACGGTGGCGGCGGGTTACGCCGACGGCTACCTGCGCAGCCTCTCGTCGGTCGGACGCGTGGCGGTTGGTGGCCGGCTGTGCAACGTGGTAGGACGCGTCTCCATGGATATGATCACGGTCGACGTGACCGACATCGACCCGGCCGACACCGCTCCCGGAGGGATGGTGGAAGTGCTGGGTCCGACGGTGACGCCCGACGCGATGGCGGACTTGGCGGGCACCATCGGCTACGAGCTTCTGACCTCGCTCGGCAGCCGCTATGTGCGCCATTACGTCGACAGCGCCGAATGACGGCCGGGATCGCTTGCATCAACGATCGATCGGGGTACTCCGTGCGATGAATCCTCTCGCGGCGATCGGCCGAGGCTTCCTGACACTCCTGGCCACCACCGGCCGCATCGGGCTGTTCGCGTCCGCCGCGATCGGACACTGCGTGCGCCCGCCCTTCTATCCGCGGCTGATCCTGCGGCAGTTCATCGAGATCGGCTATTACTCCCTGCCGGTGGTCGGCATGACCACGCTGTTCTCGGGCATGGTGCTGGCGCTGCAGAGCTACACCGGCTTCGCGCGGTTCTCCGCCGAGGGCGCGGTCGCCACCGTGGTCGTGCTGTCGATGACCCGCGAGCTGGCGCCGGTGCTGGCCGGGCTGATGGTCGCCGGCCGGGTCGGGGCCGCCATGGCGGCCGAGATCGGCACCATGCGGGTGACCGAACAGATCGACGCCCTGACCACCCTGTCGACCAACCCGTTCAAGTATCTGATCGCCCCCCGGGTCATCGCCGCCACCATCAGCCTGCCGATCCTGGTGCTGATCGGCGACATCATCGGCGTGTTCGGCGGCTATGTGGTCGGCGTCTACAAGCTCGACTTCAACGCCGCCAACTACATCAGCTCCACCATCCAGTATCTGGAGCGGATGGATGTGATCTCGGGTCTGGTCAAGGCGGCGGTGTTCGGGTTCCTGATCGCGCTGATGGGCTGCTATCACGGCTACAACTCGCGCGGCGGCGCCCAGGGCGTGGGGGCGGCGACGACCAACGCCGTGGTCACGGCCTCGATCATGATCCTGGTGGCGAACTACGTCATCACCGAGATGTTCTTTGCGGATTGAGGGCGAAGCAGATGAGCGACACCCCTAAACTGCGCATCCGGGACCTGAAGAAGAGCTTCGGCGCCAAGGTCGTGCTGAACGGCATCGACCTGGATATCGGCGCCGGCGAGAGCGTCGTCGTGATCGGCGGCTCCGGCACCGGCAAGTCGGTGCTGCTGAAATGCATCATCGGCCTGATGGAGCCGGATTCCGGCACCATCGAGATCGACGGCGAGAACGTGGTCGGCCTGCCGCGCTCCGAGCGCGAGGCCTATATGCGCAAGTTCGGCATGCTGTTCCAGGGCGGCGCGCTGTTCGACAGCCTGCCGGTCTGGGAGAACGTCGCCTTCGGCCTGATGGCCTCCAAGCAGGTGGACCGGGCCGACGCCCGCAAGGTCGCCATCGACAAGCTGGCCCAGGTGGGGCTGAGCGAGGATGTCGCCGCCCTGTCGCCGTCGGAGCTGTCCGGCGGCATGCAGAAGCGCGTGTCGCTGGCCCGCGCCATCGCCACCGATCCGGAGATCATCTTCTTCGACGAGCCGACCACCGGTCTCGACCCGATCATGGCCGACGTGATCAACGACCTGATCGTGAAATGTACCCGCGAGTTGGGCGCGACCGGCCTGTCGATCACCCACGACATGGCCAGCGCGCGCAAGATCGCCGACCGCATGGCCATGCTGTACCAGGGCAAGATCATCTGGGCCGGCCCGGTGTCGGAGATCGACAGCTCGGGCAACGACTATGTCGACCAGTTCATCCACGGCCGGGCCGAAGGTCCGATCCAGATGGCCGTCCGGCGCGGCTGAGGACGGAGACACGGATGGCGAAATCGACCAGCCGCTACGTCTGCCAGGAATGCGGATCGGTGACGGCCAAGTGGGCCGGCAAATGCGACGCCTGCGGCGCCTGGAACACCCTGGTCGAAGAGGTCGTCGAGGCGGCGCCGAAAGGGCTTAAGCCCGGCGGCGGCCGGCGCATCAACTTCGTCGAACTCGCGGGCCAGAGCAAGGAGACGCCCCGGCGGATCACCGGCATCGGCGAGTTCGACCGCGTGCTTGGCGGCGGGCTGGTCCCCGGCTCGGCGACCCTCATCGGGGGCGATCCGGGGATCGGCAAGTCGACCGTGCTGCTGCAGGTGGTCGCCGGCCTGTCCGGCACCTGCCGCTGCGCCTATGTCTCCGGCGAGGAGGCGGTGGACCAGGTCCGCATGCGCGCCCAGCGTCTCGGCGTGGCCGGGGCCTCGGTCGGGCTGGCGGCGGCGACCAGCGTGCGCGACATCGTCTCCAGCCTGGAGGCCGCCGACAGCCCCGATGTGGTGGTGATCGACTCGATCCAGACCATGTATGTGGACGCGCTGGACAGCGCGCCGGGCACCGTCGCCCAGGTCCGCGCCTCGGCCCAGGAACTGATCCGGGTGGCCAAGAAGCGCGGCATCGCCCTGCTGCTGGTCGGCCACGTCACCAAGGAAGGCGCCATCGCCGGCCCCCGGGTGCTGGAGCACATGGTCGACACGGTGCTGTATTTCGAGGGCGAGCGTGGTCACCAGTTCCGCATCCTGCGCGGGGTGAAGAACCGCTTCGGTCCGACCGACGAGATCGGCGTGTTCGAGATGACCGAGGGCGGGCTGATGGAGGTCACCAACCCCTCGGCTCTGTTCCTGTCCGACCGCCAGGACGACATCTCCGGCGCCTGCGTCTTCGCCGGGGTGGAGGGCACCCGGCCGGTGCTGGTGGAGATCCAGGCGCTGATCGCCCCCTCCCCCTACGGCACCCCGCGTCGGGCGGTGGTCGGCTGGGACGGCAACCGGCTGGCCATGGTCACGGCCGTGCTGGAGGCGCGCTGCGGCGTCTCATTGGCGGGCAACGACGTGTTCCTCAACGTCGCCGGCGGGCTCCGCGTGTCGGAGCCGGCCGCCGATCTGGCGGTGGCTGCGGCCCTGCTCTCCTCGCTGACCGGCGTGCCGGTGCCCAAGGGCTCCGTGGTGTTCGGCGAGATCGGCCTGTCGGCGGAGGTGCGCGCCGTCACCCAGGCCGAGGCGCGGCTGAAGGAGGCCGCCAAGCTCGGTTTCGAGAAGGCCCTGCTGCCCGCCTCGCGCCGCAAGGGCGGCAAGGCCCTGTCGGGCGGCCTCGATTTGGTCGAAATCTCCCGGCTACATGATCTGGTGGACCTGCTCCACGATCCCGGCGACGATGCCCGCATCGGCCGCCGAGTCGTCGCCTCCTGATACGGGCCCTCAATGGATTCCCTGCCGATCAACATCACCGACATCGCCGTCATCACCGTGGTGGTCCTGTCGGGCCTTCTGGCGCTCATGCGCGGTTTTGTCGCGGAGGTGTTCTCCATCGTCGCCTGGGTCGGCGCGCTGGCGGTCGGCATCTACGGCTACAAGCCGGCGACCCCCATCGTTGAGGACCTGACCGGCATCGACGGACCGCTGGGCGAGCTGATTGCCGGCGGCGTGCTGTTCATCGTCGCCCTGATCATCTTCATGATCCTCGCCCGACTGGCGAGCGGAACCCTGCAGATGGTGGGGCTCGGCGCGGTCGACCGGTCGCTCGGCTTCCTGTTCGGGGTGTTGCGTGGCGTGGTCCTGGTCTGCGTCGCCTACCTGCTCGTGCTGTGGGCGGAACCGGACTCGCAGGATCACCCGACCTGGATCACCGAGGCGAAATCTCTACCTCTGATCGTGGCCGGATCGGACATGCTGGTCACCCTGGTGCCGGAACACCTGCGCAGCCAGGCCGACACAGAGGCGGCGCGACTCCGCAGGCAGGCTGAGGATGAAACCCGCGAAGCCTTGAAAGAGCGGCTGCTCAGCCCCACACCTCGCAGCGACACCCCGAATCCCGATGCGTCGGGGGGCAATCAGGGGTATACTGACAAGGAACGTCAGGAACTGAACCGGGCCATCCAAAGCACCCAATAGGTGGGTGCTGTTTCGTTTTGGAGGGCCGTCGCCGATCGGATGGGGTATGACCCCGTCCGACATCTCCCCCTCGAGCGAGGACCGGACCCGCGCATGACGCTCACGACCTCTCCCTATGACGACGACCATCTTCATGAAGAGTGTGCGATCTACGGCATCTTCGGCACGTCCGACGCCGCCGCGCACACCGCCCTGGGCCTCCACGCCCTGCAGCATCGCGGCCAGGAAGCGGCCGGGATCGTCGCCACCGACGGGACGACGTTCAACGTCCACCGCGGCCTCGGCCATGTCGGCGAGAATTTCGGCGAGGACAATCAGGAGGTCATGGACCAGCTCGTCGGTCACTCGGCGATCGGCCATACCCGCTACTCCACCACCGGCGAGACGGCGCTGCGCAACGTGCAGCCGCTGTTCGCGGATCTGGAGTTCGGCGGCTTCGCGCTGTGCCACAACGGCAACCTGACCAACGCCCTGCAGGTGCGCGAGGGTCTGGTGCGCCAGGGCTCGATCTTCCAGTCGACCATGGATACCGAGGTCATCATCCACCTGATCGCCCGCTCGCGTCGCGCGTCGGTGGTCGACCGGCTGGTCGAGGCGATGAACCAGGTCGAGGGCGGCTATTCCCTGATCTGCATGAGCAAGGACACCCTGATCGGCCTGCGCGACCCGTTCGGCGTACGCCCGCTGGTGCTCGGCAAGATCGGCGACGCCTATATTCTGTGCTCGGAGACCTGCGGCCTGGACATCATCGGCGCCGATTTCGTCCGCGACATCAATCCGGGCGAGTTGGTGGTGATCGACGCCAAGGGCGTGCGCTCGTTCTTCCCGTTCCGTCCGCGGCCGAGCCGGTTCTGCATCTTCGAGTACATCTACTTCGCCCGCCCGGACAGTATGGTCGAGGGGCACAGCGTCTATGCCGCCCGCAAGGGGATCGGCGCCGAGCTGGCGAACGAGAGCGGGGTCGATGCCGACGTGGTCGTCCCGGTGCCGGATTCCGGCGTGCCGGCGGCGATCGGCTATGCCGAGGCCTCGGGCCTGCCGTTCGAGCTGGGCATCATCCGCAACCACTATGTCGGCCGGACCTTCATCCAGCCGACCGACAAGGTCCGCCACCTGGGCGTCAAGCTGAAGCACAACGCCAACCGCGGGCAGCTCGAAGGCAAGCGGGTGATCCTGGTCGACGATTCCATCGTCCGAGGCACCACCTCGACGAAGATCGTGGAGATGGTGCGCCAGGCCGGGGCGACCGAGGTGCACATGCGCATCGCCAGCCCGCCGACCACCCATTCCTGCTTCTACGGCGTCGACACGCCGGAGCGCTCCAAGCTGCTCGCCGCGCAGATGAGCGTGGAGGAGATGGCGGAGAAGATCGGCGTCGACAGCCTCGCCTTCATCTCCATCGACGGGCTGTACCGGGCGATGGGCGAAGCCGCGCGGAACAACGACGTGCCGCAGTTCTGCGACGCCTGTTTCACCGGCGACTATCCGATCTCGCTGACCGATTACACCGGCGGCCGGACGCGTCAGCTCTCCCTGCTCGCCGAAGCCTCCTGAGGGTTCTATGACTGGCATTCTCGAAGGGCGTGTCGCGCTCATCACCGGCGCGTCGCGCGGCATCGGTGCCGCCGTCGCCGAGGCCTTCGCCCGCGAGGGCGCCCACCTGATCCTGGTGGCGCGCACGGTCGGCGGCCTGGAGGAGACGGACGACCGGGTCAAGGCGGCCGGCGGCGAGGCCACCCTGGTCCCGATGGACCTCACCGATTTCGAAGCGATCAACCGCCTGGGCGCGTCGATCTACGAGCGCTGGGGCAAGCTGGACGTGCTGGTCGCCAACCACGGCATCCTCGGGGTGCTCAGCCCGATCTCGCACTACGACCCCAAGCTCTGGGACGAGGTGATGACGGTCAACCTGAGCTCCTGCCAGCGGCTGGTGCGCAGCCTCGATCCGCTGCTGCGCCAGTCGGACGCCGGACGGGCGATCTTCGTGACCTCCGGTGCCGCCGTCGGCGAGCGACCGAACTGGGGCGCCTATGCGGTGTCCAAGGCCGCGCTGGAGGCCATGGTGCGCGCCTATGCCGGCGAGACCCGGCGCACCAACCTGCGGATCAACCTGCTGAACCCGGGCGGCACGCGCACAAAGATGCGGGCGACGGCCTTCCCGGGTGAGGATCCGATGACCCTGAAGACGCCGGAGGATATCGCCCCCGCGTTCCTCGACCTGGCCTCTCCGGCCTGCGTCGCCCATGGCGAACGGATCGACGCGCAAGGCTGAACGCCCCGAAGAACCGCCCGAAAGAACCACCCCGGAGAAGCACGTCGGCTCAGCTGCCGTTCGAGCGGTTCTGGCTCGGACCTGAGAACACCGGCAGGGTCGCCACGACCCGCGTTCCCTCTCCGGGGGCGCTGTCCACCTCGATCTGACCGCCGAAGCCGGCGATGATGCGTCGGGCGATCGCCAGACCCAGACCCGGCCCCTCGGTACTGGCCCGCAGATGGGTGTCGGCCTTCCAGAACGGATCGAACACCCGCGGCAGATCGACCGGGTTGATGCCGCTGCCACGGTCGACGATGCCGACCGTGATGCGCCGCGGATCCTTGCCCGGGCTGGGGGCCGCGGCGACCGAGACGGCCGAGCCGGGCCTGGAAAACTTGATGGCATTGGACAGAAGCTGCTCCAGGGCGCGGGTCAGCATCGCCGGATCCGCCGCCACCGGCTCCAGCCGGCCATGCAGGGTAAGTTCCACCGTCACCCCGGCCACCGCCGCCTCGCGGCTCACCGCGTCGATGGCATCCTCCAGCACGCCCGCGATATCCGTCGGCCGCGGCGCCGTGCCGACGGCCCCGCTTTCGTAGCGGGCGTATTCCAGGATGCGATCGACCATCTCCAGCAGCGTCGCCGCGCTGGCGCTGATATGGCCGATATACTGGCGAGCCTTCTCCGAGCCCATATCTGGCGCTCCCTGCAGCATCTCGGAGAACCCGGCGATGGCATTCAGCGGCGTGCGGAACTCGTGGCTCATCTGCGCCAGGAAGAGGGTCTTGGCCTGGTCGCTGCGCTCCGCCGCCTCGCGCGCCGCCACAATTCCCGCCTCCAGGACGTTGGCCGTGGAGACGTCCTCGAGCACCAGCAGGATCCGGGTCTCGTCGCCGTCGCCGAGCGGCGACAGCAGGACCCCGTATTCCGCCTCCGCGCCGTCGGCGTCCGGCAGTACCGCCTCGCCGCGGATCGTGCGCCCTCCGGCCACCAGCTCGGCCTTGGCCGCGAACTCGGCTTCCGACATGCCCAGGACCGCGGTGTCGAGGCGGACATCGTCGCCGTCGCCGACCGACAGGGCGGTACGCGCCGCCCCGTTGGCGAAGCTCAGCCGCCGGTCGGCCTCCAGGATCGCGATCCCCACCGGCGCCCGCTCCATCGCCTCCACCAGCTCGCGCAGCCGGTCGATCAGCGTCAGCCGGGCAGCCTGGCGTTCGCTAATCATCTGGCCGGCGGCGATCACCGCCTGGTCGATCTGCCGCATCTCCTTCGCCCCGGAGACCGGCGCACCGTCCCCATTGCCGCCGGCGCCGATGACCGCCAGCCGCGAGGAGATCGCCGCCATCGGCCGCTCGATCGCCCGGTGCCAGAACAGCAGCAGCAGGACGCCCGCCAGCAGACAGGCGGCGACGCTGATCGCCATGATCTCGTTACGCAGGCGGTAGACCCAGCCGAAGACGGCGTCCTCGGGCACGGCGACGATGATGCTCCAGGGCATGCCGGCCTCCGCGAAACCGACGAGTTGGACGATGTAGGACCGACCGCCGACCACCACGTCGCGCAGCACCCGGCCGTCTCCGGCCGCCGCCAGCGCCTCTCGGTCGGCCTCGAGCAGGGCCAGGAGAAGGGCCGGGCGCCGGCTGTCGTCGGGCTCGGCGAACAGCGCCCGCCCCGCCTCCCCGACCTCCGCCGGCAGAGCGACCACCTCGCCGTCCCACCCGGCGATGAACGCCTCGCCGCCGCCGGGCAGGGCCAGGGAGGACAGGAACTTGGAAAAGGAACCGGTCTCGATGTCGACCGAGACCGCGCCCCAGCTGTCGGCCGAGGTGCCCATCAGGGCGTTGGCAGTGGAGACGCCGGGTGCGCCGGAGGTGAAGAAGGTATAGGGCTCGGTCCAGCGCTGGATGTCGTCCTGGGCTTGTTCCTCGGCCTGCTCCTGGGCTACCCGGTACCAGGGCCGGGTGCGCGGGTCGAACGGGTCGTCGTCGTCGCGCCAGCGCCGCACCAGATCGAACTGCCGGTCGCGCAGGCGAAACTCGACCGTGCGGTCCTCTTCCCCGACACGGATATGCTTTGTCAGGAAGGTCGGCGGCCCCGGCGCCCGGACCCGTTTGACCATCATGAACTCGCCGGTCGAGCGGCCCATGTAGAGCGCGTCCACCACCGGATGACTGGTCAACTGGTCGAACATGAATCGTTCGAAAGTGTCGAGGGACACGTCCACCGGACCGTGGCGCTGCAGGACGAAGCGGGCCAGGTCGACCGCGTCGGTCGCCGGATCGACGAACCGCTCGAAGCGCAGCCGCACCGTATCGGCGACGGCCCGGGTGGTGTGTGCGGTGTTGGTCGCCACCGAACCGGTCACCACCGCCCAGGTGCTCACGGCGACGATCCCGGCGGTGAGCGTCTGCACGCCGGCAAAGACCAGAAGCACCAGCCATTTCAGTTTCATAGGGTCATCCGCCCCAATTCAGCGGCCGGCGCCGCCCGGAATCGCGCGCCCGAAACGATCCCCCTTCTACCCGATGCCGTGGGCACCAGCCCAATCGTCTGGCGAATACTCAAACATCGGGGGTGCTCTGTATAGAGCCTACACGGACATAGGCTCGCCGGCCCTATAGCCCAGCGTGGCGGTTCGCCGGCGTCGAGCGCACCGGCACGGCGCTGAATTTGCTCGGCTCCAGCGCCTTCAGGATCCGTGTCACCCGGCCGCCCTCCGGACGGATCGGCAGCAGCAGCCGGACATAGCTCCACGGTTTTCCGTTGATCGAGACATAGGAGCGGTGGGTCAGCATCGGGGCCTCGTTCTCCGCGACCGTCAGCAGGTCGTCGAGCACGAGCCGCGCGTCCCGGGCGCCGAAGAAGTCGTGGACGCTGGTCCCCTTCAACTCGCGGCCATAGAGGTTGCAGGCCGCCGTTCCGGCCAGACGGATCACCGCGTCCTTCGTCCCGTCGAGATCGACCAGCATCAGATAGGGCAGCGCCCGGGGCGGGAGGTCCAGGGCATCGACGCCCGTCGGCGCCGCGCCGTCACCGAGCCGCCGCCAGGTCTCGAAAACACCGGAGAGAACCGGGAAGCGCTCGATCGTGCCCATGTCCAGGGCGTCGTTGACCGACTCGAATGACTCCGGGCGTAACATGGAAAACAGTCCACAATCTGGTCCTGGACCGGCGGAACCGATCCGTACGTAAGGTCGGCACGGCACCGACGACGGAAACCCCAACCTTGTTGGCCGGGCGTCGGGTGTCAAGCCGTGGTCGCTGTCACAAACCCCGTGGGGAGGTTGGTCTATCGGTAGGCCCGCACCCTGCTTTCGTAGCTCTCCAGGGTGAACGGGAGCGCCTCGCCGGAAGCCGTATCCCACAGCGTGCGTTCGATCCCGACGATGTCGCCCAGATAGACATGGACGCCGATCGACGGGGTCGGGTCCGGGTTGGCGATGGCGTGCACGTCGCGCGGGGCGAGCACCAGAATGCCGCCGGGACCGGCCGTCTGCTCCCGGTCCAGGGTGATGCGCTGCCCCTCCCGGCGGTAGCGGCGGTGGATCTCCACCCCCTCCAGCATGGCGATCACCGCCGTCATCCCGTGATCGTGCGGCGGCCCCGCCGTGTTCGGCGCCTGACGCACCAGGAAGACCGACAGGTCGTCGGCCCGGTGCAGCACGTAATCCTCGCCCTCGAAGTCGGGGATCTCGGCGATGGTCGTGTCCGGATCCGCCGTCACCAGCGACAGCGCGGCCTGCACCCCGGCGACCGGATCGGTCGATCCCGCCGCACGACGGCAATCCTCCACCAGCCTGTTGAGAATCTCGCCCACCCCGTCCTCACTCGCTCTTCAAGGTGTCTTCCATCCCGCGGATGGCCAGCTCCAGGTTCCGCAGGGTCTGCTCCAGCTCCCGCAGCTTGGAGCGGTCCATCGCCTCGGTCTGCAGCGCATAGCGGATGCCCGACGCGCGGGCCTTCAGCCGGGCCAGCCGCGTGCCGCCCTGGTTCACGGTGCCGGTCTGATTCAGGGAACCGCGGCGCAGCGGCATGCGGCCCTTGGTGTAGCGGTGGGTCGGCGGCGTGCCGTCGTTCCGTCCGTCGTACATCCGCGCAAGGTCCGAGATCGAGACCCTGGCATCCAACTTCGTCTTCCCGCGGCTTCGCATGGCGGCTCCGTCCTGCGCTGCGTGCGGCAGCCGCCCCGTCACCGCCTCTCGGCTAGCGGTCGTCGACGTAGGGGTTGCGCCGTTTGCGCAGATTAACCCGGATCGGCACCCCGGCCAGCCCGAATTCGTCCCGCAGGCCGCCGATCAGGTAGCGCACGTAGCTTTCCGGCAGCTCGTCCGCCTGGCTGACGAAGGCGGCGAAGGTCGGCGGACGGGCCTTGACCTGGGTCATGTAGCGCAGGCGCAGGCGCCGGCCCTTGGACAGCGGCGGCGGATGCTGATCGACCATGCGCTCCAGCCAGCGGTTGAGCCGGCTGGTCGGCACCCGGGTGTTCCAGACGTCGTAGATGTCGAACACCGCGTCCAGCAGCTTGTCCAGATTGCTGCCGCGCAGGGCGGAGACGGCGATCCAGGGAATGCCGCGCACCTGGGCGAGCGACGTGTCCAGCCGGTCGCGCAGGCGCTGGCCGGCGGCGTTCTTGTCGGCGACCGCGTCCCACTTGTTGACGGCGATGATCAGGGCGCGACCCTGGTCCAGTACCGTGCGGGCGATGGCAAGGTCCTGCTTCTCCAGCATCTGCTCGCCGTCGAGCACCAGCATGACCACCTGGGCGAAGCGCACGGCGCGCATGCTGTCGGTGGTCGACATCCGCTCCAGCTTCTCCACCACCCGGGCCTTGCGGCGCAGACCGGCGGTGTCGATCAGGTGGATCTCCCGGCCCTTGTAGCTCCAGGGGATCTCGATGGAGTCGCGGGTGATGCCGGCCTCGGGGCCGGTCAGCAGCCGGTCCTCGCCGAGCAGCCGGTTGATCAGGGTCGACTTGCCGACGTTCGGACGGCCGACGATGGCGAGCTTCAGCGGACCCTTCGGCCCCCGATCCTGCAGGATCGCGTCCTCTTCCAGATCGGCCTCGTCGAGATCGACGCCGTCCAGGACCTCCTCGGGGAACGGGTCCTCCTCGTCCTCCGCATAGAGCTCGGCGGCGAGCACGGGATCGGCCTCGATCCGGGCGCGGATGATGTCGTAGAGCTCGCCCATGCCCTCGCCATGCTCGGCGGAGATCGGCACCGGGTCGCCGAGACCCAGCTTATAGGCCTCGCTCAGCCCGGCGATACCGCCGCGTCCCTCGCACTTGTTGGCGAGCACGGTCACCGGCACCTTCACCCGGCGCAGCCAGTCGGCGAAATGGGCGTCCAGCGGCGTGACGCCGGCCCGGGCGTCGATCATCATGAAGACCAGATCGGCCTGCTGCACCGCCGCCTCGGTCTGGCGGCGCATTCGCCCCTCCAGGCTGTCGTCCTGGGCGTCCTCCAGGCCGGCGGTATCGACGATGCGGAAATTGAGGTCGGCGATCCGGCCGTCGCCTTCACGCCGGTCGCGGGTCACGCCGGGGGTGTCGTCGACCAGGGCGTGCTTGGTCCCGGTCAGCCGGTTGAACAGCGTCGACTTGCCGACATTCGGCCGGCCGATGATGGCGACCTTGAGCGCCATGGCGGGTCCCCTAGCGGTACGCGCGCAGTTGCGCGTCGTTGTCGAGGACGTAGATCGTGCCACCGGCGACGATGGGGGCGACATAGACCGGGTCCCCGACCTCGATCCGGCCGAGCAGTTTGCCGGTATACGGCGAAATCGCATAGACGAAGCCGTCGGACGAGCCGACCAGCAGCCGGTCGCCGACCAGAACCGGACCGGCGTACTGGATCGGCCCGGTCTGATCCTCCATGTCCTCGTAGCGCGGCAGGCGGTGCACCCAGCGCACCCGGCCGTCGCGCCGGGTCAGGGCCACGACCTCGCCGGTCAGGCTGACGACGAACACGAACTCGCCGGCCACCCAGGGCATCGAGGTGCTGCCGATGGCGCGTTCCCACACCCGGCGGCCGGAGCGCATGTCGATCGCTGCCATGCGGCCGGCATGGCTGACCGCGAAGGCCAGGTCGCCGTCGATCACCGGGCTGCCGCGGATGTCGGACAGGCGGGAGATGGCGTCCAGCGCCCGCAGGCTCGACAGGTTCTCGACCCAGACCACGCGGCCGGTCTCGACCCGCAGGGCGAAGAGCTGACCGGAGGAGTACGGCACCAGCACCGTCGAGCCCTGCACCGCCGGGGCGGCGCCGCCGAGCAGGGAGGCGATCTCGGTGATGCCCTGGTGCTCCCAGATCCGGGATCCGTCGGCGGTCGACAGGGCGATGGTTCGGTTCTCCAGGGTCACCGCGAACAGGCGCCCGTCGGCGATCGCCGGCGCCCCGCGCACCGGTCCCGGCAGGCGCACGCGCCAGTTCTCGGAGCCGTCGGCGATGGCAAAGGAAATCACCTCGCCGAAGCCGGTGGCGGCATAGACGTTCGCGGCGTCGGCGACGATGCCGCCCGGATAGACCGCGTCGTCCTCGTCCTCGGGCCGCAGGTCGTGCTCCCACAGCTCGCGGCCGTTGGCGGCGTTCAGCGCCCGCAGATTGGCCTCGCTGTCGAGCACGAGGACGGTGTCGTCCACCACCAGCGGCTGGGTCAGGAGCGACACCTCGTCGTCGCCGCCGCTGCCGATCGACACGGACCAAGCCTGTGCCAGGGCGTCGCCGGCATCCACATGGCCGAGCGCCTTGGAGGCGTTGCCGCCGGGCTGCGACCAGTAGGCGTTCACATAAGGACGCGGCAGCACGACCTGCAGGTCGGCGATGCTCGGGTCCTCCTTGAGGCCTTCGCCGATCTGCAGCACCGGAAGCCGCTCGCCCGGCAGCGGAATCTGGGCGTCCTCGCCGAAGAAGTCGCCGCTGCCGCAACCGGCGAGCGCGAGGGTGGCGGCAAGGGAGGCGACGAGGGGGAAACGGGCGCCGAAGCGGATCACGCTGACCTCACCCGCCCAGGGCCTGGAGGAGTTCGCTGGCGCGCTGGCGCAGCTGGCCCGGCGTCTCCGGGTTGTCGGCGATCAGCTTCAGGGACTCGCGGGCGGCGTCGATGTCCCCCTCCTGGATCGAGATCGCCGCCTCGGTCTCGCGGGCCAGCGGCTCCCAGGCGTTGCCCGGGGTCAGCAGCGGCGCAAGGTCGCTGTGCAGGGTCGGGGCGTTGGCGGTGCCGATCCGCAGCCTTACGCCATGCAGCCGCGCCAGATCGCCATAGGGCGCCGGCACCGACGAGTCGTTGGCGATCGCCATGTAGGTTTCGGCGGCGGCCGGAATATCGTCGGCATCGACCAGGGCGGCGGCCTGGCTCAGCCGGGCGATCGCGGCATAGCCGGCATCGCCTGAATCGGCCAGGGCGGCGAAGGCCTCGGCGGCCTCGCGCGGCTTCTCCTGCCCGAGCAGGGCGGACGCCTCGGCATAGGCGGCGGCCTGTTCGGCCCGCTGGTTCGCCTTGTATTCGCGCCAGAAGACGTTGCCGGCGACGGCCAGGACGATGCCAACGCAGAGCGCGATGACCCAGCCGCCATACTTCTTCCACAGCGTCGCGGCGCGCTCCTGCTGCAGTTCTTCGTCGACTTCCCGGAAGATGTCGGCCACGGCATCGTTCTCCAAACTCAGGTGTCCGGCTCGCCCGCCGCATCCGGAACACGGTCATCCGCGGATATGCGGCGGTCGCGCAACCTAGCGGCGGGGCGTGCGGAAATCAACGCGCACCCGCCAACCGCCCTTGGCGGCGACGCGAGGGCTGGGACATGTCCCCGGGACATGACCGCTGGGGGTTTACCCCGCCGGGAAATTCAGAAAGACTTCCTAGCAGACAGGCTAGGTAACGCAAGGATATCCGCCGGCCGATGGAAAATCTCATCCGTCTCCCGAGCACGCGCAAGTCGGTCCGCCACTTCTTCTTCACCCGTCACGAGTTGGGTCAGTTGCTCTCGCTGTATGCGAGCCGCGTCGCCGCGGGCGAATGGCGGGACTATGCGCTGGACCGGCATGACGACATGGCGGTGTTCTCGATCTTCCGGCACACCCACGAACGGCCGCTCTATTCGGTGTCGAAGACCCAGCGCCGCGGCCAGAAGCGGCCGACCTTCGCCCTGTTCGCGGGCCAGAAGCGCCTGAAGAGCAGCACCAGCCTGCTGGACGTGCTCGCCGTCTTCGAGAAGCTGCCCCGGCTGGTACAGAGCTGAGGGCGCTCTGTGCCGATCACCTCGGGCGCGGCCACCTCCGAACTCACCCCCTCCCCCGCCGCCATCCCGTCCCGGATTAAATCCGGGATCGGTTCGGGATGACGAGCGAGTTGATAAATAAATATAAAAACAAACATAAAGACTTCTTCAAACGCTTGCGTCGCTTCAACTGAATCGCACATTATCCAATACAACTTTTGACTGAATCCGCGACATGCAAAAGGCCGGTTGAATTTCGCTCCCAGTTGTTCGCCTCGAATGTTCTTGTTATGTTCTCACTCGGCAGAACGGGACGAGGACGGTCGCGGCATGGGACGGATGAAGCGGGAGTTGATGGACCGGAAGGACCGCGACCAGCGGGCGGCCCAGTTGGGGGATCTGCTGTCGGCCAAGGTCGGCGTGTTCTGCTGGTGCAACCGGTGCAGCCACTATGCAGAGGCGTCCACCGCCATGCTGATCGCCCAGCTCGGCCCGGCCTTCCCGGTGCCGGAGATCGGCGCGCGGATGCGGTGCAGCTCCTGCGGATCGAAGGACGTGTCGACCCGCCCCGCCTGGCCCAATCTCGGCCCGGTCAGCAAGCACACGGCCTAAAAAAACCACGGTCAGTCGAAACATCCGGTCGTGTGAAGTCGCTCTATCCTTAACGAGTTGGAGGGCGATTCACGGTCGGCCCACTGGGCAAAGGCGATCCACGCGGACGGCTCCGGCCGGGCAGATTCTGCCGCCGGCGCTGGCGCGTCGGACCGACGGCACGGCACGAATCGTTGGAAAACAACGCCCGCCGCCGTGACCTGCCGCCTTGGCACGCCGGTTGCTGGAGAACCGGCGGAGACCGTGCCCTCGGACACCGCCTCCGCAGGACACGATGAAGCATCAATCGGAGATGACCCCATGTCACCCACCCCCGCCCCGGGCAACCGCCAGGCCGACCGCCGCAGCACCCGCCGGATCTCCGCCCCCATGACCGTCGTCATCGGCAATGCACCCTATGCCATCGGTGACTGGAGCCTCGGCGGCCTCCGGGTGCTGGAGTATTCCGGCGCGCTGGAACCGGGCGACTGTACCGCCATGCGCGTCTTCGTGCCGACCGCCGGCCCGGGCGCCCTGTTCCGCACCAGCGGCGAGGTCCGGCGCAAGGACGACGATGACGGGTCGGTCGGCGTAGCGTTCAACGACCTGGATTCGGTCGCCTTCGCCACGCTGAACCGGTATTTTCGCGAACGAGTGCTCCGCGGCACCCTCTGATCGCGGGCAGCCCGATGTCGATGCGAGCGGAACAGCGTATGCGCCCACCGTCCAACCGCCCTGCCCCCAACCGCCCTGCCCACGCCGGCCCGCCCGCCCGGCACGGCCCCGCCGGTGCCGGAGCCGCGGTCTCCCCCGGCCCGGTCTTCCGCGAGTCCCCCGCGAACTCCGATGACGGGCCGATCTATCCGAGCCTGAAGCGCAAGACGCCGAAGGAACGGGCCGACAGCATCGTCGCCGACCTGAAGGAGGCGATCCTCAATCCAGGGCGCCTGGACGGCAGCACCGGCATGGCCTACGGCGACTGGCAGAAGATCGCGCGCAACAAGATCACCCGCGCCATCGCCGAGGCCGAGGCGTCGGCCATGTTCCGCGAGCTGATGTCGGCCAACCGCATCGGCGGGCTGTGCATGCGCGTCGGCTTCCTGCTGCTGGCGGCGCTAGCCTCGTTCGGCGGGTTCTGGTTCGGCACCGTGTTCATCTGGGACACCTACGGTCCGGCCTGGGGCACGGGCGCCATGGCCTCGGCCATCGGCCTCGCGCTCGCCTTCGTCGTCGCCGGGGTGATGCTGAGCGGCAAGGACGTGGAGATCATCCGCAAGGACGTGCGCCAGAAACTCAACCTGGACGACTGAACCCGCATTTGAAGAACTGACGCGACGAACCGGCCCCCGCTATAGTCCCTGCGGCCAAGAAACCGAGTACCGGAGGGACCCCATGAAGCTCGATCTGACCGGCAAGCGCGCCATCATCACCGCAGGCGCCCAGGGCATCGGCCGCAGGACGGCGGAGGTCTTCGCCGCTGCCGGCGCCACCGTCTATACCTGCGACCTGGACGTGGACGCGCTGGAAGACGCCAAGGCGACGATCCCGGGCCTGCAGGGCGTGCCCTGCGACGTCGGCGACGCCGCCGCCTTCCAGGACTTCATGGACAAGGGCATCGAGACCCTGGGCGGGCTCGACATCATGGTGAACAACGCCGGCACCGCCGGGCCGACCGCGCCGGTGGAGGACGTCTCCCTGGAGGACTGGACCGCCTGCCTCACCATCAACCTGACCAGTGCCTTCCTGGGCACCCAGAAGGCGGTGCCGGCGCTGATCAAGTCGGGCGGCGGCAGCATCGTCAACCTGTCCTCGGCAGCCGGCAAGTTCGGCTTCCCGCTGCGCAGCCCCTATTCGGCGGCGAAGTTCGGCATCGTCGGCTTCACCCGCACCTGCGCCATGGAACTCGGCCCCCACGGCATCCGCGTGAACTGCGTCCAGCCGGGCCCGGTGGAGGGCGCGCGCATCGACCGGGTGATCAAGGCCAAGGCGGAAGCCGGCGGCATCTCCGAGAACGAGATGCGCACCAAGATGGCCGACGTGACGCTGATGAAGCGCTTCGTGACGGCGGGCGACATCGCCCATCAGATCCTGTTCATCTGCTCCGAGGCCGGCCGCAACATCACCGGCCAGTCGCTCAGCGTCGATGCCGGGCTGGAGGGGCTGGCGTAGCGCCCCTCACCGCCCTCCCGACGCGCCCCGAATCCGCTTCGGGGCGCGTCCGGGATGACGGGAAGAGAAGCGAAGCCGACCCGGGCACTCCTGCCACCTCTCCCCTTCTCCCACTCCCCGGCCCTGTGCCGGGGCCCACGGGTGGAGCGCACACGATCCCGCGTCGCTAGCACGCGGCTACGTAGGGCCCGGAACAAATCCGGGCAGTGAGCAGAAGAAACGGAAACCGCCGCCTACGGCCGGTAGATATCTGGGATCAACGCCGGAGCGTACAGGGCCAGCACCACCGCCAGCGCCGCCGGCAGCGCCAGGATCCCCGCCAGGGCGATCGGACGCACCGCCTCCGATTTGGTCAGCGCGTTGGTCGCCACGAAGCGGCGGGCCAGCGGCTCGATCGCCAGGGCCGACAGCACCAGCAGCACGAGCACCACCGGTACGCGGGCCTGGTAGACCATGACCGCCGCCAGGGCGATCGCCACCGCACTGCCGCCGATCTCCCCCGGCGCGCCGAACGGCAGGCGCCGGTTCGGCCAGTTGCACACCACCCAGCCGAGCCCGGCCGCCGCCAGCGGTAAGCCGATCGCCCAGGCGTATCCCGGTCCCGTCGCCAGCCCCACGGCGCCGAGCCCGGCAGCGATCACGATCAGCGCCACCGGGGCGCAGAGCTCGACCTCGGCGATCTGGTGCATCCGGCCGACGATCAGGCCGGCGACCGCCGAGACCTCGAACACCCGGTAGGGAAACTGATGGGCCGGCGTCTCGCCGGAGATGACAGCGGTCACGTCGATCCCGGAGGTCCAGACCACCGCCAGGAACGGCCAGAAGAACGCCGCCAGGGCCGAGATGAAGCGGGTCTGGGTGACCATCTCGATCAGGATGCCGATCAGCCCGCCGGCCGCCGCCAGCCAGACCAGCTTCTCCATCACCGTCACCGGCGGCGTCGGCGCCAGCCCGGGCAGCAGGGCCACGGCGACGATCAGCCCCACCGGAATGCCGAAAGCGGCCGTCCGCGCCCCCGTGCCGGCGCCGCCGATCAGCCGCAGCAGCACGGCCACGGCCACCGTCACCAGAACGGGTACCGCGAGGGTGGCGATCAGGGGATCGGTCAGCGTCATTGTCCTACCATGCCAAGTTTCAGTCCCGTCGTCATGCCCGCCGTGCCTCAGCCCCGACCAGACTCGGCCCCGACCAGACTCAGCTGCATCCAGACTCAGCCCCCGGACAGGGCCGCGTCGAGCGACGCCAGCCGCTCCTTCAGCCACTGGATGAAGGCCGGCGCGTCGACGCCGGTCACGATATCAGCCGTCGGCTCGATGGAGACGAAATCGGCCACCGTGCGACCCCGGGCCGCACCGCTGTCGGTCACCACGTCGATCCGGGCCGCCCGGGTCTCGAACAGCTCCGGGCGGATGGTCCAGGCCACCGCCATGGCGTCGTGCACGGCCTTGCCGCCCTGCGCCGCGGTGCTGGGCGTGTCGTAGCCGCCGAGCATCGCGGCGGCGATCCGACAGACCTTTCCGCCCGTCGCGGCGAGGTCGGCGATCCAATCCGGCGACAGCAGCGCCTGGTGGGTGGTGTCGAGCGGGAACAGCACCGGGCGGGCCGCCACCGGCCATTCCGTGGTGGTCAGCACGGTGCGGGCGGCTTCCGGGTCGGTGAAGACGTTGAACTCGGCCTGGGGCGTGACGTTCCCCTTCTCCACCCCGCCGCCCATGATCACCAGCCGGCGCCAGCGCGCCGCCGTCTCCGGCCGCTTGATCAGCGTGACCGCCACATTGGTCAGCGGGCCGACGGCCACCAGTGTACGGCCCCGTTGAGCCTCGGCGATCAGCGCGTCGACCCCATGCGCCTCGGCGAGGCCCCCACGGCCTTCGGCATGGCCCCCGCGACCTTCGGCATGGCCATCGTCGCCGTCCGCCAGTTCGACTCCGCCCAGGCCGTTGCCGCCGTGGATATGGGCCGCGTCGTGCACCGGAGCGGTCAGCGGCCGCGGGCAGCCGGCATGCACCGGCACCTCCGGCAGGCCGGCCAGACTGCGCAGCCTGCAGGCGTTGCGGGCAGTGAGCGCCAGGCCGACATTGCCGTGGGTGGCGGTCAGCGCGGAGATCCGCACCTGCTGCGGGCAGGCGGCGGCCAGCAGAATGGCGATGGCGTCGTCGATGCCGGGATCACAATCGATCACGATGTCGGTGGGTGCGGCGGCGGGCATGGCATGTGGGGCGGAAGGCGGCGGCGTCATGGCGGGTCCTCGGCGGAAGTCAGCCCCCTTCTACGCGATCCGGGCGCGAGGCCAAACCGCCATCGCGGTTGCGCGACCACCGCCGCCTGCGATAAGCCGGGGTCGACAGCGAGATCATGCTCACTACATTGCCAACTCACTTCACCGCGAGGAGACCGACGTGACACCGAAGGAAATCGCTCAGGTACAGGCGTATCTGCGCAACCGCTTTTCGAACAATCGGATCGCCCTCGTCCCGCGCACCAACAAGGACGATTCGGTGGAGGTCATGCTCGACGACGAATTCCTCGGGGTGATCTTCCGCGACGATGAGGACGGCGAGGTCTGCTACCAGTTCAACATGACCGTCCTGGACATCGACCTGGCGTCGCTCTAAGGCCGGGCGCACCCGCAGTGGCGCACGACACCGTCCAAATCCCCACCTGATCGAACCGCCTCCGGTGCGCCGCCCCGGGTGCGGGTACTCCCGCGATGACGTCCAACGCACTGCCGACGGTTGGCGCGGGCGTCATCCTCCCGCCGGATCCGCATTCCGGGCGGATGCCGGACCGACACCGAACCGCCCTGGTTTTCCAGAGCGGGCCAGGCCCTTGATCGTTCTTATGTCTTGTTTGAATGGGGCATGGGAACTTTCATGTGCGGGGGGATGTTCAGAAAGTCACATATCTTCCCGGTGTCCTGTTCTTTGGTAACGTCAATAATCAGAAGCTTATCTTCGGTCTCCGAGAAGTATCTTTTGATCTCAGCATTACGGCTTTGATACATATTCACATAGTAATCTTTATCGTATAATTTTTCCCACAGCACTTCCCGGTTTTCGCCATTGAACACGCTGAGGAGCATTTTCTTATTGGCGTGATTGTACCCAGGATAAAGATACGTAAATTTATGAAGGATGTCCTCTTCCGTTACTTTTGACATCTCGCCCATGTCGAAAAGTTTTTTGTGAAAGTTGGACATCGAGGCGAACCACGCGTCGGGATCCCGCTCAGATAAAATGAACTTGCTGTTGGGAAATAATGCGTCGGCGGCGACGTAGGTCAGTCCTTGCGAAAACGGCATGTCCTGGAATGCATCGAAATTCCGGCAATATTCCTTAAATTCGGTGTAGTCGGTAGAGAACACCTGCTTCGTCAAGCGCACTTCCTGATCCTGCTGATCGGGAAGCTTATAGCCATAGAGCCGAAGAACCTGTTCTAATGTCGTTGTACCTGTTTTATTGTAGCCGATACAAAAAACCTTATTAAAGGACTTATTGGAAATAACAGTTGGCGAAACAATCTTGGTGAACTCTTCTGGAGTCATGGTTTCTTTCGCCCTTCGGACAAGGCGCCTTTCCCGATCAAAGGTGAAGCAATTCCAGAAACTCTAATATAAATCAATGAATTAAACCGTGCGATCACAGTTCATGCAAGTCAGAAACGCTGTCGAATAAATCGCCTATACACGCAACTCCCTCCAATCCGATCCTGCCCGCGCCTTCTGGCGGCCAGCATGGGGCGCCGTGGAAGCCGCGCACCTCCGCCGCCGCCACGGACGCGCCCGATTTGAGAGCAACAATCGGAGTGTCCATCTGCCGTGCACAGGGGCAAATGCGCGCCGAACGGAGAGCAGGAGTGAAGTCCATGACGGATGCCCGGATCGCCGCCTATGACTGGCCCGCGCTCACCAGCGAGTTGGACAATACCGGCTGCGCGGTCCTGTCCGGGCTCCTCACCCCGTCCGAATGCCGCGACACGGCCGCGCTCTATCCGGAGCCGGGTCGCTTCCGCAGCCACGTCATCATGGCCCGGCACGGGTTCGGCAAGGGGGAATACCGCTACTTCGACTATCCCCTGCCGGGCCTGCTCGCGGGCCTGCGCACGACGCTCTATCCGCGTCTGGCGGGACTGGCGAGCCAGTGGAACGAGCGCATGGGCGTCGATGAGCGCTTTCCCGAGAGCCACGCGTCGTATCTCGCGCGCTGTCACGCCGCCGGTCAGACCCGACCGACGCCGCTGCTGCTGCAATACGGCCCGGGCGACTTCAACTGCCTGCATCAGGACCTGTACGGGGATCTCGTCTTCCCGATCCAGGTCGCCATCCTGCTCTCCGAGCCGGGCGAGGACTTCACGGGCGGCGAGTTCTGCATGACCGAACAGCGGCCCCGCATGCAGAGCCGGGTGGAGGTGGTGCCGCTACGCCAGGGCGATGCCGTCGCCTTCGCCGTCAACAACCGGCCGGTACGCGGCACCCGCGGGAGCTACCGCGTGAAGCTCCGCCACGGGGTGAGCCGGGTCCGCTCCGGCCTGCGCCATACGGCCGGGATCATCTTCCACGACGCCTGCTGACGCCGCCGGGGATCACTCCCACTCGATCGTGCCCGGCGGCTTGGAGGTAATGTCGTAGGTCACCCGGTTGATGCCGCGCACCTCGTTGATGATGCGGGTGGCGGTGCGGCCGAGGAAGTCGTGGGGGAACGGGTAGTAATCCGCCGTCATCCCGTCGCTCGACGTGACCGCCCGCAGAGCGCAGGCGTAGTCGTAGGTGCGGGCGTCGCCCATCACGCCGACCGTGCGCACCGGCAGCAGAACGGCGAAGGCCTGCCAGATCTCGTCGTACAGGCCCGCCTTGCGGATCTCGTCGAGATAGATCGCGTCGGCCTTGCGCAGGATGTCGAGCTTCTCGCGGGTGATCGCGCCCGGCACGCGGATGGCGAGGCCCGGACCGGGGAACGGATGGCGACCGACCAGGGTCTCCGGCAGGCCGAGCTCGCGGCCGAGTTCGCGGACCTCGTCCTTGAACAGCTCGCGCAGCGGCTCGACCAGTTCCAGCTTCATGTAGTCGGGCAGGCCGCCCACATTGTGGTGCGACTTGATGGTGACCGACGGGCCGCCCGTGGGCGACACGCTCTCGATCACGTCGGGATACAGCGTGCCCTGGGCCAGGAAGCGCGCGCCGTCGATCTTGTTGGCCTCGGCGTCGAACACGTCGATGAACAGCCGGCCGATGGTCTTGCGCTTGACCTCCGGGTCGTCGACGCCTTCCAACTCGCCCAGAAACACGTCGCTGGCATCGCGGGTGATCAGCGGGATGTTGTAGTGCTGACGGAACAGCCGGTCGACCTCCTCCGCCTCGCCGGCCCGCAGCAGGCCGTGATCGACGAAGACGCAGGTGAGCTGGTCGCCGATCGCCTCATGGATCAGCACGGCCGCCACCGAGCTGTCGACGCCGCCGGACAGGCCGCAGACGACCTTGCCGTCGCCGACCTGCTCGCGGATCTTGGCGATCGCCTGGTCCTTGTAGGCGGCCATGGTCCAGTCGCCCTTCAGGCCGACGACCTTATGGGTGAAGTTGCGCAGGAGCTGGCCGCCGCGCGGGGTATGTACCACCTCGGGATGGAACAGCAGGCCGTAGATCCGCTTCTCCTCGTTGGCGAAGGCGGCGAAGGGCGCGGACGGGGTGGTGGCGACGGTCTTGAAGCCCGGCGGGACGGCAGCGATGCGGTCGCCATGGCTCATCCAGACCGGTTCGACGGTGCCCCGCGTGAACAGGTCGTCGAACAACAGGCAGCTGTCCTTCACCATGATCTCGGCGCGACCGAATTCCTGCTCGTCGCTCTTCTCCACGGTGCCGCCGAGCTGGTGGCACAGGAGCTGGGAGCCGTAGCAGATGCCAAGGATCGGCACGCCCATCTCGAACACCAGGTCCGGCGCCCGCGGCGCGTCCTCGCCATAGACCGAGGACGGCCCGCCCGACAGGATGATGCCGGCGGCGCCAAAGTCGCGGATCCGGTCGGGATCGACATTGAAAGGGAAGATTTCGCAGTAGACGCCGTTCTCGCGCACCCGGCGAGCGATCAGCTGTGTGACCTGGCTGCCGAAATCCAGGATAAGAACGCGATCGGTCATCTATGGCCCCCAGGCGCGGTGCTCAGGAAGCGCCGGAAGCTACTGCAAGCGCCGGGGTCCGGCAAGCGCAGGATTGCCGCGCGATCCGACCGTCAATTCCGGCACTGCCGCGGGGCCTAGCCCTGGGCGGTCTCGATACGCCGGACCAGGACCGAGATATCGCTCCAGACATAAGGAGTCTGGTCGATCGGTGTGCCGCTCACCACCGAGGGGACCGGATCCCCGGCCAGGCCGCCCAGCGCCTCGTAGAAGCGCCGGCCATGGCGGTTGGCCTCCAGCGTGAGGATGGTCAGCGCCTCGAACCCGTCCGACTCGAGCCCCTGGGCCACGTGACCGAGCAGGGCGCGGCCGAGTCCAAGGCCCTGGTAGTTCGGATCGACATAGAGGGCATAGACCTCGGCCATGCGGTCGCCCGAGTCGAGCCCCGCCGAGACGGCACGGCGCCCGTTCCCGCCATGGCAAAAACCGACCACGTCGCCGTCGACCTCGGCGACCGACAGCAGCTCCGGCTCCTCCAGCCCCGCCACCAGGCGCGTCCAGCGCACGGCGGCCCGCATCTCATCCAATTCGATCAGGGACTCGTCGGGCAGAATCCCGACATAGGCGTCGCGCCAGGTCTCGATCTGCACGCGGGCCAGACCGATGGCATCCGAGGTCTCCGCAGACCGGATGGAGACCGTGATCTGCTTCATGAGCTTCTCCCGAGCCGGTGGCGCCCCTCCACAACGGGAAGTCTGACCGACCGACTGTTACGAGTCTACCGGTGGAAACCTCACAAACCATTAAGGCACCGGCCGGTAAGCCCCAGACCATTTGCGCCCCGGGACGGATGCTCGGGAACTGCGACGGTCCGCGTTGGCGATCTTGCAGTGCGGCGACGGGCGCGGCAGGCTGTCGTCAGACCCGTCACAACCTCCGGACACCGCCCATGCCGCGCGCCCTCACCGTCACCGCCGGACCGCTCACCTTCGACGCCAGGTTCGAGGAGGACGCCGCCCCCAAGACCGTCGCCGCGTTCCGCGCCCAGATGCCGTTCGTGAGCAAGGCGGTGCATGTCCGCTGGAGCGGCGAAGGCGTCTGGCTGCCCCTGGGCGACCTGCAGTTCGGCGTCGGCTACGAGAACCACACCAGTTACCCGGCCCCGGGCCAGATCCTGCTCTATCCGGGCGGCATCAGCGAGACCGAGATCCTGCTGGCCTATGGCGGCGTGCACTTCGCCTCGAAGATGGGCCAGCTTGCCGGCAACCATTTCATCACCCTCACCTCGGGCCTGGAGAATCTGGCCGAGCTCGGCCGCCTGTGCCTGTGGGAAGGGGCGCAGCCGATCACCTTCGAGGAGCGCTGACCCTGTCCGCCATCGATGAAGGCCCCGGCCACAGCATCCTGCTGCTGAACCCGAACAGCACCCGGGCCAGCACCGACCTGATGGGCGCCTTCGCCCAGGAAGCGCTCGGCCCCGGCTGGACGGTCCGGCTGAAGACCAACGAGGACGCGCCGCCGATCATCACGGACGTGGCCGGCGCGGAGCGGGCGTCCGCCTCGCTGCTGACGCTGTTCCGCGACGGGCTCGACCCGTGCGAGGGGGTGATCCTGTCGGCCTTCCTGGATCCGGGTCTGGAGGATCTGCGGGCCATGCTCGATGTGCCGGTGGTCGGCATCGCCGAGGCCGCCATGCAGGCCGCCGGCCGCCATGGCCGCTTCGCCATCCTGTCGACCACGCCGGACCTGAACGCGCATCTGCGGGCGCTCGCCGTGGTCTATGGCGAGGGCGAGAGGCTGGTCGACATCCTGCGCATCAAGGGCGACCCCTATAAGGTCATGGGCGATCCGGATCTGCTGATGGCGACCCTGCGGGAGATGCTGACCGAGGCGACGGAGACGCTGGAGGTCGACGCGGTGATCGTCGGTGGCGGTCCCCTGGCCAAGGCCGCCCGCGCCCTGGGGGCGGAGGCCAGCCTGCCGATCGTGGAACCGGTACCCGCCGCCGCCCTCGCCCTCAAGGCGCTGATCGAGACCGACGGTCCATGAGCCGCGACCTCAGGGGATACGGAGGCAACCCGCCGCATCCGCACTGGCCGGGCGACGCCCGGCTGGCCGTGTCGTTCGTGGTCAACGTGGAGGAAGGCGCCGAGCTCTCCGTCTCGCTGGGCGACGAGCGCAACGAGGCGGTCTACGAGATCGTCGAGGAAGTGGTCGGTGTGCCCGATCCGGCCAAGGACACCCATTTCGACTACGGCACCCGCGCCGGCTATTGGCGGATCATGGAGCTGTTCGACCGATACGGGGCCAAGGCGCAGATGAACTGTTGCGCGCGCGCCCTCACCCTGTCGCCCTGGCTCGCCCAAGACATGGCCTGGCGCGGCCACGAGATCGCCTGCCACTCCTACCGCTGGGAGCGGCACGCCAATATGGACGAGGACCATGAGCGTGCCGTGATAGCCCGCTGCGTGGACGAGATCCGCGCCGCCGCCGGGGTGCGGCCGGTCGGCTGGCACACCCGCTCCGCCGCCAGCCCCAACACCCGCCGGCTGCTGGTCGAGGAAGGCGGCTTCCTCTACGACAGCGACCATTACGGCGACGACCTGCCGATGATCCTGACGGTCGAAGATCGCCCCCACGTGGTCCTGCCTTATGCCTTCGACACCAACGACATGCGGTTCCAGCGCGGCGGCGGGTTCCATTTCGCCGAGGATTTCGCCCGCTACTGCTGCGACGCCATCGACTGGCTGTGGGAGGAAGGGCGCACTGCCCCGAAGATGCTCTCCATCGGTCTGCATCTGCGGATCATCGGGCGTCCCGGCCGGATCGCCGGCCTTGCCCGGGTGCTGGAGCACATCGCCGCGAAGGGCGGCATCTGGATCGCCCGGCGCGACGAGATCGCCCGGCACTGGCGTGCCCTGAATGGCCTGCCGGAGACCTTCGACACAGCGTAACCTCGGCCGACATCAGACGCGTATTTTGTGTCAGTGCCGACAGCGAACGCCAAGGAACTGCCCTCCCTCACTGCCGTTGGTTAGGCATGCGGTCACCCACGCCGCCCAACGTATTGAGGGAAGAAAATGATCAAGAAGATGCTCGCCACCACGGCGCTCGTCGCATTGATGTCGGGCCCGGCGATCGCTGCGTCGACCGACGCTCAGACCAACATGCGCTTCGACTCCGTCGACACGATCGGTGCCAAGCAGGTCCGCGGCTACCTCGCGTCCAACCTGATGGGTCACTCCGTCTACGCCTCCACGGCCGACGACGCCGACCGGATCGGCGAGATCGACGACGCCGTCGTCAGCGAGGACGGCTCGATCAAGGCCGTGATCATCGGCGTCGGCGGTTTCCTCGGCATGGGGGACAAGGACGTGGCCGTCGATTTCACCCGTCTCTCCTTCGAGAAGACCGGCGACAACGAGTACCGTCTGGTCTCGGCGCTGACCAAGGAAGAGCTTGAGAAGGCTGGTGCCTACGAGGCCCCGGAGCGCTCTTCGGCGATGGACGGCAAGATCGACAAGGAGCCGATGAAGAAGGAGTCGACGGCCAACAACGTGCCGGCGACCTCGACCGTCGCCGCGGTGGATAAGGACGCCACCACGACGGCCACGACCCCGGAGAACACCCGCGAGTCCTTCATGGAGGGCCGCTCCAAGCTCAGCTCCGAGAAGATCGAGGCCACCACCCTCGACGGTGCCTGGGCCTATGACAGCAACTACAACCGCATCGGCGAGGTCGGCGACGTGCTGATGACGGCCGACGGCAAGATCGACGCCATGGTGATCGATGTCGGCGGCTTCCTCGGTCTCGGCGAAAAGCCGGTCGCGATGGCCTTCCAGGACGTCGAGCTGTACCGCAACGAGTCCGACGAGATCTCGGTGATCGTCCCCTATACCGAGGAGCAGCTCGACGGGGCGACGGCCTATGACGCCGGCACTTATGCCGAGAAGTCCGACGGCATGCTGCTGACCCCGATGAACTGACCGACGCTCCAGTCGGATGCAGAAAGGCCCGCGCTCCGGCGCGGGCCTTTTTCGTCGTCAGGGGCGATGCCGACGGCCTACTTGCTGAGCATGAACTGCACCGGCGCCAGCACGATCTCCGGCACCAGGGTGATGATCAGGATACCCAGCAGCATCAGGGCGAAGAACGGCATCGCCGCCTTCGTCACCTTCAGGATGTCGCGCCCGGTCATCCCCTGCAGGACGAACAGGTTGAAGCCGACCGGCGGGGTGATCTGCGCCATCTCCACCACGATGACGGTGAAGATGCCGAACCACAGCAGGTCGATCCCCGCCTTCTCCACCATCGGCAGCACCACCGCCGCCGTCAGCACCATCATCGACACGCCGTCGAGGAAGCAGCCGAGGAAGATGTAGAGCACCGTCAGCAGGGCGATCAGCGCGAAGGGCGACAGGTTCCAGGCGTCCACGTAGCCGGCCAGCACGCGAGGCACGCCGGTGAAGCCCATGGCGATCGACAGGAACGCCGCCCCCGCCAGGATGAAGGCGATCATGCAGGAGGTCCGCACCGCCCCCATCAGGCTCTCCATGAAGGAGTCCCAGGTGAGCGACCGGCTGACCGCCGCCAGCACCAGGGCGCCGATCACGCCGATGGTCGCCGCCTCGGTCGGGGTGGCGAAGCCGCCGTAGATCGAGCCGAGCACGACGAAGATCAGCCCCATCACCGGGATCAGGAAGCGCGAGGCCCAGAGCTTCTCTCCGAAGCTCAGATGCCGGTCCGGCTTCGGCGCCAGGCTGGGATTGAGCGATGAGCGGATCGCCACATAGGTCATGAAGATGGCGATGATCATGACGCCGGGCACGATGCCGGCGATGAACAGCCGAGAGATGGAGACCTGGGCGACCACGCCATAGACGATCAGCATGATCGAGGGCGGGATCAGCAGACCCAGGGTACCCGACCCGGCCAGCGTGCCGATGGCCAGTCCCTCGTCATAGCCGCGCTTGCGCAGCTCGGGCATGGACATGCGGCCGACCGTGGCGCAGGTGACCGCGCTGGAGCCGGCGACCGCGGCCATGACGCCGCAGCCCAGGATGTTGACGTGCAGCAGCCCGCCCGGCAGGCGCGAGGTCCAGGGGGCGAGCCCGGTGAACATGTCCGACGACAGCCGCGTGCGGAACAGGATCTCGCCCATCCACACGAACAGCGGCAGCGCGGTCAGCGCCCAGTTCCAGCTCGCGTCCCAAACCGTGCTTGCCAACAGCGTGCCCGCCGGCGCCGGCGAGAACACCCCGAGCGCCACATAGCCGACCGCGATCAGCGTCGGCGCCACCCACAGCCCCGAGGCCAGCAGCGCCAGCAGCAGGACGAAGAGAATGAGCGAAATGACTCCGGCGTCCATCAGCCGCGCTCCCGGTCCAGAACGGCGGGGGTGTCGTCATGGGCCTCGTAGGCCTGCATGTCGTTCTCCACATAACTCGGCGTCTTGCCCATGAGCACGCAGACGATCTCGTCGAGCAGGGCGATCAGCAGGATCAGCGACCCGACCGCCATGGCCGAGCGCGGGATCCAGAAGGGAATGGCCAGCAGGCCCGGGCTGATGTCGTTGAACTTGAACGAAAAATAGACCAGGTCGAAGGACCAGTAGGTCATGAAGCCCATGATCACGATGAACGCCGCGAGGCTCCACAGATGGATCAGCCGGTCGACCATGCCGGTCGCCAGCCGGGTGACCAGCGTCACGCGGATATGAGCACCGTGGCGGAAGGTGTAGGCCAGGCCGAGAAAGGTCGAGGCGGCCAGGCAGAAGCCGGCGCTTTCGGTCGAGTCGACGACGATGACCTTCGGGAAGAAGCGGGCGACGACCTGGGCGATGATGGTCGCGGCGATCCCGACGAGGAAGATCGCGGACAGATACCCGCTCCAGAGATAGAGCCGGTCGAGAGCTTGGCGCATGGCGCGCGTCCTGCTGGTGGGTTTCCGGATAATAGAAAAGCCGCCGGCCCCGTGGGGAGCCGGCGGCGGCGGTCTGCCTTACTGCAGGGCCAGGTAGCGGTCGAGGATCGCGGCCGCCTCGGGGCTCGCGTCCTTGCGCCAGGTCTCCATCATCTTCAGGCCGATGGTCTTCATCTTCTCGATCACGGCCGGCGGCGCGCTGGCGGTCGTCATGCCGTTCTCCGCCAGCGTCTTCATCTGTGCGGCGGTGGTCTGCGCGCTCATCTCCCAGCCACGCAGCTCGGCCTTCTCGGCGGCCTTCAGGATGGCCATCTGCTCCTCGACCGGCAGGGCCGAGAAGAAGGACTCGTTCACCACCACGGCGTTCTTCGAGAAGATCGCGCCGGCATAGGTGAAGTTCGAGGTGTTGTCCCAGGCCTGGATGTCGATACCGGTCTGCGGGCTGGTGAACAGCGCCTCGATCAGGCCGGTGGAGAACGCCTGCGGGATCTCGGCAAATGGCAGGATGGTGGCGTCGAAGCCGAGCATCTGGCCCATCTCCTGGGTCGCCGTGGAGTAGATCCGCAGCTTCTTGCCGGAGAAGTCCTCAACGCTGGTCACCGGGAACTTGGTGTAGAAGCCCTGACCCGGCCACGGCGAATAGTACAGGATGCGCAGGCCCTGCTCGGCGAAGATCTTGTCGAAATACTCCTTCTGCAGGTCCTTCAGCAGCCAGGCCTCGGTGTAGTCGGCGGCGATGAAGGGCAGGCCGGCGAGGACGTACATCGGGTCCTCGTTGCCATAGACGCCGAGACGGATCTCGCCGATCGGGATCTGGCCACGCTGCAGCGCCGTCTTGATGGCGTCGAGCTTGATCAGCGTGTCATTTGAGTTGAGCTGAATCTTCAGCGAGGTGGAGGCCTCCACCTCCTCGATGAACGTCTGGATGTTCTGGGTGTGGAAGTTGCTGTCCGGATAACCGGACGCCATGATCCAGTCCGCCGCGGAGGCCGAGCCGGCCGTCAGGGCGATGGAGGCGCCGACCACCGCCGACATCACCGTGTTCCTCAAGATCCCCATATTTCTCTCTCCTGAATGTCCATTGTCCCGACCTCGCGGCCGGACGTTTCGTCACGTCATGCGGTTGGGTCCCTCCCGTCCCCTGGTGCCGGACCGGCATTGCGGGAGAGCGCATAGGCACATCTCGCAAGTGCAAAAACGGGACCACCCCGCCGACCGGCGGCTTCCGGCAGGTGACGAACCGTTCAACGGACGGGAACCCCCATGTCGTGCTCACCGAATGGACATTTCATGCCTCATATCCAGGCACTCAATTCGGTCCGTCAGGGCAGGTCAGGCGGGTTTTTGAGGCGGGCTATTCGGGCGGGCTATTCGGGCGCGATCAGTAGTCCGGCGTGAAATCCGTGACCGGGCAATCGGGCAGGACATCCTCGATGGTTTCGCCCAGATCGATCTTCATGTGGGTCGAGATCACATGGGTCAGCCCCTCGCCGTCGGAGAACGGCAGGTCCAGGCCGAGGACCTTGATATGCGCCAGGCCGTGCTGGGACAGGAACCCGCAGGCCAGTCCGATGAAGGGCTCGCGGTCCATCTCCGCGAAATACTGGATCTCGGTCATCCGCCAGAGATCCGGGTTGGACGAGAGCTCGCCCAGGGTGCGGTTGGTGTAGTCGACCCGCCACCACTCCACCAGCTTCACCCCCCATAGGGTGAAGCGCAGGTTGAACGGCTCGCGCTCCACCTTGGCGATGAAGATGCGGCCGAGCCAGTCGGCGAAGTCCTCGAACTGAAAGTCGTCGCGCCGCGGCAGGACCTCGCCGCGGCGGATGCGCAGGCGCCACTGGGCCACCAGACCGCGAAACGGGCCGAACCGCATGAAATCCGTGTCGATCGGGCACATGGCATAGCGCCAGTCGACCGGCGTGCTGCTCTCCCGGGCGACCGCGCCGAAGGTCGCCCGCCTCGACTCGGCGCGCGCATCCTGCCCATCGTCATTCCCGTCGCCGGTCGGACGGAAGCCGACGACCGGCAGGCGCTGCGATCGTTCAGACAAGGTCCCTATTCCCCGTTCCAGACCGGTCGGGCCGGATCGAAATGGTTACGCAGACCCTGCCAGCAGTCCGGATACTTGACCTGCAGAGTCGGCAGACCCGCCGCGTAGCGGGTGAGCTGCTGCGGAAAGCGGGTCTCGAACATGAAGGCCAGCGTGTTGTCGAGTTTCTGCGGTGTCAGTTCCTTGAGGGAGGCGCCGTAGAACGCTTCGGCATCGGGACCGTGCGGCAGCATCATGTTGTGCAGCGACATGCCGCCCGGCACGAAGCCCTGGGGCTTGGCGTCGTAGACGCCCTCGATCAGCCCCATGAACTCGCTCATCACGTTCATGTGGTACCAGGGCGGCCGAAAACTGTCCTCGGCCACCAGCCAACGCGGCGGGAAGATGACGAAGTCGATATTCGCGGTGCCCGGCGTGCCGGAGGGCGCCGTCAGCACCGTGAAGATCGACGGGTCGGCATGATCGTTCAGGATCGGCCCGACCGGCGAGAAGTGGCGCAGGTTATATTTGTAGGGCGTGTAATTGCCGTGCCAGGCGACCACGTCCAGCGGCGAGTGATCGATCTCGCAGGCGTTGAAGGTTCCGCCCCATTTGACGACGACCCGGTGGGCCTCGCCGTCGCGCTGTTCGTAGGCCGCAACGGGCGACAGGAAGTCGCGGCGGTTGGCGAGGCAGTTGGCGCCGATCGGCCCGCGTTCCGGACAGGTGAAATGGTCGCCGTAATTCTCGCAGATATAGCCGCGCGCCTGATCCTCTCCGGCGAGCAAGACCTTGACCTTGATGCCGCGCGGCAGCACGGCGATCTCGCCCGGCGCGATGTCGATCACGCCCATCTCGGTGAAGAAGCGCAGCGCCCCGACCTCCGGCACCACCAGCATCTCGCCGTCGGCGTTCCAGAACACCTCGCTCTCCATGCTCTCGGTGACGGCGTAGGTGTGGATCGCGAAGCCGGTCTGGGTATGCACGTCGCCGCCGGTGGAGATCGTGCGCATGCCGGTCAGGAAGGTGCCGGCATCGGCCGGAATCGGGGCCGGGTCCCAGCGCATCGGCGCCAGCGGCAGATCGCTCTCGCCCACGGTGGGCGCGGAGCGCCAGTGCGGCAGGTCGATCCGCGCCATGTCGCCGATATGCTGCACCGTCGGCCGCATGCGGTAGAGCCAGGAGCGCTTGTTGGTCTCACGCGGGGCGGTGAAGGGCGTGCCCGAAAGCTGCTCGGCATAGAGCCCGTAGGGGCAGCGCTGCGGCGAGTTCTGGCCGATCGGCAGCGCGCCCTCGAGCGCCTCGGTCTCGAAGTCGTTGCCGAAGCCGGGCATATAGCCTTCGTTGTATTTCGCCCGGCTGGCGGCGCGGAAAATTCGGGTCGATTGCTCGTTCATGGCGCCCTCCTGGGGGGTGCGGTGCGAACCAGAATACGGGCGGATCATTCCAACGCCGCGGCGGTCGCAGAGCAAGAAGATAGTTCCGCGCGCTCTGCCCGATGCCGCCGGCCGCCGGGGTTTCGCCCTCTCTCGCTCCATATGGCACGGGAGCCCAGAGGCTGCTAGGCTTTCGCGCGTCGATTGCGGGGCGTATCTGATGAACGCAGCGGCAGCCCGCGGCAACTGCCGACCCCCTTCGGCCCCCAGGGTTCGGACATGAGCAGGGCGCTCTCCGGCCGGCTGATGGAGGATATCGACATCTGGGCCTTCTATGCCCCCAACATCACCCCCGATATGGAGGCCGGGATCGACGGCTGGAGCGATGCGGAACTCGTCCGGGCGGTGCGCGGGGGCGTGAGCAAGGACGGCCGCAGGCTGGATGTGCTTCGGGTATTATGCGCACATTTCCGACGGCGACATGGCGGCGATCATCGCCCATCTGCAATTCCTGGCGGAGAAGTGAGGGCGCGCAGGCGCTATCATCCTGAAGCCCTCACGGCCTGCCGACCGCCCTGCCCGCAAATCCGGCACTTGTTCGTCATCCTGGCGAAAGTCAGAATACTCGCGGCTTCGGATGGGCAAACGGCCTGATCCGGAGGGCGGCCGGGACCCGGAGACTCGGCCGGGTCACGGTCCCGGTCTCGCCCCGGAACGGGTCCGGGGACGAACCGGGATGACGGGATGGGGGGAAACTAGCTCCTCACCGCCCCAGACACGCCGTCGCGGCCATATCCACGATCGACGCCGTGTCGATGCCGTAATGGGCGTAGACGTCGGGGATGTCGCCGGACTGGCCGAAGCCGGTCACACCCAGCGGGTAGACCCGCCGCCCGGTCGCCGAGCCGAGCCAGCTCAGGGTCGCCGGGTGGCCGTCCTGGGCCGTCACCAGGGACGCGCCCGGCGCCAGCTTCGACAGCACCTTCTCCACATGACTGGAACCAGGTCCGCTGCCGTTGCGGCCGCGCAGGCTCTTCTGCCAGCCGTGATAAAGCCGGTCGACCGACGGCACCGCCAGCACGCCCAGGCCCGGAATGTCGTCGGCCATCTCCGCGTAGGCCGCCAGCACCTCCGGGGCGACGGCCCCGCTATAGACCAGCGCCAGCTCGGCCTCCGGCCCCGGCTCCACCTGCCAGTACGCACCGGCCAGGATGTCGGCCACCGTGGCGTCGTCCAACTTGCGGTCAGGCTGCTCCAGGGAGCGGGTGGACAGCCGCAGATAGACCGAGCCGCCGTCATCGGCCTGCATGAACTCGAAACCCCAGCGCATGATCTGCGCCAGCTCGTCCGCATAGGCCGGCTCGAAGCTGGTGAGGCCGGGCTGGCCGAGACCGATCAGCGGGGTGGAGATCGACTGGTGCGCCCCGCCCTCCGGCGCCAGGGTCACGCCCGACGGGGTGGCGACCAGCATGAACCGGGCGTCCTGGTAGCAGGCGTAGTTCAACGCATCGAGGCCGCGGGCGATGAACGGGTCGTACAGGGTACCCACCGGCAGCAGTCTTGTGCCGAACAGCGGCCCGGATAGGCCGAGCGACGCCAGCAGGATGAACAGGTTGTTCTCGGCGATGCCCAGCTCCATGTGCTGGCCGCCGCCGTGGCGCATCCATTTCTGCGCCGAGGCCACCTGCTCCTGGCGGAACACGTCGTTGCGCACGTCGAGGGAGAAGATGCCGCGCTGGTTCACCCAGGCGCCGAGATTGGTCGATACCGTCACGTCCGGCGAGGTGGTGACGATGCGCGAGGCCAGGGCCGAGTTGCCGCGCGACAGCTCGTGCAGCACCGAGCCGAAGGCCATCTGGGTGGAGATCGTCTTCTGGCCGCGGATCGGCAGGACCGATGGGATCTCCACCTTGTCGGCCTTGTGGATGCGCGAGCCGGGGGCGTTGAAGTCCACCACCTGCACGAACTCGCGCAGGGTGCCTTCGTCCATGCCGGCGCGGGCGAACGGTTCCCACTCCTCGCCGTCCTCGATGCCGTGATCGGCCTTGAACCGGGCCATCTGGTCGGGGGTCATCAGGCCGGAGTGGTTGTCCTTATGGCCGGCCAGCGGCGTGTTGTAGCCTTTGACCGTATAGGCGATGAAGCAGCGTGGCCGGTCGTCGTTCACACCGTGGAACGCCTCCAGCACCGCCTCCATGTCCTGGCCGGCCAGGTTGGTCATCAGCTTGTGCAGCTCGACGTCGTCATGGTCGTCCAGGATCGCCTTGATGCCGGTGACGCCGCGCAGATCCTTCTTCAGGTGGTCGCGCCACACGCCCGCCTCGCCCGACCCGCCCTTGAAGGTCAGGGCCGAGTAGAGGTCGTTCGGGCATTCGTCGATCCAGTTGCGCAGGGTATCGCCGCCGGGCTGGGCGAAGACCCGCTCCAGCCGCTTGCCGTATTTCAGCATGACGACTTCCCAGTCGACCGTGCCGAAGAACTGGCGGATCTTCTGGAACAGCCCGTCGGAGACCACGCCGTCCAGGCTCTGGCGGTTGTAGTCGATCACCCACCACAGGTTCCGGACGTCGTATTTCCAGCCCTCCAGCATCGCCTCGTAGACGTTGCCCTCGTCGAGCTCCGCGTCGCCGACCAGGGCCACCATGCGGCCGGGGCTTTCGCCCACCCGCTCCGGATCCTGGACCAGGTGCTGCATGCGCACATAGTCCTGCACCATGGAGGAGAACAGGGTCATCGCCACGCCGAGGCCGACCGAGCCGGTCGAGAAGTCGACCTCGTCGGCGTCCTTGGTGCGCGACGGATAGGACTGCGCCCCGCCATAGCCGCGGAACCGCTGGAGCTGGTCCACCGACTGGCGGCCCATCATGTACTGGATGGCGTGGAAGACCGGGCTGGCATGCGGCTTCACCGCGACCCGGTCCTGCGGGCGCAGCACGTCGAAATACAGCGCGCTCATGATGGTGTTGAGCGAAGCGCAGGACGCCTGGTGGCCGCCGACCTTCAGCCCGTCGCGGCTGTCGCGGATATGGTTGGCGTTGTGGATCGTCCACATCGCCAGCCACAGCACCTTGCGTTCCAGCGCCGTCATGATCTCGAGCTTCTGGGGGTCGATGAGACCGCCGCTGGGGACCGCGTTCGCTGCCCGCTTCGCCATGTCGATACCTTTCCACCGGTTCACGCCCCCGTTCTACCAAGGGGACGCAGACCCGTCGATGTCAGGAAATTGCGTCAGAAGCGCAGAGTCGCTCCGACGGTGAGGATGTCGATGGAGCCTTCGTAGGTGCCCCGCAGGGTGCCGGCCGCGGCACTCGACTCGTCCAGGGCGGCGCTATCCACGAAGATGTGCGTGTAGCCCGCAGAGATCTTCCAGCGATCGTCCACCTGGTAGTCGGCGCCGACGGCCAGCCAATACCGGTCCTGATCGGGTATCCGGGCGGTGCGGAAGTTGGCATCGACCGGGCTCTGATCGTAGGCCACGCCGGTGCGCAGCGTCCAATTGTCGTCGGGACGCCAGGTGGCGCCGAGCGAGACGAAGAAGGTGTCGTTCCAGTTCTCCCGCGTCACACTGTCCGCCTGGGCCGCATTGTCGAACTCAATACGCAGCTCCTCGAACCGGTGCCACGCCGTCCAGACCACGTCGCCCATCACGGCGACCTCGTCGGTGATTTCGTGATGCAGGCTGAGACCGATGGTCTCGGGCAAGGTGACCGTGCTGGAAATGTCGCTGTCGGTGAAGGCTCCCGTCGCGGTGAGGGCGCGGGCGCTGTCAGGCACGTCGAAATCCGCATCGCCCTGGACGCTGACCTTGGTCTGGCTGCGCCAGGACAGGCCGATCCGCGTGCCTTTCATCGGCTCGTAGAGCAGGCCGGCGGTCGCCCCCATCGACCAGTCGTCCCCGGATATGTCCACCTTACCGTCGGCCTGCTGCGGCAAGGCGCCGAGAGCGGAGCAGCTGCCCGCCCCGAGCGCACCCACGCAGATCGTGCCGAAGTCGATGGCATTGGTCAGCCGGGCGCGGGCGTAATTGACATATGGTCCGCCGCCGATACTGAGCTTGTCGCTGAGCTTCAGCGACGCCACGCCGGTGATGGAGACGGTTTCCAGATCCGAGGTGATGGCGTGGTACCGTCCGGCCCAGTCGTCCTCGTAGGAGGTCCGCAGCCCGAACGGCACGTTGATGGCCAGGCCGACATTGACCTGATCGTTCACCGGCGCCACCAGATAGGCGCTTGGCACGGCCGCCAGGCTACCGGCGTCGCCGCCTTCGCCACCGGACATGGTCCCCCCGGTGCCATCGGTCGCCGACGCAATACCCAGCTTGGCAGTCGGCTTGATGGCGGCCACCCCGGCCATGGCCTGCGGGTTCTTGAACAACGCGATGCCGGCAGGATTGTAGAACATGATGGACGCATCGTCGCCAGACGCGCCGGCCCCCGCGAAGGCATTGCCGAGCTTGCTGGAACTCTGTTCCTTGAGCTGGAAACCGGAAGCCAGGACAACATCCGCCGCCGTCAGGGACCCTCCCACGACGCTGCACGCAACGATGAGCGACATACGCATCCCGCATTCCCCCCACTCACCTGCCAGGATTCAGCCCCGGTCGTTTATGCCTTGAGTGTAGGGCACGTGTCGAAAATGTGAAGCCGCCTCCCGGCGACGGCCGCGCTGCCGTCAGCCGGTGGCGACGACCTCCTCCGTCCGGGTGGGCGCAGCCTCGTCCTCGCGGGTCTCCTGCTGGCGGCGCCACATGGCGGCGTAGGCGCCGTCGCGGGACAGCAGCTCGCCGTGGCGGCCGCGCTCGACGATCCGGCCCGCCTCCAGCACAAGGATCTGGTCGGCATCGACGATGGTCGACAGGCGGTGGGCGATGACCAGGGTGGTGCGGCCGCGCGACACCTCGCGCAGACTCTGCTGGATCGCCCGCTCCGTGTGGCTGTCCAGCGCCGAGGTCGCCTCGTCGAACACGTAGATCCGCGGCTCCTTCAGGATCGTGCGGGCGATGGCGACGCGCTGCTTCTCGCCGCCGGACAGCTTGAGGCCGCGCTCGCCGACCGCCGACTGGTAGCCGTCGGGCAGGCTCATGATGAAGTCGTGGATGCTGGCGTGGCGGGCGGCGGCCTCGACCTCCGACGGCGAGGCCCCGGGCCGGCCATAGGCGATGTTGTAGTAGATCGTGTCGTTGAACAGCACCGTGTCCTGAGGAACGATGCCGAGCGCGGCCCGCACGCTCTGCTGGGTGACGTCGCGGATATCCTCGCCGTCGATCCGTACCGCCCCGCCGGTCACGTCGTAGAACCGGAACAGCAGCCGCGAGATCGTCGACTTGCCCGCCCCGCTCGGCCCGACGATGGCCACTGTCTGACCCGGCTCGACGCTGAAGGAGATGCCCTGCAGGATCTGGCGATCCTCGCGATAGGCGAAGCGCACGTCCTCGAAGTCGACACGGCCGGGTCCCTGACCCAGGGCGGCGGCGTCCGGCTTGTCCGCGACCTCGCGCCGAACGTCGAGCAGGCGGAACATCGCCTCCATATCGGCCAGGGACTGCTTCATCTCGCGGTAGACGAAGCCGAGGAAGTTCAGCGGCAGGAAGAGCTGGATCAGGTAGGTGTTCACCATCACGAAGTCGCCGACCGACATCGCCCCGGCCTTCACCCCGTAACCGGCCATCGACATCAGGGCGATCAGGCCGCCGGCGATGATGAAGCCCTGGCCGACGTTGAGCAGCGACAGCGAACTGCGCGAGGCGACGGCCGCATCCTCGTAGCGCCGCAGGGAGCCGTCGTAGCGGTCCGCCTCGTGCTGCTCGTTGCCGAAGTACTTCACCGTCTCGAAGTTCAGCAGGCTGTCGACCGCACGGGTATTCGCGGTCTGATCCTGTTCGTTCATCCGCCGACGGAACTTCAGACGCCATTCGGTCACGAACATCGTGAAGGCGATGTAGCCGGCGATCGTCACGAAGGTGACCACCGCGTACCAGACGTCGAAGAAGTACCAGAGAATGCCGCAGACCATGGCGATCTCGATCAGCGTCGGCAGGATGCTGAACAGCATGAACGAGAGCAGGAATTCGATGCCCTTCACCCCGCGCTCGATGGCCCGCGACAGCCCGCCGGTCTGGCGGTCCATGTGGAAGCGCAGGGACAGGGCGTGCAGGTGCCGGAAGGTCTTCAGCGCGACGGTGCGGATCGCCCGTTGGGCCACCCGGGCGAAGAAGAACTCGCGGAACTCCCCGAACGCCTGCTGGGCGACGCGCAGCAGGCCGTAGCCGACGACGATGCCGATCAGGGCGGTAATCGCGAAGTCGGAACCGTCGGAGATCAGATCGACCGCATCCTTGTACAGGATCGGGACGTAGACCGTGGCGAGCTTGGCGATGACCAGGCACAGCACGGCCGCCACCACCCGCGCGCGGATCCCAGTCTGGCCGGGCGGCCAGAGATACGGCATCAGCGTGCGAATAGTGTTCCAGTCGCCCTTGGCCTCAGGGCGGGTATCGGCATGGGCGGACATCGGAGCTCCGGGTTTCGGTCGCTCTGCCGATATGGGGCATCGTTACCGGCTAGGCCAGGATTGTTTTCCCACTTTCTTCGAAATACGCCGGCGGTCTTGGTGATAGCCGGCTTGGCGATAAGCGGCGTGAAACCCCGATGCGGTCAGCGCTTGGCGTAGAACGCCTTCACCGCCGCCACGATGCGGTCGACATCCTCGGACGAGATGTCCAGGTGGGTCACCACCCGGATCTTCGCCGGGCGCGGCGACCCCAGCACGATCCCCTGTTCCTTCAGGAAGGCCCGCAGCGGCTCCACATCCTCGGCCGCCGGCTCGATGAACAGCATGTTGGTATCGATATCGTCCACATCGACCGTCAGCGGTCCCGCCTCGGCAAGCCCTTGGGCCAGGCGCCGGGCGTTGGCGTGGTCCTCGGCCATGCGGTCCACGTGGTGCTCCAGGGCGTGCAGTCCCGCCGCCGCCAGGATGCCGGCCTGGCGCATGCCGCCGCCGAGCATCTTGCGCAGACGCCGGGCCCGCTTGATGTAGTCGGCCGGGCCGCTCAGCACCGAACCCACCGGCGCGCCGAGGCCCTTGGACAGGCACAGGGACACGGTGTCGATCTTCGCCGCCATGTCCTTCGCCTTCAGGCCCTGCTTGACCGCCGCGTTCATCAGACGGGCGCCGTCGATATGCACCTGCAGGCCACGAGAATGGGCGGCGTCGGCCAGGGCGTCGATCCGGTCCTGGCTCTGCACCCGGCCGGCCACGGTGTTCTCCAGGGACAGCAGCCTGGTGATCGGCTTGTGGACGTCGTCCGGCTTGATCGCGTCCAGCACCTGCTGCGGCTCCAGCCCGCCGCGGGCGTCGGTGCGCAGCGGATAGGCGGCCACGCTGCCGAGCACGGCGGTCCCCATCGCCTCGTACTGGAACACGTGATAGCAGTCGCCGATGAGGAACTCCTCGCCGCGCTGGCAATGGGCCAGCACGCCGAGCAGGTTCGACTGGGTGCCGGAGGAGACGTAGAGCGCCGCCTCCTTGCCCATGATGCCGGCCACCTTGGCCTCCAGCGCCAGCACCGAGGGGTCCTCGCCGAACACATCGTCGCCGACATCGGCCTTGGCCATGGCCTCGCGCATCGCCGGGGTCGGCTGGGTGACCGTGTCGCTGCGCAGATCCAGGGTGCGGTTCGCGGGAACCGGGCGAAGGGCGGCGGCTGTCATGGAAGGCTCCTGGGATCGGGGCGGGTTGGGAAGACCTACACCGATACCCCGATCCGCCCGTGCCGCCAATACGGCGTCTGCCCTCTCCGCCCGGTCCGGACGACCGGCTTAGCCGCCGCGGACCTCCGCCAGGAAGCTGCCGACCTCGCGGCTGAGCAGATTGGACTGGCCGGACAGGTCCCCGGCCGCGGTCTCGATCTGCCGGGCGCCCTCGGAGGTCAGACCGACCGCCTGGTTCACGCCGGCAATGTTGGAGGAGACGTCGCGGGTGCCCGACGACGCTTCCTCCACGTTGCGGGCGATCTCGCTGGTCGCGGCCCCCTGCTGCTCGACCGCCGCCGCGACCGCCGCGGCGATCTCGTTCATCCGACCGATGGTCTGGGCGATGTGAGAGATGGCGGAGGCCGCCTCGCCGGTACCGGACTGGATGCTGCCGATCTGCTGGCTGATCTCCTCGGTCGCCTTGGCGGTCTGCCCGGCCAGCGCCTTCACCTCGGAGGCGACGACCGCGAAGCCCTTGCCGGCCTCCCCGGCCCGCGCGGCCTCGATGGTGGCGTTCAGGGCCAGCAGATTGGTCTGCTCGGCGATGTCCTGAATCAAGGTGACCACTGTCCCGATCCGCTCGGCCGACTGCGTCAGCCCGTTCACCATCGCGACGGTCTGCTCGACTTCGCTGGCCGCCGAGCTGGCGATCTGCGAGGAATTGGACACCTGTCGGCGGATCTCCTCGATGGAGCTCGACAGTTCCTCCGCCGCAGACGCGACCGTCTCGACATTGGCGGCCGCCTGGTCGGCCGCGGCCGCGACCGATGTGGACTGGGAGCCGGCCTGATCGGCGGCAGCGGTCATCGAGCTGGCGGAGTCCTTCAGATCGGCGGCCGCCTTGGCCACGGCGTCCACCACATTGCCGACCCGGTCCTCGAAGGCCTTGGCGACGGCCAGCATGTTCTGCTTGCGCTCCGCCTCCTGGCGCGCTTCGGATTCCTTCTGGCGCTCGGCCGCCCGGTCCGCCTCGACCAGATCGCCATGCAGCTTCACCAGGGAGGCTCCGACCGCGCCGAATTCGTCGCGACGGCCGCTGTCCAGGTTGATCGGCTCGGGCGCCCGGCGAGACACGATATCCAGATCGGCGAGCAGCTTGTCGATCGGCTCGCGGATCACCCGGAACAGGTAGATCGACAGAATGATCGCCACGAGGATGGCGATGCCGGCGGCGATGATCAGCATGTTGACGGATCGGGCCACATCGGAGCGGACCTGGGTCATGCTCTCGACGGCGTGTGCGGTCGTGGCAGCGCCTTTGCCCTCGATCAGTCCGCTGAGTTCGTCAAGCGCATCGGCCATGTTGGCCGCCGCGGCGTCGAACGCGCCCATCAGCCTGTTCCCGGCGGGCGCACCGCCCTCGATATAGGCATTAGCCATCCGCTCGCCTTCTCCGTAGAAGGCCGGCATGGCATCGGCCGTCCGCTTCAGCGCGGCGACCACGTCGGTATAGCCGAGATCGCGGGCCAATGCCTCGGCCTCGGCGACGACGGTCTGGAACGACTGCCGGTGGCTGCGCGCCTCATCGAACCCGTCGTTCAGCCCGTCCTGCCCGCGGGTGGCGGAGATGTCGGTCAGCCACTGCTGCACCTGCACCACATGAAAGCGGACATCCTTCACCAGAAGGTCGAGCGGGACAATCTTGGTGAAGGCCGTGTTGACCTCTTCTTCCAGGCTCTCCAGGTGGTCCAGATCACGGGAAAGGGAAACCGCTTCGTAGCCGATCGCGGCAACAAAGATGAGGATGATGCCCGCGAGACACGCGGCCATTTTCTGTCGGATGGTCATGGTCGGCGATATCCTGCTGAGCCAGGAAACCCTGGATTTGTGGGAGAAGAAGCGGTGGGGACGCTATCTTCGAACTCACCCCATAGCTACACAGCAGAAGAGTTATATTTTGTTAAAATTTCATGTTTTTAGCTTAAGCCGACACTAATGATTTCCAAGAATTGCAAAGGACGAATAATTAAACGCGCATGCCGGATCGCGCGCGGTTGCCTCTCGCAAATAGGGGTCTGAGGCTTCACACCAAGAAACGTGAAACGAAGGCCCGGCGGGCTGCCCTGCCGCCGCAGCGGCGCTGCAGGTGATCGGGACCACGGTCTCCGCGAGATTAGCGTCTGCCGCATAGTCATAGAGTAAAAATGGGTATTCGGCTACCGCCGGAAGCCCGAAAGACGGGAGCGATGCCCTTGCCCCTCTATGAAAAACGGCGGGCCCGAGAGCCCGCCGTCGATCACGCGTTGATCCGAAGGTCCGGTCTTATTCGAACCACCAGCGCTCCATCCAGCGCTCGCCGTCCAGATCCCAGTTCGACGCGAACTTGTCGTGGCCGATCTTATCGGAGGTCGCGAAGACATAGGAGGCGAACATCGGAATGACCACGCCGCCGGTCTCGTTCAGGATGACCTGCATCTCGTAGTACATCTCGCGGCGCTTGGCCTCGTCGAGCTCGGCGCGGGCCTTGAGCAGCAGTTCGTCGAACCGCTCGTTGGACCAGAAGCTGTCGTTCCAGGCCACGCCGCTCTGATAGGCCGTCGAGAACATCAGGTCCTCGATCGGACGCCCGCCCCAGTACACCGCGCAGAACGGCTTCTTCATCCAGACGTCGGACCAGTAGCCGTCGTTCGGCTCGCGCACCGGGGTGATGTCGATGCCGGCCGCCTTGGCCGAGTTCTGGTACAGCACTGCCGCGTCGACCGCGCCGCCGAAGGCCGCGTCGGCCGCCGACAGATTGACCGACAGGGAGTCCATGCCGGCCTGCTTCAGGTAGAATTTGGCCTTGTCCGGATCGTAGGAGGTCTGCGGCATCTCGCTGTTGAAGAAGCGCTGGTTCGGACCGATCGGCACGTCGTTGCCGACCGAGCCGTAGCCGAACAGGATCTTCTCAACCATCTCCTCGCGGTTGATGGCGTATTTCAGTGCGCGCCGGACATTCACGTCGTTATACGGCGCCGCCCGGCAATCCATCGCGAAGGTGTAGTGCTGGGTACCGGCGACAGAGTTGATCTCGACGCCCGGCTTGCGGCCCAGCAGGCCGCTGGTCTTCAGGTCGAGACGGTCGATGGCGTGCACCTCGCCGGAGACCAGCGCCGTGGTACGGGCGTTCAGGTCGACCAGGCAGTGCATCTCCACGGCGTCGAAATGGCCGCGGTTGTCGTCCCAGAATCCGTCGTAGCGCTCGAAGGTGGCGATGACGCCCGGATCGAACCGGGTCAGCTTGTAGGCGCCGCAGCCGATGCCCGACTTCCAATCGAGCTTGCCGTCCTTGGACGGGCCGATGGCCAGGTGATAGTCGCTGACCACGAAGGGGAAGTCGGCGTTGCCGCCGTCGAGCACGAAGGTGACGGTCGACGGGTTCTCGACCTTGATGTCCTTGATCGCCTTGACGATCGGACCGGCCGCCGAGGTCGACTGCTCGCCGCGGTGGTGATTGATGGCTGCGACCACGTCATCGGCGGTCAGTTCGCGGCCGTCATGGAAGGTCACGCCCTTGCGCAGCTTGAAGGTCCAGGAGGACGCGTCGGCGGAGGCCTCCCAGCTTTCGGCGACCCCCGGCTTCACGCCGCCATCGGCGCCGATCTCGGTCAGATAGCCGTGCAGGCCGAACAGCAGCGCGAGGGTGAAACCGTTTTCCGAAAGCCCCGGATCCAACGTGTCCGAGGTCGATCCATGGGCCTTGCCCATCTTCATCGTGCCGCCCTTCTTCGGCGCGGCAGACGCACCCGAGAGCGGAAGGCTGGCCGCGATACCGGCGACGGCCGTTGTTTGCATGAACCGGCGGCGATTGAAGGCGCCGCTCAAAATCTTGGTCATGTGGTATCCCCTTTTGTGAAGCCCAATCCAACGGTGCCCCAAGGCCGGCGCGGAACCTTCAGGCTCAACAGGTCCCATTTTCCCCGGACCCAAAGCTAACGCACATCAGCCAAACTGCCCGTCTGGCGAGGCCACCGTTTTCGGCATGGCCGGCTTATAGCACCCCGATCCCACAACCGCACCCCAGGGGACCGGACGGGTATTCGGTGCATCAAGCCTGCGCGAAGTCAACCAAACCGACCTATGCGTGTCCTGGCCGCATTTTCCTTTCACCCGCAAACACGTTCCGACACACTGCGGGCAACTGTAAACGAGGCCTTGCGCCCGTTGAAAACCGACACACCGATACTCATGGAGAGATACCACATGGCACAGGTCCTGGAGCCCGTGGCCGAATCCACCGGTCTTCCCGGCACGCCAGACTTCGACAGCTATCCGATCCAACACTGGCCCGTCGCCGCTCGGGCGGCCGAGGGCGGCGTCGACGTGGAATGGGATGACGGCAGTCGAAGCCGGTACCACCCGATGGTGCTGCGCGAGAACTCGCCGGACCCGGAGACCATCCACCCCGTGACCCGCGAGCAGGCGCGGATGCTGACCGAATTTCCGGCCGACCTGGCGGCGATCGAGGCGTCCATCGACCCGGCGGGCGCGCTGGCCGTGCGCTGGTCCGACGGTACCGCCAGCCGCTACCATCCGGGCTGGCTCTATACCTACCGCCCCGGCGAGGCGACCCGCGACGAGGACATGCCCGAGCGGGTGATCTGGGGCGGCGATCTGGACCTGTCGGCGGTGCGGGTCGACGGTTCCAACATCCTGGAGGACGAGGACCAGCTCGCGCGCTGGTGCGAGGCGCTGCACGTCCACGGCTTCGCCATCCTGGAGAACCTCGGGACGGACCGGTCGGTGATCGAGCAGGTCCCCGCCCTGCTCGGCCCGCTGCGCGACAACAATTTCGGCCGCATCTTCGACGTGGTCACCAAGCCGGACGCGGATTCCAACGCCTATACCTCGATGGGCCTGCCGCTGCATGTGGATCTGGCGACGCGCGAGTACATGCCGGGCCTGCAGTTCCTGCACTGCCTTCAGAACGAGTCGACCGGCGGCGAGAGCCTGCTGGCGGACTCGTTCTTCATCGTCGAGAAGCTGCGCCGGGAGGCGCCCGAGCTGTACGAGGCGCTGTCGACCACGCCGATGACCTCGGCGAACAAGGCGGTGAACACCGATTACCGCTGGACGGTGCCGATGATCCACCTGGATCCGGCCACCGGCGAGCCGCTGGAGGTGCGCTGGAACCCGTGGCTGCGCGCCCCGCTGACGGCGGATTTCGAGACGGCGGACAAGGTCTACAAAGGCCTGCGCCGGCTGTTCCAGATGGGCGACAGCCCCGACAACACGGTGACGGTTCGCCTGAAGCCGGGCGAGATGCTCGGCTTCGACAACCGGCGGGTCCTGCACGGCCGCACCGCCTTCGACCCGTCAACCGGCGGACGCGCCCTGCGCGGCTGCTATGTGGAACGCGAGGAGCTGTGGTCCCGCCTGCGGATCGTCGCCCGGCACAAGCGGGAGCGTCTGGTCTCCAACTGACCCCGCGACCTGCATCGATCGCTCCCCTGGACCGGGCTTTGCCGCTCGGTCCGGGGCGGACGGCCGACCCCATCGCTTGGAGCAGATCACCAACAGATGGAAACATCTGATCGTGTGAGTTTGCTCTATTCGTTGTCGATATCGCCCGCTCCCGCTCCTCGGCGGCGCGACGTGCCGTCGGCCGGAACCAGGGTGCGCGCGGCCAGGGCCGACAGCGCCCGCCAGTCGCCCGGATCCACCTCTACCCCGTCGGGAAAGCGCGCCGGCTGCGAAGCGTGGCCGCGTGTCAGGACCAGGGTCACGCCCCCCGGACCCGGTCGCAGGCCGCGGCACGGCAAGAGGCAATCCGCCGTCACCGTGAGCCTGTCGCCGCCCGCAAGATCGACCGTGACCGCCCCACCCCGCGCGTCGCGGGCGAGCGCCTGACCGATCAGACCGATCAGCATCGCCGGCACGTCCACCCGATCGATCGCGAGCGATTGTCCGGACGGACGGGCGAACAGCAGGTCGACCACGCCAGCCCCGACTTGAGCGGCGGCGACAAGGTCCAGCTTTCCATCTTCCTCCGACGGCTCCAGCGGGTGCGGCGGCGCGGTCTCGGCGGCGGTCAGCGCCACCAGAACCGGGCCGACGGCATCCTGTCCCACCTGCGCCAGCCAGGCGGCGGCATGGCCGATCTCGTCCGCCGTGCCGAAAGGCAGTCCGGCGCCGATCGCGGCCTTGCCGGCCATCGTGCGGATCTCGTTCAGGGACACTCTCACGGTCCGGTCCCGGCGACATCGCGTGCGAGGATCGGGAAGGCCCAGCCGTCGGGGTCGGCGGTGGCGATGTCGTCCAGGCCCGGCGCGCCTTGGAACAGCACGATGCGGGTCCAGCGGTCGGATTTCGGGTCGAACCGCCCGGCGCCGAAGAACGACAGCTTGCAGCGCAGCATATCCACCGGCACGCAGCCGGCGCCGATCAGGTTGTCGCGGATTTCCGCATAGAGATGCCCGGCGGCGAGCTGCACCCGGCCGACGGCGAAGCGATGCTGGGGATGGCGCAGGAGAAATCGGACGAGGCGCTCGGCAGGATCGGCATCGTCGAGATCGCTGTCCAGCGCCTGCACCCGCCGGGCGACATCCAGCGGCATTTCCCGCTCCGCCCCCGCCTCCAGGCGGCGTTCGCCGAGGCGCGGCTCGCTCTTTTCCTCCGACACGTACCAGAACCGCTGGCACTCCGCCGGTTGGGAGAAGTCGATCGCCAGCGCCCAGTCGAAGTCGGTGTCGAGCGCGCGGCGCAGGTCGCCGACGGTAACGGTCGGGTCGAGCCGGGGTTCGCCGTCACTGGCCATGCAATCGGCCGTGTCGTCGATCAGCGCGCCATGGGGTTCCAGCACCAGAGAGACCAGCAGTTCCTGGCCCTCCAGGGACAGCCGTTCCGCCTCCGCCATCAGCCGCTCCCACGGCCAGAGCCGGGAGAGCCAGGCGGCATCGAGCCAGCCTGAGACCGCCTCCAATTCGACATCGAGCACTTCGATCCGGGCCATCTGGCGAGAATCGCTGACCCGCCAGTCGCGGACATGGGCCCGGACCCGGTCGAGCCCGGCGAGGAAGGCCGAGATCTCGGCCTCCGCCGCCCGTTCGATGCCGCGCACGCGGGCGAGCGCGGTCTCCCGCGCGGCGATCCAGTTGTGCAGCAGCAGCGGATGGTTGACCAGAAACGGCGCCATGCCCAGGCCGGTCGAATTGCCGATGCCGAGATAGCGGCGGTAGCCCGGCGCCAGCGTCGCCGCCTGCGCTCCCCCGCGCCGCCGGGCGATATGCTCGACCAGATCCAGGGTGAAACCCCGGATCAGCCAGACCGCCAGCATTTCCGCCTGAAACGGTCCGCCGAGGCCCCCTCGGCCGGCGATGCGCGCCCGGTCGGCGATCCCGAACTTGCCATTGCCGTAGACCGCCGTGGTGCGCATCAGATAGCCGGTCTCGGCGATCAGGGTCCGGTCCGGCTGGTCGCCACGGGCAAGCGCGTCGACCACATGGTCGAACAGCCGCACGCTGCGGTTGGCCCGGCTCAGCACCAGGTCCCGGCCGGTATAGCGCGCCGCCTCCTGGCGCGGGACGGCGGCGGCGAGCCGGTCGATATCCGCCGCGTCCGGGATCCCGTCGAACAGCACGTAGCTGGTGTCCCAGGCCTCGGCGATGACCCGGTCGCTGCGGTCCTCGGTCGCCAGTTCGGTCGAGAACGCCACCAGACTGTAGGGATGGCCGCCGAAATCCAGGCTGTAGACCGCCACGCCATAGCCCCGGTCGTCAATCCGCCAGACCGGACGGCGCACGACCGCGCCCTCGCCGTGCAGCCGGCGGATCATCGTACGCAGAAAGCTGATCCGGGTCGGAAAGAACGCGCCCAGGCGCGCCAGCCGCATGACGGTCGAAGCCGGACGCAAGGTCCCTTCCACCGCACTGCCGGCCGGCGCCGCTGTCATGCGGCGGCTATCGGGCCGGCCGTCATCGGGCCGAACGAACGCTCAAAGAAATCGAGCCAGTTTCCGCCCATGATCCGGGCCACATCCTCCGCGTCGAAACCGACGGCCCGCAGCCCGTCCGCGAGCCCGGGGAAATCGGCATTGGAGGTGAACCAGTCCGGCTGCGGCGGGAAGCCCGCCTGGGCGGCGGAGCCCTCGCCGTAATCGATTTCCTTCGACCAGGTGCCGACCCGCATCCATTCCACGATGCTGTCCGGCTGGTCCTGGCAGAGGTCGCTGCCGAAGCCGATCCGTTCCACCCCCATCAACTCAGCGGTGCGGGCGATCATGGTGCAGAAGCTCTCCAGCGTGCAGTCCGACTTGCCGGCAAGGTGGTGCGGGTACATGGAGAAGCCGAGCATCCCGCCGCTCTCGGCCAGCGCCTTAAGCACCGTGTCCGACTTGTTGCGCAGGGCCGGATGCCAGGAGGCGGGGTTGGCATGGGTGATGGCGATCGGCCGCTCGGAGATCTCGATCGCCTCCAGGGTCGAGCGTTCGGCGGAGTGGCTCATGTCCACCACCAGACCGACCCGGTTCATCTCCTTGATCACCTGGCGGCCCATGCGGGTGATGCCCGGGTCCTCGGCCTCGTAGCAGCCGGTCGCCAGCAGCGACTGGTTGTTGTAGCTGAGCTGCATGAACCGGGCGCCCAGCCCGTGGCAGATCTCCACCAGACCGATATCGTCCTCGATCGGCGAGGGGTTCTGAAATCCGAAGATGATCGCCGTGCGCCCGTCGGCATGGGCCTGTCGGACATCGGCGGCGGTGCGCGCCTGCACGATCAGGTCCGGGAACCGCTCGAACCAGCGGTTCCAGACGATCATGTTCTGCACCGTCTCGCGGAAGTCCTCGTGATAGCAGATTGTGACATGGACGGCGCCCACGCCGCCCGCCCGCATCTCCCGGAAAATCTTCTCCGACCAGTTCGCGTACTGGCATCCATCGACGATCAGGGACCGTTCCGCCATCGATCTTCATCCCCCTGCTTTGCCTCGATCAGCCTAGCGGGGGAAATCCTGATGGTCGATGGGTGCGGTCCCTCAGATGTGCAGCGCGTGGCCCAGGGTGCGCAGCGCCGCCTCGTGGAACGCTTCGCCATGGGTCGGATGGGCGTGGATCGTGCCCGCGACGTCCTCCAGCCGGGCACCCATCTCCAGCGCCAGGGCGAAACCGGCCGCCAGCTCCGACACATGGGCACCGACCGCCTGCACGCCGAGCAGCAGGTGGTTGTCGGCCCGTGCGACGACGCGCACGAAGCCGTCCTCCCGCGCCGTGGTCATGGCCCGGCCGTTCGCCTGAAACGGGAACAGCTTGGAGATCGCCTTGTGCCCCTCGGCCTCGGCATCGGCCGGGCTGAGGCCGACCGTGACGATCTCCGGGTCGGTGAAGCAGATCGCCGGAATCGCCACCTTGTCCCAGGACCGCCGCTCGCCGGCCAGGATCTCGGCCACCATCTCGCCTTGGGCCATGGCCCGGTGCGCCAGCATGGGCTCGCCCGACACGTCGCCGATGGCATAGACCCCGCGCATGGAGGTCCGGCAGCGGTCGTCGATCCGGATGAACCGGCCGGAGCGGTCGAGGTCCAGCTCCTCCAGCCCATAGCCCTCGGTCTTCGGCCGGCGCCCGACCGTGACCAGCACCTTGTCGGCGGCAACGCTCTTGGCCTCGCCGCCGTGGTCGATCTTCAGGCCCTTCTTATCGACCCCGCCGGCCTTGGCGCCGGTCAGCACGGTCACGCCCAGTTCTTCCAGACGCGCCAGGACCGGGCGGACAAGTTCTGCGTCGTATTGCGGCAGCACGTGGTCGGCCGCTTCCACCACCGTCACCCGGCTTCCGAGCTTGGCGAAGGCGGTGCCCAGTTCCAGGCCGATATAGCCGCCGCCGACGACCGCGACGGAACCCGGCACCTCGTTAAGCGCCAGCGCCCCGGTCGACGACATCACCCGGTCGCCGAAGGCCAGGTCCGGCAGTTCGACCGGCTCGGAGCCGGTGGCGATCACCACGCTCTCGGCCCGGATGGTCTGGGTGCCGGTATCGGTGGCGACCTCCACGGTTTTGCCGTCGACGAATTTGGCCCAGCCGCGGATCGACTTCACGCCCGCCTTCTTCAGCAGCCCGCCGACGCCCATGTTCAGCCGTTCGACGATGCCGTCCTTCCAGGCGATGGTCTTGTCGAAATCGATCTTCGGCGCCGACGCCGAGAGTCCGAACGGCGTGCTGCCCGCTGCCGCCTCTTCCAGCCTGTGGAACTCATCGGCGGCATGGATCAGCGCCTTGGACGGGATGCAGCCGACATTGAGGCAGGTACCGCCCAGCGGCGCGCCGTCCACGATGACCGTGTCGAGGCCGAGCTGGCCGGCCCGGATGGCGCAGACATACCCGCCGGGGCCGGCGCCGATGACGAGAACCTTGCAGCTGATATCGCGCATCGCTCAGTCCTCCACGAACAGGGTGGCCGGGTTTTCGAGCTGCCGGCGGATCGCCTGCACGAAGACCGCCGCGTCCCAGCCGTCGACGACCCGGTGATCGAAGCTGGAGGACAGGTTCATCATTTTACGCGGCACGAACTGGGTGCCGTCCCAGACCGGGCGCATCTGCATCTTATTGACGCCGACGATGGCAACCTCCGGGCGGTTGATGATCGGCGTGGTGGCGATGCCGCCCATGGCGCCCAGCGAGGTGATGGTGATGGTCGAGCCGGACAGCTCGTCCCGACTGGCCGATCCGGTGCGCGCCGCCTCGGCAAGACGGGTGACCTCCGCGGCACTGTCCCACAGCCCGCGCGCCTCCACATGGCGCACCACCGGCACCATCAGCCCGCCGGGGGCCTGGGTGGCGATGCCGATATGCACGCCGCCATACTGGTGGATCACGCCCGCATCGTCGTCGTAATGGGCGTTCAATGCCGGCTGCTTGGCGATGGCGTTGACCATGGCGCGCATCAGGAACGGCAGCAGGGTGAGCTTCGGCCGCTCGCCGGCATGTTCCTTATTCAGGGTCTCGCGCAGCCGCTCCAGCTCGGTCATGTCGATCTCGTCGACATAGGTGATGTGGGCGACATGGGCGTTGGCTTCGGCCATGCGCGCGGCGATGCGGCGACGCAGGCCGACGACCTTGATCTCCTCCACCGCCGTGTTGGCGACCCGACCGCCGCCGCTGCGCCCCTCGCCCGAGCCGCTGAACCAGAGGTCCAGATCCTCATGGGTGATGCGCCCGGCCGGGCCGGTGCCGCGCACCTGACGCAGATCGACCCCGCCCTCCTTTGCCCGGCGGCGCACGGAGGGGGCCGCTATCGGCCGGTCGTGCTCGCCGCGCGCCGGACCGCCGGTGGCGACCGGAGCGGGCTTGGCGGGTTGAGCGGGTTTGGAGGGCTTCTTGGGTTCCGGCTTCTCGGCCTTCTTCTCGGGCGCGGGTTTCGGCTGCGTCTCTTCTTCGTCCTCGCCCTCCGGCTCGTCAGGTTCGGGAGCCGCCTCCTTCGCGTCAGGTTCCGGGGCGGTGTTGCCGTCACCATCGACCTCCAGCGTCACCAGCGGCGCGCCGACCGACAGGACCTCGCCGACCTGACCGCCCAGGGACTGCACCGTGCCTGAGACGGGAGACGGAATCTCCACGGCGGCCTTGTCGGTCATCACCGTGGCGAGGATGTCGTCCTCCTGCACGATGGTACCGACTTCCACGTTCCATTCGGTGAGTTCGGCCTCCGCGACCCCTTCGCCGACATCCGGAAGCTTGACGGTGTGGGTGCCCATCTCAGACCTCCAGAACTTCTTGCAGCGCCCGGGCTATGCGATCCGGCCCGGGGAAGTAGTCCCATTCCTGGGCGTGCGGGTATGGCGTGTCCCAGCCGGCGACCCGGCGCACCGGCGCCTCCAGATGGAAGAAGCACTCGTCCTGAACCAGGGCCGCCAGTTCGGCGCCGAAGCCGGAGGTGAGCGTCGCCTCATGGACCACAACGCAGCGCCCGGTCTTCAGCACCGACTGCTTGATGGTCTCCAGATCCAGCGGCACCAGGGTGCGCAGGTCGATGATCTCGGCATCCACGCCGGCCGCCTCGGCCGCCGCCAGGCTCACATGCACCATGGTGCCGTAACTCAGCATGGTCACCGCCTTGCCCTCACGGACCACGTTGGCCTTGCCGAGCGGGACCGTGTAGTGGCCGTCCGGCACCTCGCCCAGATCGGAGCTCGACCAGGGCTTGACCGGCCGGTCGTGATAGCCGTCGAACGGGCCGTTATAGAGCCGCTTGGGCTCCAGGAAGATCACCGGGTCGTCGTCCTCGATGGCGGCGATCAGCAGGCCCTTGGCATCGTGCGGGTTGGACGGCACCACCGTCTTCAGGCCGGCCACATGGGTGAACAGCGCTTCCGGCGACTGGCTGTGGGTCTGGCCGCCGAAGATGCCGCCGCCGGTCGGCATCCGCACCACCATGGAGGCGGTAAACTGACCGTTGGAGCGGTAGCGGATGCGCGCCGCCTCCGACACGATCTGGTCGTAGGCCGGGTAGACGTAGTCGGCGAACTGGATCTCCACGCAGGGCCGCAGCCCGTAGCCGGCCATGCCGATCGCGGCGCCGACAATGCCGGCCTCGCTGATCGGCGTGTCGAAACAGCGCGACGGCCCGTATTTCTTCTGCAGCCCGGCCGTACAGCGGAACACGCCGCCGAAGAAGCCGACATCCTCGCCGAACACCACCACGTCGTCGTTGCGCTCCATGGAGACGTCCATGGCATCGCGGATGGCCTCGATCATCGTGCGCCGGGTCATCGATCAGTACCCCGCCTGCTGGCGCTGACGGCGCAGATGCGGCGGCATTTCCGCATAGACGCCCTCGAACATGTCGCGCACCGAGGGGTGCTGGCCGGAATGCAGGGTGCCGTGCTTCTCGGCTTCCTTTTGGGCGGTGATGATCTCGTCACGGATCTCGGCCTCGGCCTGGGTGTGGCGTTCGTCCGACCATTCGCCCAGCTCGATCAGGTGGTTCTTCAGCCGCATGACCGGATCCCCCAGGGGCCAGGCATCGCTTTCCGTCTTCGGCCGGTAGGCGGCGGGATCGTCGGAGGTGGAATGGCCGCCGACCCGATAGGTCACATGCTCGATCAGGGTCGGACCGAGATTGCGCCGGGCCCGCTCGATCGCCCATTTCGCCACCGCATAGACCGCAAGATAGTCGTTGCCGTCCACCCGCAGCGACGGAATGCCGAAGCCGAGGCCGCGGGCAGCGAACGTCCCCGACCCGCCGCGGGCGATACCCTGGAAGGTGGAGATGGCCCACTGGTTGTTGACGATGTTCAGCACCACCGGCGCCTTGTAGGTCGAGGCGAAGACCAGCCCGGCGTGGAAGTCGGACTCGGCGGTCGAGCCGTCGCCGATCCACGCCGCCGAAATCTTGCTGTCGCCCTTGATCGCCGAGGCCATGCCCCAGCCGACCGCCTGGATGAACTGGGTCGCGAGGTTGCCGGAGATCGAATAGAAGCCGTGATCCCGCGAGGAGTACATGATCGGGAGCTGGCGCCCCTTGAGCGGATCTTTCTCGTTCGAATAGATCTGGTTCATCATGTCGACCAGCGGATAGCCGGCGGCGATCAGCAGTCCCGCCTGACGGTACGTCGGGAAGTTCATGTCGCCGGGCGTCAGCGCCTTCTGGAAGGCGCAGGCAATCGCCTCCTCCCCCAGGTTCTGCATGTAGAACGAGGTCTTGCCCTGGCGCTGGGCGATCATCATGCGGGCGTCGAAGGCGCGCAGGGTCATCATGTGCTTGAGACCGTCGCGCAGCTCTTCCGCCGTGAGCAGCCCGGCCCAGGGCCCGACGGCGACGGCGTCGCGGTTCAGCACGCGGATGATCGAGAACGCCATGTCGCGGATGTCGTCGGGGGCGACGTCCACCGGCGGGCGCGGCACCTGTCCGGCACGGGCGATGGTGACGTTGGAGAAGTCCGGCGTGTCGCCCGGACGCACGGCCGGTTCCGGCACGTGCAGGCTCAACGGAGTTTCAGGCGGAGTTCCGGTTCCGGTCTCCTCGCTCATGCTCCCTCCTCTCGGCGGCACCCGCACGGTCAACACCTTCGCGCCGCTCCAGTTCCCTCATGTGTCTCTTGCGACGACGGATTTCGAGGGTCGGCCGGTATTGGAACGCAGACTTATTTTGCAAATGTGCCGGATTGAATAGGATAGATGTCAAAATCATTTTGCATTTTCGTTGGCACAAGGGGGATCGGCGTGAACTGGGACGACCTGAAACTGTTTCTCGCCATCGGCCGGTTGGGCAAGCTGACCGCCGCCTCGCGCCGCCTCGGCCTCGACGTCGCCACCCTGAGCCGGCGGATGACCAGCCTGGAGCACAGCCTGGAGACCAAGCTGTTCGAGCGCAGTCCGAAAGGTTACGCGCTGAGCGAGGCGGGCCACGCCCTGATGCAGCATGCGGAAGCCATGGAGCTTGCGGCCGAGGCGGCGCGGGAGCAGGTCGGACAGGCTGCCGGCGCGTTGAGCGGGGCGGTGCGGATCGGCGTGCCCGAGGGCGTGGCGAACTTCCTGCTGTCCGATCTCTGCATCGAGCTGTGCAACAGCAATCCGGAATTGGACATGGAGGTCGTCGCCCTGCCCCGGGTGTTCAGCCTGTCCCAGCGCGAGGCCGACCTCGCCATCGCGGTCTCGCCCCCGCCCAGCGGCCGGCTGACGGTGCAGAAGATCACCGACTACCGGCTCCGGCTCTATGCCACCGATGCCCTTATTGCCCGCCATGACGGCTTCGAGCGGGATTGGGAACTGCGGCAGGCACGCTGGATCGGCTACATATCCGACCTCGTGTTCGACCCGTCGCTCGACTACATCCCGCATGTGGTGAGCGACGTGCGCCCGGCGCTGACCTCCACCAGCCTGCTGATCCAGCTGCGCTGGCTGCTGGCCGGCGCGGGGGTGTGCATCCTGCCCGACTTCATCGCCCGGGCGTATCCGGCCCTGAAGCCGGTGCGCGGCGACGCCATCGCCCTGAAGCGGTCGTTCTACCTGATCCGGCACGAGACCGACGTGCGGCTCAAGCGGGTCTCCGCCGTGGCCGACCGGATCGTCAGCGGCGTGCGCGAGCGGGTGCAGTCAGCCGGCTGAGGGATGCGCAAGACGGGAGCGGAACCAGGCCAGCGCGCGCTCCACGTCCTGCGGTGCCGTCCGGTCGCTCCACACGAACCACCAGCCCCAGTCCGATCGCACCACCTCGGGGCCGACCGGCACGATCACGCCGCTCTCCAGCATCTCGTCGATCAGCGGTCGCCAGCCGAGCCCGATGCCGGTGCCGGACAGCACCTCCGACATCACCAGAGGATAATGGTTCAGCCGCACCCGGGCCGGCGGCGGCGTGCGGCGCACGCCGGCAAGCCGGAACCACTGCGCCCAGGTCATCCAGGGCCGGTCGCCCTCGTCCATATGGATCAGGGTGGCGTCGACCAGATCGTCCGGGGTCAGGGCCAACAGCTCCGGCCGCGCCTCCGCCAGCCGCCAGCCGACCACCGGCATCACCGTCTCTTCCGCCAGCAGCACGCCGTTCGGCCCCAGATCGGCGCGCGATCCATGGCGCACGCCGATATCGAATTCGGTGCGGTCGAACTCCGCCGAGCGGTCGGCGATGGACAGGCTGATCGACCGTCCGCCCAGCGCCTCGCGCAGCCCCTCCAGCCGCGGCATCAGCCATTGCTGGCCGAAACCGGAATGGGTGGACAGGGCCAGGACCGCCCCCTCCTCCGCCACGCGCAGACTGTCGACCACCGCGGCTATGTCACCGAACCCGGCGTTCACCGCCTGCCACAGGCGCAGACCCGGCTCGGTCAGGGTCACCCGGTTATGGGCGCGCTGGAACAGCAGGTGACCCACCGCCGCCTCCAGCCCGCGGATATGCCGGGTCACCGCCGGCTGGCTGATCCGCAGCTCGCGCGCCGCCCGGCTGAAGCCGCCGAGCCGCCCGGCCGCCTCGAACACCGCGAGCGCGTTGAGGGACGGCAGTCTGTGTCTCATCTCGACCATAACATGAGATTATAGCAGGCATCGGGATTTCATGTCTGTAACACCTTCCGATTAAAGGGAAGACTCCAGCCCACTGCGACTGACCGACAGGACGGGGCGATGACCTTCTGCGACTTGGATCGGACGACCGGCCACCTCTGGATCGAACGGAATGGGCGCCGCGTCCCCCTGGTCCCGCTGTGGCTGCGGGAGCGCAGCGAGGCGCCGGAGCAGATGGACCTGAACAGCCATCAGCGGACCTACGACCCGACCCGCCTGCCAGCCGATCTGCGGATCGAGGACGCCCAGGCGGACGGCTCGGGCGTGACGCTCGGCTTCTCCGACGGACACCGCTGCCGCTTCGAGTTGGAATGGCTTGCCGTGGAGGCCGGGCTTGCCCCGGACCCCGCCGCCCTGCCCGACCCGATCGCCTGGACGTCGGACACGATCACCCCGCCCTCGGCCTCCTGGTCCGCCCTGTCGGAGCCGTCGGTAATGCAAAGCCTGCTCGACGGGTTCTTCGCCAGCGGCTTCGCCATCCTGCGCGACACGCCGACGCAGGAGGACAGCCTGCTCGACATCGCCCGCCGGTTCGGCCCGATCCGCGAGACCAACTGGGGCGTGCTGTTCAACGTGCGCACCGAGGCCCAGGCCAGCGATCTCGCCTATACCGGCCTCGCCCTGACCGCCCATTCCGACAATCCATACCGCCGCGCGGTCCCGGCAATCCAGTTCCTGCACTGCCTGGAGAACGGGGCGACCGGTGGCGACAGCACCCTGGCGGACGGTGTCGCCATCGCCGCCGCTCTGAAACGGGACGCGCCGGAGGCTTATTCCGTCCTCACTCGGCTCCCGGTCACCTTCCGCTACCGCTCGGCCACCGTGGACGACCGGGCCACCGCGCCGATGATCGATGTCGACGAAGGGGGCCGCCTGCGGGCGATCCGGCTGTCGACCCGGCTGGATTTCCCGCCGGCCGCCGATCCGGAAATGCTCGCCCTGTTCTTCGAAGGCCGGCGGCGTCTGGCCGCCTATGCCGAGGACCCGGCCTTCCAGATCCGCTTCAAGCTGGCGCCCGGCGACTGCCTGGTGATGGACAACCACCGCACCCTGCACGGCCGCACCGCCTTCGCGGAGGATGGGCGGCGTTTCCTGCAGGGCTGCTACATCGACTATGACGGCCCGGAATGCCTCTACCGGCTGCACGCGCGGCGGCGGGAGGGCGGGGCCGGCGCCATCGCCGCCTGACATTTCCGAACTTGCGCCCCCGGCGCGACGGACCCATCTCGCAAAGGGCAGCGATACCCCCGGCTGCCCCGCTCACCAGTGCCAGGAGCTTGAGATGGCGACCGCCTCCCACGTGGTCGAAGACCAGAGCGCGGTCTTCGACTTCCTCGCCGACCCGGTCACCCATGCCGGTGCCGACGACGTCCACCGCATCGATACCCACGGGGCCGCCGTGTTCCTCGCCGGGGACGATGCCTACAAGGTGAAGCGGGCGGTGAAGTTCCCGTTCATGGACTTCTCCACCCTGGACAAGCGCAAGACCACCTGCGAGGCCGAGATCGCCGTGAACCGGCCGAACGCGCCGGACATCTATCTCGGCGCGGTCCCGATCACCCGCGACGGCAACGGCCTGGCGATCGACGGGGACGGCGAGCCGGTGGAGTGGTGCGTGCACATGCGCCGCTTCGACGTGGACATGACGCTGGACCGCATCGCCGAGCGCGACGGCCTGTCCGACGACCTGCTGCGCCGCACGGCCGCCGCCATCGCCGCGTCGCACCAGCGGGCAGCCCTGCGCGAAGGGACCGCCTTCGCCAAGGCGCTGGCCGAGATCGTCCGCAGCAACGGCAGCAGCCTGGCCGAGGCACCGGAGGTGTTCGACGACTTCCGGGCGGAGAACCTGATCCGCCGCTCCCAGAGCGCCCTGAAATCGGTGACCTCCGCCCTGGACGCCCGCGAACGCCAGGGCCGGGTGCGGCGCTGCCACGGCGACCTGCACCTGCGCAACATCGTGCTGCTGGGCGACGAACCGACCCTGTTCGACGCCATCGAGTTCGACGAGGATCTCGCCACTACCGACGTGCTGTACGACCTCGCCTTCCTGCTGATGGATCTGGGCCAGCGTGGGCTGACGCGCGAGGCAAACCTGATCCTGAACCGCTACCTGGCCGAGGACCGCGACCCGAACCAGATCGCCGGGCTGGCGGCGATGCCGCTCTTCGTCAGCGTGCGGGCGGTGATCCGCGCCAAGGTGATCGCCGCCTCGGTGGAGAACGCACCGCAGGACAAGAAATCCGGCCTGATCGCCGAGGCCCAGCGGTATTTCGACTTCGCAGAGGCGGTGCTGGTACCCTATCCGCCCCGGCTGGTCGCGGTCGGCGGCCTGTCCGGCACCGGCAAGAGCACGCTCGCCGCCCACCTTGCCGGCGACCTGACGCCGTTTCCCGGCGCGCTCCATCTGCGCAGCGACGTGATCCGCAAGCGGCTGATGGGCGTTGGCGAGCATGAGAAGCTGGGCGATGACGGCTACACCGAGGCGGTCACCCGGCAGGTCTACGACACCCTGCTGCAGGAAACCGCGTCGGCCCTGCGCGCCGGCCAGAGCGTGGTGGTCGACGCGGTGAACCAGCGGCTCGAGGAGCGCGAGGCCCTGGCCGATCTGGCGAGCGAGATGGATGTGGACTTCACCGGCCTGTGGCTGGAGGCGCCGACCGAGACCCTGGTGGCCCGCGCCGACAATCGGGACCGCGACGCATCGGATGCCGACGGCGCGGTGGTCGTCAGCCAGGCGGAACGGGATCTGGGCTATCTTGACTGGTACCGCATCGATGCCGGCAGCGGCCCGGAGCAGACGCTGCAGGCCGCCCGGGCGGCGGTAGGGATCTCATAAATACCCGTCTGCCCGGTTGATCCGTCTGCCCGGCTTATCCCCCCTCTTCCCGGCCTTGCACCGGGAAGAGGAAGAAACTTAAGAGTTTAGCCACCGCCATTCCCGCCTTCTCCGGGCGCAGCGCCCTACTCCCGCGCGTCGATCAGCTCGTACATCGCCTCCAGCGCCGTCACGTACCCCCGTGCGCCCAGGCCGGCGATCACGGCGGTCACCGCCTTGGACAGGATGGAATGGCGGTGGTCCTCGTCGCGGGCGTGGATGTTGGAGATGTGCAGCTCGATCACCGGCCCGCCATAGATCTTCAGCGCGTCCTGGATCGCCACCGAATAGAAGCTGTAGGCGGCCAGGTTGATGATCACCCCGTCGGCCCTGCCGCGGGCGGCCTGCACCATGTCGACGATCTCGCCCTCGATGTTCGACTGCCTGAATTCCAGCGGCCCGCGCGCCGCATCCCGGCACCAACTCTCGATCTGGGCGAGCGTCGTGCTGCCGTAGATCTCCGGTTCGCGGATGCCGAGCGTGTTCAGGTTCGGACCGTTGATGATGTGGACGGTGGGCGCGGACATCGGTTTCCTCCAGGGCTTCTTCTTGATCAGGAACGGCGCGCCGCGGCGTGGCGGGCGGCGAGGTAGGCGAAGGCGATGGCCGGGCCGAGATTGATCCCCGGGGCCGGATAGACCCCGCCCATCACCGAGTGCATGTCGTTGCCGCAGGCATAGAGCCCGTCCAACGGCGCCCCGTCCGGCCCGAGCACCCTTGCGTCGGTATCGGTCTCCAGCCCGATCGCCGCGCCGATATCCCCGGGCCAGAGCCGGATCGCGTAGAACGGCGCCGTTCGGATCGGCCCGAGCGTCGGGTTCGGTCCGTGCTTCGGATCGCCGTTGGCGCGCTGATAGACATTGGTGCCGCGCTGGAAGTCGGTGTCCTCTCCGGTCTCCGCGAAGCCGTTCATGCGCTCGACGGTCTCGGCCAGCCCGGCCGCGTCGATCTCCAGCAGGCCGGCCAGCTCCGCCAGCGTGTCGGCGCGCACCAGGTAGCCGTCGGCCAGGAACGGCACCAGCCCGCGCCCGCCCGGATGCACCATGCCCAGCCCGTATTTCCGCAGGGCGTCGGCGTCGCAGATCTCGAAGGCCGGGATGGTCGAGCCGTCCCGGTTGGCGGCGTACATGGCGGCGACGAACTGGTGATAGGACAGGCTCTCGTTGACGAAGCGCCGTCCGTCGCGGCCGACCGAGATGATTCCGGGCTTGGAGCGGTCGAGGACGAAATGCGGGAACACCGCCATGGACCCGTCGCGCCGCTTGCGGCGGGAGACCGGCGCCCAGAACACCGGCTGCTCCGCCCCCTCGCCGTAGCGGGCGCCGAGCGCCAAGGCGATGTCGTGCAGCGCGCCGGTATTGCCGGGGGCCGCCGGGCTGTATTCCGGCAGCGGGTCGGGCAGGAACTCGGCCCGGCGCTGCGGATGCCGGGCGAAACCGCCGGAGGCCAGGATCACCCCGCCCGACGCCGTCAGTTGCACCTCGCGGCCGCCGCGTTTCGCGGTGACCGTCCGGGCCGCGCCGTCCCCGGCGATATCCGTGACCTCCGTCTCGGTCGCCACCGTCACGCCGGCATCGAGCGCCGCGCGCAGCAGCCGTCCGACCAGCGCGTTGCCCATGACCAGCCGCGCCCCGCGTCCGTGCCGCAGCCGGTCGACCGCGTAGCCGCTCAGTATTCGCGCCACATGGCCGAAGGATGTGCGCGATTTCGTCAGGTTCATCAGGTGGCCGATATCGTCTCGGTCGACCATCATGCCACCCAGCAGGGTGAATTCCGGGATCGGCGGCCGCAGCTTGCGCAGGGCCCGGCCCAGGGCGCCGCCGTCGAACGGCAGCGCTTCCAGCGCCCGCCCGCCGGACACCGATCCCTCGAGCTCATACAGATAGTCCGGGTGAAACGGCCGGGCACGGAACCGCACCACCGTCTGCTCCTCCAGCCGGCGTATCGCTTCGGGCCCGGCCTCCAGGAAGGCCTGGCGGATGGCGCGGGGTGCCCGGTTTCCGACGGCGGCGTCGAGGAAGGCCAGAGCCTGCTCGGGGCTGTCGGCGTTGCCGCTGGCATCGCCGTGGCGGGTGTTCGGGATCCACACCGTGCCCGCCGAGAGGGCCGAGGTGCCGCCGACATGCTCCGAGCGCTCGATCAGCAGGGTGCGCGCGCCGTCGAGGGCGGCGAAGAGTGCTGCCGCCAGACCGGCAGCCCCGCCGCCGAGCACGACAACGTCCCAGTCGGAGCGGAGAGGATCGGCGGGCATCGGCAAGGCATCGGCCATCGGGGTTCACACGGCGGGCTGAGGGTGGAAGTCAGAGGGTAGCAATCACGGAATATCCGAGCCTATCCGACCGCAGCGGGTTTTCAATCGCCGACGCCAGTTCCAACACGCATCACGCGCGGTGTAGGCTGACGGAAAATGGGAGGAAACAATGGACGACCTCAAGGTCGCCGTGATCGGCGCGGGCGTCATCGGCCGCACCCATATCGACACGCTGTCGAAGGCCGGAGGCGTCGCCCTGTCGGCCATCGTCGATCCGACACCCGCCGCCCGCGATCTCGCAGCACAGCGTCAGGTCCCGTATTTCACGGATATCGATGCGCTGCTGGCGGCGGGGATCTGCGACGCCGCCGTCATCGCCTCGCCCAACGACACCCATGTCGCCCTGGCGGAGCGGATGCTGGACGCCGGCATCCCGATCCTGCTGGAGAAGCCGGTCGCCAGCACGCTGGCGGAGGCCGCGATCCTGGCCGAGGTGACGGCGCGCAGCGGCGTGCCGGTGCTGGTCGGCCATCACCGCCGCCACAACCCGCTGATCAAGACCGCCAAACGGGCGATTACCGACGGCGCCATCGGCCCGCTGGTCATGGCGACGGTGACCTGCGCCATGCTGAAGCAGCCGGATTATTTCGACGTGCCCTGGCGCCGCGATCCGGAGCAGGGCGGCCCGCTGCTGATCAACGCGATCCACGATATCGACCTGCTGCGGCATTTCTTCGGCGAGATCGCGACCGTCCAGGGCACACACTCAAACGCCACGCGGGGGCTCGACGTGGAGGACACCACCGCGGCGATCCTGACCTTCGAGCAGGGCGGCCTCGCCACCCTCGCCCTGTCGGACGCCGCGGTCGGCCCCTGGTCGTGGGAGGTCTCGTCGGGCGAGAACCCGGGCCGCTTCCCCAAGCACGACCACATCACCCATCTGTATTCCGGGCGCGAGGGTGGGCTCAGCCTGCCGGATCTGTCGCTGTGGACGTACGAACCCGGTGGCGACTGGACCCATCCCCTCACCCATCGGCGCCTTGAGGCCGGAACCGGCGACACCTACATCGCCCAGGCGGAACATTTCTGTGCCGTCGTACGGGGCGAGGTGAAACCTTTGGTCACCTGCGACGACGGCATCCGCAACATGCACGTGGTCGCCGCCATCAAGCGCTCGGCGCAGACCGGCCGGGCGGTCGCCCTGTCCGAACTGGAGTCCGTGACATGACCGCAGCCACATCCCGCGCCTATTCGCTCGGCTATCTAACCGGCAACGGCGTCGACCCGGTGACGGCGGTGAAGATCGCCGCCGAGCACGGCTACGACATGGTCAGCTTCCGCCTGCTGCCGGCCGCCGGCGAGCCCCTGCACCCGCTGCTCGACGACGACGCCCTGCTGGCCGAGGTCAAGGCGGCGATGCGTGACACCGGCGTGACCATGGCGGATGCGGAGATGATCCGCCTGAAGCCGGATACGCGTCTGGACAGCTTCACCCCGTTCCTCGACCGCATCGCCGGTCTCGGCGCGGCCCATGTGCTGGTCGCCATCGACGACACCGACCCGGCGCGCACCCAGGACAGCTACACCGCGCTGTGCCACCGGCTCGGGGAGTACCGTCTCACCGCCGATCTGGAGTTCATGCCCTGGACCGGCTGCAAGGATCTCGCCTCGGCCCGGCGGCTGGTGGAGGCCGCCGACCATCCGAGTGCCGCCGTGCTGTTCGACGCCCTGCATTTCGACCGCTGCGGCGCGACCCTGCAGGAGTTCGCCGAGCTTCCGGCGTCGCTGATGAACTACGTGCAGATCTGCGACGGCCCGGTGCCCTTCGACCCGTCCGACGAGGGTCTGATCGCCGTCGCCCGCACCGCGCGGATGATCCCCGGCGAGGGCGGCATCGATCTCGCGGCCATCGCCGCCCACGTTCCGCCCGGCATGACCGTCAGCGTCGAGGTGCCGAACGACGACCTCGCCGCCCGGCTCGGCCCGTCCGAGGTGGCGCGCCGGTCCCTGGAGGCGACCAAGCGCCTGCTGGGCGACTGATCACATCCACCGAACACGAAACCACGAGGAAACCCCATGGCCCTGACAGGCTCCGCCTTTCTGGCGCTGTTCCACGACATCGATCCGGCCTCCTGGACCGAATACATGGAGTGGCACACCCGCGAGCATATGCCCGAGCGGCTCTCCATTCCCGGCTTCACCGTGGGCAAGCGGCTGATCAACCACGCCCTGCCGCGCTACCGCTACGGCACGGTCTATGGCGGCGAGACGGCCGAGGTGTTCCGCTCGCCGGCCTATCTGGAGCGGCTGAACAACCCGACCGATTGGAGCAACAAGGTGCAGCCGACCTTCCGCAACTTCCTGCGGGTCGCCTGCGAGCGGCTGGTCTCCAGCGGCGTCGGAGACGGCGGGGCGATGGCCACCGTCCGGCTCGACTTCCTGGACGGCGCCGGCGAGGCCGATGTGCGGGCCAAGGCGGAACAGCTCAGCCGGACCCTGCTGGGGGTGACCGGGGCGTGTTGCGCCCATATCGGCCTCGCCCGGCGCGAGATCTCCGGGGTGAAGACGAAGGAGACCGAGCTGCGCCCGAAGATGAGCGAGAAGGAGTTCGACGCCATCGTCCTGGTGGAAGGCAGCGGGCTGCCCGAGCTGATCGCCTCGGCCGGCGACATCGAGGCGGCCATCGCCGACAGCGGCTGCGGCGTCGGCAGTCCGGCGACGATCGTCTACAACCTCGCCTATCAGCTCACCGCCGCCGACATGGCCGCCGGAGAGACGGCATGACCGTCCTGATCACCGGTGGCGGCGGGTTTCTCGGCGCCTGGATCATCCGCCGCCTCGCCGCCCGGGGCTTGGACGTGCGCGTCTTCGACCGGCACGAGGACCGCGGCATCGTGCGCGCCATCGCCGGTGACATGGCCGACCGGGTCGAGTGGCGCACCGGCGACGTCGCCTCGGGCGACGATGTACTGCGGGCGGCGGAAGACTGCGACTTCGCGATCCATCTGGCCGCGCTGCTGACCCCGGCCTGTGCCGAGAACCCGATCCTCGGCGCCCAGGTCAACCTGATCGGCACCCTCAACGTGTTCGAGGCGGCCAAGGCGCACGGGCTGCGCGGCGTCGCCTATGCCAGCAGCGCCGGCGTGTTCGGACCCGACGACGGCGCCATCCCCTACCCCACCACCCATTACGGCGCCTTCAAGCTGGCCTGCGAGGGCAGCGGGCGGGCCTACTGGCACGATGCCGGGATCTCCAGCGTCGGCTTCCGGCCGGCGATCGTCTACGGGCCGGGCCGCGAGACCGGGCTGACGGCGGGACCGTCCATCGCCTGCCGCGAGGCGGTGGCCGGCCGACCCTATACGATCGGCTATTCCGGTGCCGCCGACATGATCTATGTGGACGACGTGGCCGCGGTGTTCGAGGCGGCGGCGACCCGGCCGTTCGAGGGCGCGCACGCCTTCTCCCTGGTCGGCGAGGTGGCGGATATCTCGGCGATCGCTGCCGGCATCGAGGATCTCGTGCCGGGTGCGGCGATCGACTGGGCCGGGCCGCCCCTGCCGCTGCACCCGGTCATCGCGCCGAGCCCGATCGGGGCGGTTCTCGGCGACCTCCCGCATACGGCGCTGCGGGACGGACTGGCCCAGACAGTGGCGTTCTATCGAAACGCGGGGACGGGGTGAGGGTGACGGGAGCCGGGTGAGCGAGAGGGTGACGGGAGCCTGGCTGTCCTTCCCCCCTTCCTCGTCATCCCGGCCCTGCGCCGGGACCGAGGCCGCCGCGCGCCGGAGCGCCCGGAATCACGCCTCCCACGCTCCGGCAAGCCTGTACCCTGGGCCCCGGCGCAAGGCCGGGGAGACGGCTTACTGCTTGCGATCGGGGTCAGTCGCGCGATGGCGCAACGCTTTATCCACTGATGCAGCGCCCGAACGAAGCAGCGCCCTACACAATCCCCTCCTCGTCTTCCCGGCCCTGCGCCGGGACCGAGGCCGCCGCGCGCCGGAATCACGCCTCCCGCGCTCCGGCAAGCCTGTACCCTGGACCCCGGCGCAAGGCCGGGGAGACGGATTGGGGGGTGCGACTGGAATGAGGCGGGAGGCGCCTAAACCTGCTCGGTCTCGGCGATGGCGGCGCGGCGGGCGCGTTCCTTGACCTGGGAGGGCGGGTAGCCGAATTTCCGGTGGAACGCCGTGGCGAAATTCGCCGGGCTGGAATAACCGGCCCGCTGGGCCACGTCCCCGACCGACAGCCCGTCCCGGTCCAGCAGGTCGCGCGCCATCTCCAGGCGGCGTACCCGGGCGAACTCCATCACCGTCTGGCCGAAGCAGTCGCGGAACACCCGCTGCAGGGTGCTGACGCTCATGCCGGTCTGCTCGGCGATATCCGGCAGGTGCAGGCCGTCGTCCAGGCTGCGCAGGATCAGCTCGCGCGCGGTCTGGGCCCGCACGATGTCGCGGGACCGCAGGTGGCGCGGCATCGGCCGCGGCTCGTCGTCACGGAAGGCCGAGAGCGCATCGGCCAGCATGTTCAGCATGTCGCGCTCGCCGGCGATGCTGGCGAGCACGCCGCCGTCCGCGCTGCGGGCCAGGAGATCCTCGGCGCTGCGCACCGCGCCGGTCGACGGCTCCCACTCCTTCACCGAATTATGGGTTCGCAGGAAGGTGGCGAGTTCCCGCGACTGGGTCGAGGCCGGATCGCCGCAGCCGCGTTCCTCGAACCAGGCCAGCGGAATGCGCAGCGTCACCTTGCGCACATAGCGCCCGCGCGTGGACGTGCGCAGCAGGGTGGTGGGCCGGGTGACGGAAATGATCCGGCCGACCGGACCGCGCCGGGCATTGCACTGGATCGCCGTCCCCTCGACGGTCGCGTCGACCGCGCCTTCAAGCAGCAAGAGCAGGCTCACGCCCGGCTGCAGGGTGGCGCGGGACTGGATATCCGCCATCTCGATCGCGTCGGTCGCGTGCAGGCTTATGCCCGAGGCGAAATCCTGGAAGATCGATCGGCCGTCCATCGGATGGGACGGCACCGACATTTTCTCGGAACGCACCGAATAATCCGGCTCCGCATGCTGCAGGCCCGGTTGCAGGGGCTCGACGGCAAGATCGGACCTGTCGGCCGAGCGACGGCCCACTCGACGGCTGACGTGACTCATACGTGACGATCCTCGGACTGACATGCAGACGGCTCTAAAATAGGCAACTTGCGAATAGTTCGCAATCTCAACTGCGAGAAACGCACGGGTTTCCGGTCCAGGCTTCTCCGACCGCACACCGGAAACGCGAAATGATTGCAAATAAGACGCGGAAACGGAAGCCGAAGAGTGGGCCGCCACTGATGCGAGTTACACATCTCTCGGGGGCGAGGACGGGCCAGATCGGCTACGATCAATCTTGCATTATGGTTAACACAAAGACCGGCACGACCCGACAGGCCTGTGTCGGTCGGCCAGATCAGGCCGCCTTATGGTAGAGCGCGGATACGGACGGCGACGGCCGCCCGTTCCCGTCGATGCCTTCGCACCTGCGGAACGGGCGGCCCGATAGGGTCCAGAGGCCCGCTGTCAGTCGACCGAGTCGCGGATCAGCGGCGAGGTCGAGCAGTGGATGCCGCCGCCGCCCTGGAAGATCTTGTCGTACTTCACCGGCACGATCTCGATGCCGAGCTTGTCCAGCGCGTCGGCGGTGTGCTTGGAGGCGCCCGCCTCCATGATCACCCGGCCCGGCTTCACGGCGATGCAGTTGACCACGCCGGAGGGATCGTCCGGATGCACCTCGATGGTGCGGATGCCCAGCTCCTTCAGTTTGCCGAGGAACCAGAACGGCAGCTGGGTCGGGTTGATGATCGCGGTGTCCACGTCGATCATCACCAGCGCACCGTCGATATGCAGCCGGTAGCCGGTCAGGTCGACCCGGAGCAGTTCCACGCCCTGGGCGTTCAGCACTTCCTCGACCTGGCGGGTCCCCTCCTCGTTCACGCGGGAGGAGCGGCCGATCACGGCGGTCTTGGAATTCAGCCACACGAAGCTGCCGCCCTCCATCAGCCCGGTGCCATGGACGGTGCGCAGGATCGGCATGCCGAGGGCGCCGAGGGTCTCGGTCACCGGGGCCTCCTCGCCGCGGCGCACGATCGGGCCGAGCCGGGTGACGATCGCCCCGCCCTTCACGCCGATGCAGGAATCACGGGTGTAGATCGACTTGTGCTTACCCGGCGCGCAGCGCTTCAGGTAGACGACTTCCACGCCTTCCGCCCGCAGCGCGTTGGCGAGGCCGTCATGCTGCTCCTGCTGCTCTTCCATGGTGTGGATCTTGTCGCCACGCCAGTACCAGGTCTGACCCTCGGCGTCGCCGTAGGATCCCAGATGCTCCAGGCGCTTGGACGGGTCGAGGATCTTCATCTCCTCGCCCGGCCGATGCATCAGCACCATACGGAGCCGGCCGACATCGTTGTCGCAGCCCCACTTGCGGCCCCAGACCGTCTCCTGCTGCTCGGCGCTCTCGAAGCCCGGCTCCTCGTGGCTGGGGAAGGTCTTGATGGTCATGTTGTAGCGGTATTCGAACTCGCTGACCGCGCCCATGGCGGGTTTCCTCCTTCTGGTCGTCGTCTTCAATCAGTCCTGAACGGGCGGCGTCGGCATGACCCATTCCGGGCCGCGAACCGTCTCCACGTATTCCGGCCACGGGAAGTGGATCGGCGCCGGCGCGTTCTTGCCGAGCAGCGGCGGCACCCACTTGTCGCCGCCGATGCCGCCCCCGGTGCGCTCGTCGAACTCCGCCTTGCAGCGGGCCAGCGCTTCAGGACTTTCCATGAGCTCGAGCCCGGTGGTGGCGATCACCCTGCCGGCGGTGAGGAACATCGGGTCCATCGCCCCCGGCACGCCGCCGAGCGCGCAGTGGCACCAGTGCGGCACCTTCACCCCCGGCGCCGGGTTCTTCAGCGCCGCGCGACCGACATAGAGGCGCACGGTCGGGGTGTGCCAGGTCATGTCGGTGTAGTCGTCGGATGTGTAGTTCTTCTGCCAGGACGGGATCTGCGAGCGCAGGATGGCCTCGCCCTCCTTCGGATCGACGAGCTGTTCCAGGATCTCCGGGAACGGCTCCTCCGGCGCCTCGTAGCCGAGGTTGCGGATGATCTCGCGGCCGAACTCCTTGGCCTCCTCGGTGAATTTCGGCGGGCCGACCAGCTCGAAATTCGCGTAGGTGATCTCGGCCAGCGCATTGTTCGCCATGCCCGGCCGGGTCTTGGTCACCCACTCGGATTTGACCTGGCATTGGGTCAGGCCGGCGACATGCTCGGCGTTGTTGTCCAGCACCCGCTCGATCGCCTCGGCCATCTCGATGGACGGACAGCGCCAGGCGTACTGGATCTGCGAGAACCGCGGCGGCAGGTTGTCGGCCGTCGCGAACCCGCCGTTCAGGATCGCCTCGTTCAGGGTCCAGGAACCCCGGTGAGGCAGCATGTTCTCCTTGGTGTACTTGGCGGTCGTGTACATCAGGCACATGGCGTCCAGGGCCGCCGGCGCGCGGGCGATGGCGTGGCTGTTCTGCGAGCCCTTGCGCTCGCCGGCCGAGCCCCAGGTCTCCGGATCCACGGACTCGAAGGTGTAGACCTTCGACCAGTAGCAGCCGCAATGGGTCTCCCAGATCACCGTGTTGGAGAGGTCCGGCAGCGAGGTCGGGTGGAAGCTGATGAGCGCGTCGATGTCGTCGTAATAGCCGTGGCTGGCGTGGATCGGCTTGGAGCCGCACATCTTCTCCGCTGGCTCGCCGAAAAACTTGATGCGCCCGGCGATGCTGTGTTCCTTCATCGCCGCCTGCATGGCCAGCGCGCCGGTCAGGCCGCCGAGGCCCAGCGCCGAGTGCGGATCGGTATGGCCGGCGGCATAGGGATGCACCCCCTCGCGCGGCTTGCGATACGGCACCGCCTCCTGGCTGGAGCCGACCACGGCGTCGTATTCGGCGTAGCAGCAGATCGTCGGACCGCCGCTCCCGTTCTCCCAGGTGGCGCACAGCGCCGTCGGCATCCCGGCCGAGCCCGGCTCGACCTCGAAGCCTTCGGCCCGCAGGCGCTCGACATACCAGGCGGCCGACTTGTACTCGCGCCAGGACGGCTCGTGCAGGTGCCAGATCTCCATGTGATCGCGCGACAGGCGCTCGGCATTGGCCTCGACCCAGGCAAGGGCGGTCCGCTTGGCGGGCGTCAGCTCCGCGGTCATGGTCGTCTCCGTCGATGTGTAAGGCGACCGGCCGAAACCGGCGCCGGAAGATCAGGCTTCGCCGCCCTCGATCCGCTCGGTCAGCCGCGCCCGCCGCCGCTGACGGGCCCAAAGCTCGGTCAGCAGCAGTGCCAGCGTGATCACGATCAGCATGGTCGCGATCGAGGCGATGGTGGGATCGAGGTGATCCTGGATGCCGTCCCAGATCCGCTTCGGGAGGGTATAGACGTTGCGGCTGGTGATGAAGAGCGCCACGACGATCTCGTCGAACGAGATGGTGAAGGCGAACAGCGCGCCCGACAGCATGCCCGGCACGATGCTCGGCAGGATCACCCAACGGATGGTCTGCGAGGTCGAGGCGCCGAGATTGCGCGAGGCCTGCTCCAGCCGGACGTCGAAATTCGCCAGGGAGGCCGAGACGGTGATCACCACATAGGGGATGGCGATCAGGGTATGGGCCAGGATCAGGCCGAAATAGGTGTCCATGATCCCGAGATCGATCCAGAACCGGTACATGGCCAGCGCCTGCACGATGGTCGGCACGATGATCGGCGTCAGCATGAAGGTGCGCACGGACTCCGCCGCGTTGCTCGCCAGCCGCCAGCAGCCGATGGCGCAGAGCGTGCCGAGCACCAGCGCGGCGACGGTCGAGCAGGTGGCGACGATCACGCTGTCCAGCGTGGCGGCCAGCCAGATCTCCTTCTCGAAGAACGCCGCATAGTGCTGCAGCGACAGGCCTTCCTTGGGCAGCGACAGATAGTACTGGTCGGTGAACGAGACCGGCACGACGATGATCATCGGCAGGACAAGGAAGGCCAGCACGGTCCAGGCAAGGCCATAGACCACACAGCGGCCGAAGACGACGCGCGGATCCTTTTTCATCGCGCACCAAACACTTTCTTCAGATCGACGAAGCGGGCCACCAGGGCGAGCGACAGGAACACCGAGAACAGCAGGGTCGAGGCCAGCATGGTCGCCTGCCCCCAGCGCAGCGTCTCCTCGAAGCTCACCTGGATGTACTCGGATATCATCACCACCTTGCCGCCGCCGAGCAGGGCCGGGGTGATGAAGAAGCCGAGAGAGAACACGAAGACCAGAATGGTCGCGGCGATCAGGCCGGGCTTGCTCAGCGGCAGGTAGACGTCCTTGAACGCCACCCACGGCGAGGCGCCGAGGCCGCGCGCCGCGCTGACCAGCCGGTCCTGAATGCCGGTCATGTTAGAATAGATCGGCAGCACCGCCAGCGGCAGCATGAAATGCACCATGCCGACGATCACGCCGAACTCGTTGCGCACCAGGCGCAGCGGCTGGTCGATCAACCCGAGCTCCTGGAGCCCCGTGTTGATCAGGCCCTGGGTGCGCAGCAGCATCACCCAGGCGAAGGCGCGGATCAGCACGCTGAGCCAGAAGGTGAGCAGCACGCAGAACATCATCCAGGTGCGCTGGCGCTCGCCGACCTGGGCCATCGTGTAGGCGACGATGTAGCCGCAGACCACGGTGATGACCGTGGTGATGACGCAGACCCGGATCGTGGTCATCCAGATCCGATGAATCAGCGCCCTGTCGATCAGTTCGCTGTAGTTGCCGAGCCCGGGTACGGGATCGGTCACGCTGATCCAGAGAACCTGGATCAGCGGATAGATGTAGAAGACGAGCATGAGCAGGACCGCCGGCGCGATCAGCCACCAATAGACCCGGCGAAGTGAAGCGTGCATGTGCGGCCTGCCAATGCCCTTTGTCTAGAGAGCGATCGGTTCAGATCGAATCGATCCGAACCGTGAACCGCCCTCTAAGCTCTTAAAGATAGAGCAAATTCACACGATCAGATGTCTCCATCTGATCGTGATTTGCTCTAGTGACCGATCGGATTACGACGACAGGGCGTCGAGCCACTTCTCGCGCGACAGCTCGTCGTTCGTCAGGTTCCGAACGCCGCTGTCCTCTTCGTACCAGGGGCCGTTCTGCAGGACCTGGACGGCGAGATTCTCGGGCTGGCCCGGATCGATGTACTTCTTGTCGGCCGGGACCATGTCGGCGGCGGCCGGGTTGGCCGGGCCGTTGCCCATGGCGTTGAACAGAACCAGCTGCTGCTCCGGATCCTGGGCCGAGGCGATGAACTTCATCGCGGTCTCCACACCGGCCGGGTTGCCCTTCGGCACGTTCCACATGCCGGCGGTCACGATGCCGTCCTTCCAGGTCCAGGTCACGTCGCCATTGGTCTCCTGGTTCAGGAGGTTGGCGCGGGTGTGCCAGATGTTGCCCATCACCACTTCGCCGGTGCGGAACAGTTCCTGACTCTGCGAGCCCGAGCCCCAGGCGATCACGTAGTCCTTGATCTCCTTGAGCTTGGAGACCGCCAGGTCGATGTCGATCGGATAGACCTCGTTCGGCGAGCGGCCGGCGGCCATCATGCAGGCCTCGAGCATGCCGTTCGGCTGCTTGCGCAGGGTGCGGTTGCCCGGGAACTTCTCCAGGTCCCAGAAGTCCTTCCAGCCGGTCGGCTCGGACGACACGGATTTCTTGTTGTAGGTCAGCGCGAAGCTGAACATGTAGTTCGCGCAGCCGTACTCGTAGGCGAACTTCTCCTGCATCTTCGACTTGTCGACGATCGAGTAGTCGATCGGCTCGAGCACGCCCTGCTTCTGCAGGACCAGCGTGGTGCCGGTGCCGGTGTCGCAGACGTCCCAGGTCACCGCACCCGCGTCGACCATCGCCTTGATCTTGGAGCCGAGCGGGCCGGTGCCGTCGATCACGACCTTGTTGCCGGTAGCCTTCTCGAACGGATCGCCGAACGCCTTCTGATAGGCTTCGACCGCCGGGCCGCCCCAGTTCACGACCACGACCTCGGTCGCCGCCTTGGCGGACCCGCCGCCCAGGGTCATGACGGACGTGCCGGCACCCAGGATTGCCATGGCCTGGAGGAAGGTGCGTCGGTCGATCTGCCCCTTCTCCAGCCGCTCCGCCGCGATCTCCACGCAGTCACGGGCGAAGTCGCTGTCTCCGGCGTCCTCGATCTCGGGATAGAGATCCTTTTCGTACAGGGTCTTGGTCAAGGTCATGCCAGGCTCCTCACATTGGCGGCCGGCCCCCTGCCAACCGCGGATTTCTAAAGGTTTCAGCGGTCGCGGACGACCACGGACGCGTCCGGCTCCCAACCGAGCCAGATCGTGTTACCGATCGACGGCTCGATCTGACAGGTCCAGGCCGGCGTGGTGGCGATCAGTTCGCCCAGCGCCTCGGTCTGCACCTGAAAATGATAGGCCGAGCCGTAGTAGTTGAAGGCGGTGATCTTGCCGGAGACCGCATTGGTCGCCGCCGGCCGCTCGGCCGAGAGCGCGATCTTCTCCGGGCGCAGGGCCACGACGACGTCGCCGTTCACCTTGGTATGTTCGGCCGCCCCGACCTGCACCAGCGGCTGGCCGCCGCAGACATAGGTGAAGGCGCCGTCCTTCTTCTCGCCCACCGTGCCCTGCAGGAAGTTGGATTTTCCCAGGAAGTCGGCGACGAAACGGGTGGCCGGCTTCTCGTAGAGGGCGCCCGGCTGGCCCTGCTGCTCGATCTTGCCGTCACGCAGGATGATGATCGTGTCCGACATGGACAGCGCCTCTTCCTGATCGTGGGTGACGTAGATGAACGTGGTGCCCAGGCGCTGGTGCAGCGATTTCAGCTCCCATTGCAGGTCGGCGCGCAGCTTCTTGTCCAGCGCCGACAGCGGCTCGTCGAGCAGCAGCAGGTCAGGCTCGAAGACGATGGCGCGGGCGAGCGCGACGCGCTGCTGCTGGCCGCCGGATAGCTGCGAGGGATAGCGCTCGGCCAGATGGCCCATCTGCACCAGCTCCAGCGCGCTCTTGATCTTCGCCGAGGCATCCGCCTTGGAGACGCCGCGCACCTTGAGCGGGAACCAGATGTTGTCCGCCACGGTCATATGCGGGAACAGGGCATAGCCCTGGAAGACCATGCCGAAGTTCCGCTTGTCCGGCGGGAACCGGGTGATGTCCTTGTCGTCCAGCAGGATGCTGCCGCCGCTCGGCTCCACGAAGCCGGCGATCGCCATCAAAATCGTCGTCTTGCCGGAGCCGGACGGGCCCAGCAACGTGAGGAACGATCCGCGCGGAACATCCAGGTCGACACCGTCGACCGCGGCAAGCGATCCATAGACCTTCGAAAGGTTCCGCAATGACAGGGCGTGGCCGCTCCGCGCCCCGGTCGATCCGTCCGGCATGTGTGTGTATCCCTTACTCACCGAATAGCGAGACCGGTATGCTGCGCTTTTAGGCAACAGGCGCGCAAGCCCAAATATCGAGCATTAAATGCCCAAATATTGATCAATTAGAAATTGATACTTCGCGGGACCGAAGCTTTCCCTGTGTCCGCCATGCACCGCAGAGACATTTAGTTGTTTTAGCCTGCGCATAGAAACAGCATAGGCAGCGGGATCGCTGTCCGGCAGGGTGTCGATCAGGAGGCCATCGTAGATCGTATCGCCGCCGAGGAGGACACCCGTTTCCGCCTCCCACAGACAGATCGAGCCGGGACTGTGGCCCGGCGTGTGCAGCACCTGGAAGCTGCGATCGCCGAGATCCACCGCGTCGCCCTCGGCCAGCAGCGCGGTCGGCTCCACCCCGGGGATGCGCCACGTTTCCGGCTGGAACGACGGCGACGGCGAGGCGGCGATCAGCGCGCCCGACACATCGAAGCCGGACTTCCGCAGGTCTTCCTTCCGTTTCTCGCTGTACCCGTCGAAGGAGAGCTGCAGGTCGGCCGGCGGGTTGCGCATCACCTCCGCCTCGGCCGCGTGCATGCGCAGGTCTTCGGCGAACTCGTGGGCCGAGCCGATGTGATCCACATGGGCATGGCTCAGAACGTGCACCACCGGCTTGTCGATGAACGGGTCGAGAAAGCGGCGCAGGCTGCACACACCCATTCCCGCATCCACCAGCAGGTCGCGGTCGCGGCCGCGCACCAGGAACATGTTGGCCCGCAGCAGGCGGGAGACATGCGGCTCCCAGATCCGCAGCACGCCGAGGGGCAGCCATTCGATGGCGAACCAGTTGTCGGCGGTCGGCAGGCGGTCGAAAGTCGGGCCGGGGATGGAACCGGGCAGCATCGCTGTCTCCCTGATCAGGCGAAAAACGGAGGCCGCGAGGAAGGGCGCTTGTCTGGCACAGCGATCCTCGCGAGGATTGGCGGGCGCACAGCATGCCCTCCCTTCCCGCGCAAGCACAGCCGGAGACTTACATGACGAGCCTCGCCGCCGACCTGGTGATGACCAACGGGCGTATCGCCACCATGGATGCGGCCGGTAGCTTCGCGCAGGCGCTGGCGGCGCGCGACGGCCGGATCGTGGCGCTCGGCAACAACGCCGAGGTCAAGGCACTGATCGGGCCGGAGACCAAGGTCGTCGACCTGGGGGGCCGCACCGCCATCCCCGGCATCGTCGACAGCCACAATCACCCCGACGCCTACGCCGCCCGCCTCGCCTCCTGGGAGCTGCTGAGCCCCGACCGGATCCAGAGCCGCGAGGCGCTGCTGGCCCGCCTGTCCGACGTGGCGGCGAGCAAGAGACCCGACGAATGGGTCGCCGGGTACCGTCTGAACGAGAACAAGTCCGGCGGCTATCCGACCATCGAGGAACTGGACCAGGCCGCCCAGGGCCGCCCGCTCTTCATCCTGCGCACCGACGGCCATATCGGCCTGGCGAACAGCCGCGCCTTCGCCGAGCTCGGCATCGACGAGACCACCCAACCGCCGGAATTCGGCGCCTTCGACAAGCATCCCGAAACCGGCAAGCTGACCGGCATCGTGCGCGAGACGGCGGCCCATCTGTTCCTCGACCGGGTGCATGACGGCGACACGCCGGACAGCATCGCCGCCGGGCTGGAGAAGGTATTCGCGGAGTGGACCTCCTACGGCATCACCTCGGTCTACAACTCGCTGACCCCGTCCAAGGGCATCCGCGCCTACCAGATGATGAAGGACCAGGGTCGCCTGAACATGCGGGTCGGCATCATCGCCTCGGGCCGCGAGGCGGGCCTCGTGGAATCGCTGACCGCGGCAGGCATCCGCTCCGGTTTCGGCGACGACTGGGTGCGGATCATCGGCGTCGAGTGGTGCCCGGACTGCTCCACCTCCGGCCGCACCGCCGCCTATTACGAGCCCTATGTCGGCAAGAAGATCAAAGGCGAGCCGGAGCCGAATACCGGCGTCCTGCTGTACGAGCTGGAGGACCTGAAGCGCCGGGCGCTGGCCGCCCACAAGGCCGGGCTGCAGGTGATGATCGAGGGCGTGGGCGACCGCGGCATCGATTTCGCGCTGGACGCCATCGAGTACTGTCTGGAGCAGCACCCGATGGAGGACCACCGGATGCGGGTCGAGCATTGCTGCTACGTCACCCCGCCCCTTCAGGAGCGCCTGAAGAAGCTCAGCGTGATCGACAGCTCGGCCACGGGCTTCATGTACGACCTGGGCGACGCCTATATCGCCAACCGCGGCCAGCAGGCCATGGCCCGCATGTGGCCGCACCGCGCGATGATCGACGCCGGGATCCCCGCCCCCGGCCATTCCGATGCCATGGTCTGTCAGGCGAACCCGTTCCTGGCGCTGTGGTCGATGGTCAACCGCATGTCGGATACCGGCGGCGACCTGGACGCCTCCCAGGCGATCACCCCGACCGAGGCGCTCAACGCCTATACCTGGCTCGGCGCCCATTCCGGCCGCGAGGAACACCTGAAGGGCTCGCTGGAAATCGGCAAGCTGGCCGACGTCGCGGTGCTCGACCGGGACTATTTCTCGATTCCGACCGAAGAGATTCGCGAAGTGCAGGTCGACATGACGGTCATAGGCGGTAGAGTCGTCCACCAGCGTTGAGTGAAATCCCCCGAAATCTTTGGGGGGTGACCGAGTCGCTTTCGCCGTCGTAGCCTGACGCGACGGAGCATTTTGTATGCAATCCCCCGCAGAAGAGGGGACCCCGCGTCATCGGGATGCGGGTCCGGGAAAGGAAAACGAGAAGGGCCATGTCCGACATTCGATATCTGGCGCCGCAGACGCTCGACGATGCGATCGCCCAATACGCCGCGGCCGAGGGCGCCGCGCGCATTCTCGCCGGCGGAACCGATCTTCTGGTGCAGATGCGCTCCGGCCTCCTGAAGCCGAGCACCATCCTCGACGTGAAGAAGATCCCGGAACTGACGGCGATCGAGAGGACCGCCGATGGCGGCTTCAAGATCGGCGCCGCCATCTCGGGCGCAGCCCTCGAGGAGGACCCGGACTTCGGCAAGGCCTGGCCGGGCGTGTTGGAGGCGCTGAACCTGATCGGCTCCACCCAGGTGCAGGGCCGCGCCTCCATGGGCGGCAACCTGTGCAACGGATCGCCGGCCGGCGATGCGGTCCCCGCCCTGGTCGCGGCCGGTGCCGTGGCGACGATCAAGGGACCGAACGGCAGCCGTGAGCTCAAGGTCGAGGACGTGCCCGCCGGGCCCGGCAAGACCAACCTGAAGCCGGGCGAGATCCTCGTCAGCTTCACCTTCCCCGCACGTCCCAAAGGGTCGAGCGACGCCTATCTGCGGATGATCCCGCGCACGGAGATGGACATCGCCGTGGTCGGCGTCGGCGTCAGCCTGACCCTGGAGGGGGGCACCTGCACCGCCGCCCGCGTCGGCCTGGGCGCCGTCGCCCCGACAGTGCTGCTCGTGGAGGACGCCGCCAAGGCGCTGATCGGCAGCACGCTCGACGATGCCGCGATCGAGAAGGCCGCCGCCGCCTGCTCTGCGGCCTGCAACCCGATCGACGACAAGCGCGGGACCATCGCTTACCGAACAAAGGTGGCCGGCGTGCTGCTCAAACGCACGACCGCAATCGCCGCCGAACGCGCCGGGAGGACCTGATACCAATGGCGAAGATTCACGTTTCCACCACCATCAACGGCGAGCCGACCGAGTTCCTGTGCGACGCGGCGGACAGCATGCTGGACGCGCTGCGCGACACGCTCGGCCTCACCGGATCCAAGGAAGGCTGCGGCACGGGCGACTGCGGCGCCTGCAGCATCACCCTGGACGGCCGGCTGGTCTGCTCCTGCCTGATGCTCGCGGCCGAGGCCGACGGACACGAGATCGAGACGATCGAGGGCATGGCAGCGCCCGACAAGCTGCACCCGCTGCAGCAGAAGTTCCTGGAATCCGCCGCCCTGCAGTGCGGCATCTGCACCCCGGGCATGCTGGTGGCGGCCAAGTCGCTGCTGGAGCGCAACCCGAATCCGACCGAAACCGAAGTCCGTTTCTGGCTCGCCGGCAACCTGTGCCGGTGCACCGGCTACGACAAGATCGTCCGCGCGGTCATGGAGACCGCCGCCGACATGCGGGAGGCTGCCCGATGAACGACCAGAGCAACAAATGGATCGGTAAGCGCACCGTCCGTCCCGACGGTGCCGACAAGGTCACCGGCCGCGCCGCCTATGCGGCCGACGCCACCATGCCCGGGATGATCTGGGCCAAGGTGCTGCGCAGCCCGCACCCCCATGCGACCATCAAGTCGATCGACACCTCCAAGGCCGAGGCGCTGCCGGGCGTGAAGGCGGTGGCCACCGCCGCCGACTTCGTCGACTTCCCGGTCGACACGCCGGTGCCGCTCGGCATCCAGGACATGCGCTGGATGAGCCGCAACATGCTGGCCAAGGAAAAGGTCCTGTTCCACGGCCATCCCATCGCCGCCGTCGCCGCGATCAACGAGGAGATCGCCGCCGAGGCCTGCGCGCTGATCGAGGTCGAGTACGACGTCCTGCCCTTCGCCATCGAGATCGACGATGCCATCGCCAAGGACGCGCCGATCCTGCACGACTTCATGAAGTTCGACGGCAAGCCGTCCAACATCGCCGGCACCCTGGAGCACACCCTTGGCGACGTCGATGCCGGCTTCGCCGAGGCCGACGTGGTCATCGAGCGCAGCTTCACCACCAAGCCGGTGCACCAAGGCTATATCGAGACCCATGCCTGCGTGGTCAGCGTCGCCCCCGACAACCGAACCACGATCTGGAGCTCCAGCCAGGGCCAGTTCATGGTCCGGGCGATGACCGCCTATCTCACCGGCATCCCGCAATCCAACATCAAGGCCATCCCGGCTGAGATCGGCGGCGGATTCGGCGGCAAGACCATCGTCTATCTGGAGCCGGTCGCCACCATCCTGTCGAAGAAGTCCGGCCGTCCGGTGAAGATGGTCATGACCCGCGAAGAGGTCATGCGCGCCACAGGCCCGACCTCGGGCTCCAAGAGCACGGTCAAGATCGGCGCCAAGAAGGACGGCACCATCGTCGCCGGCCAGGGCACCTTCTACCTGCAGGCCGGCTGCCTTCCGGGCTCGCCGATCCGCGGGGCAGCGGGCTGCGCCTTCGCGCCGTACGACATCAAGAACGTGCATTCCTTCGGCTACGACGTGGTGTCCAACCGCTCCAAGGTCGCCGCCTACCGCGCCCCGGGTGCCCCGATCGGCGCCTTCGCGGTGGAAAGCGTGCTGGACGAGTTGGCCGTCGAGCTCGGCATGGATCCGCTGAAGCTGCGGCTGAAGAACGCCGCCAAGGAAGGCACCAAGGCGGCCCACGGCCCGACCTATCCGCGCATCGGCTATGCCGAGACCGTGGAGGCGGCGCTGAAGAGCGAGCACTACAACACGCCGCTCACCGGCAAGTTCCAGGGCCGGGGCGTGGCCTCGGGCTACTGGTTCAATGCCGGCGGCGAGTCGAGCGCCCAGGTGAACATCACCGAGGACGGCAACGTCGTGGTGACCACGGGCCACCCGGATATCGGCGGCTCGCGGGCGTCCATCGCCAACATCACCGCCGAGCTTCTGGGCATCAACTACGACCAGGTGTCGGTGCAGATCGGCGATACCGCGTCCATCGGCTACAGCAACCTCACCGGCGGCAGCCGCGTGCTGTTCGCCTCGGCCATGGTGGTCACCGAGTCGACCGAGCAGGTGATCGAGCAGCTCAAGGGCCGGGCCGCCAAGATCTGGGGCATCGATCCGTCCCAGGTGGTCTGGGAGGGCGGCGAAGCGCGTCCGATGGGCGAGCACAGCGCCAACTTCCCCTCCATGTCCCTGGAGGAGCTGGCCGCCAAAGCGAACGCCACCGGCGGCCCGATCGGCGCCGGCAGCCAGAGCAACACCGTCGGTGCCGAGGGTGGCTTCGCCACCCATGTCTGCGACGTCGAGGTGGATGTCGATCTCGGGATCGTGCGCGTGCTCCGCTACACCTGCTTCCAGGATGTCGGCCGGGCGATCCATCCGAGCTACGTGGAAGGCCAGCTCCAGGGCGGCGTCGCCCAGGGGATCGGTTGGGCGCTGAACGAGGAGTACATCTACAACAAGAAGGGTCAGGTCGATAATCCGGGCTTCCTCGACTACCGGATGCCGGTCTGTTCCGACCTGCCGATGCTCGATTGCGGCATCATCGAGATCCCGAACCCGAAGCACCCGCAGGGTGTGCGCGGCGTCGGCGAGGTGCCGCTGGTACCGGGCCCGGCCGCCGTCCGCAACGCCGTGCACGACGCGCTCGGCATCTGGATCGACGATCTGCCGCTGTCGCCGCCGAACGTCCTGGCGGCGATCGACGCCAACAGCAGCCTGCAGGCCGCGGAGTAACCCACACCGCTATCGGGCGTGCCGGCATTGACCGGCACGCCACGGTTCCGAAGGACCGGCCGCCGCGCTCATCATCGAGCCGGCGGCCGTTTCCTTTTCAGCTCTCCAAAGACTGCTGGATGATCGACAGGGCGCGGCGATCCGACCCAATGGCCCTAAGACTCCGTCCATGGTAGAACGGGAATTATAAGAAAAAGACCGGCGGAATCCATGTCTTCAAATCCCCTGCCCACGTCGGGTTTTGATGTCCCGCCTTGGTTTTACGCCGATCTATCGGCCGCGGTCTGCCATCCGACTTTGCGTGACCTGCTGCAGCACTGGGAATCCCTGAAAGACGGCGGCGACCTGCCGAAGGCGAGCAGGATCGATCCGCTGAACCTGCGCCCTCATCTCGGCGACCTGTTCATGGTCCGCGTCGACCATGAGGGCCAGACTTTCACCTATTCCCTGATCGGCACCCGGATCACCGATATCCTGGACCGCGACACGACAGGCCGCAGGGTCGAGGAAACCTTTCCCGCCGGCCATCCGGTGCTCGACGTCTACAAGCTGATCTATCAGCGGCGCGTGCCGGTGCGCACGCACGGCCAGCTGAACTGGGTCGATAAGGACTACAAGCGCTTCGAGAGCCTCATGATGCCGCTCGTCGATGACGCCGGCACGGTGATCAAGATCCTGGGGGCGGCGATCTATTTCTCCGACCCCTGACCGCCGGCCGAACGGAGGGCCGTACCGGCGTCCTACCCCTTCGTGTGGTCCGACAGCTCGTTCAACAACCGCATCACCTCGTGGGAGGCGTCGGCCGCCTCGCCGACCAAGTGGGTTGCCCGGTCGAGATCCCCGGTGGCGAAGGCCTTGGCCGCCTCGATGCCGCAGCGGTGCACCCGCTGATGCGGCGCCATCAGTGCCTTCCAGGCCGGTTGGCCGGTCAGACGCGGATCTTTCTGGGCGTCGTACCACTTGCCGAGGCGGCAGCTGTGATGATCGGCCAACTCGTCGGCCCGCAGCACCTCGCGGCCGACCAGCATCTGCGCCAGGCGGCGCATCCAGATCATGTGGTCGGATTTCGCGGCGTGGATGGTCGCGTTCGGCACGCCGGCCTTCACGAAGCCGTCGATCGCCTGGGCAATGGTCGGCCCGGTTCTCTCGAGCAGGCCGATCGTGTTGTCGATCATATAGACGTTGCGGGCGCTCATATCGGCGATGACGGTGACCCCCTCGGAGATCTCCTCCGTCGCGGTCTGCTGTTCGCCGAGGATCTGGGAGACCTCGCCCATGCTGCGGGTGACAGAGCCGATGCGCTCGGCCAGGTTCTCCATCTCCTGACCCACGGTCTGGATCGTGCCGCGCCCCTCCTCGACCCGCTCCGCGCCGGAGCGCATCACACCGACGATCTCCTCCATGTCGCTGCGGATTCCGGAGATCCGCTCGCGGATGTCGATGGTGGCGCTGGCGGTCTGGTTGGCGAGCGTCTTCACCTCGCTGGCCACAACGGCGAAGCCCTTTCCCGCGTCGCCGGCCCGCGCCGCCTCGATGGTGGCGTTCAGGGCCAGCAGGTTGGTCTGCTTGGCGATGCTTTCGATGGTGGAGACGATGTCGCCGATGGCGACCGAGGCCTCGGCCAGCGCATCGACCTTCTGCACGGCGGACTGAACCACCTCGAACACGCTCTCCATGGCATCGACCGCCTGGCCCGCCGCGACCCGACCGCTGTCGGACACCGAGGTCGCCTCGGTCGCCTCGTCCGTCGCGCTCTGGGTGGTGTGGCTGATGGTCTGCACGGTCACCGTCAGCTCCTCCACCGCCGAGGCGATCGACTGGGAGCGGTTGTCGACCTCGCGCAGCGAGCTCATCATTTCCGACGTCTTGCGCACGCCGTCGCTGGCGGCGATCGACATGTCGACCCAGCGCTCCAGCCGGCCTTCGGCCTCGGTGTCGGAGCCGGCGAGCCGCAGAATCTTCTGGCCGATCTCCCCGCCCCGTTGCGCCACCAGGTCCCGGTTGCCGGCGAGCATTGCGTCGATCAGATCCTCGGTCGACAGGGACTCGTTGGCTTCCGCAACGCTCATAATCCGGGCTCCGAATTTCCTGGGATCAGACGACTGCTTCGACCTTGGCGCAGAGCGGTTTAAAATTCATTAAGGACGATGGGGTCAATCGGGACCGCCGCGCCGCCAATAGCCCGCGCAGGAGACTTGGCCGGCCGCCAGCCCTCGCTCCTCCCGGAACATGGTCCGCAGCCGACGCGCCGCCTCCGCCTCGCCGGCGAACCAGACGGATGCCGCACCCGACACCGGCAGCTTGACCGCCGCCATCGCCGCGCACAGCGCCGCCTCGTCACCCACCACCCACTCGACGGCCACGCCGTCGGGACTAGCGATGTCCATACGGGCGTCGGCATGGCGCAGCCCGATCACGGCGCGCCCCCGCGCCCCTTGCGGCCGGTTCTCCAGGATGCGGGCGATGGCCGGCAGGGCGGTCTCGTCGCCGCCGATCAGCAGCCAGTCGCTCTCTGGGAAATAGCCGCCGCCCGGGCCGATCACGCCGACCCGCGCACCAGGCTCGACGTCTTCCGCCCAGTCGGCGACGGCTCCGCCGGCGTGGCGGACGACGTCCACATCGATCTCGCCGCTTTCGAGCCGGATCGCCCGGATGGTGTAGACCCGGACGGTGAGCGCATCCTCGCCCTCGGGAAGGGCCACCGACCCGGACCGCGCACGCCGCGGCCAGATCGGCGCCCGGCCGCGCGGCGGCACCAGAAGCCGGATATGCAGTCCGCGCTTGGCGAAGGCGGCCATGTCCCGGCCCCGCAGGGTCAGGCGGATCATCCAGGGGCTGACCGGCCGGCGCTCGACCACCTGCATCTCCCGGAAATTGGCCGGCAGCGTCTCCTCGCGGTCGTGGCCGCGCCAGACCATGCGCTCGGCCAGTTCCGGATCATGGGCGGTCAGATAGTGGGAGACGGTCTCCTGCAGCACCTCCAGCCCGCCGACATCCCCGCTTTCGACCCGGACGCGCAGATCCTTGCCGCGGGCGCGGATGTGGAAGGAGCCGTAGGGGCTGCGGAACTCCACCGCCTCGGCCGTGCGCAGGACCGGCAGGAGATCGTGCTGGGCCAGGTGCGCCACCTGGCTGTCCAGCCAGGCCCCTGCCCCGTCGAGGGACAGGGTCAGTTCGGCTTGCAGGCGGTCGGTCACGGCGCGGCTCCCGAGGGTCGGTTGGATCGGATCTACCTATAATGCAACTCATTCGCATTAATAAATACGAAGTCAACCGAGCCCAAACAAAAAGGGCGCCACCGGCTGGTGAGCGCCCTTCCGTCTTGGTCTCCGCCTCAGCCGGCCGGTGTCGGCTGGGGTGTTTCGCCCGGTCTGTCGCCCGGCGTCTCGTCCGGCCTGTCCGACTGCGGCGGCTCGGAACGGCGTCTGGAGAACAGCCGCATGACCAGCACGAAGAACAGCGGCACGAAGAAGATCGCCAGCACGGTGGCCGAGATCATCCCACCCATGACGCTGGTGCCGATGGCCTGACGGCTCGCGGCACCCGCACCCGTGCTGATCGCCAGTGGCAGCACGCCGAGGGTGAAGGCCATGGAGGTCATGATGATCGGCCGGAAGCGCTGGCGCGCGGCCTCCACCGTCGCATCCAGCAGGTCCATGCCATCGTCGTACAGCTCGCGGGCGAACTCCACGATCAGGATGGCGTTCTTCGCCGACAGACCCACCGTGGTCAGCAGGCCGACCTGGAAATACACGTCGTTCGGCAGCACCCGGAGATGGGCCGCCGCCACCGCACCGAACACGCCAAGCGGCACCACCAGCATCACCGAGACCGGAATGCTCCAGCTCTCGTACAGGGCGGCCAGGCAGAGGAACACCACGAGCAGAGAAATCGCGTAGAGCATCGGCGCCTGATCGCCCGACATCCGCTCCTCGTAGGACAGGCCGGACCACTCGTATCCGACACCGTCGGGCAGGTTCTGAGCGATCTCCTGCATCGTCTGCATGGCCACGCCGGAGCTGACACCCGGCGCTGCCTGGCCCTGGATCTCGACCGAGGACGCGCCGTTGAAACGCTCGAGCCGGGGCGAGCCGTAAGTCCATTCCGAGGTCGCAAAGGCCGAGAACGGCACCATCTCGCCGAAGCTGTTGCGGACATACCAGCGGTCCAGGTCGTCCGGCATCATACGGAAGGGCGCGTCGGCCTGCAGGTAGACCTTCTTGACCCGACCGTCCTCCATGTAGTCGTTCACATAGGAGGCACCCCAGGCGGTCGAGAGCGTGGTGTTGATGTCGGCGATGGCCAGCCCGAGCGCGCTGGCCTTCTCGTGGTCGACATCCACCCGGAACTGCGGTGTGTCGGAGAAGCCGTTCGGCCGCACCTGGGTGACGGTGTCTTCCTGTGCCGCCATGCCCAGGAGCTTTCCGCGGGCCTGCATCATCACGTCATGGCCGACACCGCCGCGGTCGACGAGTTGGAACTCGAAACCGGTGGCATTGCCCAGCTCGATGATGGCCGGCGGCGTGAAGGCGAAGATCTGCGCCTCGCGCACCTGGGACAGGGCGCCATAGGCCCGGCCGACGATGTCGGCAACCGGGTCCGGACGCTCGTCCCAGTGCTTCAGATTGATGAAGGCGATACCCGCATTCTGGCCACGCCCGCTGAAACTGAAGCCGGCGACGGTGAACAGGCCGTTCACGTTGCGCTTCTCGTCCTCCAGGAAGTGCTTCTCGACCTTTTCCAGCACCTCGATGGTCCGCTCCTGGCTGGCGTTGTCCGGCAGCGAGATCATCGAGAACATGATGCCCTGGTCCTCGTTCGGCAGGAACGAGGTCGGCAGGCGCAGGAACAGCAAGGCGAGCCCGCCGACGATCAGCAGATAGACCAGTCCGTAGCGCCACTTGCGGCCGACCACATGGCCGACGCTGTTCTGGTAGAACCGGTTGGTCCAGTCGAAGCCGCGGTTGAACCAGCCGAACGGGCCGGTCTTGCTGCCGTGACCGTCCTTGGCCCGCAGCATCGAGGCGCAGAGGGCCGGCGTCAGCACGATGGCGACGATCACCGACAGCACCATCGACGACACGATGGTGATGGAGAACTGGCGATAGATCGCGCCGGTCGAGCCCCCGAAGAACGCCATCGGCACGAACACCGCCGAGAGCACCATGGCGATGCCGACCAGCGCGCCGGTGATCTGCGACATCGATTTCTTCGTCGCCTCGCGCGGGCCGAGCCCGTCCTCGTGCATCACGCGCTCGACGTTCTCCACCACGACGATGGCATCGTCCACCAGCAGGCCGATGGCCAGCACCATGCCGAACATGGTCAGGGTGTTGATGGTGAAGCCGAAGGCCGCCAGCACGCCGAAGGTGCCGAGCAGAATGACCGGCACGGCGATCGTCGGGATCAGGGTGGCGCGGATGTTCTGCAGGAACAGGAACATCACCACGAAGACCAGCCCGATCGCCTCGAACAGGGTGTAGACCACCTCCTCGATCGAGATCTGGACGAACGGCGTGGTGTCGTAGGGGTAGACGACCTCGAGCCCGGCCGGGAAGAACGGCTGCAGCTCGCGGATCTTGGCACGCACCCCATCGGCGGTGTCGAGGGCGTTCGCACCCGAGGCCAGGTTGAGGCCCATGCCGACCGCCGCCCGGCCGTTATAGCGCGCGACCGTGTCGTAGGAGGCGGCACCGATCTCCACCCGGGCGAGATCCTTCAGGCGCACCTGGGCGCCGTCGGTGTTGACCCGAACCAGGATGTTGCCGAATTCCTCCGGTGTCTCCAGCCGCGTCTGGGCGATCAGGGTGGCGTTGATCTGCTGTCCCGGAACGGCCGGCGCGCCGCCGATCTGACCGGCGGAGATCTCGGCGTTCTGGGCGGTGATGGCGCTGCGCACCTCGGAAATGGTGATGCCGTAGCTCTGCAGCTTGGCCGGGTCGAGCCAGATCCGCATGGCATGCTCGGAACCGAACAGGCGCACGGAGCCCACGCCTTCGACGCGGCTGATCGGATCGCGGACGTTGTCGGCGATGTAGTTCGCGATGTCGCTCTGCGGCATGTCGAGGTCGGAGACGAAGCCGAGCACCATCAGGAAGCTGCCGCTGCTCTTCGCAACCTGAATGCCCTGCTCGACAACGCTCTCCGGGAGGAGAGAGGTGGCGAGCTGCAGCTTGTTCTGGGTCTGCACCTGGGCGATGTCCGGATCGGCTTCCGGATTGAAGGTCAGCGTGATCGTCGCCGTGCCGCTGCTGTCGCTGGTCGACTTGATGTAGCGCAGGTGATCGAGACCGGTCATCTGCTGCTCGATGATCTGCGTCACCGAGTTCTCGAGCGTGCTCGCCGAGGCGCCGGGATAGGTCGCCGTGATCGTCACCGTCGGAGGGGCGACGGACGGGTACTGCTCGATCGGCAATTGCAGGATCGAGAGCCCGCCCGCGAGCATGATCACGATGGCGATGACCCAGGCGAAGACCGGGCGGTCGATGAAGAAGCTAGCCATTTGAAGACTCTCGGTTCGGCGTTCAGCTCTGCGCCTTGCTCTGGGCGGCCGGCGTGGGCTTCTGAACCTCCACCGGAGTGACCTGGGCGCCGGGGCGGATGCGCTGCAGCCCGTCGACCACGACCCGCTGGCCGTCGTTCAGCCCCTTGTCGATCAGCCAGTCCTTGCCGGCGGCGTCGACGATATGGACCTTGGCCTGGGTGACCGTGCTGTCCTCACCGATGACATAGACGTAGGGATCGCCCATTTCGTTGAAGCTGACGGCTGCCTGGGGCACCAGGAAGCCGCGCTCGACCACACCCTGGTTGACCATGCCGTGGACGAACATGCCGGGCAGCAGCTCGCGGTCCGGGTTGGGGAACACGGCCCGCAGCCGCACCGATCCCGTGGTCTCGTCCACGGTCACTTCTGAGAACTGCATGGTCCCCTGCTGCTCGTACTCCAGGTCCACGGCATCGAGGATCAGGGTTACCGGCAGCTCTTCCTTGCTGCCCAGCACCCGCTCGCCGGTCCGGAACATCTGGCGCAGGCGCAGCAGCGCCGCACTCGACTGGGTGAAGTCCACGTTGATCGGGTCGAGCTGGGTGATGGTGGCGAGCGGCTCCGCCTGCCCGGCTGTGACCAGCGCGCCCTCGGTGATCGAGGACCGGCCGATCTGGCCGCCGATCGGTGCCAGCACCTCGGTGTAGCCGAGACTGATCTTGGCGGCGTCGAGCGCCGCCTGCGCGGCAGCGACGCTGGCCCGGTTCTCCTGCTCCTCGGCGACCACGTCGTCATAGGCCTGGCGGCTGACCGCGTTGGTCTTCACCAGGCTCTCGTAACGACGCAGCTTCGTGCGGGTCGAGTTCAGGGTCGCCGACGCCCGCGCCAGCTCGGCCTCGGCCATCTTGACCTCGGCCTCATAGACGGCTGCATCGATCTGATACAGCGGTTGGCCGGCCTCGACGGTCGACCCCTCCGCGAACAGGCGCTTGGTCACGATCCCATCGACCTGGGGCCGCACCTCGGCCATGCGGAAGGCGACGACACGGCCGGGCAACCGGGCCGTGAGATCGACCGTTTCGGCCTTCACCGTGGTGAAGCCGACCTGGGCCGGCGGACGGGCCGCGGGCGCGGAGGAAGACTGCTGCTCCTCCTCGCAGGCGACGAGAGCGACTGCCGCCAGCAGGACGGCACAGAGACGTGTCAGGAAAACCTTCGGCACAGTCGAAATCCTTGTGCGTGAAATCGCATCCGTAGGCGGCGGTCCCGGCATGCGGGATTGCGCCACGGGTCATTTGTGTACTATCTAGTACATATTGTATTGCACAACAAGAAAGATGTGCGGCCGGCACCGCACGAAGGAGGATCCCCCGTCGATGTCCTGCTCCAAGGAAGATGGCAAGAAGCCCACGCGCGGAGAAATCCGTCGGCGCGCCCTCGTGGATGCCGCCTGGTCGCTGGTCAAGGAGAGCGGGATCGAGGCGATCACCCTCGACGAGATCATCGCCCGCGCCGGCGGTTCCCGGGCCACCATCTATTCCGCGTTCGGCGACAAGAACGGGCTGATCAAGGCTGCGGTCGGGGAAAACTGCTCGGCCTTCGCCGAACAGATGATGGAGATGCTCGACGACTGCGAGGAGCCGGCCGTCAGTCTGACCCGCCTGGCGTCTAATCTGGTCGGCCATATCTGGACGCCAGAGGCGACCCGGATCTTCGGCAGCTTCCTGACCGAGGGCGACCGGTTTCCCCAGGTTATCGATGCCTTCCTGCAGAACGGACCGGACCGTCTGCACCGTCGCCTCGCCCGGTACCTCGCCGAGTCGCCCGCCCGCAGTGAGGCGCCGGTCGAGGATCCGGAAGCCGCGGCGAAGCTGTTCCTCGACACCCTTCACGGCGACTGGCTGATCGGCTCCCTCGGCGGCCGACCGCCCCGCGATCCGGACACGCCCGAGACCAGGCGGTGGATCCGCTACGTCGTCGCCCGGACCCTGAACCTGCCGATCGACGCCGTTCCCCTCACCGCTCCGGGATAAGCCCCTTCGGCGCGAACCGCATCACCAGCAGCAGGATCGCCCCCATCAGCAGGTAGCGGGTATAGGCCGCCCCCATCATCAGGTGCGCCCCGATGGCGGAATCGTCCGGCAGCGGGGCGGTGACCGTCGCCATGAACCAGTTACCGAGCGGCTCGGCCTCGACCCACAGGAACCAGATCACGAAGCCGCCGAGCACGGCGCCCCAGTTGTTGCCGGAGCCGCCCAGGATCACCATCACCCAGATCAGGAAGGTGAAGCGCAGCGGGATGTAGCTGGTCGGGGTGAGCTGGCCGTCCAGGGTCGCCAGCATGGCACCGGCGATGCCGCAGGTGGCGCAGCCCAGGACGAACACCTGGAGATGGCGGGCCTTCACGTCCTTGCCCATGGCCTCGGCGGCGTCGCGGTTGTCGCGGATCGCCCGCATCATCCGGCCCCAGGGCGATTTCAGCGCCCGCTCCGCCAGCCACATGACGATGGCGAGCACGACGATGAACAGCAGCCCGTAGCAGAACTTGACGAACAGGCTGGAGGCCTCGTTGATGTCCGTCGCCCCCAGGGACGTCGCGAGATCGACGAACCACTGGGTATCGACCAAGTCGACCTCATAGGGCACCGGGCGCGGGATGCCGGTGACGTTCTTCACGCCGCGCGACAGCCACTCCTCGTACTTGATGATGGCGATGATGATCTCGGAGATGCCGAGGGTCGCGATGGCCAGATAATCGGCCCGCAGCCCCAGCGCGATCTTGCCGATCAGCCACCCCGCCCCGGCCGCGACCACGCCGCCCAGCGGCCAGGCCAGCAGCACCGGCATGCCGAGACCGCCGAGATAGCCGGACAGGGCCGGGTCGATCGACTCGATCCGATCGGTCGCCGGCAGGAAGAACACACCGATCAGGAAATAGCCGGCGACCACCAGGATCGCGGTAACCAGCATCCGGAAGGCCGGCGGCACCATCCGTCGGGCCAGGACGATGGCGACAACCGTGGCGACGAGACACAGGAACGACAGCGCCAGATCGCCGCCGGCCACGGCCCAGGCCTCCTGCACCGGCGGCATGGACACCAGCACGGCGGTCAGCGCGCCGAGCGCGGTGAAGCCCATGATCCCGACATTGAACAGCCCGGCATAGCCCCACTGCATGTTCACGCCGAGCGCCATCACGGCGGAGATCAGGCACAGATTGAAGATGCCGAAGGCGACGTTCCAGCTCTGGAAAAAGCCGACGCCGATCAGCACCAGCAGCATGAGGCCGTACAGGAAGACCACGCGCCGGGTCATATGACTTTCCCCCGGATGATGCCGGTCGGTCGCACCAGCAGCACGACCACCAGGATGACGAAGGAGACCGCGAACTTGTAATCGGTCGACAACAGCTGGACCAAACCGTCCGGCGCCCAGCCGTCCGGGCCGAGATAGGCCAGGAACCGCTTGAAGGCATAGGTCACCGTGACTTCCGAGAACGCGACGATGAAGCCGCCGAGCACCGCGCCCACCGGCTGGCCGATGCCGCCGAGGATGGTGGCGGCGAAGATCGGCAGCAGGATCTGTAGGAAGATGAACGGCTTGTAGGTCTTGTCGAGGCCGTAGAGCGTGCCAGCGATGCAGGCCAGCGACCCGGCGATGATCCAGGCGATCAGCACCACCCGCTCCGGGTTGATGCCGGACAGCAGGGCCAGATCCTCGTCGTCGGAATAGGCGCGCATCGCCTTGCCCGAGCGGGTCTTCTGCAGGAACCAGAACAGGAAGGCGACGACGATCAGGGTGACGACGACGGTCACCACCTGGGTCTGCTTGATGGCGATCCCCTGGTCCCAGCCGGTCAGTTTCTTGAAGTCGCCGTAACTGATCAGGAACCGTTCGCCATCGGCGAAACTGTGGTCGTCGGGGCCGATCACGATGCGGATGATGCCGGCCATCATGAACATCACGCCCACCGAGACGATGGCGAAGACGATCGGGTTCGCCCGTTTCTTTCGGTAGAAGCGGAAGACGAACCGGTCGGTCAGCACCGCCATGGCGACGGTCGCCAGGATACCCACCGGCAACGCCAGCAGCGCCGTCGGCAGCGGGCCGAGGCCGATCCCGTTCATCTGCAGCAGCCAGGTCACCAGGATGGTCACCATGGCGCCGAAGGACATCAGCTCGCCGTGGGAGAAGTTGGCGAAGCGCAGGATGCCGAAGATGATCGTCACCCCGAGCGCGCCGAGCGCGAGCTGCGCGCCATAGGCGGTGGCCGGGACGATGACGAAGTTCGCGAGCAGCGCGAAGGCGTTGGCGATCTCCATCTCTCAGCCCCCCAGGAACGAGCGGCGGACTTCCTCGTTCGCCAGTAGCGCCTCGCCGGTATCGGTGAAGCGGTTGGTGCCCTGGACCAGGACGAAGCCGTGATCGGCGATCTCCAGCGCCTGCCGGGCGTTCTGCTCGACCATCAGGATGGCGATGCCGGTCTTGGCGATCTCGACGATGCGGTCGAACAGCTCGTCCATGACGATCGGCGACACGCCGGCGGTCGGCTCGTCCAGCATCAGCAGCCGCGGCTGGGTCATCAGCGCCCGGCCGACGGCGACCTGCTGACGCTGGCCGCCGGACAGCTCGCCGGCCGGTTGGTTGCGTTTCTCGGCGAGGATCGGGAACAGCTCGAACACCTGCTCCTTGGATTGGGAGATGTCGTCGTCGCGGATGAACGCGCCCATCTCCAGGTTCTCTTCCACGCTCAGCGAGACGAAGACGTTACGGTTCTGCGGCACGAAGCCCATGCCGACCCGCACCCGCTCCTGGGGTGCGAGGCCGGTGATGTCGGTGCCGTCGAACACCACGCTGCCCTCGCGCAGGTTCAGCATGCCGAACACCGCCTTCATCGCGGTCGACTTGCCAGCACCGTTCGGGCCGACGACCACGGCGATCTCGCCGCGTTCCACCCGCAGCTCGCAGTCGGTGATGATATCGGCGCCGCCATATCCGCCGGTCATGCCGGTTGCAGCCAGGAAACTCATGCCTCCGACACCCGCTTGTGCTTGCGCCCGGTGCCCAGATAGGCCTCGATGACGTCCTCGTTGTTCATGACCTCGTCGGTCGTCCCCTGGGTCAGCAGCCGGCCCTCGGCCATGACGATGACCGGATCGCAGAGCCGGGCGATGAAATCCATGTCATGCTCGATCAGACAGAAGGTGTAGCCGCGCTCCTGGTTCAGGCGCTGGATCGAGCGCGCGATCGTCTGCAGCAGCGTGCGGTTCACGCCAGCGCCGACCTCGTCCAGGAACACGATCTTGGCGTCGACCATCATGGTGCGGCCGAGTTCGAGCAGCTTCTTCTGGCCGCCGGACAGGTTGCCGGCCAGTTCGTTTTCCAGATGCGGGATCTCCAGGAACTCGATCACCTCGCGGGCGCGCTCGCGCACCCGGTTCTCGACCACGCGCACCTTGGCGAAGTTGAACCAGGTATGGCGCAACTCCTCGCCCGGCTGTTCGCCCGGCACCACCATCAGGTTCTCCAGCACGGTCAGGCTGGAGAATTCGTGGGCGATCTGGAAGGTGCGCAGCAGGCCCTTGTGGAACAGCTCGTGCGGCTCCAGCGCGGTCACGTCCTCACCGTCGAGGAAGATCGTCCCCGACGAGGGCGGGAAATGCCCTGCGATGATGTTGAACAGCGTGGTCTTGCCGGCCCCGTTCGGACCGATCAGGCCGGTAATCGACCCCTGCGCGATCTCCAGCGAGACCCCGTCGACCGCGCGGATGCCACCAAAGTTCTTGGTGACGTTCTCAACTCTGATCATTCAGCAAATCCGAAATCGGAGAACGGTCGGACCGAAGCCCGACCGTCCCCTTGTCGTTGCCGACCGCCAGGCGGTCAGTGGTAAGACACCGTCTTCCAGGCGCCGCCCTCGATGATGGTCTCGCGGAAGCTGCCGGCGGACTCGCCCGGGCCGATCAGCTCCAGCGCGGTGCCGCCGACATAGTCGATGTCACCGCCATCGGCGAGGATCTTCAGGGCCTTGGCCAGCTCGCCCGGATAGATCTTCTCGCCCGGGGCGTTGGCGACCTTCTCGACATGGTCCTTGTAGACCGCGCTGTCGGTGCTGCCGGCGGACTGCATGGCGAGCAGCAGGACGGCGGCGGCGTCATAGGCCTCCGGGACGTACGGGTCGTCGCCCTTGAAGCCCTTCTTGCCGCCGAGTTCGGCCAGCATCTTCGCGCCCGGGCTGTCGGTGCCCGGGTTGGTGCCGATCGAGCCGTCGATGGCGTCCCCGAAATTCTCGGTCAGCGACTCGCCGACCATGCCGTCCGGCAGCAGGAACGTTTCGAACGCGCCGGTGTCCAGCGCGGCCTGGATCATGCCCTTGCCGCCCTGGTCGAGGTAGCCGGCCACGATCAGGAGTTCACCGCCGGCCGAGGCCAGGGTGGCGACTTCGGCCGAGTAGTCGGCCTTGCCGTCCTCGTGAGCGGCGACGGCGGTGATCTGGCCGCCGGTCTTCTCGAAGGCCGCCTGAATGGCGTCGGCGAGACCCTTGCCGTAGTCGTTGTTGGTGTAGGTCAGCGCCGCCGACTTGATCCCCTTGGACGACAGGATCTTGCCGATGATTTCGCCCTGGCGGGCGTCGGACGGGGCGGTGCGGAAGAACAGGCCGTCATCCTCGATCGTGCTCAGCGCCGGCGAGGTCGCGGACGGCGAGATCATGACGATGCCGTTCGGACGCACGATGTTGTTCAGGACCGCGGTGGTCGCGCCCGAGCAAGTCGCGCCGACGATGCCGACGACACCTTCCGACGTGATCAGCCGGTCGGCCGCGGCCGTGGCGGCCGACGCGTCGATGCAGGTGCTGTCACCGCGCACCGAGACGACCTTCTTGCCGCCCAGGAACAGGCCGCTGTCGGAAATCTCCTGGATCGCCGCCTCTCCGCCAAGCGCCATCGGCTTGACCAGCGACTCCGTCGGACCGGTGAAGCCCTGAAGCATACCGACTTTGACTTCTTCCTGAGCGTGCGCTGCGGTGGAGAACACCGCCGCACACAGCAACGGTAGCAAACGTTTCATGGTCGTTTCCCCTTGTTGAATGCCAGGTTTCTGGTCTGCCCCACTATACATTTGTGGGCTGCGACAGCAATCGAAGCGACATACACACCCGACGCCGCGGCGTCGGGGAGAGGGGCCTCGTAATACGTTTCGCCATTGCGATATAACCTCCTAAGGTACCGTCGGACGCTGCAACCATCTGGGTAGTCATGTCGATCAAGGCCGCGATCCACCACCTCACCCATTACCGCTACGACCGCCCGGTCAGCCTGGGCCCGCAGATCATCCGCCTGCGCCCGGCCCCGTACAGCCGGACCCGGGTGATCTCGCATTCGCTCAAGGTCACGCCGGATACGCACTTCGTGAACCACCAGCAGGATCCCTACGGCAACTGGCTGTCCCGCTTCGTGTTTCCCGAGCCGGTCCGCGAACTGAAGATCGAGGTCGATCTCGTCGCCGACATGACGGTCTACAACCCGTTCGACTTCTTCGTGGAGGAGAGCGCCTCGGAATGGCCTTTCGCCTATCCCGAGGAGCTGAGCGACGATCTGTCGATCTATCTGCGCCCCGAGCCGATCGGCCCGCGGGTCGAGGCGTTCCTGAAACGCCTCGACCGGTCGCAGACGGGCACCGTGGACTTCGTCGTCGACCTGAACCGGCAGGTGTCGGAGGCGGTGAAATACCTGATCCGCATGGAGCCGGGCGTGCAGACGCCGGAGGAGACTCTGGAGCTGGCGAGCGGGTCGTGCCGGGATTCCAGCTGGCTGCTGGTCCAGATACTGCGTCATCTGGGCTTCGCCGCCCGCTTCGTGTCCGGGTATCTGATCCAGCTCAAGCCGGATCTGGTAGCCCTGGACGGCCCGGCGGGGACCGATCACGACTTCACCGACCTGCACGCCTGGGCCGAGGTGTATCTGCCGGGCGCGGGCTGGATCGGCTTGGACCCGACCTCAGGCCTGCTGACCGGCGAGAGCCACATTCCGCTCGCCGCCTGCCCGCACTACCGCAACGCGGCGCCGATCTCCGGCATGGCGAGTGCCGCCAATGTGGATTTCGCCTTCGACATGTCGGTGCGGCGGGTGGCCGAGCATCCCCGCATCACCAAGCCGTTCTCCGAAGAGGCCTGGGAGGCCCTCGACACTCTGGGCGAGAAGGTCGACCGCGACCTGAGCGAGGGCGACGTGCGCCTGACCATGGGCGGCGAGCCGACCTTCGTGTCGATCGACGAGTTCGAGTCCGAGGAATGGAACACCGCCGCCGTCGGCCCGATGAAGCGCGGCCTGGCCGACGTGCTGATCCGCCGGCTGCGCCAGCGGTTCGCGCCGGGGGGTTTCCTGCATTACGGCCAGGGCAAGTGGTATCCGGGCGAGACCCTGCCGCGCTGGACCTTCTCCCTGTACTGGCGGCGCGACGAGCGGCCGATCTGGCGCGATCCCGACCTGATCGCCGGCGAGACCGAGACGCTGGATGCCGGCCCGAAGGAAGCCGAGGCGCTGCTGAAGGCGATCGCCGAGAACCTCACCATCGAGCGCGACTATGTCGTCCCCGCCTTCGAGGACCCGGCGGAATGGGTGCTGAAGGAGGCCAATCTTCCGGAGAACGTGACACCGGAGAACTCCAAACTGCGCGACGCCGAGGAACGCCACCGCATCGCCCGGGTGTTCAGCCGCGGCCTGACAGAGCCGGCCGGCTACGTCCTGCCGGTGCAGAGCTGGCAGTCCCGGTCACGCGAGACGCGGCGCTGGCAGTCGGAACTCTGGAAGCCCCGCCGCGGGCATGTGTTCCTGGTACCCGGCGACAGCCCGGTCGGGTTCCGCCTGCCGCTCGGCGCCCTGCCCTATGTGCCGCCGTCGCAGTACCCTTACGTCAACATCGCCGACCCCTGGGAGACCAAGGGTCCGCTGCCCGATTTCGACGCGGAGCGCGGACCGGGCGAAGCCGCCGCCGAGGAGGCGGCGCCGCATCAGGCCCGCGCCTCCTTCACCCCCGGCAGCCACGTCCAGAACGTGATCGAGCAGAAGGTCGGGGAGATCGGCGGGGCGGTGCGTACCGCCATCGCGGTGGAGCCGCGCGACGGCCGGCTGTGCGTGTTCATGCCGCCGGTCGAACGGGCCGACGACTATCTCGACCTGCTCGACGCGGTGGAGCGCGCCGCCGCCCAGGTCGGCGTGAAGGTCCATATCGAGGGCTACGCGCCGCCGACCGACCCGCGCCTGAACGTGATCCGCGTCGCCCCGGACCCCGGCGTGATCGAGGTCAACGTCCATCCGGCCGCGAGTTGGAAGGAGTGCGTGGCGATCACCCAAGGCGTCTACGAGGAGGCGCGCCAATCCCGCCTCGGCGCCGACAAGTTCATGATCGACGGCAAGCATACCGGCACCGGCGGCGGCAACCACGTGGTGGTCGGCGGCGCCAACCCGGAGGACAGCCCGTTCCTGCGGCGGCCGGACCTGCTGCGCTCGCTGATCCTGCACTGGCAGCGCCATCCGAGCCTGTCCTACCTGTTCTCGGGCCTGTTCATCGGCCCGACCAGCCAGGCGCCGCGCATCGACGACGCCCGCCACGACACGCTCTACGAGTTGGAGATCGCGCTCGGCCAGATCCCGCATCCGGACAGCGGCACGCCGCCGGCGCCGTGGCTGGTCGACCGGCTGCTGCGCAACATGCTGACCGACGTCACCGGCAACACCCACCGTTCGGAGATCTGCATCGACAAGATGTACTCGCCGGACGGCCCCACCGGCCGGCTGGGGCTGGTGGAATTCCGCGGCTTCGAGATGCCGCCGGATCCGCGCATGAGCCTGGCCCAGCAGCTTCTCCTGCGCGCCCTGATCGCCCGGTTCTGGAAATCGCCGATCGGCGGCACCTTCACCCGCTGGGGCACCACCCTGCTCGACCGGTTCATGCTGCCCCACTTCGTGTGGTCGGACTTCATGGACGTTCTGCAGGACCTGCGTCTGAACGGCTTCGACTTCCGCTCCGAGTGGTACGAGGCGCAGGCCGAATTCCGATTCCCGTTCTGCGGCGAGGTCGAATACGAGGGCGTGCACCTGGAACTGCGGCAGGCGCTGGAGCCCTGGCACGTGTTGGGCGAGACCGGCGCGATCGGCGGCACCGCCCGCTACACCGACAGCTCGACCGAGCGCCTGCAGGTGAAGCTGACGGCGCTGGACCCCGGGCGCTATGTGGTGACCTGCAACCAGCGGCGCATGCCGCTGCACGGCACCGAGAGCAGCGGAGTCGCGGTCGGCGGCGTCCGGTTCAAGGCCTGGAAGCCGGCCATGGCCATGCACCCGGTGATCCCGGTCCACGCCCCCCTCACCTTCGACATCTACGACACCTGGTCGGGGCGGGCACTGGGCGGTTGCGTGTACCACGTGGCGCATCCGGGCGGGCGCAACTACGAGACCTTCCCGGTCAATGCCAACGAAGCGGATGCGCGCAGGCTCGCAAGGTTCGAGTATCATGGTCATACGCCGGGGGGCTATGTTCCGGCACCTGAGATGACTCACCCCGAGTTCCCCTTGACCCTCGACCTGAGACGCGCCGCCGGAACCTGATAATGAGCAAGCCGCTGCAGGCTGCCGACCGATCCGACTGGGGCACCCTTCTGGATGCCTACCGCACTCTGCCGGGCGTGGCCGACGAGCTGTTCGACAGCGCCGGGCGGGTGCGCCCGGTCTGGCAGCCGTTTCTGCGCGACCTCGCCGCCCTGGACGCAGACGCCCTCGACCATGCGCTGGCCCGGGGCGACCAGTATCTGCGCGATGCCGGCGTGTTCTTCCGCCAGTACGGCCCGACCGATTCGACCGAGCGCGACTGGCCGTTGAGCCATCTGCCGATGCTGATCGAGGCCGGGGAATGGCAGAACATCGCCACCGCCCTGATGCAGCGTGCCGACGTGCTGGAAGCGGCGATGGCCGATTTCTACGGGCCGAACCGGCTGGTCGCCGACGGCGTCGTGCCGGCCCGCCTGCTGGCGTCCAATCCGGAATGGCTGCGGCCGATGGTCGGCATCGAGCCCCGACACGGCCATTACCTGCATTTCATCGCCTTCGATATCGGCCGCGGCCCCGACGGCAAGTGGTGGGTGCTGGGCGACCGGACCCAGGCGCCGTCCGGCGCCGGCTTCGCGCTGGAAACCCGCATGGCGACCTCGCGCAGCTTCTCCTCGCTGATGAGCAGCACCAACGTGATGCGGCTGGCCGGCTTCTTCCGCCGGTTCCGCGACACCCTGCTGGGGATGCGCAACGGCGACGGCAGCCGGGTGGCGATCCTGACGCCGGGCCCCCTGAACGACACCTATTTCGAGCATTCCTATATCGCCCGCTATCTCGGCCTGATGCTGGTGCAGGGCGCCGACCTGGCGGTGAAGGACAACCGGCTGATGGTCCGCACCGTCGGGGGACTGCAGCCGATCTCCGTGCTCTGGCGCCGCCTGGACGCGGAATGGACCGACCCGCTGGAACTCAACGAGAGCTCGCGGCTCGGCACGCCGGGCATGATCGGTGCCCTGCGCTCCGGCTCCTTCACCATGGTCAACGCGCTCGGCTCCGGCGCGCTGGAGGCCCGCGCGCTCATGGCCTTCATGCCGCGCATGAGCGAGCACCTGACCGGCCAGCCGCTCGCCATGCCGAACATCGCCACCTGGTGGTGCGGCGGCGCGGGCGAGTGCGACTACGTCAAGGCGAACCTGGAGCGCATGACCATCGACAGCGCCATGTCGACGCGCCTGCCCTTCGACCACGGCCCCAACGTGGTGATCGCCGGCAAGAAGCCGGACGGCACGCCGGTCGATCCGGCCTGGATCGACGCGCAGGGCCCGCTTCTGGCCGGACAGGAGATCGTCTCCCTGTCCACCGCCCCGGCCCTGGTCGACGGCAAGCTGGAGGCCCGGCCGATGAGCCTGCGGGTCTTCGTGGCCCGCTCGGGCAGCGGCTGGGTGGTCATGCCCGGCGGCTTCGCGCGGATCGGCCATTCGGCGGAAAGCGCCGACATCTCGATGCAACGCGGCGGTGCCGTGTCCGACGTCTGGGTAGTGTCCGATGACGCCGGCCCGGCGGATACCCTGCTGGAGACCGGCGGCGGCACGGCCAAGCGGACGCTGGACGCGACCCTGCCGAGCACGGCGGCCGACAATCTGTTCTGGCTCGGCCGCTACGTCGAGCGCACGGATTTCAAGCTGCGTCTGCTGCGCGCCTACCACATCCGTCTGGCGGAAACCGGCGATGGCGACTACCCGCTGGCGGTGATGCTGTCCGAGTACCTGGAGTTCCTCGGCGCCGATGTCGCGGCGACGATCCCGGACAACGTGCTGGACGACATGCGGGCGGCCCTGCGCAGTTCGGGGCAGATCCGCGACCGGTTCTCCACCGACGCCTGGAACGCCCTGGTCGACCTGTCGCGCACCACCGAGATGTTCGCCACCCGCATCCAACCGGGCGACGACGCCGCGCGGGCCTTCAGCGTGCTGCTGCGCAAGATCGCCGGCTTCGCCGGACTGGTGCACGAGAACATGTACCGGTTCACCGGCTGGCGCTTCCTCGGGATCGGCCGGGCGCTGGAGCGCGCCGGGCTTATGATGAACTTCCTGCGGGTCTTCACCGATGCCGACGCGCCGGAGGGCGCGCTGGATCTCGCCATCGAGGTCGGGGATTCGATCATGACCCACCGCCGCCGCTACGCCGCCGGAACCAGCCGCGACACGGTGATCGACCTGCTTCTGCTCGACGACATGAACCCGCGCTCGGTCCTGAACCAGCTCGTCTCGATCGACGACCACGCGTCCTACCTGCCGGTGACGGTCGAGGAGGTGCGGATGACCCCGTTCCAGCGCAAGGTGCTGGAGATCAAGACGGCCCTGACCACCGCCGCTCCGGGCGAAGTCAGCCCGGACAAACTGGAGCAGCTCTCGGGCGACACCGCCACCCTGTCCGGCCTGCTGGCCGACACCTATCTGCGGTAGCGCCGGCCATGCTGTACGACATCACTTTGAAGATCGAATACGCCTATGACAGCCTGGCCGATGCGGGCCGGCACATCCTGCGGCTGACCCCGGCCACCCTGCCGGGCCGCCAGCGGGTCATCGCCTCCAATCTCGACGTGAGCCCGACCCCGACCGAGCAGGGCTTCGCCTTCGACTTCTTCGACAACCGCTGCATCAGCATCTCCTATGACGAGGCGGTGGAGGAGACCGCCTTCCTGATGCAGGCCCGGGTCGACCGCGCCGCGCTGGAACCGCTATTCGACGTGTCTCCCGACCTGCGCCGGCTGGCCAAGGAACTCGACACCCTCAACTCGGTCGCGTCGGAGGCGCCGCATCACTTCCGTGGTCGCTCGCCCAGGGTGCCGCCGGTCGCGGAGATCGCGACCTGGGCTGGCCGGCTGACCGCCGACAGTCAGAGCACGCTGGAGGCGGTGACCGCGGTCTGCACCGCCCTGCACCGCGAGATGGCCTTCGATCCGGAGGCGACCGCTGTCGACACGCCGCTGGAGGAGGCCTTCCGTGCCCGCCACGGCGTGTGCCAGGACTTCACCCATATCGCGATCTCGGCCCTGCGCAGCATCGGCGTGCCGGCCGGCTATGTGAGCGGCTTCCTGCGCACCATCCCGCCCAAGGGCGCCGCCCGGCTCGAGGGTGCCGACGCCATGCATGCCTGGGTGCGGGCCTGGTGCGGGCTGGAGATGGGCTGGGTGGAGTTCGATCCGACCAACAACATGATGGCCGGCGAGGATCATGTGGTGGTGGCGATCGGCCGGGACTATTTCGACGTGGCACCGGTGAAGGGCATGTTTCGCACCGCCGGCTCCCAGGATACCTCGCAATCGGTCGATATGGTCGCCGTCCGGTCGTGAGCCATTCGGTGGAGCGCAGGATGAAACTCTACGGCCGCCCGTTCAGCCTCTATGTCCGTACCGTCCGGCTCTGCCTGGAGGAGAAGGGGTTGGCGTATGAGCTGATCCCCGTCGACCCGTTCGACCAGGCCGGCCTGCCGGACTGGTATGCCGAGTTACACCCGTTCGGAAAGATCCCGGCTTTCGAAGACGGCGACGTCCGGCTCTACGAGAGCGACGCGATCCAGCGCTATCTGGAGGCGTGCTATCCCGAGCCGCCGCTGCTGCCGGGCGCGCCCGTTGCCCTGGCGCGCGCGGCACAGGCGATGCGGATGATGGACAACTACGCCTATCCGGCCATGGTCTGGAGCATCTTCGTCTGCGAGGCGCGGGACCTGGAGGAAGGCTGGATGCCCCGCGAAAAGGCGCTGGAGGTATCGCGCAAAGTGCTGGGCGAGCTGGAGCGGTGGCTGGCGGAGACTCCGTATCTGGCCGGCGATGCCCTGACCCTGGCCGATACGCATTTCCTGCCGGCGCTCGACCTGTTCGCCCGCACCGCGGTGGGGCGGGAGATGATCGAGGCCCATCCGGCCGTCCACGCCTGGTGGCAGGGGCTGCGGGCTCGGCCCTCGGCGGTGGCCACGGCCTTTCCGCAGTGATCCCCCTTACCCGCCCCCGTCATCCTGACGCACGTCAGGATCAAGCATCCCGCGCAGTCGGCTTGGTCCTGAATCAAGTTCGGGACGACGGGAGGGGGGTCGATCAGCCCCGCACACGCTACCCCTACCCCGACCCCATCGGCTGGTGCCGGCGCCGCACGCTTTCCGGGCGGCCGGGGATGGACAGCCGGGCGTCGTTGCGCGCCTGCCGGGAGATCACCTTGCCCTTGGCGATCACGCAGAGCCGGTCCGGCCGCAGCCGCACCGCCTCGATCTTGTCGCCGGCATCCAGCACCACCAGCGACGCCGTGCAGCCGACCTCCAGCCCGTAGCCGTCCAGATGCATGATCTTCGCACTCTCTGCGGTGACCATGTCGAAGCAGCGGGCCATCTCTTCCGGCGCGCTCATCTGCGCCACGTGCAGCCCCATGAAGGCGACATCGAGCATGTCGCCGGTGCCCAGCGAGTACCACGGGTCGCGCACGCAGTCCTGGCCCCAGCCGACGGTGATGCCGAGCGCCTGCATCTCCTTCACCCGGGTCAGGCCCCGACGCTTGGGGAAGGTGTCGTGGCGGCCCTGGAGCATGATGTTGATCAGCGGATTCGGGATCGCGGCCACCTGCGCCTCGGCCATCAGCGGCAGCAGCTTGGAGACGTAGTAGTTGTCCATGGAATGCATGGAGGTCAGGTGCGACCCGGTCACCCGCCCCTGGAGACCGAGCCGCTGGGTCTCATAGGCCAGGGTCTCGATGTGGCGGGACATCGGATCGTCGGTCTCGTCGCAATGCAGGTCGACCAGCAGCCCACGCTCGGCGGCGATCTCGCAGAGCGCCGTCACCGAGGCGACCCCATAGGCCATGGTTCGCTCGAAATGCGGGATGCCCCCGACCACGTCCACGCCCATGTCCAGCGCCCGCACCGTGTTCTCATAGGCGGTGGGGTCGCAGTACAGCCCATCCTGGGGGAAGGCGACGAGTTGGAGATCGATATAGCCCTTCACCGCCTCGCGCACGTCGAGCAGCGCCTGCACCCCGAGCAGCCGGTCGTCGCAGGTGTCCACATGGCTACGGATCGCCAGCAGGCCGAGGCTCGCCGCCCAGTCGCAATAGGCCAGCGCCCGTTCCTTGACCTCGTCCACGGTCATCACCTGCTTCAGCTCGCCCCACAGCGCGATGCCCTCCAGCAGAGTGCCGGACGCGTTGATCCGCGGCAGGCCGTAGCTGAGCGTGGCGTCCATGTGAAAATGCGGATCGACGAAGGGCGGGCTGACCAGATCGCCCGTCGCGTCGATCACCTCTCCGGCCTCGACCGCGTCGTCCAGCCGCTCCACCGCGGCGATGCGGCCATCGCGGATGCCGATATCGGCGACCCGCCCGTCCGGCAGGGTGCCGCCCTTCACGACGATGTCGAACATCTCAGCGCTCTCCCCTGTTGAACGGCACCATCAGCGCCGCCGGTACTTCCGCCCGGCGCGACATCACCACGAGCGCCAGGATCGACAGCAGATACGGCATCATCAGGAAGATCTGGTAGGGAATATCGGCCCCCAGCGAGGTCTGCTGCAGCCGGATCTGCAGCGCGTCGAAGGCGGCGAATAGCAGCGCGCCGAGCAGCGCCTTGCCCGGCTTCCAGGCGCCGAACACCACCAGGGCGATGCAGATCCAGCCGCGTCCGTTGACCATCTCGAAGAAGAACGAGTTGAAGGCGGACATGGTCAGGAACGCCCCGCCAACGCCCATCAATCCGGAGCCGACCACCACCGCGCCCATGCGCAGGGCCGTCACCGAGAGGCCCTGGGCCTCCACCGAATGCGGGTTCTCGCCGACCGCCCGCACCGCCAGGCCCAGCGGCGTGCGGTACAGCACGAAGGCGACGACGGCGGCGGTGACGAAGGCGAGATAGGTCAGCGGTGTCTGCGCGAACAGGGCCTGCCCGACGATCGGGATGTCCGACAGCACCGGGATCGGCAGTTCCTTGAACGCCTCGATGCGCGGCGGGTTGGTGACCTGCGGCAGAGCCACCCGGTAGGCGAAATAGGTTGAGGCCGTCGCCAAAAGGGTGATGCCGAGGCCGACCACGTGCTGGCTGAGCCCGAACGGCACCGACAGGATCGCGTGCAGCAGCCCGAACAGCATCCCCGCCGCCATGGCCATGCCGACCCCGACCCAGAGATCGGCGCCGGAATAGACCGCCATCCAGCCGGCGAAGGCGCCGACCACCATGATGCCCTCGATGCCGAGGTTCAGCACACCGGCGCGCTCGCAGATCAGCTCGCCCAGGGTGGCGAAGATCAGCGGGCTGGCGATGCGCACGGCCGCCGCCCAGAAGCTGGCCGAGATCAGGATGTCGAGGATCTCCACCGCCTACCCCCTCACCACGCGAAAGCGCGTCAGCATGATCGCCAGCACCATCAGCAGCAGGGCAGTGGCGAGCAGGATGTCGGCGATATAGGTGGGCACGGCCGCCGCCCGGCTCATGCTGTCGGCCCCGACGAAGACACCCGCCACGAACAGGGCAGAGACGACCACGCCCAGCGGGTTCAGCAGGGCCAGCATGGCGACGATGATGCCGGTGTAGCCGAAGCCCGGGCTGAGGTCCAAGGTCAGGCTGCCCTTCAGCCCGGCCACCTCGGAGAAGCCGGCGAGACCGGCGAGGCCGCCGGAAATCAGCGCGGTCTTGATCACCACCTTGGTCACCGGGATGCCGGCGAAGGCGGCGGCGCGCTGGTTCAGGCCGACCGCGCGGATCTCGTAGCCGAGCGTCGTGCGGGTCTGCATCACCCAGACCAAGAGCGCGCAGATCAGTGCCAGGCCGAAGCCCCAGTGCAGCCGCAGCCCGTCGACGATGCGCGGCAGCCGCGCCTCGGCGACCAGCCGCTCCGATTTCGGCCAGCCCATGCCCATGGGGTCCTTCAGCGGTCCCTCCAGCAGCATGGACACGAACAGGATCATCACGAAGTTCAGCAGCAGCGTGGTCACCACCTCGTCCACCCCGAGCCGGGTCTTCAGGAAGGCCGGGCCGAGCAGCATCAGCGCCCCGCCGGCGATGGCGGCCAGCATCAGGATCGGCAGCAGCAGGACCGCGGGCAGCGGCAGCAGGCCGGTGCCCAGGACCACCGCCAGCAGCGCGCCCATGTAGAGCTGCGCCTCCGCCCCGATGTTCCAGAGCTTGGCGCGGAAGGCGACGGCGACGGCAAGGCCGGTGAAGATCAGCGGTGTGGCCCGGTTCAGGGTCTCCAGCAGCGCGAATTTGGAGCCCACGGCGCCCTTGACGATCAGCCCGAGCACGGCGAGCGGGTTCGAGCCGGCGACCAGGGACAGGGCCATGGCGATCGCCACCGTGCCGCCCAGCGCCAGGGCCGGCAGTCCGAGCGTGCGCGGCCAGCCCGGATTGGCGACCGGCTCAAGCCGCATGGCTGTACTCCCCGAAACCCTGGCCCGCCATCCATACGCCCAGTTCCGCCGGGGTCTTCGTGCCCCGGGCAAAGGCGGGCGACAGGCGGCCCTCGGAGATCACATGGATCACATCGGCCAGGGTCAGGATCTCGTCCAGGTCCTCCGAAATCAGCAGCACCGCCGCCCCGGCATCCCGCGCCTCGATCAGCCGGTTCTGCACATAGGTGACAGCGCCGATATCGAGGCCCCGCACCGGCTGGACGGCGAGAATGATCTTCGGCTCGGCCTCAAGCGCGCGGCCCAGGATCAGCTTCTGCATGTTACCGCCGGACAGCAGTCGGATGCGCGCATCGGGTCCGGGGCAACGGACGTCGTAGCGCTCGATGATCGCCCGCGTGTGCCGGTCGACCGCCGTCCAGTCGAACCATCCGCGCCTGGAAAAGGGTTCTTTTTCATAGGCTTCCAGGACTGCGTTCTCGGACAGCGTAAAATCAGAGATCGTGCCTGTGCGGTGCCGGTCTTCGGGGATGCGGCCGATCCTGGCGTCCAGGGCGGCGCGAGGGGTCCAGGCCCCCACGCCCTCGCCGGCCACCTCGAAGACGCCCGAGTCCGGCACGGTCTCGCCGGCGATCAGGTCGGCCAGCGCCGCCTGCCCGTTGCCCGACACGCCCGCCAGCCCGGTGATCTGCCCCGCCCGCAGGTCCAGCGACAGGGCGCGCAGCCCGACCGCGTTGCCGACCGGCGTGGTGGAGACCTCGCGCATCCGCAGCAGCACCGCGCCGGGTGCCGCCCCGCCGACCTCGGGCGCTACGATCTCCGAGCCCACCATCAGGTGCGCGAGCTGGTGCCGGTCGGTGTCGGCCGTCGCCGCCTCGCCCACCAGCTTGCCGTGGCGCAGCACGAGCACCCGGGACGAGATCGCCAGCACCTCGTGCATCTTGTGGGAGATGAAGATGATCGACAGCCCGCGCGCCACCGCCTTGCGCAGGGTGGCGAACAGGTCGTCCGTCTCCTGCGGCGTCAGCACGGCCGTCGGCTCGTCCAGAATGAGAATGCGGGCGTCGCGGTACAGCGCCTTCAGGATCTCCACCCGCTGGCGCTCGCCGACGCTGAGCGCACCCGCCTTGGCCTCTGGGTGCACCGCCAGACCGAAGTCGCGGCTGAGCTGCTCGATCCGCGCCCACGCCGCCGCCCGCCCGGTCCCCAGACGCCACAGCGGCTCTGTGCCCAGGATGATATTGTCCAGGACGGAGAGGTTGTCGGCGAGAGTGAAGTGCTGGTGCACCATGCCCACACCCGCTTCCAGGGCCGCGCGCGGGTTGCCCGGCGGCAGGGCGTGGCCGAAAACCTCGATGTCGCCCGCGTCGGCCATGTAATGGCCGAACAGGATGTTCATCAGGGTGGTCTTGCCGGCCCCGTTCTCGCCGAGCAACGCGATCACCTCGCCCTCGTGCAGGTCGAAGGTGATCGCGTCGTTGGCGGTCAGCGGGCCGAACCGCTTGGTGATGTTGCGGAGGCGCAGGACAGCCCGCGCCCCCGGATCGGTCGGCATCAGCTCGACTTCGGTTCTTCGTCGTTGATCTCGACGGTGTACTCGCCGGCTTTGATCGCCGCCTCGCGCTTCTCGACCAGGGCCATGGCCTCGGCCGGAACCTTGCCCTCGAAGGTGCCGAGCGGGGCGAGCGAGCAGCCGCCCTCCTTCATGAAGGAATACTTGCCGTAGTTGTCGGCCTCGAACGTGCCGTCCTGCACCTTCGCCAGCGCGGCGTTGAAGGTCGGCTCGAAATGCCAGAGCGCCGAGGCGACCACCGTCTCCGGATAGTCCGGCTGGGTGTCGATCACGTTGCCGATGGCCAGGATGCCCTTCTCCTGCGCCGCGTCCGACACGCCGAACCGCTCGGCATAGAGCACGTCCGCGCCGTTCTCGATCATGGCGAAGGCGGTCTCCTTGGCCTTCGGCGGGTCGAACCAGGAACCGATGAAGCTCACCTGGAAGGTGATGTCCGGGTTCATCTCCTTCGCCCCGGCCATGAAGGCGTGCATCAGCCGGTTCACCTCGGGGATCGGGAAGCCGCCGACCATGCCGATATTGCCCGACTTCGTCATCGATCCGGCAATGATGCCAGAGAGATACGAGGCGTCCTGGATATAGTTATCGAACACGGCCAGGTTCGGATAGGCCGGATCTTCCAGGAAGCTGGAGCCCATCAGGAAGGCCACGTCCGGGTATTCCAGGGTGACCTCGCGGGCCTCCTGCTCGACGCCGAAGATCTCGCCCACGATCAGCTTCACGCCCTGCTCGGCATATTCCCGCATGACCCGGGGATAGTCGGTATTGGCGGTGTTCTCGGAGAAGGTGTAGGTCACCTCGCCCTTCGCCTGGGCGGCCTCGGCGGCCTTGTGGATGCGGCTCACCCACTGCTGCTCGACCGGGACGGTGTAGATGCCGGCGGTCTTGATCGGCTCGGCCGCGAACAGCGTCGACGGCTTGGTCAGCAGGCCGGCGGCCATGGCGGCACCGGACGCGCCCAGCACACCGCGCCGGGTCCAGCCGGCCCGACTCATCGGGAAATTCTTTTTCATGACACCACCCCTGTCCCTGTCATTGCGGAAATCGGCTCACGACGGTTTGTGCACCGTGACAAGCCCATGCTGCCGCAGTCCTTTAGCGGGCGCAATAAAGACGGGATATCGTTGAAATTCTTAGGGATGGCGCGGCGGCCGCCGCCGGCACCGCACCGCAGCAAAAACCTTAGGCGGCCTGGACCTCCAGGCGGTCCCGGCCGGCGTTCTTGCTCGCGTACAGCGCCTGGTCCGCCCGGGCCAGGGCGGCGTCAATCGAGCCGTCGCCGGCCCGCAACGGCGTCATGCCTACGCTCGTGGTCACGGTAATCTCGAGCCCGTTCCAGACCACCGGCTCCTCCCGGACCGAGCGCAGCACCCGATCGGCCACGAGCGCACCCTGATCGACCGGCGTGCCGGCGGCCAGGATGGCGAACTCCTCCCCGCCCAGCCGGCCGAACGTGTCGGTCTCCCTCAACTGACCGGCGACCCGTTCGGCCACCTCACGCAGGACCGCATCCCCTGCGTCGTGGCCGTAGGAATCGTTCACCGACTTGAAGTGATCGAGGTCCATCATCATCACACAGGCTTCGCCGCCGTACCGGTCGAGCCGCCGGAGTTCCTGGGTCATCCGCTCGCGGAAGGCGCGGCGGTTGGCGAGGCCGGTCAGGGAATCGGTGGTCGCCAACCGCTCCAGTTCGACGTTCAGGTCCTCGAGCTGCTTGGCATAGGCGCGCAGCATGAGCTGGTTGCTGACCCGCGCCCGGACGATGGCAGGATTGAACGGCTTGGTGATGTAGTCGATCGCGCCGAGGCGCAGGCCCGCTTCCTCATCCTCCACGTCGGCATGGCTGGTGACGAAGATCACCGGAATGAGCGCGGTGCGCGGATCACTCTTGAGCCGGATGATGACCTCGTGGCCGTTCATGTCCGGCATCTCGATATCGAGCAGGATCAGGTCCGGCAGGGTCGCCTTGGCCTTGGTCAGAGCATCCATACCGCCGAGCGAGAACGACACGGCGGCAACATCCTTCAGGATCGTCGCCAGAATCCGCACGTTCTCGCGCGCATCGTCGACGATGAGAATGCGGGAACCGGAGATATCGAGATCGGTGTTCATCGCCTGACCGCCCTCATCCCGTGTTCAGCAAGGCGCTGAGCTTGCTGGCGGCCGCGCCGTAGTTCAGGTCGTCGATCGCCGTTGCGACATCCTCCGCGACGGCGCCGTCGCGCGCCCGCAGGGCCGGCTCCAGCGCCCGCCAGGTGTCCTCCGCTTCCATATCGCCGGACCGCAGCTGCTCGACCAGAGCGCGGATATCGGCCGGACCCGCCTTGGTCGGAAACGGCACCAGATTGGCTCCCGCCGTCTCCTGAGCGGTAGCCGCATCGATATCGGCCATCACGTCGGCCAGCGCATCGGCGAGGTCCTGCGCCAGTTCGCCTATCGCCGCCGCATCAACCAGACCGTCGGCATCGATCTTTAATTCCAGCGCCTTGGAAGCCTCGAAAACCGCCAGCGCCCGCAGGTTGCCCGCCACGCCCCGAATCTGATGGGCGATCCGGCGCGCCTGATCGCGATCCCCCTCCGCAATGGCCCCTCGAAGCGCCTGCCCGGTGTCGGCCTGACCTTCACGGAACTTCAGCAGAAGCCGCGAGATCAGATCGTCAGGCAGGGCGCGGCGAAGTTCGTCCGTATCGATCGTCGTCAGGCTGTCCACGTTGATGATCATCGGCGTCTCCGGGTCGGATGGCGTGGTCTTGGCGGGCTCCGGCTGCGCGGCCGGACGGCTCTCGGCCGCCTCACAGTGCCGGGCCAGGGCCTCGAACAGCCTTTCCTCGCCCAGGGGTTTGGCCACGTGGTCGCACATGCCGGCGGCGAAGCACTTCTGGCGCTCCTCCTCCAGGGCATGCGCCGTCATGGCAATGATCGGGAGCGTTCTGAAGCGGTCGTCGTGCTGGATGCGTCGGGTCGCCTCAAAGCCATCCATGATCGGCATCTGCACATCCATCAGGACCGCGTTGTAATACCCCGGTCCGGCCTCGAACACGCGCTCGACCGCGTCCTGGCCGTTGTCGACCACGTCGACCCTGACACCCTGCTGCTGCAGCACGGCGACGGCGACCTCCTGATTGATCTCATTGTCTTCGGCCAGCAGCACGCGCAGACCGGGCAGAACCGTAATCGGCGGGCGGCGGGACGCCGCGTTGCGCGCATAGCGCTGGCCCGTGCGCCTGCCCACCGCCGTGGCGATCGCGTCGAAGAGCGTTGACTGGTTGACCGGCTTGGCCACATAGCCGGCCAGCCCCGACTCGGCCGCGGCCAGAACGGCCTCGTCCGGCATATAGGCCGAGACCAGGATGGTCGCGGGATGCGGGCCGTCGCCGCAGTTCTCGCGGATCCGTCGCGCCGTCTCGATGCCGTCCATCTCCGGCATCATCCAGTCCATCAGCACGATGTTGTAGGTGAGTTCGCCCCGGTCGACGCCGATCCGCCGCAGGGCCGACGGCCCGTCCACCGCCACATCGACCTCGAAGCCCATGGCCCGCAGGGTGTCGCCGATCACCAGACGAGCCATCTGGTTGTCGTCGACCACCAGGACCCGAAGGCTGCGCAGATCGGCCGGGAGCACCGCCTGCGGCTTCGCCCTGGTGGTCCCCAGCTCGAGGCGGGCGGTGAAGTGGAAGGTCGACCCGACGCCGGGCTCCGACTCGACCCAGATGCGCCCGTCCATCCGCTCGGCCAGCTCCTTGGAGATCGTGAGCCCGAGCCCGGTGCCGCCGAATTTCCGCGTGGTCGACACGTCCGCCTGGGTGAAGGGCCGGAAGATCTGACCGAGCTGCTCCGGCGTCATCCCGACCCCGCTGTCGCGCACCGAAACGAGAAGCTCGACTCGACCGTCGATCATCTCGGTCGGCCGCACGGACACGATGATCTCGCCCTCCGAGGTGAACTTGATGGCGTTGGAGCAGAGATTGGTGAGAATCTGACCGAGCCTGAGCGGATCGCCGACCAGTTCCTGTGGCGTATCCGGATCGACGCTGATCAGAAACTCCAGCTCCTTTTCGGCCGCCCGCGGCGCCACCATCGCGGTGACGTTCTCAATAACCTTCATCAGGCGGAACTCGGTCTTCTCAATCGAGATCTGGCCGGCCTCGATCTTCGAGAAGTCCAGAATGTCGTTGATGATGCCGAGCAGGTTCTCGGACGAGAACAGGACCTTCTGGGCGTAATCGAGCTGCTTGGGATTGAGGCTGGTCTGGGCCAGCAGCCGGCTCAGGCCGATGATGCCGTTCAGCGGCGTGCGGATCTCGTGGCTCATATTCGCCAGGAAGGACGACTTGGCCCGGGTTCCCTCCTCGGCCGCGTCGCGGGCCTCGGACAGGCGTTTCATCGTCCGGTCCTGCTCCAGCTCCATCCCGAGCCAGCGGCCCATCATCTCGACGAGAACCAGGTCGCTCTTGGAGAACGGCCGATCCCGCGGCTCGATGGAGGAGAAGTTTATCGTGCCATAGACCGCACCCTCGACGATCACCGGCGCGCCGATATAGGTCCGCCGCCCGAAGATCCGGAAGCACTCGGCATCCGCGAGCGTACTCTCTGCCACGTCATGGAAGGCAAGCGCGCGCTCATGGGCCAGGGTGTGCCGGCAGTATGTGGTCTCCAGATCGAAGGTGGTTCCAGGCACCCGGATCGGACCGGTTCCGACGGAATGCTCGACGATGTAGCGGCCGTCCGCCGTGCGGCTGGCGGTACCAAGTTCCGTACCGAAATGGTCGACGCCAAGCTGCAGAATGCGCCGGATACGCTCTTCCGTCGTCAGCGTGACGTCGGTCGACAGCTCCTGGAACTGGTGAAGGATCGCCGCCGTCATGTCGAGCTCGGAGGCGTAGCGCCGGAACACCTCCAACGATCCCGCCAAGTCGGCCACCTCACGCACCCGGCTCTCCACGCTCTCCACGGGGGAGAGGTCTCCGGTCGGGATCCGAACCATGGCGTCGGTGATATGGGACAGGGGGCGCTGGACGGCGTTGAGGACGATGCTGGCGATCACCGTGCCGATCACGAGCGCACCGATGGAGAAGATCACCACCAGCATATTGGTCAGACGTGAGACCGCGGTGAGGTTGCCATGGATCGTCTGGGTGAGCTGGTTCGCCTCCTCGGCGATGGCCTTCTCGAGGACGACAAGTGCCTTTAGGGCCGAGCCATCATCGACCCTGATCGCCGCATCGACCGCCGACGCGGGCGCGCCGCCCTGGACCATGCTGAGCGCGATGTCGATGTTGAGATCGTAGAAGTAGAGGGTGGTGTCGATGTCCTCCAGCGCCTTGGATTCCTGCTCGGTCAGCGGGAGGGCGCGATAGCGTTCGATCGTGGCCCTCCCGAGTTCGACACCCCGTCGGGCCATTGGCGCGAAGGCGGTGTCGCCCAGCAACACGAGCTTCTTGAAGAAGTCGATCATGCCGCCAAAGCCGATATCCCGCCGGAATTCACGCAGCAGCTCAAGTTTGGTCGGTTTGTCTGAATGAACGGCACGCCGTGCCGACTCGGCCTGGTGGAGGTCATCCAGGGCGAACAGCACCCCCGGCGACCACAGCGCCATGGCGCGCGCCGTTTCCTTCGGGGTGTTGCCATAGGCCCGCATGACCTGCGCGAGTTCTGACCGGTCGTAGAGGACGTTGACCAGGTCCTCGATCTCGCGGAGCGCGGCCCTTTCCTTGGGCGTGATGTCGACCGTGCGGTAGCGTTCGACCGCCGAGCGCACCGTACCGAGGTCGGCATGAAGCGAGTCGATATAGTCGTAGTCGCCGCGCAGGACGAAGTTCAGCAGGTGATGGATCGCACCGCCATAGCCCAGATAGTCAGTGATCTCGACCAGGGACCGGGCCCGCACGGCGCTGGCGTCGCGATACGCGTTCCAGCTCTCCTGGGTCTCCGCCACCCGATGGTTGACCCAGACCGTCGCGCCGATTCCGAAGGCTCCCGCCAGGAAAAGCAGGCCAACCAGGCCGATCGTCAATGTCCGCAGTGAAAAGCGCACGCCGGCGCCTCCATTCGACTAAACCAGTCACTGCGACACAATCTGCTCCACACAGTGACGCGGCGCTCCAAAACCTTGGTAACGCATGGGCGGTAAGCGAAACGTTAATGACCCAACCCCCGCGAACGGCCCTGCCCCTGCGTACGGGCATTCCATCACTTCAGATTACGGGTTAAATATATCTGACGAAGATAACCAAAAGTCGTACATGAACGGCATCTTGGTCCGACACACCAAGAATACCCGGGAGATCGGCCGGCGCCAATGACGGGCAGCATCAGTCTTACCCAGCAGACCACCGAGGCGCTGCGCGCCAAGATCGCAGAAGGTCCCATGAAACCCGGGGACCGTCTGCCCACGGAAAAGGAACTGGAGGCCGAGTTCGGGGTCAGCCGCACCGTGATCCGCGAAGCCGTGGCGGTGCTGAAGGCCGAGGGCCTGGTCGAACCGCGGCGCGGGGCCGGCATCTTCGTGCTCGACCCGGTGCTGTCCCGTCCGCGCGGCATGCCGTCCTTTCTGCCGGGGCAGATGTACCAGGCGCTGGATCTGCTGGAGCTGCGCATGGCAGTGGAGGTCGAGGCCGCCGGCCTCGCCGCGACCCGGCGCACCCTCTCCCAGGACGCGCGCATCCGCGAGCATATGGCCGATTTCGGCCGCGCGCTGGAGACCGGCGCGAAGACCGTCGAACTCGACATCGCGTTCCATGACGCGATCGCCCAAGGGACCAACAACGCCCTGTTCCCCGGCTTCCTGGAATCCCTCGGCCGCAACGCGATCCCCCGCAGCTCCCTGTCGGCCGAGCAGCGGGCGCGGTTGATCAGCCACGACTATCTGCAGCGGGTGCATCAGGAGCATCTGGCCATCGCCGACGCCATCAGCGCCGGGGATGCCGACCGGGCGCGCGATGCCATGCGGGCGCATCTGAGCGGCAGCATCGCCCGCTACCGCGCCTCGCTCTGAGAGGAGCGGTTGCCGATGACCTCCACCGTCGACTGCGTGCTGGATGCCGGCGCCACCCTGGGCGAGGGTATCGTCTGGGACGCGTCAGCCCAGCGACTTTGGTGGGTGGATATCGCCGCCCCTGCCCTGCACCGGTTCGACCCCGCGGCCGGCAAGAACGAGACCTGGGCGATGCCGTCGGCGATCGGCTGCGTCGCACCGCGGGCAGACGGCGGGGCCGTGGTCGGACTTGAGGACGGCTGGTGTGCCTTCGATCCGGCGACCGGCGCGGTCGAGATACTCAACGCCGAGGCGCCGGGTGCATCGGGCATGCGGTTCAACGACGGCTGCGTCGATCCGGCCGGGCGCTTCTGGGCAGGCACCATGCCGAAGGCCGGCCCGGCGAACGCGGCCGCGGGAGAGCCCGGAAACGGGCTGTTGTTCCGGCTCGATGCCGATGGCACCTCTCCGCGGATCCTGGACGGGCTGTACACCCAGAACGGACTCGCCTTCTCGCCGGACGGGTCGGTCATGTACCTGTCCGACAGCCACCCGGCGGTGCGCACCATCTGGGCCTTCGACTTCCATCTGGAGAGCGGCACGCCGACCAACCGCCGGGTCTTCTTCGACACCCGCCAGGTCGCCGGACGGCCGGACGGCGCCGCCATGGACGCCGAGGGCTGCTATTGGATGGCCGGAATCGAAGGCTGGCAGGTGGTCCGCATCACCCCGGCCGGCGGCATCGACCGCATCATCGAGGTGCCGGTGGAGAAGCCGACCTGCCTCGCCTTCGGCGGTCCGCGGCTCGACACCCTCTATCTGACCTGCATGGGCCCCGGCCTGATAACCCCCGGCAGCGAGGCGCGCCAGCCCAGGGCCGGCGGCCTCTTTGCCCTGAACCCCGGCGTTCCCGGCTACGCGCCCCCGCCCTGCGCGGCCTGACCTACCCGGCCAGCCAGTTCGGCAGGGTCAGCGAGATCGCCGGGATGAATGTGGTCAGGACCAGCGCCACCAGGATCGCCGCGTAGAACGGCCAGATCGTGCGCACCGCCCGCTCGATCGGCACCTTGCCGACGGCGCAGCCCAGGAACAGGCAGGCGCCCACCGGCGGCGTGCACAGGCCCAGGCCCAGGTTCATCATCAGGATCATGCCGAACTGCACCGGGTCCATGCCGAAGGCCACCACCACCGGCAGGAAGATCGGCGTGCAGATCAGGATCAGCGCCGCCATGTCCATGATCATCCCCAGCACCAGCAGCATGAGGTTGATCATCAGCAGGATCATGATCGGGTTCTCCGAGACCCCGGTCATGAACTCGATCATCTTGTTGGGCACCTGATAGAAGGTCAGCATGTAGGCGAAGGCCGTGGCCGAGGCGACCAGGATCAGCACCATCGAGGTCGTGCGCACCGAGTTGATCACCGCCGTGCTGAACGCCCGCCAGGTCATCGAGCGGTACACGATCAGCGTCACCGCGAAGGCGTAGAGCGTGCCGAAGGCGCCGGACTCGGTCACCGTGAACACCCCGGACAGCACGCCGCCCACGATGATCACGGCGGTGAACAGCCCGGGAATCGCCGCCACGAAGGTCAGCAGCAGGGCACTCATCCCCGGAAACGTCTCCGCCTTGTAGCCGCGCTTCACCGCGATCAGATAGGCGGCGACGGCCAGGCAGATGCACATCAGCATCCCCGGCACGACGCCGGCCAGGAACAGCGAGGAGATGGAAATCCCGCCGCCGGCGGCGATCGCATACAGGATCATGTTGTGGCTGGGCGGCACCAGGATGCCGGCGATCGACGAGGTGACGGTGACGTTGACCGCGTAGTCGTCATCGTAGCCCTTCTCCTTCATCACCGGGATCAGGATCGAGCCCAGCGCCGAGATGTCGGCCACGGCCGAGCCGGAGATGCCACCGAACAGCATCGAGGAGAACACGTTCACCACGCCGAGCCCGCCGCGCACCGCACCCACCGCCGCCGAGGCGAAGCGCACCAGCCGGATGGCGATGCCGCCGTGGAACATGAGCTCACCGGCGAAGATGAAGAACGGAATCGCCATCAGCGAAAAGACGTTGATGCCGGAAATGATGCGCTGGAACGCGATCACCATCGGCAGGCCCTCGTAGAAGAAGGCGGCGACGGCGGCAACGCCAAGGGCGAAGGCGACCGGCACCCCGATCACCACGCACAGCGCGAACACCCCGAGAAGGATCAGCAGGCCCATGGTGAGGTCTCCCTACTCGGCGGAAGGCGGGAGGCCGGCGGGCGGCGTCTCGAGTATCCGGTCGTCCAGGCGCTCGCCGGTGAAGAAGCGGATCAGGTGGCCGATCGAATAGGCCAGGGTGAAGGCGCCGCAGAGCGTCAGGGGCACGGCGCGCAGTCCTTCGGGCAGATGGATCAGCGGGATCTCCGCACTCCACTTGAACAGGACCAGCTTGTAGCTGTTGACCATCATCACGGCGCCGAACACCGCCATGATCAGGTAGGTGAGCAGCTCCATCGCCAGGCGCATCGGCCGCGGCGCGATATCGCGGAAATACGACACGCCCAGATGCGAGCGCTCATGCACGCCGGTCGAAGCGCCGAGGAAGCCGATCAGCGCGACCAGCAGCAGCGCCACCTGCTCCACCCATGTCGGGGTGGCGTTCAGCACGTAGCGGCCGAAGACCAGCCAGCCGAAGATCACGGTCAGGGTCACCATGGCGCCCCCCGACACGACGAGGCTGACCTGGCAGACGGCGTCGAGGAGCCGGTAGAACGGCTGGAGGGCTGCATGCAGCGGCCCCCTGCGGCCGGCGTCGGTCTGCGAACTCGGCGTATGCATCGCGGCGCACAACCCCTGAAGATCCGGTGCGGCACCCGGGCCGCGGAAAAGAAAAAGGGCCGCCGGAGGTCGTGGGACTGACCGTTCCGGCGGCCTTGCAGGAAGCCCTTACTGCGTGGCCTGGATGGCTTCCACCAGGGGCTTCAGGTCGGGGTTGGATTCCAGGAACTTGGCGTAGACCGGCTTCATCGCGTCCTGGAAGGCCTTCTTGTCGGCGATGTCGTTGAACTTCACACCGGCCTTGATGACCTTCTCGCGGCTCGCCTCGGCCCGCTTGGCCCAGAGTTCGCGCTGCAGGACGGAGGATTCGCGGGCCGCGTTGCGCACCAGTTCCTTATCGGCGTCCGACAGGGCGTTGTAGACATCGGCGTTGATGCAGACGCATTCCGGGATGATCAGGTGCTCGGACATGGAGTAGAAGCCGGCGACCTCGAAATGCCCGGTGGACTCGTAGGACGGCCAGTTGTTCTCCGCCCCGTCGACCACGCCGGTCTTCAGCGACTGGTAGACCTCGGAGAAGGCCATCGGCGAGGGATTGCCGCCCATGGCCGAGATCATGCCGGAATACAGGTCGTTGTTCATGACCCGCACCTTCATGCCGGCGACGTCGTCGGGCTTATTGATCGGCTTCTTGGTGTTGTAGAAGGACCGCGCGCCGGAATCGTACCAGGCGAGTGCGACGATCCCGATCTTCTCCATGCCGGCACTGATCTGCTCTCCGGGCGCGCCATCCATGGCGCGGTGCATGTGATCCTGGTCCTTGAAGATGAACGGCAGCGAGACGACGTTCGCCTCCGGCGCCACCGGACCGATCGGACCGAGGTTGAAGTTGGCGATCTCGATCGCGCCGATCCGCAGTTGCTCGATGGCGTCCGGCTGGCTGCCCAGCACACCGCCATGGAACATCTTCAGGGTGATCCGCCCGTCGCTGTTCTTGTCCAGCAGCTCGGCGAACTTGTCCATGGCGACCGTGTTCGGATAGTCCGGAACGTGGATGTTCCAGCCCTTCCACTCGGCCGCCTGGACAGCGCCGGAAAGTCCGGCCGCCACGACGACCGCAGCGGCGGTCGCACCAATCCTGTCGATCAGTTTCATCTCGTCCTCCCTATGGTTGCCCGATTTGCCCGGGCTTTTTGAGTCGCGCTTTGGCGAGCATCCGCCCGCCGGTTGTCCGGTTCGGTCCTCGGGCGGAATTCTATTTTGGAGAGAAGTATGCCCCCTTTCGGGAATTGGTCAATCTATCTGTCCATTGATCGTATGTTTTAGGCTGCGGAGCTGAGTGGGGCCGCATCGCGGATCACCGCCGCCAGATCGGCGACGTCCTTTTCGGTCGGGTTCACCAGCGGCGGGCGCACCGATCCGGGATCGCGCCCAACCGCCTTCAGGCCGCCCTTGATCAACGCGACTGGATAGCCCGGCACCCGGTCGCGGATATCGGCGAACGGATAGAAGAAGCTGTGCAGGATCCGGTCCATGGTGGCGTGGTCGCCGGCCCGCAGCGCGGCGTAGAACGACAGCGCCAGCTCCGGCACGAAATTGAACACAGCCGAGGAATAGGTGGAGAAGCCGGCCGCGTCATAGGCCGAGGCGAACAGCTCGTGGGTTGGCATACCGCCGACATAGACCAGCCGGTCGCCCAGGGTGGCGCGGATGCGGGTCACCAGATCGATCTCCCCCACCCCGTCCTTGAAGCCGATCAGGTTCGGACAGGCCTCGGCCAGCCGGGCGACGGTCTCGGCCTTCAGCACCGAGCTGGCCCGGTTATAGACCACCACGCCGATGGACACCGCGTCGCAGACCGCCTTCACATGGGCGTACTGGCCCTCCTGGGTGCCGCCCATCAGATAGGTCGGCAGCAACAGCACGCCGTCGGCCCCCGCCGCCTCGGCCGCCTTGGCGTCGGCGATGGCGCGCCGCGTGTTCACCCCACAGCCGGCGACCACCGGGCAGCGCCCCTCGGCCGCGCCCACGGCGGCGGCGATGATCCAGGGGAACTCGTCCTGTCCGAGGGAGAAGTACTCCCCGGTGCCGCCGGCGGCGAACAAGGTCGCGGCGTCGTAGGAGGACAGCCAGGCGACATGCTCGCGATACGGCCCTTCGGCGAATTCCAGATTGGCGTCGAAATGGGTGACCGGGAAGGACAGCAGCCCCGACCCCATCTTGGCTTTCAGTTCCTGTGGCGACATGGGCATGAAGGATTCCCCCTGGGTCGGATGGGTCGGTAGGATCGGACCGGTTGTGGATCAGCGTTTGGCCGGCACGACGCGGCCGGGATCGCCCTGATATTCGGTGCTGGCGAAGGGACCGCCCTGCACGCCGAGGGCGACCTCGTTGCCGGGTTCGGGCACATCGGAAGCGTCGACCTCCGGGATCCAGACATCGGCCGTGTCCTGCGGCGTGAAGCCCAGGCGCCTGGCGGTGCTGTTGTCCCACCAGGTGCGCGAATTGTCGGAGACGCCGTAGACGATCTCGTGGTGCAACTCGGGGATCTCGAGACCGAGGCGGCACAGGCGGGTCAGGTCGCCGATGCTCACCCAGCAGCCGAGCTGGCGCTGGGTCTCCGGCTTGGCGAAGCACCAGCCGATACGCACCGACAGGATGCCGATGCCGTAATTGTCGGCGAAATACTGGGACAGGCCCTCACCGAACACCTTGCTCAGGCCGTAGCGGCAGTCCGGACGCGGCCGCTCGGTGCCGTCGAGCATGTGGCCGCGCGGGTAGAAGCCGACCGCATGGTTCGAGCTGGCGAAGACGATCCGCTTCACCCCGGCCTCGAAGGCGGCCTCGTACAGCCGGTAGGTGCCGTCGATATTGACCCGCAGGATGTCCTCCCAAGGGTTTTCGACCGACAGACCGCCCAGATGGATGATGCCGTCGACACCGTCGACCATGCGGGCGCGGTCGCCGGGATCGCAGATATCGCCGACGACGATCTCCTCGCCGTCGGCGGCCGGACCGAGGTCGGTCAGGTCGGACACCCGCAGGATCGGATAGGCGCCGCTCAACTCGCGGCGCATGCGCTTGCCGATCCCGCCACCGGCGCCGGTCAGAAGCACTCGTTTCATAGCGGACACATCCATATGATTAATATGCCTTATTGATCTAACTACATATGACCAATGCGTCCAGCCGTTTTCCGATTTCAGGGGATCGATTGGTGGCCTTACCCGCCTGGCTACCGAACGGTCCGCACGTATAGAGCGCGTTTGGACACGGCACCGGCCGATTGGCCGCAATCCGCCCACCACCTGCCCAAATATTGGGCGAAGCCGTTGATTTGCAGACTGGAAATGGCGGGAAACCGGGCCTCAGCCCATGGCACGGAACCTGCTTCGCGATCCGACGGCGGAGGGCTTCGGCCGATTCCGGGAGGGATCGCGCGCCCTTCCCAGGCGGGCGGATCGCTGAATACACTGCTGTTCGATGTCGTCCTTTTCGCGATCCGCGCCGTCGACGCCCTGGGAACGGCCCGGGGAACGACCCGGAGAACGGCCGAGGGAGAACCGAGGAGAACTGGTCTGATCATGCGCATCCTCGTCATCAACCCCAACACCACCGCCTCCATGACCGACAAGATCCGGGAGACCGCGGTGGCGGTCGCGGCACCCGGTACGGAGATCGTCGCTCTGAACCCGGCCGACGGACCGGTCAGCATCGAGGGACATTACGACGAGGCGTTCTGCCTGCCGGGCCTGCTGGAGGAAACGCGGAAGGGTGTGGCCGCCGGCGCCGATGCGGTGGTGATCGCCTGTTTCGACGACCCGGGCCTGGAGGCCTGCCGCGAGATTGTCGACGTGCCGGTGGTCGGCATCTGCGAGGCGGCGATGGCGGCCGCCTCCATGGTCGGCCACGGTTTCTCGGTGGTCAGCACCCTGGACCGCGCGATCCCGATCATCGAGGCGCTGGCCCTGAAATACGGCTTCGAGCGCCACTGCCGCCGGGTCCGCGCCGCCTCCATTCCGGTCCTGGCGCTGGAGGAGGAAGGCGGGGCTGCGGCCGCGAAGGTCCGCGAACAGGTGCTCGCCGCCATCGAGGAGGACCGAGCCGAGGCGGTGCTGCTGGGCTGCGCCGGCATGACGGATCTGGCCGACGCGCTGACCCGGGAGACGGGCGTGCCGGTGATCGACGGGGTGGCCGCGGCGGTGAAGTTCGCCGAGGCGCTGGTCGGGCTCGGTCTGAAGACCTGTAAGCGCGGCGCCTATGCCCCGCCCCGGGTGAAATCCTATTCCGGCGCCCTCGCCCGCCATGCACCGCAGCCCCCCCTCAAAGCAGCCGAGTAACCGGAACGCTCCCACCCAAAGCCGCCCGTCCGGGCGCGGAGACAGGCATGAAACTGATTGGCGTCGATGTCGGCGGGACGTTCACCGATCTGGTCTATACGGACACCGACAGGGGCGAGACGGTGATCCACAAGACGCCGACCACTCCCGACGACCCGTCGCGCGGCGTGGTCGAGGGCGCGGTGGAGCTCTGCCGGCGGGTCGGTGTCGATCCGGCCAGCATCGATCACCTGATGCACGGCACCACCATCGCGACCAACGCGGTGCTGGAATATGACGGGGTGGAGGCCGGGCTGATCACCACCGAGGGCTACCGCGACATCCTGCATATCGGCCGCCATCAGCGCCCGCAGCACTACTCCATCATGCAGGAGATCCCCTGGCAGGACCGCCCACTGGTCAAGCGCCGCCACCGCAAGACCGTGACCGAGCGCCTGGCGCCGCCGCGCGGCGAGGTGCTGATGCCGCTGGACGAGGACGCGGTGCGCCGGGCCGCCCGCGAGTTGAGGGAAGCGGGGGTGAAAGCCATCGCCATCGGCTTCCTGTTCTCCTACCTCAACCCGGCGCACGAGGAGCGGGCGCGCGAGATCGTCATCGAGGAGCATCCGGACGCCTTCGTGACCACCTCGGCTTTGGTCGCCCCGCAGTTCCGCGAGTTCGAGCGCTTCACCACGGCGGCGATGAACGCCTTCATCGGCCCCAAGGTGCGCGACTATGTCAGCCACCTGGAAAGCGCCATGCGCGACAGCGGGCTCGGCTGCGACCTGCATGTGATGGGCTCGAACGGTGGGGCGGCGACGGCGAAGATGGTGGCGGAGAAGCCGATCCTAACCCTGCTCTCCGGTCCGGCGGCCGGTGTGCTCGGCGGCGCATGGAGCGGCGCTCTCTCCGGCCACGAATCCCTGATCACCCTGGATATCGGCGGCACCTCGGCGGATATCGGCATTACCGTGGACGGGGCCTTCGCCGAGGCGACGGCCCGCGACACCTGGATCGGCGGCTATCCGGTGCTGGCGCCGATGATCGACATCCACACCATCGGCGCCGGCGGCGGCTCGATCGCCCACGTGGACGCCGGTGGTGCGATGCGGGTCGGTCCGCGCAGCGCCGGCGCGCGGCCCGGCCCGGCCGCCTACGGCCATGGCGGCGACCAGCCGACCGTGACCGACGCCCATGTGGTGCTCGGCCGGCTCGACCCGAAGAACTTCCTGGGCGGCGAGATGTCCCTCGACGTGGACGCCTCCCGGAAGGTCATCTCCGGTTTCGCCGACAAGGTCGGGCTCGGCGTGCATGAGACGGCGGCCGGCATCCTGACCATCGTCAACGCCAACATGGCCAACGCCATCCGCTCGCGCACGGTGCAGAAGGGGCTCGATCCCCGCGATTTCGCCCTGGTGGCCTTCGGCGGCGCCGGGCCGCTGCATGCCGCGGACGTGGCCGACCTGCTGGACATCCCCACCGTGCTGGTCCCCGCCTGGCCGGGCATCACCTCGGCGGTCGGGCTGCTGACCACCGACCTGAAATACGACGCGGTGAAGACCGAGTTCCAGGTCTCAACCGATATCGACCTGACCCGGCTGAACGCCGATTTCGCGGCGATGGAGGCCGATCTCGGCGCCCAGCTCGCCGCCGACAAGGTCGATCCGGCCAGCGTCGGCTACAAACGCGCCGGCGATCTGCGCTATGTCGGCCAGGGCTACGAACTGCGGGTCGCCTTCCCCGGCGGCGTGGTCACCGAGTCCGTGGTCAAACAGGTGCTCGCCGCCTTTGCCGCCGCGCACGAGGCGGAGTACGGCCACGCCTTCCCCGGCAGCCCGGTGGAGATCGTCAACATCCGCGTCACCGCCAATGGCGAGGCCGCGAAGATCGCCCCGCCGAGCTTCCCCGGCGGCGACAGCGTCGAAGCCGCCACCGTGCACCAGGGCGAGGCCGTCTTCGCCACACCCGAAGGCGTGACCCCCCTGCCCACCGCCTTCCTCGACCGCTTCAAGCTGCCGCTGGACACCGACGTGCGCGGCCCGGCGGTGATCCTGCAGACCGACACGACGACCGTGGTCCCGCCCGGCTGGACCGCCCGCGCCGATGCCGCCGGCAACCTGCTGCTGACCAAGGGAGACGCGTGATGTCCATCCAGAGCAAACCGGGCGTCGATCCGGTCACCATCGCCGTCGTCCAGGGCGCGCTGGAGAACATCGCGGTGGAAATGGGCTATCGGCTGATGCGGATGTCCTACTCCTCGATCATCCGGGAGTCGGAGGATTTCGGCGCCGGCCTGGTCGACGCGAGCGGCCGCGGCCTCGCCGAAAGTGCGCAGTCCACCCCGCTGCAGTCCGGCCCGATCCCCGGCTATATCCATGGCATCAACAAGATCCTGTCCGAGCGCGGCGAAATCGTTCGGCCGGGCGACGTGATCATGCATAACGACGCGTATTCCGGCGCCAGCCACGGCCCCGACGTCGCCTTCATGGTGCCGATCTTCCACGGCGAGCGGCTGATCGCCTGGGCCGGCACCACCGCCCACCACCTGGATATTGGCGCGCTGACCCCGGGAAGCTGCGGCATCGTCGACGCCATCGACGCCTATGCCGAAGGCCTGCAGTTCAAGGCGATCAAGGTCTACGACCAGGGGGTGAAGGTCGAGCCGGTCTGGCACATCCTGCGCGACAACATCCGCGTCTCCGACATGGTGGTCGGGGACATGGAGGCACAGATCGCCGCCGCCCGCATCGGCGCCAAGCGCTTCGAGGAGCTGATGACGCGCTACGGGGTGGAGACCCTGGAGGCCGCCTGCGAGGGGGCGATGGACCATGCCGAGCGGCTGATGCGCGGCGCCATCGCCAAGCTGCCGGACGGCGACTATTCGGCCACCACCTATATCGACGGGTTCCTGGATTCCGACGACCCGAAGAAGAAGGAGCTGCCGATCTGCGTCACCCTGCGGGTGCGCGGCGACGAGATCGAGGTGGATCTGGAGGGCACGGCCGATCAGGTGGACGACGCGCCGATCAACATGCCGCTGGTCGGCACCGCCGACATCGCCATCTGGCTGACCATCCGCTCGGTGCTGCTGGACACCGCCGTGCACGGGCATATTCCGGTCAACGACGGGCTGACCCGGCCGATCAAGATCAAGGCGCCGTATGGGTGCCTCGCCAACCCGATCTTCCCGGCCCCGACCATCGCCCGCTTCTGCCCCGGCAACCAGCTCGCCGACACGGTGATGAAGGCGCTCGCCCAGGCGATGCCGCACAACGTGTCGGCCGGGATCGGCAACCTGAAGGTCATCGCCTTCTCCGGGCTCAACGCCGGCAAGCACTGGGTCCATATGGAGATCTTCGAGGGCAGCTATGGCGGCCGCCACGGCAGCGACGGCATGGACGCGGTGGACACGCTCTACGCCAATACCCGCAACAACCCGATCGAGGATATCGAGACTCACCTGCCCCTGCGGGTCTCGCGCTACGAGCTGCGCGAGGATGCGGTCGGCGCCGGCAAATGGCGCGGCGGCCTCGGCTCGGTGCGCGAGTTCGAGTATCTGGCCGATGGCGGCGCGTCGGTCGAGGGCGAGGGCCACGGCTTCGCCCCATGGGGTTTCGACGGCGGGGCCAGCGGCAAACAGGCGGAGCTGCGGCTGCACACGCCCTCCGGGAACGTGCGCGAGCTACCGTCGAAGGTCCCGCATATGCGCATCGCCAAGGGCGACCGCTTCCGCTGCCTCGGCCCGGCCGGCGGCGGCTACGGCGACCCGATGACCCGCGACCCGCAGGCGGTGGCCGACGACGTGCTCGACGGGTTGATCTCGGTGAAAACGGCGGAAGAGGCTTTCGGCGTGGTTATCGCCGAGGATGGCAACGTGGACGCGGCGGCGACGGCGGCGAAGCGGGGGTAGCCGCCACTCTCTCCCTTACCGTCATCCCGGCGGCCGCCGGACGTGATCCGGGGGTCGGCCGGGACCTGGCGCACGCGGCTGCTCTGGGTCCCGGCCCAGCCCCGGATCACGTCCGGGCCTGTCCGGGATGACGTAGCTTGGGGTGAGCTAGATGGGGGTGAAACTCTTCCCTTTCCCGTCATCCTGAACTCGGTTCAGGATCTCCCGCCGCCGGCACTGCCCCGATGCTAGGCCTCGATCGGGCTGACCATGGAGGTCCTGAAGCGAGTTCAGGATAACCCAGGACAAAGGCTGCCCCCCACTCTCCTATTGCCCCCGCCCGTCCAAACTTCTAGTTCAAGGGTCCTCGCGACACCGAGCGCCGAAACGCACATCGACAAGGGAAGCGGCAGATCATGATTCGCCCCCGTTCCATCAGCGGCCTGCGGGAGTTCCTGCCCGCCGAGCAGATCACCTTCAACCGCTGCGTCGAGATCGTGCGCAAGCATTTCGAGCTGGCCGGTGCGGTGCCGCTGAGCACGCCCGCCTTCGAGCTGCGCGAGGTGCTGCTGGCCAAGGAAGGCGGCGACAGCGTCGACCGACAGGTCTATGGCGTGCACCGGCTGGCCGATGGCGGCGAGGACACCGACTTCGCCCTGCGCTTCGATCTGACCGTGCCGATGGCCCGCTTCGTCGCCCAGCATGCGGGCGAGCTCGTCTTCCCGTTCCGCCGCTACCAGATCCAACCCGTGTGGCGCGGCGAGCGGGCGCAGGCCGGGCGCTACCGCGAATTCATCCAGTGCGACATCGACGTGGTCGGCGACCAGACGCTCAGCCTGATCACCGATGCGGAGATCCCGGCGATCATCGACGGCATCTTCAAGGAAATGAATATCGGGCCGTTCCAGATCCGCATGAGCAACCGCAAGCTGCTGGAGGGTTTCCTGTCGGGCACCGGCATCCCGTCGGAGTCGATCTCCGACGCCATGCGGGTGATCGACAAGATCGACAAGGTCGGCCCCGACGAGATCCGCAAGGAACTGGCCGAGACCTACACGCTCGAGGACAGGCAGCTCGACCAGATCATGGCCTACGTCTCCCTGCGCGGCCCGGCCGAGGAGGTGATCGAGAAGCTGCTCTCCCTGGCGCCGGCCGACAGCCTGAACGAGACCTACAAGGGCGGGGTCGAGGAACTCACCACCGTCGCCCGCGCCGCCGCCAGCCTTGGCCTGACCCCGGAGACCTTCATTCTCGATCTCTCCGTCGCCCGCGGCCTCAGCTACTACACCGGCACGGTTTATGAGACGACCCTGGTCGACCACCCGTCCATCGGCAGCATCTGCTCCGGCGGGCGCTACGAGAACCTGGCCGGGCTCTACACCAGCCGCAAGCTGCCGGGCGTGGGGATCTCCATCGGCCTGACCCGTCTGGTCACCCGCCTGATGGAAGCCGGACTGCTGCCGGTGGAGCAGGCGACCACCGCGCCGGTACTGGTCACCGTGCTCGATCAGGGCAAGCTCGACCGCTACCTCACCGTGGCCGGCCTCCTGCGCAAGGCGGGCATCGGCGCGGAGGTGGCGACCGAGCAGCGCAAGGTCGGCCAGCAGTTCAAATACGCCGACCGCAAGGGCTTCAAACTGGCTCTCGTAGCAGGTGAGGACGAATTCGCCGCCGGCACCTGGCAGGTGAAGACCCTGGCTACAGGCGAACAGGTCGTCGTCGAGGAGACCAGGCTGGTGGAGACCCTCAAAGGCATGCTCGCCCCTTAGAGCCAGCCGCGGCTCCGCGTCGGGCCCTCGCCAGTCGACTTCATCGTTTCTTAAGTCACCGCATGCATTTTGCGTTGCAGTGCAACGGTGATGAGTGACTCCCGATGAATGCGATACGCACGATCCTTCTGGTCGCGGCCCTGCTTGGGCTGGGAGCCGGTCCTGCCTCCGCCGAGACCTCGCCGTCCCTGACGGAGAAGGCGGCACTCCAGGCGGCGATGCAGCGTCATATCGACCGTACCCTGGTCGACGGCGCGATCCTCCATCTCGACCGTGCCAGCGGCGAGGTGCAGCGGCTGCACCCGGTTACAGCCCATCCGATGATCCTGATCTACGGCGAGCACTTCGTGCTGTGCTTCGACTTCCGCGACGACGCCGGCAACAACGTTCCGATCGACTACTACATGGCCCGCCAGGGCGGCAGCTACACGGTGTTCCACACCGCCGTGGCCGATCGCGCCCTGCTCCAGGACCTGATGGCCGCCGGGAAGGTTACGAGGTAGCCGTGACCCGAGCTGGCCAGGCAATGCAGGACCGGAATATCCCGTCGCGGCCGCCATGGCCGCAGCGGCTGCATATCCGGTTCCTTGCCATCGTCAGTTTCGCCTTTCTGCTGATCATCGTGCCGTGCGCCTGGCTGATCTTCAGCCTGATGCACCAGGCGGACGACGCCATGCTGACCGCCCGTGTCGGCAACCTGTCCGCCCGGGCCGCCGGCGCGATCGAACGGCACGGCGCCTATGTCGATCCGGCTCTGGCCGGCGACCTGATGGCGCCCCTCGCCGCCGATCGGGCCTTTCTGTGCGCCGAGCTGAGAAACGGGACCTCCGTCGTCGCCGCCCTGCCCGCCAGCCAGGGCTGCGTCGCGGGACAGGAAGGGCACTATTTCGAAATCCCGGTCGACGACAAGGGCACCTGGATCCTGCGCGCCGGCTTCACCGACGCGGAGCTGGTCAAGCTCCGGAACCTGGAGATGCTGCTCGGCCTGGCGGCGATTTCCGTCGCCTTCTTCGCCGTGCTGGTCGCCGGCGGGGTGTCCTACCGCTTCCTCATCTGGCGTCCGCTCAACCGCCTGACAGACGGCATCCTGCACTCGGCCAGATCCGGGTCGCGCAGCGTCATCCCGTGGAACAGCCGCGACGAGATGGGTCTGGTGGTCGGCGCCTATAACAACCTCGTGCTGTCGGAAACCGAACGCGAGCGGCAACTGCAGGACTCCGTCGAGCGGATCCAGGCGTCGGAAAGCGCGCTGGCCACCCTGAACCAGGAACTGGAACAGAGGGTGCAGGAGCGGACCCTGGAACTGGAGATCGCCAAGCGCGAGGCGGACCGCGCCAACGACTCCAAAACCCAGTTCCTGTGGTCCATGAGCCACGAACTCAGAACCCCGCTCAACGCCATCCTCGGCTTCTCCGAGATCATGTCCCGGGAACTCTTCGGCCGGATCACGCCCGTCCGTTACAAGAGTTTCGCCGACGATATCCACTACAGCGGCCAGCACCTGCTCAAGGTGATCAACGACCTGCTGGACATCGCCCGGATCGAGGTCGGCCGCGAGACGCTGGTGGACGAGCCCACCGACATCGCGGCGCTGCTGGCCGAAACCCTGCGGGTCATCGCCCCCCTCGCCCATGACGGCGGCGTGCGGCTCGAGAGCCGGATGGACCGCAACAGCATGACGCTGCGGATCGATCCGGTGAAGATGCGGCAGATCCTGATCAACCTGCTGGGCAACGCGGTGAAGCACACGCCGGCCGACGGCACGGTGTCGATCGAGGCCCGCATCGCCCCCGACGGGCGCGTCGCCTTCGTCGTCGAAGATACCGGTCCCGGCATCCCCGCCGAGTTCCTGGACCAGGTGATGGAGCCGTTCGGCCGGGCGGAGGGCGTGTCGCCCCATCTGCAGAAGGGGACGGGGCTCGGCCTGCCGCTGGCCCGTAAGATGGCCGAGCTGCATGGCGGCGAGCTTGTCCTGCACAGCGAGGTGGGGGTCGGCACCCGGGTCACCGTCTACCTGCCCGCCAACCGGCAAATCACCGACGGGCACATCACCGACCGGCACATGGCCGACCTGCCCGTCGGTCGGACCGGTACCGACGCCTGACCGGCCACGCCCCCGTCAGCCTTCCGCGAACCCGACCCAGTCGGCATATGCCTTCAGCCGGTTGGTCAGTGCCGCCGGATTGTCACGCGGTATCGGATCGATGCGGATGCGCGACAGCCGCTTGGTGGCGAAGTACCAGACCCCGTCTATCCTTCGGTAGGAATCCTCGTAGTGTCCGTAGCCGGTGAAGCCGGTATGGCCCGGCGCCTCGATCGGCTCGCGCCCGTCGAGGAACTGCACAACATCGACCATGGCCCAGACCGCCCGCGCCCGGTCCGGGCCGTCGAAGGCGATCTCCGCCATATGGCAGTGATGCACGGTCAGGGCCTCCTGCAGCCGCCCGCTGGCGCCGGCGACGAACTGGGCGGCGGTGGAGCCGGTGGGCGCCGAGCCGAATCCCTCGAACGTCGCCTCCTCCAGGAACAGGCCGCGCAGCCGCACCCACTGCTTGGTGTCGAGGAACCGGCAGTACTGGGCCTTCAGCGTCTTGATCTTCTCGCGGTCGACCAGGGTCTCTGCGGTGATGTGGTCCTGGGGCATGCGGGCTCTCCCTTCGGCATTTTCGCTATTTTCCTGAGTCCTAGCGCAGGCGCACTCTATGTGGGAACGCATGAAGGGGATCCGCCATGAACGATCTGACCGCACCCGCTCATCAGACCGACGCCGACTTCTCGAAGGGCGCCGCCTTCTGCAACGGCCGCTATGTGCCCGCCGGCGAGGCGTCGATTTCGATCATGGACTGGGGCTTCGGCAAGTCCGACGTCACCTATGACGTTGTACATGTGTGGGGCGGGGCGTTCTTCCGCCTGGACCACCACCTGGCACGGTTCGAGAGATCCGTGGCCGGGCTGCGCATGTCGCTGCCCCATGACCGCGGCGAGATCGCCGAAATCCTGACCCAATGCGTGCGCCTGTCAGGCCTGCGCGAAGCCTATGTGGCGATGATCGCGACGCGGGGTGTGCCCCTGCCCGGCATGCCGCGCCGGCCCAGCGCGATGCAGAACCGCTTCTACGCCTATGCCATCCCGTGGATCGACGTGATCCCGGCCGACGTGCAGGAGCGCGGCGCCCACCTCATTGTCGCCAAAACCCCGCGCATCGCGCCGGAAAGCGTCGACCCCACCATCAAGAACTTCCATTGGGGCGATCTGGTCCGCGCCATGTTCGAGGCCGAGGATGCCGGCGCCGACAACGCCGTTCTGCTCGATTCCGACGGCCTGGTGACCGAGGGCCCGGGCTTCAACGTGTTCATGGTCAAGGCTGGCGCCGTCGTCTCTCCGGACCGCGGCGCGCTGGAGGGGATCACCCGGCAGACGGTGTTCGACCTGTGCGACGACCTCGGCATCCCCTGGGAGATCCGGGCGATCACCGCCGACGAGCTGCGCGAAGCCGACGAGATCTTCACCTCGACCACCGCCGGCGGGGTGATGCCGGCCTCCCGCATCGACGGCACGATCCTGTCCAACGACCGACCCGGCCCTATCTCTGCCCGGCTGAAGGATACCTACTGGCAGTGGCACCGCGAGGGCCGCGACGCAACCCCGGTCGATTACGGCTGACCGCCTGCGTCCCACAAGGACTGGTGAGAACCGGGAGCGCGCCGACAAACGGCTCTGTGCCCTGGCCTGGACCTGCCTGAAATCGTCCCGCCGTTAAGGGATTGCTAATCGAAATGCATCAAAACTCTGTCGAATACTGTTCGATGGAGCTTAATATTGAGCGTTTCCTGGCAGAGCGTGAGACCGAAGCATCAGGTTCTGATCGGCGCGGCGATCGGCTTGATCGCGCTCGTCGCCTCCTTCGCCTGGGACAAGTGGAATCTCTATCATGATGAGATGGCCCGGACGCAGGACAGCGCGCGCCGCACCTCGGAGCTGCTGGTCAAGCACACCGAGCGCGTGTTCGACGGCATCGACGCGGCCCTGCGGGAAATCACCAGAATCCGCCAGGAGGCTGAGGCCGGCCAGTTGAGCGCGCAGTCCATCCACCGGATGCTCCTGGCGGTCCATGGCGGCACGCCGGTACTGCGGTCGGTGGGCTGGGTCGACGGCGATGGCACCCGGCTCGCCACGTCGGATTCGGCGAGCCCGAGTCCGCTGAATATCGCCAACACGACCGGCTTCCGTATCCTGCGCAGCGTCAACAATCCCGACGCGCCCCCCTTTATATCCGAACAGTTCTATTCGGCCGTCCTCGACGCCGACATTTTCTTCGCCGGCCGCAGCATGGCCGATCAGAATGGCGCCTTCGCGGGCCTGGTCTACGGAACGGTCGATCCCCTCTACTTCACTCAGGTATTCTCGGCAGCCGATCTGGGTCTCGATGCCGTGGTGACTCTGTCGCGGCTCAACGGCTCGGTGCTTGCCCGGCATCCGGCAGGCCCGGGTGCCGAGTCGTCACAGCCCGTCTTCAGAGCCGGAGCCATCGAGGCGACCGGCTCAGGCATTCTCGCTTCCGAGCAATTGCAGGGCGATGCCTCCCCGATCGTCGGCTATGCGACGACGGCGGATCGGCGCTTCGTTCTGACCACCTCTGTCCAACGACCGGACGCCCTGGCCGACTTCTACGACGTGGCGGCCGGCGGTCTCTGGCGGCTGCTGCTGGTGATCATTCTGCTCGTGGCGGTCGCCATTGCGCTTTACATCCAGATCGACCGTCGAGAAGCGGTGGCCAATCGGCTGAGATATAGCGAAGCGCGTTTCCGCGATTACGCCGAGGCCTCGAGCGACTGGTTCTGGGAAACCGACGCCGAGCACCGGATGGTGTGGATGTCGCGGGCGGTCGAACATACCTCCCACGCCTCGGCCCAATGGCATATGGGCAAGCGGCGTATCGACATGTGCGCACGGGAGCTCATGTCGGACCCGAACAGCGTCCAGGAGCATCAGAAAACCCTGGAGCAGCATCTGCCGTTCTCCGATTTCGAGTATCCCCGGCGCTCGCCCAGCGGCATCCGCTGGATCCGGACCAGCGGCGTGCCGATCTTCGACGCCGACGGCACCTTTACCGGGTATCGCGGCAGTGCCCGCGACATCACCGACTTCGTCGACGCCAAGGAACGTCTGAGGGATGCCACGGACGCGATCCCCGGCGGCTTCATGCTGTTCAACGAAGCCGATGAACTGATCTACCAGAACGCCCCGTCGCAGCAGCCCACCGGCCACGGCTTCGTTGAACGTCTGGGCGACACTTTCGAGACCATCGTGCGCCGCGTCGTGGAGCGGGGGTTCATCGAGGAGGCGCGCGAGGATCCGGAGGGCTGGATCCGTTGGCGGATGAATCGCCACATGGCGGCGAACTCCACGACCCAGGTCCATATCAACGGCCGTGCCATCGAAATGGTCGAGCGCATGACGTCGGACGGCGGCCGGGTGCTTCTGCGCTTCGACGTGACCGACCGCGAGATGGCCTATGAGGAGATCCGCCAGGCCCGCGACGCCGCCGACGCCGCCAACAAGGCCAAGTCGGACTTCCTGGCGAGCATGAGCCACGAGTTGCGGACACCGCTGAACGCGATCATCGGCTTCGGCGAGATCCTGCAGCGCGCCAAGGCCCGCGCGCTCTCCAGCGAACAGGTGACCGAATACAGCGGCTACATCGTCTCCAGCGGCCAACTCCTGTTGGGTCTCGTCAACGACGTGCTCGACCTCTCCAGCGTCGAAGCCGGCCGCATGAAGGTGAGCCTGGAGAGCCTCGACGTGCGCCAGATGATCGAGCGCGCCGTGGAGAGCGTCCGGCCCCTGGCCGACCATCGCTCGATCGAACTGCAGGTGGAGATCCCCCCGCATGTCGGCAACGTGCGGGCCGACAGCCAGCGCTCCGTCCAGGTCCTGCTGAACCTGCTGTCCAACGCCATCAAGTACAACAAACCGAACGGGTTCGTGCAGGTTCATGTGGAGCAGGACGACGACCAGACCACCATCCTGGTCACCGATTCCGGCCCCGGCATCTCCGCCCACAAGGCGGCCCGCCTGTTCGCGCCCTTCGAACGGCTGGGGGCCGAGTTCGGCAATATCGAGGGTACCGGCATCGGCCTCGCGCTCAGCAAGAAACTGGTAACCGCCATGTCCGGCCAGATCGGCTACCTGCCGGCCGAGCCGGCGGGCAGCACGTTCTGGCTGAGCCTGCCGCGCTGCCATGAGATCGAGATCGACGCCGAGCCGGGTTCCGCCACCGCCGCTGCTCCCGCCTCCGTTGCCGCCACTGCTCCCACCCCGGCCCTCGCCGATCCCGACGTTGCCGATGTCGGCGGGTTCACCCTGCTGTGCATCGAGGACAACCCGATCAACATGCGCATCGTCGAGCACGCGGTCAGCGCCCTGGCCGACGTCACGTTCGTGCAGGCGGAAACCGGCCTGGAAGGCATCGAGCGCGCCACCAGTCTGCTGCCCGACGTGATCGTGCTCGACCTGAATCTGCCGGATCTGCACGGCCACGAGGTGCACTCCCGTCTCCTGGCCAATCCGGATACCCGGGACATCCCGGTCATCGCCCTGACCGCCGCGGCGATGCCGCAGGAGGTCACCAAGGGGATGGCCAAGGGCTTCTTCAGCTATCTGACCAAGCCGATGGACTTCGACGCGTTTCGGAGCACCGTGACGGCTGCGCTATCGGCCGGCGATCAGGTCCCGGAACCGGTTCAGGCGGAGCGGAGCGGAACGGACCCGGTGCGCGATCAGGCGAGCGTCAGCCGGCAGATCGACCGCGCCCGCCTGTCCACCCTGCGCACCCTGACCCCGCGCGACACCTTCATCGACCTGGTCCGCGAGGCCTGCGCCGAGATCGATCAACGCACCGAGGACTTCCTCAAGGCCGCCGCCGAGCAGGATCTGACGGTCCTTGTCCAGAACCTGCACACGCTCCGCGGCCTGTGCCTGAATATCGGCGCGTCGGACCTCGGCTGCCTCGCCGGAACGCTTGAGGAACAGGCCCGCGCCGGCGACCGGGCGGCTCTGGAACAGGCCGCGGCGGAGTTCAGGGCGGCCGGTGCCGAGACGGTGGCCAGCCTCACGCGCTACCTGGACACCCTGCCGCCGAAGGCCGTCAGCGCCGCCTGACCGGCGTTGCGCCGCTGGGCGCGCCTGCCACGTATCCGATGCCGATTTGCCGCACGGACGGATATCCGTCGCCGGAGCGTCCTATATCTGTAGGCACCCATCTCGGGACATCGAGGACCATCACATGAGCCAACCGATCGAGGACCACGACCTCGGCTTCCAACACGATCTGCCGCGGCTGATCGGGCGGCGCCGGGCCCTCTCCCTCCTGGGAGGTGTCGGCCTCGCGGCAGCGGGCGGCCTGCCGGCCCAGGCGGCCCGCTGCTTCGCCCTTCCCTGGGAAACCGAAGGCCCGTTCCCCGCCGACGGCTCGAACGGACGCGGCGGACGGGCGCTCAACCTGCTGCCCCGGGCCGGCGTGGTCCGCGACGACCTGCGTTCCTCCTTCGGCCCGATGATGCCGGTCGCCGACGGGGTCGCCCTGGAACTGGAGCTGACGCTGGTCAATGCCGATGGCTGCACGCCGCTGGAGGACCACGCGATCTACCTCTGGCACTGCGACGCGGCCGGTCGATATTCGCTCTACGATCTGCCCGACGCGAATTATCTGCGCGGGGTCGGCGTGACCGATTCCGACGGCGAGGTCGGCGTCACCACAATCGTCCCCGGCTGCTATGCCGGACGGTGGCCGCATATCCATTTCGAGATCTTCGAAAGCGCCGACGCGGCGGTCGCCGGTGCCCGCTCGCTGCTGACGTCGCAGATCGCCCTGCCGGAGATGGCAGCCGCCGAGGTCTACAGGACCGGCGGCCCGTATGGCGACGCCCTGCGCAACCTGCGCCGGGTCGGCATACCCAGGGACACCGTCTTTCGCGACAACACCCCGCAGCAACTGGCGCAGCAGACCCTGTCGATGTCGGGAGACCCCGAGGACGGGTACACCGGAACGCTGACCATACCGGTCGATCTCAACGCCGACCGCCACTCTGCGGCCGGCCCGCGGCCGGGGGAGGCGAGCGGCGCGCTGCCGCCCCCCACGCGGTTGAAGCGTTGAGGGGCGGTCGTCGGGCCTCGGACCGGCCAGAACGTCCTGTGGGCGGGAGTGCCCTGTCGGTCCGAACGTCCTGTCGGTCAGAACGTCTTGTCGGTTTGCGGCCGGTACCTGTTCTTCGGCGAGAAGCCGGAGCGGTCGGCATTGCGCGGGTCGCGCACCCAGACCTCCCGGTTCGGGTGCAGGCCGCCGCCGCGGGTCGCCGGCACCGCCGTATGGCGGGCGCGGTGCAGCAGGCGGGTATCGGCGATGCCGCAGTTCGGGTGGATGCCGCCATTGTCGGCGACCTCCTTGTCCCATTTCGCCTGACGGGCCTCCCGCGTCGCCGTATCGTCCAGCGCGGTGCAGGACAGCTCGTTGGTGTTGAGGTCGGCGACGATCTCGTCCCCGTCCTCGATCAGCGCGATCGGACCGCCGAGCGCGGCTTCCGGACCGACATGGCCGATCACCAGCCCCACCGAGCCGCCGGAGAATCGGGCGTCGGTCATCAGGCCGACCGCGATGCCCCGCTCGCGGCACAGTGTGGTGATGCGCGAGGTCGGGTCCAGCATCTCCGGCATGCCCGGCGCGCCGCTCGGACCCTCGTAACGCACGATGATCATGTCGTTGTTCTCGAAGCTGTCCGGGGTCTCGTCCAGCGCCTTGAGCAGGCCGGCCTCGCCCTCGAACACCCGCGCCTTGCCGACGAACTTGTTGTTCTCCAGCCCGACCTCGACGCCGGCGAGCTTCAGGATGGCGGAGAAGTCCGGGGACAGGTTGCCGCCCAGCACCCGCAGCCCACCGGTCGGCTTGTACGGATTTTCGACCGGGTAGATGACCTTGCCGTCCACCTTCTTGGTTTCCAGGCGCTCGACCTGCTCGGCCAGGGTCTCACCGGTGCAGGTCAGCACGTCGCCGTTCAGCAGCCCGGCCTCCAGCAGCTCGCGCACGATCACCTGCACGCCGCCGACCGCGTCGATATCGACCATCGAATACTTGCCGTAGGGGCGGGCGTCGGTCAGCACCGGCACCACGTGCTGGGACAGGTGGTTGAACTCCTCCGGCGTGATGATCTCCTTCCAGAAATCGCCATAGCCGGCCGCCCGCGCGATCTCCGGCGCGTGCAGGGTGACGTTGGTCGAGCCGCCAATCGCCATGGACACGATCATGGCGTTGCGCAGGCTGTCGCGCACCACGATGTCGCGCGGCTTCAGGTCCTTCTCGATCATGTTCGCCAAGTGCTTGACCAGCACCTCGGGGAACTCGGTCAGGCGGCGCGCATCGTCCGACGGCGGGGCGACCATCTCCAGCGGCTGCAGGCCGACCACGCCGATGAAGGTCTGCATCGTGTTGTAGGTGAACATGCCGCCGCAGCTGCCGAAGCCCGGGCAGGCGTGGCAGGAGATGTGGTGGCGGAACTCGGCATCCGGATTGCCGGCGACCTGGTAGGCGCTGACGATGTCCAGCGCCTCGCCGGTGTTCGGATCGTGGCCGGGACGGATCGGCCCGTCGGACATGATGATGGCCGGCTGGTTGTGCTCCAGGATCGCCGCGAGCGTGCCGACCGGCGGCTTGTCGCAGGCGACGACGGCGATGGTGCCGGCCAGGCCCGTGGCCTCCAGATGCTCGCACAGCGCGTCATGGGTGACTTCGCGGCCGATCAGCGAGTAGCGCATCTCGCGGGTGCCGTTGCGGATGCCGTCGGAGGTGGCGATGGTGTATTCCGGCTGCACGAGGCGCAGGCGCAGCTTGTCGGCCTCGGAGCCGACATGGCTCTTCAGGGTCTGGTGAATCGCCTCGACCTTCGCCTGGACGCCAAGATAGCACTGGCTGTCGCCCTTGGTCCCGACCACGCCGACGGACGGCTCGTGGATCAGCTCCGGGTCGGTGCCGAGCTCGCGGGCGAGCCCGATGGTCTGGGCCGAGCGGCCCGGGTGACGGTCGATCAGGACGGTTCTTGAGTTTTTCACAGGCGTTCCCTCTGGTCGGCACGAGACGGTCGGTTTTCCGGTTTGCGGCCCCTTGGCGGCGCCGCCCCCGATCCGGCCCGGATGGTAGTGCATGGCGCGGTATCCGGCCAAGGAGTGGAACCCCTGGAAAGCGTTGTCAATATGAGGTCGGCGCGGGACGCCTTTGCGCCGGCGTCCATCGGCGCGCGGCCGTTTTGCCGATCGGGGTGTTGTGCCGTGCGGCGGTCGGCGGGAAAGTAAGGGGACAGCCGCCACAAACGGATGCCCCATGTTCGATCTCACCCTCACCTTCGACAACGGCCCGGATCCGGAGGTCACGCCCCGCGTCCTCGACATCCTGCGGGCGCGCGGCCTGAAGGCGACCTTCTTCGTGGTCGGCCGAAAGCTGGAGCATCCGGACGGGCCCGGCCTGGTCCGCGCCGCGCTCGCCGACGGACACCGGATCGGCAACCACACCTATACCCACACCATTCCGCTCGGCGAGAACCTGGATCCCGACGTGGTCGAGGCGGAGATCGCCACCACCGACCGCGCGCTGCGCGACGCCGGGGCCGAGACCCGGCTGTTCCGGCCGTTCGGCGGTGGCGGCAATCTGGACGGGCGTCTGCTGCGGCGCTCGGTCGTCGACCACCTGACCGGCGAGGGCTATTCCTGCGTGCTGTGGAACGCGATCCCGCGCGACTGGGCCGATCCGGAGGGCTGGGTGGAGACCGCGCTGGCCCAGTGCAAGGCGCAGCCCTGGACACTGATCGTGCTGCACGACCTGCCCACCGGGGCGATGGACCGGCTGGAGGAGTTCCTGGACAAGGCCACGGCGCTCGGCGCCCGGTTCCGCCAGGACTTCCCGGATGCCTGCGTACCGATCCGCGACGGCCGGATCGCCGCCCCGGTGGAACCCTACATGTCGGACGCGGCCTGATCGGCCCGAGTTACGAGCCGATCAGAACTCCGCCACCTTGCCCCACGCCCCCGTGTCGAAGCGCGACAGCCGGTACTGGTCGGTGTCCACGTAGCTCGGCGTCCCGGTGACCATGTCGGCGATCATGTAGCCGGTGCCCGGGCCGATGCCGAAGCCGTGGCCGCTGAACCCGGCCGCCAGGAGGCAGCCCGGCAGGCCCGGCACCTCGCCGATCACCGGCACCCCGTCGGGCGTGCTGTCGATATAGCCGGCCCAGCTCTGGGCGATGGTGGCGTCGCGCAGCCCCGGCATCACCCTGCGGGCCCGCGCCAGGGTCTCGTTCGTCACCCGACTCGAAGGCTTCGGGTCGAGGATGCGCGCCTTCTCCATCGGCGTCGGCTGGTCCATCACCCAGCGCACCATGGTCTCGTGGCCCCAGCACATGCCTTGGAGACTGCCCGGCGAAACCGACTTCCGGCGCTTCAGCCACATCGGCATGAAGGGACCGGCGAAGCGCAGGGTCTGCAGGGTCGGATCGAGCTCGCCCCGACCGCCGATCGCCAGGGTAACGGTGCCGTCGCCGCGGCGGGTGATCGCGCTGTCCGGGGTGAAGACCGCATCGGGAATGTCCGTCGCCCCGGCGACCGACACCACGGTCGAACGGACGGTCGCCTGCGGGAAGCGGATGCCGTGCTGGCGGCAGAAGGACGAGGCCCAGGCGCCACCGGCCATGACGACCTGCGGTGTGCGGATCACCCCCTTCTCGGTGATCACGGCGCCGACCCGGCCGGCATGAGCCTCCAGCCCGCGCGCGGCACAGGTCTGGACCACCGTGCCGCCGAACTTCTCAACCCCTTTGGCGAACATCGGGGCCGCCCGCGACGGGTCGGCGGTGCCGTCGCCGGGCGACCACACCCCTCCGCGCCAGGTCTTGCCGGTGACGCCGCCGCGCTGCGCCAGTGCGGCACCGGACAACACGTGTGTCTCAACCCCCTGCCCCCTGGCGAAATCGCACCAAGCGCTCCAGGTGGCGAGTTGCTCCTCATCATCGGTCAGATAGGTCAGCCCGCAGCGGCGGAAACCCACATCCTCGCCGATCTCCCCGGGCAGCGCGTCCCACAGCGCCAGACTGCGGGTGGCCAGCGGCAGCTCGCGGGCGTCGCGGTTCTGCTGCCGGCACCAGCCCCAGTTCCGGCTCGACTGCTCGGCGCCGATCTGCCCCTTCTCCAGCAGCACCACCGACACGCCGCGCCGGGCCAAGTAATAGGCGGTGCAGGCGCCGATGATGCCGCCGCCGATGACGACGACATCGGCCTCCTGCGGCAGGATATCGGACGTCTCGATGCGAACGAGCGGCGCGGGCATGCGGATCTCCGTGGGTGGCGGGCGGCGGAGCGCGGGAGGCGGGACTGCGGAACCGGTCCGCAGCACGTCAGGCTAGAGCCAAATCCGACCATATTGAATCATTTCATGATTCAATATGGTCGGTGAATTTGTCTCTGAAACAATCAGATAGAGCAGATTCACGCACGTTGACGCGATCACGGAGTGATCCCGTCACCGCACGATCTGCTCTAGCGGGACGGCCGCGACTTCTCACCTGGTTTTCGCACCGCACAACGCCGGAGCATCGCCCCGCCGGGGCACCCCGCTCAGGCCGGTCCCTCCTACGGCCAGATCGCGTAGAGATAGCCCCCGTATCCCGCCAGCAGCAACCCGCCCTCCCGGCGACCGATCCGCAGTCCGGTATAGGCGAAGACCATCATCAGCACGGACACGCCGACCATCACCAGGTTGTCGAAGCCGACGATCTCGGCCGGCACCGTGCCGGGTGCGACCAGGGCGGTCATGCCGCCGATCCCGAGAATGTTGTAGATGTTCGAGCCGACGATATTGCCGAACGCCACGTCGCTCTGCCGCCGGATGCCGGCCATGACGGAGGTGACGAGTTCCGGCATCGACGTCCCGATCGCCACGATGGTCAGCCCGATCACCGTCTCCGAGATCTCAAGGTCGCGCGCGAGGGACACCGCGCCGTCGACCAGGAAATGGCCGCCCAGCACCACCAGCCCCAGGCCGAGGCCGGCGGTCGCCAGCGACAGCACCAGCGATCCGCCCGGCCCGGCCCCGGGCGACGCGCCGGGATCGGCGTCCTGCAGGGCCGCGCTCTTGTCGTAGACGGCGCCATGTCCGTCCGGCACGGCGACCCGTTCCTGGCGGAAGGCGAGGTAGATATAGCCGGCCAGGGCCGCCAGGAAGGCCGCTCCGATCCCCGTCCCCATCGGCATCAGCGCGGACAGCCCGGCGAAGACCGCGACCACGGCCACCATCACGCCGCCGTCCCGCTTCAGGGCGCCCGACTGCACCGCGATCGGGCAGACCAGGGCGGCGATGCCGACGATCAGCAGGATGTTGGAGATGTTGGAGCCGACGATATTGCCGTAGGCGATCCCGGGCGCTCCGGCGAGCCCGGCCTGCAGCGAGGTGACCAGCTCCGGCGTGGAGGTTCCGAACCCGACCAGCGTCAGGCCGATGACGAGCGGCGAGACGCCCAGGCGGGTGGCGACCTGAACGGCTCCGCGCACCAGCAGCTCGCCGCCAACGATCAGCAGCACTAGGCCGCCGAACAGCGGCATCCAGATTTCAAGCACGATGAATCAATCCCCCGACATCCGCACCCGGCCTCCGCCGAGCGTCGATGCCCCGCATATGGGGAGCCGCCCGCCGGCAGAGAATGGGACGGCGCGACCGTCGATCCGCTTTTATGCACAGAGCCCCGGCGGCGCACGGCGGCGGAACCCTCCGCGATCGGGAGCACGGCGGGCAAAAGAGAGAGCGGGCTGTTGGGGGTGGTGTGAGAATTGGCGGAGGGGATGGGATTCGAACCCACGGAAGGGGCATTACCCCTTCAACGGTTTAGCAAACCGCCGCCTTCAGCCACTCGGCCACCCCTCCGCCGGGAGGGCGTTCGGGGGACGGTTTCCCGACCCCCGCACGGCGTATGCGCGCCCCTTCTACGGGCCGCCGGCCGCCGCCGTCAAGCGTCCTGCATCGGCCGGACAGGGACGGGCGCCGGAAGCCCGCCTCCCGCCGCCTCGCCCGCCGCTCAGAAGTCGAGCGCCTGGGTCAGATCCTCGATCAGATCCTCCGTCGCCTCGATGCCCACCGCCAGACGGATCAGGTCGTCCGGCACCGGCGAGTCCGGACCCTCGGTGGAGCGCCGGTGCTCCGCCAGGCTCTCGGTGCCGCCCAGCGAGGTGGCGCTGGTGAACACCGCCATCCGGCGCATGGTCTCCAAGGCCGCCTCCTTGCCGCCGGCCACCCGGATCGACAGCATGCCGCTGAACCCGCCCTGCATCTGCCGGGCCGCCACCGCGTGGCCCGGATGGTCCGGCAGGCCCGGATAGAGCACATGGGTGACCTTGGGATGGGCCTGCATCGCCTGGGCGATCGCCAGGGCGTTCTCGCAGGCCTTGCGCACGCGGATGTGCAGGGTGCGCATGCCGCGCAGCAGCAGCCAGGCCTCCTGCGGACCGATCACCATGCCCAGATCCTTGCGCACCATGCGGATGCGCTGCCAGAAGTCGTCGTCGCGGGCGGTGATCAGCGCGCCGGCAAGCACGTCGCTATGGCCGTTCAGGAACTTGGTGGCCGAATGCATGACCAGGTCGGCGCCATGCTCCAGCGGCCGGGTCAGCACCGGGGTGGCGACCGTGGAATCCACCGCCAGCCGGGCGCCGGCCGCATGGGCGATCTCCGCCGCCGCGGCGATGTCGACCACGTTCCACAGCGGGTTAGCCGGGGTCTCGACCCAGACCAGCTTGGTCTCGCCTGGCCGCATGGCGGCGCGCAGGGCGTCCAGATCGCCGGCCGACACGTACTGGACCTTCAACCCCCAATGGGTGGCGAAGTCGTTCAGCCAGGCGCGCACGCCCCAGTACAGCACGTCCTGCACCACCACATGGTCGCCCGGTCCCAGCGCCAGGAAGGGGGCCGTCACCGCCGACATGCCGGAGGCTAGGACCAGCGCCTCCTCCCCGCCCTCCAGCCGGGCCAGCAGCGCCTCGACCTGGGCGTAGGTCGGGTTGTCGGTGCGGGTGTAGTTGTAGCCGGGGCCGACGATGCCGCCGGGCGGGCGCTCGAAGGTGGTGGCGCTGTGGATCGGCGGCACCAGGGCGCCGTTCTCCGGGTCGATGAACCCGAGCGCCTGGGCGGCGAGGGTCTCGGGGGCGAGCGGCCGGTTGGTCTTCATGGAACAATCCTCAAGGCGTGGATGGCGTGGGCGGCAGCGCGAAATAGCGCTGCGGCGACAGAAGGCCCGCCAGACGGGCGCGGGTCACGGTTTCCTGATGCGCGTCGGGATCGGCGATCAGCAGGGCGGTGCCGGGCGGCAGGCCGGCATCGGCCAGCAGGGCGGCCAGCGCCTCCGCCGTCTCCCGCCCCCCACCGGCCGGAAGGATCCCGGACGCCGCCGTGCGCCAGCCGGCCGACCGGACAGTGGCCGCCAGCGCGTCGGCCACCGCCCCGCGGGCCGGGCCGCCCGTCGGGGCCGGGGCGACCAGGACGATCTCCGGGCGGGACAGCCCGGCGAGCTTCTCCGCCACCTCTTCCCGCAGCGCCAGGCTCCCCTCGGCGGCGATCCTCGGGCCGAAGGCGCCATAGGCGATCACGGCGCGCGACAGGACCACGACCAACGTCCGGGGCGTGGCCCCGGCATGGGCCAGCACGGCGGCATAGGTAGGATAGTCGAGACCCAGCTCGGCGGCGCGGCGCAGGCGGATCGCCAGCACCTCGCGCGACGGCGCCGTGCGGGACTTCGCGGCCGCCTTGCGCCAGCAGAACGCGTTCCAGCTCGCCGGCGACGGCAGCGGCGGGCCGCCATTGTGGCCGAGCAGCGACTGGAACGCCGTGTCGCGCCCTCGCACATGCCTGAATTTCGGTTTGCGCCCGCGCATTCGTCTCTCGATTTCCACGATAGTGATGATATATTCCACTAATGAGGAATCAATGACAAGAGACGATCCGGCGCTCGACCTGGCGGCCCTGGGTCTGCGGATCCGGGCCATGCGCAAGGTCCAGTCCCTGACCCTGGCGGAGCTCGCCGGACGGGCCGAGATCAGCCTCAGCATGCTGTCTTCGGTCGAACGCGGCGAGAAGGCGGCGACCGTCCTGGTGCTGCACCGCATCGCCACGGGCCTCGGCACCTCCATCGCCCGGCTGGTGGAGGACGAAAGCCCGGCCCGCGCCGTGGTGCTGCGCCGGAGCGATCAGGTCGTGGTCCCTGGACCCGGCGACTGGACCCGGCGGATCCTCTCACCGGTCATTCCCGGCGTCGAGTTCGAGATGATGCAGACCACGATTCCACCCGGGGTCGATACCGGTACCTATGGCCCGCATCCGGCCGGCTCGCACGAGTATCTGATGGTGGAGGCCGGGACGCTGACCCTTACCCTGGACGCGGAAACCCACCGGCTGGGGGCCGGCGACTCGATCTATTACGACGGCGCCTGCCGCCACGGTTACCGCAACGACGGCGAGGCGCCCTGCCGGTATGTCCTGGCGATGATGGTCCGGCGGCCGCGGTGATAGCAAAATCGGTGATGGCGAAACCGGTGATGGCGAAACCGGCGACGGCAGAAACCGGCGACGGCAGAAACGGCAGCGGCGCCATCGAGGGATGACGCCGCGCGATCGTTCGTTGGGGCCCGGTGCCCCGTCGGGGCCGCTCAGGCCCGCATCATGTCGCCGCAGTCGCCGCAGCCGAGCTTGGTGGAGGCGCGGCGGCCGAGCGCCGACCGGGCCGTGGCATAGAGCCAGCGGCCGGCTCCCAGGGTCATCGCTGCGATCGCCTGGGACCGCAGCAGGCGGCCATGGCTGACGGCCCGGTCGATAACCTTCGGCGGGATAGCGGCGGTGCTCCAGCGGTCGGTCCCGGCAGCCTCGGTCACACCGGCCGCTGCCGCGCCGCTCTGGACATGCGTCAAGTCGATGCTGGTCATCTCTACCTCCGTGAATACGGTGCCTGGAAATGCTCTCGGCGCCGTGTGAGACCGAGATGTAAAACTTTTCAGGGGGTATTTAATCAAGTAAGATGGCACCGAATTCATGCTCCGGATGAATTAATTCTGGACGGTTAAGGGGATGGTTCCGCTATGGACGTACTGACCGGAATGTCGATTTTCGCGGCCGTTGTGGAGAACAACAGCCTGGCGGGGGCGGCACGGCACATGAACCTGTCGCCGTCGGTCGTCTCCAAGCAGCTTTCCGCTCTGGAGGACCGGCTCGGCGTGCGGCTGCTGAACCGCACGACGCGGCGGGTGAGCCTGACCGAGGTCGGCTCCGCCTATTACGACCGATGCAAGCGGATCCTCGCCGATGTGGATGAGGCCGAGGCGGCGGTGACCACGGCACATAGCTCGCCGCGCGGGCTGCTGAAGATCACGGCCCCCTCGACCTTTGCGCACCGCCACGTCGCCCCGCACCTGCCCGGCTTCCTCGACCGCTTCCCCGAGGTGCAGGTGCAGCTGCTGGTGGCCGACCGCCTGGTCGATCTGGTGGAGGAAGGTGTCGATCTCGCCATCCGCATCGCCCAGCTCAAGGACAGCTCGCTGATCGCGCGCAAGCTCGCCCCGAACCACCGCAAGCTGGTCGCCTCGCCGACCTATCTGGAGAAGTGGGGTGTGCCGGCCAAACCGGAGGACCTGTCGGACCACGCGCTCATCACCCTGCAGCCGGGCAGCCCGATCAACGACTGGCACTTCCGCGTCGACGGCGAGGAGAAGATCGTGCGCGCCCGCGGCACCATCGCCACCAATCACGGGGATTCGATTCTGGCCCTGGCCCTGTCCGGCGCCGGCCTGACCATGCTCGCCGCCCATGTGGCGGGCGAATACGTGCAGGACGGCCGGCTGGTCTCGGTACTCGACGACCTGGTCAGCGAGGACGTGCCGATCTACGCCGTCTACCCGTCGAACCGGCACCTGTCGCCCAAGGTCCGCGCCTTCGTCGACTATCTGGTGGAGATGTACGGCCCCCGCCCCTACTGGCTCGACCGCACCGCCACCCGCGGCCGGGACGCCGCCGAGTAAGGTTTCGGGAACACCCTCTCCAAACGCACAGCCCGGCACAAGGCCGGGACGTGACGGAAGGGAAAAAGGGTAAAGAGACGCCGCCTCCGTCCGCCAAGATGGCCGGTTGAAATCCCCGCGCTGCAGGGGCACCGTCCTCCACGACATAACGAGACCCGTGGAGGACGACGACGATGGCCCGCTGGCTGAAGACCGCCCGCTCTGATGAGGAACGCCAGGAGGACGACGCCAAGGTGCGCGCCGTCGTCGAGGCGACGCTGGCGGATATCGCCAAGCGCGGCGACGCCGCCGTACGCGCGCTGTCGGAGAAGTTCGACAAGTGGTCGCCCGACAGCTTCAAGCTGAGCGAGGCGCAGATCGAGCAGGCCCTGGCCGAGCTCGATCCGTCCGATCTCGACGACATCCGCTTCGCCCAGACCCAGATCCGCACCTTCGCCGAACACCAGAAGGCCGCCCTGCAGGACATCGAGGTGGAGACCATGCCGGGCGTCATGCTCGGCCATAAGAACATCCCGGTGAATGCGGTCGGCTGCTACGTGCCCGGCGGCAAGTACCCGCTGGTCGCGTCGGCCCATATGAGCGTGGTGACCGCCAAGGTCGCCGGCGTGAAGCGCATCATCACCTGCGCCCCGCCCTATCAGGGCCGCCCGAACCCGGCGATCGTCGCCGCCCAGCATCTCGGCGGGGCCGACGAGATCTACTGCATCGGCGGCATCCAGGCGGTGGGCGCGATGGCGCTCGGCACCGAGACCATCGGCGGCGTCGACATGCTGGTCGGGCCGGGCAACGCCTTCGTCGCCGAGGCCAAGCGCCAGCTCTTCGGCCGGGTCGGCATCGACCTGTTCGCCGGGCCGACCGAGACCCTGATCGTCGCCGACGAGACGGTGGACGGCGAGATCTGCGCGGTCGACCTGTTGGGACAGGCCGAGCACGGCCCGACCTCTCCGGCGATCCTGGTGACCAATTCTGAGAAGCTGGCCCGCGATACCATGGCCGAGGTGGAGCGCCAGCTTAAGACCCTCGCCACGGCGGAGATCGCCGCCCAGGCCTGGCGCGACTACGGCCAGGTGATCGTCTGCGAGGATCTGGCCGAGATGGCCAAGGTGGCCGACGAGATCGCCAGCGAGCACGTGCAGATCATGACCGCCGACGACGACTATTTCCTGAACACCATGACCAATTACGGCGCCCTGTTCCTCGGCCCGCGCACCAACGTCTCCTATGGCGACAAGGTGATCGGCACCAACCACACGCTGCCGACCATGAAGGCGGCGCGCTACACCGGCGGCCTTTGGGTCGGCAAGTTCATGAAGACCTGCACCTACCAGCGGGTGCTGACGGACGAGGCCAGCGTCAAGGTCGGCGAGGTCTGCTCGCGGCTCTGCGCCCTGGAGGGCTTCGCCGGGCACAAAGAGCAGGCCGATATCCGCGTGCGCCGCTATGGAGGCAGGAATGCCTGAGCAGACGGGCGACGACAGGCCGATCCGGGTCGCCCACCGCTTCCGCCTGGACGGCAAGCGGGTGCTGGTCACCGGCGCCGGCAAGGGGCTGGGGGCGGCCTGCGCCGAGGCGATCGCCGAGGCCGGGGCGCATGTGATCCTGCTGAGCCGCTCCTCCGAACCGCTGGAACGGGTGAAGGCGAAAATCGAGGCGCAGGGCGGCTCGGCCGACACGGTGGTGCAGGACGTCACCGACATCGCCGGAACCCAGGCCGCAATCGCCGCGCTCGGGCCGGTGGACGGGCTGGTGAACAACGCCGGCTCGAACCAGCCGGAGCCGTTCACCCAGGTCTCGGTGGAGACCTATGACCGGCTGTTCGGCGTGAACGTGCGCGCCTGCTTCTTCGTCGCCCAGGCGGTGGTGACGGGGATGATCGACGCCGGCATCAAGGGGACGATCGTCAACATGTCGTCCCAGATGGGCCATGTGGGTGCGCCGAACCGCACGGTCTACTGCGCCGGCAAGCACGCGGTGGAGGGCTTGACCAAGGCGATGGCCTGGGACCTGGGCGGCCACGGAATCCGGGTGAACACGGTCTGCCCGACCTTCGTGGAGACGCCGCTGACACGGCCGTTCTTCGAGGATCCGGCGTTCAAGGCCGACACCCTGTCGCGGCTCGCGCTGGGAGAATTGGGGCAGCTGGAGGACGTTGCGGCGGCGACGCTCTACCTGATCTCGCCGGCATCGGGGTCCGTGACCGGGTCGTCGGTGATGGTCGACGGCGGCTGGACGGCGCGGTGACCCAATTCTCCAGCAGCATATCGTCGCCCCGGCGTACGCCGGGATGACGGGTATCATCGGTTAGACCGCCCGGGCTTAACTGCCGCCTCAGCCCCGGCGGTCGGCGTCCGCGTCGGTGCCGGCGATGACACCGCCATAGACGGCACCGACGGTGCCGGACACGGCATGGGTCGGACGGCCGGCCATCTCGCTGGCGGCCTGCTGCTGCTCGACGGACCAGCGGACCTGGAACTCGTCGTGATACTTGACCTTGTAGTAGCTCTGATAGGTGGCCACCGGTATCTCCATCGCTGGGGTGTTACCTTTGAGGGTGTTACCCAGGAAGATGCGTCGGGTCCGGGCGCGCTTCCAGCGCAGATGCCGCAATGCAGCATTGCTGTGCCCGCATCATTGAACGCCGAAAAGCCGGCTTTCGGCCGGCTCGGTTAATAATTCAAAGATGACGGGACGGAACCCCGCTCAGGGCAACCAGTCGGCGATGACGTAGGGAACGCGGTCGCGCGGCACCTCGGGATGATGCCAGGTATAGACCTTCTGCGCCGCCTCGAAGGCCACGCGCTCATCGGCGCCGTTCTCGCGCATCTGCGCGTAGGTACGTGTAACCGCCTGGTGACAGGCGGCACTGGGGCTACAGGCGACGATCTCTCGTACGTCCGTCATGATGGCTTCCGACTCAGTGCTGCTTTTTCCGGCGGGTGCCGAACAGCTCCAGATGATGATCCACAAGATCGAAGCCGAGGTCGCGGGCGATCCGCTTCTTCAGGTCTTCGAGTTCCTGATTATAAAACTCCAGAACCTCGCCGGTCTCAACATCAATCATATGATGATGGTGGTCTTCCGGGCCGGATTGCGGCTCGTAGCGGGCCCGGCCGTCGCCGAAATCCCGCTTGGAGACGATATCCATCTCCTCGAACAGCTTCATCGTGCGGTAAATCGTCGCCATGGAGATCGTCGGATCGACCTCCTTGACCCGATCGTACAGCGCTTCGGCATCGGGATGATCCTCCGCCGCCGACAGCACGCGGGCGATCACCCGGCGTGGCTCGGTCATGCGCAGCCCGCGCTTGGCACACAGATCCTCGATCCGCGTTTCCACGGCGTCTGTGTCCTTTACCGGAATCTGAACCGCCACTGGCCCGTCCTCAGCCTGCCCCAACACTCTGGATAACCTCGGCCTTGCCGGCCTTCATGTCGAACTTCAACCGGTCGACGGTGCCGAGGTCGGTGCCGGTGACGCGCACGAAGCGCGCGCCCTCCGGATAGTCGATCGCATGGATCGCGCCCACGTCATATAGGCCGGCATGGCCCGGCGTCAGGCGGTAGGTCTTCACTTTTTCGATCGAGGCCTCGCCGGCACCCGCGCCGCCATCGACACGGCGGTACTCGCTCATGTCGGTGTACTTGGTCGCCTGACCGTAGATCGCCCAGGAAGAGCCGTGATCATGCGGCGGCGACTGGCGCGGCGCGTCGTTGATATGGGCCAGCACGACGAAATCGAAGTCCGGATCGCGATAGATCTGGTGCACTCCGATTTCGGCCTGGGGGCCGCAGGTCTGCTCGACGAATTCTTTGTTCTGCAGCAGCTTCTCGAGCTGCGCGCGGATCCGCTCCCTGCCGGCCGGGCCGGAATCGGCCGACAGCGCATCGTGAGCGTCCTGGCAGAACTGTTCAAAGGAATAGGCCATCTCAGCGTCCTGGAAGGGAAAACCGCATCGCTTCCCAAACCCTACGCCAACCGGCGCCATGCCTCAACAGAGTTGAGGCAATGGGTGCGATAGCGGATCCCTATGGGTCGCCGAGACGGCCGGTTCCCCGGCGCTCCTAAACCGCGGTATGCGCCGGTTTTCCGGCCACGCCCTTGTAGAGAACGCCCTGGCGGAAGGCCATGATCCGGGCATGCTCGGCCCGGGCGGCGGCGTCCATGTCGGCGGCCGGCGGGGTCTCGTGGATGAAGTTGCCATGGGTGTCGCTGCCCCGGCACAGCAGGGCGGCATCCTTGTCGCCGTTGATCTGACGCACATGCGGGGCGACATAGCGGATGGCGACGCCGATGCGCCGGTCGTCGCTCTCGTTCGGCTTGCTGGCATGGGCGACCAGCACGTGGTGCAGGGACATCTCGCCCGGCGCCAGCGGCATGGCCACCGCCTCCTCCTCGTTCACCTCGACCGCCATCTCCTGGCCGCGGGTCAGCAGGTTCTCCTTGGCGAGAGTGTCGCGGTGCTCGATCTGCTGCCACTTCTGGCTGCCGGGGATCACCTTCATGCAGCCGCTTTCCAACGTCGCCGGCGACAGGGCGATCCAGGCGGTGACCACGTCCGGTCGGTCCAGCCCCCAATAGGTGGCGTCCTGGTGCCAGGACACGAAGCTCGGGTTCTGCGCGTCCTTCACGAACAGCGAGGTGCCCCAGCACAGGATGTCGGGTCCGAGCACGTCCTCCACCGCGTCGAGCACCTTCGGGTGCTGGACCAGGTCGGAGACCCAGGTCTGCAAAAGATAGAGCTTCTGGCCCTTGGACAGCTCGTACCAGCCGCCATTGGCGGTCTCGTAGGCCTCGAAGCGCCGGCGGAAGGACGCCGCGTCCGCCGAGTCCATCACCCGGATAGGAAAGGCGTAGCCGTCGCTGTGGTAGCGGTCGATCGCCGCCTGATCGAGCATCTTGCCCATGGCCTTCTCCCTTGTCGCATGTCTCTCGCCGCCTCGCCTGAGCAGCGTTCATCTTTCAGCCCAGTATGCGGATCGGATTTCGCGGCGACAAATGATACTATTACAGCAGTCGACTGAGGAATTTTGACCTGATATGGATACCCTCCCTCCCCTGACCGCGCTGCGCGCCTTCGAAGCGGTGGCCACGCGGCTGAGCGTGAAGGCAGCGGCCGAGGCGCTGTCGATCACCCCCTCGGCGCTGTCGCACCAGCTCCGCGTCCTGGAGGAGGCGCTCGGCCTGAAGCTGTTCCATCGGCTGAACCGGCGGCTGCTGCTGACCGACGCGGGGCAGGTGTATTTCTCCAAGATCGCCCCGGCCTTCGAGACCCTGCGCGCGGCCACCGCCGAGATCGCCGAGCGCGGCCAAGCCGATACGCTGGTGGTCACCGCCCCCGCCAGCTTCGCCGAGATCTGGCTGCTGCCCCGCCTGCCGCGCTTCCTGGCGGAACACCCGGAGGTGGATCTGCGGATCGAGGCGACGTCGCGGCCGATCGACTACGGGCGCGAGGCGGTCGATGCCAGCATCCGCTACGGCATGGGCCCCTGGCCGGGACTCGAGAGCCGACGGCTGGTCTCGGAACGGCTGGTGGCGCTCTGCGCGCCGGCGCTGGTGCACGGGCGCGATCGGATCCGCACCCCGGCCGACCTCGCGCGCCAGACCCTGATCCATTCCGACCAGCGGCTGACCGGATGGACGGCCTGGCTGCGCCGGCACAAGCTCGTCGGCCTGCGCGGGTCCCGCAACCTGCGCTTCTCGCAGTCTGCACACTCGCTGCGGGCCGCGGTCCAGGGGCTGGGGGTGGTGCTGGAGAACCGGATCATGGCCCAGGACGCGCTGGCGTCGGGCGCGCTGGTGGAACCCTTCGCCGACCTGGCACCGGTGGACGAAGGGGTGGCCTATCACCTGGTGGCGCCGCCGGACCGCATGGCGATGCCGAAGGTCCGGGCGCTGGTCGCATGGCTGGAGGCGGAGGCTGAAACCCCACCCCGGCCCTGACTTAATCCATGAAACAGACGCGGATCAGCGAATCGCCGCGATACAGGGCGGCGGCGAAGCGGTGGTTGCCGTCCTGGATGCGGCCGTCGCGCAGGGTCAGCGAGCAGCCGTCGCGGGCGACGTTGCGGACCAGCCAGGCGACCCGTCCGGCATGTTCGGCCGCCGGCACCGGCGCGTTCGGATCGCGGCCGTCATCCGGCTCGATCAGATCGTCATTGGCCAGATGATGGTCGATCAGGGCGTCATCGACCGTCACATCCCCGGCCCAGCGCGGGAAACCCGCGATCCCGGCCAGCGCCTTCACCTCGTCGACCGGCAATGTCGCCAAACGAATAGCCATAACCCCGTGCCTCCCCCACAACAGGCGCGTCGGACGAAAAAGCGCCGCTCGACCGGCAGAGAGCCAGAGGCGACGCATCCCGAAAATGTACGTAAGCCGCAAAGACCGACCCGTGCCGACCCAGCCTTGGCGACGAGGGTCATGTAGCGGAAAATCACGACAGAAAAAACTATAAATCCGACGTCCCATGTCGCGCTTGGAGCATCGGCGTCGCGGATGAGCTAACCGTTTGGTAACGAAGCGCTTATATGATGATGTCGGCCCTTGGAAACGGGGGCCGGCTTTCGTGTTTTTTGGGCCGGGATTGGGCCCCTGAAGATAAGGACGCAGATCATGCCGCAGGGAGCCGAGAGCCTGCACGTCGCCGGGGCCGGAAACGTCGACCCGTTTCTGCTGGCGATCGTATGCGTGATTTTCGTCATCGGCGCCGTGGTGCCGATCGCCGCCGCCATCCTGTCGAGCATGCGCGACGACCGGGAGGCCAAGCGCGCCGCCCTCGCCGACCAGCAGGTCAGCAACCCGGTGGCCGAGAATGTCGTCGTCGCCGTCGACGTGGTCGAACTGGAGCCGGTCGCTCCGGAGATGTTCGCCGACGTCGCCAACGACCAGCCGCACCTCAAGGCGGCCGGCGGCACGCGCTGATCCGGCGCCGACCGAAGCCGGCGCCGGTTCAGAACCGGCGCGGCAGGTAGGTCGACAGCCAGGCCGTCGCCAGCAGCAGCACGCCCAGGGCGATGAACACCGACGACAGCGGAAAATACAGCAGCAGCAGCGCATAGACCGCCGCCGGCAGAAGCTGCGACACCTCGATATAGGTGCGGAAGACCGAGGTCATCTCGGAGCGCTCATAGGCATGGACCGAGCGCAGGAACGGGATGTTGCCCAGCGCGTCCAGGGTCATCGCCCCGGCGGATCCGACGAAGAACAGCAGCGCCACAATCGCCGGCGAGGGCCGGATCGCCCCGGCGATCAGGCAGATCGCCCCGGTGAAGATGAAGGCGAGGATGATCACCCGCCGCATTCCCAGTTCCCGCGCCAGCCTGCCCGCCAGCGGGGCGGCGAACAGCATCCCCTGCCCGGCCGACAGCATCATCGCCGACAGCATCTCGTCGCCGCCGTATTTGGCGATATAGAGCGGCGGATAGACGAAGAACGCCGCCCAGTAGGAACTGCGCGCGAAGGGAATCGCCCAGGCCAGCCGCAGGCGCGGCTGCGCCAGGTAGCGGCGGATGTTGGCCCAGGGGGTGGGCGGCCGCCGCTTGGCCGGCGCCACCCGCGGGTCCTCACGCATCCGCAGCACCCAGAAATAGGCCAGCGCGATCACCGCGAAGACGGCGCTGGGCAGGCAGACCGCCTCCAGCCCGAAGGTCTTGTACAGATAGATCCCGAGCCCCGGCCCGGTGAACCAGGCCACGCCCATGAAGGCGAGACGCCGCGGTTCGGCGGTGACGAAATCCTTCCGGGCGATGTAGTCGAGGATATAGAGGTTGAGGGAGATGTTGACGCAGACCACGGCCAGCGCACGGAACTGCAGCGCGCCGACGAAGGGAACGACAGTCTCCGCCAGCATCAGCAGCGGCGCCATGAACATGAAGACGCAGCCGGCGCTGAAGATCCACTTGCGGCGGATCACCCGGATCACCACCGGCACCGCGAAGCTCGCCAGCAGGGCCACCACCCCGATCACCGTGTAGGCGATGCTGACGTCCCTGGCGGATTCCAGAAGCCGGTAGGCCTCCAGCGGAATCACGCCGGCGACCAGGGCCCGCGAGAAGGCCTCGGTCGCGGACAATGTGGCGAAGACCGTCGCACCGGGTCGGTCGACAACCCGAAGCCACATGGGGAAGCGGATTTCCAAAACCTATGCCCTGCGGTGAACCGGCCCTGTTAAGGTTCCAGTATCAAACGCAACGGCGCCGCGCGCATCCCCTTACACCGCCGAAACCGCATGAAAATGCTAGGGTGTCTTGCGACCTGCCTCGGCGTCCCGGGCGGCCAGGATGGCGGCGACCAGATCCTCCGGAATCGCGTCCAGCGCCTCGGCCTCGGGCCGGGTCAGCGTGTCGGCCGCCATGTCCCGCACCTTGCGGTAGGCGGCGACATACCGCAGGCAGACCGGACAGGTGCGCATGTGGAAATCGACCGTCGCCCGCGCCACCGGTCCCAGCTCGCCGTCGATATAGGCGTCCACCAGCGCCTCGAACTGGGCACAGGTCAGCAGCCCCGGCAGCCGGGCCTCCAGCCAGTGCTGGATGCGCCATCTGAGCTTGCGACGCGTGATCATGCCGTCCCCAACTCGTCCCACAGGGGTTCGACCAGCGTCTTCAGCGCCGCGCGGGCACGGTGCAGCCGAACCTTCAACGCTCCCTCCGCGACCCCCACCATCTCGGCCGCTTCCCGGGTGCTGTATCCCTCAATGTCGCGAAGGAGCAGAACGATACGGTAGCCGTCGGGCAGTTCGTCGATTTTCTGCCGCATATACACCCGGATCCGGGCCGCCTCCAGGGCATCCTCCGGATTGCGGATCTCGGTGCGCGGCTCGCCGAGCCGGATCCCGTCGGGATCGAAGGCCGGCAGAAGCTCGTCGATCGAGGTTTCCGCCAGCCGTTTGTTGGCGCGCAGCCGCATCAGGCAGGCATTGACCGTGATCCGATGCAGCCAGCCGCCGAGCGACCCGGTCGGCTCGAACCGACCGATCGCCCGGTGCACCGACAGAAAAGCGTCCTGCAGACAGTCCTGGGCGGTGGCCTCGTCGCGCACCATGCGCCGGGCGACGGCGAGCATCCGCGCACCGTGCTCGCGCACCAGCCGTTCGAAGGCGACGCGCTCTCCTGCCTGCAGTGCGGCGACGAACGCCCTCTCGTCTGTCGGGTCGCCGCCCGTGCTCTCCATGCCCCTGATCTCCCGGCGCCGGTCGCCGCCCTTAGCCGGGCCATCCCCGTTCCGATCGCCTTCTAGCATGGCGCGCGCCAGCCCATCGATCATCCATGGCGGCCGATCATCTGGATTTGATCCACATCAAGGCCGATCCGCCACGGCGTTCCTAGAGTTTCGCGCAAGGGTGGACGGAACGCAGGAGGCTCGGCTCCCCGCCTCCGTCGCGGAGGTCGAGGGGCGCGGAGTCGGCAACATCGAGACCGTGACAGGGGGCCATGGGCTCGGCAAGACTGTCGGCTCCGCCGCCGGGCGGGAGGCAAAGCAAGGGAGTGCGCGCATGAAGGCAATCATCATCGGCGGCGGCATCGGCGGCCTCGCCACCGCGCTCAGCCTCCACGAACAGGGCATCGACGCCCATGTCTACGAGCAGTCGATGACGATCCGCGAGCTCGGCGTGGGCATCAACACCCTGCCCCACGCGATCAAGGAGCTCGCCGCATTGGGCCTGCTCGACAGGCTCGACGCCATCGGCATCCGCACCTACGAGCTGATCTACCAGAACCGCTTCGGCCAGGAGATCTGGCGCGACCTGCGCGGCACCGATGCCGGCTACGACTTCCCGCAGTTCTCGATCCATCGCGGCAAGCTGCAGGCCGTCCTGCTGGAGGCCGTGCGCGAGCGGCTGGGCGACGACCATGTGCATACCGGACACCAGATCACCGGCTTCGAGGATGACGGCGGCACCGTGACCGCGCGTTTCGAGCGGCGCGACACCGCCACGAAGGTGACGGTGACCGGCGACGTGCTGATCGGCTGCGACGGCATCCATTCCAAGGTGCGCGAGACGTTCTATCCCGACGAGGGACCGCCGAGCTGGAACGGGCTGATGCTGTGGCGCGGGGCCGTGGAGGGCGAGCCGTTCCTGACCGGAAAGTCGATGATCATCGCCGGCGGCATGAACGCCAAGTTCGTCTGCTATCCGATCTATAACGACCCGGACACGCCGGACAAAACCCTGATCAACTGGGCCGTGGTCGCACGGCTGGGCGACGGCACCCGTCCGCCGCCGAGACGCGAGAACTGGAGCCGGCTCGGCGATCGGGCCGACGTGATGCAGTATGTGGACGGCGTGTTCGAGTTGGATCTGATCGATCCGGTGGACCTGATCACCAAGACCGTCGATTTCTACGAGTTCCCGATGTGCGACCGCGACCCGGTCGACCGCTGGTCGTTCGGCCGGGTCACCCTGCTCGGCGACGCGGCCCATCCGATGTACCCGGTCGGCTCCAACGGGGCCAGCCAGGCGATCCTGGATGCCCGCTGTCTCGCGCCGCTGCTGGCGACGTGCGGCGGCGACGTGGAGGGCGCGCTGAAGACCTACGAGGCCGAACGCCTGCCAACGACGGCGGAGATCGTGCGCACCAACCGAGGCGGCGGTCCGGAGGGGGTGATCGACCTGGTCGAGGAACGGGCACCGGACGGGTTCACCGCGCTGGACCAGGTCGCCAGCCGGGAGGAACTGGAAGCGATCGTGCGCGGCTATGCCACGCTCGCCAAGTTCAGCCAATCGGACGTTAACCGCGCCCGGGGATAGGTCGGCGGCCCGCGTCAGGTCCCGACGCGTTGGCCGAAACTGGCCGGATCGTAGATCAGGCAGTACCTGTCGCGTTTTGTCCCGTCGCTGCTGAGCGGCAGGATCAGGCGCATGTAGGCCCAGCGCCGGTTGCGCGAGCCGACGAACTCGTGACGGGCAAGGCTCGGCTCTCCCGCCTCCAGGGTCGTCTGCAGCCGCTCCCTCACGCCCGCATATTCCTCGTCACGGTAGATATCCAGCATCCGGGTACCGGTCATCGAACGGCCATGCCCCTGGTCCATGAGGGTGGCGGACAGCCGGATCACCCAGTCCTCTATCTTGGGGTCCCAATCGACCAGGCTGATCCCCTTGATCGCCTCCACCGGCATCTCCACCGGATCGATGGTGGCCGGAAGCCGGTCGGCCGAGTGCTTGCGCCACACCGCAAGGCAACGGGCGAGGGTCGGGTAGCCGTCGATGTCCTCCAGAGCCACGGGCACATGGAGCCTCGGCATCGTCAGCAGGCGTTCGTTCAGGTTGTGCAATGGCATAAGCGAGGTCCCGTACCGTTGAGACGCACCGTTCTGAAAGTAGAGTTGCATCTGTACATCCGCTATCGCAAGCGGATTACCCTGTACCGCTTTCGGATTTCAATACGGCGGCCAGCGACGCTCGGATTAGCCCGATATAGCCAGAAAAAGACCAGGGGGTATGCGGCGTTCGCCCAAAACGATAGACCGGTTAATGGATTATTAACGGGTATTCAGCCATACTCTTAAATGCACGCACGTCCTATACTTGCGAAAGTACTTATTGGAAATGTGGCCGAAGCCAGAAAACGAAGACAGCAACTTCTTTAGGCTGCCTAGTGTGCATATCCCGATGCCCATCGGGAAAATCAACGACTATCCGGTCCTGGCTGCGTGTCTTGAGGCGTGGCGCCCGACAGCGGCGAATGGATTTCCGCAGTCCATCGATCCGCTCGACATGCCGCCGGCTGCCATCAAGGCCATCAGTCTGGTCGAGTGGAGCGATGAGCACGGCGACTGGGTCCTGCGGCTCTCCTCAACGCTGATCGACGAGTCCCACGGGCGATCGATGCGGGGCACGACCTTTTCGGAGGCTTTCGTGCCGGAGGATCTGGCCAAGGTGCATGCCCGGCTCAATGAGATTATGCAGCGGGGCGAGCCGGATCTCGGCCAGCATGAGTTCTACGACACCAGGGATCGTGTCTGGTCGTTCGTGCGGTTGATCCTACCGCTGAGCAGCGACGGCGTGAAGCGCGACCGCTACTGCCTGATCTACGACCCCGAGACCTTCGGCCGGCGCATCGGCACCTGAGGCCTGGACGCCGTCCCGACTGGTCACGGCGGCGGCAGGAACTCCACCTCGTACTGGGCCGCCAGACGCACCACCTCGGCCGGATCGGCGACGTTGTGGATCTTCTCGAAAAGCTGACGCAGGGAGCGCGCCGGCGACACCCAGAACAGCGCCTTCACGTCCTTGCCGGAATTGTTGAAGATGCCGTGCGGGATGCCCATCGGCATGTGGATCAGGTCGCCTGTCACCGCCTGTGCCTTCCGGCCATCCAGAACCAGATCGAAGGTACCCTCCAGCATGTAGATGAACTCGTCCTGGGCGGCATGAATGTGCGTCGGCACGAAGGTGCCGTGCGGGAACAGCGTCTCGAAGGTGAAGCAGCTCTCGCTTTCCTGCTTCGGCTTGTAGGTCTGCCCGAGGATCGACCAGACGACGCCGTCCACCCCTTCACCGGCGGGCGTGATCCCCGCTTCCATCACCGTCATGATCTGTCCTCCCGTTTCGTTCGGTGGCAGGATTGAACCATCGAAGTCCCGCTTCCGGAAGCCCGCGATGACCGCTGTGACCATCCGCCCGTCGGAGCCCTCCGACATCACCGTCATCACCGAAATCTACGCCCATCACGTCCGGCACGGCACAGCGTCCTTCGAGGAGGAGGCGCCGGGCGAGCCGGAGATGGCGGAACGCCGCGCCGGGATCCTGGAGGCGGGCTTCCCCTACATCGTCGCCGAGCGCGACGGGGCGGTGGTCGGCTACGCCTATCTCAGCAAGTACCGTCCCCGCTCGGCCTACCGCTTCACCGTGGAGAACTCGATCTACATCGCCCACGATGCCATCCGGCAAGGCATCGGCCGGGCCTTGATGGCCGAACTCGTGCGGATCGCCGAGGCCGGACCCTGGAAGCAGATGATGGCGGTGATCAGCGATCCGGCCTCCGGTTCGGAGGCGATGCACGCCGCCTTCGGCTTCCGCAAGGTGGGGCACATGGAGAAGATCGGCTTCAAGTTCGGCCAGTGGATCGACGTGGTCGTCATGCAGCGGGCCACCGGCTGATCGCACCGAACGGTCACCCCTGCTGACCCAAACGGACTGGACCCCGCCCCGGTCCGCTGGAATAGTCGCGGGACGACATCGCTGCGTCGCGGTACCGCTCCGGGACGCGGCGCACGGGCTGATCGCCGGGAACGGCGACAAAGGGGGCCGATGCTGGGGATCATGCGCGGCTATGTGCGCGCCGTGGAAGCCATGAACCGGGCCATCGGGCGCTGCGCGATGTACTTGGTGTTCGTGCTGATGGGCGTGCTGCTCTGGTCCTCGGCGTCGAAGACCTTCTTCGATCCGTCGCTGTGGACCCTCGAGACCGCGCAGTTCGTGATGGTCGCCTACTATATTCTCGGCGGCCCCTACTCGATCCAGCTCGGTTCCAACGTGCGCATGGACCTGTTCTACGGCGACTGGTCGCTGCGCACCAAGGCCTGGGTCGACAGCTTCTCGGTGCTGTTCCTGATGTTCTATCTGGGCGTCCTGTTCTACGGCGCGGTCAGCTCCACCGCCTATTCGCTGGGCTATTTCGGCATGGAGCCCTTCGCCTTCTTCGGTGAGCTGCTCTGGGCCTTCGTCACCGGCGGCCCCGACGCGGCGGCGGAGACGATGGGCTACCTGGAGCGCAGCTCGACCGCCTGGCGGCCGCTGATCTGGCCGGTGAAGGTGACCCTGTGCCTCGGCGTGCTGCTGATGCTGCTGCAGGCGCTGGCGGAGCTGTTCAAGGACATCGACCGCCTCGCCTCCGGCGAAACGACGCAGCGCGGAGAGGCGTGATGTCCTACGAGCTGATCGCCCTGCTGATGTTCTCGTCGATGATGCTGATGCTGATGACCGGCCAGCGGGTGTTCGGCGCCATCGGCTTCGTCGGTGCCGCCGCCGGCGTGCTGCTCTGGGGTGTGGGCGGGGTGGAGATCCCGTTCGCCGCCGCCATGAAGCTCATGAAGTGGTATCCGCTGCTCACCCTGCCGATGTTCATCTTCATGGGCTACGTGCTGTCGGAGAGCCGGATCGCCGACGATCTCTACCGGATGTTCCACGTGTGGATGGGCCCCGTGCGCGGCGGGCTTGCCATCGGCACGATCGGGCTGATGGTGCTGATCTCCGCAATGAACGGGCTGTCGGTCGCGGGCATGGCGATCGGCGCCACCATCGCCCTGCCCGAGCTGCTGCGCCGGGGCTACGACAAGATCATGGTCACCGGGGTAATCCAGGCCGGCTCGTCGCTGGGCATCCTGGTGCCGCCCTCGGTCGTGCTGGTGCTCTACGCCATGATCGCCCGCCAGCCGGTCGGCCAGCTCTGGCTCGCCGGGGTGATGCCGGGACTGATGATGGCCGCCCTGTTCATCGTCTACATCTATGTGCGCTGCCAGTTGCAGCCCCATCTCGGCCCGCCGCTCGACAAGGCGGAGCGCGAGCAGATCGACATGGCGGAGAAACTTCGGCTGCTGCGCGCCGGACTGCTGCCGCTGGCGATCTTCGCTTCGATGATGGTGCCCTTCGTCAACGGCTGGACCTCGCTGGTGGAGAGTTCCGCAATCGGTGCCCTCGCCGCCTTCCTCGCCGCCGTGCTGAAGGGCCGGATGACGCGGCAGGTTTTCGAGAACACGACCCGCAACACGCTTGCCATCTCCTGCATGTTCATGTGGATCATCCTGGCGGCGCTCGGCTTCGGCGCGATCTTCGACGGGCTGGGCGCGGTCAAGGCGATCGAGGACCTGTTCACCGAAAAGCTGGGCCTCAGCCCCTGGACGATCCTGATCCTGATGCAGCTCAGCTTCATCATCATGGGCACGTTCCTGGACGACACCGCCATGCTGGTGATCGTCGCCCCGCTCTACGTGCCGCTGGTCGGCGCGATGGGGTTCGACCTGATCTGGTACGGCGTGCTCTACACGATCACCACCCAGATCGCCTACATGACCCCGCCCTTCGGCTACAACCTGTTCCTGATGCGGGCCATGGCGCCGCCGGAGATCAGCCTGCGCGACATCTACCGTTCGATCCTGCCCTTCGCGGTGGTCATGGTGATGGCGCTCGCCCTGGTCATGGCGTTCCCGCAGATCGCCCTGTGGCTGCCGGAACTGGTGTACGGAAAATAATTTTCGCCGCACCGCAAAATACGGTCATCATATCGCCCTCAACAAAAAGTTTAGGAGGGCTTCATGACCACGAGACGCACATTCCTTAAGGGTGCCGCCGCGGCCGCCCCCGCCGCGGCGCTGGCGACACCGGCGATCGCGCAGTCCACCATCAAATGGCGTATGCAGACCTATGCCGGCCCGGCGCTGGCCGAGCACGTGGTCAAACCGGCCATCGACATGTTCAACAAGATCGCCGGCGACCGCATGCAGATCGAGCTGTTCTTCGCCGACCAGCTCGTGCCCACGGGCGAGCTGTTCCGCGCCCTGCAGCGCGGCACCATCGACGCGGTGCAGTCGGACGACGACAGCATGGCCTCGCCGACCGAAGTGACCGTGTTCGGCGGCTATTTCCCCTTCGCCTCGCGTTACTCGTTGGACGTGCCGGTGCTGTTCAACCAGTACGGCCTCGCCCAGATCTGGGAGGAGGAATACGCCAAGGTCGGGGTGAAGCACATCTCCGCCGGCGCCTGGGACCCCTGCCATTTCGCCACCAAGGATCCGATCAACTCGCTGAAGGATCTGGAGGGCAAGCGGGTCTTCACCTTCCCGACCGCCGGCCGTTTCCTGACCCAGTTCGGCGTCGTGCCGGTCACCCTGCCCTGGGAAGACATCGAGGTCGCGGTGCAGACCGGCGAGCTCGACGGCATCGCCTGGTCGGGCATCACCGAGGACTACACGGTCGGCTGGGCCGACGTGACCAACTACTTCCTGACCAACAACATCTCCGGCGCCTGGTGCGGCTCGTTCTTCGCCAATATGGGCCGCTGGGAGGAGCTGCCGGAGGATCTGCAGACCCTGTTCCGGGTGTGCTGCGACCAGTCGCACTATTACCGGCAGTACTGGTACTGGGGCGGCGAGGCCAGCCTGCGGGTGAACGGCACCAAGATGGAGCTCACCACCATTCCCGATGCCGAATGGGCGACGGTCGAGGCGGCCGCCCGGGTGTTCTGGGACGAGATCGCCAAGGAATCCCCGCTCAAGGCGAAGGTCGTCGGCATCTTCAAGCAGTACAACGAGGACATGGAGAAGGCCGGGCGGCCCTACCGCTACACCTGACCCCGTCGATCAGTCCCGGAGCGGCGGCGGACCCGCCGCTCCGTCGGACAACACCTTACTCGGCCGCTTCGGCAGGGGCGTCGACGATCCGGGTCTCGAAGTTCGCCGGCGAGACGATCTCCAGCAGCTCCATGTCCGGCGAGCACTCGATCTCGCGATGCGGGATCAGCGGCCGCTGGTTGATGCAGTCACCGGCGCGGATGGTGTGCACGCCCTCGCCCGCATACTCGAACTTGGCCCAGCCCTTGAGCACGTAGACCATCTGGAAGTCGCAGTCGTGCACGTGCCAGTGCTGCACCTCGTCGGTGTCCTTGCGGCCGTTCGCCTTGACGATATGGGCCACGTAGTCGCCGTTGGTCGCGTCCTTCACGCCCAGATCCCGGTATTCGAAGATCTTGCGCATGCCCTCGGTGAAGACGGCGTTCGCCGCTTCGTTATGGCTGAACTTCCAGGTTTCCTTACCCATCGCGTCCTCTCTCCTCGTCGGCTGTTCTTGTTGTTGGGGAAACGATAACGCGGGCGGCGCGGCGCGCCAACGGGTCGGATGGCGTCAGTTCGGCGCCGGGAACAGCACGGCATCAAGCCGCTGCTTGAGCTGCTTGGGCGAGACCGGCTTCACCAGGTAGCCATCGACCCGCAGATCCTTGGCTTCCACGACCGTGCCACGCTCGGCATCGGCAGTCAGGAAGATCACCGGCACCCGGGTGAATTCCGGCTTGCCCAGGGAGCGCAGCTTGCGCAGGAAGTTGAGCCCGTCGATCGGCTCCATATGGATGTCGCACAGGATCACCTGGGGATTGACCCGCAGCAGTTCCTTGAACCCGTCGGCGCCATTGGCGGCTTCGTGGATCAGCCGGAAGCCGATCTGCCGCAGCAGCCGCACGATGATCTGGCGGATATGGCTCTCGTCCTCGAGCACCAGGATGCGGATGTTCTCGTAGGGGTTCGCCTGATTGAAATCGACCACCGTTCTGCCCCCTCGTCGCTGCCCGTCATGCTGGAACTGAAGGAAAATATTCCCCCAAATCGCTTGGCGATCACAACGCCATAATTTTAGGTAAAAGCTCCTGGAATTCCTCCAGGGTAGACGGCAGCAGCTCGGCCATGATCCCCGCCATGTCCAGATCGCCATCGTCGAGATAGTCCTGCAGGTCGGCCGCGATCCGGCCGAGCCTCTTGGCGCCCACGGACAGGGCCGCCCCTTTCAGGGAATGGGCGGCATCCCGCGCCCGCTTGACGTCGCCAGCGGCCAGCCCGGCCTCGATCTCGAAAATGCGTCCGGGCCAGGCGGCCGAGGCTCCGCGGATCAGTTCCTTCGCCTCTTCGTCCAGCGCACCGAACGTCTCGGTCAGCGTGGCCGGATCGAAGATCTCCGGGTCCCAGTCGATGGCCGGAGCCGCCTCGGCCGCAGCCTCCTCGTCCACCGCCGCCGCCTGCTCGACCTGCCGGCGTAGGGCAAGACCCTGGGGCAGATGACCGGCCAGCAGCGCGCCCAGCTTGCGGCTGTCGATCGGCTTGGTCAGATAGCCGTCCATGCCGGCTTCCGCACAGCGCTCCTCGGTACCGGCGAGCGCGTCGGCGGTCAGCGCCACGATGGGCAGCCGATCAGCGTCTTCGCCCTCGCGGGCGCGCACCGCCCGAGCCAGTTCGAAGCCGTCCATCACCGGCATGTTCACGTCGGTCAGCAGCAATCCGTAACCGGACGCTTCGGACAGCCGCTCGAGCGCGACCGCGCCGTTCTCCGCGATCTCGCAGGCGAACCCCATGCGGCCGAGCATCTGTCGTACGACCACCTGGTTGGTCTCGTTGTCCTCGGCCACCAGGACAAGGGCGCCGGCGGCCCGCGCCTCTTCCACCGGCGGCGGCGCGAAGGCCATGTCGTCGCGCTGCTGGACCTCGATCTCCTCGGCCGGTCGTAGACCGAGCCCGATCGCCACCGCCCGCCACAATCCGTTGCGCGACACCGGCACGGTCAGCAGCGCGCTGGCCCTGGACTTCAGGTCCGGCGACAGGTCGGCCAGCTCGCCGCGATAGCCCAGAAACGCGATGCGCCCCTCGATCCCGCCCAGATCCTCCGGCGCCAGCCTCCCGGCACCGCAGCGCAGGATCCACAGGGTGCGTTCCCCCGCAGCCTCCCCAGCCGCGGCGAAGCGGTCGATCCGCTCGATCCCGGTGGCCCGCAGGTAGAGTTCGGCGACCTCCGCCACCCGGTCGGACAGCCCCACCAGGGCGACCGAGGCGGCGGACAGGTCGTCCGGGTAGCGCGGCGGCGCATCGCCGACGGCGGCCAGCGGCAGTTCGAACCAGAAGGTCGAGCCCGCGCCCGGCTCGCTGTCCACTCCGATGGATCCGCCCATCAGCTCGGTCAGCCGCTGGCAGATCGACAGGCCGAGCCCGGTGCCGCCGTATTTACGCGAGGTCGAACTGTCGGCCTGCACGAACGCCTGGAACAGGCGCGCGCGCTGTTCCTCGTTGAGGCCGATGCCGGTATCGGTCACCTCGAACCGCAGCCGCTCGGCGCTATCGGTCGCCTCGGGTACGTCCTCGATCCTGCGCACACGGATGTCGATCCGGCCCTCGTCGGTGAACTTCACCGCATTGCCGCCCAGGTTCAGCAGGATCTGCCGCAGCCGGGTCGGGTCGCCCAGGCGCAGGTCGATCAGGGACGGGTCGTTATGGACAACCAGGTCCAGGCCCTTGGCCTCGGCCCGGGGGGCGAGCAGCTCCGCCGATCCGCCGACCACGGACATCAGCGAGAACTCGACCGCCTCGATCTCCAGCTTGCCGGCTTCGATCTTCGAGAAGTCGAGGATGTCGTTGATGATGGTCAGAAGGGCCGTGGCCGAGTCGATGATGATCCGCGCCATGCGCCGCTGCTCGCCGTCGAGCCGGGTCAGACCGAGCAGTTCCGCCATCGACATCACCCCGTTCATCGGCGTGCGGATCTCGTGGCTCATGGTGGCGAGGAAGGTGGATTTCGCCTGGGTTGCCGCCTCGGCGATGTCGCGCGCCTCGATCAGTTCCGCCTCGGCCTGGCGGCGCAGAGCCATCTCGACCTGCAGCTTCACCGCGTAGGACGCGACGACCCCGAACACCACGACCGCCACGAACGCGAACAACACGTTGCGATAGACCACGGCCCGGGCCGCGGCGAGCACCTGCTCCAGATCGCGCGCCAGGTAGATCTGCATCGGCATGGCTCGCGCGGGATCCAGATCCGCCTTGGTGGTCAGATAGCTGCGGCCCTCAGCCTCGACCATCTGCAGCGGCGGGCCCTCCTTGAGCTGCCGCGGAGCCAGGCTCTCGAACGACGTCGGGTCGCGGTAGCGCTCCAGGAACTCCGAGGTGCTCGACCGGATCTCCGTCGTGTCGCTCGCCAGCTCCGGATGACCGAGCACGGAATCCGCCAGATCGGTGGCAAACACGATATCTGCCGCCTGGGCCAGAGCCGACGAGGTGGTCAGCAGGGTCTGCGACAGCGAGCCGAGCGACAGGTCGACCCCGAGCACCGCCCACAGCGACCCATCCGGATTAAAGATCGGCTGGGCATAGGTGACGCCGAGCCGTCGACTGGAGGCGAACTGATACACGTCGGTCCAATGAGCCCGACCGTCCGCCGCCACCTGCCGGTACCAGTTCCGGGTGCGCGGGTCGTAGGCCTGGGTCACGCGTGGCGACATCTTCGCGCGTCCGGTCTGCGGATCGTAGACCTGCCATCGTCCGCGCGGATTGATCGCAGGGGTGTCTATGATCCGCCGGTAGATCCCTCGGCTGGTCCGGTCCCCGCCGGTCGCGCGTTTCGGGCCGGCAACCTCCAGGTCCTGGACATGCAGGAAACGGCCGTCGGGAAAGCCCAGAAAGGCGCCGTTCATCTGCTCGAACTGGCGCACCGGGCCGGTGGCGATGGCGAAGAACAGCGTCGGCCACTGGTTGGGCGGCGCATGGCGGATGCCGGAATCCGCGACCGTGCCGCCCAGGGTCAGCGCCGGCTCGAACACGCTGTTCAGGGCCTGGGTGAAGGCGACCGTGGCGTCGGTCAGTTCATGGCCCGCGTCGGAGACCAGCTCGTCGCGCTGGGCATGATAGACCCAGTAGGAGATCCCCCCACTGCCGCACAGCACGGCCAGGGCCAGGACGCAGAACATAACCCAGCGGCGCGTGAGCACGTTCCGCTTCCCCCGCAACTCGTGACGACCCTCCGCGGATCAGGACCGGGAGAACTGTATCCCCCGGTCCGCGTTCCGCAAACCGCGTTCGTCCGGCTCCGGCTCAGGCCGGCCGCCTAGAGCTCGGCCGCGACCGTCTTCAGCGCCGTCTGCGTCGCGGCGACGATCTTGTCGGCCTCCGCGCGGGTCAGGCAGAGCGGCGGGGCGAGGCCGAGAATGTCGCCCTGGGGCATGGCCCGGCCGATGACACCCTCTTCCAACAGCTTGCCGACGATCCGCCCGCCGACCTTCTGGGCCGGATCGAAATAGGTCCGGTCCGTCTTGTCGGCGACGAATTCGACGGCGCAGAGCAGCCCCTCGCCGCGGACCTCGCCCACATTCGGGTGGTCGCCGACGGCGTCGGTGAGCGCCTGCTTCAGATAGGCGCCGACGCTCCCGGCATTCTCCACCAGCCCCAGGCTGTCGATCAGCTTCAGGTTGGCGACACCGGCCGCCGCCCCGATCGGATGGGCGGAGTAGGTCCAGCCATGGCCGATCGCCCCGAACTCGTCGGTGCCCTGCTCCAGCACTTTCCAGACCCGGTCGGACACGATGGAGCCGGAGAGCGGCGCATAGGCCGAGGTCAGCCCCTTGGCGATGGTGATGAAGTCCGGGCGGATGCCGTAATGGTCGGAGCCGAACATCGAGCCCAGACGGCCGAAGCCGGTGACCACCTCGTCGGCGATCATCAGGATGTCGTGCTTGTCCAGCACCGCCTGGATCGCCGGCCAGTAGCCCGCCGGCGGCGGCACCAGACCACCGGTGCCGAGTGCGGGCTCGCCGATGAAGGCGGCGATGGTGTCGGCCCCCTCGCGCTCGATCAGCGCCTCCAGGTCGGCGACGCACTCGGCGACGAACTCGGCCTCGCTGCTGGCCAGGTTCTCTCGGCGGTAATAGACCGGCGCCGTGGTGTGCAGGATGCGGTCGAGCGGCAGGTCGAACTTCTTGTGGAACAGCTCCAGACCGGTGAGCGAGCCGGTGACCAGGCCCGAGCCGTGATAGCCCCGCCAGCGCGAGATGATCTTCTTCTTCTCCGGCCGGCCCAGGATGTTGTTGTAGTACCAGACCAGCTTGATGTTGGTCTCGTTGGCGTCGGAGCCGCCGAGGCCGAAATACACCTTCGACATGCCAGCCGGCGCGCGGTCCGTGACCATCTGCGCGAGCGTGATGGAGGCCTCGGTGCCGTGGCCGACATAGGCATGGTAATAGGCCAGTTCCTTCGCCTGGGCGGCGATCGCCTCGGCGATCTCGGGGCGGCCGTAGCCGACATTCACGCAGTACAGGCCGGCGAAGCCGTCGAGCAGCCGGTTGCCGTCGCGGTCCTCGATATAGACACCGGACCCGCCGGTGACGATCCGGTTCGGGCTTTCGCCGCGGGCGTGCTGCGCCAGATGGGTGGAGGGATGGAAGAAGGACTCCCGGTCCCACTTGTCGAGCTGGTCGTTGGTCAGCATGGCCGCCGTCCTCGCGCTGTCAGAAATGCCGATTATGCCCCGGACATCGCGCAAATCGCCCGCCGCTGCAACCCTAGTGGCCGGATTGGTTCCGCTCAGGCGCGGATCACCGTACCGGCCGCGCGGTCCTTCGCACGGGTCATGGCGAAACTGGCGATGGCGGTGTCCTGGGCGCCAGTGCCGGTGAGGTCGACCAGGGTGATGTCGTCCAGGGACTTGCGGCCCAACGCCGGCTCTGAGACCACCATGCCGAGCTCGGCATAGGTCCGCTCCTCCGGCACCGCGCCGGCGGCCAGCGCGCTGCGCAGCTCCCCCTGGGTCCGGCATTGGCTCTCCCGATCCGGGACATAGACCGACAGACGGTCGAAGACGGCCGGATCGATCTCGTTCTTGCCCGGCTGGTCGGAGCCCATCGCGGTGATGTGCAGGCCCGGATGCAGCCACTCGGCCCGCAGCACCGGATCGCGCGCCGGGGTGGTGGTGACGACGAGCTGGCTTTCGCCCACCACCCGGGCCGGATCGGCCTCGACCACGACCTCGATGCCGAGCCGCTCGGCCAGGTCATAGGCGCAGATCTCCGCCTTCACCGGGTCGCGCCCCCAGACCAGCACCCGTTCGAACGGCCGCACTAGCCGCGCCGCCTCGATCTGCAGCCGCGCCTGCACCCCTGTGCCGAGCACGCCGGCGGTGCGCACCTCCGGCGCCAGATGGCGGGCGGCGACGGCACCGGCGGCGGCGGTGCGCACATCGGTCAGATACCCGTTGTCCAGCAGCAGCGCCTCCACCAGGCCGGTCCTGGCGGAGAACAGCACCATCAGGCCGTTCAGGCTCGGCAGGCCGATCTTCGGGTTGTCGAAGAAGCCGGGGCTGACCTTGATGGCGAAACCGTCGAAGCCGGGCAGATAGGCGGTCTTCACGTCGACCTCGGCATTTGCGACGGGAAGCTCCATCGACAGGATCGGCGGCATCACCACCCCCTCGCCGGCCAGGGCGGTGAAGGCACGCTCGACCACGTCGACCGCCGCCGCGTCCAGCGGCACCAGCTCGCGCAGGTCGGCTTCGGTCAGGATGGAGATGTCATGCATGATACGGCTGTCCGTTGATGGTGAGGTCGCCGAGCACCACGTCGCGGCCCTGCATGATGTCGGCATGGATCTTCATGTCGAGATTGCGCCCGGTGATGATCGTCGCGATCGGGCCCGGGGATGGGGCCAGCTTGCCGGCCTGCAGCGCGGCGACACCGACGACGCAGGCGCCCTCGCAGACCAGCCGGTCCTCGTAATAGACGGTCTGCAGCGCCCGATAGATCTCCGCCTCGCCGACCAGCACCACGTCGTCCAGCAGGATGCGGCAGAGCTCGAAGGAGAAGCGGTTGTCAAGGCCGATGCCGCCGCCCAGGGAATCCGCGAGGCTGGCCACCTCCTCCACCTCGACCGGCCGGCCGGCGGCGATGGACGCGTGCATCGCAGCCCCCCGGTCCATGGAGATGCCGATGATGCGGACCGACGGCTTCACCGCCTTGATCGCCGCGGCGATCCCGCCGGCCAGCCCGCCGCCGGACAGCGGCACCAGCACGGTCGCCAGGTCCGGGCACTGCTCCAGCAGTTCCAGGCCGATCGTGCCCTGGCCGGCGATGACGGCCGGGTCGTCGAACGGAGAGATCTCAACCAGCCCCTCGTCGACGACCAGACGCCGGCTATGGGCCATCGCCTCGTCCTGGGAGCGTCCGACGATCTGCACCTCCGCCCCCAGCGCCCTGATGCCGTCGATCTTGGTCTGCGGCACCAGCGACGACATGCAGATCACCGCGCGCAGGCCGCGCCGCCGGGCGGCGTAAGCGACGCCGCGGCCGTGATTGCCGGTGGAGCAGCAGGTCACGCCCGCCGTGCCTTCCGGCAGGCGCATGACCGCGTTGGCGGCCCCGCGCAGCTTGAAAGCCCCCATCGGCTGGACGATCTCGAGCTTGAGAAGGAACTCCCGTCCGGCCAGGGACGAGAGGTGTGGCGACGGCACCAAAGGCGTCGCCACGGCGGTCTCGGCGATGATCCGCCGGGCGGCCTCGATCTCGCTGAGGGCTACGGATGCCATCGCCTCCTCGCGCCGACGCTGACACGGCAACGGGAAGGCAGGCGCCGCCCGCCTTCCCGCCGGGCATGACCGGCGATCAGACGGTGGCCGCCTCGCCGATATTGTCGACCCCGCGCTCCTCGAGCACCGTGGTCAGCCAGTTCGGATCCATCTCCGGCACCGAGGACAGCAGCAGGTCGGTATAGGGATGGTGCGGCGGGGTGAACATCTCGTTCTTCGGGCCGGAATCGACCACCTCGCCCTGCTTCATGACCACCACCTCGTCGGCGATCGAGCGCACGGTGGCGAGATCGTGGGTGATGAACATGTAGGCGAGGTTCAGTTCCTTCTGCAGCCGGTCGAGCAGCTTCAGGATGCCCTCGGCCACGAGCTGGTCCAGCGCGCTGGTGACCTCGTCGCAGATGATGAAATTGGGCTCCGCCGCCAGCGCCCGGGCGATGCCGATCCGCTGCTTCTGGCCGCCCGACAGCTCGGTTGGGTAGCGGCTATAGTATTTCGACGGCTCCAACTCGATCAGGTCGAGCAGTTCGTCCACCCGGCTCTTCAGGGCACCGCCCTTCAGACCCATGTAGAATTGCGCCGGCCGGCCGATGATGTCGCAGATCCGCACCTTCGGATTCAGCGCGGTATCGGCCATCTGATAGATCATCTGGGCCTGACGAAGTTGCTCCTTGGAGCGCTGCTTGTAGCCCGGCGGCATCTCGACGCCGTTCATCACGATCTTGCCGCTGCTCGGCGGCAGCAGACCGGTGATGCAGCGCGCGGTGGTCGATTTGCCCGATCCGGACTCGCCCACCACCGCCACGGTCATGCCGGCATAGATGTCGAACGACACGTCGTGCAGGACCGGCGTGTCGCCGTAGGAGGCATCCACGTTCTGCACCGAGACGACTGGCACCGCACCACCGCCGGGTCGCTCCTTCTGCTCGCGCTTGAAGCTGCGCACCGCCCAGAGCGACTTGGTATAGTCCTCCTTCGGGTTGCTCAGCATGGTCTCGGTATCGGCTTCCTCGACCTCGTTGCCCTTGAGCAGCACCTTGATGGTGTCGGCCATCTGCGCCACCACCGCGAGGTCGTGGGTGATGTAGATCGCCGCGGTGTTGAACTGCTCGACGATGTCTCGGATTGCGGCCAGCACCTCGATCTGCGTGGTCACGTCGAGTGCGGTGGTCGGCTCGTCGAAGATGATCAGGTCGGGACGGCAGGCCATCGCCATGGCGGTCATCGCGCGCTGGAGCTGGCCGCCGGACACCTGGTGCGGATAGCGGAAGCCGATCTCCTGCGGGTTGGGAAGACGCAGGCGCTCGTAGAGCTCCATCGCGTCCTCCTGCGCCTCCAACCGCTTGCGGATGCGGTAGTGGATCGGCGCCTCGGTGTGCTGGTCGATGATCTTGTGCGCCGGATTGAACGATGCCGCCGCCGACTGCGCCACATAGGCGATGCGCGAGCCACGCAGGGCCCGGCGGTCGCTCTCCGAGGTGGTCGTCAGCTCCATGCCGTCGAACTCGATCGAGCCGCCGGAGATTCGGCATCCGTCGCGGGCGAAGCCCATGGCCGCGAGGCCGATGGTCGACTTGCCGGCCCCGGACTCGCCGATCAGGCCCATGACCTCGCCCTTGTGCAGGGTGAGGTCGATGCCATGGACGATCTCGAGCCACTTCTCGTCGGAATAGCCCTCGATCCGCAGGTCGCGAATCTTGAGCAGAAGGTCCTTTTTCGTATCAGCCATATCCTTACCCCTTCAGTCCGGAGGACCGGAACAGCATCCAGTCGACGACGAAGTTCACCGCCACGGTCAGCAGCGCGATGGCGCCGGCCGGGAACAGCGGCGTGATCTCGCCGAACGAGATCAGGGTCGCGTTCTCACGCACCATCGACCCCCAATCCGCGGTCGGCGGCTGGATGCCAAGGCCCAGGAACGACAGGCCCGCCACCAGCAGGAAGACGAAGCAGAACTCCAGGCCGAATTCCGCGATGAGCGGTGCGGTGGAGTTCGGCAGGATCTCCCGGCGGATCAGGTACCAGAGCCCCTCGCCGCGCAGCCGGGCCGCCTCGATATAGTCCATCACCACCACATTGCCGGCGACCGCCCGGGTGAGGCGGAAGACGCGCGGCGCGTAGATGATCGCGATGATGAAGATCAGGACGAAGGCGTTGGTGCCCATGATCGACAGCAGCAGCAGAGCGAAGATCAGCGACGGCACCGACATGATGACGTCCACGACCCGGCTCATGAGGTTGTCGAAGAACCCGCCCAGGGTCGCCGCGATCAACCCGGCCAGCGCGCCCAGGACGAACGCGAAGGTCGTCGCCAGCAGGGCGATGCCGACCGTGTTCCGCGCACCGAAGACCAGACGGCTGAACAGGTCGCGGCCGAGCTGGTCGGCCCCCAGCAGCATGTTCTCGTCGGCCGGAGCGAAGGCGCCGGCGATGACCTCGGCCTCGCCGTACGGCGCGATGATCGGCGCGAAGATGCCGGCGATCGCATAGGTCATGATGACGAACAGACCGAAGGTCGCCGTCAGCGGCGCGGTCTTGATCGCCTTCGAGCCCTCGCCCCACAGGACGATCACCAGGAATTCCCGGAACGCGTAGGCGGTCCCGATGCACAGGGCGAGGATGCCGGCGCAGATGGTGATGGTCCACAGGGCGGACTCGCCGCCGACGATGCCGACGATGAAGGAGACCAGCGTCAGCGAGAACAGCAGCAGGAAGGCCGAGCGAACCGAGTAGTAGGCCGCGAGGCAGGAGGCTCCGATGAGGAGAGCGTAGTATCCGATGACAAAGTAATTCATGACGCTTCCCTCACTTCGGATGACGCAGGCGGGGGTTCGTCAGAATCGCCCCCACATCTGCCGCGAGGTTCAACAGGATGAACGTCGCCGCGAAGATCAGGCAGCAGGCCTGAACCACTGGGAAGTCGCGCTTGGTCACGCTGTCGACCAGAAGCTGGCCGATACCCGGATAGACGAACACCACCTCGACCAGCACCACGCCGGTGATCAGGTAGGCGAGGTTGAGCGCCACGACGTTGATGATCGGCGCCCAGGCGTTGGGCAGCGCGTGCTTGACGATCACCTTCCAGGCGGGGGTGCCCTTCAGGCGCGCCATCTCGATATAGGGCGAGGCCAGCAGGTTGATGATCGAGGCCCGGGTCATCCGCATCATGTGCGCGACCACGACGAGCACCATCGTCAGCGCCGGCAGGAAGGTCCGGTAGTACAGTTCGACGGTGCCGATATCCTGGAAGTTGACGTTCGCCAGGGCGGGGAACCAGGGGTTCTTCACCGCCAGATACAGGATCAGGACGTAGCCGAGGAAGAACTCCGGCGAAGAGATCGAGGTCAGGGTCAGCACGTTGGCGACACGATCGAAGATGCTGTCGCGCAGCAGCGCCACGATGATGCCGAGAAGAATGGCGATCGGCACGGCGATCACCGCCGCGTAGCTCGCCAGGAACAGCGTCGCCGCGAAGCGCGGGCCGATGGTCTCGGCCACCGAGCGACCGGAAATCAGCGACACGCCGAAGTCGCCCTGCACCGCTCCCCCGAGCCACTCCAGGTAGCGGAAGATCGCGGGCTGGTTCAGTCCGAGCTGCTCGCGCAACGCTTTCAGGTTTTCTTCGGTGGCGCCCTGCCCAAGAACGGCTTGGGCGATATCGCCCGGCAGGAGTTCCACTGCGAAGAAAATCAGGATGGAGATCACCAGCAGCGTGATCAATCCAAGGCCGAGCCGTTTGAGCACGATGCTCAATACGTCGCTCATCATCCGCCTCCTCTGCAATCGCTTCTAGTTGGCTTGCTGCCAAGTGCGCCTGCGCCGATGTCCCCCGGCGTACAGTGCAGTCCAGCGACAGCCCCCCGGCTACTGTTATTATCGATAAGCTGAACCAGCAGACCTCCCGGCACGGGCCGGAAGGTCCACCAGTATCGAACGATCGGTGACGGGTTCTGGCCCGAACCCGTCACCGATCAATGTCGATTTAAGAGTCGAACCACCAGCGGCTGCAGGCCCGCGCGCCATCCATCTGCCAGCTGGCCGCCAGGTTCTCACCATGGGCGACGTTCTTGGCGCGCGCGTAGACGAAGTTGGTGAACATCGGAATGATGGTCCCACCGTCGTCACGGGCGAGCTGAGCCATCTCGCGGTACATCTCGGCCCGCTTCTCCTGGTCGAGTTCGGCCTTGGCCTGCAGCAGCAGCTCGTTGAACCGCTCGTTCTGCCAGTGGCTCTCGTTCCAGGCGGCGTCGTCCTTGTAGGCCAGGCTGAGCATGACGTCCGGCGTCGGACGCGCGCCCCACTGCACCATACAGAACGGCTTCTTCAGCCAGACCTCGGAGTAGTAGCCGTCGTTCGGCTCGCGGTTCACGTTGATGTTGATGCCGGCGGCCTTGGCATGCTCGGCATAGAGCACGCACATGTCGACCGCGCCGGAATACACGCTGTCGGCGGTGGAGAGATCGACCGTCAGGTTCTCCTGGCCGGCCTTCTTCAGGTGGAACTTGGCCTTGTCCGGATCGTAGGTGCGCTGCGGCAGATCCGGCCAGTACGGCATGTTCGGAGAAATGTGGAAGTCGTTGCCCGGGATCGCCGTGTCGAAGGTGATCTTCTTGATGATGTCCTCGCGGTCGATCGCCAGCTTGAGGGCCATGCGGACGTCCACGTTGTCGAACGGCGCCACGTCGCAGAACATCGGCATGGTGATCGCCGCACCGGACGGCACGTTGTCCACCAGGATGTTCGGGTTGCGCTGGAGCAGCGACAGGGTCTTCAGCTCGAGCTGGGTGATGCCGTCGACCTCGCCGGTGACCAGCGCGGTCTGCCGGGCGTTCGGGTCGTTGAGCACGGTCATCTCGACGGCGTCGAAATACGCGCCCTCGCCGTGCCAGCCGTCGTGACGCTCCAGCTTCGTGCCGACGCCGAACTCGTTATGGACGATCTTGTACGGGCCGGTGCCGTCGCCGGACTGCCAGTCGATCGTGCCGTCGCTGTTCGCCGGGCACATGGCCAGGTGATAGTCGGTCATCAGCCACGGCAGGTCGGCGTTGCCGGTCGCGAGCTTGACGGTGATCGTGTGCTCGTCGTCCTTGACGATGTCGGTGACGTCCTTGAGCAGCGCCTTGGCTGCCGACGTGCTCTTCTCGCCGCGGTGATGGTTCAGCGAGGCGATCGCGTCATCGGCCGTGAACGGCTTGCCGCTGTGGAACGACGCGCCCTTCTGCAGCTTGAACGTCCACTCCGTGGCGTCGTCCGTCGCGCTCCAGGAAGCCGCCGCATCCGGACCGAGTTCGTTGGTCGGCGTGATCTGGGTCAGGTAGCTGCGATAGGTATGCGCGAGCTGGATAATGGAGAAACTGAGATAGGTGCCCGGATCGTGCGTATCCGAGGTGTTCCCGTCATGGGTGCCAAGACGGAACGTTCCGCCGCGCTTGGGGGCGGCAAGTGCCGCCTTGGACGTCCAAAGACCTCCAGCGGCCGATGCAGTAACGCCGGCGGCCATGGCATAGTGCATGAAGTCGCGCCGAGAGAGTCGGCCTCGCTTTGCCTCGACGGCCATGCGATCGATCAAGTCGTCGCGGTATTTGTCAGACATGGTAGCTCCCTTCCGATTAGTCCTATGCGAGCGATTTTCGCGGGTCGCTGCGTGTTTGGTTGTTGGATGTTTATAGGACCCTATCGTTCCCATCCGAGATGGGTACCGTAACACTGCAGAAACAGACTGTCGTCCCCGGCGGCCGATTTTCTTGGATTTTCGCGAATTGTCCCGGTCCTGCGACCGTGTTGGAAATGCAGTCGCCCGCGGGTTGTTCCCCAGGGAAATAATGTTCCAAAACCGACATCGCCCCGCTGCGTCCCCAGGAGTAGAAACCGTGAACGCGCGACCGTCGGTCCGGTACCAAACACGGCGTTGGGGCAGGTCGTCGGCCGGCCGAATCGTCCGCGGCGTCAGCCGGCAGAGGCCTCGGCCCGCTCCTGCAACCAGCCTTCCAGCGCATCAGCGAAGGGCGCCATGCTCTTGTAGCCGCGCATGTCGGCCGGCATGGTCCGCAGCGAGCCCAGCATCGCCGCGGCCAGGTCCGGGCGTCCGGCGATGGCGGCGATCGGGTCGATCAGGGTCTTGATTCCGAACACCAATACCCCTGTGCGCGGCAGACGGCGGAAGGTCTGGCGCTCGATACGGATGTGTAGCCGCTCGGTGATGTTGCGCGGCGTGATGGTCGGGTCCAGGTCCCTGCGCCCGTGCCCGGTGGGCTGAAACAGCGCCGGGTCGTCCAGCACCGACCAGTTCAGCCGCATGTAGGTCTGGCCCGCGGCGATGCCGGCGAAGAACCGCTCCACCGGCCGGTTCAGCCTGTCGTTGAAGCCCGGAACCGGGTCGTGGATCGCGCTCATCGGCCGGCCGATCTTGTCGGCCAGACGCCACCGTGCCGGAAAGCAGAGCGAGGCGGCGATCAGCTTGTGTCCTTCGTCCGACGGCTGCATCAGGCACAGATCCTCCTGTACCAGCCGGCCGGCGAGATCCAGCGGCGCCGATTCGAAATCCGACGGGTTCAGCGTCGCGCCGTCCCAGGCGGTATGGACCCCGCTCCCATCGGCGGCGATCAGGTCCGGATGGAACGCCGTCATATGCGCCAGCACCGCCTCCAGGCAGTCCCGCTGAGCCGGCAGGCTGTCGTGCAGACCGGCGAAGACCTCGCCATGACGCGCGTCGAGCAGCCGCCTCTTCTCGGCCATATGCTCGGCATACTGGGCGTCCACGTCGATCCAGTCGGCGGCCGCGATCTCCTTGATGCCGAGGGTGAGCTGGAACCGCCCCTTCTCGTACGGAGCGAAGCGCAGGTGCGGCGCCGGGGTCGCCGTCATGGCAGCCACCGCGGCGCGCCGAACGCCACCTCGTCGGACGGGCGGGTCACCCCGGTACGGATCTCCACCCGCATGCCGGGCTCGAGCCGGGCCGGCCGCAGGGCCAGCCAGAACCAGCCGGGCGCGACCGCCCGGTCCAATGCCACCGTGTCCAGTACCGTGCCACCTGAATCTAGGAGCGTGACATCGGCACCGGCGGGATGGCGACCTGTGTGGAGCGGCACCAGAACACCGCGCGCCTCTCCCGGCTGTCCCAGGGTGAGCACGGCGGTGAAGCGGCGCCTGGCCAGGCCGAAATTGCCGTGAACCGGCAGCGCCTCGGGCGGAACCGCCGCGTTGCCGATGCCGCCTGTGGGCGCATTGGCAGCGAAGGTCCAGCCGCCCGTGCCCGCCGGCCGTGCGCCGGGCGGCAGCTCGGCGAGATAGGTTGGCTCCGATGCCGCGACCGTGCCCGTCAGGCGGCAGCGGCTGCCGTCACCGAACACGCCTTCGACCGTCACAAACTCGGCGGTGCCGTCCGATGCCTCCCCGAAGGCCCGCAGGCCGCGGGCCAGGATCCCCGACTGAGGGATCGGCGCCCGATCGCTCCTCGGCTCCAGCGCCGCGCCCCAGGCGAGAACCCGACCCTCCGGCGACCGCACGACCATCCAGGGCGGTCGCCGGCCGCTCCGAACGCTGGCGAGCGTGGCGGACAGGGTGACGCCGGTCACCGGATCGAAACGCAGGCGGCCGACGCTGCCGGTGCAGTGCGGGTCGTCGGCCACCGGTCCATCGGCAAGCGCGCCGTCGGGCGGTCGGTAGCGCCCGACCACCGAGAACGGGCCGAGGCCGGCAGCCTGCATCGCCTCCAGCACCCGGGCGGCACGCGACGGCAGGGGAGGATAGATCGGCTCGAGCATCTCCGGACGGTATCCGCCCGCCAGATGGCTGACAATCGCCAGATCGGCGAGGTCCCGGGCCGCAAGCCGGTCCTTCAGATCCCGCACCGCATGCACGTCGCCCGGAACCAACAGAAGCACGACACCGAGGGGAAGCGCCCAGCCAAGCGTCCGGGGACGATGCCGCAGCAGGTAGTCGAAACCCAGCAACCCGGCGGCCACCAGGAACACCATGGAGGGCGTGGTGTAGCGCGAGGTATTGGCGATGCCGAGGCCGATATGCAGACGGCCGAGCGCGGTCGCGACGGCGCCAGCCATGACGAAGGCGCAGACGGCGTACAGCGCCATGCGGGCCGGTGCAGGCCGCTCGACACGGGCCAGCCCCCGCAGGCCCGCAGCCGTCACGGCGACCACGAGGAGGATGCCGACGATCTCCTGGCCGAGCGTGCCGATATCGCCGATGCCCGACGTCAGGTAGCGGAGGGTGAACCGCAGGATGGTCCACGCCCCAGACCCGAAACCAAGGGCACCGCCGCCTTCCGGCCGGTTCAGGAATCCGAGGCACTCCGCCGCCAGGACCGCGCCCCCCACGGCGACGAGGCAGGCCGACCAGGCCGGAGGCAGCCGCCGCCACAGCGCCAGGACCACGAGAATCGGCCAGACCGCCAGCCCGTTGAACATGCTGTAGCTGGAGCACAGGCCTGCGACCGTCGCGCCGATCACACACAGGGCGAGGCCGACCGGCCGCCCCTGCCCCACCGGCGCCCAGGCGATCAGGGCGAAGGCCAGGCTGGCGAAGAGCCAGACCTGGACGAACTGCACCTGGAAGCCGTTCAGCAGGTTCTCGTACTGCACCGGCGACAGCAGGGCGGCGGCGGCGATGGCGAAGGCGACGGCGGCGGCCGTCCGGGAATGCCCCAGCCCGCCGAACAGGACCGCCAGCACCCCGGCATGCAGGACCGCCGAGACGGCGATCACCGTCAGCAGCAGGGTCTGCCGCGCGTCGGCCACGGCGATATCGGCGAGGAACCAGAGCTTCGGCAGGAACAGACGGTGCTCGTTGTGCCACTGGTAAAGATCGGCGAGCCCGTAGCCGGCGAAGCCGCCCGCCGCGAAGAACCGGTCGTAGAAATCGACGATGTCGCCGGACGGGACCGGCGTGGATAGAAAGATCTGATAGGCGATGCCGGAGGCTGCGGTCACCAGGGCCAGGGCCAGGGAGAACGCGACCGCCGTTCTCATATCCCGTCGCGCTCCGATCCGACGTCCTCGACGGAAGCGCGGCGGGCGGCGAAGGAGAAGTGGCGATGGCCGAGATAGCTGGTCACCGCCGGGATCACCACGCCGATCAGATGGGCCACGTCGTCCGCATACCAGGTGAAGCCGAGCGCCGGGAACAGGTAGCGGGCCAGGCCCACGCTCACCAGCCAGACCTGGGCCAGCGCCACCACGTTGACGATGGCGAAGCGGAAGAACTCGTCACGCGCCGTGCGCCCCGACGTCTCGAACACGAACAGCTTGGCGAGCACATAGGCCGTGGTCATGCCGACGAGATAGGCGACCGCCACGGCCGCCTCGAACGGCATGACGAGATTGAACAGCCAGCGCGACAGCACATTGGCACCGGCTGCGATGCCGCCGGTGATCAGGAACCGTCCGAACTCGCCGATGACCAGGGCACGCGCCACGTCCCCTCCCCTAGCCGGCGATCGACGCGGGGATCGCCGCCGCCATCTCCTCGGCGACCCGCGCGCTCTCGCTGATGCCTCGGTCCTCGGGGTAGTAGAACGAGGTGTCGGCGATCTGCAGGCCGCGGATCGGCGTCTGGATCGGCGGGATCTTGGCGAGGAAGCCCGGCTCGCAGACCGGCTGGGCGTAGCGCAGGCGGCCGACGGTCCAGGCCTTCAGGTCGCCGTCGGCGATGTCCGGGTTCAGGTGCTTCAGGCAGGCCATGCTCTCGTCGATGAAGGCCTGGTCGTCGCGGCCGAATTTCGGGTGGGTCGTCGGCATGTAGAACGGCACATAGACCACCGTGTCCTCGACCGGCCGGAGGTTGGAGAACTGGATGATACCGGGGATCTCCACGTCCTTGTCGTTGATGTTGACCCAGAAATGTTCGGTCACCGACTTCTTCAGCCGCAGCAACACACAGACCACCCCAATGTTCACGATGGCGTCGTACTTCGCCTTCCAGTCGGCCGGCAGCGACGGCACCAGGGAGGAGACAAAGGGCGTCGGCATGGTCGAGATCGCCGCCTCGGCCGGCTCCACGCCCGCATCGGTGCGCACACCCGTCACCTTGCCGTCCTCGACCACCACCTCGCGGGCCGGGGTGGCGAGCTTGATCACCCCGCCGCGCGTCTCGATGGCCTGCACCAGCGCGGTGACCAGGGTCTCCGACCCGCCCTCGATATAGCCGAGCTCCTCCTGCATCAGCGACCGCCGCGAGGTGCCGACCCGCTTGATCCGGGTCCAGATCCAGGCGGCCGAGACGTTGTCGGCATATTCGAAGAACTTCAGGTCGAACAGCCGGCGCCACAGCACGTCATAGGCCCGCTTGCCCGATCCCTTCTCGATCCAGTCCTTGGCGGAGACGGTCTCTAGGTCGGACCAGTCGCTGCGCTTGGTCGACAGGAACATCTGCAGGCCGTAGCGGAACTTGGAGATCCAATCGATCTTCGGGAAGGTCAGCAGCGCGATCGGATCGCCCCAGCGATACATTTTGCCGTCGACGAAATAGCCCATGGAGGTGCCGGTCCAGCGCATCTTGTCGCCGATGCCCAGCCGCTCCAACAGCTTGAAGGTCGGCTTATCCGCCTTGCAGACGAAGTGGTAGAACCGCTCGATCGACAGGCCGTCGAGGTCGAGATGCGCCGCCATGCCGCCGGCCACGGAATCCGCCTCGTAGACGGTCACCTCGTGCCCCGCCTCCAGCGCGTGATAGGCGGCGGCGAGGCCCATCGCGCCGGCGCCGATGATCGCGACCTTGGCCATCGCGGCCTCCTCAGAAATCCAGAACGACGCCCGAGTATTTCGGGTCGTTGAAGGTGATGGCGAGCGCCTCGTCCAGCGGGGTGGCGCGCACGCCGAAGATCGACGGCCAGTCGATCACCTCGAAGCTGTCCGGCGTCACCAGCGCTTCCAATTGCTTGGTGGTGAAGGGCGGATCCCGGTCGAACACCGCATAGACCCGCAACAGCATCCAGAACAGGCTGTAGGGGATATGGACGATCGGCGTCTTCGCCCCGCTCGCCTTGCGCACCGCCTTGATCAGGTCGACATAGTCGATCTTCTCCTGGCCGGAGATGTTCCAGGCGCCCTCGCGCCGCCCGTCCAGGCAGGCCAGGACGATGTCGGAGAAGTCGCCGCCATAGAGCGGCTGGCGCATATAGCGGCCGCTGCCCGGGATCGGGAAGACCGGCGCCTTCTTCATGAAGCGGGCGAGCCAGCCCAGATGCTTGCGGTCGAACCAGCCGTACATCAGCGTCGGGCGCAGGGTGGCATGGGCGATGCCGCTCTCCACCACCAGCTTTTCCTGGGCCTTCTTGCTCTCTGTGTAGAAATCGACGGCCTTGGAATTCACCACCGAGGAGGAGACGTGCACGAGATACGGCACGCTCTCGGCCTTCATCGCGTCGAGCACCAGTCGGGTGGCGCGCACGTTGTTGGCCTCGAACTCCTCGGCGTCGAGCCCGCCGATCTGGGCATGAAGCTGGATGACCGCATCGGCGCCCTTGAACGCGCCGGTCCAGACGCCGGGCTGGGCGAGATCCGCCGCGATCACCTCGATGCCGGGATGCAGCCGCGCCAGCACCGCCGTGTTGGACGGATGCTTGTCGATGGCGACGATCTGCAGGTCGCCGCGATCAGCGATCCCGGCGATGAGATTCTGGCCGACCAGACCGGCGGCGCCGGTGATGACGATACGCGCCATGGGATCAGATCTTCATCTTGTTGAAGATGGGGCGCGGCAGATGGCGGATGATCAGCATCACGAAGCGCCAGAACCAGCGGGTGTAGATTTCCGGCTTCTTCTTCTCCACCGCCTTCTCGATGTCCTCGGCCACCTGTTCCGGTGTGGCCCAGAGTGGGCCGTCGCGGCCGTCGATATGGGCCGTCATCGGCGTGGCGACGAAGCCCGGCTTCACGCAGACCACGGTGATCTCCGTTCCGGCGAAGCGATGGGCCATGCCCTCCAGATAGGTCGACAGCCCGGCTTTGGCCGCACCATAGGCGTAGTTGGTGCGCCGTCCGCGGTCGCCCGCGACGGAGGAGATACCGACCAGCGTGCCCGCCCCCGCCAGATCGAAGGCCCGTGCGGCGAGTTCGCACCAGACAATCGCACTGGTGAAGTTGGCCTGCACGCCGCGGAGCAGCGCGTCGGTATCGCGCTGCGCCTCCGCCTGGTCACCGAGGATGCCATAGGCCAGGAACACGATATCGACCCCGCCCAGTGTCTGGACCCAGCCGGAGAAGCGACCGTCGGCACCGTCGGTGTCCGCCAGATCCTCGGTCGCGGTGTGAACCTCGCCGGCGCCCCGCGCCTTCAGGTCGTCGGCGATGGCGGTGAGCTTCTCGCCGTCGCGCGCCACCAGCAGCAGCGTGTCGCCGGCGGCGGCGCGCAGGCGGCACCAGCGCTCGGCGATGGCGGAGGTGGCCCCCAGGACCAGGATACGGCGTTTCGTGGCCATTGCGGATCAGGCCTCCTCGGTCATGCGGCGCCAGAAACTCGACATCAGGAGCGGATCGCGCGCGGCCTCGAGCTCCGTCCAGCGCGGGAAGCCCGCCCGGAACATCGCCTGCGGCAGGCGTCCGTCCTTGGCCGGGTATAGACGCCCGCCCGCCTCGGCCACAACCCGGTCGAGCCGGGCCAGCAGCGACAGCGTGTCCTGGCCCCGGTTGGCGAAGTCGAGCGCCAGGGTCGCGCCGGGCATCGGGAAGGACAGCACGCCCGGCGACGGCACGTCGCCGAAGGTCTTCAGAACCGCCAGAAACGAGGCGTCGCCGCTGGCCGCCACCGTGTCCAGCAACGTGCGCGTCGCCTCGCGCATGGTCGCCACCGGCACCGCGCATTGCCACTGGTAGAAGCCGCGCGGGCCGTACATCCGGTTCCAGTCGCGCAGCCGATCCAGCGGATAGAAGAACGGATCGTAATGCTGGCGGCCATGGAATCGCGCGCCGGGCCGCGCCCGGTAAAGCCGGTTGAAGGCGCCGACCGTCACGCTGTTCAGCAACCCGCCCGGGGGCGTCACCGGCAGGCGGGGCCCGCCCGGACGGTGCGGCTCCAGACCGCCGGTCTGCGCCCAGCGCCCGCGCGAGAAGATGCCGCGCCCCAGCCCCGCGCCGCGCGCCAGGGTGTCGACCCAGGCGACGGTGAACGGCCAGCTCTCCGAACGCTCCGCCAGGGAGAAGAAGCCATCGAGATCGTCGAAGGGCAGGTTCTCGACATCCAGCATCGCCGAGGCGATCCGCTCCAGCCGCAGTTCGACCCAGGTGATCACGCCGGTCAGGCCGAGACCGCCAATGGTCAGCGCGAACAGGTCGGCATTATCCTCAACCGAGCATTGGATCTCGCCCCGGTCGCTGCGCCACAGACCGAAACGGGAGACATGGCAGCCGAAGCTGCCGGCCAGGTGATGGTTCTTGCCGTGGACGTCGTTGGCGACGGCGCCGCCGAGGGTGACGAACTTGGTCCCGGGCGTCACCGGCACGAACCAGCCGGTCGGCACCGCCACCCGCAGCACCGCGTCCAGCGACACGCCGGCATCGGCGCGCAGCAGGCCGGTCTCCCGGTCGAAGGCGATCAGCCGGTCGAGCCCGGTCGTGCGCACCAGCCCGCCGCCGAGGTTCAGACCGCTGTCGCCATAGGACCGGCCCAGGCCATGACCCAGGGTGGTGCCCCCGGCCGCCGCCGTCTCGCGCACGGCTGCCCCGACCTCGCCCCGCGTCGCCGGCTCGGCCACCTGGTGGCGGCCGCGATGCACCCGCCCCCACGCCAGAACCCCAGAGTCGTCGCGCACGCTCATGCCGCCCCCAGAATGGCGAGCAGCGCGATCACCCCGAGCAGCAGGCTCGGCGGATCCTTCAGGGCGAAGACAACCGGATCGTCGTGCACCTCGCCGCGGCGGGCCAGCAGCCAGACCCGCGGCAGCCAGAAGCCGATCGCCGCCGGCACCACCCAAAGCCATCCCGGATTTTCCAGCCGCACCGCATGGGCCGGCTCGATCGCCAGATAGATCATGAAGATCAGCACCGAGGCGACGCTCGAGGTGATGCCGAACATCTCGATGAACCCGCTGTCCCCCGCGCGGTATCCCCGCCCCGGAATCTCCGCCAGGCCGCGCGCCTCGAGACCGCGCACCTCCACCAGCCGCTTCACCAGAGCGAGACTGGTGAACAGGAACATGGAGAAGCCGAGCAGCCAGACCGGCGTGCCGTCATCCACCAGCGTGTGTCCCGCATAGAGGCGCAGGGTGAACAGGGCGCCGAGCACCACCACATCCACCACCGCCATGGACTTCACGCCGAAAGAATAGGACAGGGTCAGCACCAGATAGGCCACGAGGATGGCGAGTACGCCCCACCCGGCCAGGCCCGCCAGAACCAGGCCGATGAGGATCAGCGCGGGTGCCGCGGCCATGCCGACCACCAGCGGCAGCCGCCCCGAGGCCAACGCCCGACGGCTCTTGCGAGGATGACTGCGGTCGGCGGCCAGATCCAGCAGGTCGTTCAGCAGGTACGTCCCGCTCGCAGCCAGGGAGAAGCCGAAGAACGCCGCCAGGGCCGCCAGCACGATCGCGGGCTGCGTATAGGTGCTGGTCAGCAGCAGCGGCAGGAAGATCAGGACGTTCTTGGCCCATTGGTGCAGGCGCATGCCCGAGCGCAGGGCCCTGAAGGTGTTCAGGGGCTTGCCGAAGGCCGCCTCCACCGGCGTCACGCGCTCGATCGAGGCACGACGGGCCAGGGCCGCATTCACCGGCACCGCAGCGCTCGCCACCTTCCAGACGTCGGAATCCACGGTGCTGTCGCCGGCATAGACGAAGCCTTCGGGATGCCGGGCAGCGAGCGCCGACGCCTTGGCCGCGCCCTTCAGGTTGACGGTGCCGTTGCTGCCCTCGACATGGTCGAACAGATCGCCGAACCGTGCCGCCACCTTGGCGACCAGAAGCTGATCGGAGGCGGAGACCAGTTCGATCCGCCGCCCGGCCGCCTTTTCCGCGCGCAGATAGGCCACCAGATCCTCGGTCGCCGGCAAGGTCTCGACCTCCAGCGGCTCGGTGGCGATCAGCGCCAGGCGGCGTTTCAGGACGGAGCGGCCCGCGAGCACCCAGAACGGCAGGAGAAAGAGGATCCAAGGCCGCCGGCGCAGGGCGACGAGAAGCGACTCGTACAGCAGGTCCGTGCGCAACAAGGTGCCATCGAGATCGACGCAGATCGGCGGCTTCATCCCCTTCGCGGCCCGGCAGACCGGTCCGCCCCCAAGTGTCGGCGCTGGCTACGTCGACGTTCTAGAGCACCGTCGGATCAAATTGAAACAAATAGATCAATCGGCCGCCGCGACGGGCACGCCCGGCAAGCGCGCTGTCACTGCGGCAGGCCGGTATCCCGATTGCGGTCCCCATGGGCCGTCTGCCACCGATCGGCCCGGGATTCGGCGTCCGCGATCTCGGTCGGGCCCAGCAACTGGCGGACCGCCGCGGACATCGAGTCCCCCTGATCGAGGCCCGCCCGGTCGGCGAGAATCAGCCACTGCAGCGCGGCGACCAGATCCTGGTCCACCACTTCCCCCTGGGCCATCAGCCCGGCGAGGTTCAGGAAGGCCTCCGGAATGCCGCCGGCCGCAGCGTCGCGGTACAGCGTCACGGCGCGCTCGGCATCGACGTCGCCACCCTCGCCGGTCTCCAGCATGACGGCGAGATTGTATTGGGCATCGGCGAGCCCCTGGTCCGCCGCCTTGCCGTACCAGTCGCGCGCCATCGCGGAATCCTGCGCCACGAGCTGGCCGAACTGGTAGAGCTGGCCGAGCTTGAACTGGGCGAGCGCGAAGCCCTTGTCGGCCGACTTGCGGTACCAGGCGATCGCGTCCTTTGGATCGCCGCCGGCCCGCAGCCCCTGCTCAAGGGTGAGCCCGAGATAGAACATCGCCTTGGGATCGCCGGCATCGGCCGCTTCGCGATACCAGTTCATCGCCTCGCCATAGGTCCGGGGGACCGGCACCTCGGCATCGGCGGATTCGGAATTGGCCGATTGCGCCGTCGCGGCGGGAGCCAAGACCGTCTGCGCCGCGAGGGGGATGGCGCAGAGGCTGACCAGAACGAACAGGCTGGGAAGGCGCGTAGTCACCGGAGGATCCGACCCGATGGCGCCGAGCGTATGTCTGACGTCACGGGCTGAGAGGTCCTGTGCCGCTATGCGCCCGCGGTGCCGGCCCCTGATAGCCGACCAACCGGTTCGCCTCGCTCGCCGGCAGGGGCTGCGGATAGCAGTTCACCTTGCCGAGCGTCCGGTAGCAGTAGCGCGGCTCGATCGCCGGCGTCGGTTGTTCTTTCGGTGGATCGAAGGCCGTCGTCACGCCGTTGACGGCCGATCGCATGGAAGCCCCCACTTCCGCGCAGCCGGCCAGCAGCCCGACACAAGCGACCACCAGAACGGCCCGAAGCGGACCTTGTCCCAGTGTCCTCATCGCTCTTCACCCCCGTCCAAACATCAGCGGCCCCCCGCTGTCAGTCGGGGAGTGTAGAGTAATCGGCCAAGTTATTGAAGAGTGTAGCGAAACCCCGTCGCTACACTCTCCTCGTTGGTTAATGGAGGGTGCGCAGCACGTCACCGATCGTGTCGGCGATGAAGTCGATCTGCCCCTTCTCGACGATCAGCGGCGGCGACAGGGCGATGATGTCGCCGGTGGTGCGGACCAGCAGGCCCTTGTCGTAGCACTGCTTGAACGCGTCCATCGCCCGGGCCGTCGGCTTGCCGGCGATACCTTCCAGCTCGATGGCGCCGACCATGCCGAGATTGCGGATGTCGATGACGTGGTTGCTGCCCTTCAGGGAGTGCATGGCGTCCTCCCAATACGGCGCCAGCTCGGCCGCGCGCTCGAACAGGCCCTCGTCGCGGTACAGGTCGATGGTCGCCAGACCGGCGGCGCAGGCCAGCGGGTGGCCGGAATAGGTGTAGCCGTGGAACAGCTCGATGGCGCCTTCCGGCGCGTCCATGAACGCGTCGTAGATGCCGTCGCGGCAGAACACCGCCCCCATCGGCACGGTGGCGTTGGTGATGCCCTTGGCCGTGGTGAAGATGTCGGGCTTCACGCCGAAATAATCGCTGCCGAACGGCGTGCCGAGGCGGCCGAAGCCGGTGATGACCTCGTCGAAGATCAGCAGGATGCCGTGCTTGTCGCAGATGTCGCGCAGGCGCTGCAGATAGCCCTTCGGCGGGATCAGCACGCCGGTGGAGCCGGCCACCGGCTCGACGATGACGGCGGCGATGGTCGAGGCGTCGTGCAGGGCGACGATCCGCTCCAGGTCGTCGGCCAGATGCGCGCCCCAGTCCGGCTCGCCCTTGGTATAGGCGTTGTGCTCCATGTCGTGGGTGTGGCGCATGTGGTCGACGCCGTTCAGCAGGGTGCCGAACTGCTTGCGGTTGCCGACGATGCCGCCGACCGAGATCCCGCCGAAACCGACCCCGTGATAGCCGCGCTCGCGGCCGATCAGCCGGGTCCGCGTCCCCTGGCCCCGGGCGCGCTGATAGGCGAGCGCGATCTTCAGGGCGGTATCCACCGACTCGGAGCCCGAGTTGGTGAAGAACACGTGGTCGAAGCCCTCGATCATCTGGGTCAGCCGCGAGGCGAACTCGAAGGAGAGCGGATGGCCCATCTGGAACGCCGGCGCGAAGTCGAGCACCTCGGCCTGCTTCTTGATGGCGTCGACGATCGGCTTGCGCCGGTGCCCGGCGTTGGAGCACCACAGGCCCGAGGTGCCGTCCAGCACCCGGCGGCCGTCGGCGGTGATGTAGTGCATGCCCTCGGCCTCGACGAACAGCCGCGGGTTCTGCTTGAAGTCGCGATTGGACGTGAACGGCATCCAGAACGATTCAAGATCGTTCGGTTTGGTCGACTCATTGGCCGCGAGGGGCATGGCAAGCTCCATTGAAGATGGTCGGTCGATACTAGGAGCGATTGGGCGCTCACTCCACCTCGTACTTGAGAGAAACGGCGCCGGTCTCGTAGGCATCGACCGAGACCAGATGCAGGCCGAGCGCCTCCGCTTCGCCGGCGAACAGCGGAATGCCGGCGCCGAGCAGCACCGGCATGACGAACAGCTCCACCGTGTCCAGCGCGCCCATCGCCCGGCACCCCTCCACCGCGGCCGGACCGCCGACGATCCAGACCTGGGCGCCGTCCTCGCGCAGTTCGACGATCAGCCCGGCGAGGTCGGACGTACCCTCCACGCCTTGCGGCGCGTCGTCGATCGGCCGCGACGTCAGCACGAAGACCCGCTTGCCGGCATAGGGCCACGCGCCGAACCCGATCACCTGATCGTAGGTCGCTCGCCCCATGATCAGGGTGTCGATCTCGGCCATGAACGCCTCGGTGCCGTAATCGACGCCGGTCTCGTAGTCGTTCAGCCAGTCGATCCCCCCCTCGGCATCGGCGACATAGCCGTCGAGGCTGGTGGCCATGTAGAGACGGAACGTGGCCTCGGCCATTTGACAATCCTTCGGTCTTTGGCGCACTGACGGCGCGGGCCGGGTGGTGTAGGCATTTGTCCGGGCGGAACGCAAGGATGCGAGGGGAGCAGATCGTGGGGAAGACGCTGGTCATCCAGCCCCTGCCGGGTATCGGCGACATGGTGTGGCACCTGCCGCACCTGAAGGCGATCGCCGAGAACGCGCCGGACGGCAAGATCGCGCTGGTGACCAAGCGTCGGTCGGCCGCCGACCAGATGCTGGAGGGCGCGCCGTGGATCTCGCAGATCGGCTGGCTCGACCGCGCCCAGGGCAAGGAGAAGGCCGGGCGCCATGACGGCCCGCTCGGGGCCATGCGTCTGGGTTCCGACCTGAAGGCGTTCGAGGCCGAGACGGTGTGGATCCTGCACCGCTCCTGGCGCTACCTGACCGCGACCCGGATGGCCGGCATCCCGAACCGGATCAGCTACCGCGAGCTGCCGAACGACGGCCGGGACCTGCACCAGGCGGACAAGGCGACCGCCCTGCTACGCGCTCGCGGTCTGACGGTCGACCCGACCCCGCGTCTCGCCCCGTCGGCATCCGCCAAGGCGGAGATCCAGCGGCTCTATGGGGAGCTGCCCCGGCCCTGGCTGCTGCTGGGGATCGGCGCGTCGGAGCCGTTCAAGCGCTGGCCGGAGGCGAATTTCTCGGCGCTGGCCCGCGCCTTCACCGACCGCACCGGCGGCAGCGTGATCCTGGTCGGCGGCGAGGCGGAGAAGGAGAGTGCGGAGCGCATCCTGCAGAACGCCCGGGGCGAGGTGGTGCTGGCGATCAACCGGCCGATCGGCCAGGCGGCGGCCCTGGCGGCGACGGCGGACGCGTTTCTCGGCAATGACAGCGGGATGCTGAACCTGGCCGCGGCGACGGGGGCGCCGACCATCGGCCTGTTCGGCGGGTCCCCGCCGCTCACCCTGTATCCGAATCTCGACGCGCTTCAGCCGGAGGGCGGGGCCGAATATCGGATCGACCGCATGGCCGAGATCGAGGTGGAAGCGACGATGAACGCGCTCAGCCGGGCGCTGGGGTAGCCCGCGCCTCCCCGCCGTCTTCCCGGCCCCGCGCCGGGATCTGGGATCCGCGCAGCCGGAGCGCCGGAAAACACGCTTCTATCGCTCCAGCGACCCCGCTCTGGATCCCGGGTCAGGCCCGGGAAGACGAAGTGAGGGAAGAAGGAACCACCCCCCATTTACACTTCCCGGTCTTGTGCCGGGATCCACGCGTCCACCCTATCATTCAATCGACCGAGTTGGTTCCGGCACGACGTGGGGAGTGCAGAAAGGGTCGTGCGTCACCCCGTAGAGGCGATGACCCGAATTTCGATGATCGTGTCGGCGCTGGCGAAACCGGAGACCTCGATTGCGGTCCAGGCCGGATACGGCTCGCGCACGAACTCGGCCCGCACCGCTCGGAATAGCTCCAGATGGTCGCGCAGCCCGATATGGAAAGTGGTCATCTCCACCACTGCGCTGAAATCGAGTCCCGCTTCCCGGAGCACCATCTCAACTTGGGCGAAGGCGGTTCTGAACTGGGTTTCAGGATCGGCAGAGCATGTGCCATTCGGACCCGTTCCGCTAAAGCCGGTCAGGAAAACGTGGTCACCTGAGATCAGGCCGGGCGACATCTTCCAATCGTCGTAGTAGCCCTTAAGTTCCGCCGGAACCACTGCCGTCCGCCCCATGACATTCCCTTAAAACTTTCTGCTGCCTAACAGATCTCGCGCCGCCGCCTCGACTGTGTCAACGCAGAGCCCCGCCATCAGCGCCCCCGGCGCCCGGCCCACCTCCTGCGACCGTGCGAGCAGCGCCTCCGCACTCTCCGGCGCGCGCACCCAGGCGGTCACCGGGCCCGCCGGGGCGTAGTGGGTGTCCTTGCTCGGTCCGAACAGGCCCAGGGTCGGTGCCCCGGACGCCGCTGCCAGGTGCATCAACCCGCTGTCGTTCGCCACCACCAGCCGGCAGCGCGCGAAGGCGGCCGCCAGCGTCATCAGCGGCGCCCGGTCGACCAGATCCACCAGCCGCTCTGCCGGCACCGCCGCCAGCACGGGTGCCGCCAGCTCCCGTTCCCCCGGTCCGCCGGCGACCAGTACCCGCGCGCCTTCCAGCGGCGCGCCCACGCCCGTCAGCCGCCCGATCAGCTCGGCGAAGCGCTCCGCCGGCCAGGCCTTCGGCGGCCAGTTCGCCGTCGGCGCCACCGCCACCAGTGGGCGGTCGTCCGCGCCCAGGATCTTCGCCGCCGCCGTCCGGTCCGCCTCGGTCAGCCAAAGCCTCGGCATCAACGGCGTCGACAGACCCAGCGCCGCCGCCATCTGCGCCAGACGGTGCGCATCGCCGCGCTGGGTGCGGTAGATCGACCGCCGGCCCGCCAGCAGCGTCCAGGCCAGGGCCGAGCCGCGCATGTCGATCACCCGGTCCCACCATGTGCCGGCCACCTGTCGCCAGAGCATCCACCAGTGACGGCCGCTCTTCTGCTTGCGCCAGGCGATGACGCGCTCCACCTGGGGCACACCCTCGAACAGGGATGCCGCCACCGGACCGCAGGCCACCGTCACCCTTGCCTCCGGATGCCCGTCGAGCAGGCGCGCCAAAACCGCCGTGGACAGCACGGCGTCGCCGAGACGGTTCGATGTGATGAAGAGCGTGCGCATGCCCCCGGATAGCGCGCCCGGCGCCGCCGCGCGAGCCTATTCGGTGTTCGCTATTCCGCCGCGGACTGCATCGCGCGCACGGGATGCAGACCGAGCCGGTCGAACAGGGACAGGGTCCACTTGCGCACCCCGTCGTGGAACAGCTCCCAGCCCTTGATCTGGGCGCGCTTCGGCTGGCCGCCCGGCACCCCCAGACGATGGCCGCCGCCCATGTTCCAGCGGTGAATCATGTCGATGGTGATCTCGGGGTGGAACTGCAGCCCATAGGCCTTGTCGCCGTAGCGGAAGGCCTGGTTCGGGAAGGAGTTCGTGCCCGTCGCCAGCAGCTCGGCGCCCGCCGGGACCTCGAAGCCTTCGCGGTGCCACTGGTAGAAATGAGTCGAGTGCTCGAACAGCCCCTCGCGCTCGGCGAGCTCGGTGGGGACGACCTCGGTATAGCCGATTTCGGCATGCTTTTCGGGATGCGGCGAGACGGTACTGCCGAGCGCGCGGGACAGGATCTGGGCGCCGAGGCACAGGCCGAGATACGGCACATCCGCGTCCAGGGCGCGCTTGGTGAAGTCGATCTCGTATCGGATGCCGTCCAGGCGCTGGCAGTCGTTGGCGCTCATCGGGCCGCCAAACACAGCAATCCCCGCATAGTCCTTCAGGTTCTCCGGCAGGTCGTCGCCGATACAGGGGCAGCGCCTGTCGAGCCGGTAACCCCGCTCCTCCAACAGTTGGCCGACGCGGCCGGGGGTGGAGGTCTTCTGGTGAACGACGATGAGAAACCGGTCGGAACTCATGACTCTCCTTTGCGCAGCAGGAACTCGCGGCCGACCTTAACACGCGGCTCGCCATCGTAATCGATGATGTCGGCGGTTGCGTAGGTCTCGCTCCACTTGTCAGGGAGATAGGATCCGGTACCCACAACGTCCACCGGCGCCTTGGCCAAAGCCATCACCCGGCACTTCTCCGGCCCGAAGCCGGAGGAGGCGACGATGCGCACCTTGGGGAAGCCGGCCGCGTCCAGCCGCTCGCGCATCGACCAGATCGCCGCCGCCGACACGCCGGTGCCGATCAGCGAGCGCAGCTCGGCCTCCGTACGGTACCCGCGGATCGCCTCCGGCGCCTTGCGGTCCAGCACCGCATAGGCCTCGGCGGTGTCCAGCCCCTCGATATAGCGGCCGCCATGGGTGTCGAGCCGCACCGCAAGCCTGCCTTCGGCCGCCAGCTCCGGGAAGCGGCGGGCGACGGCGAGCGCGTCGGTGATCTCCTGGCCGAAATAGTCGACCAGCACGGTCAGGTTCTCGGCCGGGTGGGTCTCGTGGAACATCTCGGCGGCGCGCACGGTGGAGCCGGCATAGCCGATCAGGGCGTGCGGCATGGTGCCGAAACCGCGGTTCTGGTCGAAGTAGCTGGCCGTCGCGTCGGTGGCATTGCCGACGAAGCCGATGGCGCCGACCTTCTTCTTCGCCTTGGCCGAGCCGACGCTTGCGCCGTAGGCCATGATCTCCGCCATCTCGGTGCCGGCGCAATGCCGGGCGTCCATGGCCAGGAACGCCGTCTTCGGCAGTTCCACGCACATGGTGTAGGCGTTGTACGCGGCGACGCAGGCGGCCCCCAGCTTCTGCAGATACTGGGTCTCCAGGTCGACCAGATGATAGAACGAGCCGGTGATGTAGAGCATCGGCTCGCCCGCGCCGACCCAGGCCCCTTCCTTATGGAGGACCTGGATATCGACCTCCGCGCCGCGCTCGGCCATCATCCACTTAAGCCACTCGACGGAGAGCTTCGTGGCGCAGGTGACGGGGCGGCGCATGAAGACGGCATAGGTCACCCGCTTGTCGCCGAAGGCAGCGACGCAGTCCTTGGTGCGGGTGAAATACTTGTCGACATACCCCGACAGGGTATCCGGGGTGGGGTGACGAAGGGTGGTCGGCCAGCCGTTGCCGGCCGGATCCAACCGGTGATCGTCATCCCGTTCGATCGCGCTCATGGGACGTTCCGCTAATCTCAAGGCCTTAGAGAGTAGCGCTTGAGACGCGGCCGGGAAAAGAGGCGATGCGGAACGGCACCCCTCCTCCCCCGCTACGAGCTCAGCTCGCCGCCTTCAGAGGCTGGGCACCGACGCCGCCGCGACGACGCACCAGCATCTCGCCCACCAGGAACGCAAGCTCGAGCGACTGGGCGGCGTTGAGGCGCGGATCGCAATGGGTGTGGTAGCGGTCCGACAGCGCGGCCTCGGTCACCCCGGTGGCGCCGCCGATGCACTCGGTGACGTCGCGGCCGGTCATCTCGAAATGCACGCCGCCGGCATAGGTCCCCTCCTCCTCGTGCACCTCGAAGAACGAGCGCACCTCGGCCAGAATCCGGTCGAACGGCCGGGTCTTGTAGCCGGTGGAGGACTTCACCGTGTTGCCGTGCATCGGGTCGCAGGACCACACAACGTGACGGCCCTCGCGCTCGACGGCGCGCACCAGCGGCGGGAGGCCGTCGCGGACCTTGTCGGAGCCGAAGCGCGCGATCAGGGTCAGGCGGCCCGGGTCGTTCTCCGGGTTCAGCGCGTCGATCAGCTTGAGCAGCTCGTCCGGATCCAGGCTCGGGCCGCACTTCAGGCCGATCGGGTTGTGGATGCCCTTGAAGTATTCCACATGGGCGCCGTCGAGGTTCCGGGTGCGGTCGCCGATCCAGACCATATGGGCGGCGGTGTTGTACCAGCCCCGGTCGTCGGTGATCGTGTCGCGCCGGGTCAGCGTCTCCTCGTAGTCGAGCAGCAGCGCCTCGTGGCTGGTGTAGACGTCGGTCTCGCGCAGCTGGGCGACGCTCTCCGGCGTCACGCCGCAGGCGCGCATGAAGGCCAGGCATTCCTCGATACGGCCGGCGATCTGCTCGAACTTCTCGCCCTCGGGGCTCTTCTCCACGAAGCTGAGCGTCCAGCGATGCACGTCTTCCAGATTGGCCAGACCGCCGGTGGCGAAGGCGCGGACCAGGTTCAGCGTCGCCGCCGACTGGTTGTAGACCCGCAGCAGCCGCTTCGGATCGGGGATGCGCGACGCCGGGTCGAAATCCATGCCGTTGATGATGTCGCCGCGGTAGCTCGGCAGCTCGACACCGTCGATCACCTCGGTCGGCGCGGAGCGCGGCTTGGCGAACTGGCCCGCGAGACGGCCGATCTTCACCACCGGCAGGGCGGCGCCGAAGGTCAGCACCACCGCCATCTGCAGCAGCACCTTCACGGTGTCGCGGATGTTGTCGGCGGAGAACTCCGCGAAGCTCTCCGCGCAGTCGCCGCCCTGCAGCAGGAACGCCTTGCCGGCCGCCACATCGGCCAGGGACGCGCGCAGGCGCTGGGTTTCGCCGGCGAAGACCAGCGGCGGGAAGGTGCGCAAGGTCGACAGCACACCGTCCAGCTTCTCCCGGTCGGGATACTCGGGCACCTGCCGGATCGGCCGGTCGCGCCAGGTCGTCGGGGTCCACTCGGTCGTCATAGCGCCCTCCCTCGGGGGATTGGGATCTCGAAAGCGTACGTTTGTTTTGCCGGTTTCTAACAGCGCGATGCCTGCACTGGAAGCCGATTCGCGCGGAAATCCGGCCTCATGCGCATCTCGTCGCGTTGCGCGGTGCCTTGGGAGGGGGCATCGTGCTCCCAATCAAACCTTGTGAGGCATTCATGACCGACACCTACCCGCCCGCGACTTCCGCCATGCATATCGACGACGAGAAGGTCCGGGTGACCGAATGGACCCTGGAGGCTGGCTCGGCGACCGGCTGGCACAAGCACGAGATGGCCTATGTCATCGTCCCGACCAGCGGCGGCCCCCTGCGCATCGCCACCCCGGACGGCGACGTCGCGGCGGAGATGGTAGTCGGCAAGCCCTACATCCGCCCCGCCGGAGTCGAGCACAACGTGATCAACGACGGCCCGGCGAAGGTCGTGTTCATGGAGATCGAGCTGAAGGAACCCGCTTCGGCCTAACGCCCGCGATGGCCCGATGACCGACACGCTCCCGCCAGAGCACATCCGGCGCCTCGCCGTCACCCGCGCCAGTGATCCCAGGGTTCTGTTTGCCTGGGCCGGGCAGCGGATGGCGGAGGCGCCTCTGGAGGGGCTGACCTGGTCGCGGCGCGCGCGGATCGCCGATCCGTTCGCGCCGCCGCCCCGGCATCGCGAGGCCCTGGCGCTGTGGAGTCTGGGCCGACCGCGCGACGCCGATGCCGCCGCAAGGCGCGGCCTGCTGCTCGGCCCCGGCGACGGCCCTGCCTGGATCAATTTCAGCAATGTGAAGAAGCGCCTGGGCGAGGATCCGCTGGCGCTCAAGCTCTGCGGCTGGGCGCGGGCCGCCGGCGCGCCGGCCCATATGGCCGACATGAATGCGGCGGTCCTGCTCCTGCGCCGCGGCGATTTCGCTCGGGGCTGGCCGCTCTACCGCGCCCGCCACAGGACGCTCGGTGCCGACCCGGCGACGATCTGGCCGGCGCTGCCGGAATGGGACGGGACGCCGATGGGCGGCCGGCTGCGGCTGGTCACCGAGCAGGGTATCGGCGACGCGATCATATTCCTGACCCTGGTGGACGCCCTGCGGGACCGGGTCGGATCGCTCACCCTGCTGGTGACCGCGCGGCTGCGGGCACTGGTGCAGCGCAGCTTCCCCGATCTCCACGTCGTCGCCCCCGACATCGACCGCCCGGTGCGACCGCTGCCGCCGGCCGAGGCCTGGATCTGCGCCGGCGATCTGCCCGCCGCTCTCGGCCTCGCCCCGTCCGGCGCCGTCCGCCCGTCCACATATCTCAAGCCCGATCCCCGCCGTCGGCAGCGCCTGCGGGCGGAGCTTCAACGGCGGCATCCCGGCAAGCGGCTGGTCGGCATCACCTGGACCAGCCGGGCGGAGGACGGCTGGCGACGGACCGTGGCGCCGGCCCTCTGGCGGCCGATCGCGACGCTGGGGGACGTGGCCCTCGTCTCGCTGCAGTACAGCGCGCGCCGGGCCGACCTGGCGGCGTTCGGCGACCTGCTGGACATCGATCACGGGATCGAGCCGGCCGACGATCTCGACGGGCTTGCCGCGCTGGTCGCGGCGATGGACGTGGTGGTCTCGCCGCCGAACAACACGGTGCATTTCGCCGGCGCCCTGGGCGTACCCTGTCACGTCATGCTGCCGGTCGACCCGGACTGGCGATGGGGAGAAGACGACAACTACCTTAGATGGTACGATAGATTGTATTGTCATCGCCAAAGACGCATCGGCGATTGGGCACCGGTCGTCGACAGCGTCGTTCAGGATCTGCGCCATTCCCGTGAGCCGGAAGTCCCTCGATCTCCTGAATGAAGGTATCCGCCGGCAGAAGGCCGGGTTCCGCGCTCTTGCCGCCAGCCTCTACACCCAGGTGCCCCAAGACGACCCGTATCACGCCGATGCGCTGAACCTGCTTGGCACCGTGCTGTTCGAGGAGGGGCGGATGCAGGACGCCGCCCGGCTCATCGGCCAGGCGGTCCGAAACAGCCCCGGCAACGCCACCGCCTGGGCCAATCTGGGCGGCGTGGCCCGCCATATCACCCGACCGGACGCGGCGCTCGCCTGCTACCGCCGCGCCGTGCTGCTGGCGCCGAACAGAGCGGACGGGCTCGCCGGCCTGACCGGTCTCTCGGGCGGACGGCACCGCAGGACCACGCTGCGCCGGCGGCTGGCGCTCTGGCCGCTGGACGTGGACGCCCACATCGAGTTCGGCAACGAGCTGGCGGCCGACGGGGCGAACGGCCTGGCCGCTATGGCGTTCCGTCGGGTCCAGCTACTGGCTCCCGCCTCTCCGGCCGGGGCCTACAACCACGGCAATGCGCTGCGCGATACCGGCGAAATCGACGGCGCCGATCTGTGCTATCGGCGCGATCTGTCGATCGCCCCCGGATCCGCAGACATCCTGAACAACCGCGGACTGCTGTTCTTCAGCGGCGGGAGTTGGCCGGCGGGGGAAGCCTGTTTCCGCCAGGCTCTCGCCCACGCGCCGGACCATGCCGCCGCCAACGGCAATCTCGCCCGCACCCTGCAGAAGCGCGAGCGGCCGAACGCCGCTGTGCAGGCCTATCGGCGCGGGCTGCTGAGCGACCCGGCGGCTGTCCCTGCCTGTTGCGAGATCGCCGGGCTGATGGAGGCGGAAAGCTGGGCACGTCGGGCGCTGGCAATCAATCCGTTCGCGGCGGAGCCGTATAACCGGCTGGCCCTGCTCGCCACGCGGGACCCGGCACGCACCGACGTGCTGTGGCGGCTGCGCCAGGGCGCCTGCATACGGCCCGAGACCGCGGATGTCTGGTACAATATCGGGGTCGAGCGTGGCCGCAGCGGCGACGCGGCCACCGCCGTACGCTATTGCCGCCGGGCCACCCAGATAGATGACGGCCATGCGCTCGCCCATCTGAACACCGCCCTGGCCCTGCTGGTGCAGGAGCGGTTCGCCGAGGGCTGGGAGGAGCATCGCCGCCGGCTCGACTCGCCCGAAGCCGCCCCCTTCCTTCGGCGCTTCGCCATTCCGGAGTGGACCGGACAGGATCTCGCCGGGGCGCGGCTGCTGGTCTGGGGCGAACAGGGGATCGGCGACGAGATCCAGTTCCTCACCCTCGCACCCGCGCTGCTCCGCCGCGGGGCGGCGCTGACTGTCCTCACCGAGCCGCGCCTGCGCCCGATCCTGCGCCGCAGCTTCCCCGGCATCGCCGTGCCCGAGGTCGCCACCCCCACCGGTGGATGGGAAGACCATCACGGCTGCGACCTTCAGATCGCCCTGGGCGACCTGCCGCACCGGCTGGCGCTGTTCTGCGGCGGGGAGGTGCGGCCGGAGCCGTGGATCGTGCCCGACCCGGAGCGGGCGATGGCCCTGCGCGTCGGGCTGCTGGCACGTCACCGGGGCAAGCGGCTGGTCGGAATCACCTGGCGCTCGATCGCGCCGAAGACCGGGGCGCGGCGCAGCATCCCGATCGACCTCTGGCGCGCAGTCGCGGCGATGCCGGAGGTGGCGCTGGTCTCCCTGCAATACGGCGCGGCACCGGAGGATTACGCCGCCTTCGCCGCGCAGACCGGCCAGCCGATCGACCATGCCCACGGGATCGAGCCGCTGGTCGACCTGGACGGACTGGCCGCCCTGGTGGCGGCGGTCGATCTGGTCGTCGCGCCAGCCAACAACACGGTGCATTTCGCCGGTGCGCTGGCCAAGCCGTGCTGGACCCTCCTGCCGACGCGGCCGGACTGGCGCTGGGGGCTGACCCGCGACGACTCGCTCTGGTATCCGCAGACCAGGGTGTTCCGACAGCAGCGCGACGGCGACTGGGAGCCGGTGATGGTGCGGGTGGCGGCGGCGCTCGGCGAGTGGGTGGAGGGACAATCCGCACGCGCCCCCTCGTCTTCCCAGACCTGATCCGGGAAGACGGGCATTGCGAATGCGACGGCCGCTTATCGGAAAGACATCACCAGGCCGGAGACGAAATCCGCCACCTTGCCCAGGGGCAGCACCGTGTCGGCGCCGCCATTCTCGAACGCCGCCTTGGGCATGCCGTAGACGATGGAGGTCGCCTCGTCCTGGGCCACGGTGCGGGCGCCGGCCTCACGCATGGCCAGCAGCCCGTCGGCCCCGTCCCGGCCCATGCCGGTCAGCACCACGCCGATCGCCCGCTTGCCGAGTTGCTCTGCGGCGGAATTCATCAGCACGTCCACCGCCGGACAGTGGCCACCGAAGCGGTCTGTCTCACCCGAGCGGGTCCAGATCCCTTTCGCATCCTTGCGCAGCCGGAGCTGGCGGCCGCCCGGCGCCACCACCGCGAGCCCCATGCGCAGCGGCAGGTCGTCCTGGGCCAGGGACACGTCCAGCGGCGAGGAGCGGTCGAGCCGGGCGGCGAAATCGCCGACATAGGCCTCCGGCATGTGCTGGACGATGACGATGGGCGGGCTGGTGCGCGGGGTCTTGGACAGGATCGCCAGCAGCGCGTCCGTGCCGCCGGTCGACGCGCCGATGCAGATGACGACGCCGAGATAGGGCGCGCCCGGCGCCACCGGTCGCGGCACCGCCGGAGCGCGGGTGGGGGCCGTGGCGGTGGCGGAGGCGGGGTCGGCCGCGGGAACCTGCGCCGCTTCGGCCCGGCGTAGAAGGTCGGCGATCTTCGGCGCCGCCGAGGCGAGCTGGGCGCGGATGTCGAGGTCCGCCACCTTCACCGAGAAGGTGCCCGGCGTGCCGAGGGCCAGCAGGGCCGGAGCTCCGCCCTCGCCCACGGTGACGAACACAATCGGGCGGCCGGCACCGATGGCGGCGGCCACCGCCGGCTTGAGGGTGCGGGCGTCGGCGTCGGTCCCGACGATCAGCACCGCGTCGGTCGCGGTCATCCGGTCCGGTGTCGCCCGGGTCGGGGTAACCGCGGTCACCTCGCCCAGTGTCTTCAGATCGTTCAGGGATTCCGATACCGCCTTGCGCAGCAGCGGGTCGGCCGCTACCACCACAACCCGCAGACTGCTCACGACCCGGCCCTCTTGCGAAAGATCGCCGGACGCTGCTGGTCGAGATATTTCCGCGCGAACTCGGCGTCGTCCGTGTGGCCGATGAACAGATAGCCGCCCGGCGCCAGCAGATGGGTCAGCGACTGGACCAGCCGCTCACGGGTCGGAGCGTCGAAATAGATCATCACGTTGCGGCAGAAGATAACGTGGAAGCCGCCGCGCAGAGCGCTCATCGACCCGACCAGATTGAGCCACCGGAACATGACGTCGTCGCGCACCGCCCTGATCACCCGTAAGCTGTCCTCGCCCGCCGGCTCCAGGAAGGAATCGCGCCAGGCCTGGGGGATGTGACGGAAGGTCTCCGACCGGTACACGCCCTCAGCACCCCTTTGCAGCGAGCGCTTGGCAATGTCGGTGGCCAGCACTCCGGCATCCATATCCTGGTAGTGCGCGCCGTAGAAGGTGCGCATCGCCATGGCGATGGAATAGGCCTCCTCGCCGGCCGCGGCTGCCGCGCTCCAGATCCGCAGGTCGCGCGACCGCTGGCGGCGCAGCCGCTCGGTGATCTCCGGCAGGGCGACCGAGGACAGGAACTCGAAATGCGCCGGCTCGCGGTAGAAATAGCTGTGGTTGGTGGAGAGCTGTTCGACGATGTCGATGAACAGGTCGCCGTTGCTCTCCGCCTCGGCGGCCTGCAGCAGCGCCTCCAGGTCCCGATGGCCGGTCCGGTCCATCAGGGTGCGCAGGCGCGACTGCAGAAAGCTCTCCGCATTGTCGGGCAGAACGATCCCGAACCGCGAATGGGCGAGCCGGCGGAAACTCTGAAGCTCCACTGTCGAAGCCTCAATACTTCCCGAAATTGCCGGACGTGATGGCGTCGTCGGTGTCCCGGTCGTCCTCCGCCTCGTCCTCCGCCACCTTGGCCGGCGCCTTCGACTTCTTGCGGGGCGGATGGGCGTCATCGGCGTTGCCGCCGCCGGCGGTGTCGAGCTTGAACTGGGCCATCGACTTCTGCAGATCGGTGCCCTGACCGGCGATGGACGCCGAGGTGGCGGCCATCTGCTGGGCGGCGGCGGCGTTCTGCTGGACCACCGAGTTCAGGCGGTGAATGGCGACATTGATCTCGTCAGCCCCGACCGACTGCTCGTCGCTGGCGGCGCTGATGCCCTGGACCAGGTCCTTCACCCGGGTGATCTCCGGCAGCAGGTCGCTCAGCAGACGGTTGGTGTTCTCCGCCGCCTCGCGGCCGTCGGCCGAGGCGTCCTGGATCTCGCTGGCCGCCTGCTTGGAGATTTCCGCCAGGCGCGACACTTCCGAGGCGACCACGGCGAAACCGCGGCCATGCTCGCCGGCGCGCGCCGCCTCGACCGAGGCGTTCAGGGCCAGCAGCTCGATCTTCCGGGTGATCTCCTCCACAACCAGGATCTTGGCGGAGATGTCCTTCATCGCCGCCGCGGTCTGGGTCATGGCGTCGGCGCAGCGCCCGGCCTCCTGCGCCATCCGCTCAGAAACCTTCTCGGTCTCCTCGGAGTTCTTCGCGTTCTGACGGATACCGGCGGTCATTTCCTCCATCGCCGCGGAGGTCTCCTGGATGCTGGAGGCCTGGTCGTTCACCCCGTCGGAGACCTGGCGCGCGGTCTGGCGCAACTCGTTGCTGCCGGTGGTGATGCCGTTCCCCACGGAGCTGATCGTTCCGAGGATGCCGATCAGGTTCTCCTGCATGTGCGCCAGCGCGGTCAGCACCCTGCCGATCTCGTCCTTGGCGTTGACCTTGCTGATCGGCACGGTCATGTCACCCATGGCGAAGCGGTCGACGGTGGCGACCGCGTTGGCCAGGCGGCTGCGAATGCGCATGGCCAGGGTGATGCCGACGAGCAGCGAGATGGCGCCGATGATCACGGCGGCGATGATCAGATGCTGGATCACCGTGTATTCGGCGGCCTGGATCTCGGCGACCGAGTCTTCGGTCAGTTTGTTGACCTTGTGGACGAAGTCGTCGATCGAGACCATCAGCTGGATCTGAAGCTTCTCGATTTCCTCCATCTTCGAGCCCAGGGTCGACAGGCGCGGAATGCGGGCGCCGGCGGCCTTGACCAGAGCCCGGTACTGGGTGATCACGCGGCCGGCGATCGTCGTGACCTGATCGCGCAGCTGGCGGATTTCCCGCAGGTTGCCCTTAAGATCCTGATAGAGCGCCTCGCGCTCATCCGGGATCTCCATGGCGGCGTCGATCACCGCTTCGATCGTGTTCAGCTCGGCCGCGACCTGTGCCGAGTATTCCTCGTATTTGGCGATGTAGCCTTCGCCGAGATCGCTGCGCCCCTGGCCGGAAACGGAGATCGCCACATGCAGCGCCAACTCCTGCTGGAGCTGGGCTTCAACCACCTTGAAGGCGCTCTGGGAGATCGGGGTTTCGGTCGTCGCGATATGGTCGACCTGCTTTGCCACCTGGGACAATGACAGGACCGTGTAACCGGCGAACGCGAACAGCGCCGCCGTCATGAACACCACAAGCGCGATGAGCTTTGTGGAAATATTGCTCAGCATCTGTCATCCCCCGATCGACCGGCCAGGCCCGATTCCATGGCCCTATTCTGACCGTTGGCTGGAAAAGCGCAATTAGTGTTTTGAATCCGAGGCTTGGCGAGGGCCACCCGCGTCTCGCCGCGGCGCGGCCGCCTGACGGACAGGCGAATCACCGCGCGGCGGGCAGGGCGGCCAGCACGACGACGATCACCATCGACAGCGCCATCAGCTTGTTGATGACCGACTGGGTGCGCGGCGACAGGTCGAGCCGCTTGAGCGACACCCCGGCCCACAGCCAGGTCAGGTGCACCGGGATCCAGATCACGTTGATGATCGCGAACTTGATCGCGATCTCCAGCGTCGGGTTCTCGGCCATGAAGTGAAAGCCGGAGAACAGGGTCGTGTTCACCGCGTAGGATTTCGGATTGATGAGCTGAAGCCCGATGCCGCCGGGGATGCCCGGCGCGCTCTTGCGCTCGATGAAGGCGACCCGCGATCCGGCCCAACCGATGCGGAAGGCGAGATACAGCAGATAGGCGAGCGAGGCGTAGAGCAGGGTCGGGCCGATGATCGGATGGGCCAGGACCACGGCCGCGATCCCGGTCACCACCAGGAGCGCCGCCAGATTGGTGCCGATGAACAGGCCGACCAGAAACCGGATGCCCGATCCCGCGCCGAAGCCGGCGCCGATGCCGGCGGTCGTCAGCACCCCGATCCCAGGCGTGATGATCAGGAAGAACAGGGCGACGGCGAAGGTGAGCATGGGCGGGTCCGCGGGCGGGCAGGACGATCAGCCTAGCACGGCAGCCGCGGCCGACAGCACCCCAGACGGGCGGATCACATCCCCCCGCTCACCCGCAGGGTCTGGCCGGTCACCCACTCGGCATGGTCGGAGGCGAAGAACAGCACGGCGTTGGCGATGTCCTTCGGCGTGCCGATCCGGCCCATGGGGATGCGCTTGACCATGGCGGTCTGCCCCTCCTCCCCGTAGGACTCCCACTGCCGGACATAATCGGGGCTGGTCGGCATGAAGCCCGGGGCGACCGAGTTCACGGTGATGCCGAACGGGCCGAGTTCGGCGGAGAGCTGCCGTACGAAGCCGACCTGGGCGCTCTTCGCCGTGCCGTAGCTGTGGATGCCGGTCAGGCTGACATTGAACGCCGCCCCGCTGGAGATCACCACGATGCGGCCGGTGCCGGCCTGCTTCATGCCGGGCGCCACCGCCTTGGCCAGGTGGAAGGCGCCGTCCAGATTGACCGCCTGGATCGCCCGCCAATCCTCCAGAGTCACCTCCTCGATCGGGCGCTTCGACTGGCCCTTCACGCCGCCGGCCACATGCACCGCCACGTCCACTGCGCCCGACGCACTCTCCGCCTCTGCCGCCTCGACCGCCGCCTTCACCGCGTCGAAATCGGTGACGTCGACCACGTGGGGGTGGATGGTCCCCCCACGTTCGGGCGACGCCGTCCTGCGGGTCTCCTGCAGACCGTCGGCGAGAATGTCCCAGGCATGCACCGTCGCTCCGAGCGCGGCGAAGGCATGGGCGATGCCCTGGCCGATGCCGCGCACGGCGCCGGTGACGACGACGGTCCTGCCCTCGAAGCCGATCTCCATGGCTCAGGCCGCCAGGGCGGCGCGGAGCTGCGGGAAGCGCTCCACCACCCCGTCGAAGGCTGCGCGCACGTCGGAGCCGTCGCCGGCCAGCGTTACCGGATCCAACGCGTCGATCGCCTCGAAGACCCGATGCTTCACGAAAAACCGCCAATGCACCGGCGTGGCCGCCAGCAGCTCGGTCAGGGCGTCGTAATTCGCCCGGGTCCAGATCTTCTCGTAGGCGAGCCGGTTGGCCCCGTAATCGAAGAACCCCTCCTGCTTCGGCCGTTCGCGGGCCAGGTCGGCGCGCAGCCGGGCCGTCGCCGCCTCGTCCACCCCGCCCGGCGTCAGCACCACGCCGTAGCTTTGCTCCGCCGCCTTGGTCGACACGAAGCCGCGCCGCACGTCCCACAGCACGGCCGCCGGATCGCGCTCCAGCGGATCGCCCCAGCCGCCGGAGCCGCCGGACGCGATATGCACCACGTCCCCCGGGCCGATGGTCAGGATGTCCACATTGCCCAGGTTCTCCTCGCGGTTGCTCCCCGGGTTCAGCACGAACTTGGAATGGCTGCCCGCCTTGCCGCCGAGGATTCCCCAGGAGGAGAACCGGGTGCGGTCGCGGTTGCGGGCGGTGACGCGGGTGTTCGGCGCGTGCGCCTGGAAGATCATCTCCAGCGCGTTGCCGCCGCGATACTTGCCGGCCCCGCCGGAATCCTGACACAGGCCGTAGCGCAGGATCTTGAACGGCACCTCGGCCTCGTTGATCTCCACCGGCGTGTTCTTCAGGAACGAGGCGTTGGCGCCCGAGCCTTCCGTGCCGTCGCCGCGCGGACTGCCGCCGGCCCCGCCGGAGATCGCGCCGATCGCCGCCATGACGCGCCGGCCGGTGCGGTTGTCGATGGTGTTCACGTTCATGATCGGTCCGCCCGAGGCCGGGCTCGACGGCAGACGATCCGGCGCCGCCTGGGCGAAGGCGCCGAAGATCACGCCTTGCAGACGCTGCACCGACAGGGTGCGCAGGCCGACCGCGGCCGGGAAGACCGGGTTCACGATGGTGCCCTCGGGCAGGATCGACTCCGCCACCCGGCAGACGCCGGAATTCAGGAACAGGGTCGGGTCGAGCGAGTAAAGGATGTAGACGAAGCCGACCATCAGCAGCGCATGACGGGGCTGGCCGCCCGTCGGCATGTTGACCGAGGACTCGATCTGCGGGTCGCTGCCGGTGAAGTCGAGCACGCAGGTCTCGCCGCGGATCTTCAGGGTGAGCGCGATGCGGCAGGGGAAGCCGCCCGCGGCATCCTCGTCCAGGTAGTCGTCGAAGAAATAATCCCCGTCCGGCAGGGTCGCCATGATCGAGCGGGCCTGCTGTTCGGCATAGTCCAGCAGCCCGGCGACGCCGGCTTTGAAGGTCTCAACGCCGAACTTGGCGATCATCTCGTGGACCCGGCGCTCGCCGGTGTTCATGGCGGCGATCTGGGCCTTCAGGTCGCCCCAGTTCTGCTCCGGCATGCGGACATTGGCGAGCATCACGTCGATGAGCTCGTGGTTGAACGCCCCCTTCTTCACCACCTTGGCCGGCGGGATGCGGATGCCTTCCTGATGCACTTCGGACAGGGTGCGCGAGATGCTGGCCGGGACGGCGCCGCCGACATCGGTGTTGTGGATATGGCCGACCACGAAGCAGACGATCTCGCCCTCGTGGAACACCGGCTTCCAGATATGCATGTCCGGCGAGTGGGTGCAGACGTGACCGCTATAGGGGTCGTTCGTCATGCAGATGTCGCCCTCGTCGTAATGGTCGATCATCCGGATGACGGTGCCGTAGTTCAGGCCGACGAACCATGTGGCGCCCAACTCGACCGGCGTGGCGAAGGTCTCACCCTCCGGCGTGGTAAGGCCGGTGGTGAAGTCCTCGGTCTCCTTCACGAAGGTCGAGTGCGCCGTGCGGTAGAGGGTGAAGGCCATGCTCTCGGCGGCGGCCCGGCAGTGATTCTTCAGGATCTCCAGCGTGACTTTGTCGATCGCCATGGCTCAGCCCTCCCGGCTCAGGATCAGGTTACCGCTCGGGTCCACCGTCGCGGTGAAGCCGCCGAGCACACAGGTGGTGCAGTCGTCCTGGGTCACGATGGCGGGCCCCGGGAAACTCTGGCCGGCGTAGAGATCGCCGCGCGCATATACCGCGGCCGTGTGGGTGGCACCGTCGTAGAAGACCGGCACCGAGGCGGTCGCCACCGGCGCCGCGTCGGAGGTCTCGACCGGGGCGAATTTCGGCTTCGGCGGGGTACCCACGACGACCAGGCGCAGGTTGATGATCTGCACCGGCGCGTCGGCGTCGGCATGCTCGTAGATCCGCTCGTGGGCCGCATGGAAGGCGCCCGCCATGGCATTCAGGTCGCCGCTGTCGATCCACTCCGCGTCCAGCGGCGTCTCGATCTCGTAGGACTGGCCGCGGTAGCGCATGTCGGCCGAGTGCAACAGCGTCACCGCGCCCTCATAGCCGTGCTCGTCGCGGATCCAGGCAATGGCGGCCTCGCGCAGGTCGGCATAGACGGCGCGCATCTCCTCCAGCGAGCCGGTCTCCAGGTCGAGATACACGGTGCGGATGAAGTCGTTCTTGATGTCGGCGATCAGGCCGCCGAAGGCGCTCAGCACGCCCGGCACCCGGGGGATGACGACCTCGCGCATCCCCAGTTCGCGGGCGAGGAAGCAGGCCATCATCGGGCCGGCCCCGCCGAAGGCGATCAGCGACAGCTCGCGCGGATCGATGCCGTGGCGCGACACCAGCTTCGACACCTCCAGATACATGCCGGAGGTGGCGACCCGGATCACCGCTTCCGCCGTGTCCTGCACGCTCTTACCGATCTTCTCGGCGACCGTGGCCATGGCCGTTTCCGACAGGTCGGTGCGCATCGACACCGCGCTGTAGCCGAGCGCCGCCTGGCCGAGGAAACCGCAGACCACGAAGGCGTCGGTGATCGCCGGCCGCTCGCCGCCCCGGTCGTAGCAGGCCGGGCCCGGGGTGGAGCCGGCACTCTCCGGGCCGACCTTCAGCACCCCATGCGGATCGACCCAGGCGATGGAGCCGCCGCCCTCGCCGATCGAGGTGACCGAGACGGTCGGGATGTAGATCGGGAACTCGCCGATCACCTCGCCGATGCCGTATTGCGGGGTGCCGTCGCGGATGATCGCCACGTCGGCGCTGGTGCCGCCGATATCCAGGCTCATCGCCGCCCTGGCCCCGGTCTCCATGGCGACGCTGGCCGCGCCGATCACGCCGGACGCGGTGCCGGACAGCAGCATCTGGGCGCATTCCTGCTTACCGATCTCCGCCGTCATCACCCCGCCGTTGGACTTGGTGATCATCGGTTCCGCCGGCACGCCGGCCGAGGCCAGCGCCTTCTGGAGCGAGTCCAGGTAATGGGCGACCCGGCCCTGGACATAGCCGGCGACCACGGCGGTCACCGTGCGCTCGTATTCGCGGATCACCGGCCAGACCTCGCTGGCGCAGGTCACGGTCAGCTCCGGCGCCTTAGCCTTGATGATCTCGGCAACCCGCTGTTCATGCGTCGGGTTGCGGTAGGCGTGCAGCAGGGCGACCACCACGCCCTCGCCGCCGACGGCCCTCACCCCTTCGATGGCGGCGTCGACGCTCGCCTCGTCCAGCGGTGTGTCGACCGACCCGTCGAACAGCATGCGTTCGTCGATGGAGAACACCCGGTCGCGGGTCACCAGCGGCTCCGGGCGGCCGGAAAACAGGTCGTAGGGGTCCGGCATCTTGAGGCGCGCGACCTCCAGCACGTCCTCGAAGCCACGGGTGGTGAACAGGCACAGGGTGATGCCCCGGCGCTGGATCACCGTGTTCACGCCGACGGTGGTGCCATGGGTGAAGTAGGTGACCTGCTGCGGCGTCACACCGTAGCGCTCGGCGAGGCCGGTGATGCCGGCGATCACTTCCTGACCGGGGGTCTGCGGCGTGGAGAAGACCTTGAGCGTGTGCAGCGCACCGCTGTCCTCGTCGAAGGCGCAGAAATCAGTGAACGTTCCGCCGATATCGACGCCGACGCGATAACCCATGCCCGTCTTCCCCTTCAGACCTACTGGTGGACCGCAGCGCCGGAACGCTGCGGGATACGCGTGTCGAGTTGCTCGGCCACGGTGGCGACCGCGCGCTGCAGGGCCGCCACCAGCGTGGTGCGCCGGCGGCGGTAGCGCACCGGAACGGTGCCGATGTTGAGCGCCCCCAGAACGGTGCCGCCCTGCCCCAGGATCGGGGCCGCGAGGCCGACGGCGCCGAGGAACCGCTCCTCCTGGTTCAGCGCCCAGCCGCGCTGCCGGTTCTCCGCCAGCCTGGCGCGGAACGCCTGCGGGTCGGTGATGGTGCGGTCGGTCAGCGGCTCGAACGGGCAGCGCGCGATATAGGCGTCGATCGCCTCCTGGCTCTGAAACGCCAGCATGGCCTGCCCGAGCGCGGTGCAATAGGCGGGAATGACGGATATACGGCTCTGGTCGTAGCGCACAGTCAGCGGCGACAGCCGGTTGGCCACCACCCGGACATCGCCCTCCAGCGTCGGCACGCCGAGCACGACGGTCTCCTCCAGCCGGTCGACCAAGTCGCGCATCACCGGCTCGGCAATGCGGATCAGGCGCATGGTATGGCCGCCGATGAAGCAGCCGCCGCCCTCCTCGTCGCTCTGCCAGACCGGGTCCAGCACATAGCGGTCGCCGTCGCGCACCAGATAGCCGCGACCCTCCAGTGTGCGCAGCAGCATGAGCGCGCTACTTTTCGGAATGCCGAGCTGGCCCGCGATATCGCGCAACGCGAGAGGGGCGCGGAACATGGCGAAGACTTCGAGGATGTCGAGCACCCTCTCCGCAGATTTTACGACTGTATTCATATATGTGAACACGCTTCAGATGTGTGAATGAATTGTTGACCCGCCATGCGAGCGCCGTCAACATTCATCAAAAGGCGGTAAGCCAGGGAAACCGGGGGACATGAAAGTCGTGAACGACTCACAACCACGGGTGGCGATCGTCACCGGAGGCGCGAAAGGCATTGGCCGGGGCTGTGCCCTCGAGCTGGCCGCCTGCGGCATGGACATCGCCCTGGTCGATCTGCTCGACGACGAACTGGCCCGCACCAAAAGTGAGATCGAGGCGCTCGGCCGCCGCTGCCTGACTTTCCACGCCGATGTGGCCAATTTCGCAGCCGCACAAAAAATCGGCGCCGACATCGCCAACCAATGGGGCCGCATCGACGTCCTGTTCAACAACGCCGGCAAGGCGAACCCGAAGGGACTGCTGGACATCTCCGAGGAGGAGTTCGACCGGACGATCGAAATCAACCTGAAGAGCTGCTTCAACTGGTGCCGCGCCGTGGTCCCGACCATGCAGGCCCAGGGGGCCGGCCGCATCATCAACATGTCGTCGATCAACGCCCATTCCGGCGGCGTCACCAGCGCGGTCAGCAAATTCTCCTATGCCGCGGCCAAGGCCGGCATCCTCGGCCTCACCCGCTCGCTGGCCAAGGAACTGGGGCCGCAGATCACCGTCAACGCGCTCTGCCCCGGCCTGATCAAGACCGAGACGCCGAACGCGGTGATCCGCGCCCGCGAGGAGGAGCTGGTCACCGGCATCGTGCTGAACCGCTGCGGCACCCCGCAGGACATCGCCCAGGTGGTGAAGTTCCTGGCGACCTCGGAGCCGATGTTCATCACCGGCCAGGATTTCATCATCGACGGTTTCCAATGGAAGCTCTGAGCGACCGATTTCCCCCGCCGCGTGCGGTAGCCTGGCGAACGCCGGTTGCGGTATTGCGCGGGCGCGAAATCCGGCGCCAGACTCCCTGGAAGCTTCTGTCACCGCATCCCGCCACGGTGCCCGCCACAAGTGCGCCGGACGACAGCGCCGCCAACCCGGCCTTCCGGGCAAGGGGGCGTACCCTTGAACAGAGGAGGTGATTGAAATGTCCACCATGAGATACGGCCCGTCGGCCGCTCTGCGCAGCCTGCGCCGGGCGGCGGTCATCGGCCTGACCGGTCTGGCCCTCGCCACCGCGTCCTCGGCCCTGCCGAGCGTCGCCGAAGCGAAGAACACGTTCATCTTCGCCAATTCCAGCGCCTACGACACCATGGACCCCCATGCGGTCTTCGATGTCGGCCGCGTGGCCTACCGCATCAACCTGTATGACGGGCTGATGCGCTGGGAGGACAATCCGCCGGAACTGAAGCTCTGGCTCGCCGAGAGCTACGACATCTCCGACGACGGCCTGAAGTACTCCTTCAAGCTGCGCGAGGGCGCGAAGTTCCACGACGGCAGCGAGATCGAGGCGTCCGACGTCGTCTACTCGATTGAGCGGATCCTGGCCCTGAAGAAGGGGGCGTCGGCGCTGTTTCAGGACAGCATCGCTCCCGGGTCCACCAAGGCCGTCGACAAGCACACGGTCGAGTTCAACCTGAACGCCCCCTCGGCGATCTTCATGGCCACCGTGCCGGAGATCCATGTCGTGAACGCCGACCTTGTGAAGGCGAACGAGAAGGACGGCGACTGGGGTTCGGCCTGGCTGTCGAGCAACGACGCCGGGTCCGGCTCCTTCGTGCTGAAGCGCTTCGATCCGGCCAAGGGCTTCCAGGCGGACCGGTTCCCCGACCATTTCATGGGCTGGGGCGAGAAGTATCTCGACGCCATCGAGTTCCGCACGGTGGTTGAGATCAACAGCCGCGTGCTCGGCCTGATGAAGGGCGATTTCCACGGTTCCGACGGCTACATGCCGCAGGACCAGATCATCCGCCTCAAGGAAGCCGAGAACATCGAGGTGATGGAAGCGGAGTCGATGCGCATCTTCTACGGTGCCATCCACAACGGCCGGCCGCCGATGAACGACATCAACTTCCGCAAGGCGCTGGCCCATTCCTTCGACTATGACGGCTTCATCAACGACATCCTCAGCGGTTCCGTCGCCCGCAATCCGGCACCGCTGCCGAACAACATCTGGGGCGCGCCGCAGGATCTCGAGGGCTACACCTACGACATCGACAAGGCGAAGGAATACCTGGCCAAGGTGAAGGAGCCGCTGCGCAAGATCACCATCGGCGCGCTCGCCGGTTACGGCCAGACCGAGCAGGCGGCCGCCCTGATGCAGAACGGCCTGGCCAAGGCCGGTATCGAAAGCGAGATCGTCTCCGAGCCGTGGCCGGTGGTGTCGGGCAAGATGCGCGACGAGCAGCAGATGTACGACATGCTGTTCCTGTGGAAGAGCACCTACTACGCCGATCCGAACAACTGGGTGGGCGAGATGTATGACGGCGCCAAGATCGGTACCCGCAACAACAGCTGGTACCAGAACCCGGAGGTCGACAAGCTCCTGCACGAGGCGCAGACGACCACCGATCAGGCGGTGCGCGAGGCGAACTACTCCAAGGCGGCCACCATCGTGGCGAACGATGCCGCCGGCGTGTTCATCTACAACACCAAGTGGTTCGGCCCGATCAACAAGAAGGCCACCGGCTTCCGCTTCTGCCCGATCGGCAACGGTCAGGAGATGCGCTGGGTGCACTTCAAGTAACCCCCGACAGTCGACGGGCGCCGGCCGCACAGCGCTGCGGACGGCCGGCGCCCGCCCGTCACGCCTTCTGGGTCCACGGATACGCCGGTGAAACTTCTCGTCCTCATCCTGAACCGACTGTTCTGGTTCGTGCCGACGGTGCTCGGGCTGATCGTGATCACCTTCACCATCAGCCATATCATCCCCGCCGACCCGGTCGCCTTCGTCGCCGGCGACAACGCGACCGCCGAACAGATCGAGGAACTGCGCCGGCAACTCGGCCTCGACCAGCCGATGCACATCCAGCTCTGGCGGTACATCGTCGCCGTTCTGGAGGGCGATTTCGGCGTCAGCCTCTACACCCTGCGCCCGATCTCCGAAGACCTGGCCTCCCGCCTGCCCGCCACCCTTGAGCTGACCTTCGTGTCGGTCTTCGTCTCCGCCCTGATCGGCATTCCGCTCGGTGTGGTCTCCGCCCTGAAGCGGAACTCCCTGCTCGATCATGTGCTGCGGATCATCACCGTCTCCGGCCTCGCCATCGCCAGCTTCTGGCTCGCCATCCTGTTTCAGCTCCTGTTCGCCATGGAGCTCGGCTGGACGCCGTTGCAGGGCCGCGTCGCCGGCTGGGGGCCGGACGTGATCACCGGTTTCTTCCTGATCGACTCGCTCATCATGGGGGACCTGGAGACCTTCTGGGACGTGGTCAGCCACATGATCCTGCCGGTCATGACCCTGGCCTTCCCGGCACTGGCCACCATCGTGCGCTTCACCCGCGCCGGCGTGCTGGAGGCGATCAACTCGAACTACGTGATGTACGAGGAGGCCATGGGCATGCCGCGCCGCGTCATCGTGTGGAAATACGTGCTGCGCAACGCGCTGATCGGCACGGTGACCCAGATCGGTCTGATCTTCGGCATCCTGATCGCCGGCGCGGTGGTGGTGGAGGCGGTGTTCGACTGGCCCGGCCTCGGCTCCTATGCGGTGCAGTCGATCCTGCAGTCCGACTACAACGCGATCATGGGCTTCACCGTCGTCTCCGGCGTGATCTTCATCGTCGTGAACCTGACCGTGGATGTCGTCCACGGCTTCATCGATCCCCGCGAAAGCCGGTAGGCGCCCGATGGAAACCCTCTCCTTCGTGTTCCGCAAGCTGGTGGAGGACCGCGTCGCCCTGATCGGCGCGGTGATCATCCTGCTGCTGATCCTGACGGCGGTCTTCGCGCCGATCCTCGCCACCCATCCCGAGGACGTCTTCGAGTTCCATCCCTCGGAGCGCCTGCAGGGACCGGGCGCCGACCACTTCTTCGGCACCGACCGGATGGGGAGCGACATCTACAGCCGCATCCTGTTCGGCGCCCGGATCACCATCTCCATCGCGGTCATCGCCATCGGTGCCTCGGTGCTGATCGGGGTGCCGATCGGCCTGTTGGCCGGCTATTACCACTCCTGGGTCAGCGACGCGTTGATGCGGGTCTCCGACATCTTCCTTGCGGTGCCGCAGATCGTGCTGGCAATCGCCATCGCCCAGACCCTGGGGCCGTCGATCGAGAACGTGATCCTGGCGCTGTCGGTGACCTATTGGCCGTTCTGGGCGCGGCTGGTCTATGCCGAGACCCGCTCGGTACAGAAGGAAGTGTTCATCGAGGCCAGCATCGCGCTGGGCGCGTCGCCGTTCCGGGTGATGGTGCTGCACATCCTGCCGAACATCATGTCCTCGATCATCGTGCGCACGACCATCGGCATGGGCGGCACGATCCTGACCGCCGCCGCCCTGGGCTTCCTCGGCCTCGGCGCCCCGGCCCCGTCGCCGGAATGGGGCCGGATGATCTCGGAATCCCGCGAGTTCCTGCCGGATGCCTGGTGGTACGCCACCGCGCCGGGCATCGCGATCTTCCTCGTGGTGATGGGGTTCAACCTGCTCGGCGACGGGCTGCGCGACATCCTCGACCCCCGTATCCGACGGAGCAGCCGCCATGACAAGTGACCTGCTGCGGGTGCGCGACCTGAAGGTCAGCTTCGCCACCGACGGCGGGACGGCCCAGGTGCTCGACCATGTGAACCTGACCATCGGCCGCGGCCAGATCGTCGGGCTGGTCGGCGAAAGCGGTTGTGGAAAGACCACGCTCGCCCGCTCGATCCTCGGCGTGCTGCCGAAGAACTCGGCCCGGCTGGAGGCCGGCACCATCGAGTTCGACGGCGTCGACCTGCTGAGGGTCGACCCGAACCGGCTGGCCGCCACCGTGCGCGGCCGGCGGATCTCGTTCATCCCGCAGGATCCGTTCAGCTCGTTCAATCCGGTCTTCACCATCGGCGCCCAGATCATGGACCTGATGAAATGGAAGTCCCCGGAGCTGGACGACGCCGATGCCGGCCGTTCCGGTTGGCTGCCGCGCCTGCACGGATCGCGGCGCTACAAGGCGGACCGGGAGCGGGTGCTCGACCTGCTGCGCCAGGTGCAGCTTCCCGACCCCGAGGGCGTTCTGAAAAAGTACCCGCACGAGGTGAGCGGCGGCCAGCGCCAGCGGCTGATGATCGCCATGGCGCTGCTGCCGGAGCCGAAGCTGATCATCGCCGACGAGCCGACCACCGCGCTCGACGTGACCATCCAGGCGCAGATCCTGAAGCTGCTGCGCGATCTGGCGACCGACCACGGCATCTCGGTGCTGTTCACCACCCACGACCTGGGCACGGCGTGGGAGATCTGCGACAGCATCACCGTGATGTATGCCGGCCAGGAGATGGAGGCCGCCTCCAGCGAGGGCTTCTTCAAGCGACCGAGCCATCCCTACACCAACCGCCTGCTGAAGAGCCTGCCCAGCCGAGGGGGGAGTCTCAGCGGCATCCCCGGCAGCATCCCGGCGCTGGTCGATCCGCCGACCGGTTGCCGCTTCAACCCGCGCTGCGAGTTCGCCACCGATATCTGCCGGCAGACCCGGCCCGAGGTCACGTCGGCCGGACCCGGACACGACGTGCGCTGCTACCATCCGGTCGCCGAGGAAAAGAGGCACGCACTGGCATGAACGTGGACGCACCCGCCCCGACCCGGCGCACCCAGGTCAACGAGCGCACGATCCTCGACGCCCGCGGCCTGACGAAGCATTTCCCGATCCGCAACGCCTTCGGTTGGCAGACCGGCGTGCTGCGTGCGCTGGACGACGTGTCCTTCACCGTCGACAAGGGCGAGATCCTCGGCATCGTCGGCGAGAGCGGCTGCGGCAAGTCCACACTCGGCAAGACCATCATGGGCATCCACCAACCCACCGACGGCAGCCTGATCTTCGAGGGCAACGACATCGCCGGCGCAGCACCGAGTGCCGCGCGCGAGCGGCGCCGGCACCTGCAGTATTCCTATCAGGACCCGGGCGCCTCGCTCGATCCGCGCTGGAAGATCCGCCGCTCCCTGCACGAGCCCCTGGTGATCCATCACAGCGGCTTGAACTACGACGAACGCGAGGAGCGGGTGCGTGCCATCCTCCAGGCGGTCGGTCTGCCTGTCGGCCATCTGGATTTGTATCCGCACGAGATCAGCGGCGGCCAGCAGCGGCGCGTCGGCCTGGCCCGCATCCTGACCCTGCAGCCGAGCCTGGTGGTGCTGGACGAGCCGACCTCCGGCCTCGACGTGTCGGTGCAGGCGACGATCCTCAACCTGCTGATGGATCTGCGCAAACAGTTCGACCTGACCTACCTGTTCATCTCCCACGACCTGTCGGTGGTGCGGATGATCTGCAATCGGATCGCGGTGATGTATCTCGGCAAGGTGGTCGAGTTCGGCGAGACCGAAGCGGTGTTCGAGACGCCGTGCCACCCCTATACCCGCTCGCTGCTGTCGGCGATCCCGACCATCGGCGGCGCGCGGGTGATCGACACCTTCTCGCTGGAGGGCGAGCCGCCGAACCCGGGCAACCTGCCGTCCGGCTGCCGGTTCCGCAACCGCTGCCCCATGGCCCAGCAGACCTGCGCGGAGGTCGAGCCGGAACTGCGCGCCGACTGGCCCGGCCAGGAAGCCGCCTGCCACTTCGCGCAATGAGCAGCGATCTGCCGGACACGGTGATCGTTACCGGTGCGGCCTCCGGCATCGGCCACGCCATCGCCCGTCACCTGCTCGCCCAGGGCGTGACCGTCGCCGGCATCGACATCGATGCCGACGGACTCTCCGAAACGCGGGAAGCATTGGGCGATCGCTTTCACCCCTTCGCCGGCGATCTGTGCGATCCGGAGATCCCCGAGCGGCTGGTTGGGGCTGCCTGGGACGCGGTCGGCCCGGTCGCGGGGCTGGTGAACGCCGCCGGGATCTACCCCGTCACCCCGCTGTTCGACATGGCCGTGGCGGAATGGGACGCTGTGCTGAACCTGAACCTGCGGGCCCCGTTCCTGATGGTGCAGGCCCTGGGCCGACGCATGGCGGCGGCCGGAATCGGCGGAGCGGTGGTCAATATCGGCTCCAGCGCCTCGACCCTGGCGCGCCCCGGTATCGCCCATTACGGGTCGTCCAAGGCCGGCTTCTCCCAGCTCACCCGCAATCTGGCGATCGAACTGGCGCCGCATGGCATCCGGGTCAACGCGGTCGCCCCCGGCCTGATCGGCACCGACAGGGTGATGGAGCATGCCCAGGGCGTCGGGCGGGCCGAACACGCGGCCAAGGTCGCGCGCATTCCGCTCGGCCGCGAGGGCCGGCCGGAGGAGCTGGTCGACCTCGTCGCCTATCTGCTGTCCGAGCGGGCGAGCTACGTGACCGGCAGCATTCTGTTCGTCGACGGCGGCCTCACCCTGGGCATTCCCAGCTACTGAGACCGCCGTCGGAACAACCTAAAGCCCGGCGCTGTCCTTGCAGTACTGCGCCACCTCGGCATGGGTGGCGATCCACACCCCGTCATGGCCCTGGATATATTCGATCAGCCTTTCGAGCAGGGCGATGCGCGAGCGGTGGCCGATCATGTGCGGGTGCATGGTCAGCAGGAACAGCCCGCCCTCGGCATAGGCGCCGTCGAACTCGGCCTTGAAGACCTCCAGCACGCCGGATGGCGGGGTGTAGGGCCGCAGGGCGGAGAACCGGTCCATGTTGAAATAGACCGCGTCGTCGCGGATCCACTCCACCGGCAACTCGACCATGCCGGTCGGCTTGCCCTCCTCCAGCAGCTCGTAGGGCTCGTCATCGGCCATCAGGGAACTGTCGTAGAGCAGGCCCATCTCGCGGGCGATCGCCAGGGTGTGGTCGGAGAAATCCCAGGAGGCGGTGCGCACGCCGACCGGCCGCTTGCCGCTGATCTTCTCCAGCACGTCGGCGGCGCGCATCATCAGGTCGCGCTCGTCGGCCGGCGGCAGCTGGCTGTTCAGTTCGTGGATCCAGCCGTGGATGCCGATCTCGTGACCTTCGTCCACCAGACCGCGCTGTTCGTCCGGGTGGATCTTGGCGACCACGGCGGGCACGAAGAACGAGGCCTTCACGTCGTACTTGGCCAACAGCTTGCGGATGCGCGGGATCGCCACCCGGCCGCCGTATTGACCCTGGGAAAGCTTGCCCGGCGAGGTATGACCCCAGCGCAGGGTGCTGGTCTCGTGGTCGCTGTCGAAGGAGATGGCGACGGCGCATTTCGCCCCGCCCTTCCAGCTCTCCGGCTTCAGGCTGCGCCCGGCGCGGACCTTGTCGACGATCGCCTGCCAGCGTTCGTCCGGCCACTGCCAGGGCTCGAGTTCCTTGGTGTCGGGCTTAGCCGTCGGCGACATCGCTGTCTCCCCTATTGAAGCGGAATCACGCGGGCGAAAATCACCCGCCCGGCTATCCCAGCAGTATCGGGAGGATCGTGACGACTTGTCCAGCGCGGGGGCCAGTGCGGTGCGGAATTTTACTCCTGCGATCAGCGCCTTAAACCCGACTGGCGCCTGCATTTCACTTCCGGCCTGCGTCGTCCTACGGTTGATGCCGCCAACAGGCGCCAAGGCGCCGACAAGAACCACGAGGGAGGCGATGCGATGACGCTCCGGGCGGTCGACTGCCACATGCATATTTTCGGCGATCAGACGGCGTATCCGTTCGCGGAGCCGCGCAGCTACACGGTGCCGCCCGCCGGAGTCGATGCCTACTGGAAGGCGGTGGCCGGTACCGACATAGCTCGGGTGGTGGTGGTTCAGCCCAGCGCCTACGCCACCGACAACCGCTGCACCCTGGATGCGCTCGACGCTTTCGGGGACGCGGCGCGCGGCGTGGCGGTGCTCGATCCGGACAGCATCGGCGATACGGAACTCGCCGCCCTGCATGCCCGTCGGGTGCGCGGGGTTCGGGTGAACCTGCGCTCGGTGCGGGCGGCGGCGGCCCCGGTCGACGCCGTCCTGCCCAAGCTCGACCGGCTGCTCTGCGGCAGCGACTGGCACATTCAGGTGTTCTGCGATCCCGGCGTTCTGGCCGATCTCGTCGCGATCCAGCCGAAACTCCGCGTGCCGCTGGTGCTCGACCATTTCGGCGCGATCGACCCGCTCGGCCCCGACCGGCACGTGGCCGACATGCGCCGGCTGGTGGAGGGCGGGGCCTGGGTGAAACTGTCGGGCTCCTACCGGATCTCCACCGGCCCCGACGGCGCGGGCGTGGCCGACCTCGCCCGCACGATCCGCGACATGGCACCGGACCATATGGTCTGGGCGAGCGACTGGCCGCACACGCCCAAGCATTCCGGCGCCACGACGAACCGCGACACGGTGCTGCAATACCAGTCGCTCGACACCGCCGGGCTCTATCACGCGGTGGCCGATTGGTTCCCCGACGCGGACGTCCGCCAGCAGATCCTGCAGGACAACCCCGCCCGGCTCTACGGCTGGTCGACTTGATGGGACGCGGTTCGCATCTTCCCTTCGCACCTGCAACATTCCATCATTCCGGATCGCCGCTCCTGACCCGGGATGACCGCCCATGCGCCCCCTCACCGTCGCCGCCGCCCAGCTCGGTCCCATCGCCCTGGAGACGTCGCGCAGCGCGACCGTGAGCAGGCTCGTCGGCCTGATGGAGGCGGCCAAGGCCCGGGGGGCGGACCTGATCGTCTATCCCGAGTTGGCGCTGACCACCTTCTTCCCGCGCTGGTATTTCGAGGACGAGGCCGAGCTCGACCGGTTCTACGAGCGCGAGATGCCCGGGCCGGAGACCAGGCCCCTGTTCGATGCCGCCCGCGATCTCGGGATCGGCTTCCATCTCGGCTATGCGGAACTGACGGCCGACGGCACCCGGTTCAACACCGCCATCCTGGTGGACCGGTCCGGGTCCATCGTCGGCAAGTACCGCAAGATCCACCTGCCCGGCCATGGCGAGCACGAGCCCTGGCGGGCGTTCCAGCATCTGGAGAAGCGCTATTTCGCGGCGGGCAATCTGGGGTTCCGTGTGTTCGACGCCTTCGGCGGGCGCATCGGCATGGCGATCTGCAACGACCGCCGCTGGTCGGAGACCTACCGGGTGCTCGGCCTGCAGGGCGCGGAGATGGTGCTGATCGGCTACAACACGCCGATCCACAACCCGCCCGCCCCCGAGCACGACCGGCTGTCCTGGCACCACAACGAGCTGGTGATGCAGGCCGGCGCGTATCAGAACGCCACCTTCGTGGTCGGCGTCGCCAAGGCCGGGGTGGAGGAAGGCGTGCACCAGATGGGCGGCAGCCTGATCGTCGCCCCCACCGGCGAGACCGTCGCCCAGGCGGTGACCGAGGCGGACGAGCTGGTCGTCGCCACCTGCGACCTCGACCTGTGCAGATCCTACCGGGACAGCGTCTTCGCCTTCGAACGACACCGGGAGCCCGGGGCCTATGCCCTGATCATCGGCACCAAGGGACCGGTCGCCCCGGACGAAGCCAGACGGATCGACCCGGCCCTCGCCCGCCCCGACGACTGACGGTCAGTCCCGGTCCGGAGCCCCCAGCGGGAACAGGTTCCGATACGGCCTCGCCTCCTCCACCGCCCGGGCATACGCCGGACGGGCCAGCAGTTTCGCGCGATAGGCCCGCAGCACCGGATAGTTCTCTGAAATCCGGTGGATCCAGTCGGCGTAGAACAGCGACGGCGAGGCGGCACAATCCGCCAGGGTGAAAGTGTCACCGGCCGCCCAAACGCGCCCAGCCAGTTCGTTCTCCAGCCAGGCATACGAGCGCTCCAGCTTCTCCTCCGCCAGCGCCTGGCCGTCGCGGGCCCGGTCCTCCATGCCGGTAAGCGCCCCGTTCACCGCGTGCTGGGCCGCATCCATCACATGCAGGTCGAAGAACCGGTCGAGGAACCGCACCTCCAGCGCCGATGTCGGATCATCCGGCAGGAAGCGCACCGGCCCCGGGTGATGCCGGTCCAGATACTCGATGATGATGCTGGTTTCGGCCACCGTGCGATCGCCGTCGACCAGCACCGGAAACTTCCGGATCGGCCAGAGGTCCAGCCAGTCGGTGGTGTTCTCCGGCTGGTCCGGGCCGACGCCGCGGAACTCGAAGGGCGTGTCGTTCTCGTACAGCGCGAGGAGGACCTTCTGCGTGTAGGACGAGAACCGGTGACCGTAGACGACGAGGGGCATGACTTGCCTTCCCTTGAACCGCTTGTATTTTGCAACTGGATGACCGTAACAATACCAATTGCACTCTGCAAGCGGTTCGAGAAGGAGAGCACGTGGCCCAGGAGAGGCGATCAGGATGCCCGATCAATCTCACGCTCGAACAGCTCGGCGACCGTTGGAGCCTGATCGTCATCCGTGACGTGATGTTCGGGAACCGGCGCAGCTATGGCGACCTGCTCGCGAACAACGAGGAGGGCATCGCCTCCAATATTCTGGCAGATCGCCTGAAGCGGTTGGTGGCATCGGGGCTGATGACCCGCAGCCCCGATCCGAGCCACCGGCAGAAGAGCATCTACAGTCTGACCGAGGCCGGCATCCAGCTTGTTCCCCTTCTCGCCCAGATGTGCGCCTGGGGCCTGGCCCATACCCACCCAAGCCCGCTGCTGTCGGTGCGCGCGACGCTGCTGGTCGCGGGAGGGCCGGACATGTGGGAGGCGCTCATGCAGGAATTGCGGTACCTGCATCTCGGCGCGCCGAGGCCGGAACGCTCGGTGTTCGAGGAGGTTCGGGCTGCGTATGCCGCGGCGGCCAAGGTCTCCTGAGGATCAGGCCGCGCGCGGCACCCGACGGGTGGGACGCCTCACCGGGGCCGGCGTCTCGAAGCGGCGCCAGTTGGCGATCAGGCGCCGACCCGAGCGATAGACATGCTCGCGCGCCAGATACTCGGCCCGCGCACCCTGCCGGTCGGCGATCGCCTCGAAGATCTCGAGATGGTCCGAATACGACTCCGCCAGGGTGTCCAGGTCGTGCCAGCGGAACTTCACCGCCTGAAGCTGCGGGATCGAACGCGACTTGCCGATCAGCTCGCGCAGGTGACGGTTCTCCGCGGCCTCGAAGATCGCCTCGTGAAACGCCTCGTTCAGCCGGGACCAGGCGTCGCGGACCTCCTCGCTCCATTCCTGGGCGTCGCACAACGCCTGGGTCTCCGACAGTACCTTGTGCAACATGCCGCGATGATGGTCGGACAGCCCGCGCTCGGCCACGGTCCGGGCCGCAAGCCCCTCCAGAACCGAGCGGGCGGCGTAGACGTCCTCCACATCCTGAACTGTATACCGCCGCACCACGTAGCCGCTGTTGGGTACGTAATCCAGCAGGCCCTCGGCCGCCAGCACGCCCAGGGCGCCGCGCACCGGCGTCCGCGACACGCCGAGCGCATTGGAGATGTCGACCTCGTTCATCCGCGCGCCGGGCTTGTAGGTCCCGTCGAGCACGCCGTCCCGCAGGGTGCGGGCGACGGATTGTCCGCGTGTTGCCATTGACTGTCTCATCCCCAACCATGGGCCGTCCGCTACCGGCGGCCCCATTTTTCCTACTTACCCGTGGCGGCGGTTCCGGTGGAAACCCGTCCATGCCCCACGCACCGGTTCTTGTGCCGGTACCCAACTTTATATCACTCCCGATCCGCGTTAGGTAGCGTTCACACTCATTCCGTCAAGGCGTATTGCATCCAATATCCATCGGGTGCATGGATAGGGAACTTGGCCGCAGGTCCGGCCCACTCGCCAGAAAGCCCGATTACGTGTCAAGCGACCCCCAGGCGAACACGCCGCTGGACCCCAGTTCGTCCTCCCGTTTCTTTCATTTTTTCAATGTCTTCAGAACCAGTATCGAGCGTATTTCCGCCCCCGGAAGAACCGCATTCGCTGCCCTGACCCCCAATGCGCGCGGCGCGGTCTGGGTGATCGTCGCCGGGTTCTTCTTCACGCTCATGACGGCGCTGATCAAGGAGATCGGTGATACAATCCCCGTGGTGCAGATCCTGATGTTCCGTCAGATCACCATGACCTGCACCGTCCTGCCGGTGTTGATCTCCGGATATCCGGGCATTCTGAAGACCAACCATGTGACGCTGCATCTCGCGCGGGTGTGCATGGCGGTGATCGCCATGACCTGCGGCTTCACCGCCTTCGTCCACCTGCCGCTGGCGGAGGCGACGGCGCTCAGCTTCGCCAAGAGCCTGTTCGTCACCCTGCTCGCCCTGGTCTTCCTGCATGAGGTCGCCGGCCCGCGACGCTGGTTTGCGGTCCTGCTCGGCTTCGTCGGCGTGCTGGTGATGGTCAAGCCGGACGCCAACGGCTTCAACATGTATTCCCTGCTCGCCGTGGCCGGTGCGGCGGCCGCCGCCACGGTCATGGTCATCATCCGCAAGGTGTCGCAGTACGACAGGCCGGTCACGATCCTGAGCTACCAGGCGATCATGGTCGGCATCATCATGATCGTGCCGACGGCGTATTACTGGGTAACGCCGACCCTGAAGGAATGGGGGATCATGTTCGCCATCGGCCTGCTGTCGGTGGTCGGCCAGCTCTGCAACATCCAGGGCTTCAAGGAGGGCGAAGCCTCCGCCGTGGCGCCAATGGACTATTCCCGGCTGGTCTTCGCCACGATCATCGGCTTTGTCATCTTCCTGGAACTTCCCGATGTTACGACGCTGGTGGGCGCGGCCCTGATCTGCGCCACCTCGTTCTACACCGTGCGGGCCGAACAGCGGGCCGCGCGGATCCGGCGGGCGGCGGCCGACAAGGAGTAGCCTCTCCCACAAAAAGCGGGATGCGGGACACAAAATTCTGCTAATTTTCCGAATTGTATCCAATTGGAGCCGAGTCTACGGTTTCCTCTGACAGGGACCACCGGCCCGGGACACGCCCGCGTCGGCCTTCAGGGAGACATACCATGGACGACGACGCCCTCCGCCGTCAGTACGACGGCCTGATCGAGCGTGCGGGCCTGCGCATCCCGCAGGACCGCGAGCAGACCATGTTCAACGCCTTCAAGCAGGTCCAGGCCTGGACCGACGTGGTGCGCAGCCGCAAATCGGCTGCGCTGGAGCCCGCCAACGTGTTCGCCTACGAGACCGTCAGCCGGCTCGCCGAGGGCGGCAAGGGAGGTGCGCCATGAGCGAGCTGCTGGATCTCTCCATCGCCGAGCTCGGCCGCGGCTACCGCGACGGCTCGGTCTCCCCGGTCGCCGTCACCGAAGCCGCGCTGGAGCGGATCGAGGCCACCAACGACACGCTGCACAGCTTCAACACCGTGACGGCCGATCTGGCGCTGGCCCGCGCGGCGGCGGCCGAAAAGGAACTGGCGAGCGGCACCGACCTCGGCCCAATGCATGGCGTGCCGTTCGGGGTGAAGGACATCTACAACACCGAAGGCGTGCTCACCTCCTGCCAGTCGCACCTGCGCTCCGAGTTCGTGCCCGACGCCAATGCCCATTCGGTGCAGCTCCTGCTCGACGGCGGCGCGGTGATGCTCGGCAAGTGCGCGACCATCGAGTTCGCCACCGGCGCGCCGAACGATGAAACCTTCTTCCCGCCGGCGCGCAATCCGTGGAACCTCGACCACATCCCGGGCGGCTCCTCCTCCGGCTCCGGAGCGGCGGTCGCCGTGGGCATCACGCGCATGGCGCTCGGCTCCGACACCGGCGGCTCGATCCGCGGCCCGGCCGCCCTGTGCGGCACGGTGGGCATGAAGCCGACCTACGGACGGGTGAGCCGGCGCGGCGTGTTTCCGCTGTCCTACACCATGGACCATTGCGGCCCGCTGAGCTGGAGCGTTGAGGACGCGGCGATCTCGCTGTCGGTGATGGCCGGCTTCGATCCGCTCGACCCGGCCTGCGCCGATGTCCCGGTGCCGGACTACACCGCCGCCCTCGGCAGGGGCGTGGCCGGCATGAAGATCGCCTTTGTCGAGCACTGGATCGAGGAGGAAGGCACCGCCGACCCGGAAGCGGTCAAGGCGATCCACACCGCCCTCGACATGCTGCGCTCCGAAGGGGCGACGGTGGAGACCGTGCAGCTCTCGCCCTACGACCTCTATCAGGCCTGCGCCCGCCTGCTGGTGCTGCCGGAATGCTACGCGATCCACGAGCACGACCTGATCGAGCGGCCGGAACTCTACGGCCGGCCGACCCGGGAGCGGCTGATGGCCGGCGCCTTCGTGCGCGGCTCCGACTATGTGGAGGCCCTGCGGGTTCGGCGCGAGCTGGCGATCGAGGTGAACAACGTGATCCTGGGCCAATACGACGCCCTGATCGCGCCGTGCTCGGTGGTGACCGCCGGCCGGTTCGACGCCCTGGGCGACGACCCGATGAAGCTGTCCGGCATGATGACCCAGCCGTTCAACGTCACCGGCAACCCGGCCATGTCGGTCTGCGCCGGCTACCACAGCAACGGCCTGCCGCTGTCGATGCAGATCGTCGGCAAGGCGTTCGACGAGGCGGCGGTGTTCCAGGTCGGCGCCGCCTACGAGGCCGCCACGGAATGGCGCAAGCACCGCCCCTCGAAGCTCGCCGCCCAGGCCGCCGCCGCGGAGTGACCGGTCACAGCCTGGGGGCCCGCCGCGCGCGCCCCTCGCTGCGGTAGACGACCCAGGTGCTGGCGAGCACCAGCGCGGAGCCCGCCAGCACCACCGGCCCCGGCCAGTCGCCGAAGGCGAAAAAGCCGATCAGCAGCGCCCAGATCATCTTGGTGTAGTTCATCGGCGCGATGGTCGCCGCAGGCGCGTGGAACAGCGCCCGCGTGGTCATGTACTGCGCCCCGCCCGAGGCCAGCCCCATGGCGATCAGCCCGGCGAGCTGCCACGGCGTCGGGGTCACCCACACCGCCGGCAGCAGCGGGATGACCATGGCAGAGGACAGCCCCATGAACGCGAACACGATGGTCATGGTGGAATCGTGCTTGCTGAGATGGCGGGTGATCAGCACCGCACCGGCCGACAGCACCGTGCCGGCGAGGCTGTAGAGCGCCCCCGGACGGATCACGTCCCCGCCCGGCTGGACCATGAACATCACCCCGGCGAAGCCGACGCCGACAGCCACCCATTTCACCCACCCCACGGCCTCCCGCAGCAGCGGCGCCGACAGGGCGGTCACGATCAGCGGTGCCGCGAAATTGATCGCCGTCGCATCGGCCAGCGGGAGGCGCTCGTAGCCGGCGAAGATCAGCCCGATCGCGGCGGACATGAGCGCGGCATGCAGCAGATGCCACGCCGGCATACGCGTCCGCAGCCGCCGCCAGCCGCCGAACCACATGATCACCATCGCCAGTGGGATCATGGCGAAGGCGTTGCGGAAGAACATGATCTGTACGACCGGGAACAGCTCGGTCTGCGCCTTGACCACGCCGTTCAGGATCGAGAACAGCAGAAGGCCGACCAGCATCAGGAGAATGCCGCGCCGGCCGTCCGGCTGCGTGGGAGCCGGCAGGACCGGATCCGCCGCATTGGCGGGATCGGCGGTCGCCATGGAGTGATCTCCGTCAGTAGGTGGCGAAGATCCGCTCGATCTCCGCCGGGTCGCTGGTCACCGACAGGGCGAAGGCCAGCAGGATGCGGGCCTTCTGCGGGTTGAGGTTGTCGGCGATGAGGAAGCCGTTCTCCTTGAGCTTGGTGCTCTTGAAGGTCCGCCCGCTGCCGGCCCGGCTGGACTGGACGACGGTGATCCCCGTCTCCACCGCCTCCTTCAGCGGCCCCTCGTCGCCCGGGCCGCAGAAGCCCGGCGCGAAGCCGGCCGACACGATGCCCTTGGCCCCGGCCTCGATGAAGGCGCGGGCGGCCGTGCCGTCGGAACCGCAATAGGCATAGACGATGTCGACCCGGGGCAGGCTGTCCATGGTGCGGATGTCGAACTCGGTATCCGGGGCGTGGCGGCGCAGCGGCTTGCGGTAGAACGCCACCGCGTCGCCGTCGGCATGGCCGAGGCAGCCGAAATCCGGGCTGCGGAAGGTCTGCATCCGGTAGGTGGAGGTCTTGGTGACCTCGCGAGCCGACTGGATCTCGTCGTTGAGCAGGGTCATCACCCCCATTCCCCGGGCCTGCGGGCTCGCCGCCGTGCGGATGCCGTTGACCAGGTTGAACCCGGCATCGGTCGACAGCGCGCTGGACGGCCGCTGGGAGCCGATGACCACCACCGGAAGCTCGGTCTTGACCGTCAGGTGGAGGACATAGGCGGTCTCCTCCAGCGAGGCGGTGCCGTGGGTGACCACGAAGCCGGCGAGGTCCGGATTGGCCGCCGCCACCTCGTCGATCTTGAGCACCAGCTCCTTCCATTCGGCGAAGCCCATGGACGGGCTGGGGATGGCGCGGAACGGCACGACGAGGACGTCGGCCACCTCGTGCACTTCGGGGAACAGCTCGACGATCTTGTCGACTTCGAGCATGGAATTGTTGGCCCCGTAGTCGAGGATGTCGAGGGGTCCCTTGCCGATCGAGGCGATGGTGCCACCGGTGCCGATCACTGCGACCTTGGGCTTGCTCATTCGGCGGCCACCTGAGCGCTATCGGCGTTCTTGTGCAGGATCTCGACCAGTTCGTCGGTGCTGTAGATGTCACCGAAGGTCAGGTAGAAGTTGGTCAGGGCCGAGTTGTGCTCGATATCGGTGATCGCGGCGTTGCCGTCGGTCACCATCACGACCTTGTAGTTCAGCATCATCGCGTCGCGCGCCGAGGACTCGCAGCACACATTGGTCAGCGTACCGGTGATCAGCAGCGTGTCGATGCCCTCGGCCTTCAGGATCTCGTGCAGGTCGGAGGAGCCCTCGACGAACGCCGAGTAGCGGTTCTTCAGGACCTTGCGGTCGCCGTCCTTCACGTCGAGCTCGGCCCAGAGCTGGTGGCCGAGGCCGCCCGGCGACATGGACTCGATGCGCTTGGCGACCTTGGCGGGCGGGGTCATGGCGTGCAGGTTCGACCAGCTCTCCAGACAGTTCTCGTCGTGGGTGTTCTGGATCCAGTAGACCTGCCCGCCGGTGGCGCGCACCGCCTCCGCCAGCCGGTTCACATTGGGAACGATGTCTCGGGCCTGGACACAGAGCGCGTGGGCCACGTCGTCCATCATGAAGCCGTTCTGCAGGTCGATGACGATCAGTGCGGTCTTCGAGGGATCGAGGCCGGCATGGGGATGGGGCGTGCCCAGTCGGGCGGTCACGAAGTCGATCACGCGCTGGGAAATGTCGGTCTTGTTCATCATGTCAGCCTCCCTGGCGACAGCGTTTCCTGTTGGGGATCATTCGGCGGGAACGAGTTCCTTCTGACGCACGGAATCCGGCGCCACCTTGATGCAGCGGGCCATGCGCCCGGCATCGAAGATCACCTCCGGCGGCAGGGCCGTGGTGCAGGCGGCCTCGGCATACTTGCAGCGCGGGGCGAAGGCACAGCCCGGCGGCATGGCGCGCAGGTCGGGCGGGCTGCCGGGGATCGCCTCGATATCCTTGCCGCGCATGTTGCCGTGCACGGTGGAGGACAGCATGCCCTGGGTGTAGGGGTGCTTGGGGTTGCCGAGCACCTCCTGCACAGTCCCGGTTTCGACGATCCGGCCGGCATACATGACCGCGACCCGGTCGGCGATCTCCGCCGCCACGCCCAGATCGTGGGTGACGAAGATCACCCCCATGCCCATCTCCGCCTGGATCTTGCGCAGCAGGATCAGCACCTGGATCTGCACCGTGGCGTCCAGCGCCGTGGTCGGCTCGTCGGCCAGCAGCAGCTTCGGTCGGCAGGACAGCGCCATGGCGATCATCGCGCGCTGGCGCAGGCCGCCGGACAGTTCGTGCGGGAACGCCCTCAGCCGCCGTTCGGCCGACGGGACCTTGACCAGTTCCAGCAGCTCCAGCGCCCGCTCCATGCCCTGATCGTAGGTGCAGCCCTCGTGCCGGCGCACGGTTTCGGCGATCTGGTGACCGACGGTGTAGACCGGGTCCAGGGCCGTCATCGGCTCCTGGAAAATCATGGAGACCAGGCCGCCGCGCAGGTCGGACAGCTCCTTCCCCTTGAGCGACAGCACGTCCTTGCCATCGACCTCGACGGTGCCGGTGATCCGGGCCCGGCGCTCCGGCAGCAGGCGCATCAGGGCGCGCATGCTCACGCTCTTGCCGGAGCCGGACTCGCCGATGATGCAGAGCACCTCGCCGGCCTTGAGGGTGAGGTTCACGTCGTTCACCGCGCTGACCGTGCTCTCGCGGGTGACGAACTTGACGTTGAGGTCCTGGAGGCGGACCAGCGGGGGGGTGCCGGTATCAGTCATCGCGCTGCCCTCCTTCTCAATCGCCGCCGGCCATGGCGGCCTCGGTACGTTTCGGGGTCGGCGGTACCGGCGCACCGGCGGCGACCGAGTGGCCGGAATTCGGCACGAACATATGGCAGGCGGTGACATGGGCCTCCGCCGACAGCCACTCGCCGAGGATCGGCCGATCGATCTCGCAGATCTTCTCCGCGTGCTTGCAGCGGGTGCGGAAGCGGCAGCCAGAGGGCGGATTGATCGGGTTCGGCGGATCGCCGACCAGCGGCGGCTCCTCGATCCGGTCGTCCGGGTCCATGGACAGGCGCGAGGCCAGCAGGGCCTGGGTATAGGGGTGCTTGGGGTTCTCGTAGATCTCGTCCACCGGACCGATCTCGACCACCTCGCCCAGATACATCACCAGCACGCGGTCGCTGACGTATTGGACCACGTTCAGGTCGTGGGAGATGAAGACATAGGTCAGGTTGAAATGTTGCTTGAGGTAGCGCAGCAGGTTCAGCACCTGGGCCTCGACCGACTTGTCCAGGGCGGAGACCGCCTCGTCCAGGATCACCACGCGCGGCTCCAACACCAGAGCACGGGCGATGTTCACCCGCTGCTTCTGGCCGCCGGACAGCTCGTGCGGATAGCGCGGGCCGAACAGGTTCGGATCGAGCCCGACCTTGGTCAGCAGCTCGCGCGCCGCCGCCTTGGCCTCCGCCTCGCTCGCCCCGTGCACCTTCTTGCCGTAGGCGATCGAGTCCTCGACCGGCATGCGCGGGTTCAGGGACGAGTAGCTGTCCTGGAACACCATCTGCATCAGCCGGCGCATGTCGCGCACCAGCAGCCCGTCCTTCTCGCCGACCGCGTCGCCGTCGAAGATCAGCTCGCCGCTGTCCGGCTCGATCAAATGCATCAGCAGCCGGGCGAGCGTGGACTTGCCGCAGCCGGACTCGCCGACCACGCCCAGGGTCTCGCCCTTCATCACCGTGAAGCTCACGCCGTCCACCGCGCGGACATGGCCGACCGCCCGGTTGAACACGCCGCCGGTGATCGGGAAATGCTTCTTCAGCTCGCGGGCGATCAGCATCGGCTGGCGCTCGCCGCCTCGGTCGCGGAGGTCCTTGCGATCGACGGCACTCAACGCCGGCGCCTTACGGGTATCCTCGGTCACGGTCATCGGCTCGCTCCTTACAATCGGACATCCATGGCCGAGCGCAGTCCGTCGCTGACCAGGTTGAAGCAGATCGAGGTGATCAGGATGGCCACCCCCGGGATCGCGCAGACCACCGGGTTGATGTAGATGGCCTGGCGCAGGGTGTTCAGCATCAGCCCCCAATCCGGCTCCGGCGGGGTCACGCCGAGACCGAGAAAGGACAGACCGGAGGCCAGCAGGATGCTGACGCTCACCATGCTCGAGGAGTAGACGAGGATCGGGCCCAGCACATTGCCGAGGATATGGACCCGGATGATGCTGAACGTCTTCGCACCCGTGGCCCGGGCCGCCTCGACGAAGTCGAGATTGCGGACCTGGGATGTCGCGGTCTCCGCCACCCGACAGAGCGGCGGAATGAACACCAGGGTCAGGGACAGCATACCGTTGACGACGCCGCCCCCCATGGCGCCGGAGATGGCGACCGCCAGCAGGATCGAGGGGAAGGCGTAGAACACGTCGACCACGCGCATGATCAGCATATTGGTCCGGCCGCCGACGAAGCCGGCGACGATGCCGAGCGTGCCGCCGACCAGGGTCGCCACCAGCACCGGCATGATGCCCATGGTGAGCGAGATCCGTCCGCCATAGAGCATGCGCGACAGGATATCGCGGCCGAGCTCGTCGGTGCCGAGAATGAAGTCCTTATAGCCGATCGGCTTCAGCCGGTTGATCAGGCTGCTCTCGTAAGGATCCATCGGCGCCAGAAGCGGCGCGAAGACCGCCGACAGCAGGATCAGCATCACCATCGCGCCGAAGAACAGCGTCAGGTAGTCGTAGCGCAGCCGATAACCGACATTCTGCCAGTAGCTGCGAACCCGGACGGCCGGGGCGCCTTGGACGGCCACCGCATCGGCCGGGGACATGGTGATGTTCGCCATGGGGGATACCCTCCTCTGCCTCAGCTGCGCTTCAGCCGCGGATCGACCATCGTCTGCAGCAGATCGATGACCAGGTTGGTGGCGACGAAGATCATCGCCAGCACGAGGATCGTGCCCTGCAGGACCGGAAGGTCGCGGGTCAGGATCGCCTTGTTCAGCAGGAAGCCGGTGCCGGGCCAGGTGAAGATCGTCTCCACCAGGATCGACCCGCCCATCAGATAGCCGAACTGCAGCCCCATCACGGCCAGCACCTGCGGCAGGGCATTCTTGATGACGTGAACCAGAATCTCCCGCTCGCCCAGCCCCTTTGCCCGCAGCGTCTCGACGAAGTCCTGGTTCAGAACCTCGGCCACCGCGGCGCGGGTGGTGCGGGTGATGATGCCGATCGGGATCATCGACAGGGTGAGCATCGGCATCAGCAGATGGCGGAAGTGATCCCACTCCCAGAAATTGAAGGTGTCGGATCCGCGCGGTCCCATACCGGTGGCCGGCAGCACGTTCAGCTCGACGGCGAAAATGATGACCAGAACGATCCCGAGCCAGTAGTTCGGGATACTGACGCCGATCACCGCGATACCGGTCACCGCGCGGTCTACCGGACCACCGGAGTGGTAGCCGGCGACGAGGCCCATGACGAAGGCCAGAGAGAAGGCGACGACGACGGCGCCCCCGGCGAGCAGGATCGTGTTGCCGAGCGCCTTGAAGAGATCGTCGGTGACGGCGCGGCCGGAGGCGATGGAATTTCCGAAGTCGCCGGTCAGAACCTTGCCGAGCCAGATGAAGTACTGAACCGGGATTGGCTTGTCGAAGCCGTAGGCCTTCTTGACCATGGCGATGGTCTCGGCGCTGGCATCCTCGGGAAGCAGCGTGTTCAGCGGATCGCCCGGCGCGATATACACCAGAGCGAAGCAGACGATGCTCACGCCTAGGGCAATGGGAATCACGAACAGCAAGCGGCGCAGAATATAGGCGATCATCGAAAGGTCCCTTCGGCTCGGAGAGGGCTCTGGCGAGGGAGGTCCGGCCGACCCCGGGTGGGCGGGCCGGCCGGACCGTCGTGGGTCGGGGCTTACTCGACCACGATGGGGGTCAGGTCCTGGAACCAGCTCTGGGCCTGAACGAAACCCTTCACGTTCGGCGCGATGGCCCGTGGGTTTACGTCGTGGGCGACCATGAGCATCGTCGCGTCATCGACCATCATCTCGTGCAGCTTGGTCAGCTTCTCCATGCGCACCTGCGGGTCGAAGGCGGCGTAGATCTCGTCGATCACGGTATCGACCTCGGGGTTGGTGTAGTGCCCCCAGTTCGACCCCTTCGGCGCATGTTGCAGGGTATAAACGTGGCGGATCAGGGCGCTGAACGGATCCTGCAGGGCGCGGCTGATGTTGATGCCGTCGATCTGCGGGTTCTTCTCACGGCCCGGGCGACCGACATCGAGCAGCGCGTTCCAGTCCATGACGTCCAGGGTGGTGTCGAAGCCGACCGCATCGAGCTGGCTCTTCACCAGTTCGTTCATCGGCAGCGGCTGCATCTGACCGGACCCCGAGGTGGAGATCGCCAGGGTGATCTTGCACGGGTGGCAGCCGGCCTCCTTCAGCAGCGCGGTCGCCTTCTCCGGGTCGTACTCGTAGACGTATTCCGGCTTGCCGTAATACGGCGTCGATGGCGGCACGATGCCGTAGCCCTCGATCATGTAGCCGCCGAGCAGGGCCTTGAACTCAGACCGGTTGAGCGCGTAGTTCGCGGCGCGGCGGACCTTCACGTCCTTGAAGGCGCCGTCGACGAAGTTGAGCTGGTAGGACCAGTTGTGCGGGTACGGGGCCGTCACGATGGTCATGCCCGAGGATTCGAGCCGCGGAATGGTATCCGGCGACGGCGCCTCGATGAAGTCGACCTGGCCCGACAGCAGGGCGGCGGCCCGGGTCGTCGCCTCCGGCATCGGGATCAGCACCAGCCGGTCGTGCTTCGGGATCCGCTTCTCGTCCCAGTAGTCGGCGTTCTTGACCAGCTCCAGGCGCTCCTGCGCCACCATGCTGGCGAACTTGTACGGACCGGTGCCGGACGGATCGACGGCATACTTCTCATAGTCGTTGCCGAGCTCGGTGAGCTTGCAGCGGCTGATCATGAACCAGTACGAGAGCTGGTAGGGGAACAGCGCGTCCGGCTGCTTGGTGATGAAGGCGACCGTGTGGTCGTCGATCACCTCGACCTTGTCGATGATGCCGGTGCGGTTCCGGATGTCGGCGAACTGCTTGGCGTTGAACTGCGGGGCCTTGTCGTCCGAGACGCGGGCGAAGTTCCAGGCCACGTCCTCGGCGACGAAATCGCAGCCGTCATGCCACTTCACGCCCTCGCGCAGCTTGACGATCCAACGGGTGTGGTCGTTGGGATCGATGTCCCAAGAGGTCGCCAGACCCGGCTTGATGTCGGCGGCGGTTTCGCCCTGGGACAGGTCCCAGAGCGTCAGGGTGTCGTACAGATTGTAGCCGACGAACCGGTAGCCCTCGAACCCCTGGTCGGGCTGACCGATCGTGACCGGAATGTCGCCTGCCGTCATGGCGACGCGAAGCACGGACTCGGCCGACGCCGGAAGCGCCGCCATCGCCAGTCCGGCAGACACGGCGATCGCCGATGCCAGTGTCTTGAAGTTACGCATTGTGAAGCCTCCTTGCGTGTACCCGCCGCACTGTTCGCAACGCCCCGAACCCGCTTGGACCGCCCCGTTTGGGAGATCCGCCGGACTTCCTTCGGCGCTGCCCGTCCCAGCACTCCGAAGAGAGCGGGGCCGGGCGCACGTTCCGCGACATGGCTTCAAGGTTTTGCAATCGGCGTGCCGAAATAGGCCAAATTGTATCCAATACACTTTGACGCATCGATTTTGGACCGGACCCTGCGTCGTATAATCGAACGCATTCAAAGCTATAGCAGAGCCTCGTTGAATTTAAGCGGCCGCAGGAAGGATCGAATTCCGGCTTTCCGGGTTCATAAAACCCACCTCAACATCATGCTGCATCGCAATATTGTGCACAATTAGAATCCAGTTTATGCGCGTTTGATGACCACAGTTGTAACTTTCGGAAATACAGAATCTGTATATCCGACATAAATAACTGAAATCACTGATATATGCGAATCTGATCCCGCCGCTTAATTGTGCAGCGCAAAAGGACTCGACGAAGCGGGGCTAATTTTGGATACAATTTACCTGCGCGCGTGATGCCATCCGCGTGTCGACCGGCCATTTCCCGAGGAGTTCCGCGATGTCCACCGACGATCGAACCGCGTCCATGCGCCATGCCTTCGAGGCCATGACCGCCCTCAACGGTCTCACCCTCCCGCCCGAGCGGGTGGAGACGATCTACGAGGGCTTCGTCGGCCTGCAGGCGATGACCGCCGATCTGCGCCGTCCGCGCACGGCGGCCGCCGAGCCGGCCGGCATCTTCGTTCCTGACACCATCATCCGGAGTGCCGCACCATGACCGAACCTTTGGAAACCCTCTCCATCGCCGACCTCGGCACCGGGCTGCGCAACGGGTCCCTCACGTCGGCCAAGATCACCGAACACTGCCTCAGCCGCATCGCCGAGCTGGATCCGGCGCTGAACGCCTTCATCACGGTGACCGGCGACCGCGCCATGCAGGACGCCGCCAAGGCCGACAGGGAACTGGCCGACGGCACCGACCGCGGCCCGATGCATGGCATCCCCTATGGCCTGAAGGACATCTACGACACCGCCGGCATCCGCACGACGTGCCATTCCAAACTGCGCGAGGACGTGATCCCGGCGACCGACAGTGTCTGCGCCGAGAAGCTGGCGCAGGCCGGCGGCGTGCTGCTCGGCAAGCTGTCGACCCATGAGTTCGCCTTCGGCGGCCCGTCCTTCGACCTGCCCTTCCCGCCGGCGCGCAATCCTTGGAATCGCGACCACGGCCCGGGCGGCTCGTCCAGCGGCTCGGGGGCGGCGGTCGCCATGGGCATGATGCGCACGGCCATGGGCTCCGACACCGGCGGCTCGATCCGCGGTCCGGCAGCCTATTGCGGCGTCATCGGCATCAAGCCGACCTACGGCTTGGTCAGCCGGCGCGGCGTGTTCCCGCTGTCCTACACCATGGACCATTGCGGCCCGCTGTCGAAGACGGTGGAGGACGCGGCGATCACCTTGCAGGCGGTGGCGGGCTACGACGCCATCGACCCGGCCTGCGCCGACATGCCGGTGCCGGATTTCCGCGCGTCGCTGAATGCCGGCGTGAAGGGCATGAAGATCGGCCTACTACGGTCGTTCTACGCCGACGCCGAGGGCATGGCGCCGGAGAGCAGTGCGGCCATCGACGCAGCGGCGGAGACCCTGCGCAGCCTCGGCGCCGAGGTCGAGGACGTCCAGGGCGCCTCGCCCTTCACCCAGTACAATTCCTGCGGCCGGGTGATCCTGCTGGCCGAGGCCTATGCGATTCATGAGGAGGATCTGAAGACCCGGCCGCTCGACTTCGGCCAGCTCACCATGGAGCGGATCATGCTGGGCGCCTATATCTCGGCCGCCGATCTGGTCCAGGCCCAGCGCCTGCGCCGCGAGCTGAGCCAGGAGGTGAACAGCATCTTCCTGAAGCAGTACGACGTCCTGCTGGCCCCGTCTTCGATGACCCCGGCCCCGCGGATCGATGCGCCGCAGAAGGGATTCCCCCTCGCCTGGCCGATGCAGACCATGCCGTTCAATGTCACCGGCAACCCGGCGATGTCGATCCCGATCGGCTTCAGCGACAGCGGCCTGCCGCTGTCGATGCAGATCGTCGGCGGCTATTTCGACGAGGCGACGGTGTTCCGGGTCGGCCAAGCCTACGAGGCTGCGACCCAATGGCACCTGAAATGGCCGGAGCCGGCCCTGGTGGAAGCCGCCTGACCGTCAGGCCGAACGGCAACCGGCCGCGCCTCCTATCGGAAGCGCGGCCGGCCGGTCTTCTACAATAGAGCCGGACTTCTACACTAAAGATAGGCGATCAGTCGCCCGTCTCTTCCTTGTGGATCTCGCGGTACTTGGCGCCGAGCTCGCGCGCCTTGTCGTCGGACAGCACGTCGGAGACCAGCGGCAGCACGTCCTCCTCTTCCTCCTCCAGGTGATGGAAGACGTCGTGGCGGAGTTCCTCGAATTTCTCGTCCCAGTCCTCGTCGTCCGGGGACATGGCCTCCATCTGCTCGATCACCTTCTTGTGCTCGCCATGCTCGGAGATGGCATGCAGGCTCTCGTGGCGGGCGTCCTTGGAGGTCTGGACCAGAGCGTTGAACAGGCTCTCTTCCTCCGCCTCGTGATGGGCCAGGAGTTCCTGCTTGGCCTTGGCCCACAGGTCGTTTCGGGCCTTCTTGTCGGCGTCCTTCTCGGCGTGGAGGCGATCGAACAGCGCGCGCAGCCGGTTATGCTCGGCAGCGATCACGTCGACGATGGTGTCCGACTTCTTCCCGCTGGCGGATTGGCGCTCCATGGTGTTCGTCGCCATTTCACTCTCCTGACATGGTGGTGAGCGTACGTTCCGCCGGTCGGCGTGTCCGCTCGTCATGATGCTGATGTGATGAAGGGAACGACCTACAAGTCGAACGGTTCCAAACCGTCGACCTGCGGTCCCGCGGCATCGGCGACTGGTCGCATTGCACCGCAACATCGAATGCTTCATACCGGGGCGACATAGATACGCTGCGGATGCGACCCCATGGCTTTCCCGACCGGCCTGACACAGGAAGAAGCGGAGAACCGCCTGCGGCAATACGGCCCCAACCGGCTGCCGGAACCGAAGGCGCCCGGGCTCGCCGTCCTTTTTATCCGCCAGTTCCTCAGCCCGTTCATCTACATCCTGATGATCGCGGCGGCGGTCTCCTTCGCCATCGGCCAGGTGCCGAGCGGCGCCTTCATCGTCGCCGTGCTGCTGATCAACGCGCTGATCGGCACGGTGCAGGAGCATGCCGCCCAGAAATCGGCCTCGGCCCTGCGCAAGATGGTACGCGGCTCCGCCCGGGTGATCCGCGACGGCCGGCCCCACACGATCGACAGCGAGGCGGTCGTGCCCGGCGACCTGCTGCTGCTCGCCTCGGGCGACAAGGTTCCGTCAGATGTGAAACTGCGCGACGCCCAGAATCTGGCGGTCGACGAGTCCATGCTGACCGGGGAGTCCGTTGCCGTCAGCAAGAGCGTGGCGGTGGCCGTTCCGGCCGACGCCCCCCTCGCCGAGCGCCGGGACACCTGCTTCGCCGGCACTGTCGTCACCCATGGTCGGGCGGAGGGCGAGGTCATCGCCACCGGCCTTGCCACCGAGCTGGGCTCCATCGCCGGGGAGGTCTCCGCCCGTCGGGTGTCCGAGCCGCCGCTGATGATCCGGGTGCGCCGCTTCACCTATCAGGTCGCCGCCGGCATCGCGGTCGCCATCGCCGCCCTGGTCGCCCTGATGCTGGCGGTCGGCGGCTACAGCACCTCGGAAATGGCGCTGATGGCGATCGGTCTCGCGGTGTCGACCATCCCCGAGGGCCTTCCCGCCGCCCTGACCGTGGCGCTCGCCATCGGCATGGACCGCATGGCCAGGCACAACGTCATCATCCGCAAGCTGATCGCCGTGGAGGCGCTGGGTTCCTGCACCTTCATTTGCTCCGACAAGACCGGCACCCTGACGGTCAACGAGATGACGGCCAGCCGGATCGTCCTGCCCGACGGAATCAGCTTCGCGGTCACCGGCGCCGGCATCGGTCCCGGCACGGTCGAGGAGCACGACACCGGCAATGGCGCCTCCGTGCCGGTCGGCCCGCATCTGGACCGCCTGCGGGCGCTGTGCACCACCGGCACCCTGGCGAACGAGAGCCACCTGGACTATGCCGGCCGCGAGACCTGGGACTTCGACGGCGACATCGTCGACGTGGCGTTCCTGGTGCTGGCCAAGAAGCTAGGCCTGTCGATCAGCGGTCTGCATGCCGAGCAGGACCGGGTGGAACTGGTGCCCTACGAGTCCGAACGGGCGCTGTCGGGCAGTCTCACCCGCTGGTCGGAGCGGCATTTCCTGCATGTGAAGGGCAGCCCGGAAAAGCTGCTGGCGATGTCCACGCATATGCAGACCGCCGCCGGTCGGGTGCCGATCGACCATGCCGCCGTCACCGCTCAGTTCGAAGGTCTGGCCAGCGACGGTTATCGGGTGATCGCATTGGCCCGCCGCGAGCTGCCGGAGCGCGGGCCGGCGCTGCGGGCGATGGAGGAGATGACCCTGCTGGGCATGGTCGCGATGATCGACCCGATCCGCCCGGAGGCGCGCGAGGCCGTCGACCGCTGTCGCGCCGGCGGGATCGAGGTCGCGATGATCACCGGCGACCACCCGGCCACCGCCCATGCCATCGCCCGGGATCTGGACATCGCCGGACCTGACGATCCGGTGGTCACCGGCAGCGACCTGAAGGCGGCCGAGGCGAAGGGCCTGGAGCATATCGACGCCCTGGTCCGCGATGCCCGGGTCTTTGCCCGGATCGAGCCGCTGCAGAAACAGCAGATCGTGGAATCCCTGATGCGGGCCGGGCATTTCGTGGCGGTCACCGGCGACGGGGTGAACGACGCCCCGGCCATGCACCGGGCCAATGTCGGCATCGCCATGGGCAAACGCGGCACCGATGTCGCCAAGGAGGCGGCCGACCTGATCATCACCGACGACAAATTCTCCTCCATCGTCGATGGAGTCGAGCAGGGCCGGGTGGTCTACAACAACATCCGCAAGGTGGTCGGCCTGCTGATCGCCACCGGCTTCTCCGCCATCCTGCTGTTCTTCCTGTGCGTGCTGACCGGCCTGCCGATGCCGCTGACCGCGGTCCAACTGCTCTGGCTCAACCTGGTCGCCAACGGGCTGCAGGATGTCGCCCTGGCTTTCGAGCCGAAGGAGGGCGGCGAGCTGTCGAAGCGACCGCGCCGGCCGGGCGAGCCGATCTTCGAGCGGCGCATCGTCGAGCATGTGCTGATCATCGGCGGCGCGATGGGCGTGCTGGCCTACGCCACGTTCGAGGCCCTGCTGGCGATGGGCTACGACCTCGACATGGCGCGCAACCTGACGCTGATGCTGATGGTGTTGTTCGGCAATATCCACGCCCTGTGCAGCCGGTCGGAGACCCGCTCGATCTTCCGCATCCCGCTGCTGGCCAACCCGTTCCTGATGCTGGCGGTCCCGATCGCACAGCTCGTCCATATCGGCTCGATGTACGTGCCGGGACTCAGCGACGTGCTGGCGATCCAGCCGATCGGCTGGCACGAATGGGCCTCGATGCTGGCGGTGGCCCTGGTGCTGCTGGCCCTGGAGGAAGCGCACAAGGCCTGGCACCGGCGGACGGGCTAAGCCACCCCGTATCCGCCGCCGGAGGAGTCGGCGATGACCCGGTCGCCCCAGGCGATGCGCAGGTTGGTCTTGCCAGGCAGCGCCGCCTCGGTGCCGTCGGCCCGCTCGCGGTAGACCCGGCGTAGCCCGTCGCCGTCGGCCAGGACGCGCTGCGCAAGCGCGGGCTGATCGCCACGGGCCGCCTTTCACCAATCTGTGAGAGGCACTCTCTGGAGGTTTTATTAAGCATCTGATTATACGAATGCTTAACGCCTCCTGCCTATCATGACACGTGACAGATGGTGGACATCCGCTCGAGGGTTCGCCGGATACCCGTACCAGCTCTTGCGGCATGGCCGCTTGAGGTAGGTCATCTCGTTTCCGCAGTCTCCGGTCAGGCGCCCCTCGAACTCGAAGACGTGACAGGTCAAGAATGTCGAAGATTGAGCAAAGTCTGGACTACTGGCAGTCGATCCGAGGCGATCGGCCGACTCCGCAGCGGATCGACTTCGATCCCGCGGACATCCCGGGATTGCTGCCTAATGTGGTGTTTCTCGACGTCCTGGACCGCGGCGGCGACTTCCGCTTCCGGGTGATCGGTGACGCCGTACGCTCGGCCTCCCGCGGCAACTATACCGGCCAGTTGGTGGGCTCACTGCCCCATATCACCGACGACGGGCCACTGATGACCGCCCTGCGCAAGGCGGTGGCGACCCGCGCGCCGGTGCATGCGCCGGTGCCCTATGCGGGGCCCTTCAAGGAAGTCACCCTGCGCGATCACCTGATCATGCCGCTGACCGGCGAGAACGGCGAGGTCTCGCACCTGCTGGTGACCATCGACCTGGTGGACTCGCGTCGCTGAAAGTTGCGGGCCGGTTCAGCCGCTCTCGATCACGACCAGCGCTTCGGTATCCGGTTCCAGCGCCTCGTAGACATGCTCCCGGGCCGCCGGGAAGGTGAGGTAGTCGCCGGGCAGCAGATCCTCCTCGGCGCCGACAGGCCCGACCCGCGCCCGCCCCGACAGCAGCACGATATGCTCGACTCGCGCCGTGGCATGCGGGGCCGACACCTTGCGCGCGCCCGGCTGGAAGGCCACCCGGTAGAGATCGCGCGTCGCACCCGCGGGGCAGCGCGACAGAAGCGTCACCCCGTAATCCGCCGCATCCGCGCGCAGGTCGCTCGCCTCGCCCCGCCGGACCAGCCGGGCCTGGCCGCCCGGCTGGTCGATCAGGTCGCTCACGCTGACGTTCAGGGCGCCGCTCAGGGCCCAGAGGGTCTCCAGGCTCGGGTTCCCCTCACCGGACTCCAGCCGCGACAGGTTCGACTTGGCGATCCCCGCTGCCCTTGCCACCTCGCTGAGGGACATGCCTGTCTGTTTGCGTCTGGCCTGCAGCATCTGGGCGAAGGCGCGGCGGCGGGCGGCATCGTCCCGGTCCTCATTGGTCATGGCGCGGCACTCCGAGTTTGACGGTAGCGACGTTCGTTCCATATATTGAACGAACGATCGAATGAGAGACCGCCATGACTTATCCCGATCCCGACCCCACCGTCACCCAGAAACCCGCCGCGCGGACGCCGAAGACCATCGGCATCGTCGCCTGCTCGTCGGAGGGTGCCGCCCTGTGTTACCGGACGCTGTGCGCCCGGGCACCCGCCCTGCTGGGGCCGCACGCCCACCCGGAGATCGCGCTACACGGCACCTCGCTGGCCGCGTATGTCGCGGCCCTCGATGCCGGCGACCTGGCGGAAGTTGGGGCGATCATGCTGAGGTCGGCGCAGAAGCTGGCGGCAGCGGGAGCGGAGTTCCTGATCTGTCCGGACAACACGATCCACGCCGCCATGGACCATGTGCGACCGCGCTCGCCCCTGCCATGGCTGCATATCGCCGAGGCCGTGACCGACGAGGCCCGACGCCGCGGCGTGCGGCGGGCGGCCCTGCTCGGCACCCGCTGGCTGGTCGACAGCTCGGTCTATCCCGACGCGCTGGCCGACCAGGGCATCGGATTCCTGAGGCCGGAGGAGGACGAGAAGGACGCCGTCGCCCGCATCATCATGGACGAGTTGGTGAACGACATTCAGGCCGAGAGCTCGACCGCCTATCTGCAGGGGCTGATCGCGCGGATGCGGGACCGCGGCTGCGACGCCGTCATCCTGGGCTGCACCGAACTGCCGCTGGTCCTGTCGGACGGGAACTCGGCCCTGCCGACCCTGGATTCCACCCGCCTGCTCGCCGATGCGGCCCTTCGGCACGCGATCGGCGGGGCAACGAAGTCTTAGCTGCCCACCGCCGCGAGATCGTTGACCGGAGTGGGGACGGCGACCCGCCCTTCCATTTCCGCCCGGGTGTCTTGGAACAGCCGAACCAGAGCGTCCATGACCACGCGGATGCGCGGCAGCGACCGCATGTCGCGGTGCACCAGCATCCATTCGTCGACCACCACCTCGCTAAGGATCGGAGTCAGCCGGACAAGGGCCGGATCCTTGTCGCCGAGGAAACAGGGCAGCACGCCCACCCCGTGGCCGTTATGGATCGCGTGGTACAGCACCACCCCGTTATTGGTGCGCACCTCCGGCGCGGTTCCCTGGAGCAGATCCACCTGCCATTGCTGGCCCGGCATGTAGACATGGTCGTCGTCGAAGCCGATCCACGGCAGCGCGCGCAGGGCGGCCGGACTGCCGTCGGACCCGGCCGCGAACTCGCGGACGCCATAGACCGCATAGGCGAAGCGGCCGAGCTTGCGGCCCACCAGATGGGCGCTGTCGGGGAAGGTGTTGCGGATCAGCAGGTCGGCCTCGCGCCGCGACAGGTTGGCCGAGGTATGGGCGACGGCGATCTCGAACTCGATGCAGCGGTGGTTCTCGCGCAGGCGCATCAGGTGGCGGGAGATGAACTCCGCCATGGTCTCGTCGACCGAGATCCGCACGGTGCCGAGATGGGTATCGGTCAGGCCGGCGCTGCGCCGGGCCAGCGCCTGGGCCGCCTGCTCCATCGCCCGGACCTCGTCCAGCAGATGGGTCGCCGCCAGGGTCGGCACGAAGCGGTCGGGCAGCCGTTCGAACAGCCGCGAGCCGAGTTCGTCCTCCAGCGCCTTAACCCGGCGCGCGACGGTCGGATGGCTGACCTTCAGCTTGCGGGCGGCGGCCGTCAGGCTGCCTTCCTCGGCCAGGGCGAGAAACACCCGGAGATTGTCCCAGTCGCTGATCATCGCATCCTCCGATCACGGCAGAAGCCGCCCAGCCTGATCTCTTCGTTCGATACTGTGCGTTCATGCCGCGCCGCATCAATGTTCAAATTCGTACACGCGGTCTTCGCAATCGTCCATCTAGTTCGGAGTCATTCTCAACTAGGATGAACATGACATCGATTCTGAGGGATGACCCCCATGCATTTCGAGACGCGGCTTTGGGCATTCACGCAGGGCGTTCGCTGGCGTATCGCGCTGGCGGTCGTGGTCGGACTGGCGGCGGTGGCGCTGGGCGTGGCCCGGCTCGCCCTGCTCGGCTGGCTGATCGGCCGCATCTTCGCCGGCGACACGGTGGAGCAGCTCATGTGGCCGATCGCGGCGATCGCCGCCGTCATGGTTCTGCGCGGCGCCTTCGAGCACTGGCGCAACACGGTCGCGCACCGCACCGCCGCCATCGTGCAGAAGAAGCTGCGGCGCAAGCTGTTCGACAAGCTGGCCGAACTCGGCCCGGCCTATGTCGGGCGCGAGCGCTCCGGCGGGATCACCCTCACCCTGGTCGACGGGGTGGAGCAGTTGGAAACCTATTTCGGCCAGTATCTGCCCCAGGGGCTGGTCTCGCTCCTGACGCCGGTCCTGATCTTCGCCTTCGCCGCCTTCCTCGACCTGCCGGTGGCGGGCGTGCTGCTGGTCTTCGCGCTGATCTCGCTGTTCGCGCCGGCGATCTGGCACAGCCTCGACCAGCGCAATTCCCTGCGCCGGCAGAAGGCCTATTCCGCCTTCGCCGCCGAGTTCCTGGACAGCATCCAGGGCCTGCCGACCCTGAAGGCCTTCGGCCAGGGCACCCAGCGGGCCGACACGCTGGCCGCCAAGGCGCGGGACCTGTTCAAGCGCACCATGTGGGTGCTGGCGACCAACTCGCTGGCCCGCGGCATCACCGACACCGCCATCGCCTGCGGGGCGGCGGCGGCGCTGGCCGTCGGCGCCTGGCGGGTGGATTCCGGCGCGATGGAGCTGACCGAGCTGCTGATCATCATGATGCTCGGCGTGGAGATCTTCCGGCCCATGCGCGAACTGCGCAACGTGCTGCACCAGGGCATGGTCGGCATGTCGGCGGCCAAGGGCGTCTATCACCTGCTGGACGGCGTTCCGGCGGTGGTCGACGGTGCGCACAACCCGGCGGCAGAGAGCCTGACCCCGTCGGTCTCGTTCGAGGGCGTCGGTTTCCGCTATCCGGGTGCCCGCCGCATGGTCCATGACGGGCTCGACTTCCATGTCGCCGCCGGCGAGCGGGTCGGCCTGGTCGGACCCAGCGGCTGCGGCAAATCCTCGGTGGTGCGCCTGCTGCTGCGCTTCTTCGATCCGGAGCAGGGCCGCGTGAGCATCGGCGGCGTCGACCTGCGCGAGATGTCCTTCGAGCAGATCCGCTCGCGCATCTCCGTCGTCAATCAGGACACGTTCCTGTTCCACGGCACCATCGGCGACAACATCCGCATGGGCTGGCCCGAGGCATCGGACGAGGATGTCATCGCCGCCGCCCAGGCCGCCAATATCCACGGCTTCATCGCCGGTTTGCCCGAAGGCTATCAGACGGTGGTGGGCGAGAAGGGCATCAAGCTGTCCGGCGGCCAGCGCCAGCGCGTGGCGATCGCCCGCGCTTTGCTGCGCGACACCCCGATCCTGGTGCTGGACGAGGCGTTGAGCGCGGTCGATGCCGAGAACGAGGCGGTGATCCAGGACGCCCTGAACCGGCTGATGAAGGGCCGCACCACCCTTGTGCTCGCCCACCGTCTGTCCAGCGTCATCGACTGCGACCGTATCCTGGTGCTCGACAAGGGCCAGGTGGTTGAGGAAGGCGCCCACGATGCGCTGATGGCCAAGGGCGGCGTCTACGCCCGGCTGATGGCCGAGCAGGCGCGGGAATCCCAGCGTGCCGAGGGCGATGCCGTGATCGACCCCAAGCCGGCGGCGGAGACCCTGTCGTCGGTGCCGGGCGGGGCCAAGCAGGCACCGACCGAAGGCATCATCAAGGCCGAGGGCCTGGGCTGGTTCCAGGTGGTGAAGGCGCTGATGGCCACCGCCCTGCCCTGGTGGGGCCGGCTGACCCTGACCTTCGCCTTCGGCGTCCTACGGGTGCTCGCCTTCATCGGTGTCGGCGTGTTCAGCGCGCTGACGATCCTGGCGCTGAAGAACGGAACCTCCTACGACCAGTGGCTGATCGCGCTGGCCGTGATCGCGCCGCTGTCGGGCCTGCTGCACTGGCTGGAATCCTGGCTCGCCCACGACATGGCGTTCCGCCTGCTGGCCGAAATGCGGATCGCCGCCTTCCGCAAGCTCGACGCCCTGTCGCCGGCCTATCTGGTGCGCCGGCGCACCGGCGACCTGATGTCGCTCGCCACCCATGACATCGAGCTGATCGAGTATTTCTTCGCCCATACTGTCGCCCCGGCCTTCGTCGCCGTCCTGGTACCGGCCGCCGTGGTGGCGGTGCTGGCGAGCCAGAGCGTCTGGGTGGCGGTGGCCCTGGTGCCGTTCCTGGCGGCGGTGGCGCTGGCGCCGTTCCTGATGCGCGGCAAGGTCGACCAGCTCGGCTCCGAAGCGCGGGAGGCGGCAGGCGAGCTCGGCGCCGTCGCCGTGGACTCGGTCCAGGGCCTCGGCGAGATCGTCGCCTTCCAGCAGGAGGACCGGCGCGGTCAGCTCATCGAGAAGCTGACCCAGCGTCACATCGACCTGCGCCTGCCGTTCTTCGAGGAACTGACCCTGCAGCAGAGCCTGATGGAGATCTTCACCGGTCTCGGCGGCCTGGCGGTGGTGGTGACCGGGGCGGTGATGGCGTCCAACGGCGTGATCGATCCGGGCCTCTTGCCGCTGCTCACGTTGCTGGCGATGGCGGCGTTCCTGCCGGTGTCCGAGATCGCCCAGATCGGCCGGCAGCTCGCCGACACCCTGGGGGCGACCCGGCGCTATTACGGGCTGGAGAACGAGCCGGTGCCGGTGACCGACGGCCCCGGTGTACCGGCCGCCGAGGGTCCGGCCTCCATGGCGTTGGACGGCGTCTCCTTCACCTATCCCGGCCAGCACCGCTACGCCCTGAACGCGGTCAGCCTGGAGATCCCGGCGGGGTCCACGGTCGCCATGGTCGGCACCTCGGGCGCCGGCAAGACCACGACCGCGCAGCTGCTCATGCGGTTCTGGGACCCCGATGCCGGACGGGTCACCATGAACGGGGTGGACCTGAAGGAGTACGGGCTGGACGACCTGCGCGGCCGGATCGCCCTGGTGGCCCAGGACACCTACCTGTTCAACGACACCCTGCGGGCCAACATCCTGGTCGCCCGGCCCGACGCCTCCGAGGAGGATCTTCAGGCGGCGGTGCGCCACGCCTCGTTGCAGGAACTGGTGGACACCCTCCCCGAAGGCATCGACACGCCGGTCGGCGAGCGCGGCACGTCGCTCTCCGGCGGCCAGCGGCAGCGGGTGGCGATCGCCCGCGCCTTCCTGAAGGACGCGCCGATCCTGATCCTGGACGAGGCGACCTCCCACCTGGACGCGGTCAACGAACAGGCGGTGCGCGGGGCGCTCGACAAGCTGAAGGCCGACCGCACCACCATCGTGATCGCCCATCGCCTGTCCACGATCCGCGACGCCGACAAGATCGTGGTGCTGGAGGAAGGACGGCTGGTCGAGGAAGGCAGCCACGAGGTGCTGCTGGCCAAGGGCGGGCTGTATGCCCAGCTTGTCTCGCGCCAGCTCGCCTCGGCCTGGGCGGCGCAATAGGCATGTAAGAGAAGACCCCGCGGCCTGAGCCGCGGGGTCCGACGTCGGAGCGCTGTGGCGCTTCGGGGGGAGCTCGGGGGAATAACGCCAGGCCCCGACGCGTTCGGTTCGGGCGATCAGCCCTCGTAGTTCGGCAGGTCCTTGATCTCGGCCGCGCGGAGGCTGACCCGGGCACGACCCTCGGAGATCAGGGTGAAATCGGCGATCGGGATGGCGACCCGTTTGTCGCCGACGCCGAGGATCCCTTCGTATTCGACGACCGCCTTGGGCGACCCGCCGTCGTCAACGATCTTCCGGACCTCGCCGGCCTCCTTCTCGTCGATCGAGATCACCGTGGCTCCGACCAGCCGCTTTTCACGGATGGAGGTCGCCTCGTCGACCTGCGGCCGGCCCACCGGGTTCACCTCCACGGCGGGCACCCTCGAGGTCTCGGGCACCGTGACCTGCGAATTCGCGGGCTCCGCAACGGCGACGATCTGGGCGGCTCCCGCCATGAATGCGGCACTCAAGACGGTAGTAATCAGCCTCGCTCTCAATGCTACCTCCCTCGGTCGCGACTGAAACGGACCCGGTCCGTCTGCATGGGATCCCGCCGGCGCCGCGGGTGGGGGTGGGGGAAACGGCGCCGGCGGGCCCAAGGCGGATCGGCGGGGACGATGGGGAGAGCCCCCGGCCGATCCGAATTCCGTGTGACCCTTGATCAGGCGGCGACGGCCGCGGCCTCGGGCGCCTGCCCCTCGTCCATCCGAACCTTCAGGGTCTCGCGACCGCGAAACAGGCGGGACATCACGGTCCCCACCGGCACCCCCAGGCGCTCGGCGGCGGCGCGGTAGGACATGCCGTCCACCGCGATCATCTGGACGACGTCGTGCTGCTGCTCCGGCAGCGCATTGATGGCGTCCTGCATTTCGTGAATCCGATGACGCTGATACTGGTTCGGCAGCACACCGAGGCTGCCCTGTACGTCGTCGAGATCGACGACCGGACCCTGACGCTTTTTGCGTGCATAGTCGTCGGCGATGACGTTGCGCACGATGCGGTTCAGATAGCCGCGCCAGTTCTCCACCTTGCGACCGTCGCGCACATAGACGATGGCCCGCAGCAGCGCCTCCTGAGCTATGTCGTCGGCGTCGGCACGGTTGCCGACAAGCCGCCGGGCCGTGCGCTGCACGCTGCTGTAATGCTCTTTGGCCTGCATTTCGGTGATGGTCATTGCTCTGCTCCCACAACCTTCAAAGTGTTCGGCTGTTCGCCGTCGTCTGAATAAGACTTAGCGGGGCCGCTGTGATGTTGCTGGGCCAGAGCTGTGACAAGTGTGTGCCATGCCGGCCCCAAGCTGTGAACGTCGCGGGATCGGGGAGGTTCCGGCAAGAACGCGGCACGCTTACGTTTTATTGCCATCCCACGGGAAGCAATCTTCCGCCCCTCGTCATGGCGGGTGCCGAGACCCTAGGAAAACCGGGACTTCTCGGTGTTACGTCGTGACGGCGCCGGCTTGGCGACCCGCCGTGCGGCGGAGGATCGGGCCCCCAGGTGCAGGGCCCGCCGAAGCGAGCCCTGCAGGGGAGTGGGGCAATGACGCGGCAATTTTGTTGGCCGCTGACATCATGACCCTAGCCGGAGCGATGTTATTCCGCGGGTCAGGGTTTTTCCGCGATGGGCAGGGAGATGGTCACTTCCAGGCCGGGCTCGGCGTTGCGGGCGGAGACCGATCCGTTCAGGGCTTCGACGTTGCGGCTGACGATCCACATCCCGAGACCGAAATGCCCGCCGCCCCCCTCGTCCACGGCCGCGGCCGGGCGCTTGGTGAAGCCCTTGTCGAAGAGCTGGCCAAGAACCTCGTTCGAGGCGCCGGGTCCGACATCGCGCACCACGATGCGCACGTCTCCCGCGACCCGACCGAGCCGGACGGAAACGGTCGCCCCCTTCGGCGAGAAGCCGACCGCGTTCTCGATGACGTTCTCGAAGACCGCCTCCAGCATCTCGTCGCTGCCGAGGACGACCGCCTCGGCGGCGATCTCGGCATGGAGATGAATGCCCCGCGCCTCGCACGGTCCCTCGAAATCGGCGCAGAGGCCGCGCAGGAGAACGTCGATGCGAACCGGGTCGCGCGGCGGCGAGGCCAGCAGAGCCGCCGCCTCGGTGGTACGCTGACCGGCGACGATCAGGCTGCTGAGCCGCTGGCGCGACTGGTCGATGATGCCGAGCATGCGATGGGCACGCGCATTGTCCGATGGCACGGCGCGGCGCAGGGCCTCGATGGACTGGGCGATGGTGCCGATCGGGGTCTTCAGGGCATGCACCTGCTCCTCCGCCGAGGCGCGGATATCGACCGCCACGTCGTGCAGGCGCTGGACCATGGCGTCGAACTCGCCGGCCACACCGTCGAGCTCCGGCACCCGGTTCAGCCGGCGGAACGACCGCCCGGCACCGCCCGCGCTGGCGATGCGCTGCGCGTGCCGCTCGAATCGTCGCAGGGCCCCGCGCACGTCCAGCAGGACGACGATGAGAATGGAGGCCATCGCCATATAGATCACCACGGCGGCGATCACCTCCGGGCGCTGCCAGTACGGTTCGATCAGCGAGGCGGCGACCTCGTCCTCCAGGGCCAGCGAGGCGATCAGCGCCCAGCACCCCTGGGCGGTGCGGATCGGGGTGATGGACACCAACAGTTCGCGTCCGCCATCGGGTACCGGGGTGACGCGACTGAGTTCCAGCATGCCGGAGCAGGACGACCAGACATCGCTCAGCAGCCCGGTCTCGCGGAACAGCCGGCGCTCCACCTCGAGCTGCTCGGCGCTGGAGGGCGGGGTGGTGGCGACGTAGAAGAAGTCGGCGACGTTATCGTCACCGGCGGGGCTGAACAGCAGGCGCAGGCGCATGCCCGGCGTCTCGAACAGGTGCAGCCGCTCGGGCACGTCGGCGAAGACGTCGGCCTCGGGCCGTCCCACGTCGTCGGCCAAGGCCTGGGCGATGGCGGCACCATGGCTGCGCACGCTCTCCAGCATGAAGGCCCGACGCTCCTGATCGGCCATCTGGAACCGGCCGTAGAGCACCGCCGGCACCACAAGGAACAGGATCAGGACGATCAGCAGCTTGGCGGCGATCGAGCGGCTATATCGTGAGAATACCGATGCGGGGGGCCCCTGGTTCACCGATCGCCTATTCCGGCTCGCGCCAGCGATAGCCGAAACCCGGATAGTTCTCTATCTGCTCGAAGCTCTCGTCCATGTCCTTGAACTTCTGTCGTATTCGCTTCACGAAGCTGCGGACATTCGCGCGGTAGCCGTCGCCGCCGGTGCCGACGAAAAAGTTCTCGCCATGCACCAGGTTGTACAGGTCGCGATACTTGATATCGCGTCCCGGCTTGGAGGCCAGTTCGTCGACAAGCTGGTACTCGGTCAGGGTGAGCGGCACCTGCGCGTCGTTCCAGAACGCCCGTCCGGCCTTGCGGTCCAGGGTGAGCGCGCCGACGACGATGCGGCCCGCCTCGCCGACGCCCCCGGATCCCTCGTCCTCGCCCGAACTGTTCCGGCCGCGCACGCCGGACAGGATGATCTGCACCCGGCGCAGCACGATGGAGAAGCTGCGGGACTTGTCCACGAAGTCCACCGCCCCGGTCGCCAGTGCCGACTCCTCGAAGATCTGGTCGGTCAAACTGGTCAGGATGATCGCCGGCAGGTCGAGTCCGGCCGCGTTCATAGCCTTCAGCGTATCCAGCCCGGACATGCCCGGCATCTTCCAGTCCAGGATCACCAGGTCGAAATTCGCGTCCTCCGACAGCCGGCGCATGGCCGCCTCGCCGGACTCCGCCGTCTCGGTCTCGATGCCGTTATCCTCGAGATTGATCGCCAGGGTCTCGAGAATAAGAGCGTCGTCATCGACGATAAGGACGCGTGCGGGGGGACCGGGTGGCATTACGAAGCACGTGTCCTCGAAGCTAACTTCGTTAAGCATGCCGTGCGCTCCTCTTCGCCGAGGGAAGAGGGCAGGAACTTATGCCCGAGGACGGCGTATTGCGACGCGGAGATCTGCGGGAAGAGATAGAGCTCAACCGAGCATCCGCCTTCGCGGTAGATCCAGACCTCGCCCGGAGGCTGGTCGCGGACCTCGTCGGCCGGCCCGAGAACGGACTGGAGCCGCGGCCGGTCCGCGCCGGCGAGCGTGTCCATATCGACGGGCGGACGAGTTGTGACCGATGCGGCCGGGATGCCGGAACCGGACTGGTCCTGGCCGCTCGGCGCGGCGGCGCTGTTCTTGCCGGAGCCGGGGCTTTTGCCGGAGTCGGGCGATCGCCGGGGCACAGGGGGGCGCGGTTCGGGCACGGGCGCCCGCACGCCGGTTCCCTCGGCCGGCTTGGCATTCGGCTGAACGCCGATCGCCGCTTCCTGACGGCCGGACGTTCCGGCGCAGGCAGCCAGCGATAGGACACAAGCGGTAGCGATGAACAGGCGCATCGATGAGACATCGCCTCACCGCCCGTTTCTGTCAATCCTCTCAGCATGTCACTCTCAATCATCCGGAGATTCGCGGGAGGACCCGGCCGGTGTCGGGGACCGACGGTCCCGGACCGGGGTGGGTGAGGGTCACGGATTGACCTTGACCTCGTCCTCGCTGGTAAAGGCGCCGATCGCCGCACCGGCGGCCCCGCCGATCAGGCCGCCGGCGAACCAGCTGCCGCCGGTCAGAGCGCCCGCGGCGACACCGACGCCGGCGCCGAGCGCGCCGCCGGAAAGAGTTCTCTGTTCGCGATTATTGAGATTGGAACAGCCGCCAAGAAGAACACCGGCGACGAGGAATGCGGATATAGATTTGACAACGTTCTTCGGGGACATTTCAGCTACTCCGAATTTCGACGATGTAGCTGATCTATTTCAGAAAACAGGCGCTTTCAAGCGATGCACAGCGTTGTCACAGGTTGCCACAGAAAGGACACGAAGAACGATTGTTGGAACGCAAAAAAGGACCCCAGCCGCGAGGCTGGGGTCCCAAGTCGATAGTCTGGAAAGACTGTCTTAGTTGGTGGTGACGGTCGTGACCCTGGAGGTCTCGGTCACCGCGCCCTGGGCGATGATCTCGACGCGGCGGTTCAGCTGCTCGCGGACACCGTCGCCGGTCTGCACGGCCAGGTTCTCCTCACCGTCGGCGGCGATCTCAAGGTCGTCGATATCACCGGTGGCCATGCCCTGGCGGTCCAGCTCGGCACGCACGTTCGCGGCGCGGCGGGCGGACAGGTCCTTGTTGTAGGCATTCGAGCCGGAGGTGTCGGTGTGACCGGTGATGAACAGCGTGATGCCCTTCAGCTTCCGCATCTCCATCACGAAGGCGTCGATCTTGGCCTGCGCGTCCGGGTTGATGTTGTCCTTGTCGAAATCGAAGTAGACGATCTCGCGGGCAACCTCGGCGTAGGTCTGGGTCACATCGGTGGTCGCGACCTTCGGCTCCATCGCGGACTTCAGGTTCTGCAGAGCGGCGAGGAAGGTGTCACGGCACGCCGCGATGTGGGTCGGCTGGTGACCCTCTTCCTGCTGCTCGACCCAGCAGTCGTACTTTGCCTGGGCGATGGCGGCCTCGGACGGAGCCATCTCGCGGCCGCCGGCATCCAGCAGGCCGACCAGCTCGGTGCGGGCCGACTTCAGCTCGGCCATCTTCGCGCCGTTCTCGATACCCCAGTTCTCCGGGTCGTACGGCATCGGAGTCTTGCCGCCCTGGGCCATCACGCCCTTGGTCGCGTGGTTCTCGGCATCGAACCAGTCGTACATCTCGTCGGCCTCGAAGAGGGCGATCTCCTTGTACTCCTTGACCAGCTCCTGGTTGAAGTTGCCGCCGGTCGGCTGCGCCATGCGCATGGCATGGACGTTCGGGAACAGAACACCGTCATTGGCCTGGGCAGCAGTGGAGCCGACGGACATCAGCGTCACCAGAGCGATCGGCACGGCATACATCACGGATTTACGCATTATGGTTCTCCTTCGTTCTTTCTGAATCACGGGTAGAAGTTTCGATTGCGGGTACTCAGGTCACGAGCGCGCCCGAAGCGCCACCAGGGACCCAATGACCAGTGCGGCGGAGCCACCGACGATCTGCAGCATCGTCCGGTCCGAATACTGCCCCGTGAGCCCGTGCCTCAGCTCGGCAAGCGGGGCATCAGCCGCGCTCACGCCGAGAGCCAGAAACACGCCACCGACCACGGCAACGGCAAGTCCACCAACACGTGTCGAAAACATCCACTTCTCCCAATCGATCTGGCGACCGGACAACCCCTCGCCACTTGGTTTCGACATAGGCAGGACGGAAAACATGATCCGATTATTCCGTGAACGTTTTTCGAGTTCTGTCGGATCGCGTTATTCAGATCCCCGCCGCGTCAATGAAACGCAAGACAAGGCGAACGGTTCCAATTTTTTGCGTAGTACGCGGCGGAAACCTTCGACGCCGATCGAAATCGGCGGAAATCCAACGGGTCGCGGCGATTTCCCCGCCGACTGTCCGACCGGCGACGTCCGCGTCGGCGGGTCGGTCAGCACTCCGGCAGGTTCACCGCGATGCCGCCGGTGGAGGTTTCCTTGTACTTCAGGCTCATGTCGCGGCCGGTCTCCAGCATCACCCGGACGCAGTTGTCGAGCGGCATGAAGTGCTGACCGTCCCCGCGCAGCGCCAGGCTGGCGGACGACACCGCCTTGATCGCGCCCAGGGCATTGCGCTCGATGCAGGGGACCTGGACCAGGCCGCCGGCCGGATCGCAGGTCATGCCGAGATGATGCTCGAGAGCGATCTCGGCGGCGTTCTCCACCTGGGCGTTGGTGCCGCCGAGCGCCGCGCACAGGCCGCCCGCCGCCATGGCGGAGGCCGACCCCACCTCCCCCTGGCAGCCGACCTCGGCGCCGGAAATCGAGGCGTTGTGCTTGATCAACCCGCCGATGGCCGCCGCCACCAGCAGAATGTCGCGCTGCCCGTCCCGGCTCGCTCCGATGCAATGGTCGCGGTAGTAGCGCAGCACCGCCGGGACCACGCCGGCCGCGCCGTTGGTGGGCGAGGTGACGACCCGACCGCCGGCGGCGTTCTCCTCGTTCACCGCCATGGCGTAGACGCTCATCCAGTCGTTCACCGCATGCGGCTGAACCTGGTTCAGGCCGCGCTCGGCCAGCAGCGCGTCGTGGATCGCCTTGGCCCGACGCCGGACCTTCAGTCCGCCGGGCAGGATGCCGGTACCGGACAGGCCGCGATCGATGCAGTCGTCCATCGCGTCCAGCACGCGGTCGAGCGCCGCGTCCAGCCCGATCCCATAGGCGACGGTCTCGTTGGCGCGCTTCATCTCGGCGATGCTGAGCCCCGCCCGCGCACCCATGGCCAGCATCTCCGCCGCCGAGCCGAAGGGATAGGGATAACCCAGGTTCTCCTTCTCCGCCCCGAGACCCTCCGGGTCGCCGGCCTGCTGTTCGGACAACTCCGCGGCGGTCACCACGAAGCCGCCGCCGACGGAATAGTACGTCTCCGACAGAACGCGCTCGCCGGCCGCGTTCAGGGCATCGATCACCAGTCCGTTGGCGTGACCGGGCAACGGGTCGCCGTAGTCGAAGACGAGATCGGTCTCGGGCGCGAAGGCGAGCGGTCCGATCCCCTCGACCTCGAGCCGTCCACGCGCGTGCACCTCGGCGACCAGGGCGTCGGCCAGGTCGGGATTCAGGGTCTCGGGCCGCATGCCGATCAAACCCAGGATCACCGCCCGGTCGGTCGCGTGCCCCTTGCCGGTGAAGGCCAGCGAACCGTACAGGGTCACCCGCAGGCCAGTCGGGGCGCATCCGCCGGCCTGCCTCAGGACGGAGAGAAACCGGGCGGCGGCCAGCATCGGCCCCATGGTGTGGGAGGAGGACGGGCCGACGCCGATCTTGAAGATGTCGAAAACCGACAGGAACATCACCCCTCCGCCCGCACCGCCCGTTGCGCCCCTCAAGCATAGGCCGACTTGCCCGACGCGTTGGGGCGTTTTCGTCGGATCGCCGCCTGTTTCCGTCATCGCGGCTTTCGCCGTGAGACTGATTGTTGACAATCTTACAATCTGAATGGAAGGTGGCCCCGATCAACATCGAGGCGGCGCCATGTCCCTGTCCCAGATCCGCTACATCACCTTCGACTGCTACGGCACGCTGACAAACTTCCGGGTCGGCGACGTTACCCGGGAACGGCTCGCCGACCGGATCGATGCCGGCGCCATAGAGGCCTTCCTGGCCGATTTCAGCGCCTACCGGTTCGACGAGGTGCTGGGGGCGTGGAAGCCGTATCCGGAGGTGCTGCACCGCTCGCTGGAGCGCACCTGCAAACGCTGGAGCGTAGCCTTCCGGGCCGAGGACGCCCAGGCCATCGTCGAGGCGATCCCGAGCTGGGGACCGCATGCGGATGTTCCGGCCGGCCTCGCCCGCGCGGCGGAGAAGCTGCCGCTGGTGGCGCTGTCGAACGCCTCCGACAGTCAGATCCAGTCGAACGTGGACAAGCTCGGCGCCCCGTTCCACGCAGTCCTGACCGCCGAACAGGCGCAGGCCTACAAGCCGCGCTTCCGGGCCTTCGAGTATATGTTCGACACGCTCGGCTGCGGGCCGGAGCATGTGATGCATGTCTCCTCCAGCCTGCGCTACGACCTGATGACCGCCCATGACCTGCACATCGCCCGGCGGGTGTTCGTGGAGCGCGGCCATGGGCCGGGCAATCCGGCCTATGGCTACCAGGCGATCCGCGATATCGGCGGCCTGCCCGGCCTCCTGGGGCTCTGAGTCCATGGGCGCACCCAGACCGATCGAGAAGCTCACCCTCTCCGTCCAGGTGGCGGAACGTCTGCGCGGCGACATCCTTGCCGGCACCCATGGCCCGGGCGAGCAACTCCACGAGGTGGAACTGGCCCTGAGCCTCGGGATCAGCCGCGGCCCCCTGCGCGAGGCGATGCAGCGGCTGGTGCAGGAGGGGCTGCTGAAGAGCATTCCCCATCGCGGCGTCTTCGTGGTCGACCTGAGCGAGGACGACATGCTCGACGTCTTCTTCGTGCGCGCCAGCCTGGAGGAGGCCGCGATCCGGCGCCTGGTCGGCGGCGACGACGGGGGCGGCGGCGACCGGGCCGCCACCGCCCGGCGGCTGACCGTCATTTCCGAGCGCATGGACCGGGCGATGCGCGGCGGCGACCACGCCCGCGGCGGCGATCTCGACCTGGAATATCACCGCACCCTGGTTGATGCCGCCGGCAGCCTGCGGCTGTCGCGCACCTACGCCACGGTGCAGGCCGAGACCCGGCTGTGCCTGCACCGGCTGATGGGGGGCTATCGCAGCCGCGACGATCTCGCCGTGGAGCATTTCCGCCTGGCGGAGCTTATCGGCTCCGCGCCGGTGGAGGTCATCCTGCCGGAACTTCATCGCCATTTCGGCGACCCCGCCGCGATCCTGCGTCGCCTGCGCCAGGACGCCCCCGACGCAGCCCCCGACGCCGAGCAGAGACAGGATCGATGACCGCCTCCCCGCTTCACTACGGCACCGTTCAACCGGACGACCTCGATGCCGTCACCGAGCTTGTGAAGCTGCTGCGGTGGCCGCATCGACGCGAGGATATAGACCTGTTCATGCGCCTGGGCGCCGGGCATGCCGCCAAGGACGAGGCCGGCAGCCTGCAGGGCGTGGCCCTGTGGTGGGCGTTCGAGCCCGCCGCCGCCCGATTGGGACTGGTGATGGTCAATCCCGACAGCCAGGGTCGCGGTATCGGCCGCCGGCTGGTACAGCAGGTGCTGGACGATGCGGCCGACCGCTCGATGATGCTGCTCGCCACCGAGGCGGGGAAGCCGCTCTACGACAAGCTGGGCTTCGAGACGGTCGGCGCCTGTCGTCAGTATCAGGGGACCTGCGAAGGACGTCCTGCCCCCGATCCGCAGATCCGCCCGGCGACGCCGGACGACATGCCGGCCATCCTGTCCCTCGACCGGACCGCCTTCGGTGCCGGACGCGCCGACGCCCTGCAGGCGCTGAGCGAGATCGGGCGCGTCGCGGTGATCGACCCAGGCTCGGGCATCGCCGGTTATGCGATCGAACGCAACTTCGGGCGCGGCACCGTGGTCGGCCCGATCGTCGCCGGATCGGAGACGGACGCGATCCGGCTGTTCCGCGCCCTCGCCCTGCCCGGCTTCGTGCGGGTCGATGCGCCCGTCGGATGCGACGGGTTCGCCCGGTTCATCGAAGACCAGGGCCTCGCGGCCGTCGGCGCCGACTCGCCGGTCATGGTCCGCGGCTCCTGGCCCGAGCCGGCGGGCCAGGCCCGGCTCTTCGCCCTGTCCAGTCACGCGCTCGGTTGAGGAGCCCGCCCATGCATAAGGTCATCGTTGTCGGCCGCGGATTGATCGGCAGCGCCGCGGGGCGGCATCTGGCCGGTCTGACCGACGGCGCCGCCCTGCTCGGCCCGGACGAGCCCAAGGACCGCGCCACCCATACCGGCGTCTTCGCCAGCCACTACGACGAGGGGCGGATGACCCGGACCGTCGATCCGGACCCGGTCTGGGCGGTGACCGCCAAACGTTCCATCGACCGTTACGAGGAGATCGAGGCGGAAAGCGGCATCCGCTTCTTCACCCCGTCGGGCTATCTCGGGATCAGCGGTCCCGGTTCCGACTATCTCGACCGCTCGGAGGCCGCCGGCCGGCCGTTGGGCGCGCAGACCGGATGGCTCGACGCCGACGCGATCCGCCGGCGCTTCCCGTTCCTCAGCGTCGCCGATGACACGCGCGGCCTGCATGAGGGCGGCAAGGCCGGTCATCTGAGCCCGCGCGCCATGGTCGCCGCGCAATGCACCGCCGCCCAGAAGCGCGGCGCCACGATCATCGCAGACGAGGCCGCCGCCATCCGGCCGGTGCCCGGCGGGGTCGAGGTCGAGACGGCTGCCGGCGCGGTCCACAGGGCCGAGCGGGTGCTGGTCGCCGCCGGCGCCTTCACCGGTGCCTGGGGCCTGAGCCCGGTCGACCTGAAGCTCCGGGTCTTCGGCCGCACCGTCACCCTGGCCCGGATCGAGGGTGATCTCGTCGGGGAGCTCGCCGACATGCCGACCATGGGACACGCGGAGAGCGGCGCCTATATCCTGCCGCCGATCCGCTATCCCGACGGGCACCTGTACCTGAAGATCGGCATCGGCAGCACCGACGACGCCGACCTGCGCAACCGCGACGACTTCGCCCGCTGGTTCAAGAGCAGCGGGTCGGCCGACAACCGTCGGGACTTCCAAGACTTTCTCACCACCCTGATCCCCGGTCTCGCCCGCGCCAGCCACTGGCACACGGATACCTGCGCCGTCGCCTGGACCGCCACCGGCTATCCGCATATCGACTGGGTCGAGGACGGCCGCGTCGCGGTCGCCGTGGGCGGCAACGGCAAGGGCGCGAAATCCGCCGACGACTGGGGCTGGCTCGCCGCCCGGCTGGTCGCCGGCGAGAATTGGGATCACCCGGTCTCCCGCGACAAACTCCGCCTGCCCGCCAAAGGCTGAGAGCGACACAGAAGCTTCACGAAACCGGCCTTGCCGCGTCGCCCGCGAGGCGATTACATGCGCGGCTTATGCGACTGCGGGGCCGCGGAATGAGTTATGATATCGCCATTGTCGGTGCCGGCATCCTCGGCCTCGCCCATGCGCTGGCCGCCGCCCGCCGCGGCAAGCGCGTGGTGGTGATCGAGCGCGATGCCTTCGCCACCGGCGCCTCCATCCGCAATTTCGGCTTCGTCACCGTGACCGGCCAGGAAGCCGGCGACTGCTGGACATTGGCCCGCCGCTCCCGCGACGTCTGGGCCGAGGTCGCGGCGGCGGCCAGGATCCCGGTGCTGCACGAGGGCCTGATCGTCACCGCCCGCCATCCCGAGGCCGAGGCGGTGATCGACGCCTTTCTGGAAACGGATATGGGGGCCGAGTGCCGGCGCCTGTCCCGAGAGGAGGCCCGCGCCCGCTGCCCCGCCCTGCGCCCCGACGGGGTCACCGCCGCGCTGTACTCACCGCACGAGCTGCGGGTCGAATCCCGCACCGCCATCGCCGCCCTGGCCGGCTGGCTGGCCGAGGCGCATGGGGTGGATTTCCTGTGGTCGACCCTGGTCCATTCGGTCGAGACGCCCGTGCTCGATACCAGCCGGGGCCGGGTCGAGGCGGAGACCGTGGTCGTCTGCCCGGGCGACAACTTCCAGGGCCTGTTCGCCGACCGCATCGCCGCCTATGCCCCGACCCGGTGCAAGCTGCAGATGATGCGGGTGGTGCCGGAACGACCGGTGGCGCTGGGATCGGCGGTGATGTCGGACCACGGCCTCGCCCGCTACCATGGCTACGCCGATCTGCCCGCCGCCGGGCCCCTGAAGGCGCGGCTGGACCGCGAGCAGCCGGCCAAGCGGCAACACGGCGTCCACCTGATCGTCGTGCAGTCTGAGGACGGCTCGCTGGTCGTCGGCGACACCCACGAATACGGCGAGACGCTCGACCCCTTCATCTCCGACGAGCTCAACGCCCTTGTCCTGGACGAGTTGGACAGCGTGCTCGACCTCGGCGCGCGGCGGGTGAGCGAGACCTGGATCGGCACCTATGCCAGCGCCGGCGATCGCTGGCGCTTCACCGACGCGCCGGACGACGCCACCCGGGTGGTGGTGGTCACGGCCGGCTGCGGCGCGTCCACCGCCCTCGGCATCGGCGAGGAAACCATCGACACCCTGTTCGGGAGCGTGACGGAATGAGCAAGTTCAAGGCGGTGGTCTTCGACTGGGCCGGAACGACGATCGATTTCGGCTCCTTCGCGCCGATGGGCGTCTTCGTGGCGGCGTTCGAGCGGTTCGGCATCGAGACCAGCATCGAGGACGCCCGCGGCCCCATGGGCGCGCCGAAATGGCACCATATCGACGCCATGATGAAGCTGCCCGCCGTGGTCGACCAATGGACCGCCAAATACGGTCGCGCGCCGCAGAAGACCGACGTGGACGAGGTCTACGCTGTCTTCGTGCCGATGAACGAGGAGGTGGTGGCCGACTACGCCACGCTGGTGCCGGGCACCAAAGATGTCGTGGACTGGCTGCGCGACCGGGGCATGAAGATCGGTTCGACCACCGGCTATACCCGCTCGATCATGGAACGGGTCCTGCCGCTCGCCGCCGAGCAGGGCTATGCGCCGGACAACCTGGTCTGCGCCGACGACCTGCCGGAGGGCCGGCCGGGGCCTCTCATGATGTACAAATGCTTCGTCGACCTGGTGGTCTACCCGCCCAGCGCGGTCATCAAGGTGGACGACACCGAACCGGGCATCGCCGAGGGCGTCGCCGCCGGCTGCGTGACCGTCGGCGTGACCCTGTCCGGAAACGCGGTGGGCAAGACGCCGGAGGACCTGGCCGCGATGTCTGAGGCGGAGACCGCCCCGTTACGCGCCAAGGCGACCGAGCTGCTCGCCGCGGCCGGCGCCGACCATGTCATCGACACCATCGCCGACCTCCCCGCCCTGATCGAGCGGCTGGAGGCTCAGGCGGAGAAATAGCCCGCGAGGTTGGCGCGGATGCGGTCCAGCGGCGTGACGCCGGAAACGTCCGGCACGAAGCTCTGCCCGGTGATCGCCTCGAAGGCCTCCACATAGACGTTGGCCGTGCGGTCGACCAGCTCCTTCGGGATCTCCGGAATGTCATCGTTGTAGGGATCGCAGCGGGCGTCGACCCAGGCGCGGATGACATCCTTGTCGAAGGACGGCGGCCGGCTCCCTTCCGCGAACGCCGTCTCGTATCCCTCGGCCAGCCAGAAGCGGGAGCTGTCCGGCGTGTGGATCTCGTCCGCCAGCACGATCGCCCCGTCCGCGTCGGTGCCGAACTCGTACTTCGTATCCGCCAGAATCAGCCCGCGGGCTGCGGCCATTTCCTGTCCTCGCGCGAACAGGGCCAGGGCGATGGACGACACGCTTTCCCACTGGGCTTCGGTCAGCAGGCCCTGGGAGAGGATCTCCTCGGCCGTCAGCGGGGCGTCGTGGCCCCCGTCGAACGCCTTGGTCGTCGGGGTGATGATCGGGGTCGGCAGCCTGGCGTTGTCGCGCAGGCCGTCGGGGAAGCTGTGCCCGTAGATCGCCCGCTCGCCCTTCTTGTAGCGGGTCAGGATGGACGTGCTGGTCGTGCCGGCCAGATACCCGCGCACCACGATCTCGACCGGAAGGATCCGAACCTTCTGGGCGATCACCACATTGGGGTCGGGGTATTCAAGCACGTGGTTGCGGCAGATATCCGCCGTGTGCTCGAACCAGTAGCGCGCCATCTGGGTCAGCACCTGCCCCTTGAACGGAATCGCGGCGAGGATCCTGTCGAAGGCGGAGATCCGGTCCGAGGCGATGAGGATACGCCGGCCGTCGGGCAGGTCGTAGCAGTCTCGCACCTTGCCGAAATACGGATTGCTGAGCTCGGGAATGCGGGCGTGGTCGAGCACGCGATCGGGAAGGGTCATCGACGGAGGTCCCAGGGTGAACGCACGTGTTTGCCAGACCGGCTAACACAGTCGGAGCCGGATGTCGCGCTACCGCTTGCCGTCCGCCGTGGCGATCGCCCCGTAAAGCTCCGGCCTTCGGTCGCGGAACACGCCCCAGCCGAGCCGGCGGGCGCGCACCGCGTCCAGGTCGAAACTGGCGGTGATCACCGCATCGTCGGCCCCTTGCGCATCGGCAACCACCGCCCCGGTCTCGTCGGCGATGAAGGAGGTGCCGTAGAAGGTGATCTCCGAGGTCTGACCGATCTCGCGGCCGACCCGGTTGCTGGCGATCAGCGGCGTCAGGTTGGCCCCGGCATGGCCCTGCATCACCCGGCGCCAATGGGCCGAGCTGTCGAGCGGCGGGGCCGGTGGCGGCTCGCTGCCGATGGCGGTCGGATAGAACAGGAGCTCGGCGCCCTGCAGCGCCATGGCCCGGGCGGATTCCGGGAACCACTGATCCCAGCAGATCGCGCAACCGAGCCTGCCATAGGCGGTGTCCCAGACCCGGAAGCCGGTATCGCCGGGCGTGAAGTAGAACTTCTCCTGATAGCCCGGCCCGTCGGGGATATGCGCCTTGCGGTACAGGTCCAGCACCCCGCCGTCGGCATCGATCATCACCAGGCTGTTGAAGTGGGCGTTGTGCGCCGCCTCGAAGAAACTGAAGGGCAGCACCACCGACAGCTCACGGGCCAGATCGGCGAAGCGGGCGATCACCGGATTGCCCTCCACCGGACGGGCGAGGCCGAAGAAGGCCGCGTCCTGGTCCTTGCAGAAATACGGGGTCTCGAACAGTTCCTGCAGCAGGATGACCTGCGCCCCCTCGCCGGCGGCGCGGCGCACCAGCGCCTCGGCCCGGTCGAGGTTGCTCGCGGCATCGGCGCCACAGGACATCTGCGTCGCCGCGACGGTAACGGACCGGGTCATCTCAGCGTCCGTAGCGCACGACAACCTGGCGGTCGCCGCCACGCGGGACCGGGCCGTTCACAACCGGTTTCTGGCCGAGATGCGCGCGGCGCGCGCGGGCCACATCCTCGCTGTCGAGCTTCATCAAGTCGATTGCGATGAGGCTGGCGAAGGCCGCCATGATCTTCTCGATAAGGAGCACGCGACCCTCCCTGGGCCAGTGACAGCAACGGCCAACATGGTAAGCTGTGCGCCGCACAACGCCAAGCTGAACCCCTGTACATTTCTGGTCCCATGACGCTCGAAACCGTTCGGTCCAAACCCGCAGGCCTACCATCCACAGACCTTCCTCCGATCGTTTTCATTCCCGCCGGCGCCGAGGATATCGACCGTCTGGTCGACCTCAAGGTGGCGGTGATGCGCGGCGAGCTGGAGCGTCTGGGCCGCTACACGCCGGAGCGGGCGCGCGAGAAGTTCGTCGCGCGGTTCAGCCCCGAACGCACGCGGCTGATCGACCTGGACGGTCGCTTCGCCGGCTGCGTGACCGTCACCGACCACGGCGCGCATGTGGAGATCGAGCACCTGTACCTGACGCCGGCGTGCCACGGCAGCGGGCTCGGCAGCCGGATCATGGGCGTGCTGATGGACGAGGCCCGCGCATTGGGCAAGCCGATCCGGCTCACCGTGCTGAACGGCAGCCCGGCCAACCGGTTCTATCAGCGCCTCGGCTTCGTGGAGACCGAACGCGACCCGATCGACATCCAGTATTTCTGGACGCCGTAACACTTCGCTCAGAGCTCGGCCGTCTCCGGCTCCTTCACTTTCGCGCGCGTCTCCTTCAGCCCGCAGAACCGGTCGAACGCCTCCCAGAGCTGGTCGCGGATCGGGTCGATCTCGCCCAGGATCTCATGCTCGGCCTCGGGGATTCGGAGTCCGACTCCATGCGGCAGGCGTTGGATCGCCCGCTTGGTCGCCACGTTGTCGACGATCCGGTCGCGGCCGGCCAGGACGACGAGGATCGGCGCGCGGATCGACTCGAACCAGCCGGGCCGGTGGGTGAGCTGAATCGATCGCCACGCCGCCCGGGCCCAGCCGAAGGTCGGATCGGCCACCGCCAGATCCGGATTCTCCGCGATCAGCCGGTGGGCCCGGTCGAAGCGAACCGGGTCGGTGGTCAGCTTGTTGCCTTCGAACTGGCGGCGGCGGGGACCGTAGGGACTGCCGCCGAAAACGTAGCGTCCGGACATGCCCACCGTGCAGAACACCGCCAGGAGGCTGCCGATGGACGGCTTCAGCGCAGCCACCCCGATCATCGGTGCGATCGCCACGCCCCGCTTCACCCGCTCGGGATGACGCCGGCAGTACCAGATGGCCAGATGGCCACCCATGGAATGCCCGACGACCGTCAGCGGACCGACATCGTCGAGGCCTGCATCGGCGATCACCGCGTCGAGATCGGCCAGATGGGTGTCGAAACTGTCCACATGTCCCTTGGAGCGGTCGGGCAGGTAGCGTGCCGACAGGCCCTGGCCGCGCCAGTCCAGGCACAGCACGCCGAAGCCGCGCGCCCGCAGGTCGGCCGCCGTTTCCAGGTGCTTCTCGATGAATTCGGTATAGCCGGGCAGGAACACGCACCAGCCGGCCGGCCCGGCCGGGCCGAACACGGCGTATCTGAGGTGCATTCCGTCGGGTCTATCCAGCCATCTGGTCTCGCCGCCTGCCTCTTCGATCGTATCCGGTATGCTCACCTTTCCAGAACCACTCCACATGTTGCCGTCCAGGAGAGGTATACAGGATCCTCCCAGGTAAAGGCGCGTCGCGTGACCCGGTCCAGGTTCGCGCTGGAAACCTTCATCAGCGGCAGGTCCGGGGAAATCCGGACATGATAGACCGAGGTCTCGCCTAGATAGGTAACTTCTTCGACCATTCCAGACACGGTATTAGCGTCTGCCTCGCCGGTCGGTTCCTTGGTGATGTCGATCTTTTCCGGCCGCAGCGCGACCCATGCGGTGCTGCCGACCGGCGGTGCGGCTTCGTGCTCCATCTCGATCGGCGTGGCAATGCCGGGGCAGGCCAGCCGCACCCGGCCGTTCGACGCGCTCTCGATCCGGCCCTCGATCATGTTCACCGAGCCGATGAAATCGGCGACGAAGCGGCTGGAGGGAAATTCGTAGAGCTCCGCCGGCGGGGCGATCTGCTGCACCTGGCCCTGGTTCATCACCGCGATCCGGCCGGCCATGGACAGTGCCTCGGACTGGTCGTGGGTAACGATGACGAAGGTGATTCCGACGGTCTCCTGCAGGTTGACCAGCTCCAGGCGCATCGCCTCGCGCAGCTTGGCGTCCAGTGCGGAGAGCGGCTCGTCCAGCAGCAGCACCTTCGGCCGCTTCACCAGCGCCCGGGCCAGGGCCACGCGCTGGCGCTGGCCGCCGGAAAGCTGGTCCGGCCGGCGCGCGGCGAAGCCGTCGAGCTTGACCAGCGCCAGGGCCTCCTCGGCCCGCCGCCGGATCTCGTCGCGGGGCACGCCGTCGATCCGCAGCCCGTAGCCCACATTGTCCAGCACCGACATGTGCGGGAACACGGCATAGGACTGGAACACCATGTTGACCGGGCGCTTGTTGGCCGGGACCAGGGACATGTCCTGGCCGTCGATCCGGATCGTGCCTTCGCTCGGCAGTTCCAACCCGGCCAGCATGCGCAGCAGCGTGGTCTTGCCGCAGCCGGACGGTCCCAGGAGCGCGAAGAACTCGCCCCGGCCGATCTTCAGGTCGACATCCTCGACGGCGGAGAAGGATCCGAACCGCTTGCACAGGCCGGAGATCTCGATGATCGGCGCATCGTTCCCCGCGATAGGGGCGGCTCCGCTGGTGCTCATGACTTGTCCTTCTCCTGTCGGAACTGCATCCACAGGGCGATGCCCGTCAACACCACGGTCAGTAAGATCAGAACGGTCGAGGCGGCATTCACCTCCGGCGTCACCGAGAACCGCACCATCGAGTAGACCTTGACCGGGAAGGTTACCGTGTCCGGGCCGGAGGTGAAGAAGGTGATGACGAAATCGTCCAGCGACAGGGTGAAGGCCAGCAGCGCGCCGGCCACCAGGCCCGGGCGCATGAACGGCACCATCACGTCCCAGAACACCCGCCACTCACTGGCCCCCAGATCCTGGGCCGCCTCGGCCAGCTCCTGGTTGAAGCCGGCCAGTCGGGCGCGCACCACCACGGCGACGAAGGGGAAGCTGAACGACACATGGGCGATGATGATGGCCGACAGGGAGAACGGCCAGGGCAGCCCGCTCGGCCAGCCGACCTTGGCGAAGAACGCCAGCATCGCCACGCCCATGCAGATCTCCGGGATGACGATCGGCAGGGCCATCGCCCCCTCGTACCCCGCCTTGAACGGGAAGCGGAACCGCCAGAGCAGCAGCGCGGTCAGCGCGCCCAGGACCGTCGCGATCACCGTCGACAGCAGGGCGATCGCCAGCGAGTTGACGAAAGCCTCGATCAGCTCCGAATTGCCCAGGGCCTTCTCATAGTATTTCAGGGTGAAGCCGCGCCACACGATGTTGCGGCGGCTGTCGTTGAAGCTGAACGCCACCAGGGTGACGATCGGCGCGTAGAGGAAGATGAAGGTCGCCAGCAGGGTCAGACGCATCCAGGTGCGTCGCGTGTATTCCAGCGGGCCGACCGGTGTGCGCGCCATGGTCAGATCCCTCCCCGGCCGCGCGACACCACCGCCCTCAGGGCCAGGGCGGCGAAGGTCAGGTACATCAGCAGGAACGACAGCGCCGCGCCGAACGGCCAGTCATTGGCACTCTTGAACTGGCGCTCGATCACGTTGGCGATCATCTGGCTGTCGGTGCCGCCCAGCAGGTCCGGGGTCAGGAACGAGCCCAGCGCCGGAATGAACACCAGGATCGCGCCGGAGACGATGCCCGGCATCGACAGCGGCACGACCACCGTCAGGAACGCCCGCCACTGGGAGGCGCCCAGGTCGAGCGCCGCCTCGATCAGCGACCGGTCGAGTTTCTCAAGGGCGGCGTAGAGCGGCAGCACCATGAAGGGCAGGTGGACATAGACCAGCCCGATGATCACGGCGGTGTTGTTGTACAGCAGCTCCAGCGGCTCGAACCGCTCGCCCAGGAGCTGGTACGACCCGAGCCCGAGCAGCGACAGCAGGGTGTTCGACTGGTCCCAGAACCATTCCAGGGTGAAGTTGGCGAAGCCCCGCACTCGCAGCACGGCGATCAGGGCGTAGGTGCGGATCAGCAGGTTGGTCCAGAACGGCAGGATCACCAGCAGCAGCAGAACCGGCCGCCAGCGCGGCGGGGCGAAGACGATCGCCAGCGCCACCGGAAAGCCGACGATGAGCGACACCACCATCGTCAATCCGGCGAACACCACCGACTTGCCGAAGACCCCTAGATAGAGCGGGTCGAGGGCGCGGGCATAGTTGTCGAGAGTGCCCGTCACCTCCATGTCGACCAGGCCGCGCAGCTCGGCGAAGCTGTACAGCCAGACGATCGCCAGAGGCACTAGGAAGAAGAGAACAAGCCAGACGGTCGGCCCGAGGCCGATCAGCCAGAATGCGGATCGGCCCCGCCGCCAGTTCTCCACCGCGTCCCCCGCGCCTGCCTACTGTCGACTCAGGCCGCGCCGATCTTGGTCCAGAGACGGTCGACGAGCTGGGTGTAGTCCGTCCCCTGGTAGATCGCGGTCTCCGAATTGCGGATGACCTCGTCGGTCGGGAAGATCGCCGGATTGTTCCTGTACTCGTCCGACATCAGCGCCTTGGCCGCCGCGTTCGGCGTGGCGTACTGGATGAAGTCGGCGATCGCCGCCCCCGCCTTGGCGTCGAGCAGGAAGTTGATGAAGGCGTGAGCGTTCTCCGGATGCGGCGCGCCGGTGGGGATGCACAGCGTGTCCTCCCACAGCAGCCCGCCTTCCTTCGGCACGACGTAGGAGATGTCGTCGTCCTCGGCCATCACCTGCAGGATGTCGCCGTTCCACTCCATGGTCAGGTCGACCTCGCCCGACAGCAGCAGGTCCTGCCCGTTATCCTCGGCGAAGACCTTGATGTTCGGCTTCTGCTTGATGAGCATGTCGGCGACCTTCTCGAGCACCGCCGGATCGCTCTCGTTCAGTGGGTAGCCGAGATACTTGCAGCCGACCTGAAGCACCGTGCTCGGCGCCGCCAGCAGAGCGATCTTGCCGGCGTATTTGTCGCTGTCGTACAGCACCTTCCAGCTATCCGGCACCGCGTCCACGCGGCTCTTGCGGTAGCCGATGCCGATCGAGCCCCACATGTAGGGCAGCGAATAGGTCCGGCCCGGATCGAAGGCCGGGTTCAGGAAGGCCGGATCGACGTTCTTGATGTTCGGGATCTTGGAATGGTCCAGCTTGACCAGCATGTCGGCAGAGATCATGCGCTCGACATAGTCGTTGGTCGGCACGATGACGTCGTAGCCCGGATTGCCGGCCTTCAGCTTGGCGAACAGCTCGTCATTGTCGGCGAACAGATCCATGTTCACCGACACGCCCGTCGCGTCGCTGAAATCGTCGAGCGTCGTCTCGCCGATATAGGTGTCCCAGTTGTAGAAGTTGAGGACCTTCTCCTCGGCGGCGAAGCCCTTGCCGGAGAATGTCAGACCGGCCGCCACCGCGCCGGTTCCCGCGAGAAACGAGCGGCGGGAGACGCCGGACGGGATCTGCCGGGTTAGGTTGCGCTTGGTCATCAAAGCCCCCTGTTTTGATATGGCACCTTGTGCGGTGCACAACATTAGATCAGATTCAACGGCGCCTGCCGGGGAGTGTCAATGGCGCTGAACGCCGAAGCTGGAGATTGCGTACCAGCGGAAAATCTCGATTTTCGGTTTCCTTTTTACCAATCGTCTGAATAGTGAGCGCCGAATTGGGGATGAGCCAGGGTCGTCTACATGGAACTTCTTCAGCCGCTGATTACCAATATCGGGCTGCTGGCCCTTGCGGCCCTGGTCTACTCCGCCACACGGGGACTGAGCGACGGCATCAATCCCCTCACCCGCTCGCTGATCCTCGGGATCGCCCTTGGCGCCGCCTCGGCCCTTGTGATGCTGTTCCCGATCGAATTCGCGCCGGGCATGATCTTCGACGCGCGCGCCAGCCCCATCCTTCTTTCCGGCATTCTGGGCGGCCCCGTGACCGCTTTGATCGCGGCGATCCCGCCCATGGCGCTGCGCGCCTGGATCGGCGGTGTCGGCGCCCCCACGGGGGTCATCGCCATGGTGGTCTATGCCCTGTGCAGCACGATCGCCTGGTATGTGATGCAGCGCCGGCGGTTCGACCGTCCAATGCTGGCGCTGCTGGCCTACGCGGTGGTGAGCACGCTGGTCTGTCTGCCGACCATGCTGCTGCTCCCCAGCCTGGATCTGGCGCTGACGATCATGACCACGTTCGGTCCGGTCCTGCTCTTCGCGAATGCCGCGGGCGTCGCCATCTTCGGCCTGCTGATCTCCGTCGAAAACCGCCGTCGCGAGATCGTCGCGTCGCTGAAGGAGAGCGAGACCGCCGCGCAGGAAGCCCTGCAAGTGCGCAACCGCTTCATCGCGATGATGAGCCATGAAGTGCGCACCCCGCTGAATGCCATTCTCGGCTTCGCCCAGCTCCTGCGCAGCGACGCATCCGTCCAGAGCCGAGCCGAACAGGTGGACCGGCTCAGTGTGGCCGCCAAGACCCTGCTGCGCATGATCGACGACATTCTCCACGCTTCCCAGATCCAGGGCGTAAAGGAGGAAGCGGTCGTCGCGCCATGCTCTCTGCCCAAGCTCATCGACGACGCCATGGGCGAGTTCCGGACCGAGGCCGCGCTGAAGGGTATCGATCTGAAGGTTGCCGGCGACGGCATTGCCAATTTGATCGTCACGGTCGACGGACCGCGCCTGCAGCGATGTCTGGTCAATATCCTGTCGAACTCGGTGAAGTTCACCGAGCAGGGACATGTGACGGTCGCGGCCGTGATCGACGCCGCCGCCCAGGGCGAGGTGCTGCGGCTCACGGTGACCGATACCGGCACCGGCATGGACGAGGATCGCCTCGCCGTGATCTTCGAGCCTTTCGAGCGGATCGGCACCACGTCCATATCGGGCAATGGCTTGGGCATGGCGATCGTCCATGCGGGCGTGGAGGTCATGGGCGGGACGGTGCACATCACATCCGCGCCGGGTGCCGGCACCACCGTGACGCTGGAGATCCCGACCACGACCCACGGCCCCGCGGAGAGCCCCGCCCTCCCGGTCGGGACGCCGAAGGACTACACGCTCAGAAAGACAGCGCCGCGGATCCTTGTTGTCGACGATATCGAGATCAACAGCGACGTCGCCTGCGCGCTTCTGGAGACGATCGGCTGCGAGACGGCCACGGCGGCCAACGGGGCCGACGCAATGGCGGCCGTCCGCGCCGGCGGCTTCGACGCCGTGCTCATGGATATCGAGATGCCGGTGATGGACGGCCTCGAGGCGACGCGGCGCCTGCGCGCTCCGGACACCCCCGAGCCCGCACGCTCGATTCCGATCATCGCGCTGACCGCCTATGTGTCGCGGGACGATATGAGCGCCTGCCTGGATGCCGGCATGAACGGCTATCTGGCCAAGCCGGTCGATAAGGAGGCGCTCTACGATGCCCTCGCCCGAGTGGGTGTCCTGCAGGTCCAGGCGGCACAGGATGCAACGCCGGCGGCGGACAACCGCCCGAGCGGCGAGCCGATCTTCAGCCAGGAACGCTTTGACTCCCTGACGAAGTTGATCCCCGGGGAAACCCTGGCGATGGTGCTGCAGCAGGCGGCGTCAGAAATCACCGTTCTGGGTGCGAAGGTGGGCGAGCCGTCCGCCGACCAGGAGGAAAAACGCCAGGCGCTGCACAAGCTGGTCTCGATCGCCGGCAATATCGGCCTGCTCCGCCTCAGCGGTTTGAGCCGGCGGTACCAGGAAACCATCCGCGCGGGGACGCCCTTCGTAGAGGAGAATGCCAGGGAGGTCGCGACGGTCATCGAACCGTCCTTGGCGAAGCTCGCCGAACTCCAGTCAAAGGGTCCGGAGTCAGTCTGATCCGCATGCCTATCGAACGACAGATCCTGCTTCTGGAAGACGACTTGATCCAGACGATGCTGTTCCGCGCGGCGGTCGACGGCGTTCTGGGAGCCGTGATGAACTTCACCGATGTGTCGGATGCCTTCACGATCATGCAGCGATCCCGGATCGACCTCTGCGTGGTCGATCTCGGGATCTTCACCCATCCGGGCGTGTTTCATGAGGAAGGCGGCAACCGGTTCATAACCCAGGTGCGAAGAGACGTGAGCAGGACCACACCGATCATCGTCGCCACCAGCGGCCGCAAGCCGGAGAGCCTGATCGCCAGCTTCCGCGCCGGTGCGGACGATTACGTCCTCAAGGACGAAGGCCTCAACAAGGTGATAGATCGGATCCGGATTTGGATCAGCGAACTGCCGATCCAGGAGCACCAGCTCGACGCAAAGCGCGCGCGAATCCTCAAGTTCCTGGAGAATGCCCAGAAGAACAAGCTCGACCTGCCGGAATGACCCGCGAGAGTCACCGGCCGACCGCGCCCGACCTCACACCGCCAGGTTGACGAAGGATCCGCGCCCGGTGGTATCGCCGGTGACCGCCGCGATCTGTGCCGCAACGATTGCCTGCGACGCCTCGTCCTCGACCGCCCCGCCATCGGACGTGCCGCCCACCGCTTGCTCGGGCTCCGGCTCGGAGCGGGCACGGACCTCGTCGGCGAACTGGCGTCTAGCCTCGGTGCGAATCTCTTCCCGCCGGGCCTCGGACAGGGCCTTGCGGACCTCGTGAAGCTCCTCCGTCGCCCGACCGGCGACATCGACCAGCGCAACGCCGGAGCGCAACCCACTGCCGAGCGCAATCGATCCGCGCGCGCCGAAGGGAAGCCCCTCGGCCCTTTGCGGTGTCGCCGCCCCGACCGGGGTCAACGACGCAAATGTAGATTGGATCATGATTAACGTACTCCCTCTCCCACCCTTAGGATGATGGTTAAGGAAACGTTAATCAAGCCAGTTTTAACTGCATTCTATTCAACTTTTCGTCGCTAGAATTCAGATACCGGCGCCGGAAATCAGATATCGGCGTACGTTCTGTCCAGACAGAGCTTCAGCGTCGACACCAGCCGGTCGATCTCGGGTCGGGTGATCACCAGCGGCGGCGAACAGACCATGGCGTCGCGCACCGCCCGCATCACCAGATTGTTGGCGAAACAGTGATCGCGGCAGATGGTGCCGACCCGGCCGATCGGGTCGAAGAAGACCGGCCCGTCCTTGTCCTTCACCAGTTCCAGGGCGCCGATCATGCCGACGCCGCGCACCTCGCCGACCAGCGGATGATCGGCCAGCGACCGCAAACCGTCCTGAAGATACGGTCCGGTGTCGCTGCGGGCGCGCTCGACAAGGCCCTCCGCCTCGATGATCCGCAGGTTCTCCAGCGCTACCGCACAGGCCACCGGGTGCCCCGAATAGGTGAAGCCGTGATAGAACTCGCCGCCCTCCTCGATCAGGGTCTTGGCCACCCGCTCGCCGACCATGACGGCCGAGATCGGCGCGTAGCCGGAGGACAGGCCCTTGGCCAGGGTCATCATGTCGGGCTGCAGGTCGAAGGTCTGGCTGGCGAACCAGTTGCCGGTGCGCCCGAAGCCGGTGATGACCTCGTCGACGATGAACAGGATGTCGTGGTTGCGGCAGATCCGCTGGATTTCCGGGAAATAGCTCGCCGGCGGGATGATCACGCCGCCCGCCCCCTGGATCGGCTCGGCGATGAACGCGGCGATGGTGTCGGCCCCCAGCTCCTGGATGCGGTCCTCCAGCGCCTGGGCGGCGGCGATGCCGAACTCCTCCTCGGTCATGTTGCCGCCGTCGCGCACGAAATAGGGCGGGCGGATGTGGGAGAACCCGGGAAGCGGCATGTCGACCTGGGCATGCATCGCGGTCATGCCGCCCAGGCTGGTCGCGATCATGGTCGAGCCGTGATAGGCGAATTCCCGGCTGATGAGGGTCTTCTTGTTCGGCTTGCCGCGGAGCTGCCAGAAATGCCGGACCATGCGCACGATCGTGTCGTTCGCCTCGGAGCCGGAATTGGCGAAGAAGGCATAGTTCAGCCCGTCGGGCGTCAGCTCCGCCAGCTTGGCCGCCAGCTCGGTCGCCGGCACGTTCGTGGTCTTGAAGAAGGTGTTGTAATACGGCAGCGCCATCATTTGCCGCGACGCCGCCTCGGCCAACTCCTTGCGGCCGTAGCCGACATTCACGCACCACAGGCCGGCCATCCCGTCCAGGATCTCGTTGCCCTTGGAGTCCCAGAGCAGGCTGCCTTCGGCCTTCACGATCACCCGGGTCCCCTCGGCGTTCAGCGCCTTGGTGTCGGTGAACGGGTGCCAGTGGTGGGCGGCGTCGAGGCTGCGGATGCGATCGGTGTCAATAGCAGGGGCGGCGGTGCTCATCTTGTGCGGTCCGGCATGGAGAACGATCCCACGACTATACCGGCGCGCGGCGGAAAACGGCAGCATTCTGAAAAGAAAATGAGGCGCTTAACGGTTTGTTCACGTTCCCCCGTCATGGTGCGTTCCGGGCATGACGTGGGGCGCAGGGGATCAGCGATGACGTATGAGGACGGGCAGGAGCAGATGGACACGACCAACGCGCGGGCGATCGAGGCCCTGCGGGCCGCGGCTCTGGATTCCGGCCGGACTCAGATGTACGGCGAGGCGCTCGCCATGGTCCGCGAGGTTGCGGCGGAAACCGCCCGCATGGTCGCCGAGATCGAAGCCGAGCAGATCCGCGACGCCGCCTGATCCGGAAGATATTCCTGGGGCACGATCGGTTTAGAATGAACCGGTCGTGCCCTTTTCTTTTTCTGCCTACACGTTCAGCAGCAGATATTGCCGCTCCCAGGCGCTGATGACCTGGAGATAAGCCTTCGATTCCTGCTCCTTGACCTGGGTCAGCACGTTGATGAAGCGCTGGCCGAGGATGTCGCGCAGGGGCTTCGAGCGGTTCAGGCGCAACAGCGCGTCCTCGAGATGCCGCGGCAGGTTGGCCGCCAGATTATAGGCGCTGCCCTCCACAGGCTTGGACGGGTCCAACTGCTCCACCAGGCCCAGATAGCCGCAGGCGAGCGACGCGGCGAAGGCCAGATACGGATTGGCGTCGGCCCCCGGCACCCGGTTCTCCACCCGCCGGCTTTCCGGCCGCGATACGGGCACCCGGAACCCGGTGGTGCGGTTGTCGACCCCCCAATGCACGTTCACCGGCGCGTCGGAATCCGGCACCAGACGGCGATACGAGTTCACATACGGCGCGAACAGCGCCATCGAGGGCGGCACGTATTTCTGCAGGCCGCCGATGAAGTTCAGGAAGAAGTCCGAGTTCTTCCCGTCCTTGCCGGCGAACAGGTTCTCGCCCGTCTCGCTGTCCACCACCGAGATGTGCATGTGCATGGAGCTGCCGGGCTCGTACTGCATCGGCTTGGCCATGAAGGTCGCGTAGATCTTATGGTCCAGGGCCGCCTGGCGCACCGTGCGCTTGAACAGGAAGGTCTGGTCGGCGAGCGACATCGCCTCGCCGTGGTTGAAGTTGATCTCCATCTGCGCCGCGCCGCTCTCATGGATCAGCGTATCGACGTCGATCTCCTGCGCCTCGCAATAGTCGTAGATATCCTCGAACAGCGGGTCGAACTCGTTCACCGCGTCGATGCCGTAGGCCTGGCGCGCGGTCTCCGGCCGCCCAGAGCGGCCGACCGGCGGCTCCAGCGGGTAGTCGGGATCCTCGTTCACCTTGACCAGGAAGAATTCCAGCTCCGGCGCGACGATCGGCGTCCAGCCCTTCTCGGCATACAGGTCCAGTACCCGGCGCAGGACGTGGCGGGCGGCGATATCCACCGGGGTGCCGTCGAAGTAGAACGCGTCATGGATCACCTGGGCGGTCGGCTCCGCGTACCAGGGCACCATGCGGATGGTCTCGGCGACCGGGCGCAGGAACACGTCGCTGGCCCGCGGGTCGAGGTCGATCTCGTCGATATACTCGCCGGTCACCGTCTGGCCGAAGATCGATTCCGGCAGGCGCAGACCCTGATCCCGGGTGGCGCGCAGGAACTTCTGGGCCGGCAGGATCTTGCCGCGGGCGATGCCGGAGAGGTCGGAGACGAGACACTCCACCTCCGTGATCCGACGCTCGCGGATCCAGGCTTCGAGATCGACTGTCATGGGGAGCCTCGCGGATTGGACTTCCCAGTGAATACAACACTGTCCGACCGGCGGCAACGCCGGCCCGTCTACCCTTTGCCGGGCCGGTCGATGCGGCAGAGCACGCGCCAGACCACCGGCAGCAGCGCCGTCGCCACCGCGAAGATCACGAATTCGGCCTCCAGCCCTGCCCCGATCGCCCAGCCATGCAGCGGCGGGCCGGAGGCGGCACCGAGCAGCAGCGTGCCGGCGATCCAGCGGCCGGTGACCTTCGCCCCGGTCGCGGCGATGCTGCCCTGCATCTGCGCCGACAGGGAGTTGAACGCGATCTGGAACAGGATCAGGAAGCCGAACAGGTACTGGATCTCCGCCGCCTTCGACATGCCGAAGCCGCCGACCGCGACCAGCACGCCGAGCACCGACATCCGGAACACCGAGGAGCCCGGCCGGGCGATCCGCGAGGCGGAGACCAGCCAGAGACCGGAGCCGACCTTGCAGGCCGCGAAGGCCCAGGCGGCCGAGGACAGATCCATCCCCCGCTCGACCGCCGAGAACAGGACATAGGCGACCAGTCCGGTCTGGCCGACGAACAGCACATAGGCGGCGACCAGCCCGGCCGCCATCTTCGCGGTGAAGCCGCCGGCGGCGGCGGCGTCGGTTGTGTGCTCGACCGGCGGAATCGGGGCGTAGAGGAGGTTGCCGACGGCCAGGACGGCGGCGATGGAGATGCCGAACCAGACGAGATAGGTGTCGTAGGATCCGGCCGCGCCGCTGATCTGGATCAGCCCGGTACTGGCGCCGGCGAGGACCAGGACCACGCCGAGCCGCAGGGTAAAGGCGAGCGACGGTGTGGCGAAATGGGCGGCGGAAACGGTTCCCAGAAACAGCAGCGTGCCGCAGCACAGGCCGACGGCGAACCAGCCGCCGAGAAGCGCGAAGAACCCGTCCGAGCCCGACAGGACGAGCCCCGCCAGCAGGGCCAGGGAGATCGCGCCGGCCCACAGACGCGATATGGCGGTTACCTTCAGCAGCGGAAGGCCGATGGAGGACGCCAACTGGCCGATCAGCATGGCCGAGGCGATCAGACCCGCCGTCTCCGGCGAGGCCGAGGTACCGGCGACCACCGCGGTGATGGTCACCGGCAGCAGGTGGGTGGGCAGCGACCCCGCGGCAGAAATCAGGCTGGCGCCGACCAGATGGCGCGGGCGTCCGGCCGGAACGGTGCCGTCAACGGCTGCGGAGGTCATATCCGGCTCCCTCCGCAACGGGGCAGACCCATGGGACCGTCAGACCGGCCAAGACTTCTGAAAACCCTCATGGCGCGCCCTCCCCCGCACTCCGCTAGCGCCATGATGGTAGCTCCCTCCCCACCGTGGAAATGCGAGTTTCCTCACAAACGGCCGTCGGGAGAGCGGGTTTTCAGGCGCCCCGAAATGAGAAGTCGAAGGCGTCGCCGTGGCGCACGAAATGGCCGATCGAGGGCGAGCGGAAATGCGCGGAACAGATCAGCGTGTCGGTCTCGCAATACTTGTCCATGGTGGCCACCCGCGTGGCCTTGGCCTGCTCGCGGTCGAAGTCCGGAGCCGCCACGAGATCGGGATGACGGCATTGCAGCGGCGAATGGATCATGTCGCCGATCAGCAGCGCGTCGGCCCCGTTGGAGGTCAGATGGACCGCGAAATGGTCCGGCGAATGCCCGGGCGTCGGCTCCAGGTGCAGAAAGTCGTCGAAGGCATGGTCGCTGGTCACCTCGACCACGCGCCCGGCTTCCACCACCGGCAGGACGCTGTCGACGATATGCGGCAGCGGGGTCTCGGCGTTGCGCGCGGTCCAGTGCGCCAGCTCCTTGGCCGAGAACACGTACTTCGCGTTCGGGAAGGTCGGAACCCAGCGGCCGTCGAGAAGCCGGGTGTTCCAGCCTACGTGATCGGGGTGCAGGTGGGTGCACATGACGTAGTCGATATCCTCCACGCTCAGCCCGGCTTTGGCCAACGCGTCGACATACGTCGTGTCGGTCTTCTGGTGCCAGTTCGGCCGGGTCGGCCGGTCCTTGTGATTGCCGACGCAGGTATCGACCAGAATAGTGTGCTTGCCGGTGCGGATCACGTAGGACTGCATCGGGAAGATGAACAGACCGGTGGCCGGATCCAGGCTCACCGGCTCAAGCCACGACCGGTTGGCCTCCAGGATCTCGGGCGTCAGGGTCGGCAGGAAGGTGAAGGGATCGAAGCCCGGCAGTTCCTGTTCGAGGATCCGGTCGACCCGAAGGTCGCCGACGGCGAAGCTGAGCGTCATGGGGTCCTCCCGCATCGGTTGGTCAGCGGCAGTGTCGGCCGGGCGGAGCGGATGGCGCAAGATCGCATTCCACAGGACCTTCGCGCCATGGTATGAGCGGTAAACCTTTTGAGTGTCTAATAATCATGTCCTCTTCCCGACCGACCTCCGTGCCTTCGCCCAAGATCGCGACCGAATTCCTCGAGGCCCATCCCGAAGTGGCCACAATCGACGTCCTGCTGCCCGACCTGTCCGGGGTTGTGCGCGGCAAGCGCATCGGCCGCGATCAGCTCGAGGGCACGTTCAAAGAGGGCGCGGCCTTCCCTGCTTCGGTTTTCGGCACCGACGTTACCGGCGACAGCGTGGATTCCAGCGGCCTGGTCTGGGAGCTCGGCGACGCCGACTATCCGTGCTGGCCGGTGGCGGGGTCGCTGGTTCAGGTCCCCTGGACCGCGCGCCCCTCGGCCCAGGTCATGCTCACCATGGCGGAGCCGGACGGCACGCCGTTCTACGCCGATCCGCGCGTCGTGCTGCAGCGGGTCGCCCAGCGTTATGCCGACAAGGGCTGGCGGCCGGTCGTGGCTCTGGAGCTGGAATTCTACCTGATCGACAAGACCCGCGAGGCGCACCTGCCGCCGAGCCCGGCGATCAGCCCGGTGACCGGCTCGCGCCAGTCCACCACCCAGGTCTACGGGCTGGACGAACTCGACGATTTCGAGGCGGTGCTGGACGACGTGGCCAATGCCTGCCAGCTCCAGGGCATTCCGGCGATGGCGGCCTCGGCCGAATACGCGCCGGGCCAGTTCGAGATCAACCTGACCCATGTGGACGACCCGGTGCAGGCGGCCGACCACGCCGTGATGCTGAAGCGGGTGGTCAAGGGTGTGGCCCGCGCCCACGGCATGAACGCGACCTTCATGGCCAAGCCGTTCGGCGACGAGACCGGCAACGGCCTGCACATGCATGTCAGCGTGCTGGACAAGGACGGCAACAACATCTTCGCCAGCGAGGACGATCCGGAACACGGCTCTCCCCTGCTGCGGCACGCGGTCGGCGGGCTGTGCCAGACGATGAACGACTGCATGGCCCTGTTCGCGCCGACCGCCAACGCCTACCGCCGGATCCGGCCGAACGCCTATGTGCCGCTGTCGGCCTGCTGGGGCTACAACAACCGGACCTGCGCCTTCCGGGTGCCCGCCTCCTCGCCCGACGGGGTGCGGATCGAGCATCGGGTGGCCGGGGCCGACGCCAACCCCTACCTCGCCGGCGCCGCCATCCTGGCCGCCATCCTGCACGGCATAGAGACCGAGGCCGAAGCGCCGCCGCCGGTCGATGGCAACGCCTACGAATCCCAGGAGCCGTCGGTGCCCAAGACCTGGGCGGAATCGCTCGAACTGTTCGAGAAGAGCGACTTCATCGCCGAGTGGCTGGGCGAGGGCTTCCAGCGGGTCTTCCACGCGGTGAAGGAGAGTGAGCGCCGGGATTTCGAATCCGAGGTCACGCCGCTGGAATGGGCCTGGTACCTGAAGACCGTGTGATGCTGGCTATGTGGCGATGACCGAGCCCCTCACCTGGTATCACGCGACCGCCACAGCCCCGGAACGGCCGCGTCTGATCGGTGACAGGACCTGCGATGTCTGCGTCATCGGCGGCGGTCTCGCCGGTGTCTCCACAGCCCTGCACTGCACCGAGCGCGGCCTCGATACGATGCTGCTGGAGGCCGAGACCATCGGCTATGGCGCGTCGGGCCGCAACGGCGGACAGGTGCTCCAGAGCCTCAGCGCCGATGTCTCGGTGGTCGAGCGCCAGGTCGGCAAGGACGGGGCCCGCACCTTCTTCAACATGGCGCGCGAAGCGGTCGACGACATGAAGGACCGGGTCGCTCGCCACGCGCCCGACGCGGATCTGCGCTTCGGCTACCTGCACGCCACCCTTAACGAGCGGCAGTTGGAGGAGATGCGCGGGGTCTGCGAGGCGTGGCACGCCTGGGGTTATACCGGTCCGAAGATCATCCAGGGCTCCGACGTTCGGGAATGGATCGGTAGCGACCGCTACACGGGTGCGATGGTCGACCCGGAGAGCGGGCAGATCCATCCGCTGCGCTACCTGTACGGCCTCGCCCGCGCGGCGGAGACGGCCGGGGCCACGCTGTTCGAGCACAGCCTCGTGCGCGATGTCGAAGGAACGGTGGTCCGCACGGCCGGCGGTGCCGTCACCGCCAAGCATGTCGTCTATTGCGGGAATGCCTATCTCGGGCCGCTGCAGCCCAAGCTGCGCTCCAAGATCATGCCGGTCGCCTCCTTCATCGCCGTGACCGAGCCGCTGAGCGAGGATCTGGCGGCCAAGCTCTTCCCGCAGGACGTGGCGGTGGCCGACTGCAACGTGGCGCTCGACTACTTCCGCCTGACCGACGATCGCCGTCTGCTGTTCGGCGCCGGGGCTAGCTATTCCGCGATCACCCCACCGGGGTTGGAGCGCTGGATGCGGGGCAAGATCGGCCGCGTGTTTCCCGACCTGTCCGATGTGCGGATCGACCATCTGTGGGGCGGGTTGATCGGCATCACCCTCAACCGGGTCCCCGATATCGGGCGGACGGCTCCAGACGTATTCCATGCCCAGGGCTTTTCCGGACAAGGCGTGGTGCTCACTGGCCTCGCCGGCAAGATCATCGCCGAGGCGATCACCGGCGACGACAGCCGTCTTAAGCTGTTCGAGAAGATCCGTCACCTGCCCTTCCCCGGCGGCCCGCTGAAGACGCCGGCCCTGGTGGCCGGGATGACATGGGCGAAGCTGCGGGATTGGATCGGGGTCTAACAGATCGCGGCCCTTCGACACGCCGCCGGATCAAGCCCGGGAGCTGCTACAGCCGCAGTGCCTCTTCGGCCGGGGTGAACGGCAGGCCGTGGGCGTCGGCGACCGCCTTGTAGGTCACGCGGCCCTCGTGGACGTTCAGCCCCTCCTTCAGATACGCGTTGTCGTACAGCGCCTGGCGCCAGCCCTTGTCGGCAAGCGACAGGGTGAACGGCAGGGTCGCGTTGTTCAGCGCGAAGGTGGAGGTGCGCGCCACGCCGCCGGGCATGTTGGCGACGCAGTAATGCACCACCTCGTCGACGATATAGGTCGGCTCCGCATGGGTGGTCGGCTTCGAGGTCTCGAAACAGCCGCCCTGGTCGATCGCCACATCGACGAGGACCGAGCCGCGCTTCATCCGCGAGACCATGTCGCGGGAGATCAGCTTCGGCGCGGCCGCACCCGGCACCAGCACCGCGCCGATCACCAGATCGGCCTGCATCACATACTCTTCCACCGCGTCGCGGGTCGAAAAGATGGTGTTCAGGGTGGCGCCGAACTGCATGTCGAGTTCGTAGAGCCGATGCAGCGACATGTCGAAGATCGTGACCTTGGCCTCAAGCCCCATGGCCATGCGCGCCGCGTTGGTGCCGACCACGCCGCCGCCGAGGATGACCACGTTGGCGGCCGCCACGCCCGGCACCCCGCCGAGCAGCATGCCGTTGCCGCCCTGCGCCTTCTCCAGGCAATGGGCGCCGGCCTGGATCGACATCCGGCCTGCCACCTCGCTCATCGGCGCCAGCAGCGGCAGGCGGCCATGGGCATCGGTCACCGTCTCGTAGGCGATGGCGATGCAACCGCTGTCGATCAGCCCCTTGGTCTGCTCCAGATCCGGGGCAAGGTGAAGATAAGTGAACAGGATCTGACCCGGGCGCAGCCGGGCGATCTCCACCGGCTGGGGTTCCTTGACCTTCACGATCATGTCGGCGGTGGCGAACACCTCCTCCGGCGTCGACAGGATGGTGGCGCCGGCCGCCTCGTAACGGTCGTCGTCCAGGCCGATGCCGTAACCGGCATGGGTCTCGACGACCACCTCGTGACCATGGGCGACGAGTTCGCGGACGCTGGAAGGCACGAGGCCCACCCGGTATTCGTGATTCTTGATTTCTTTCGGAACGCCGATGCGCATGGGTGCCTCCTGAACTGGCGAGACAGCGACGGTATGCCTCTACCGCCGGCGCTTCAATGTCGGCGTCCCTGTGTGTGCGTGCGGCCGCTGGCCGCGCCGGCGCCCGATCCTGACGGCAAGAACCGGGAAGCCTTGCGGCCGGTGCCGACCTAGGGTGCGCTCCGCCTGACCTTCGGAGACCCCGTATGCCCCCCGCCGATACCCGCATGACCAGCCTCGACTGGCTGCTGCTGATCGCCCTGTCCCTGCTCTGGGGCTGCTCGTTCCTGTTCGGCCGGGTCGCCGTGGCGGAGGTGCCGCCGCTCACCCTGGTCCTCGCCCGTGTCGGGGTCGCCTCCATCGCGCTGCATCTTGTTTTGCGCGTCATCGGCATCCGCTTCGCGCCGGAGGCCGGGCGCTGGCGCGACTACGCGGTGATGGGTCTGCTGAACAATCTGGTGCCGTTCGGTCTGATCTTCTTCGGCCAGCTCGAGATCGGCGCCGGTCTCGCCGCCGTGATCAACGGCATGACCCCGTTCTGGTCGGCGTTGATCGCTCGAGCGTCGGGCGTGGAGCGGCTGGCGCTGCGCAAGACGGTCGGCGTGATCCTGGGTTTCGCCGGACTGGCCGTCACCGTCGGTCCTGCCGCGCTGGACGGGTTGGACGCGCCGCTGATCGCCCAGATCGCCGTGGTCGGGGCGACGATCTCCTACGGAGCGGCCAGCGTCTTCGGTCGGCGCTTCGCCGGCCAGGCGCCGCTGGTGACGGCCACCGGCCAGCTTTCGGCAAGCACGCTGCTGGTCCTGCCCCTGGCCCTGATCGTCGACGCGCCGTGGCTGCTGCCGACCCCGAGCCCGGCGGCGCTGGGCGCGGTACTGGGCATCGCCCTGATCAGCACGGCCCTAGCCTATATCCTGTACTTCCGTGTGCTCGCCAGCGCCGGGGCGACCAATGTCGCCCTGGTCACCCTGCTCATCCCGGTCAGCGCCATCGCCCTGGGGGCGGTGGTGCTGGGCGAGACCGTTGAGGCGCGGCAGATCGGCGGCATGGCGATGATCGCCCTCGGCCTTGCGGTCATCGACGGACGGCTGCTCGCATTCTGCCGGACAGGCAGGCGGTCCGGGGTTGATGACCGGCCGATCATGCCCAGGTGAAAGGGACTGGCAACAGCGACCACCAACCAAAAGAAGGAGGACGCCATGGCCCAGTTACATGACCGCTACAAGGCCGCACCGTTTGGAGATGCGGACACGTGGCGCATCAGCGACACCCGGACCGGCGCGCTCATATCCGTCGTGAAGGGGTCGGAGAACCTCAAACGGCGTCTCGCCCAGTTGAACGGCGAAGATACGGTTCGCCAGGGCGCGGTCGCCCAGCCTGAGCGGGTCTGACGGCCGCCAGACTGTCCCTCTGCCCGGGAGCCTGACTGGGGCTCCCGGGTTCTTCGGTTGACATAGCCGCGGCGGCGTCAACGCTTGCCGTCGAGAATCGCCTGCACGCCCTCGCGGCTCTCCTCGATATGCACGCCGGCCCGCTCGGTCTGAAGCTGCAGCACCGCGCGGGAATCCAACGCGTCCCAGCCGCGGTTGCGGGCCTCGGTCATCTCCTCCAGCACCAGATTGATCAGCCGCATCGGCACCGCGTTGTCCCGGCCCATCTGACAGGCCAGGGACACGTCCTTATGCGCCAGCTTCAAGGCGAAGGACGGCGGGTCGTAGGTGTTCAGCAGGAACTGCTCGCCCAGACTGTCGAAGGTCCGCTGACGGCCCCGCGCACCCTGACGGATCGCGCTCCACAGGGCCAGCGGCTCGACGCCGGCCTTCACCCCGGCGGTGAAGGCCTCCACCAGGGCCACCTGGACCGCATAGCCGACGCTGTTATGCACCAGCTTCGCCGTCGACCCCGCACCGACCTCGCCGATATAGGCCACCTGGTCGCCCAGCGCGTCGAGCACCCGGCGGTGGGCGTCGAACGTCGCCTTCTCGCCGCCGACCCAGATCGCCAGCTTGCCGGAGGCCGCCCCCTTGGGCCCGCCGCTGACCGGGGCGTCGAGGAAGCTGATCCCCTTCTCCGCCAGGGCGGCGTGCACCTTGCGCACCGATGTCGGCGCATTGGTCGACAGGTCGAAGACCACGCCGCCTGGCTTCATGCCCGCCGCGATCCCCGTCTCCGGATCGAGCGCCACCGCCTCCACCTCGGGCGGGCCCGGCAGCGAGGTCAGGATCACATCCGCCGCCTCGGCCACCGCCTTGGGCGTGTCGGCCCATTCGGCGCCGGCCGCCAGTTGGCTCTCCGCCGCCTCGCGCCGCATGTCGCAGACCACCACCTTGAACTGCGCCTTGATCAGGTTGGTGGCGAAATGTCCGCCCATCAGGCCGAGACCGATAAATCCGACTTTCATCTCTGTTTCCTCGCTCCCTCGGGATTCGATTTTTTATTGGCCGACGGGGAGCGTAGAGCAGCGCGGAGCCGGGCGGGAGCCGCGGAGTGCGCTCATTGCCTCACTGGATGAAACGGTGCATGCCGCCATCGACGGGAATGACGCAGCCGGTGATGTAGTCGGCCAGCGGCGAGCACAGGAAGGCGACCAGATTGCCGAACTCCTCCGGCTCGCCGAACCGGCCGGCCGGGATGTTGGCGTCGATGAAGGCCTTGCGGCTTTCCTCGGTCGGGTGCAGCCGGTTCATGATCTGCTCGCTCACGATCCGCCCCGGCGGCAGGCAGTTCACGGTGATGCCCTCCGGTGCGAGGTCGCGCGACATGCCCTTGGCCCAGGCATGGGTCGCGGCACAACCGGCGAGCCCGGCATTGGTGGTGGTCGGCTCCAGAATGCCGGTGACGTGGATGATCCGTCCCCAGCCATGGGCCCGCAGCTCGGGCAGGAACGCGGTGGTCAGGCGCCGGCCCATGGTGAACTTGAGCATCATCGCCTCGTCCCAGGCGCTGTCCGGCGCGTCCACCGGCACGGTGCGCGAGGAGCCGGCGTTGTTGATCAGAATGTCCAGGCGCCCATGCGCCTTCAGCACCGCCGCGCGCACCGCCGCCGGCCCGTCATCCGCCATGAGGTCGGCCTCGATCACGGTCGGCGCCGGCGCACCAGATGCGGCGCCGACAGCGGCGAGTTCGGCCGCGAGGTCCTCCAGCCGGTCCCGCCGCCGGGCGGTCAGGGCCAGGGTCGCCCCTTCCGCCGCCAACACCCGCGCGATACCGGCACCGATACCGGCACTCGCTCCGGTGACGAGGGCAACCTTGCCCGCCAGCTTGAGATCCATGCTCCGTCCTCCCTCGCCCCCGAACGGATCGAGGGTACTATTGAATGCAAAATTTTCTCCGGGTGCGGGCAATTCCTGTCATCTCATGCAGGCATATGCAATTCATGACATGATTTAAGGCTAAGATTTGTTTACTATCCGTCTTCGGGAGTTGGGGGAGCAAGAATCGCTCCGCCGAAACATCAGATGCGAGCATAGAAATGTTCGGCGGAACAACCTTCGAGATCCTCGCACTACGCGAGGGCCGTTGGATAATTGAGGCCACGGCCAAGCACCAGGAGGTGGCTCAGGCGGAGGCGGCTAAGATACTGAGCCGCGCCGGAATCCTGGGTGTCCGGGTCATCAAGGAAGCCAAGGGCTCGATCGACCGGCTTAAGCCGGAAGACATCCTGTTTGAAAAGATGAAGCCGAAGACCGAGGAAAAGGTCTTCATTCAGGACGTGGACGACGCCCCGCTCTGCCACGCGCCGAGCGACCTGTTCGTCGGCGAGGCCCGGGCGACCATCAACCGGCTGTTCCGCAATTACCTCGACAAGAACAACCTCACCGCCACTGAGGTGATGCACGCACCCCGCGAGTTGAAGCGTCTGCTCGACGAGGGCACGCTGCTGTTCTCGGCGGTCGGCAAGGTCTCCACCTTCCAGGTCCGCAAGATGGAGGACGCGACCGTCAACCAGCGGCGGGACGTGTTGTTCGATTTCATCAGCAAGATCCAGGCCCGGGCAAACAACGCCGCCGAGCAGCGCCTGCCGCGCATCCGGGTGGACGGGTTCAACGAGGTGCTGGACGGCATCATCGCCAACGCCCCGAAGGAGCATGTCTCCTACCTGATCCGATACGTCATGTCGGTGGAACTGATCGAGAACCGCAGCTTCCTCGGCAAGTTCGGCCAGCTCATGGAATGGGGCTGGAAGGCGCAGACGCCCCAGGCGATGGAGGCCATCGACATATTCGTGTCAGACACGCTCTATAATACGGACGTGCTGCGCGACATGATCGGCAATCCGCGCGAGCTCGGCACCGCGCTGGTCACCCTGCTCTGCGTCGCCGAAGGGCGTCCGCTGGTCGAGGAGGAGGAGGACGAGGAGCCGGTCGAGCTGACGCCGGAGCATCAGGACTTCTCGAACAGCACCTTCATCCGCCTGATCGCCGCCGGCAAGCTGCCGGAGAGCAAGCAGGTGCTCGTCGACCGGGTGCGCCGCCAGCTCGAGGGTCTCAGCCCGCTGACCCGCGGCGACCGCGAGGAGGAGCGCGAGGTGTTCGTCGGCCTGTTGGACAAGCTGATCCCCGATATCGACATCATCGGCGGCCCCTCCATGGCCCAGGCCATGACCACGCGCCAGTCGACCATCATCAACAAGGGCGGCAACAAGGGCATGCGCGAGGCGGCGGAGACCATGCTGCCGGCGCTGGGCGACCCGGGACGGGCGACCGGCTATCTGCTGGCGATGATGGACAGCGAGATCGGCCAGACCGTGCTGCGCAACGACCTGGAGACCCTGCTCGACAAGCTGCTGGTCCATTCCCAGACCATCAACCATCTGATCCGCGACAAGCTGCCGCCGAACAAGAAGATGGCGAAGGTCACCTCGATCTATCACCACATCCAGAAATCCAACCTGCCGGAGCAGCGCAAGGCGGCGCTGACCGACCGGCTGGACGAGCTGCTGGTGTCCTACATTACCGAGGGCAAGATCCTCGACAAGCTCGACAATCCGGAAAAGCCGCTGCATGTGCGCGCCTTCATGCTGGTCAGCATGGTGCAGCCGGAGATGCTGCCGAAGGGCAAGGCGTCGAACCTGGCGCGCAACATCATCGTGGGGCACCTGCGCCGGCCGAATTTCGAGGACGAACTGGTCGCCGGCATCCCCGATCCGAGCGAGAAGGCCAAGACCCTGCGGAAGTTCCACGAGCAGCTGCACCGCTGCGGGTTCTTCGGGTGAGGGTCGGCTGAGGCGGTCGTCGCCAAACTCCCGTCATCCTGAATAGCGCTGGCGCGCTATTCAGGATGACGGGGGTGGTGCGTGATACCCCGGTGCGCGTGGCTTACGTGAACTCCGCCTCGATCTCGTCGGCGAAGTCGCCCCATTCGTCCTCGTCGGTCACCTGGGTCGGGGCCGTCGCACGCGCTTCCTCGATCATCGCCTCCAGCAGCCGGTCGAACTCGTCCCAGGCCTCCGCCCGGCGGGTCGCCTTGGACGCGGCCCAGGCGGCGGCGAGGCCGGTGGATCGGGCCGCATGGGTCCGGGCCGCCGCCGCGCGCGCCGCCTCGCCGGCCGCCGCCGCCTGCGGCTCGTCCGAGAGAACCGCCTCGCGCGACGCCTGCCGCGCGGCGCCGCGGGCGGCCACCCGCAGGTTGTCGTTGCCGGTCTCCAGGAAACGGCGGACCTCGTCGGGCATGTCCCAGAACCCGGCCACGTCGAGCGCCACCTTGCGGGCGAAGGCGCGCAGCACCTCATCGCCGTCGAGGCGCCACACGATGGTCCGCGCGCCGCAGACGAACTTGTCCGACTGCCGCTCGCCGACCTCGTCGCACTCGACCCGGCAGATGGTGTTGCCCGGCGCGAATTTCAGCGCGTCTAGCACCCGTTCCGACGCATGCAGCCCGCCCTCGCACAGGCTGACCGGCCCGTCATGGGTCAGCCGCTCGCCGTCGGCCGGCACCGGACGGCCGTCCTTCAGGGTCTCGTCGACAAAATGCCAAGCCAACACGCGGGCCCCCGTCGTGGTCTCCAGTGACTGTTCCCGCGATGGTACAATGGCCCACGCCCTCCGCAGAAGCCGATTCCGCAGGGCGAGTCCGAAACCGGACCACAAACGGGTAGGCAAACCATCGCCGATATGGAACGATTGAGCACTTAGATTTCAAGGCCTTGGTTGAACTCGGGAAGACGGCCGGCGGATGCCCAAAGTACTGATCGTCGATGACTCGAAGCTTGTTCGGCTCACGATCAAGAACATCCTGGCGCGTGCCGAGGGGTTCGAGGTCGTCGGCGAGGCGGAGAACGGCCGCGAGGGCGTGGACATGGCCCGCGAGCTGTCGCCGGACGTGGTCACCCTGGATATCGAGATGCCCGTCATGGACGGGATCGAGTGCCTGCGGCGGCTGAAGATCCTGTCGCCGGCCAAGGTCATCGTGCTGTCCTCCCTCACCCATCCGGCCTCGCCGAAAGCGGTGGAGGCCCGGCTGGTCGGCGCCGACGCGGTGATCGGCAAGCCGTCCGGCTCGGTCAGCAAGGACGTGGACGCGTCCGGCGGCGGCCTGCTGGTCGACACCATCAACCGGCTGCTGACCCCCGTCCCAGCGGGAGCGGCGCCATGAACGCGGTGGTGGGCGGCGGCAAGCCGGGCGGCAGCCAAGAACGCATCCCGGTCCTGCTCTTCATGTCCGACGGCCGTCGCTTCGGCATCCCGCTGGCCCGGGTGCGCGAGGTCGTCGAGATCGAGCGGATGGAGCCGATCGAAGGCGACTCCGAGGATTACATCGGCGTCATGGTTCTGCGCGACGAGCCGATTCCCCTGGTGGTGATGCGGCTGCATCCGCGCGAGGAGGAACTCGACCTCGCCATGTGCATCGTCCTGCAGCGCGGCAGCGCGGTGATCGGGCTGGCGGTCGAGCGCATCCTGGGCATCCGCGATTTCGGCCCGGCCAAGCCGATGCACGGGCTGGTCGCCGGCAACGAGGTGCAGCACGCCTTCCTCGACGAGAAGGGCGAGCTGGTGCAGGCGGTCGATGCGGATCGCTGGTTCAACGCCCAGAGCGCCCTGCCCCTGCTCGCCGACCAGCGCGCCGTCGCCGAGCGCGCCGATCCGGACGAGATCCGGGTCCGCCAGCGGCCGAAATACATGGCGATCACGGTCGGCGGCCAGCTCTTCGCCATCGACAGCAGCATCGTGGAGCGGGCCATCGACGATATCGACACCGCCCCTCTGCCCCGGCGGCCGGGCGTGAAGATCGACTCCGTCATCGAGGTCAGCGGCAACATCCTGCCGGTGCTGCGCCTGACCGAGGACGGGTTCGAGAACCAGTCGATCCACATCATCGTCAGCCATTTCGACCAGAAATGGGCGATCGCCACCGAGGGCGTGCTCGGCATCGTCGACGACGAGAGCCCGCCCGGCCCGGCCGACGAGGAAGGACAGGCCCGGGTGATCACCCATAAGGGCACCTTCCACGAGGTGGTCGACCTGACCGGACTGATCGCCTCCCATGTGCCGGAGTTCCACCGGGGCGGCGACCGCAGCGTGGCCCTCACATGAGCGGGTTCGACGACAATTCGGAGATGTGGGAGCTGTTCGAGCAGGAGAGCGAGGACTACCTCGCCCAGCTCGAGGCCAACCTGTCCGGCTCGACCGCCGATCTGGAGAACCCGGACATCATGGGCGCGCTGTTCCGCGCCATCCATTCTCTGAAGGGGGTGTCGGCGTCGCTCGGCCTGACCGGGATGGAGACGGTCGCCCACGCGGCCGAAGACCTGCTCGACATGTTCCGCAACGGCGAGGCCCGGCCGAACGAGGCGTCGCGCGAGCTGCTGCTGCAGTCGGCCGACGCCCTGGTCGATCTGCGCGAGGCCTGCCTGGAGAGCCGCAGCGACGTCGCCGGGGATGCCGGCCTGATCGCCGCGCTGAAACAGGCCAAGGCGCAACTGAAGAGCGGGGGCGAGGTGACCGCCGCGGCCCAGCCGGATCCGGCCGTCGCCGAAGCCCCGCCCGCCTACGACCCGCCGGAGCCCGAACCGGAACCGGAGGAAGAGACCGCCGCCGCTACGCAGAGCCGCATGGCGATCCAGGTCTCGCAGAAGCCGGCGAACGACGACGAGGCGGAGTTCCAGCCCGGCACCGTGCAGCCGTTCAACGCGGTGGTCACCGCCGAGCTCGGCCAGTTGGCCGAGGCGCTGGAAAACCCGGCGATGGACTCCCTGGACAGCCAGGCCATCGTGTCTTCCATGCTGGCGATCCGCGAGGCGGCGAACGATGTCGGGTATCTCGGCATCGCCGGCGTGCTGGGCGACATCCTCGGCGTTCTGGAGGGCGACCAGTCGGGCGACCGCACCGCCCTGATCCGCGCCCTGTGCATCTTCATCCACCGTCTGCGGGTGCTGTCGGAACTGGCGGATGCCGGCATCGCCATGGACGACGTGGACGATTCCATGGCGCCGCACATCTCGCGCGAGGCCCGCGCGGTGGTCGACAGGCTGTCGATCCGCGGAGGCGCGTCTGCCGACTGGGAACTGGTCGGTATCCTCGCCCGCGCGCTCGGCGTGTTCCGGATCTCGGCCCTGGCCCGCCTGGCCAGCGAACTGACACTGATGGAGGCCTGGACCGAGCGTTCCGGCGCCCTGGAGGTGGCCGACGAGATCCGCCGCGAGAGCGAGGTGATCGGCATCGAGGGACTGACCGTCTCCTCCCTCGACATGCCGCGCGAGACCTATGACCGGCTGCGCGACGAGCTGGCCCTGCTGCTCACCGGCGCGGGTGCCGCCGTCGCCGAGCTGCGCAAGGTGTTGGGCGACGACCTGTTCGACAGCATGTCCCCCGCCGCCCGCAACGAGGCGGTGGAGTTCCTGGAGCAGCCGGGCGCCCGTCTCGTGCAGGTCCAGGTCATGGTCCCGGACGGCGCCCCGGCCAGCGGCGAGATTCTCGGTCTGCTCTATCGCCAGCAGGTGATCTCCAACCGCGTGCTGGTCGATATCGACCCGGACCTCTACCAGTTCCTGATCGGCGTGACCGGCGACGACGCGCCGGTGGAAGCCTCGGTGCGCACCCTCGACACCAGCGGCGACGTGCTGCGCGCCTGGACGGTGCTGGTGATCGGCGACAAGGCGGCCACCGCCTCCGCGCCGGCGGCTCCTGCGGCACCGCCGCCCGCCGCCGAAGCGCCGACACCGCCGGCCGCCGAGACCGACGGCCATGTGCTGTTCGTCGACGACAGCTCCTGGGACTCGGCCCTGCAGTCCGGCTGGTCGCCGGAGCAGCAGGAGGGTTTCGCAGCGCCGTTCGGCGACAGCCCGGCCTCCCCGCCACAGCCGGCCCCGAAGCCCGCCCCGGCGCAGCCCCACGCCGCGACCCCGCCACAATCCGATCCGCCGCCATCCGCTTCGTCTCGGGCCCCCGACACCGCCCCCGCAGCGCCACCGGCGAGACCCGCCGAAAGACCCGCCGAACCGCCGGCCACTGCCGCCGATGGCAGCGTCCCGGCCGAACGCGGCGAGGCTTCACCGTCCCGCAGCACGGGCGCCGGCGTTCCCGGCAGTGCCGGGGGCAGCTCCCTGCGGGTCTCCTCCGCGCTGATCGACAGCTACCTCGACACGGTGGCCGAGTTGCGGCTCAGCCTGTCCCGGCTGGACCAGGGCGCGTCGGAGGCCGGGTTCGGCGCCACGGCGGCCGAGCTGCGTTCGCTGGCGGGCCAGATCGACGACCGCAAGGCCGAGCGGCTCTACGCCGCCGCCGCCCGGATCGACGATGCCGGCAAGGTCTTCGCCAACCAGATCGCCCGGGCCGAAGTCACCCTGCGCATGCTGCATTCGGTCACCCTCGACCTGCGGGTGGTGCCGATCAGCATCGTGTTCGGCCGCATGCCGCGCCTGGTGCGCGACCTCGCCCGTTCGCTCGGCAAGCAGGTGACGCTGGAGATCGACGACGGCGACATCCAGATCGACAAGTCCATGGTCGATGCCCTGATGGAGCCCATGGTCCACATGATCCGCAACGCCATGGATCATGGGATCGAGGGCCCGCAGGAGCGGCTGGACGCCGGCAAGCCGGAGAAGGCGACGCTCACCCTGCGGGCCACTCAGCACGGCAATGTCGCCCAGATCATGATCGCCGAGGACGGGCGCGGCCTGAACACCAACCGCATCCGCAACAAGGCGCTGGAAAAAGGCCTGATCACCGAGCAGGACGCCGCCCGGATGACCGAGCGGGAGATCCACCGGCAGATTTTTGCTCCAGGCTTCTCCACGGCCGCAGCGGTGACCGAGACCTCGGGTCGGGGTGTGGGCATGGACGTGGTGCTGACCACCCTGCGGCGGCTCGGCGGCGCCATCGACATCGACAGCGAGGACGGCGAAGGCACCCGCTTCTATCTCAGCTTCCCGGTCTCCGCCGCCCTGCAGCGCATCGTCGTGGTCAGCGACGGCACCCGCGACCTCGGCCTGCCGGAACGCGCCATCATCGAGGTCATCGAGGTCGACCGGAAGCAGATCCAGACCGTGGGCGAGCGCGCCGGCATCCAGCACCGCGACGGCTTCCTCACCGTGCGGGCGATCGAGACCATGCTGGGCTGGGAAACGCCGGAGGTGGCGGTCGACCAGCAGGCCTTCCCGGTCGTCATCATCGGCACGCCCCAGCGCCGCATCGGCGTGGCGGTGCACCGGGTGAAGCGGCGCCAGGAAGTGTTCATGAAGGAGCTGCACCCGGCCCTGAACTCGGTCGACGTGCTGGCCGGGGCGACGGTGATGGGCGAAGGCCAGCCGCTGCTGGTGCTCGACCCGGAGACGCTGATCGCCATCGCCGGGGGGTAGGAGGCGGCGTCTTACTCCGCCGCCTGACGCTCCTCGGGGTCCGGGCGCTTTTCGCGCATGGTGACGAATTCCTCGGCCGCGGTCGGGTGGATGCCGATGGTGCGGTCGAAGTCCTTCTTGGTCGCGCCCATCTTCACCGCGATCGCCACGCCCTGGATGATCTCCGGACTGTCGAGCCCGACCATGTGGGCGCCGACCACCTTCTGGCTGGCCCGGTCGACCACCAGCTTCATCAGGCCGCGTTCGGTGTTCTCGGTCAGCGTGTATTTCATCGGCCGGAAACCGGACACGTAGATGTCCAGCGCGCCGTACTTCTCGCGCGCCGCCTCCTCGGTCAGACCGACGGTGCCGATCGGCGGCTGGCTGAACACCGCGCTGGCCACGTTCTCGTGGTCCGGCGACATCGGGTTGTCGTTGAACTCGGTCTCCGCGAAACAGGTCCCCTCGGCCAGCGCCACCGGGGTCAGGTTGATCCGGTCGGTCACGTCGCCGATCGCCCAGATGGAGGGGATGTTGGTGCGGGAGTATTCGTCCACCTTCACCGCGCCGTTCCTGTCCATCTCGACACCGACCTCCTCCAGGCCGATGCCCTTGGTGTTCGGATGGCGGCCGGTGGCGTACATCACCGCGTCGACCTCCAGGGTCTCGCCATCGGTCAGATGAACGAGATAGCTGTCCCCGGCCTTCTCGATCCGCGACGGCAGGGTCTCGCAATGCAGGTGGATGCCCTTCTTCGCCATCTCCTCGTCCAGGGCGGTGCGGACATCCTCGTCGAAGCCGCGCAGCACCTTGGGCGCGCGGTAGATCAGATGGGTGTCGCTGCCGTAGCCGTGGAAGATGCCGGCGAACTCGACGGCGATGAAACCGCTGCCGACGATGGCGATCCGCTCCGGCCGCTGCGGCAGTTCCAGCGCCTCGTTGGAGGTGATGGCGTGCTCGATGCCCGGCACGTCCGGCAGGCTCGGCCAGCCGCCGGTGGCGATGAGAATGCGTTCGGCGGTGTAGCGCTTGCCGGCGACCTCCACCGTGTGGGGATCGACGATCTTGCCCTTGCCGTCGAGCACGTCGTTGCCCGCACCGCTGAGCAGCTTCAGGTAGATGCCGTGGAGCCGGTCGAGCTCCTTCTCCTTGGTGGCGATCAGCGCCGACCAGTCATGGCTCACGCCCTCCACGGACCAGCCGTAGCCGCGCATGTCCTCGATCTCATGCGGCAGGTGCGAGCCGTAGACCAGCAGCTTCTTGGGCACGCAGCCGCGCAGCACGCAGGTACCGCCGACGCGCAGTTCCTCGACGACGGCGACCTTGGCGCCGTAGCGCCCGGCCATGCGCGAGGCGCGCACCCCGCCGGAGCCGCCGCCGATGGTGATCAGGTCGTAATCGTAGCCGGCCATCGCCGTTCTCCCGCCTCAGTCCGAAATCGCTTCACCGCAACATAGTGCGCCGCAGCGCGGAAGGTTACCCCCGCCGTTCCGGCACGGAGATTTTCCAGCTTGGAATGGGCAGGTTGGCAGGATTACCAGAATCGTATATCCAAAATTTCTATCATCCATAGCAGCCGACAACATGTCGGCTGGCTGGCGTGGCTGCACATTCCAGGCAAAGACCGAGGGGAACCGCCCGATGCACACCACCATATTTGCCGGTCTCGTTGCTGCCGTCGCGCTGGCAGGATGCGCGAACAAATCGGCTCCCATTGTCGAGAACGGGCCGTTGACCCTGGGCCGGAACCAGGGTGCGGTCCTGTTCGTCCTGCAACGGGACCCGCTCCTGTTGCAGACGCCTCTGACGATGACGATCCGACGCTACGACCCCGCGACGAATGCTTTCCTGGAAGCGTCGCCAGGGGGCGATGACGACGGGGACGACCCGAATGTCATCGAGATCAAATACGCGACGCAGGCACAGCTCGGCCGGAACGATCGATACTGGACCTATGTCGTTCCGCCCGGGCACTACGCCATCGAAAGCGTGGAGATCACGAAGACCTACAACAGTGTCCAGTTCATCGGCGGCAATCCGATTATCGGTCTGGCGGCCACCCTGGTCGTCGCCGCCGCCAGTGCCGCAGCCGCGGAAATCACGCACGAGCAGATCGCCTTTTCGAACGAGGGCTACCTCACTCCCGACGCGCCCCGATTCACTGTGACGGGAGGTCAGGCGACCTATATCGGCGACTTCTCGTTCCAGGGCGAAGAGCAGGTCACCCAGGTGACCACGTCGCGCAGCTTCAATGACCCCGAGCTCAACGAGACCCGCACCGTGTCCGATATGCGCGTGATCCTCGATTATCAGTTTCATCCCGAGGGGATCGCTTGGTACGCGGGCCGCCGCGGGCTCGGAGCAGGTCAGGTCGTCGGTCAACGCCTGGCGGCCTTCGATGACGCCCGGTTCCTGGTGAAGGATTTCTCGTCGGCGGATCAGAACCGGCGGAAGCTGGCCCGCGCGCCCTCCATGAATCCGCAGCCGAGCGGCCAGGTACCCCCTCCCTTCCCCATGGCAGCTGAACCGGGGACCGCCGAACCCGTGGCCGCCGAACCGGGGCTCGACAGGAACCGCCTGAGCGCCTTGCCCAAGTCAGAACTCCAGCGCCGCTTCCTCTCCGGCGAGATCAGCATGGACGAATACAACAAGGCACGGGCCGGACAGTAATCCCTGCCCGGCCCGCGGTCGTCCCCATCTGACGGTGCGGCTTACGGCGCGCCGAGGCCGCCCATCAGGATGTACTTGATCTCGGTGAACTCGTCGGTGCCGTACTTGGAGCCCTCGCGGCCGAGACCGCTTTCCTTCATGCCGCCGAACGGTGCCACCTCGGTGGAGATGCCACCTTCGTTGACACCGACCATGCCGTATTCCAGCGCCTCGGCGACCCGCCACACGCGGCCCAGGTCGCGGGCGTAGAAGTAGCTCGCCAGGCCGTACTCGGTGTCGTTGGCCTGTCGGATGACCTCTTCCTCGGTCTTGAATCGGAACAGCGGTGCCACCGGGCCGAAGGTCTCCTCGCGGAAGATCTGCATGTCCGGGGTCGCCCCGGTCAGCACCGTGGGCGCGAAGAAGTTGGCGCCCATGTCCTTCATCCGCGAACCGCCGGTGGCGACCTTGGCCCCCTTGCCGACCGCGTCCATCACATGCTCTTCGACCTTGTCGACGGCCGAGCCCTCGATCAGCGGGCCGAGCACGACGCCGTCGTCGAAGCCGTTGCCCTGCTTCATCTTGTTCACCGCTGCGGCCAGCGCTTCGGAGAATTTGTCGTAGATGCCGTCCTGCACGAAGATCCGGTTGGCGCAGACGCAGGTCTGGCCGGTGTTGCGGAACTTGGACAGGATCGTGCCTTCCACCGCCGCGTCGATATCGGCGTCGTCGAAGATGATCATCGGCGCGTTGCCGCCGAGCTCCAGGCTGACCTTCTTCACCGTGCCGGCGGCCATGGCCATGATCTGCTTGCCGATCGGCGTGGAGCCGGTGAAGCCGATCTTGCGTACGATCGGGTTGGTGGCGAGCTCGTTGCCGATGGCCGACGCGCTCTTGCCGACGACGATGTTGAAGACGCCCGCCGGCATGCCCGCCCGTTCGGCCAGCACGGCCAGGGCGAGGGCCGAGTACGGCGTCATCTTCGCCGGCTTGATCACCACCGGACAGCCGACCGCCAGGGCCGGCGCGCATTTGCGGGTGATCATCGAGTTGGGGAAATTCCACGGCGTGATGGCGCCGACGACACCGACCGGCTGCTTGATGACCACGATGCGCTTGCCCGGCGCGTGGTTCGGGATCACGTCGCCGTAGTTGCGTTTGGCCTCCTCGGAGAACCACTCCACGAAGGACGCCCCGTAGGCGATCTCGCCCTTGGCCTCGGCCAGCGGCTTGCCCTGCTCGGCGGTCATGATCGCGCCCAGGTCGTCCTGGGCGGCCATCATCAGCTCGAACCACTTGCGCAGGATCTGGGCGCGCTCCTTGCCGGTCTTCTCGCGCCAGCCTTTCCAGGCGGCGTTGGCGGCCTCGATCGCGCGGCGGGTCTCGGCCTCGCCCATGTCGGGGATCGTGCCGATCTTCTTCCCGGTCGCCGGGTCATCGACATCCACGGTACCGCCGCCATCGGCGCCGACCCACTGGCCGTTGATATAGCCCTGCTGCTTGAAAAGCTCCGGATCCTTCAGACGGCTGGCGAGATCCATTTTGGTGTGCTCCCTCATGTGCCTTGGTGGCGTCGGTCCGCTGGCACGGGCCCAGAGGCCCATGCCGTTATGGCGGATGACGTTTATCGCGTTGTCCGTACTATAGGCAGCGCCGCCGCGATTTGAAGGGAGCGAAACACGCGGCGACCGAAATCCCCCGGCCGATCAGCCGCTCTTGGACACCCCCGGAACGGCGCAGTCGCCAGTGGTGTAGATCGTCCGCACGGCGGTCGTGCCGGACAGATGCATCGCCAGATTGCCGGTACAGTCCGAGAACGCGATCCAGGCGCTGTAGGACAGGGAGCCCGGCGCCTCGCCGCCCTGATCGTCCGGCGCCACGAAGACCTCGCGGATCCGGGACCGGTCGATGCCGATCTCGTCGATCACCGCCTGAACCTTGGCCCGAACCTCGTCGATCCGCCGGGCCTCCGCCGGACCGGCCAAGACCGCGGTCAGCATCAGAACCGCCGCCGAAGAACCAACCAGACGCTTGAGCATTTCCATCTCCGTCGCTGACACGCTCGGCAAGAGATGGGCGGCCGGTGCGGTCGGATTAAGTCACGAAGGCGGGAGATCGTCGTGCCGGGCGCGCGCGAAATCCGTGATCTCCTGGACCACCGGGCGGGCCAGCAGCATTCGGGCATGGCCGAACCGCTCGGTCAGCAGCAGTTTCGCGTCCGGTCGCAGGGCCGCCAGAGCCTCCGCGTCGCTCGCCGGCACCTCGTCGTCGCTCCGGTCGTGCAGCAGCAGAAGCCGCTCCGGCAGGTGGTTTGCCACTTTCAGCAGGTCGAACCGCGCTCCGTCGAAGCCACGACGGGTCAGCTCGGCCATCAGATCGACGCTGCGCGACTGCGGCTCGCCCGCCATCTCCAGCCAGCGCCGCGTCGCCGAGGCGAGATGCACTGGCGTGGAGATCAGAGCGAGCGAGGGCACCGCCAGCGGCCTACCTGCGATCACATCGCGCACGCAGGCAAGCCCAGCCGCCAGACCACCGAAGGAATAGCCGACCACCGCCGTCACGGGTGTCCCCGCCTGGGCCAGGTCGGCGCAGAGCAGACGGAGCCCGGTGGCGATGCGTGGCAGGCTTGCCGTCGTTCCGCCGCTCTCCCCATGGCCGGGCGCGTCGAAGGCGGCACAGCGGACCCCGGCCTGGGTCAGGGCGCGGATGATTGCTGCGAAATGGGTCGAGCGCGAGCCCCAGCCATGGACAAGCACCACGCAGGGGTTGCCGGCCGCAGGTTCGGCCGGCTCCCAGAGATAGGTGCGGATATCGTCGACCATTCCGTCCTGCACGCCGGAGATGACCAGCGAGCCGCGGGTGGCCTTATCGCCGAGTGCCGTATCCCCCGGCCGGGTGTCCGGCGCGCCCGGGGTGCACCAGCGCTCGAACAGCGCCTCTGCGTCCGGCTGGGTCACTCGACCGTCACGCTCTTCGCCAGGTTGCGGGGCTGGTCGGCGTCGGTTCCCTTCTCCACCGCCGCCAGATAGGCCAGGAGCTGCACCGGGATCGAGTATAGGATCGGCGCCACCTCCGGCGCCACGTCGGGCAGCACGACCAGATGGTCCGCCGACCCGCCGAGTTCCTTCGCGCCATGGGCATCGGTCAGCAGAATCACCCGGCCGCCGCGCGCCCGCACCTCGGCCATGTTGGAGGCGGTCTTGTCGAACCAGCCGTCGCTGGGGGCGACGATGACCACCGGGACATGCTCGTCGATCAGGGCGATCGGGCCGTGCTTCATCTCGCCGGCGGCATAGCCCTCGGCGTGCACGTAGGTGATCTCCTTGAGCTTCAACGCGCCTTCCAGGGCGATCGGATAGGACAGGCCGCGCCCGAGATAGAGCACGTCCTTGGCCCGCGACAGCTCATGGGCGATGGCGTGATAGGCGCTGGTGTCCTTCAGCGCCTCGGCGACACGGCCCGGCACGCCCTCCAGGGCGGTGACAAGGCGCAGCACCTCATCCTTGTCGATATGGCCGCGCGCCTGGCCGAGCGCGATGGCGAGGCCGAGGAAGGCGGTGAGCTGGGCGGTAAAGGCCTTGGTCGAGGCGACGCCGAATTCCGGCCCGGCGCGGGTCAGCAGCACGCCGTCGGACTCCCGGGCGATGGTGCTCTCCGGCACGTTGACCAGGGCCAGCACTTTCTGCCCCAGGCTCTTGCCGTGGCGCAGCGCCATCAGCGTGTCCAGGCTCTCGCCCGACTGGGAGACGGCGATGACCACCCCGCCCTTCGGCAGCACCGCCTTGCGGTCGCGGAACTCGGAGGCGAGATCGACCTCGCAGGCCACGCCGCCGATGCTCTCCAGCCAGTAGCGCGCGGTCAGCCCTGAATAGAAGCTGGTGCCCGCCGCCAGGATGGTGATCTTCGACACCGACTCCGCGTCTTCCAGCGGATACGGCAGGGTCGCGACCCCGGTGCCGGGGTCGATCACCGTGTGCAGGGTATGGGCGATGGCCTCCGGCTGGTCGTAGATCTCCTTCTCCATGAAGTGGCGGAAGTTGCCCTTGCCGATCATCGCGGCGGAGACGGTGGAGACGTGCTCCGGGCGCTGGACGGGCGTGCCGTCGCCGGTGAACACGGACACGCCGGACCGGCGCAGCACCGCCCAGTCGCCGTCGTCGAGATAGATGATGCGGCGGGTCAGCGGCGCCAACGCCACCGCGTCGGAGCCGACATAGGCCGCCCCGTCGCCGATGCCGATCGCCAGCGGCGAGGCCCGGCGGGCGGCGAGCAGCAGGTCCTCCTCGCCAGCGATCAGCACGACGAAGGCGAAGGCGCCGGTCAGCCGGGGCATGACCCGGGCCATGGCCTCCTGCGGGGAGGCGCCGTCGGCGAGCTCGCGCTCCAGCAGATGGGCGACCACCTCGGTGTCGGTGGCGCTTTCGAAGGTCGAGCCGGCAGCCGACAGTTCGGCACGCAGGGCGGCGTGGTTCTCGATTATGCCGTTATGGACCACGGCGACCCGGCCGGCCACGTGCGGGTGGGCGTTCTCCAGGGTGGGCGGACCGTGGGTCGCCCAGCGGGTGTGGCCGATCCCGGACACTCCCTTCAGCGGCTCGCGCTCAAGCACCTCCTGCAGGGCCGACAGCTTGCCCGCCGCGCGCCGCCGAGTGAGCCCCCCCTCCGACACAGTCGCAAGGCCGGCGGAGTCGTAGCCCCTGTATTCCAGGCGCCGCAACGCATCCATCATCAACGGAGCCGCCGGTTGGCCCGACAGCACGCCTACGATCCCGCACATGGTTCAGCCTTTCGTCTTCTTCTTCGCAAGATTGCGCTGGCGCAGGCGCTCGCCCCCGCCGGGAATGGTCTTGGTCTCGCCGCGCACCACCACCAGGTCGTCGCCGGCCACGTCCCGGGTCACGGTCGAGCCCGCGCCGATGATCGCGCCGTCGCCGACCTTGACCGGCGCCACCAGGGCTGTGTTCGAGCCGATGAAGGACCGCGCGCCGATATCGGTGTGGTGCTTGTTGGTGCCGTCGTAGTTGCAGGTGATGGTCCCGGCCCCGATATTGGCGCCGCTGCCGATCCGGGCGTCGCCGATATAGCTCAGGTGGTTGGCCTTGGCGCCGGCCTCGATCTCGGCGTTCTTCACTTCCACGAAATTGCCGATATGGGCCTGCGCGCCGATCCGGGCGCCAGGACGCAGGCGGGCATAGGGTCCGACCAGCGCGCCGGGTCCGACATGCGCGCCCTCCAGATGGCTGAAGGCGCGGATCTCCGCTCCCTCCTCGACCGCGACCTTGGGGCCGAACACCACGTGCGGGCCGACCGTCACGTCCTGGGCGAGGCGCGTGTCATGGGTCAGGAACACCGTTTCCGGCGCGGTCATCGTCACCCCGCCCTCCAGGGCCGCCGCGCGCAGCCGGTCCTGCATCGCCGCTTCCGCCCGGGCGAGGCCGGCCCGGGAATCCACCCCCTGGGTCTCCAGCGGATCGCAGGTCACCACATGGCAGCGCCGGCCGTCGCGATGGGCGATCCCCACTAGATCCGTCAGGTAGAATTCGCCCTTGGCGTTGTCGTTGCCGATCCGCCGCAGCATGTCGAACAGGATCGACGCGTCGATCGCCATCACCCCGCCGTTGCACAGCCTGATCGACAGCACCTCGGGCGTGGCGTCGCGGGCCTCGATGATCCGCTCCAGGACCATGTCCGGCCCCAGCACGAGACGGCCGTACTGGCCAGGATCCTCCGGCTCGAACCCCAGGACGACGACGGCGGGATCGTCCGCCGCCTGTCTGGCCGCCACCAGACGGGACAGGGTCTGCGGGGTGATCATCGGCGTGTCGCCGAAGCAGACGAGAACCGTACCGCCGCCGCGGCACCACGTCTCCAGCGCCTCGGCGGAGGCCAGCACCGCGTGGCCGGTACCGAGCGGCGGGTCCTGCACCGCCACCGCGGCCCGACCGCTGACCGCCTCGCGCACCGTGTCATGGGCGGGCGCGGTGACGACAACCACCGGATCGGCGCCGCTGCCGGCGACCGCATCCAGCACCCAGCCGATCATCGGTTTACCGGCCACCGGGTGCAGCACCTTGGGCAGGGCCGACTTCATGCGCGTCCCCATGCCGGCGGACAGGATGACGGCGGCGACTCGTTCGCTCATCGGCGGCAGGCTCCTTATCTTGCTCTGTTCCGGTCTGGCCCGGCCCCAATCCGGCCCGGTTCCAGTCTGGCTCGCTCCCAGTCCGGCCCGACTCCGGCGACACGGTCGGGCGCGGAATGTCGGCGGGCTATAAATGCCATCGGCCGGGACCATTGACGAACACACGTTTTGCAACGGAGTGTAACAACCTCAAGCCTTTCAGATACATTCCATCGACGGTCCCCATGCCCCTCCCGACGAAAGCCGCCGCGGTCGTCTTCGATCTCGACGGTACCCTGATCGACAGTGCCGACGATCTCGGCGCCGCCGCCAACCGCCTGCTCGCCAGCGAAGGGCGCCGGCCGCTGACACCGCACGAGGTCCGGCGCTTCATCGGCGACGGCAGCCGGGTCTTCGTCGACCGGGCCTGGGCAGCCACCGGCACGCCGGCGGACGGCTCGGGCGGGAGCCAGGGTCTCGACGCCCTTGTCGCCCGCTTCATCGCCGAGTACCAGAGCGACGTGGCTGGCCACACCCGCGCCTATGCGGGCGCGGTCGACACCGTCGCGGCGCTCAAGGCGGGGGGTATCGCCGTGGCGGTCTGCACCAACAAGCCGCAGCGCCCGGCCGAACTGGTGCTGGAGGCGCTCGGCTTCGCGCCCTATGTGGACGCGGTGGCCGGCGGCGACCGCTTCGCCCATCGCAAGCCCGATCCGCGCCATCTGCTGGACACGCTGGCGCTACTGGGGACGTCATCCGAGGCAGCGGTCATGGTCGGCGACAACGAGCACGACATGGCCGTGGCCCATGGCGCCGGGACCGGCGCGGTTCTGGTCAGCTACGGCTATGCCCGCCTGCCGCTGGAGGAAATCGAGGCCGACGCCCGCATCGACAGCCTGACCGACTTGCCCGGTCTGCTCGGGCTGTGAGGGTCGCCGGCGATGTCGGACTGCAGATTGCGCCAGATGGGGCGTTGAGTGATTGACAAGCCCGGCCGCTCCCCGTAGATACCGGCGTCCCGACACGGACCGGGCGCGTAGCTCAGCGGGAGAGCACTGCCTTCACACGGCAGGGGTCGCTGGTTCAATCCCAGCCGCGCCCACCATTCTAGACTTACCCCCCGCAATCATCCCTAAAACCCGCAGTGGCTCTGCGATAGCGGCGGTTCGAAACCCCTCTTTTCGGCAGTATCGGACAGGCTCCAAAAACGCCATGCGGAGCACGAGGCGGCGGTAGTCTGCCCGCTCGGAAGCCCAGAGTTTCCAAGGGTTTGAGAGGAACGCCAGGGCGGTTCGAAATCCTTCGTCGAAGCTGACGACGGGACGGCCCTTTTGAGCGGCCATTTCGGCAAGCCCCGCCTTCTGAAGCTCCAGCTTTTCGACCTCGCGCTCGTAGGCCGCGATGATTGCCGGTTGATCGGTCTGCATGATCCGCTCGACGAGCTTGGCCGTTTTGTCCTCAATCGCACGCAGAGACCGCTTGGCGTCCGCTGCGCGTTGACCGGCAGCCTGCCCTTGCTGATCCCAGGCCTTAGCGAACATGGCCTTGAAGAGATCGACTAAAGCCGGTCCGGGCTTCATCGCCTTCAGGAGCTTGTCGAAGTCATCTTCGATCTGCTCCTTGCGGATCGACTTTCCCCACAGGTCGCAGCCTTTCTTGAAGCATTTGTAGTAGCCGTAAAGCGCGCTACGGCCTTTCGACCAAGCGGCAGTCATCGGATGGCCGCAAGCATCGCAACACACGAAGCCGCGCAGCACGAAATCGTCGCGGATATCCTCGCGGGCCGGGGTAAGCGCGCGGCCATCCAGCCGGTCCTGCGCCTTTTGCCAGATCGCGACGCTGACGAGCGATTCATGCTGTCCGCGCTTCATGTGAATGCCGAGACGCGGCGCGTGAATGAGCCCGGCATAGAGCGGATTACGCAGCAGATTGAAGGTCCGCTGCCAGTTGGCGCGGCCCAGCTGCTTGGTACGGAACTCCTGATAGGTGTCGAAGAAGCGGGTCACTTCCGCCGCTGACTGGAACCGGCCAGACGCCAGCCCTTCGAAGGCTTCCCGTATCACGGACGCCTGCGGCTCTTCAGGGACCATGACCTTCCCGCCGCTTGAGTGTTTGTCGTAGCGGTAGCCGATGATCTTGCCAAAGCACCAGAACCCGTTCTCGACGCGGGCGCGCATTTTCTGAGTGACTTGCCGCCCGTTCTGTTCCCGCTCCAGCTCGCCTTGCGCGGCGGCGATGGTCTCGAAGAAACGCCCTTCCGGGCTGTCCTCAAAATTGAAGTTCAGGCATTCGCGGGTCGCGCCCCGCTCCGCCATGATCCGGCGCAGACGCAAGTGGAATTCCGTGTCGCGGGCATAGCGCTTCAGATCGTCGAAGATGACGACGAATTGTTCGTTCGGCTTGGCGTCCATATAGGCCAGCAGCGCCACCATGCCGGGGCGGTTTATGAAATCCCCGCCGCCCGACACGTCATCGGGAAACACCGCCTCGACGGTGTAGCCCTTGGCGGCGGCATATTGGCGGCAACGATGCTCCTGACTATCCAGGCCAGAGCCTTCAAGGCTTTGCCGTTTGCTGGACACACGGCAATAGATCAGGGCCTTCCGGCCATCGGGCTCGGGGTTTGGCAAAGGCAGTGTCATTTTAGAATCCTTCCCGCCACCGCGCGATGCGCGGCGGCCTTCTCAAATGGTTTGTTCAATTCGGACTGTTCATATTTTACCGCATCCGCGCCCGTATCGGGGCGCGGAGCCGCACTTTCCGGGAGTTTTCCACAGGCATCTCGATTCCCGCTCCCGGCGTTGCGGGCGTTCCCGGCCTGCTGGACCGGATGGAACCCGAAGCCCAGCATCGCGAACTCGACCATCACACCCCAGAGGGTCTGGAGATAGTCGGCCTTCTGGTCGTCACTCCATCCGGTGTCATCCAGGAAGTGCGCGAACTCCTCCAGATCGACGCTGACAGACGGCGGGCCGCTGCCGCTGGTATCCAGGCGCGGCAGGAAGTTCTTCGCATCGGAGGGCGGCTTGTATTGGGTCATGGCGGTTCTCCTTTCTTGTTTTTGTTCCGCTCTGTCCGATGTTCCTCCCGCGCCATCGGATAAAAGAGAACAAAACTAGAACATACGTTTTGAATACGCAAGTATTTTGGGCGCTGGTTTCTATCGTGTGCGCTCTCGCGTCTTCGAGACCTCCCGGCTTTCCTGCCGCTCCTGCTTGAACTCTTCACGGCGCAGATCGTTCGTTCGGTCATAGGCCTTACGGGCGAGCTCCGAGACCTTCAGCAGGTCGGAGCCGGAGAAGCTGTGCGCATCACGCAGATTGCCCTCGCGGTCCTCAAACGTGCGGGCGAGGCTGGTGGAGTAGAACGGCCCGTCTTCGCCCTCATTGCGCCAGATGGTGGCCTTGAGGGAACCATCGCGGATTACATCGGCGGGCTGGCGGCTCTGATCGGTGGTGCGGTCTTCCTGGCGGTCGTTCTTACGGTCGGTCATTTTCTGATCTCCTCTCTTGGGTTAGCGGTCACGGGAGCGGTCTTTTGTTCGCTCCCGTATGCGGTCCGGCGCGGGTTGCCCCCGCGCCTTCATGAACGCGGCTTTGCGGTCTTCTCGGGAGGGCGTGGCGGCAGGAGCCGCCGCGCGCTGTTCCTGCGCCCATCGTTCCTGGAACGCTGCCCGGTCAGGGCCGAGCGACAGCGCGCGGGTGGGCTTGAGCGTCGGCTCCGGCTTGCTGCGCCTCACCATGAAGGACTCGCGGCGCTGTGCTTCGCTCTGGCTTTGCGCGGCCCGTTCCTTGGCCCGCAACTCGTCGCTCGCAGGGTCAAAAGCCCCGCGCACCGATGGCGTGCGCTCCAGCTTGGTTGGCTGGCCCGGCAGGTTGCTTGCGTGCAGGCGGGCAAACGAGCCCCGGCTCTTGGGATCGCTCATCGCTCACCTCACCTTCGACCAGGTGCCGTCGCGGTACTGCGGATAGTGGGCGAACTCGTCCGGCACGGGTTCGCGCACCACCTTCTTCCAACCATGCCCAAACAGGGTTTTGACGCGGACCCGGTCGGCGGGCGGGTGATACGGGTTCGGGTGGTATCGCCCGGCCATGAAGCGCTGCTCGTAATACGGCCTGCGATCGGCGTAGATCGGGTGCGCCAAACCATCGGCGAACAGGATTTGCTTATCGCCGGGCATGTTCAGAATCTCATCGGGGGTCATGAGCGAACGAGCCCGCTTGGCGGGCAGTGCTTCGCGCCGCGCCGCATGCTCGTAGCTGAGGGCAGCGTCCAGCGGATCGCCGCCGTCCATGATGGCGCGCATGGCCTTCTCACGCGCGTGCCGCGCCTCTTCGGACTGCCGCTCGTCTTCGTAGGACAGCGTTTCCATGCCGAGCATGCGAGACAGGGTGGCCCCGGTCTCCAGGTCCCGCACGGCGAAGTATTGCTGCACCGCCGCCGACGACAGGATGATGGTGTCGGCGTCCGGGCCCAGAGCCTTCATCTGCTTGATGCTCTGGAAGACCGCCCAGGGCCGAATGCCGATGCCCGCGCCATAGGTGAACAGCTTCGGGACGAGCGGGAACGCGCCCAGCTGCGCGCACTCATCAATCACCCAGGTCTGACGCGGCGCTGCGGGGCTGCGGGATTTATAGATGAGCCCCGATGTGAACAGGGCCCTCAGGACCGGTGCCCAGGCTTCCACATATTGCGGCGGCACCATGAGGTAGATTTGGTAGGCCTGATCGCTGCGGATCAGATCTTCGAGCGAGAAATCGAACGGCGGCGAGACCGACGCCATCAACTGCGGATCGGAGAGGCAGGCGACCGACTTCATCAGCTCGCCCAAGATGCCCTGGAACCCGCCTGTCGGGTTGTCCCGCCCTTCGGCGATTTCCTTTTCGATCCGGCGGACATTCTCATGCCCGGATTCGTGCATCTCGAAGGCGAAGTTGAGCCAGGCCTCCCCCGCCGCCACCACAAGATTGATGACGGTGTAGAGCGCGGGAAGTGTCAGAACGCCGTCGCGCTCGGTGACGGCAAGCGCCAGCGCCTCGAAATACTCCCGTCCCCGCCGCTCGAAATACTCCCCCGCCGGACTGCCCGAGAGCGGGATCATGTTCTCGGCCAGCACCTTGACGTCGGAGACCAGCGAGCGGCTGTCCTTGCGGATCGGGTCCACCGGATTGACCCGGTGCGAGATCACCCCGTGCAGGCCGTCCGGGTTCCAGTAGAAACAGAACTTGCCGTCCGGCGTCTGATCCAGGCTGACCATCGCCAGCTCACCCTTCATGTCGAGGATGAGCATCGAGCCCGCATAGATGCCGGAGCAGATATTATAGCCGAGCACATCGCGGAGCTTGCCGCCCCGCGCCCCGGCGGCTTGCAGCCAGCCGCCCTCCGCATCGCTGAAGAGGGGGTGACCGTCATAAAAGCCAAGGAACAGGGAGTCCGGCTTCTGCCGGATCATCCCCGCCCGCTTGATCTCATCGAGATTGCTGAACCGGGCAGAGCCGAACGGGCTTTCGGCGTTACTCACCGGAAGCCCCCGCCGATCCGGAAGCCGCTGAGGAGCCCGCGCCCCTCCAGGATGCGCAGGATCACGCCGGACACCATCCGCGCCGCGCCATAGACGCCGACGGCGCATACGCCCCACCACGCCACGTTCACGATATCGTCGAAGCCGTAGCCGTAGTGATCGCGGGCGAAGGCCTGGACGAAGGCGATGGTGGACCCTTGCAGCGGCCCCGTCCCGAAGAACGCGGTCACTCCCGAGCCTACGGTCGCCAGCACGCGAACGCCCTGGCTTTCACCGCCACGATTGCCGCCCTGCGGCGCATTGGACTGAGTCATCACACACTCCTTTCGGGGTCGGGGTTCAGTCCTTGCCGGACGGGCGAAGGCGGTAGACAGCGACGCGGCTCGCGCCCGCTTCCTCGAAGTAGGCGCTCCAGAACGCGGCTAGTTCGTCTTCGGTGCAGTGCGGGCCGTAGTCGGCGTGCAGCACCAGGTAGAAGGAGACCTCCACGCCGCTCATCGCGGCGGGTGCCACGCGGGCGTATTCCGGCTTGTCCTTGAAGCGCTCGAAGGGCGGCAGATCGCCCTTCACATCGCAGAACCGGGCGATTTCCGTGTTCTGGATGCCGTCGCTAATCACCAGCAGCCGCTTGCGCCCGCCTGCATCCCGGAAGCCGGAACCACGCGAGATCGCCTGGAATTGCTCCAGCAGAGGGCTGTCGATCGCCAGCACCTTTTGCTGCGCCTTGGTCTCGGAAAACACGCTGTCGACCACAGGCTGGACAGCCTCGTGGAAGCGCTTGTCCGCCTCATTGCTGAGGAAGCCGGAGGATGCTGTCTTCTCGATGCCGTGGCGGGCATAGTCGCTTTCAGAGCGGGCCGGGCCGCAAAGCTCTACCCGGCGCGGGGCCAGATCGCCGACCGTATCGGCTTCGGTCGTGATGACCGAGAAGCGATCATTGAAGGGCAGCGTCTCCCAGGCCTGCGCCACCGCCGCGCGGATATCGCGCTCTTGGGATGGCGACCAGCTCATCGAGGCGTCCCACCAGATGGTCGTGCTGCCCTGCGGCGCGGCGCTCTCGTAGCAACCCAGATCATCGGGACGGACAGTGTCCGCGCCCGAGACGACGGCGTAGCCCACGCCGCCAAGCGCGGTCAGGGCAATCGCGCCCACGGCCATGGGTACGGCCCACTTGCTTCCCGTGGCAGGGGTGCGGCGGCGCGGACGGGATGAACGGGATTTTGCGCGGCGATTCATGACAGATCCTCCGTATTGGGTTTGTCGTGCAGGCTGGATGTGACGAGCGCACGGGCCTCCGCAGCCGCCGTGACGATCACCGTGCGGCAGGCCTCGATATCCGCGCGGATATCGCGCGCCGGGTCTTCCGGCGGGCTCCACTCCACCCGGAACCGGGCGCGGACGGCGTCCGCATCGATGCGCCGGATCGCGGGCGGGTTTTTGCCCGCGATTGACCGGTAGAGAGCGATGAGGTGATCGTGCGCGGCATCGATGGACGTGATGGCGTCTTCGACATCATCGGCGAGCGCGGCCTTGTCGGCTTCGAACTGCGCGATCCGCTCCGCCCGGCCTTCCATGGCCGAAAGCACCGTCTCCGCTTCATCATCGATCAGGCCGAGATGGTCCTCGGCAACGTCATTGATCTCATCGAGGGCTCGGTCATGAGCACCCTTACGCGCGGCTTCGCTCGCCGTGACGCTGCGCGCATGCGCGCGGTCACGCCCCGGATCGGGATCACCGAAGGCGCTCATGCCTTCCACCCAGGCCAGCACCGAGCCGCCGAGGCCGAAGATCAGCAGCAAGGCACTGCTTAGTGTTCCGAACGCTGCAATCGGGTTGCTGGTGAAGGACAGCAGCGCGTCGTCCAGCGTGCCTTCGGCCCGCGCCGTTGCGAGGCTGCCGTGCAGCAGGATGATTGCCGCGATAAGTGGCACTGAGCATAGGCGCGCCGCCCAGCGTTTTTGCAGGACGGGTCCGTTCGAGACCGGCGCGCCGACACCCAGATTGAAGTGCCGTCCGATGAGGTGGCCGCCGAGAAACGCCGCGAGCAGGACCGCCGCGCCACTCGCCATCACCCCCAGCGTTACCCCGGCGGCGATGGTTGGTACGACACCGGACTGGAAGAAGACCGAGCCGGTGAGCAGTCCCTCACACACCATGAAGACGAAGATCAGGATCATCGGCAGCGGGCGGACCGGCAGCAGATGCCCCGGCGCGAGCCCGTGCTCATGCACAAAGGCCTTGAGCCCGACCTTTCCTTCGGCCAGCTCCGCATTGATCGCTTTCATTTCATCCGATGCGCCGATGGCAATGGCGATGATCTGATCAGCAGCCGACGATGCGGTGGCCTTAACGCCCTCGATTGAGAATGCGCAGGCTTCCGCATCGCGGGTCTCGATGTCGATCTGGTCTTCCCGGAGGGCGGCGCGGCTATCGGCAAGGTCGGCTATCGCAGTGTCGCGCACGGCCCCCGCAATATTGTCTATCGGCTCCCCATCACGCGCGCGGGAGACGATCTCCCCGTCAATGACCGGCGCGGCGCGTTTGCGCCGCCCAAAGCCGCCGATGAGGGATTTGACCCGGTCCCAAAACGACATCGCATTCCTCCTGATCGCGGGCGCACTGCGCCTTTCAAAATCGCGCTCAGAAGGTTTTGTTTTGGGAGGATGCTTAAGAGGGTGGCGGCAGCGTCAACGCCGGGCAAGCGCCGTGGCAGCCTTCAGGCCCCTGATATAACAAGGCCGGAGACGCCGAAATCACACTTATCTTATTGTGAATGATAGATATATTCTGTCGCAGTCATGGGGCCGTCCCCAGGCGGGCAGAGAGAGCGAGAGGCACCGCAGGTCAAGGATCTCCGCATGGTCAATGGCAAGCTCCTCGACTGCTATGCCCGGCGGTTGCTGCCACAAGAGGCTGCAAAGCGCTCCGGCGTCAGCCTGAATACGGTCTACGCGCATTACGGACGCTTCCGGGACCGCCTGGTCTTCGCCGGTTATTATCAGGACGGCGCTTTGTCTCTCGATGAAGAAGGCCTGTCACCCCAAATCCAGGAGGAATTGCGATCCCGCCGGGGCGTCCGCACGGAAGAAATCTTTCCGCATGCCGCCGAACTCATCGAATGGGCCGAGGAATGGCCGCCGAAGCTCGTCTCCAGACATATCCGCAAGATCGTCGAGTTGACCGGACCGCTCCATGCCGAGCCTGAGCTGAATGACGATCAGGCATCCCGCCTCGGCATCTATGTTCGGTACGCCCGAACGGAGCTTATTCTCAGTCGGTTGCGCGCCGTCCCTACGCCCGACGAAGCGTTGACCGGCAGGATTGAACGCGCCGAACAGCAAAAGGCCGACCTTTGGCGTGCCTACCGCTCGGCAAGCAAACGGATCGAACGCGGCGTTGCATCCCGGTAGCTGTCGTAGAAATCGTCGCAGTGATCGTCATCCGGACGCATTGAATCGTGTCAGGCCAACCCATCACTTCAGCGCGCGGTAGAGGGTGGAGGCATGAACGCCGAGAAGCGCCGCGATTTCTCCGTGCGTTCTCTGGCGCGTGGCGATCATCCGCCGGGCCTGCTGAAGCATCTCCGGCGTAATCTTGCCGGGCCGCCCGACATGGACGCCGCGCCGTTTCGCCGAGGCCATTCCGGCGCGCGTGCGCTCCGATATCAATTCCCGTTCAAACTCCGCCAGCGCCGCCAGCATGTGGAAATAGAACCGTCCCCCGGCGCAGGTTGTGTCGATCTGTTCCTGCAACGAGCGAAACCCCACACCGCGTTCGCGCAAGGCATTGATGGTTTCCACCAGATGCGGGAGCGAACGGCCCAGCCGGTCGAGCTTCCACACCACCAGCACGTCCCCCGCCTGAACCCGTCTCAGGGCCTTGCGCAATCCGGGCCGTTTCACCGACGCGCCGGAGACACCGAAATCCTCATGGATAACGCCGCACCCAGCACCTTTGAGAGCGTGAAGCTGGAGGTCGAGATTTTGCTCCTCCGTGCTGACACGAGCATATCCAATATTCATGCAAGACACCCCCGCGTGCTCTGTAGGCATAAAATTTCGATAGATCAGTGACTTGGATTCACGCGTCCGGTTCCGGCAAAAGCGGTCCCTTTTGCAATGCGGAGCGCGTAAGGGATCGTCTTCGAAAAATTAAGCGTAAATTAAGTATTCACTGAGACAATTAAAGTTGATACAATGTTACAATATTGTATTGCAAAAAGGACCCGTTTTCAATGACCGTATCTAACCGATTTTTATTTATTTTCTCGTTTTTAGTTTTGACTTTTATCGCCTCACCCGCCGCCTATGCCGATTGCTCCGATCCGGCGGGAAAGGCGGGAACCATGGATTATTTCACCTCCGATGGCGTTTATAAATTCTGCGATGGTACAGATTGGCACTCGATGAAAGGCGGAGCCGCCTCCGGTGAGGATGTCGCCTCAAAGGACTATGTCGATGCCGCCGTCGCAGCAGGCGGAAGCGGTTATACCCCGCCGACACAGTTCATGTTCACTTCCACAATCGGAAGGGGCAACACCGCGAATGATAATTGTGACAACGAGACCGCCGATGGTGGTGGATGGCGGATCGGAAGCTCTCGCGATCTGTACTTCTTTCATCTCAACGGTGTATTTCCAGCGCCGGCCAGCGCACATGTTTGGATGACTGTTATCCCGCAACCGGAAATTCCATTGGCGACAGGCACAACGAGCCAAGTATATTCAACAATTTATGCAGGATCGAATGGATTTGTGAGCATGGCGGGAGGCAATAATTATACAAAGAATTGTTTTGGATGGACGTCCGCAACAAACGGCGTTTATGGCGGCATACTAAGAAGCGACCAAGTCAGCGTGAATAGTGAAAGCTGTAATAGTTCGCTTCCTAGTTTTTGCGTTAAGTAATTAGTTGTATTGTATTTTTATTATTAATCTGAATAAAAATAAAACATTGGATAAAAGGAAATATGAGAATGTTTTTACATCTAAGAATATTAAGCGCTGCTCTTCTATTCTTTTTGGGGATGGTGACTTCGCAGGACGCGCACGCCGCCTGTGCGGACCCGGAGGGAAATGAAGGCGAGATAACCTACAACACCACCTACAAAACCATGCAGTTCTGTGACGGGAGCAAATGGTGGAGCATGAAGGGCAGCATCACTGGCGATAGCCTTGCCTCCAAAGACTACGTCGACACCGCCGTCGCAGCGGGGGGCGTCAACGGGCGCTATCAATTGATGTGCACAAACTATGGAGTGTATTACAATAATATTACATGTCTTAGAATGGACACCCAGACGGGAAGCGTAATTTGTAAGGATAGAAGTCAACCGGGTGGCGGCGTGCAATGGGGAAATTGCTCGATTCCGTGGTAGTTTTAGGTCATTTTGTATTTTATTTATTTCTGACAGTTCTATGTTTTTATAGAATTATAGCGGATAGTGCTGCTGGAGGCTTCAC